>CAWFKF010000150.1:0-153909 GCA_963816005.1 uncultured Solirubrobacteraceae bacterium | reverse complement strand
ATCGGCGTCGATGCCGAGCGGGTGGACGTGATTCCGCTCGGTGCCGACCACCAACCGCCGCCCGACGCGCTGTCGGCGGACCAGGCGCGCGCCCGATTCGATCTGGGCAACGGTCCTGTCGTGCTGTCAGTCTCCGCCAAGAAGCCGCACAAGAACCTGATACGCCTCACCCGAGCGATGGGCCTTGTCTGCCAACGCTCTCCAGCGACTACGCTGATCGTGCCCGGCAGCTCCTCACCGCACGACGAGGAGCTGCGGGGCGAGGCGGCGCGCGTGGGCGCCAACCTCCTGCTTCCGGGCTGGGTGAACGATGCCGAACTCGAGGGGCTTTACGCCGCCGCCTCGTGCGTCGCGTTCCCCTCGCTCCAGGAGGGCTTCGGACTGCCCGTGCTTGACGCGATGTTCCGTGGCGTACCAGTGGCGTGCTCGGACGCGTCGTCGCTGCCTGAGGTGGGGGGTGCCGCCGTGACCTACTTCGACCCGTTCCGGGCCGACGACATCGCCCGGGCCATCCTGCTCGTGCTCGGCGAACCGTCCAGGGCACAGGAGCTGGTCCGAGCAGGACACGAGCGGGCCTCCGCGTTCACCTGGAGGGCCGTCGCCGAGCGCCACCTCGAAACGTACGGGCGCGCACTCGACGCGACCGGTCGACGAAAGCACGGCACGTAGCCGCCATCTCCTAAGCTTGCCGCCCGGATGCCCTCCGCTCCCGACCCTCGGTCCGCTCCCGATAGCCGCCCGCGCGTCGTCATTCTGCGCGGCCAGTTCGTGAACCCTTGGGAGCTTCGGCCGTGGGAGCTGCTGACGGATCGCTTCGACGTCACCGTGGTGGTGCCGCACCGCCATCCCCAGTCCGTCGGCTCTGGCTGTACGGCGCGTCCGCGCCCGCACGGTCAGCGACCTGATCCCCACTCGCCGCGCTTCCGAGTTCGTCGCACGGCTGCCGGTGAACCGCCACTTCGGACTCGATCGAGCGCTGGCGGGGGCATCGATCGTGCACGTCGCGGAGCTGCACACATGGTTCTCGGCTCAGGCGGCCAGGTCGTGTGATGGCCTTGGCGTTCGCCTCGTGACCACGGTCTGGGAGACATTGCCGTTCCGTGACGCCCTTCGTCACCCCCTCACGCGTCCGAACCGGCGGCGTGTGCTCAGGGCCACCGATCTCTTCCTCGCGGCGACCGAGCGGGCACGAATCAGCCTCCTTCTCGAGGGCGTCTCGCCTGAGCGCATCCGCGTCGGCGGAGCCGGAATCGATCTCGACCGCTTCGCCGCCGTCAAACCCACCGGTGCAGGCGAAGCTGATCCACTCGTGATCTCCCCGGGCAGGCTCGTATGGGAGAAGGGCCACCAGGACGTGCTGCGCGCGGTGTGCGCGCTTCGTCGTGGGATCATCGACGGGCCTCCAGCCGCTCGCAGGGTGCGGGCTCTGATCCTCGGCTCCGGCCCCCGAGTAGCAACGCCTACGCGCCTATTCCAGAGACCTTGGGATCGCTGACGCGGTCACGTTTCGGGCCGCCGTTCCGTACGACAAGATGCCGGCGATGTACGGGCAGTCAACGGCGATGGTGCTCGCCAGCATCCCCACCCGCTCGTGGGAGGAGCAGTTTGGGATGGTGCTGGTGGAAGCCATGGCCGCCGGATTGCTGATCGTCACCACAAGCTCCGGGGCGATCCCCGAGGTCGTCGGGCCGAAGGCGACCCTGGTGGCCGCAGGCGACTGGGTGGGTATCGCGCAAGCGCTCACCGACGGCCCACTACGCGCGCCGGGACAACGGGTCAGCTACGAGCGAGCATCGCTCGAGCGCCTCGGGGTCGACGCCGCCGCAGTCCGGATCGCGGCCGCCTACGACTCTGTCCCCGATGGAGCATCCATGCCCGAGCCCGGCTTTCCGCTCGACCTCGCGTCGGCGTGACCCGCGCCGGCCAGAGCCCTGGCCTGCGCGTTTCCTGGCGTGAGCACTGCGCGAATCTGGCGCTCGCCGCGTCGGCTGCGCGCTACGTGCCGCGCGTGCCCAGGGCGATGCTCGAGGACCTGATCCCGGGAACGCGGGACCTCGAGATCACCATCCGACACGAGCTGCAGTCGCGCTCGCTTCCGCACGGCGAAGCCTTCGTGCTCGCGCTCATCGTCGCGTGGCTGCGCCCCCGCCGCGTGTTCGAGATCGGTACCGGTTCCGGGCAGACGACGCTGCTCATGGCGCGGCAGGGCCCCGAGGCTCTGATCGACACGCTCGACCTTGGGCGGAGCACTCCGACCCTCGGCACCCAGATGGGCGAGCCGCCCTGGGTGGACCTCGAAACGGTCGGCGCCGCGTGGCGCGGGACGGAGTATGCAGCGCGCATCACGCAGCACCTCGCCGACAGCGCGAGCTTCGACTACGCACCATTCCGCGGTGCCGTCGATCTCGTCTTCGTCGACGGCGCCCACACCTACGAGTACGTGAAGTCCGACTCGCGCGCCGCAATGGAAATGGTGGCACCGGGAGGGGTCGTGGTCTGGGATGACTGCAACTATGTCTGCCCGGGCGTCGCACGGGCGCTGCTCGAGCTACGCGGGCAGGGCCACCCTGTTTATCGCATCTACGGAACGCGCTTCGCCGCCGTTCGCGTGGCCGCCGCCGCGGCCGCCGCGTAGTCGACTCGACGCAGGCGGATGCTTTCACGCAGACCGATACTACGAGTCGAGCCCGTGCTCCGGCCGGGCGCGCCGGGGCAGTCCGTCGGCCGCACTCCAGCCTCGGAGGCGACCGCGCAGCGCGGCCAGGTCGCGCGACATCGCCGCGTCCCCTCCGACAGCGAGCGCCTCCGTCAGGAGCGTCCGGGGTCCCACGGTGGAGCGCAGGACCCCGTAGCGACGAAGGATGTAGCCGCGCGCGAAGCCCGCGCGCTCGCGCTGCCAGACCGAACGTCGCTGCGAGGTCGCGGAGCCGAGATGAACGCCGACAGCGTCGGGGGCGATCGCGGCCTGCCAACCGGACTGTCGTAGCCGAAGCGCCAGGTCGAGGTCCTCCTGGTAGAGGAAGATCCTCTCGTCCATCCCACCGGCGTCTTCCCAGGCCGTCCGGCGGTAGCCGCCACCGCCACCGGAGGGACCGAGCAGCTCAGGGCGCCTTTCGCTCGCGTCCGCCACCGGCCTGCCCTGCAGCCTGGGGAATCCGGCCAGGGTCGGGTCCGCGGCCAGGCCGACGCTGTCGATCCGCTCACCGCCGGGCCCTACCAACAATGGCGCGACGGTGCCCGTGTGCTCGTCTGACAGCAGCGGTTCGATGAGCCGCTCGAGGAAGTGGGCGTCCGCGTCCACGTCGTTGTTCAGCAGGACGATGAGCTCGCCGGTTCCCGCCCCGACGCCGGCGTTGCAGGCCGCTGCGAATCCGCGGTTCTCCCCGAGCGCGCATACCCTGACGTCGATGAAGGCGGCGTGCAGACGCTCCGGCGTCCCGTCCGCGGAACCATTGTCGGCGACGATCACCGTGTGCGGGATCGTCTGCGCTTCCAGGTGCCGCAGGCAGCTCTCGGTCATCTCCCAACCGTTGAAGGTGGCCACGACAACGTCGATCGTTGGTGCAGGCATCCGCTGTAGGGTGCCCTACGGGCGGGGCTCATGCCTGTCTGAACAGTGGCCATGCACATCGGTCTCAACCTGGTCTATCTCGTTCCCGGCTACACCGGCGGCACGGAGGTGTACGCGCGAGAGCTCATCCCCGAACTCGTCGCTGCAGCGCCGCGAACGCAGTTCACCGCGTTCGTGAACCGCGAGGCCGCCACTGAGACCGAGGCGCCGTGGGGGCAGCTGATCCCAGCGGTGACGGTGCCCGTGTGGGGCCGGCGGCGGGCCCAGTGGGTGCGGGGCGAGCAGCAGCTGCTGCCGCGGCTTGCCGCGCGCGCCGGTGTCGACCTGCTCCACAGCCTCGCGAACACGGCACCTGCGTGGGGACACTTCCGCCGAGTTGTCACGATTCACGATCTGATCTACCGCCTCGCGCCGGAGGCGCACCTCGGTCTGCTCGGACTGGGCATGCGCGTGCTCGTGCCCCTCGCGGCGCGCCGCTCGGACCGGATCATCACCGTGTCGAGCAGTACGCGTGACGACGTGGAGCGTCTGCTTCGGGTTTCGCCGCGAAAGGTCGATGTCGTGCCCCAGGGGCTGGGGACGGGACCGACCGCCGCGCCGCTGCCAGGCTCGGAGCTGAGGGCAAGGCTTCGCGCCGGCCGGCGGCAGATCGTGCTGTGCGTCTCGGCGAAGCGCCCGCACAAGAACCTGGCGCGCCTGATCGGGGCCATCGCACGGATCCCCGCAGACCGTCGACCGCTGCTCGTATTGCCCGGCTACGCGACCGCACACGAGGCCGAGCTCCGCCGCCACAGCGCTGAACTCGACGTCGCGAACGACGTCCGCTTCCTCGGTTGGGTCGATCCGAGCGAACTCGAGGCGCTGTACGCGGCGGCGGATTGTTTCGTGTTCCCGTCGCTTCTCGAGGGCTTCGGCCTGCCCGTGCTGGAGGCAATGAGCCGTGGCGTGCCGGTCGCATGCTCGGGACGGGGCTCGCTGTCCGAAGTGGTGGGCGACGCGGCACTTCTGTTCGATCCCGAGTCCGAGGCCGAGATCGCCGCGGCAATTGAACGTTTGCTGAGCGATCCAGCGCGGGCGCGGCGACAGCGCGAAGCCGGTCGCAAGCGGACGGCTCAGTTCAGCTGGACGGCGACCGCCGCGGGCACGCTTGCCTGCTATGAGCGCACGCTCAGCGAGTGACCGTAGACGGCAAGCGCGATCTGGAGTGATCCGTCGAGCGAGAGCCGCCGCGCGTTGCTCGCGAACCAGGCGGCGGTGGAGCTCCGCAGGGCCGCTCCGGCGTCACTGACGCGAACGATCGCCGCCGCCAGGTCCTCCGGCGACGCCGACCGCGCGACGAACCCGTTCTCGCCATCCGCGATGAGCTCGACGGCGGCGTTGTCGGGTCCCGCAACGACCACGCTGGGCGTGCCGCGGGCGGCAGCCTCGATCACGACCAGCCCGTAGCCCTCCCGGCGCGACGGCAGGAGCACGCAGAGCGCCCGTGCCATCAGCTCCTCGACGACTTCCGTGGCCACGAAACCCGGCACCTCGACTGCGCCCTCGAGGCCAAGCTCGCGCACGAGCCGAACCACCTCCGGTCGCTCAGGCCCGTCACCCACCACCACCGCCCGCAGCTCCGGCAGGTATGTCCGAGCGCGCGCCATCGCGGGCACGATCGCCGGCACCTGCTTCTCAGGGATGTGGCGCCCCGCGAAGAGCACCAGCGGCTCGGTGCCGGCACTCGGGCGGACGTCGAGCGGGCCTCCATATGCTCCGGCCAGCATCGTGATCTCGCCGGAGAGCCCCTCCTCCTTCAGCCGCGCCGCGTAGAGGCGCGAGAAGCAGAATGCCCGCTGTGGCACGTGCGCGCACAGCCGCTGAATGCGCCATCCAGCGTCGCCACCGTAGTGGCCAAGGTACTCGCGCCAGTAGCCTCTGCTCCACACCTCGAACCAGTCGACCACCAGCCGGTAGCGCCAGCGCATGTGCGCCGCCGCTGCGGCCAGGAGCGCGAAGTACGGAAACGAGCACGTGTGAACGACGTCATACCGGCCCCCATGCCGCAGCAGGTGCCAGTAGACGCCAGCGCCGAACACCAGGGGCGGTCCGATCCTCCGCCTTCCGGATCTGCTGTAGAGCTGAATGCGAGGTCCGACCGCTCGCACGTCCACCCCCGCGACGCCAGGATCAGCCCCGCGCGCCCACTGCCGCAGCGTCAGATAGGTGACGTCGTGGCCGTCAGCCGCGAGCCGCTCTGCGAGGCTGCGATACCAGCGCTCGGCGCCTCCCACCGTGTGCGGGAACAGGCAGTCGTAGATCAGACAGATACGCATCGCGCCGCCGGAGGGTTCCACATTCTCGCTACGATCGCGGCGCCTGACGCGCGACCTTGGTGCCCCGGAACCATTCAAGAGAGGCCGGCCGTCCACGCCGGTGCTGACTATGAACACGATCGAGCACGAGACGCCTCGGAAGGCCCGGCCCGTAGATTCGGCCGCTGCGCCCTGCCTCTCCGTACTGATCCCATGCCTGAACGAGGCCGGAACGATCGGGGAGTGCGTTCGCCGATGCTGGCACGCCCTGAGCGAGAACGACATTGCCGGGGAGGTCATCGTGATCGACAACGGCTCGGACGACGGCAGCGGACGGCTCGCGTCGGCTGCCGGCGCCCGAACCGTGAACGAGCCGCGCCGCGGTTACGGCTCCGCCTACCTGGCCGGGTTCGCGGCTGCCCGGGGACGCTACATCGTGATGGCCGATGCCGACCTGACCTACGACTTCAACGAGATACCTCGATTCCTCGGAGAGCTGGAGGCGGGCGCTGACGTAGTGATCGGAAACCGGATGAAGAACATCCGCCCAGGGGCGATGCCGTGGCACCACAGATACATCGGCAACCCGCTGCTTTCGGGCTTTCTGAACCTGCTGTTCCGCACCGGCGTCGACGACGCCCACTGCGGGATGCGCGCCGTTCGCCGTGATGTGCTCCCGCAGCTCGATCTGCGCACAACCGGCATGGAGTTCGCCTCCGAAATGGTGATCCGCGCCGCGAAGGAGAAGCTCGACGTTCGCCAGTTCGAGATCGAGTACCACCGTCGTGGCGGGGAGTCGAAGCTCTCGAGCTTCCGGGACGGCTGGCGCCACCTGCGCTTCCTGCTCGTCCACTCACCCAACTACTTGTTCATCTTTCCTGGGGCGGCGATGGCCACGATCGGAGTCCTCATAGAACTCATCGTGGTCAGCCGCTTGGGGATCTTCGGCCGCGAGTGGGACATTCATGCCTTGATCGCGGGGGCGCTGCTGGCGATCGTGGGCACCCAGATCGTCGCCCTCGGGATATGCGCACACGCTTACGGCACGTACTTCATGAACGAGCAGGACCGGTGGTTCGATCGTATGCGCGCCCGCTTCAGGCTCGAGCACGGGCTGCTTCTCGGCGCCGTTATCACGCTTGCCGGTGTTGTCGTCGGCACATTCATCTTGGTCGACTGGATCACTCACGGCTTCGGGAGGCTGTCCGAGGAGCGCCTCGCCGTCGTCGCCGCGACGCTTATCATCGTGGGCATCCAGATCTTCTTCTCGTCGTTCCTGCTCTCGATCCTCGGGCTGCGCCGCCGGCAGTAGGCAGGCCGACGATCCTGGCGTGAGCTGACATCGTGGTCGTCGCGTGGCTGCTGTTCCCGCTCGCGCTCCTGGCTGTCTGCGTCGGCTGCGGACTGGCGGTCGAACGCGTAGCCGGCTGGGCGTTGCCCGGAGGGCTCGTGCCCTCGGTCGGGCTGGCACTGGTGATCGTGGCTGCGACGCTGACGACCGACCGCGCGACGACAGCGCCGCTCACGACGGCAGTGATCGTGGCGCTAGCGCTTGGAGGCTTCGTGGCGTCCTGGCGACGCCTGCGGGCAGTCCGATTGGACGGTTGGTCCGTGGCCGTCGGACTCGGCGTGTTCGCGGTCTGCGCCGCGCCGGTCGTGCTCTCGGGCAATGCCACGTTCCTCGGCTACTACGTCCTCAACGACGCGGTGTTCCATTTCTCGCTGATCGACCACCTGCTCGCTCACGGCCACAGCTTGACCGGGTTGGCCCCGTCGACGTTCTCCGACGTCATTCGCTCGTATCTGACGACGTCATACCCGACCGGCGCCGACGTGGCCCTCGGCGCCGTGCGCCCGCTGGTCGGCCAGGACGTGGCATGGATATTCCAGCCCTACCTGGCCGTGATCCTGGCGCTCGGCGCCGTGGCGGTCCACGAGCTGCTACGGGGCGTCGTGCACTCGCAACCTCTGCGGGCGGCGTGCGCCTTCATTGCGGCACAGGCGGGTCTCGTCTACGCCTTCTATCTCGAAGGCAGCATCAAGGAGATCGCGACGACGTGGATCATCACGGTGACCGTCGTGCTCGTGGTCGCTACGCTGCGCCGGCGCGCCGAGCCTGCGGGGGGCGATCCCGTTGCTCGTTGCGGCCGTCGCGGGCCTCGATCTGCTCGACCTCGCCATCGTGCCGTGGATCGCGCCGCCGTTGGCGGTCTTCGTGGCGGTGTCGGTATGGCGCTCGCGCCGCGTCGTGCGCGAGATGTCTCGGCGCCGCCTCGCGGCGGCGGCCGGCGCCAGCGTGGTGGTGATCGCGGCACTCGCCGCTCCGATCCTGGGCCGAGCTTCCACCTTCTTCTCGGTGGCGACATCGGTGCTCACCAAGCAGAACGACCTCGGGAACCTGGTCGGTCAGCTGCACAAGTGGCAGATGCTGGGCATCTGGCCTTCCGGCGACTTCCGCTACCCCGTGACGCATCACTACCAGCTCACCTACGCGTTGCTCGGCGTCGCCGCCGCCAGCGCGCTGCTGGGCGTGCTCTGGATCCTGCGCCGCCGTGCATTTGCCCCAATCCTGCTGCTGGTCGGCACCGGGGTCGCGGCGGCGTATCTGCTCAGGCGCGGCTCCCCGTACGCGGACGCCAAGGTGATGATGATCTTCTCACTCACCGTCGTGCTGATGGCGATGCTCGGCGGGGCTGCTCTGTACGACGCGGGGCGGCGCCTCGAGGGCTGGGCACTGGCCGCGGTCATCGCCGGGGGCGTGCTGTGGACGAACGCGCTGGCCTACCACAACCTGAGCCTCGCACCGCGAGCGCGCTTCGCCGAGCTCGCCTCGATCGGCGCCCGCTTCAGCGGCCGCGGGCCTGCCTTCTACAACCTCTCAGACGAGTTTGCGGTCTATTTCCTGCGTCGATGAGGCGCCGCTTGACACCGCCATGACACTCCCGGGCCTTCGCCGCTGGGATCGTGCCTCCCACGCTGGCGGAGCGCTTGCCCTGGGATCCCGATCAGCTGGCGCTCTCCTCGATCGAGGGCTTTCGCCTGCTCGTGCTGGGACGCTCACCGTCCGCGTCGCGCCCGCCGGCGAATTTTCAGCTGGCCTTTCGGGGCCGCTACTACGACGTGTGGCAGCAGCGCTCGACCCCCACGGTCCTGGAGCACGTCCCCCTGGGCTCGGGGCTCTCTCCGGTCTCAGTGCCGGACTGCAGGCTGGTCATGGCCACCGCTGCCCGTGCCCGGCGCATGAACGCGAGGCTGGCTTATGTCGCGGGGCCGCGCCCGCCCGTCCTGGTGCCGGCACTGGCCACTCACCCCCCCGCCTGGCTGCAGGAGCCTGGTAATCCTGTGCTGATCATGGGCCCAGGTCCCGGGATCATCACCGGGACGATCACCGTCGATCAAGCCGGCCGCTACGACGTGTGGCTCGAGGGCTCGTTCACCCAGCGGCTTCGGGTCTCGATCGACGGCCGACGGGTGGGATCGATCGCCAACGAGATCGGTCCGCCCGGCCAGTTTGCCCGCGTCGGCGCGGTGACGCTGGGTCGCGGCAACTCGCCCGTGGTGATCGAGCATCGCGGGGCCACCCTGGGGCCCGGGGACGCGACCCTCGAGCTGCTGGGGCCGCTCATGCTCCTCCCTGAGGGCCGGCCCCCGGCGGTCTCCGAGATCACCCCGGAGCGGGCACGATCCCTGTGCGGCCGTTTGCTGGACTGGATCGAGATCGTGCGCTGAGCACTCGCACGCCCGGATCGGCTTCTCGCGCCGCGAGCTCCCGGTCGACGCACCCGGCAATGATCGCGGCATAATCGCGCCGATGAGCGTCCGATCCCGCGCGGGCACGGTGCGTCGGCGCGCGAATGCGGCAATCGCGGCGCTGAGGTACCCGACCCCCGTGGCCCGGCCTTCCGACCCGGTGGAGTTGGCCGCGCAACGCGATCTCACCGACTTCCAGAACATGCGCCGGCTGCTGGCGTTCTCGCTGGCGCCGGACGCCAACTGCGTCGACGTCGGCGCAAATCGCGGCGCGGTCCTGGCCGAGATGCGGCGCGTTGCGCCGGCGGGGCGACACATCGCCTTCGAGCCGCTGCCCCACTTGTGCGAGCTCCTTCGCACGACTTTTCCGGATGTCGAGATCCGCCAGGCCGCGCTGTCCAACCATCTCGGCGAGGAGGACTTTGCCTACGTTCACGGCGCCGCCGATGGTTGGAGTGGTCTTCGGTTCCGTCCACTGCCGACCGGCGAAGCCGCCGAAGTCGAGCAGATCAGGGTGCGAGTTGAGGTGCTCGACGAGGTCCTGGACCCCAGCTACCGGCCTGCAGTGATCAAGATCGACGTCGAAGGCGCCGAGCAGCAGGTGCTCGAAGGGTCACTCGGGACGCTGCGCCGGCATCGTCCGATCGTGATCTTTGAACATGGCAGCGGGTCGGCAGAGACGTACGGCACGTCGCCGGCGGACATCTACCGTCTGCTCCACGACGAGGCCGACCTGCGGATCTTCGATCTCGATGGCTTGGGCCCCTACACCCTCGATGATCTCGAGCGGGTGTTCTACGCGGGCGAGCGCGTCAACTTCGTTGCCCGAGCCTGAGCGATGCACGTCCTGATCACCGGCGGCGCCGGGTTCATCGGCGCAAACGTCGCCATCGGGCTCGCGGCAGCCCACCCTTCCTGGCAGATCACCGCCCTCGACAATCTGCGTCGGCGCGGCGCCGAGCTGAACCTCCCGCGGCTGCGCGAGTCTGGGGTTGCTTTCGTGCACGGAGACGTGCGGGTGCTCGATGACCTGATGCCGATCGGCGAAATCGACACGCTGGTCGAGTGCTCGGCCGAGCCGTCTGCGCTGGCCGGCGTGGGCGGAAGCCCCGAGTACGTAGTCCAGGCCAATCTGCTCGGCGCCTACCACTGTCTCGAGCTGGCACGCCGCCGAGGCGCCTACGTCGTGTTCCTCTCGACGAGTCGCGTCTACCCGGTCGCCGCGATCGAGGCCCTGAAGTTGCAGGAGACCGAATCGCGCTTCGTCCTCGCGGCCGATCAGTGCGAGCCGGGCGTATCCGCAGCGGGAATCGCCGAGACCTTCCCGCTCGCCGGTGCCCGCACGCTCTACGGATCCACCAAGCTGGCCGCCGAGCTGCTGATCGAGGAGTACCGCGTGGCCTATGGCCTGCGGGCGGTTGTGGATCGCTGCGGGGTGATCGCTGGACCGTGGCAGATGGGCAAGGCCGACCAGGGAGTGTTCACCTACTGGATGCTCGCCCACCACTTCCGCCGCCCGCTGCAGTACATCGGGTTTGGCGGATCGGGCAAGCAGGTCCGGGACCTTCTGCACGTCGAGGACCTGATCGAGCTGCTCGACGAGCAGCTCGAGGATCCCGGGCGCTGGGATGGGAAGACGGTCAACGTTGGAGGCGGGCGAGAATGCAGCTTGTCGCTGCGCGAAACGACTGCTCTGTGCGCGGAGCTCACAGGAAACCGGATCGCGGTGGGCGCCGATCCGGTCGCTCGTCCGGGCGACGTGCCGATCTATCTCTCCGACTGCGGGCAACTCCACTCTCTGACGGCGTGGCGCCCGCGCCACGGCCCGCGCCAGATCCTCGCCGACATCCATGAGTGGATGCGCTGCCACGAGGCAGCACTGCGGCAGAGCCTCTGAGACCGGCGGTTCGCGTCAGGCGCGCCGACCAACGACCAGGAACTGCTTACCCACGAGCTTCCACGCCAGGGGCGTGCGCAGATAGCGACGGGTCAAAGCCGGCGACGGCGGGAGCCGGCCGGTGAACGAGTACGGCAGGAACCGCGGCTCCACGCGCACAGGATCGAACCCCGCCGCGTACAAGTGCTCGGCGATCGCGCGGTGAGTGAAGATCAGCGTGTGATCAGCCATGTCGAAGTACTGGCGCGCGCAGTAGCGAAAATTTGGCCCCATGACCGCGATCCGCCCGCCGGTGGCAATCGCGGCGTGCATCCGTCCCAGGAACGAAGCGACGGCTTCCTGCTCGGGTAGATGCTCCAGGAAGTTCGAGACGAAGACGCCGTCGAAGTGCTCGGCCGGCAGCTCAGCGTCGAACACGTCCGCCACAATCGTCCGAACTCCTGGCTCGTAGGTCCCTTCGACATAGGCGACCTGATCGACCGCCCACCGCTCGGCGGCCGGAACCGCGTTGATGAACTCGCCCCGACCGGCCGCCGGGTCAAGCACCCTTTGAGGGCTGCCGAGTTGCTCGTAGATGTAGCAGGCGACCTCGCGCCATACCGCGGTGCGGGCAGCCTGGTCGACGTCCCTGAAGCGATACTCGTAGAGGCGCTGGTAGTTCATGAATGTGCCGACGCGACGCCCATTCCGACGCGCCCCCGATCCGGGACCAGGGCACGATAGCGTGCGACCTCGCGTTGGCCTCGCCCGGGCCGCCGACGTCCCGGGCGCCGCATTTCCCCGGTCCGGCGGACCGACGGCCGGCGCGCGAAGTGCTTCACTGCCGCTTCTATGCCGACAGCGATTGTCACCGGCTCGGGCGGCTTGGTCGGGTCGGAGTCCGCTCAGCGATTCGTCGAGGCGGGCTTCGACGTGATCGGCCTCGAGAATGACATGCGCGCACGGTTGTTCGGAGCCTCGGCCTCCACCGCGTACACGGCCGACCGGCTGCGGCGCGCGTGTGGCGATTCATTTCGCTCGTACGAGCTCGATATCCGCGATGCAGGTGGTGTGGACCGCGTATTCGCGGAATCCGCCCGCTCATTGGAGCTCGTCGTCCACACGGCGGCCCAGCCTTCGCACGACTGGGCCGCATCAGATCCTCAGACGGACTTCACGATCAACGCCAACGGCACGCTGAACCTGCTTGAGGCGACGCGGCGGCATGCGCCGTCGGCGACGTTCATCTTCTGTTCGACCAACAAGGTGTATGGCGACCTGCCCAACCAGCTCCCGTTGATCGAGATGGGGGCCCGGCTCGAGCTGGCGGAGAACCACCGCTACTTTCGCGGGATCGACACGTCCATGTCGATAGATCTGTCGACCCATTCACTGTTTGGCGTCTCCAAGGCGGCTGCGGACCTGCTCGTGCAGGAGTACGGGCGATACTTCGGCATGCCGACCGTCTGCTTCCGAGGTGGCTGCCTTACCGGTCCCAACCACGCAGGCACGAGGTTGCACGGCTTTCTTTCCTATCTGATGCGATGCACGATGACCGGGGAGCCCTACACCGTCTACGGGTATGGCGGCAAGCAGGTTCGGGACAACATCCACTCTGCCGACCTCGTCGCGGCGTTCGACTCGTTCCGCCAGGCCCCGCGCGCGGCGGCCGTCTACAACATCGGAGGCGGTCGGAAGAGCAACTGCTCGATGCTGGAGGCGATCGGCGCCTGCGAGTCCGTCGCCGGCCGTGAGCTCAACTGGCGCCTGTCGGACCAGAGCAGGATCGGAGACCACCGTTGGTGGGTATCCGATCTCGAGCCGTTCCGCCGGGATTATCCCGGCTGGGACATCACGTACGACATCGAGTCCGTGCTGCACGAGATCCATGAGCACAATTCAGAGCGCTGGTTGACCGCGCGATGAAGCTCTCCGTCGTGATCCCGGCGCATAACGAGGTGGGGTCGATCGGCGAGACTGTCGAGAGCGTCGTGGCCGAGCTCGAGCGAGCCGGCATCGATCACGAGATCCTCGTGATCGACGACGCGAGCGGTGATGGCACGGCTGAAGTCGTGCGAGGCATCGCCGCGCACAACCCGAGCGTCCGGTGCGAGCGATCGCACATGCCGCCGGGCTTCGGGCACGCCGTCCGGGCGGGCCTCGAGCTCTACACGGGCGACGCGGTGGCGATCATGATGGCGGACAGCTCGGATTCACCCAAGGATCTGGTCCTCTATTACCGCGTGCTCGAGCAAGGCTACGACTGCGCCTTCGGAACCCGGTTCGGGCACGGAGGACGCGTCCATGACTATCCGCGCCTGAAGCTTGTTCTGAACCGGATCGTGAACGCGGGCATCCGCATCCTCTTCCAGCACGGCTACAACGACACGACGAACGCCTTCAAGGCATACCGGCGATGCGTGATCGACCAACTCCAGCCGCTCCTCTCCAACCACTTCAACCTCACCGTGGAGCTGCCGCTGAAGGCCGTGGCGCGTGGCTACACCTATGCAGTGGTGCCGATCAGTTGGCGGAACCGCTCCCACGGCGCGTCGAAGCTGCACCTCCAGGAGATGGGCAGCCGGTACCTGTTCATCATCCTCTACGTCTGGCTCGAGCACCACTTGAGCCGCGGTGACTACCGGCGATCCGACGCACCTGCTGTGGTGGGCGACGAGTGCCGCGAAGGCGTGTTGAGCGGCCGGCCCTAGCGTCCGGCAGCGCGGCCAATCCGCTCGTCGCTCCCAGCCCGACTGATAGGGCCCACCGGCCGCCGCGCTTTCACCTGCGCTCGTACGACGTGCTCATTCCGGTGGTCGTCGTGCTCCTGCTCACCGCCCCGGCCTGGTTCACGAGCCGCGGCTTTGTGGACGACTGGGTGAACCACCTGTGGCTGACCTGGCGCCAGTCCCGGGAGATCCGGGCCACCGGCATTCCAACCCTGTTCTTGAACGCCGATCCGATCGGCGCCTTCTATCCGAACTTCCTCTTCTACGGTGGGACGCTGTACGCCTTCGGCGGCTACCTGATGGTGCTCACGGGATCTCCGGTCGCCGTCTTTGTCGGGATCCTCACGGCCGCGTTCTGCGCCGCGTACGGCGGCATGCTCTGGATCTCGCGGCAGGCGGGAGTCGTGGGCGTGCCCGCCCACATCCCGCCGATCATCGTCGTCACGGGCGCGTACTACCTGTCGCTGGCCTACGGCCGCGGCTCGTGGCCGGAGCTGATCGCCACGTCGGCGATCCCGGTCCTCGTCGCCGCGGCGCTGCGCATCGTCAGCTCCGGACCATCGCCGGGTCGCGTCATCGCTCTCGGCCTGGCAACGATCTTCTGGTCAGGGAGTCACAACATCTCGCTGGCCTGGGGGTCGATCTTCCTCGCCTGCCTGGCCGCAGCCTTCCTGGTGGCCTGGGCCCCGCGCTTGACCGTCCAACACCTCAGGCGCATGGCGTTTGTCGCCGCAGTCGTTGTCTCCGGGATCATGCTCAACGGCTGGTTCCTGCTCCCGGACATCACCTACTCGATGCGCACGGGAGTCGCCCATGTCCCCGGCATCGCCACCGCCCTGAGCGATCCGTTCAGCCGGCTCTCGATCGTGTTCGATCCGTTCCGCCCCCGCGCGAGCAGCAACCCCTATCTGCGCTCGCATTTCACCGAGCTGCCGGTGCTCGTGATCGCCTGGGCGGCGATCGCCGCAGGGCTTCTGTGGCGGGCCACCTGGCGAGTTGAGTTGCGACGGCTGCTACTTCTGCTCGTGCTGCTCATCGGCGGCCTGCTGGTGCTGCTGCTCGACGACCACGCGTGGGACCGCGTGCCGGCAGCGCTCGCGCACATCCAGTTCACGTTCCGCCTTCAGACCTACATCGTGATGGCCATCGCCGGCGTGGTCGCCGTCCTGCTCGGGAAGCTGGCCGAGGAAGGAAGCGGCAGCGTCCGTCACCGCAGCCTCAGCGTCTCACTCGCGCTGGTCGCGCTGTTCGGGCTCGTACTGGGATGCTGGCAGGTGTGGAACTCCGACGCCGGTTACTACCCCGGTTCACCGGCATTCCTGAAGAACCGCTCGTTGGTGCTCCGTTACCCATCCGGCACCCCACCCAGCTGGTATGTCTACGCGCTGCTTGGCAGTTTCCGAGACGCCAGCGCCCCCGCCGTCGCGACCCAGGGAGCGATCCATCTCGATCCAGTCGCGATCACTGGAGACAGAACCACGCAGACCGTGTCGATTCCGCCGGGCGTCGGGCCGGTGGCATCGAATATCGCTGCGCCGCCGCAGATCGTCGCGGTGCGTGGCCTCCGCGTGGCTGGGCGCACGAACGAGGGCTACATGGCGTTCCTGCGGCCATCCACCGGCCAGAGGACGGTGCGGCTGACGGTGACTCGCGCGCATACGCCCGCGATGCGGCTGGCGCCAATCGTGACGGTGCTGGGACTGCTCGGCTTCCTGACCGCCGTGATCGCCTCCGCGATCACGGCGCGTCGCGGGCGCGGCCGCGCGGCCATCCGCACGATCACCGCGGCATCAGGCATCCTCTGAGCGTCGTCGATGACCATCGCCGCCCCCCGCAGATCCACTCCGACCGCGATCTCGCGTCGAGTTCCGGCCGCCACCGCTGCCCTGTGCGCGCTGCTGCTGACGGCCGCGGTTGTGCTTCTCTACGCGGGTCGGCACCTCACGTTCTTCTATGACGAATGGGCGTTCGTGTTCCTGCGCCGTGGCGGCGGGCTCTCGACCTACCTCGATCCCCACAACGGCCATCTGGCGCTGTTTCCGGTCGTTGTGTACAAGGTCCTGTTTGCGATCTTCGGGCTCCGTCACTACACCCCGTACCGGGTCGTGGGCATTGGCCTGCATCTCCTGTGCGCCACCCTGCTCTACGTGCTCGTCCGGCGACGCGTCGGCCCATGGCGCGCGCTCGCCCCGGTCGCGCTCCTGCTGTTCATGGGCACCGCCTGGCAGGACCTTCTGTGGCCGTTCCAGATCAGCTATCTCGCCTCGGTCGCCGGCGGGCTCGGCGCGCTTGCCCTGCTCGAGAGCGACGTTCGGGGCCGGGATGTGTTCGCGACCGGCTTGCTCCTGTGGTCGGTGGTCAGCTCCGGAGTCGGCATCGCGTTCCTCGTCGCCAACGCCGTCGCGCTCATCGCCTCAGGTCAGCCGTGGCGGCGGCTCTGGATCGTCGCAGTTCCGGCGGCCGTGTACGCAGCCTGGTACCTCGGATGGGGGTCGAGCGAGCCCATCACCTCGGGCGCAGTGCTTGCCGCACCACAGTACGTTGCCAATGCCGCCGCAGGGGCGGCGCTGGGCATCGCCGGCCTCACGGACGCCTCCTGGGGTCCTGCGCTCGCGATCGCACTGGCCGCGCTGATCGCGATCGCCTGGCGGCGCCAGGGGCGCGACGGACCGACGCCGATGCTGCTGGCCGCCGGCGCCGGCGCTTTGACGTTCTGGGGTTTGGCGGCGCTCGTGCGCGCCGACAGCCCGGATCCGACCGCCAGCCGGTACCTCTACGTCGGCGCCGTGTTCATCTTCCTCCTCGCCGCCGAGGCGCGGGTCGGCCGTGGCCTTCACGGGACGTGGTTGGCGCTTGCCGGGCTCCTCGTCCTCGGTGCGCTGATCGGGAACGTCGGCGTCCTGCGAGACTGGCGAGCGGGGACTCCGCGCAGCTGATGCGACGGTGCGCGCATCCCTGAGGATCGTCGAGATCGCTGCGCCAATCGTCGCGCCGACGTTCGTCCCGAGCCCGATCGATGCCCCTGTGGTAACGGCCGGTCAGTACCTCGCCGCCGTTCGAGATCTCGGCTCGCCCGCGCTGAGCACGGGCGAGCTCAATCGTGCGCCCACACGTATCCGAATGGACAGCGATCGTGTGCTCCAACTGGCCGAGAGGCTGACTCCGATTCTCGCGCCGCCGACCGCGATCACGGGACGGCGACCGCTCATCACCGAGGCCACTGTGAGCGGGCGCACGGTCGCTGTAGGGCTGTGCCGGCGGTTCGTCCCCACCCATCCCGGGGCGTCGCTGGCGCTGCGCGTGAGCCCCGGCTCGACGCTCGCGCTTCACGTCGGCCGGCTCCCAGCGGCACTCTACGCGCGCCGCTTTGGAGCTGGCTTCCCGTCGGCCCCCCTCGCCAGCGTGTCCGCCGATGCGAACGTGCTGGTCAGCTTCCCCCGAGACCTGGCTCCTCGGTTTCCCTGGCATGTATTGCTGGTCGCATCGACTCCCGCAGAGGTATGCCTCACGTGACCGCGCCATAATCGAGTGATCGTGAGTGCAACCCTTCCCGGTCTGCGGGGTGCGACCGAACCCAGGTCGCGGTTGGCGACGCCGGCGGTGAGGCTTCGCAGCGTAAACAAGACCTTCCGCCTTCCCCACGAGCAATACCACACGCTCAAGGAGCGAGCCCTCCACCCGTTTCGGACTCAGCGGTTCGACGTCCTGCGCGCCGTCGACGACGTGAGTCTGGACATCGCGGCAGGGGAATTCTTCGGAATCGTCGGCCGCAACGGCAGCGGGAAGAGCACGCTGCTGAAGTGCTTAGCCGGGATCTACGGCATCGACAGCGGGGTGCTGGAGGTCAGCGGTCGCCTGTCGCCGTTCATCGAGCTTGGAGTCGGCTTCAACCCCGATCTCACAGCGCGAGACAACGTGATCATCAACGCGATCATGCTCGGCCTGTCGCGGAAACAGGCCGAGGCGCGCTTCGACGACATCGTCGCCTTCGCCGAGCTGGACGAGTTCATGGACCTGAAGCTCAAGAACTATTCCTCGGGGATGCAGGTGAGGCTGGCCTTCGCCGTCGCGATTCAGGTCGACGCCGAGATTGTGTTGATCGACGAAGTACTGGCAGTCGGCGATGCCGCATTCCAGCAGAAGTGCTTCGATCAGTTCCAGCGCCTGAAGGCCGACGGTCACACGATCGTGTTCGTCACCCACGACATGGGATCCGTAGAGCGCTTCTGCGATCGTGCGATGCTGATGGATCGAGGCCGCGTGGTCGACCTCGGCCGTCCGGCCTCGATCGCCCGCCAGTACAACGAGCTCAACTTTAGGCGCGTGCGCGAAGAGGCGAAGGAGACCGGATCCGGGCCGGAGACCCTACGGGCACCGCCGGTCGCCGAGGTCTCCACCGCCCGCTTCGAATCCCCGGATGGGGAGGCACTGGTCATGACGAACCAGGGAGAAGCGTGCAGCCTGCGGATGGATGTCCGCTTCCATGCCGAGATCGAGAATCCGATCTTCGCGTTCGCGCTCCTGAGCGAGGCCGGCAACACATCATTTGCCACCAGCACACAGGTCCATGATGTGCAGACGGGGCACTTCTACCCAGGTGACAGCGCGGTGGTCCGCGTGCCATTCGAGAACTGGCTCGGTCCCGGCCGCTACCGGTTGATGGCGAGCGTAGCGCGCGACGGAAGCGCCGGGGACATCTACGACGTGCGCGCCGACACCTCCATGATCGTCGTCGCGAGCCGGTCCGGCGGCGGCGCAGCTGACCTCCCACACAGCTTCCGAATCCAACGCCCATAGACACGAGCCGGCCCCTGCCGTCGCGATAGCGACGGCGCTCAGCTGCTCGGGTCCCGCCCGTTCGCCCGCGGTCGCCGACGCAGGCGGTACGAGGCCCGGTAGCCGATCTTCATGGCACGGAACATCGGCGCCGCCACCTGCGGATGGGTGGCCAGCGCGAGCAGCGGGCGCTCGACGTCGGCCGGAAGCGCACCCCCGGGACCGACGAGCCGCATCGCGTCCTCGCTGAGCTCCCCGCGCATCATGCCGTGACGGCGCTCGACCGTGCTCGCCGGGGTCGCGGGCGCGTCGCAGGTGGCGTGATAGAGCTCGAGCATAGCCGCCGCCGTCCTGGCCCACGTCAGGTTGGCGGCGGCGGCACGAATCGAGTCGATGTTCCGCCGGCGGACCGCCGGATCGCGCAGCAGCTCGAGTGCAGCACCGGCGCTCAGACCCACGTCCCACGGGACGATGCCGGCCGTGGCGTCCGGGAGCAGCTCGCTCAGCGACGTCCCCTTCGCCCAGATGCACGGCACCCCATGATCGGCCGCCTCGAACGGGACCAGTCCGAATCCCTCGTGCACGGTCGGGTAGACGACGAGTTGCGCGCGCTCCAGCAGCCACGCCTTCTCGGCTTCGCTCACCGCCGCGAAGTCGATCACCGCCCCCGCGACACGGGGACGCAGCGCGAGCATCTCCGCCTCGTCCGGGGCCGAGGAGCCCTCCGCGACGCGCGGTCCGACGAACAGCAGGTATCCCGGCCAGTCGTGGCGGCGCTGAAGCTCCTCTAGCACCCGCAGCGCGAAGATCCGGTTCTTGTGGCGGAAGTCGGTTCCGATGCAGAGCATTGCCTCGGCGTTCTCGGGCAGCCGGGCCGCGCCGCGGGGGGCGATCGGCGCGTGGCCCGGTCGCGCCAGCGCGTGATCGGTGCCGATGTGCACGACGCTCGCTCGAGCGGTCTCGACGAGATCCTCCGCGAGCGCGTCGTCGCGCGCGTGCGCCGAGAAGAAGACCACGCGGTCGGCGACCGCGAGCGCCATCCGGGTCAGGCGCCTGTACCCCTCCCAGGCCTCGAAGGAACGGAAGTAGGCCGGGTTGTGGTAGCCGATCAGATCCTGGTTCGTCACCACCAGACGCTCACCCAGTTGGGCCAGGAAGGAGAGATCCTCGGCGCTCGAGACCTGGAACGGGCGGTGAACGACGTCGGCGCGGGCGAACGCTCCCTTGGTCACCCGTTCACGGCGGGCGAGCTCGACGCCCGGCAACGACATCAGCACGTCGGCGGCATAGCCGCTCAGCTCCTCGGGGACGATGGCGGAGATCCGCGCCTGCTCGGTTCGGGCGAGCGCGACGATCAACTCGAGCACGTGCAGTTGAGTGCCCGTCATGGGCCCCGACAGGATGCGCCCGTCGATCACCAGCGAGAGCCCGGTCAGAGCACGGCGGGCGGCACTCAGCACACGGGCGAGCGGCCCGCCGAGGTCCTGCTCGGTCAGGCCGACCGCGTCGTGGTAGTACGGATACCGGGCGGCGATGATCCGCTCGTGCTCGGCCTGGACCGGGTTGGGCTTGCCGTCCCGGGCGAAGCTCCCGCCGCCGTGATGGAGCACCAGGACCTCGTCGGCAACGACGTGTGAGAGCCCGCTCTGGAGGCAGCGCTGGGAGAAGTCGACCTCCTCGCCGTAGCCCGGGGAGAACGTGAGATCGAAGTCACCGACGAGCTCCAGCGCGCTGCGGCGGATCAGCATGCAGTGTCCGACCGCGGTTGGCAACCGCGGACGCAGCTTCAGCGCGCGCGCACGAACCGCGGCGGCGGCCTCGTCGAAGCTCCATTCGGGCGGCAGCCGAGACTGCGGTCGGCCGCGCTCGGGCACCGAGACGACGCTTCCGTGGTTCGTGAGAGTGGTCGCCGTCGCGATCCGGCTGTCGAGGTCAGCCGCGGCCAGGAGTCCGTGGAGCCACCCCTCGGCGACCGCGCAATCCGAGTTCAGGATCACGACGTCCGCAGGCGCAGCGATCGAGAAGGCGCCGTTCACGTTGGCCGGGAAACCGAGGTTGCGCTCGCGGCGTAGATAGAAGAGCTCGTGTTCACTCGCGCTTTCGTCGGCGAGCTTGCGGACCAGTTCCTGGGAGCGCTCATCCGGGCTCGCGTCGTCGCAGACCAGGATCGGCACCGCCGCCGGCGTATGAGCGAGCACGCTCCCGATGCAACTCACGAAATGCTCGTGGCCCGCGAACACCGGTATGCAGACGACGACGTCGCCGCGCTGCGCGCCGATCGAATCAGTGGGCTGGATCCATCGCAGGTTCACGCGGCGATTATGGCGTGGCGCTCCTCGCCGGCGCTGACCGCTGCTAGCTTGATCGCCCGTGAGCACCCACACCGCGACGGCCTACGGCCCCTCGGCTCTGGGCGGAAGTCTCAGGCGATTTGCGGAGCTGACGCTGACGCTCGCCCGCACCGAGTTCAAGCTGCGGTACTTCGGGTCCGCGCTCGGCTACCTGTGGTCGCTCGTGCGGCCGCTGCTGTTCTTCGGCGTGATCTATGTGTTCTTCACACAGATCGTGAACATCGGCAAGGGCATCCCGCACTACGGCGTGTACCTGCTGACGGGAATCGTGCTGTGGACGTACTTCTCCGAGGCGACCGGGGCGTGCGTCCAATGTCTGGTGGGGCGCGAGGCGTTGCTGCGCAAGGTCCGCTTCCCCCGCATGGTGATTCCGCTGTCGGTCTCGCTCACCTCGGTGTTCAACCTGGCGATGAACTTCATCGCGGTGATCGTGTTCGCGCTCGCGAGCGGGATCACCCCCACGCTGTCGTGGCTGGAGATGTTCCCGATCGCGCTGGGGTTCATCATGCTCGCGACCGGGGTGGGGATGCTGCTCTCCGCCCTCTACGTGCGCTACCGGGACATCCAGCCGATCTGGGAGGTGCTCTCGCAGGTGCTCTTCTACTGCTCGCCGATCATGTACCTGGCGAGCAGCTACAAGCAGTTCGAGCACCTGATGCTGACGCTGAACCCGATCGCGCTGCTGCTGACCCAGATGGGGTACGCGTTCGTTCACCCGGCGCCGGTGCCCACCGAGATCGGAAGCACCGGGATCTACGTCCCCGTGCAACACATGCGCTCCGCCGTCCAGGCCAGCGGCGGGGTCTGGCACGTGCTCGTCTCGCTGGCGCTGATCCCGGCGATGTTCGCGCTCGGCTGGTGGGTGTTCACCCATGAGGCGCCGCGGGTGGCCGAGAACCTGTAGCGCGGGTGGCGCCTGGCCCGCATCTACAGTCGGGCGAGAATCGTCTGCAGACCGTCGGGCAGCTCCACCGCCGCTTCCCACCCGAGCCCGTCCCGCGCCCGGCTCACGTCGAGGCAGCTGCGCCGCACCTCGCCCGGGCGCTCCGGGGCGAACGTCGCCGGCGGCAGCTTCCGCTCGCCCAGGCCGTCCAGTGCCTCGATCAACTCGATCACCGAGGTCTCGCGTCCCCAGGCGATGTTCCAGGCGCCGGTCTGCTGCAAGTCCGCCGCGAGCAGGTTTGCCCGCACCACGTCGCTCACATGGACGTAGTCACGCGTTTGGCGTCCGTCGCCGAAGACGGTGGGAGCGTGGCCCTCGACCAGCATGCCGCACAGGATCGCGATCACGCCCGCCTCGCCGTGGACATCCTGGCGCGGCCCGTAGACGTTCCCGTACCGAAGCGAGATCGACGAGAGCCCGTGGAGGCGGTCGTACAGCTCACAGTAGCCCTCGGCCGCTAGCTTTCCCTGCCCGTACGGCGCGAGCGGCCGGATCGGCGCCGTCTCAGGGGTCGGGAGCACGCCCGCCTCGCCGTACAGGCCACCGCCCGTCGAGGTGTTGACGAACCGGCGCGCGCCACAGCTGCGCGCGGCCTCGAGCACGACGATGGTGCCGAGCACGTTCTGGTCCGCGTCGGCGATCGGGTCCTCGACCGAGACACGGACATCGATCTGGGCGGCGAGGTGGAAGACCACCTCGGGACGTGCGGACTCGAAGATCGCGCCGACCGCCTCCCGGTCGCGCACGTCGGCCACCTGCAACGTGCCGCCGGCGCCGAGCGCCTGCTCCAGGTTCGCCCGCTTGCCGCTCGCGAGATCGTCGATGACCGTGACCGTGTCGCCACGAGCGAGCAGCCCGTCGACCAGGTTCGATCCGATGAAGCCGGCACCGCCGGTGACCACGCATTCCATGCCGCGGCAAGCTTAGTGCCGATCCCGTGCGCGCCACGTGACCACCGAGCGCCACGGGGCATGCGTTCGGCCTGGGCCCGCACCGCGTAGGCGGCGCAGGCCCAACCGAAGGACGACCCTGATAGGGCTGGGGGGCCGTCCGTGACCCGCGAGAAAGGGGCATACTCGCGGGCCCTGTTGACCTCCATGTCAAGCCTGAGCATAGCGCCGCGCTGCCGGACGCCCTAGTCACCGGCGCCGGAATTGGCGCTTGGTTGGCACAAAGGCCGAAACCCGTGGGCCTCATTTTCGGTCCTCGGCGTATGGTCTTTGGTTTTACGGACACGCCGCGCAACCCATAATCTGCCTGAGTGAAGCCCGATTCCGCCGACCACCCGATGCCTGCAGTGATCAGCGCGCCGCGCACCGTGTCGGTGCTGGGGGTTCCGCTGGCGCTGACCGATTACGAGCGGGTGCTCGAGTGGATCGAGCAGATGGTCGTCGAGGGCAGCCGTGGTTACGTGTGCGTGGCCAACGTCCACACCGTGACCTCCTCCTCGGAGGATCCCGAGTTGCGCGCAGCGCTGCTCGGCTCTTCGCTCAACGTCCCGGACGGGCAGCCGCTCGTGTGGGCGATGAACGCTCTGGGCCATCCCCTCGGCGGCCGTGTCTACGGACCCGAGCTGATGTCGCGGGCGTGCGCGCGCGCCGCCTCCTCGGGCCATCGCTTCTACCTGTACGGCGGCCGTAACCAGGGAGCCCTGGTCCAGCTGGCCCTCAACCTCCGCCAGCGCCACCCCGGGGTCAAGATCGTGGGCGGTTACTCCCCGCCCCATCGCCCGCTCTCAGCCGAGGAGCGCCGGGCGGTGGCCGACGAGATCAATCACTCGGGGGCCGACGTCGTCTGGGTCGGGATCGGAGTGCCCAAGCAGGAGAAGTGGATGGCCGAGATGCGCCCGGACCTCGTAGCGCCGGTGCTGATCGGCGTCGGCGCCGCCTTCGACTTCCACGCCGGCCTGGTGCCGCAGGCGCCCAATTGGATGCAGGACGCCGGCCTGGAGTGGGCCTACCGGCTGGCCCACGAGCCGCGTCGGCTGTGGCGGCGCTATCTGCGCTACAACCCGCGCTTCCTCTGTGGTTTCGCCCGTCAGCTGGTCGATCACCGGCGGGGCGAGCGACGCCGCTAGGCCTCCGGCGCTCCGCGTCCGGGTCTGAAGACGTCCTGCGTTACGGTGTCGCACGCGATGTTCGATCAGGAGCCGCTCGCCGGCTCGCCGACGGCCTCGATCGTGATCCCCACCCGGGGCCGGCCGGCGTACCTGGACGTGGCGCTCGCCTCCGTCGTGCCCCAGGCCGATCGCGCCGGCGCCGAGGTCGTGGTGGTCAGCGACGGGGACGAGCCCGCTGCGCGTGCGGTCGCCACCAGGCGCGGCGCCCGCGTGATCGGCGTCACCGAGCCCTCCGGCGCCAACGCCGCCCGCAACGCCGGTGTAGCCGCCGCCCGCGGTCCGCTCGTGATCTTCCTCGACGACGACATCGAGGCGCCCGCCGGCTGGCTCGACGCGCTCATCGCCGGCGCGGCCGGAACGCCCGGCTATGACGTGTTCGGCGGTCCGATCCGCGCTCGCATCGAGGGTGGCGGGCCGGCGGCGTGCGGTCGCGAGCCGCCACCGATCACCACGCTCGACTTCGGTGCCCGAGACCAGGACGTGAAGCTCGTCTGGAGCGCCAACATGGCCGTGCGGCGCAGCGCGCTGGATCGGGTCGGTCGCTTCGACGAGTCGCTCGCGGGCTGCGGCGAGGAGGAAGACTGGCAGCTCCGATACGCCTCGCGGGGCGGCCGCGTCCGATACCTCGCCGGCGCGGGCGTCGATCACCGCCGGACGGCTGCCGATGCCCGGCTCCGATCGCTGTCGCGCGCTGCCTACGGCCGAGGCCGTGCGGCCCGGCGCTACGACGTCGTCAAGGGCTCCGCGCCGACGATTGCGGGCGAGCTTCGCACGCTCGCCGGGTGCGCCTGGCACATCGTCAGGCGCCGGTGCGCGGTCGGCGTCGTGATGTCGGCCCACGCCGCCGGGCGGCTGCGCGAGGCGCTTGCGGGCCTGTGAGCGCCGAGCACCCCGCAGCGGACGACTTCCTGTCCGGCACCAGCGGCCACGTTGCCGGGATCCGCCTGACGAGCCGGGCCATCGCCACCGACGCCGTGCAGGACGCGGTCGCGCTGGCGCGACTCGAGCGGTGGAGGCTCCAGCGCGCCGCAGCCCGGTGGCCGCGCCGCAGGGTGCTGGCGCTGGCGATCGAGCGCACGGGCGTGCCGAACGTCCTCTCCGCCGCGCACGCGGAGCTGATGCGGTCCCGCCATCACCTCCGCTTCCGCCAGACTGACGCCGGTGACCGCGGCAAGTTCGAGAACCTGCGGTCGCTGCTGGAGCGCCACCCCGTCGAGGACAGCGACTGGCTGCTCGTGATCGACGACGACGTGTCGCTGCCCCGGGGATTTCTCGATGCGTTCATCTTCCTGGCCGAGCGGTTCGGGTTTCGGCTGGCCCAACCGGCCCATCGCCGGCGCTCTCACGCAGCGTGGGAGGTGACCCGCCGTCAGACGGCCAGCGTCGCCAGGGAGACTGCGTTCATCGAGATCGGGCCCGTGTTCGCATTCCAGGCCGCGACGTTCGACGTACTGCTGCCGTTTCCGCCGCTCCGGGTCGGATGGGGCCTCGACGCGCACTGGTCGGCGGTGGCCCGCGAGCACGACTGGAAGCTCGGCATCATCGACGCCACCCCGATCCGCCATGGCCTGCGACCGATCGCTTCCTCCTACGATCGCCGGGGAGCGATCGAGGAGGGCCGCGCGTTCCTCGCCGGCCGGCCCTACACGCCCGCCGCCGCGGCCCGGCAGACGCTCGTCACCCACCGGTCGTGGCGGTGAGCGGGCGAAACACGGCGCTGGGCGGGCGAAACACGGCGCTGGGCGGGCGAGCCCCGGCGCTGGGCGGGCGGTGACGCGCGTGCGAGTGCTCGTGGTGGCCGAGTACTACCCCCGTGCGGCGGACGACGCGCTGGGGATCTGGGCCCACCGGCAGGCGGTCGCGGTCCGCGACGCCGGCGCCGAGGTCAGGGTGCTGGTCCTGCACCGGCCGGTTCCGCCGATCGCCGCCCTCCGGGCCGGTGACGTGACGGCGCTGCGCGCCGCCGTGCGCCAACCGGGTCACGCTCGGCTCGATTCGATCGAGATCGACTACGTGGGCTACCTGTCGCCGCCGCGGCCGTGGAGCTACGGTTCCTGGGGGGCATGGGCCGCCCCGGCGCTGGCGCTGGCGCTGCGCGGGGTGCGCCGACGTTTTCCGTTCGATCTCCTGCACGCTCACTACGCCGTCCCCGCAGGAGACGCCCTGCGCCGGGTCGCGTCCGCAGCGCCGCTCGTCGTCTCGGTCCACGGCGGCGACGTGTACGGCACCGTCACACGTCGAGTCGGGGCTCACGCCGTGCGCGCGACGCTTGCGCACGCCGGCGTGGTGCTCGCCAACAGCGCCGGGACAGCACGGCGCTGCGTGCAGTACGGGGCGCGGGAGACGCGGGTCGTGCACCTGGGGACCGACCTGCCGGCGAGCTCGACCACCCCGGATCGGGCTGCCGGCGCGCCACCGACGCTGGTGACGCTCGGGAACCTGATCGAGCGCAAGCGCCACCGAGACGTGATCGCGGCGCTGCCGCGCCTGCTGCCGCGGCATCCCGGTCTCCGCTATCGGGTCGTCGGCGATGGGCCGCAGCGTCAGGCGTTGCTCGCGCTCGCGCGCGCGCTCGGCGTCGAGCGGAACGTCGAGCTGCTGGGGCGCCTGCCCCACGCACAGGCGCTCGCAACCGCCCGTGACGCCGACGTGTTCGTCCTGCCCAGCGTCGACGAGGCGTTTGGCGTCGCCTTCGTGGAGGCAATGGCCGGCGGCGTGCCCGCCATCGGGTGCCGGGGGGTCGATGGCCCCGAGGAGATCGCGGCCGCCGGCGGGGGTCTGTTGCTCGTGGAGCCCGGCGACGTTGCCGGCCTCGCGGCCCGGATCGATGCGCTGCTCTCGGCGCCCGCCGAGCGCGCCGAGCTGGGGCGTCGGGCCCGGATGACCGTCGAGCGTGAGTTCACCTGGAGGCGCTGCGGCGAGCAGACGATGTCCGCGTACAGACATCTCCTGCGGTCCTCCGCAGAAGATGGTGTTTAGCGCACGACCGAGCTGGGAATGAGCGGGGCGAAGGTGCTTTTCGCGGGCCTGGTGCGCCTCGGGCCTCCAGCACCTCACGCCGCGCTGGTCCTGGTCGGCGGAGGCCACCCCCGGTCCCGGGCCTCCGCCGCCAGCGCGGTACTCCACCCAAGTGCGCAACTCGGGCGGCATGCCGTCGTTGAAGCGGAGGTCGGGACTCACTTGCTACCCTCGCACAGCGGACGGAGGCGAGAAGCGGCGCGGCCGCTCGAGATCATGAGAAAGCCGAACCTGCTCACAGCCCTCCTTGTCACCGTGGCCGTTTCGGCCACCGGGCTGTTCGTGGCGGCGTCCGCTGTGGCCAGCAGCAGCCAGGTGATCGCCGACTGCAACGCCAACGGCTATCTGACCGGTCACTACTCCCGCGCTGATCTCCAGAGCGCGCTGAACGGCATGGGGGCCGACGTCAAGGAGTACACGAACTGCTACGACGTGATCCGCCGCGCACTGCTGGCTTCGGCTGTCGCCGGCGGCAACGGCGGAAGTGGAGGTTCCGCCGGGGGGTCCCACACCGGCGGCTCGGGCTCGAGCGGCCAGCCCACAGCCCATACCGCGGGTCATCGATCGGCGACCGGCAACGCGGGTCAGCGTCACTCAGCCTCCGGCCACCACGCGTCTGCGGTCTCGACTCGCGGCGTGTACTCGACGCTGCCGGGGAGCGGCGCCACCAGCGCCGGCTCCCCCCGATCGGTCACGCTCAGCGGTAGCACGGTCCGTCCCGGAAGCGCCGGGGTCGACGCCGGCTCGAGCCTGCGTTCGCTGCCTCTGCCGCTGGTCGTCGTGCTCGTCCTCCTCGGACTCGCTGCGCTGAGCGGTGGCGGGGTCGCGATTCGCCGCCGTGTCATCGCTCGCGACGCCACCTAGCCGAACCGCGCCGCGCGTCCAGGCCGCGGCCAGCGCCGGTGGGCGCGCCGTTCGCCGCTCGCTGCGCGGCGACCGAGCGCTCGGTCTGGGGCTCGGCATCATCCTGGCGCTGATCGCGTTCGTGACGACGGGCGGCGTCGACCTGGGTCCGAACACCTGGACCGAGATCGCGATCGTGTTCGCAGGTGCTGCTCTGGGGGTCGCGGCGCTCCTGCTCTGCGCTCCGGGCCGCCTGTGGGGTGGGACCGCCCTGTTGCTGTTCGCAGCGCTCGCAGCCCTGACGGTGCTGTCGATCTCCTGGTCGGTGCAGCCGTCGGATTCGTGGGTCGAGGCCAACCGCTCGATTTCCTACCTGGCGGCGTTCGGAGGCGCGATCGCCCTTTCGCGCCTGATCCCGCTGCGCTGGCCCGCGATCGTGGGAGCGATCGGCGTGGCGAGCACGATCGTCTGCGGCTACGCGCTGCTCGTGAAGGTGTTTCCGGCCACGCTCGACCCCACCGAGGTGCTGGGGCGGCTGCGGGCACCGTTCGACTACTGGAACGCCGTCGGCCTGATGGCGGCGCTGGGTCTCCCCGCGCTGCTGTGGGCCGGCACGCGGCGCGAGGGCAGCGGTCCCCTGCGGGCGATCACCGCACCGGCAATGGCGGTGCTGGTGATCGTGCTCGTGCTCTCCTACTCGCGGGGGGCGTTGCTGGTGGCGATCCTGGGGCTGGCGCTGTGGTTCGCGATCGTGCCGCTGCGCCTGCGCGGAGCGCTGATGCTCTCGCTAGGCGCCGTGGGCGGGGCGGCGGGATCCGCCTGGGCGCTGGCCACGCACCCGCTCACGCGCGATCAGGTGTCGCTCTCCTCGCGCACGACCGCCGGGCACGCGTTCGGGCTGGTGCTGGTGCTGCTGCTGCTGGTGCTCACCGTGGCCGGGTTCGCCGCTGCGTTGGCGATGGATCGCGTCGAGCTCGGGGCCCCGACACGCCGCCGCGTCGCGATCGTCCTGCTCGCGCTGCTCGCCTGTGTGCCGCTCGCCGGTATCGCGGCGATGGCGGCCTCCTCTCGCGGGCTGACCGGCGAGGTGTCGCACATCTGGAGCACGCTCACCAACACCAAGGGAGGCGCAGGCGACAACGCCAGCCGTCTCGTGCAGGTCTCCAACAGTCGCGCCCGCTACTGGAGCGAGGGCCTCAAGGTGGGCGAGCACTCATTGCTGAAGGGCGTTGGCGCCGTCGGTTACGGGACCGCCCGTCTGCGCTACACGTCCGACAAGCTCCTCGCCCAGCACGCCCACAGCTACGTGATCGAGACGTTCGCCGACTTCGGTCTGATCGGGCTCGCCCTGAGCGCCGCACTGCTCGCCGCCTGGTCGGTTGCGGCCGGCCGGGCGATCGGCGTGCGCAATCGGCTCCGCGGCGGGGGCGCTGCCGGTCGCGGAGAGGGCTCTCACGGTACGGGCGGGAACGCTGCCGGTCTCGGCGCAGGCGATGCCGCTGCCGGCGCAGGCGATGCCGCTGCCGGCGCAGGCTCTGCCGGTCTCGGCGCCGGCTCTGCCGGTGTCGGCGTAGGCTCTGCCGGTCTCGGCGCGGGCCATGCGGCTCTCGCCGAGGGGCAGGCGGCCGAGCGGATCGGCCTGCTGACGCTGCTCGTGGTCGTGGTCACGTTTGGGCTGCACTCAGTCATCGATTGGACGTGGTTCGTGCCCGGCGTCGCGCTGCCGGCGCTGATCTGTGCGGGCTGGCTGGCCGGGCGCGGGCCGCTGGCCCACCCCACGGGGCTGGCCGTTCCGAGGCCGAGTCTGCTGTCGGGGCGGGGCGCCGCCGCGGCACTGCTGACGGCCGTTGCACTCGTGTGCGCCTGGACGATCTGGCAGCCGCTTCGGTCGGCCAACGCCGCCGACGCCGCGCTCGCCGCGCTCGGCAAGGGCAACATCCCCGCCGCGCTGGCCGATGCCCGCGCCGCGGCCGCGCGCAACCCGGTCGACGTCGAGCCGCTGTGGGATCTGTCGGCGATCTACGGGGCGAGCGGCCACCCGGGGGCAGCGCGCGCGGAGCTGGCACGCGCCGTCCGGCTGCAGCCCGCCAATCCTGCGACATGGCTGCAACTCGGGGAGTACGATCTCCAGCTCGGCCGACGGCAAGAGGCGATCGCCGTGCTGAACGCCGCGCTGTACCTCGATCCGCACTCGCCGGAGGCGCAGAGTGCGGCCGCTCAGGCGAGCGCCCCGGCGCCCGCGCCGAGCGCGCGCCGTCGCGCCAGATGAACCTGTCCGCAGATTCCCGACCATCCTCGCCGCGCTCGGCGCGTGGCTCTGGGAGCCCTCTGGGGCGTCGCCGGTGCTGCGGGCGGCGCGGCCGGAGGAGTAGACGCCAAGCAGCACCCTCACCGCGCGCCCCGCGCGAGCAGCATCCGCCGCCATCCGGGGATGCCGCCGACGCCCCGGACCGTGACCTGACCGAACCCGAACTCGTCCAGCAGCTGGGCGAGCGAGCGGCGTGTGTAGAGGTGCAGATGGTCCTCGAGCGGCTCGCTGTAGGGCTCGACCCCCCGTAGCGCCAGCGCCAGGCGTGGGTGATCCGGGGTGGTGACGAGCAGCCGTCCCCGCGGCGCGAGGACCCGCCTGACCTCCGACAGCCACCTCGCCGTGTCGCTGACGTGCTCGATCACCTCGCTCGTCCAGACCACGTCGAACGAGGAATCCGCGAGCGGCAGGTCGCCGTCGAGCGGGGCGAGGCGGAAGTCGAGTCCGGGATGGGCCTCACGCGCCCAGCGCAGCGCCGCCTCGGCGACGTCGACGCCGACGACGGACGCGCATGTCGCGGCCAGGATCGCCGTGAACGCCCCCGCCCCGCAGCCGAGGTCGAGCGCGCGATCGCCGCCGCCCACCTCCGAGCTCAGAAAGTCCCTGCGCAGGCGCAGGTCGGGCACGCTCAGGTCGGCCGGCAGGCGCTCCCACAGATCCTCGTAGTAGTCCCGCATTCCGTGACCGTAGCTGCCGGAACAGTCGGCCGGATCGGCCAGTTGTCCGGTCAGCCTGCGCCCAATCGGCACGACATCGTCAACTCGACGCGTCTACAGTGGACTGACGGGGTGACCAGCCCCCGTCCAGGCGATGACCGGCGCACCCATTCGCTTCATCGAGGCCGTTCGGCCCGACTCTCTGGCACCGCGATGAACCAGCGGTTGCTCGAAGTCAGCCCCGTCGATGGTTCCGGTGGAGCCGAGATCCATCTGGTGGGAGCCGATCCCTACGGCGCCGATGCCGCCCACACGCAGCCGGTGGAGCGGGTCGAGAGGCTGATTGCGGCATGAAGGTCGGTTTCGACAGCCGCCCGGCCAAGGACGCCCGGGGCATCGGGCGCTACGCGTGCTGCCTGCTCGAGGCGCTGGTCGAGTCCGACGCCTGCGAGCTGACCGAGACGCACGAGCCGCGTCGCTGCGACGTGTTCCACTCGCCCTGGATCGACGGCGCCCTGCTGCGCTCCCCGGTGCCGATGGTCGTCACGCTGCACGACCTGGTCCCGCTCAAGCGGCGCGGTGAGTACCTGCGCTCGGGCATCCGCCTCAAGCTCCGCTATCTGGCCGTGCAGCGCGCGGTCCGCGTGATCGTGCCCACCCACGCGTTGGCCGACGACGCGATCGAGCTGCTGGAGATCCCTGCGGATCGGATCCGGGTGATTCCCGAGGCGGTGGCGCCCGCGCTCGGCGTGCGCCCGGAAGCCGCTGTGCAGGCGGTCCGCGAGCACTTCAAGCTCCCCGAGGACTACCTGCTGTGGGTGGGTGAGCTGCGCACGCCTGACCCGCGCAAGCGCGTTGCGGCCCTGGCCCGCGCGAGCCGGACGATGCCGCTCGTGCTGGTCGGAGCCACCGGCAGCTGGTCCCGCGAGCTCAAGGACGTGACCCTGACCGGGGTCGTCACCGACGATGAGCTGGCCGCGATCTACACCGGCGCGCATGCACTCGTGTTCCCGAGCGACGACGAAGGCTTCGGCCTGTCGCCGATCGAGGCGCTCGCCTGCGGGACACCGGTCGTCGCCTCCGACGTGCCGGCCCTGCGCGAGGTGCTCCACGGGCGAGCGAGGCTGGTGGCGGTCGAGGACCTCGACGGCCTCGTCGCCGCGGCCGAAGCAGCGCAGCGGCCTGCCCCGCCGCCGCTGGGCTGGACCTGGGCCCAGGCCGCCGAGGCGACGATCGAGGTCTACGAGGAAGCTCTGCGCGCGCCCGCGAAGTGGCGAGGAGCGCGCCGGCACCTGGCCCGCAAAGCGGCCGGCGACATCGCCGCGCGGTCCGGCCTCGGGGACGGCGCCTCCGGTCGCAGCGCGACCGGGCGCGGCGCGATCACCGAGCCGGTCATGCTGGCCCCGGGCATCGACGACGAAGCCTGACGCGGAGCGCGTCGCGCGCAATCCGCGGGCGTAGGCGCTCCACGCGCTCACGCGTGGACTATCGGCTCTCCAGCAGCAGCGTGACCGGCCCATCGTTGACGAGCTCGATCTGCATATGCGCCCCGAACACGCCGCGGCGGGCCGCGAGCCGCGCGCAGACGCGCTCGTACAGCGGCTCGGCCACCTCCGGGGGCGCGGCGGCGATGTAGCTCGGGCGGTTGCCGCGGCGCGTGTCGCCGTAGAGCGTGAACTGGCTCACGCACAGCACCTCGCGGCCCTCCAGGGCCACGTTCATGCGCCCCTCGCCGTCGGGGAAGACCCGCAATGCACGGACCTTGTCGGCCAGCCGGTCCGCCTCCTGCTCGGTGTCGCCGGTGGCCACGCCGAGCAGCACGAGCAGCCCTTCGCCGATCTCCGACACCCGCTCGCCGCCGACCGACACCGCGGCGCGGCTGACCCGCTGCACCAGCGCCCGCATGTGTGTCTCAGACGTCCCGCAACTCGGCCGCCGCCTGCTCGGGCGCGACGATGTTGAGGTTCACCCCGGCGCCGAGCTCGAGCCCGGCCAGCGTCGTGAGGCGGGGCACGATGTCGATCCGCCAGCAGAAGTACTCCGAGCCCTGGGGCGCGGTCCTGACCCACATGTTCAGCGGCGGGATCGCCCCGAGCCGGCGCCCGAGCCGCCCGAGCGCATCGTGCAGCAGCGCGGCCCCGGTCGGCCCGGCGTCCTCGAAGCGCGACCGCGGCGTGCGGGGCGCCAGCAGCAGCTGGAACGGGGAGCGAGCCCCGAACGGGGACATCAGCACGGCCTCCTCGTCGATGGCCACGATCCGCTCCCGCTGGCGGACCTCCTGCTGGACTAGGTCGGCAAGCAGGTTCCCGCCCAGGGTGCGGGTGGCGTAGGCGCCGAAGCGCTCGCGTTCCCGCGCGATCGCCGCGGGAACGAAATCGAGCGCGTACAGCTGGGCATGGGTGTGCGGCAGCGAGGACCCGGCCTCGCGACGCTCGTTGACGATCAGGTGCAGGCAGGCGGCATCGCCGTGCACGCGCATCCGCTCGCGCCACACGTCCATCGCGACGGCGACCTGCTCGGCGCTCAGCTCCCCGAGCGAGACGACCGGCGTGGGGGCGTTGACGATCACCTCGTGGTGGCCGCGGGCCGGACCGGCCCAGAACAGGTCCCGGTCGGCATGGGGCGGCGGCTCTGGCGAGTCCGGTTCGAGCGCCGGATACAGGTTCGGCACGACGCGCACGACCCATCCCGGCGTGTCCGGAGCCCCGCCACCGGGCCGCACGGCGTAGAGCTCGGGCGGCGTGCGATCCTCATGGCCCTCGACGAACGGATCGCTGTCGGGATCGATCGGGTCCGCCGGCGCGGCGCGCAGGCCCCCGCCGGGACGTCCGGCCCGGGCGCCGGCGACGATCGACCGCTGTCCGCTGAGCGGGTCGATCCTGACCTCAGGCAAGCGTCTTCTCCATCGCGACGTGCTCGATCCCGGCCTCCACGAACACGCGTCCGCGGGCCCGGTACCCGGCGAGCTCGTACAGCTCGCGCGCGTAGGTCTGCGCGTGGAGCACGAGCCGCCGCCCGCCGGCCACCCGCGTCTCGGCCTCGGCCACCTCGAGCAACGCGGTCGCGATCCCGCGGCGGCGCATCGAGGCCAGGACGGCCAGCCGGCTGAACTGGGCCGTCGAGCCCACCATCAGCACCCGGCAGGTCCCGACCACGGCTCCGTCGATCACCGCCACGAGGTGAAGCGCCTCGGGGTCGCGACCGTCGACCTCCTCGTTCGCGGGCACGCCCTGCTCGTTGCAGAAGACGTCGTGGCGCAGCTCGAGCAGGTCCCGCATCTCGGTCTCGCCGTGGGCGCGGCGAACCTCGTAGAGCACCGTGCCGGTCATTGCAACGCGTAGCGCTGAACGTCGGAGGCGAGCGCCTTGGTGCTCAGGTACGGGCCCGCGTGGTCATAGGTGATCGTGCCGGTGGGATCGATGAACACGGTCTGGGGGTAGTACGTGCGGGCCTGGATCGTCCCCGCGACGGCCTCGTCGGGGTCCGTGTAGCTCGGGTAGGTGACCGGGAACTGCTTCAGGAACGCGGCCGCCGCCGTGTTGCTGTCCTTGCCGTCGATGCCGATGAAGGCCACGCGCCGCCCGTAGGCCGCGGCGACCCGCTGGTAGACGGGGAACTCGGATTGGCAAGGCTCGCACCACGAGCCCCACTTGTTCACGACGATGGGATAGCCCTTGAGCGAGGCGAGCCGGGCGGAGAACGCCTTCGGGCCGCCGCCCAGCAGCTGGTTGGCCTGCGCGTGCAGCGAGGCCAGCGGAGTGGGCGAGCCCTTGAAGTCGACCGTGATCTGCGACGGCGGTGGAGCCTCGTTCTTGGCCGTCGATCCACATCCGCCGAGCAGGACGCCGAGCGCCAGCAAGCAGGCTGTGACGGATGAACGCGGAGCCACGGGGCGAAGCTTGCCACAGCGCCAACCGCGGGTCCGGCGAGGCCGCTACCCCCATCTGCTTGAATACCGGCTATCCTCCAAGCCGGGCAGGCGAGGGGGACTCGCTTCTGAGGCTTCACCTCGTCGTACTCGGCGTATCCGCCCCGAGTCATCTTGAGTCGCTACGACCTAGCGCCGCGGCTCGCTCATTCCAGACGCAACCTTCCAATCTCCGATGGGTGCTTCAACCCCCGTTCCGAGCCCTGCCGCCATTGCGCGTGCCGAGAAGCTCACTCGTGAGCGTTTCATCCATGAGGGCGAGACAATTGAAGATGCCTTGGCACCGGGCTCCGCCCGCTGGCGGGCGCTGGACGCCGCTCTGGCCGAGCTCGACGCCGGGGCGACGCAGCCGTCGATCGAATGGCGGCGCCAGTTCGCGCTGCTGCTCGGGCTCGAGCGCCTGCTGTCCGAGGATGAGCCCCAGCTCGTCGACGGCACGGTCCTCTCCGCCCACCAGGTCGACGCGCTCTCGGGCACGCTGACCGCGCTGCTGGCCGAGGCCCAGCGCTCCACGGCTAACGGCAACGGCTACGGCAGCGCCAACGGCGCCGTCGCGATCGCCGAGCTCGAGCTCGCCTCCTCGGCGATCCCCGGCGAGGAGGAGGAGGACCTCGAGGAGGGCGAGCCCGACGAGGAGCCCCAGGACTGGGAGGACGAGCGGGACGTCGACGAGGACGTCGAGCTCGCCGAGCAGCCCGAGGATCCGAACGCCGCCCGGCGCTTCTGGTTCGAGCACGCCACCGGCGCCGGCAAGACGGTCGCCGCGCTCGGGTTCGTCGAGGCCTCGCGCACCGGCGGCGTGCTGATCCTCACGCACCGCCGCAACCTGGTCGATCAGTTCCACGGCGAGCTGCGTGACCGCGGCTACCGCGATCGGATCAGCGGCCCGCTGCTCGACGGCAAGGACTCGGCCAACGGCCCGGTGACCGTCGAGACCTACCAGTGGTTCGTGCGCAACGCCGGCCGGATCTCCGACGCGTACACGATCGTGATCTGCGACGAGGCCCACACGGCGCTGGGCGAGAAGACTTCGGCCGCGATCCGCAGCTGGTCGGGTCCGATCTTCGTCGGCATGACGGCGACGGGCGCGCTGATCGCCCGCCACGTCACCGACCTGTTCCCGACCCAGACCTCGCGCTTCGATCTCGCCCAGGCCGCGCGGCGCGGCGTGATCTCCCCCCTGCGCTGCATCCGGATCCCGCCGGGTCCCGGAGTCAGGACGATCGCCAAGGTGCCGCTGCGCCGCGGCGAGGTGGACACCGAGTTCGACCAGGAGATGCTGGCCGAGCTGCTCGACCAGACCCCGTTCAACGTCGCCATCGCCGACCTCTACAAGACGCGCTTCAACGGTGTCCCCGGCGTCGTCTACGCGGCCGGCGTGCGCCACGCCTACAACGTCGCGCAGTCCTTCCGCGACCTCGGGATGAAGGCCCAGGCCGTCTCCGGCGAGACGCCGAAGCGCCAGCTGGCCACGATCCTCGCCGACTACGAGTCGGGCAAGATCGACGTGCTGGTCAACGCCCAGCTGCTGGCCGAGGGCTGGAACTCGCCGCGTGCGACGATCTGCATGCATCTTGCGCCCACAGCCTCCAAGCGCATCTACCAGCAGCGCGTCGGTCGCGTCACGCGACGCCATCCCGGCAAGGAGGCAGGGATCGTCGTCGACTTCGTCCATCCCGCGACCAAGCACGACGACCCCGTGGTGACGCTGCACTCGCTGCTCGATCGCGACGTCTACCGCGGCGGCGCCATCGTCGTCGGCCCGGTACGCCGCGGCCGCGGCCGCAGGGTGCGCGTCGAGCGACGGGTGCTTCCGGTGACGCCGGATCCCGAGCGGCGCGCCGAGGTCTTCGAGCGCGAGCTGTGGCGGATCGCGGTCGACCATCTCGACTACGGCGAGCAACACGTGTGGGCGGCCCTGGCCGGCGCACGAGTCGCGCCGAACGGCTGGCGCCGGGCCAAGGCGATGCTCCACTTTGACCGCGGCGGCGAGCTCAAGCGCCGCTTCCTGCTCACCGCGCTGCAGCGCAACCGCAACTCGCAGTTGCGCCTGCGCGCGCTCCAGGAGATCGCCGCCAGCCGCGACGCCGAGGCGTTCGACAGCGCCATCGACATCATGGCCGGGTGGCCGCGCGACGAGCGCCGCGAGGGCGTCAAGATCATGCTCCAAGCGCTGGCCGAGCGCCGGATCGGGCGCCGCGACCAGGCCAACGCGTGGATCTGGCGGATGGCCGAGTACACGCGCGAGGTCCACGAGGAATACGCGGTGCAGCGCTGGCCCGAGACGAAGCGACTGCTCGGGCTGCTGGTGAACTCGAGCGGCGCCGCCCACGCCCGCAATGCCCGCCGGCTCGTGCACGCCTCGCGCAAGGAGGACCGCCGGCTCTCGGCCGCGCTGCTGGCCGCGGCGCTGGCCCACACGCCGGAGGCCGAGGAGGCCCTGCGCGGCGCCCGCACCCGGATGGCCCGCAAGCCGGCCGCGCTGGCCCGCGAGCTGTTGCGCAACTTCCCCAAGGGCAGGCGCGGCAAGGGCCGTCGCCGGCGCAAGACCGGAGGCGGCGGCGAGCAGGCCGCGAACGCTGGGCGCCAGCCGGCCGGGACCGCGGTGAGCATCGCCGAGGACGAGGACCGGATCGACGACGATCTGCTCGATGACGACGACGGCGCCGAGGGCCCGTCGCAGGACGTTGTCGATGAGGCGTTCCAGGAGGTTGATGACGATGACGCCGATGACTCGCCGCTCGACGACGGTGCCCGCGCCGAGCTGGACGAATCGGTTGAGGATGCGCTCGCGGAGAACGGGCCGCTGAGCGACGAGCACGACGCGGAAGCGGCGGCGTGACCGTCGAGCAGGGACCGGGGGGTCGCTCCCCAGCGCCTGAGCACGATCCGTTCGGCAATTCGGCCACCGTCGCCAGCGCGGGCGTGCTCGGCAGCGGCGGCACGGTCCGCAGCGCCGGCGTGATCGGCAGCGCGGGAACCGTCCGCAGCGCCGGCGTGATCGGATCGGCCGGCACCGCGTCGGCCAGCGGCGTGGTCGGCAGCGCCGGCGTGGCGGGGAGCTCCGGCGTGCTGTTCAGCGCCGGTGTGATGCTCTCGGCGGGAGTGATCGGCAGCGCGGCGATCGTCGCCGGGGTGGCGAACGCCGGCTGTCTCGGCTGCGTGGGCTGTGTCGGCTGCGTCAATTGCATCGGCTGCGTGGGCTGTGTCGGTTGCGTCGGCCTGCGGGGCGCCGTCGGCGCTGTGGGGCGCCGCGCCACCTGACCGAACGATGCCCGAGCCTCCTCTGGTCAACTGGGACGAGGTCCCGCAGCGCCGCTCAGAGGCCGGTGACATCGCCTTTCGTCGCCGCCGGCTCGGCGCGGCCGCCGGCGCCGTCCGGATCGGTTGCAGCCTGTACGCCGTTGACCCCGGCGCGCGCCAGATGCCGCTGCACGAGCACGGCGACGAGGAGGAGCTCTTCTTCGTGCTCGACGGCGCGGGCCTCAGCTACCACGGCGACAGCGCCTGCGAGGTCGGCGCCGGCGACACGATCGCCCACCCGCCGGAAACCGGCGCCCACACCCTCCTGGCCGGGCCCGCCGGCCTGCGCCTGCTCGCCTTCGCCAGCGGCACCGACACGAGCCTCACGTGGCTGCCGCGGGCCGGCGTGATGTGGGCCGGTCCGCGCTGGGTGCCACTCGACGCGCCGCACCCGTTCAAGGCCGAGGCGGCCGCCGGGCCGTTGGAGCCGCCGCCCCCCGGGCCGCGCCCCGAGAACGTGGTCGCGCTCGATGACGTGGACGGGAGTGCGTTTCGGGGAGCGGAGGTTCGCGCCCTCGGGCACGCGGCCGGGGCGGTCCGCTCGGGACTCAACCACGTGACCCTGCCCGCCGGCGGGTCAGGCGCGCCGGCGCACTGCCACGCGCTCGAGGAGGAGCTGTTCGTCGTGCTCGAGGGTGACGGGACGCTCAGGCTCGGCCCGGACGAGCATCCGCTGCGGGCCGGCGACGTCATCGCCCGGCCGCCGTCGACCGGCGTTGCGCATTCGCTCCGGGCCGGGGGTGGCGGGCTGACGTATCTGGCCTACGGCACGCGAGTGGCGGGCGACAGCGCGTACTACCCCGAGCTGGGCAAGGTGAGGTTGCGGGGACTCGGGGTGGTGTTGGACGTGCCTCATTCGGGATAGGGTTCGAGCCGGTCTCCGTCGGCGGGGCCGGGGTTCGGAGCGTGAACGGCTTGCCGGGGAAGGGGATGTCGGTGGCGAGACGCTCGGCGCACCGGATTCTGATGGTGCTTATGTCGACAAGTCACCCTGCCGGATGCGCGTTGTCGACTTAAGCATCCATACGGTGCTTATCTGCCCAAAGTCCCTCAGGTGCAGGCAATTTGTCGAGATAAGCACGCTTGGAATCCGGAGCATCGGGACTCGTCGGGCCCGCGCCGCCGCGGGGTCCGTGACCGCGCCCGGCAGCCCGCCGCCCACCACCCGCCACCCACCGCCCAAGGCCGCCGCACCCCCTCCCCAGCAAGCCGTTGACGCCCCCGAGACCGCCCTCGCTGGAGGCCGGCGAGCGGATCGAGATCGTGGGCGACGCGCATTCGGGCCCGGAGCTGATCGAGCACAGGGTCAAGCTCCAGCTCACCAGCATCTACCGCAAGCTCGGCGTCGCGAACCGGGCGGGCGCCGTCCGCCACGCGCTCGAGCACGAGATGGTCGCCCGTGGCCACGCGTCCCGCTCAGGCGACCAGGTGCACCTCGCCCGCGTCCAGCGCCACGCGGCCGGTGCGCGTGAGCACCACCAGCCTCCCGTCACCGTCGATGCCCGCGCCCTCGCCCTCGCCCGTCGCCCAGCGGATGTGGCGCCCCAGCAGCGCGTCGCGATCACGCACCGCCGCGAGCACGCCGGCGTGACCGGCGGGCGCCCAGCACTCCAGCTCGCCCAGCAGGCGCGCGAGCACATCCTCGAGCGCCTCGGGGCCGAGCCCCATCGTCGTCGCCCCGTCGCGCAGCTCCGCCGGGAGGTCCTCCATGCGGACGGCCACGTTGAGCCCGATCCCCAGTACCGCCCACCGCTCCTGCGGCCGGCCCTCGACCAGGATGCCGGCGATCTTGCGCCCGCCGACGAGCACGTCGTTGGGCCACTTGACCCGCGCGTCGGGGCCGACGACCTCGGCCACCGCGACCCCGGCCGCCAGCGGCAGCAGCCGCGACGGGTCGCGGATGATCACCGAGCACAGCAGCGAGCGGCCAGGCGGCGCGGCCCAGGCGCGGCCCTGGCGACCCCGGCCGGCTGACTGCTCGGAGGCGGTGACCAGGGTGCCGTGCGGCGCTCCGGCGACGGCCAGCGCGCGGGCGCGGTCGTTGGTGGAGTTCACGCGGCGCAGATGCAGCCGCGGATAGCCGAGGCGGGGCCGCCCGGCCCGGCCCGGGTCAGCCGGCGTCCCGCTCACGCTGCCCGGAGCCGCAGCGCGTCGTCGACGGCCAGCCCGAGACGGGCAGCGGCATCGCCCTTGCTGACGGCGATCGCCAGCATCCGGTGGCTGTCCTCGTAGACCAACAGCTCGCCCGCGGGCAGATCGGCGAACGTGCGCACGAAGTGTGCGTCCTCGGCGGCGCGGCCGGCCTCGATCCGAACGCCGCGACCGAGCTTGAGGCCGGCGCCGGCGAGGTCCTCGTGGGCGACGTTCAGCTGCACGTTGCCGAACCGGTCGATGTAGATCGCGTGGGCGACGAACGCGTCCCCGTCGCGCGCCGGGCGCGGCAGCTCGATCGTGACCAGGGTCTCCGGGTCGCACGGATCGCCGACCTCGGCGACGGCGGCCCCGGCGGCCAGCCGGGCCGCCACCGGGGCGAAGATGTCGCGCCCGTGGAAGGTCGCCGACAGCGGCTCCAGCCGGTAGGGGGAGCGGGCGATGTCCGCCGCCTCGATGACGCCGCCGTGAGCCTCGGCGGCGAGCGAGAGCAGGCCGTTGTCCGGGCCCACGAGGATGCGCCCGTCCCCCACCCCGACCGCGAGCGCGCGGCGCTCGGCGCCGACGTCCGGGTCGACGACGGCCAGGTGGACCCCGACCGGCACGAACGGCAGCGCCCTGCGCAGCACGATCGCCCCCGCGCGCACATCGTGGCGGACGACCCCGTGCGTGAGGTCGATCACCCGGGCCTCGGGGCAGGCCGACGCGATCACCCCGTGGCAGACGCCGACGAAGTCGTCCTCGAGTCCATAGTCCGACAGGAAGGTGATCACCGGAGCGCTCATCGGACGGCGGTGGCGTCGGCGAGCAGCGCGTCGAGGAGCCCGTCGATGTCGTGACGGGACGCCTCGACCTGCGGCTCGAGGCCCCGCTCCCGCAGCGCTTCGCTGGTGACCGGGCCGATGCTCACGAGCCTGACCCCGGCGGGCAGTTCGCCGTCGATCGAGTCGAGGAAGTAGCGCACGGTCGAGGACGAGGTGAAGGTGACGTAGTCCGCCCCCCGCGCGGCCGCCAGCTCCGCTTCGGATAGCGGCTCGGCGACGGTCTCGTACAGCGTCAGGACCTCGACCTCCGCCCCGCGTTCGCGCAGCGCATCGGGGAGCACGTCGCGGGCCTCGGCCGCCCGGGCGACGAGCGCGCGCTCCACGGGGACGCCGGCCAGCGCCTCGACCAGGCCCTCGGCCACGAACCGCTCCGGCACGACATCGGCGATCACGCCGTGCCCGCGCAGCGCGCGAGCGGTCCCGGGGCCGATCGCCGCGACGCGTGCGCCGGCCAGGGCCCGGGCGTCGAGGCCGCCAGCGGCCATGCGATCGAACAGCAGCCGGACCCCGTTGGGGCTGGTCAGGCACACGAGGTCGTAGCGGCCCAGCTCCGGGGCGGGCCCGTCGAGCGGCACGATCCGGATCGCCGGCGCCTCGACCACGGTGGCGCCCAGCTCGCGCAGGCGCGCGGCGAGGCCGCTGGCTTGGGCACGCGCCCGGGTGACCGCCACCGAGACTCCGGCCAGCGGGCGCCGCTCGAACCATTGCAGGCGCTCCCGCAGCGCCGCGACGGCGCCGAAGACGGCGATCGCGGGTGCATGGACGCGCTCCTGGGCCGCGACCGCGGCGATCGTCTGAAGCGTCCCGCCGACGACACGCTGGTCCTCGAACGTGCCGCGCTGGATCACCGCCGCCGGCTCAGCGGGGTCGCGCCCGGCCGCGATCAGCCGCTCGGTGATCGCCGGGAGCCGGCGCACGCCCATGTACACGACGAGCGTCCCCGGGAACCGGGCCAGAGCCGCCCAGTCGAGCGCGGACTCGGGCTTGGAGGGATCCTCGTGGCCGGTGAGGAAGGCCACCGAGCTGGCCGCGTCGCGGTGGGTGACCGGGATCCCGGCGTATGCAGTTGCCGCCACGCCGGCGGTGACGCCGGGCACGACCTCGAACGGGATGCCGGCGGCGCTGAGCGTCTCGGCCTCCTCGCCCCCCCGCCCGAACACGAACGGGTCACCGCCCTTCAGCCGCAGCACGCTGCGCCCGGCGCTCGCCCGCTCGACGAGCAGCTGCTCGATCTCCTGCTGCGGCTTGGACGGTCCGCCGCCCTCCTTGCCCACGTAGTGCAGCTCGGCGTCCGGCCTGACGCCGTCGAGCGCCGATTCCGGGATCAGGCGGTCGTAGACGATCACGTCGCAGGCGGCGATCAGCTCCAGCGCCCGGGCGGTCAGCAGCCCGGGGTCCCCGGGCCCGGCGCCGACGAGATAGACGCGCCCACTCACCGCGCGGCCGCCTCACCGGCAGCCAGCAGCTCCGCGGCGCCGGCGCTGAGCATCCGCTCGGCGACGACCGTGCCGGCACCGGCGAAGTCGGCGTCACCGAGCTCGACCCGATCCAGCAGCCACGCCGAGCCGTCGGGCACTCCCACCCAGCTGCACAGCCCCCACCGGCCGCCGTCCACGCGGCGAGCGTGGGCGCCGACCGCCGTGTTGCACGACGCGCCGAGTACGCGCACGAGCTCGCGCTCGGCGCTGACGCACGCGGTCGCGCCGGGATCGACGAGGCGCTCGAGCGCGCCCGCCTCCACAGAGCCGGAGCGGGCCTCGAGCGCGAGTGCGCCCTGCCCGGCGGCCGGGATCAGCTCGTCGAGCACGCCGTCGGCCTCGCCGGCCCGGCCGAGACGCTGCAGGCCGGCCAGCGCGAGCACGAGCGCATCCACCTGTCCCTCGCCGAGCTTGCGCAGGCGGGTGTCCACGTTGCCGGTGATCGGGATCACGGTGAGGTCGTCGCGCTCGGCCCGGATCTGGGCCTGGCGCCGCAGGCTGCTCGTGCCGACCGTGGCTCCCGCCGGCAGCGCGCTCAGCGAGGGCGCGCCACAGATCGCGTCGCGGGCATCGGCACGCTCGGGGATCGCCACGAGCTCGAGCCCGGGGGCCAGCTCGGCGGGCACGTCCTTGGCCGAGTGGACGGCGAGGTCGATGTCGCCGTCGAGCAGCGCGCGCTCCAGCTCGGACACCCAGCGCGACTTGTCGGCGACGGCCGCGCCGCGATCGCCCGAGGTGGTGATCGGTATCACCTCGACGTCGCCCCGCAGCCGGTCCGCGACCCAACTCGCCTGGGCCAGCGCGAGGGCGCTCCCCCGCGTCCCGATCCGCATCAGGGCCGCTGGCGGCGACGCGCCGGGAGCGCTCTCACCTCGGCGAGTCCGGCGTCGGGGTCAGAGACGGCCTCCGGTTCGGAGACGAGCGCGCCGTCATCGTCCGCGAGCGCGAACAGCTCGCGGACGAGCTGCATCCGGGCGTGGACGCGGTCGTCGCGTAGCTCCTTCATGCGCACGGTCGGCTCGTGCATCAGCCGGTTGACCACCGCCCGGGCGAGCGCGTCGATGCGCTCCAGGTCGCGGTCCGAGGCCGACTCCCACTTGCCGGCGTTCTCGCGCACGACCTGCTCGGCGATCTCGGTCGAGCGCGCCCGCAGCGCGGCCAGCGTCGGCAGCACCTCGAGCCCGCCGAGCCAGGTCGCGAAGTGCTGGATCTCCTCCTCGACGATCCCCTCCGCCTTGCGCGCCTCCGCCTGGCGCACCCTGCGGTTGCGGGCGATCACCGCCTGCAGGTCGTCGATGTCGTAGAGCGACACGCCCGGAATGCCGGCCGCGGACGCGTCGACGTCGCGCGGCACGGCGAGATCGACCAGCAGCAGCGGTCGGTGGCGTCGATGCTCCATCACCTCGGCGAGCTCCTGGGCCTCGAGCAAGAGATGGGGCGAGGAGGTTGCGGTGACGACGATGTCGGCGGTCTCGAGCTCACGCGGGAGCTCGTCGAACGGCACCGTCTCGCCGCCGAACTTCCGCGCCAGGCCGATCGCCCGGTCGCGCCGGCGGTTGGCGACGAACACCGTGTTCACGCCGCTGCCGGCCAGCGCCCGGGCGGTCAGCTCGCCCGTCTCGCCGGTCCCGACGAGCAGCACCCGGCGCCCGGCAAGCTCACCCAGCTGCTCGCGGGCGAGCCCGACGGCGACGCCGGCCAGGCTGAGTTGGCGCTCGGCGATGCCGGTCTCGGTGCGCACGCGCTTGCCGGTCGCCAACGCCGCCTTGAACAGGTGGTTGGTCAGCGGCCCCGCGGTCTCCTTGGCCAGCGCTCCGTCGTAGGCGCGCTTGACCTGGCCCTGGACCTCCGCCTCGCCGACGATCATCGAGTCCAGGCCGGCGGTGACGCGGTACAGGTGACGCGCGGCGTCGCAGTTGCGATGCGAGTAGATGGCCGACGCGAGCCCCGTGGGCCGGATCCCGGCCTGCCGGGCGAGCATCGACAGCACGACGCTCTCCGCCTCCACCGGATCGCCGACGACGAGGTAGATCTCGGTCCGATTGCAGGTCGAGATCGCCACCGCCTCGTGCACATCGGCCGCGCCGCGCAGGTCGCGCAGAAACTCGGCCGAGCGCTTGTCCGGCAGCGCGAGGCGCTCCCTGACCTCGACCGGCGCCGTCTTGTGCGAGACGCCGATGGCCAGCAGCTCGCTCACGGCACGTGCTCGAGGTCGCGCCCCGAGTCCTCCTGCGCTCGCCGCTCGAGCTCGCGGCCCAGCTCGACCAGGTCGCGCTCGGTCCGGCTCAAGCGGATCGCCATGATCGCGACGTAGATCAGGAGCAGCGCGACGAACACGATGTAGGCGCCGGCCACGTACTTGCCGGCGGTGTGCAGCGGCAGGGCGGGGGCCACGGCGAGCACGAGCGCGCTCATGACGGCGCCGCGCTCCGCCCGAGCGGCCGGGTCGCATCCTCGCCGAGCACCCGGCGGCGCAGCGCCCGCAACTGCATGCGCGTGCTCTTGGCCGTCAGCTCGCACTTCCACAGCGTCGCGAACAACAGCGTGATGCCGGCCAGCGAGACCAGGAACGTGAGCCGCATCGGGCCGGGCAGGTTGCCGCCGCCGAGCGTCAGCACGCGGGGGTGCACGTACCCCTGGGCGAGTCGCACGGCGATGAAGTTGAGCGGCACGAAGGCCCCGGCCACGATCGCGAACACGCTCGCGTAGCGGGCCTGGCGCTCGGGATCGTCGATCGAGAAGCGCAGCGGCTGGTAGGTGGCGAACAGCAGGAACACGATCAGGAACGAGACCAGCGTGGGCTCGTTCCACACCCACCAGTGCCCCCACGAGGCCTTGGCCCAGATCGAGCCGGTGATCAGCGCGCCGAGCGCGAAGATCAGCGACATGTGGATGGCCACGTAGGAGCGCATGTCCCAGGCCCGGTTGCCGGTGCGCAGATGGCCGATCGCGAACAGGCCGCCGAGGATGAACCCGCACAGCGCGACGATGGCCAGCGGCACGTGCAGGTAGAAGATCTTCTGCACGAAGCCCTGGTCGGCGTCGAGCGGGGCGTAGAAGAAGACCAACGCCAAGGCGACACTCAGCGTCGCGACGGTGGCGAGGGAGAGGCCGCGAAGGCCCTTCCCGTAATTGGGCGTGGGCGGCAAGAGAGTCATTCCTCCAGCAGGAAGTCGAACACTGCGTAGGCGAGCAGTGCGAAGACCACATCATAAAGTGCGAGCACCTCGAGCCACTTCAGCGGCACCGACGCTGCACCGTGGGCGGCCAGCGGCGCGGCCGCCCCGCGGGCCATCGCGATCAGCGCCGGGATCATCAGCGGCAGCCCGATCACGGGCCCGATCAGGTCCCGCGCGCGGGTGTGGACGGCGATCGCGGAGACGAGCGTCCCGATCACGGCGATCCCGAGGTCGGCGAGCAGCAGCACGACCGCCAAGCCCGGCAGCGCCGGTCCGAGCGACGGACCGAGCAGCAGCAGCCCGAAGGCCGGGACGGCGATCAGCTCGAGCACGACGAGGAACGTGAACAGCGCCGCGGCCTTGGCCAGCAGCAGCGACGTGCGGTCGACGGGCGCCAGCAGAAAGGCGTCGAACCCGCCCTGCTCGCGCTCGGTCACGAACAGGCGGTTGATCCCCAGCAGGCCCGAGAACAGCACCGTGACGGTCAGCACGCCGGCCGCCAGCTGCCCGCTGATCGTCGCCTGGCCGAGCCCGAAATGGAAGATCACGAACGTCGTCAGCGCGAACAGGGCCATCGCGGGCACCGTCTCGAACGTCCGCAGCTCGAGGCGCAGGTCCTTGCGCAGCACGGCCAGCGCCGTTCTCACGCGTACAGCTCCCGCACCTGCTCGGGGGTGATCGCCGCCGCCGGACCCAGCCACGCCGGCCGCCCGTCGCGCAGGCCGAGCGCGAGGTCCGCCTCGGCGAGCGCGGCCTGGGGATCGTGGCTGGTCAGCACCCGGGTGCGGCCGGCCTCGCGCCCGATCAGCGGCTCGACCAGCTCCGTCGCGGCCGGATCGAGGTTGGCCCGGGGCTCATCGAGCAGCAGCACCTCCGGGTCGTGCAGCACCGCGCGGCACACCGCCAGCCGCTGCACCATCCCGCGCGAGAGCAGGCGCACCGGGTCATCGGCGCGCGCCTGCATCCTCACCGCCTCCAGCACCTGCTCGACGCGCTCGTCGGGCAGGCGGTACAGGCGCGCGTGGTAGCGCAGGTTCTCGCGCCCGCTCAGGTCGCGGTACAGCAGCGGCTCGTGGGCCAGCAGCCCCAGCCGCGCCCGGACCGCGAAGGCCCGCTTGGGCAGCGGCTCGCCGAGCACCGCGACCTCGCCATGGTGGGGGCGCAGCAGCGTGGCCAGGATCCGCAGCAGGGTCGACTTGCCGGCCCCGTTACGACCCAGCACGGCGAGGGTGGCGCCGGCGGGCACGGCGACCGAGACATCGCGCAGCGCGGTCCGCTCGCCGAAGTGGCGGGCGAGGCCGCGCAGCTCAATGGCCGGCGTGCCCGCCATCGGCGCCGGTTCGTCCACCCTCGCGCTGCAGCGTCGCGACGACGTGGCGCAGGGTGGGGGCGATGACTCCGAACAGCTCGTTGATCGCCTTGGGGTTGCCGGGGAAGTTGACGATCAGGGTCCGGCCCGCGATCCCCGACACGCCCCGGGTGAGGATGCCGAGCGGCGTGTGACGCAGCGACTCCGCGCGCATCGCCTCGGCGAATCCCGGCGCCTCGCGGTCGATCACCGCCCGGGTCGCCTCGGGCGTCACGTCGTCCGGGGTCAGCCCGGTGCCGCCGGTGGTGAAGATCAGCGGGACGTCGGGCTGGGCCTGCTCCCGGAGCGCGCGCTCGATCGCCTCGCGGTCGTCGGTGACGGTCAGGCGGGCCACGATCTCGGCGCCCGCGGCGCCGGCGAGCTCGGCCAGGATGTCGCCGGAGGTGTCCTCCGTCCGCCCCGCCGCGACCGAGGTCGAGATCGTGATGATCGCCGTCTTCATGGGGGCGAGCTTACGAGGTTGTCGGCTCGCCGCGCCGCCACTCCCCTGAACGCCCGCCGGACTTCTCTAGCAGCGCCACCTCCGCGATCGTGGCCCCGCGTTCGATCCCCTTGACCATGTCGTAGACGGTCAGCGCCGCGACCGCCGCAGCGGTCAGAGCCTCCATCTCGACTCCCGTCGGGCCCGTGGTGCGGGCCTCGGCGGTGAGCGTGATCTCGCCCGCGGCCGCGTCGAGAACGCCCTCGACGCTGACGTAGGACAGCGCCAGCGGGTGGCAGAGCGGGATCAGCTCCCAGGTCCGCTTGGCGGCCTGGATGCCGGCGATCCGGGCGACCCCGATGACGTCGCCCTTGGGCGCATCGCCGGCGATCACCGCCGCGGCGGTGGCGGGACCGATGCGGACGACGGCGCGGGCGCGTGCCCGGCGCTCGGTCGCGGGCTTCTGGCCGACGTCGACCATGCGCGCGCTGCCGCTCTCGTCGAGGTGCGTGAGCTGCGCCGGCTGCTCGGTCACGCGACCTCGCCGGTCACGCCGGCGCGTGCGTCCGCTGCGCGGCGGCGATCAGGTCGCGCACGGCGCCGGTGTCCGCGGCGCGCAGCAGCTCCACCGGGTCCGGGTCGCCGTTCACGATCGACTCGAAGAACTCCTTGCGATCCTGGTAGGTGGGCAACGTCGCCTTGGCCCAGCCGCGGGCGTCGTTGAGCATGGTCGCGAGCTGCGCGTACTGCTCGCCGAACAGCTCACCGATCTCGCGCTTCATGCGCTTGGCCAGCGCCGGCGAGGCGCCGGCGGTGGAGATCGCGATCGCCAGCGGCCCGGTGCGGACGATCGCCGGGAGGATGAAGTTGCACAGCGGCGGCACGTCGACGACGTTGACGAGCATCGCCCGGCGCTCGGCGTCCTCGAACACGCGGATGTTGACGTCGGTGTCGTCAGTGGCCGCGATGGCCATGAACGCGCCCTCGAGATCGCCCGGCTCGTATTCGCGCTGCTCCCAGGTGATCGAGCCCTCGTGCGCCAGCGCCGCGAGGTCGGGGTGAGCCTCGGGGGCGACCAGGGTCACCCGGCCGTCACAGGCGAGCAGGCCCTCGACCTTCTCGAGCCCCACGTCGCCGCCGCCGACGACCAGGCACCTGCGGCCGGTGAGCCGCAGGCAGGCGATGTAGAACGGCGTCTCGAGCATGCCGCGGACGCAGGATTGGTCGCAGATCCCCCGACGGAGCTGACACACGCATTCCTTACCGCTGTACGCCTGGGCGGGCATTGCACGCCTAAGGGTACGCGACCGGCTCGGCGCGCCAGGCCAGTCAGGCCCCGGGAAGCAGCTCGACCGCGCGCCGGTACTCCAGCGCCGCCTTCTCCTCGCGGTCCAGCGCCGCCCGGTACGCGGTGAAGGCGAGCGCCCGCTCGGCCACCGCCGCGCGACTCCAGCGCGCGTAGGAGTCGGCCACCGCGTTGCACGCCTCGCGCCAGGTCACATAGCCGTCGACCATCTCGTCCACGAGGCGCTGACGACGCGAGCGGTGCAGCTGGGGTCCGGGTTCGTCGATCTCTTTCATGTCCTGTCCCTCAGAGACACCATCCGTCAATGGAACATTCCCGGGATTAACAAGTTGTGACATCGGGTCGTTCCAGGCCGAAAGTGGTGCTCAGAAGCACCTCGTGGCGTCGCGGACGCCGGAAACGGGCGGCGCGGGCCGGCGCTCAGCGCTTGACCGCGTCGCGCACGAGGCGCGCCGTGAGCTTCAGCAGCGGCGCCGCCCCGTCACGAATCGCGCCGGCGCGGATCGATGGGCGGCCGTAGAGGATGGTCGCGCTCTGGCGCAGCGCTTTGCCGAGCGTCTCGTCATAGGGGTGCCACCAGGCACTGCGGACGGTGGAGGGCTCCCACACGCGGAGCTTGACGTTCACGCACTCGTACAGCCCGAACTTCGAGTGCGTGCGGCCCAGCCCCGAGTCCTTGACGCCGCCCCATGAGCACTGGCACGCGCCGTGGCTGAACATGTGCTCGTTGATCCAGACCATGCCGGATTCGAGCTCACCCGCCACCCGCTCGCCCTTGGGCCGGTCCGAGGTCCAGACCGAGGCGCCGAGGCCGAAGTCCGAGTCGTTGGCCAGCCGCACCGCCTCGTCCTCGGAGTCGACGATCACGATCGGGAGCACCGGGCCGAAGATCTCCTCGCGCATGATCCGCATCTCATGCGTGACGCCGGTGAGGACCGTGGGCGCGAAGAACGCGCCGTGCTCGAAGTCGGGCACCTCGACGGGACCGCCACAGCGCAGCTCGGCGCCGGCGGCCACGGCGTCGTCGACGAGCTCGCGGACGAGCTCGAACTGCTCACGCGAGACCATCGGGCCGATCTCGGTCTCCCAGCCCATCGGGTCACCGACCGCAAGGCTCCGGGCGCCGGCCACGACGCCGGCGATGAAGCGCTCGGAGACCTCGCGTACGACGTAGACCCGCTCGATCCCCGAGCACGCCTGCCCCGCATTGGCGAATCCGCCCCACAGCGCTCCCGCCACGGCGTGCTCGAGCTTGGCGTCGCCGAGCACGAGCATCGGGTCCTTGCCACCGAGCTCCAGCACCGAGCCCTTGAGCTGCCGGGCACAGGCCTCGCCGACGCCCCGGCCGGTCTCGACCGAGCCGGTGAAGAACACCTTGGCCACGCTCGAGTGCACCAGCGCAGGCCCGGTGCCGGGTCCGTGCAGCACGCGGACGAGGCCCTCCGGGAGACCGGCGCGCTCGAACACCTGCGCGATCCGCTCGCCGATCAGGGGCGTCAGCGACGCCGGCTTGAGCACGACGCCGTTGCCCGCCATCAGAGCCAGCGCGACCTCGCCGAAGGGGATCGACCACGGGTAGTTCCACGGCGAGATCACGCCGATCACGCCCAGCGGCTCATAGGTGAACACCGAGCTCTTGGTCTTGAAGAACCATTGCGACATCGGGATCTTCTCGTCGGCCAGGATCTCCTGGCCCGCGTGGCCGATCCAGTGCAGGGCGTCGATCGTCGGCAGCACCTCCATCGAGAAGGCCTCGTTGCGCGGCTTGCCCTGCTCGCGGACGATCAGGTCCCGGATCTCGTCGGACTCGTCGATCAGCACCTGCGCCGCGCGCTCGAGGTAGCGGGCGCGGTCGGCGAGCGTCAGCTGGGCCCAGAACGGCTGCACCTTGGCGACGGCGTCGACGACCGCCTGCACCGCCTCCGGGCGCGTGTGCGGCACCGCCCCCAGGCGCTCGCCGGTGGCGGGGCTGAAGGACTCGAGCTGCGAGGTGGCTGTGGCAGCCTCCACGGCTCGGGACATTAGCCGCTCTCCATCGTCGGGTATCGCGTGACGGGCCGGGGCGAGGTACGCTGCCCGGGCGCGGGGTGTGCGGCGCCTCGGGGTGCTACCGGCGCGCCTCCGGGTGTTACGCCCGCCCGCGCCGCCGCCTGATCTCCTCCAGGCGCGCGTGCAGCGCCGCCTCCCCCTCGCCGGGCTCGTAGAACCTCGCGCCGATCGCGGAGTCGGGCATCAGCTCCTGTGGGGACAGCCGCTCCGGGCGCCGGTGGGGGTTGTCGTACTCGCCGTCGCTGCGGGTCGATGAGCGCAGGTGCGCGGGCGGTGCGCTCGCACCCTGCTCGCCGATGTACCCGCGAGCGGCGAACACCGCCCGTTTGGCGGCGTCGGACTTCGGCGCCAGCGACAGGTAGATCGCCGCCTGCGCCAGCGCGAACTGGCACTCCGGGAGGCCGACGTGCTCGACCGCGGCGGCAGCCGCCGTGGCGACGACGAGCGCCTGCGGATCGGCATTGCCGATGTCCTCGGAGGCCAGCACCACCATCCGGCGGACGATGAACCGGGGGTCCTCGCCGCCCTCGAGCATCACCGCCAGGTAGTAGAGCGAGGCGTCGGGGTCAGAGCCTCGGGTGGCCTTGATCCAGGCCGAGATCGTGTCGTAGTGGCGGTCGGCCTGGCGGTCGTAGAGCAGGGCGCGCCGCTGCAGGGCGTCCTCGGCGTGGGCGAGTGAGACGACCTCGTCGGGCGCGGCGCTCTCACAGGCCAGCTCGAGCGCGTTGAGCGCGGTGCGGGCATCGCCGCCGGAGCGCTCGGCGAGGAACTCGAGCGCCTCCTCAGCGACGTCGCGATCCTGTCCGCACTCGCCCCGGGCGAGGGCACGATCGAGCAGTGCCCGCACGTTGGCGGGGCTGAGCGCCTCGAGCTCGTACACGCTGGAGCGCGACAGGAGCGCCGAGATGACCTCGAAGTACGGGTTCTCCGTGGTCGCCCCGATCAGCGTCACGAGGCCATCCTCGACCGCGGGCAGGAGAGCATCCTGTTGGGCCTTGTTGAAGCGGTGGATCTCGTCGAGGAAGAACACCGTCGGCTCGCCGGTCGTGCCCCGCCGGTGGCGCGCACGCTCGATCACCGCCCGCACCTCGGCGCGGCCGGCCGCCACCGCACTTTCCTCCTCGAATGCCGCCCGGGCCGTCTCGGCGATGATCCGGGCCAGCGTCGTCTTGCCGCTGCCGGGAGGCCCGTGCAGGATCATCGAGCGCGGGCTGCCCTCCTCGATCGCCCGCCGCAGCGCCGAGCCGGCGCCCAGCAGCTGAGCCTGCCCCACGAACTCATCGAGCGTCCGCGGTCGCAGGCGGGTGGCCAGCGGCGCGTCGGCCAGTGGCGCGGCGCCGCTGTGGTCGCGGCCGCCGGACGTGCGCCGGCCGCTCGTGCGCCCGCCGGGGCCGCGCCCGCCGGGGCCGCGCTCGCCCGAGCCGCGCTCGCCCGGTCCGCGCTCGTCCTCCTCGCCACCGAACAGGCGCTCCATGCTCTCAGCGCCCGACGATCTCCAGCGCGGCCTCGTGCAGCAGGCCGTTGGTTGCGAGTCCGTCGCCGCCGTCGGCCCGGCGGCGACCGCTCAGATCCGTGAACCGTCCCCCCGCCTCCTCGACGATGATCTGCGGCGCGGCCAGGTCCCACAGCGAGACCTGCGGATCGAGCCCGATATCCATGCCGCCCTCGGCCACCAGCATGTAGGACCACAGGTCGCCGTAGCCGCGCGTGCGCCAGCACCGGCGACCGAGCTCCAGCAGCGCGTCGAGGCGCCCGACCCCGTCCCAGTCCTCGAGGCCGCCGAAGCACAGGCTGGCATCGGCGAGCTCGCGCACGGCCGAGACCCGCAGCCGCCGCGCCGCCTCGCCCAGGCCGTCGTCGGCGAACGCGCCCGCGCCGCGGGCCGCCCACCAGCGGCGCGTCAGCGCCGGCGCCGACACGACGCCGACGGTGAGCTCGCCCGCGACCTCGAGCGCGAGCAACGTGGCCCACACCGGGGTTCCGCGGACGTAGCCCTTCGTCCCGTCGATCGGATCGACGATCCAGCGCCGGCCCGAGTCGCCCGAGGATGACCCGTACTCCTCGCCGATGACGGCGTCGCCGTCGCGCGCGTGGGCGAGGCGGTCGCGAACCGCCTGCTCGACGGCGCGATCGGCCTCGGTCACCGGCGTCAGGTCGGGCTTGGTCTCGACCACCAGGTCGACGGCCCGGAACCGCGACAGCGTGATCGAGTCGGCGATGTCGGCCAGCTCGAGCGCGAGGGCGAGGTCGTCGGAGATGGTGCTCACCGCGGTGGATCCTACGGCGCCGGGGCGCACGGGATCCCGCGGGCACCGGGCCCGCGACCGTTAGGCTGATGGGCGATGGAGCGGAGCGAGCTCGAGCGGGAGACGGTCGACGTGCTGCAGCGCCTCGTGCGCTTCAACACCGTGAACCCTCCCGGCAACGAGCGCGAGGCGCTCGAGTACCTCGCCGGCTACCTCGCGGGCGCCGGCTTCGCAACCGAGCTGCTGGGGGCGACGCCCGAGCGCTCGAACCTGATCGCTACCCTGGCGGGCGCCGCCGCGGGCCCCACGCTGTGCTATCTCGGCCACGTCGACACCGTGCTCGCCGACCCCTCGGAGTGGAGCCACGATCCGTGGTCCGGTGATCTCGCCGACGGCTACCTGTGGGGGCGCGGCGCGCTCGACATGAAGTCGCAGGTGGCCGCCGAGACGGTGGCCGCGGCCACGCTGGCCCGCGGCGGCTGGCGCCCGGCGCGGGGAACGCTGAAGCTCGTGTTCGTCTCCGACGAGGAGACCGGTGGGGAGCTCGGCGCGCAATGGCTGACCCGGAACCATCCCGACAAGGTGCGCTGCGACATGCTGCTCAACGAGGGCGGCGGCGAGGTGTTCGAGTATCAGGGCCGCCGCCACTACGGCGTGTGCTGCGCCGAGAAGGGCGTGTTCCGGTTCACGATCACCGCCGAGGGCGTGGCCGGCCACGGCTCACTGCCCAAGACCGGCGACAACGCGCTGCTCAAGCTCGGGCCGATCCTCGAGCGGCTGGCGACCCGGCAGCCGTCGTTCGATGTCACGGAGGGACCGGCGGCGTTGCTGCGGGGACTCGGCGAGGACCCGGCGGCGCCCGAGGCGGCGCTCGCGCGGATGGCCGCCTCAGCGCCGGAGCTGGTGCCGCTGGTGGAGCCGATGCTCGGCGTGACCCTCACGCCGACGATGGCCCACGCCTCCGACAAGGTCAACGTGATCCCATCACGGGCCTACCTGAAGATCGACTGCCGCGTGCCGCCCGGCCTCGGCGAGGAGGACGCCCGACGGCGGATCGAGGAGGTCCTCGGCGACGGCGGCACCGACGCCCACATCGCCTTCGACGAGACGGTCACCGGCAACCGCTCCCCGGTCGAGTCGACGCTGATGGACGCGATCTCCCGCTGGGTGGCCGCGAACGATGCCGGTGCCGTGGTCGTGCCGGTGATCCTGCCCGGCTTCTCAGACTCGCGCTGGTTCCGCGACGCCTTCCCCGACTGCGTCGCCTACGGCTTCTTCCCGCAGCGTCACCAATCCCTGCTCGAAGCCGCGCCGCTGGTCCACAACGCCGACGAACGGATCGACCTCCGTGATCTGGGCTTCGCCGCCTCCTGCTACGCCGACCTGGCCCGGGAGCTCCTGGGCTGAGCCGAGCCGGCGGGTCGAGCGCGGCAGCAGGGCGAGGAGGAGCAACCCGAGCCCGACCGCCGGACGACCTGTCTAAGCTCTTCTGCCCATGGCGACGCAGGTATCGGCGCGCCTCGATCCGGCGATCTTCCGGCTACCGGTCGACAAGATCCGCGAGGGCTACTACTCGGACGCGTATTTCGTCCACACCAAGACCCTGCTCGAGGCCGAGGGGCATCACCCGCGCGTGACGATGCAGGTGTTCCAGAAGCGCGATTCGGTGCTCGGTGGAATCGACGAGGCAATCGCGATCCTGCGCACGTGCTCGGGCCGCGCCGCCCCCGACGGCACCTGGATCCCGGGTTGGGATCAGCTGACCGTGCACGCACTGCGCGAGGGCGACCGCATCGCCCCCCGCGAGACCGTGCTCATGATCGAGGGCGACTACGCCCTGTTCGCGCACCTGGAGACCGTCTACCTCGGCTGCCTGGCCCGGCGGTCGCTGATCATGCGCAACGTCGCCGATGTCGTGGAGGCCGCGCGCGGCAAGCCGATCTTCTACTTCCCCGCCCGTCACGACCACTGGCTGGTGCAGACCGGCGATGGCTGGGGAGCCCACGTCGCGGGGGCGATCGGCGTCTCCACCGAGGCCCAGGCCTCGTGGTGGGGCGGGCGCGGTATCGGGACGGTTCCGCACGGACTGATCGCCGCTTACGGGGGCGACACGGTGACCGCCTCGGTGAAGTTCGCCGAGCGCTTCCACGAGGACATGAACATCACCGTGCTGGTCGACTTCGAGAACGACTCGGTCCGGACCGCGCTCGGGGTCGCCTCGGCCCTCGGACCGAGGCTGTGGGGCGTCCGCCTGGACACCAGCGAGACGCTTGTCGACCGCTCCCTGCTCGGGGAGATGGGCGGCTTCGACCCCACCGGCGTCAACCCGCGGCTGGTCGAGAAGGTGCGCGGGGCGCTCGACGGGGCGGGCTTTCCGTCCGTGCGGATCGTGGCCTCCGGCGGCTTCACTGCCGCCCGGATCCGCGAGTTCGAGGCCGCCGACGTGCCGGTCGACGCCTACGGGGTCGGGTCCTCGCTGATCCGAGGCCAGAACGACTTCACCGCCGACGTGGTGATGGTCGACGGACGGCCGTGCGCGAAGGTGGGTCGTGCCTATGCGCCGAATCCCCGCCTGGAGTTGGTTCATTGATCACGCGGGGATGCCGATGAGGACAGTGGGCAGCTGATGAACGTCGCAACCTTTCTCGGGTACCCGGACCTCTACTCCTGGCTCCACGACTGGCTCCCCATCATCTTCATGGGGCTGCTGGTGGTGGCCGTGTTCGCGCTCATGCGGTTCATGCCGCGGACGCGCCCCGCGGAGACGAAGCCCGACTCGACGCCCGCAATCGGCTGGAGCGACATCGCCGGCTCCGACGAGGCCAAGGAGGAGCTGCGGGAGGTCGTCGACTACCTGCGCGACCCCAAGCGCTTCCGCGATCTCGGCGCCAAGGTGCCCAAGGGGATCCTGCTGCACGGGCCGCCCGGCACCGGCAAGACGCTGCTGGCCAAGGCCGTGGCGCACGAGTCCGGCGCCACCTTCTTCTCGGCCTCGGCGGCCGGTTTCGTGGAGATGTTCGTCGGTGTCGGCGCCGCCCGGATCCGGCGGCTGTTCAAGGCCGCGCGCAAGAAGGCGCCGGCGATCGTGTTCATCGACGAGATCGACGCCGTCGGAGGCCACCGCGGCCATGACGTCTCCGGTGAGCGCGACCAGACGCTCAACCAGTTGCTGGTCGAGATGGACGGTTTCTCCGCCCGCAAGGACGTGGTCGTGATCGCGGCCTCGAACCTGCTCGAGAAGCTCGACCAGGCGCTGTTGCGTCCCGGCCGCTTCGATCGCCAGATCTACGTCTCGCCCCCGGATGTCGGCGGTCGCGAGCGCATCCTCGCCGTGCACTCGCGCAACAAGCCCCTGGCCGCCGACGTGGACCTGAAGCTGCTGGCCCGCCAGACCTCCGGGCTGACCGGCGCCGACCTGGCCAACATCTGCAACGAGGCCGCGATCTTCGCCGGCCGCAGCCACCGCAACGAGGTGCTGATGACCGATTTCGACGCCGCCCTGGAGCGCGTCGTCGCGGGGATGCAATCCCGGCGCGCGCTGACCGACCACGAGAAGCGGGTCGTCGCCTATCACGAGGCCGGCCACGCCCTGTGCGGCGAGCTGCTCCCGTCGGTGGACCGGGTGCACCGGATCTCGATCGTCCCCCGCGGCCGCGCCCTCGGCTACACGCTCAACCTGCCCGAAGAGGATCGCTACCTGAAGACCCGCGAGGAGTTGATCGACTTCATGACCATGCTGCTCGGTGGCCGCGCCGCGGAGCAGATCGTGTTCGGGTCGATCACCACCGGCGCCTCCGACGACCTCAAGCGGGTGGCGGAGATCGCGCAGTCGATGATCCACGAGTACGCCATGGGCACCGGCATCACATCGCTGCGGATGGCCTCGGAGACCGCCTCGGAGGCGACCCGGAAGGTCCGCGACGACGAGGTCCGAGAGCTCGCCGACGAGGCCTTCCGCGCCGCGTCGAGGATCATCGACACGCACCGTCCGCAGCTCGACGAGCTGGCCGCGACGCTGCTGGCCAACGAGGTGCTCGAGCGCGCCGACATCGACCGGATCATGGGCGACACTCCGAGCGCCGCCCCCCGCCGGATCGGCGGCGGCGAGCTCGGCCTGGCCGCCGCCACCGCGGTGTCGCCGGCCGATCCCCCGGCGCGCCGCCGGTAGCTCAGGCAGGCGGGACGCCGAGAGCGCGGACCAGTGCGCCCGGCGCGCCACTAGACTCCGCGGCCGCATGCTGTCCGTGATCGACCATGTCGGCATTGCCGTCGAGGACATCGACTCCGCGCTGGCCCTGTACCGCACCGCTTTGGGGATGCAGCTCGTGCACCGCGAGACGGTCGCCGAGCAGGGTGTGGATGCCGCGCTGCTGGACGTCGGGGACGGCCATGTCGAGCTGCTGCAACCGCTGGGTCCCGAGACCGCGGTCGGCAAGTTCCTCGCGCGCCGGGGGCCCGGCCTGCACCACGTCGCCTACCGGGTGGACGACATCGACGCCGCGCTGACGGCGCTGGCGGCGGCCGGCCTGCGGCTGATCGACGAGACGCCGCGGATCGGCATCCGCGGCTCGCGCGTCGCGTTCCTGCATCCCGCCTCCACCGGAGGCGTTCTGACCGAGATAGTCCAGCCCGCGGAGGACCACTAGTGGCCAACGAGAAGCCTCAGAAGATCAGCGTCGGATTCCTCGGCGGACAGGTGCTGGGCGCCCGCGTTCCGCGGGCCGAGCTCGCCCGCCTGCGCGGGGCCCTCGGCTCCACCGGCTGGCACGAGCTGAGCGCCGAGGACGGCACCGTGGCTCTCGACCTCGCGCGCGTCGTGTACGTGCTCGTCGAGGACGAGGAGCACCGCGTCGGCTTCGGCACCTGAGGCGGGCCGCGGCCCCGCCGTACAGTTCGCGGCCGTGGTGCCTGAACGACTGCTCGCGCTCGACCATGCCTGCCTGAGGCTCGCCCGCACGCGCGGGCACACGCCGGCACTGGAACGTGCGGCGCGCGCCTACTCGGGGCTGGGGGAGCACGCGGCGTGCTGGTTCGCTCTCGGTGCGGCCGGCGCCGCGCTCGACCGCGCTCGGCGGCCCCGGTGGGTCCGCGGGATCGAGACGGTCGCGCTGGCCTTCGGCGTGAACTACGCGGTCAAGGTGGCCGTGCGCCGGCGCCGGCCGGAGCTCAGTGACCTGCCCCAGCTCTCGCCCACCGTCTCGCGGCTGTCGTTCCCGAGCGCCCACGCCACCACCTCCTTCGCGGCCGCGCGGGCGTTCTCGGGCCTGGTGCCGGCGGGGGCGCTGTACGGCGCCGCCGGCGCGTTCGCGGTCAGCCGGCCCTACCTCGGGGTGCACTACCCCAGCGACGTGGTGGCGGGGGCGCTGCTGGGCACCGCGATCGGTCGGCGGGCGCGACGATGAAGGTCGGGATCGTCGGACTCCCCAACGCGGGCAAGTCGTCGCTGTTCTCGGCCCTGACCGGCGTAGCGGCCGAGGCGGCCAACTATCCGTTCACCACGATCGAGCCCAACGTCGCCGTCGTCCCGGTTGCCGACGACCGGCTGGAGGCCGTCGCCGGCACGGTCCGGGCGTCCAAGATCGTCCACGACACGATCGCCTTCCACGACATCGCCGGCCTCGTCGCCGGCGCCCATCGCGGCGAGGGCCTCGGCAACCAGTTCCTGGCCAACATCCGCGAGACCGATGCGATCGTGCACGTGGTTCGCGCTCACGAGGATCCCAACGTGGTGCACCCCGAAGGCCGCGTCGACCCGCTCGCCGACATCGACACGATCGAGACCGAGCTCGTCTATGCCGACCTCGATCAGGCGGAGCGCCGGCTCGAGCGCGTGGCCAAGACGGCCAAGAGCGGCGACCGGCGGGCGATCGCCGAGGCGGCCTGGCTGGGCGAGCTCATCGCCGCGCTGCAGGCCGGGCGTCCGGCCCGCACCGTCCCGCCCCCTGATGACGCGCCGGACGCGATGCGCCTGCTGCAGCCGCTGACCGCCAAGCCGGTCCTGTTCGTGGCCAACGTCGAGGAGGACAGCGACGAGGTGCCGCCGGACATCCTCCAGCACGCGCGCGCCGAGGGCGCCGCCGCGGTGGCGGTGTCGGCGCGCCTGCAGGCCGAGCTGGCCGAGCTCGACGACGAGGAGGGCGCCACGATGCGCGCCGAGCTCGGGCTGGCCGAGTCGGGACTGGAGACCGTGGTCCGCGGCGCGTTCGAGCTGCTCGAGCTGGTCGCCTTCTTCACCGCCGGAGAGGACAAGCCGGCGCAGTCCTGGCACCTGCGCCGCGGCCTCTCGGTGTGGCACGCCGCCGGCCAGATCCACTCCGACATCCAGCGCGGGTTCGTCCGCGCCGAGGTGGTCTCGTGGGAGGAGCTGGTCGGCGCCGGCGGGTATTCGGGCGCCCGGGACCGCGGGACCCTGCGGCTCGAGGGGCGCGACTACGTGGTCGCCGACGGTGACGTGATCACGGTCAAGTTCACGCCGTAGCCCGCCGCCCGAGGGGCTCAGCGCGCGGGCGGGGTCAGCGCGCGGGCGGGGGTCAGCGCGCGAACGCGGGCGGGTCGGCGAACAGCTGCTGGGCGACGGAGAAGGCCGGCTTCGGGGTCCCGTCGTAGGCGATCAGGCCCTTGTGGTGCAGGCCGTCCGGCGGGTCGTCGGCCGGCAGCTGGGCGCCGCCGGTCCAGCCCGGGTTGACGGCGAACTCGCGCAGCGTCCAGTAGATCGCGCCGCTCATGAACGGCAGCCGGCTGATCACGTCCACCGTGTTCTGCAGATACGCGCTCTGGAACTCATAGCTGCCCTTCGTGCTCGAGTCGCCGTCGAACAGTCCCTCGGCGCCGAACTCGGCCACGACGAGCGCCTGGGCCGGGTAGCGGGCGTGGGACTGGGTCAGGAACGGGGACAGCTGGGAGAAGTCGGTGATCGTGTGCCCGGGGACGCCGGTGTACCAGCCGAAGTAGCTGGAGATCCCGATCACGTCGACCTTCGAGTACAGCCGCTGCGCCGGAAAGCCCGGGTAGCAGTAGATGTCGAGGGCGACGGGGCTGGTCGGGTCCAGCGAGCGCGCGAGCGGGATCGCCTGATCCAGGTACGCGCGCGTCCCCGCCGTCGAGTCGGGCGTCGGCGAGAGCTCGTTGCCGACCGAGTCGATCACCACCGAGGCGTGGCTGCGCTCGCCCAGGATCGTCGCCTTCAGCATCGCCAGCGCCTGGGCCCGGCCCGCGGCGGTACGCAGGACCGGGTCGGCGTGGTCGACGGGGGGCTGGCTCCAGACCATGATCCCGGCGGCGTCGAGCGCCTCGAGCAGCCGCTCGTTGAGCAGGTAGTGCGAGCGCGTGATGTTGGCCCCCACGGAGCGCAGCTCGGAGACGATCGTGTCGATGTCCCCGCTGGTCAGGGCGGGTCCGCGCCCCGGCATGTCCTCGTGGATCGAGGCGCCGTGCAGCCACAGCCGCTGGCCGTTGAGGTAGAGGACCCCGTTGCGGACCCGGACGCTGCGCATCCCGACCTGCAGGTTGTTCGCCTGCTCGACGCGGTTCTGCGCCACCGTCATCACGTTGACGCCGTACAGCGACGGGTGCCCCGGGGCCCACAGGTCCGGCGGGCCATGCACGGGCACCCGGAACCTGACCGAGACCGTGGCTCTGGGAGCGATCGAGCCGACCCGGTGGATCCAGCTCATCGTCAGTCCGGACGGCGAGACGGACCTGACCGCGATGCTCGGGGTCAGCGGCACGCTCGAGATATTCTGCAGCGTGCCCTCCACCAGCAGGTCCCCACAGCGGTAGTTGCAGCCCATTTCGGGCATCACGCCGACGTCGTGGAACACCAGCCGACCCAGCGGCTCGAGCGTCACCGGGCGCACGATCCCGCCCCAGTTCCACCAGTCCTCGGGGAACGAGCCCGGACCGATCAGGTTGTCGACGCGGACCACGAGCGTGTTCATCCGCCCCGGAACGAGGCTCGTGGCCGGCAGGCTGAACGGGGCATAGGCGTCGGAGCTGGACCCGAGCAGCGTGCCATTCAGCCACACCTGAGCCGTCCGGCGCACCTCCTCGAAGCGGATCTCCCACGAGCGTCCCTGAGACGCGGGCGGAGCCATGAACGAGACCTTGTACCAGCCGACGGTGCCGTTGTAGGAGGTGTTGGAGATCACCGGGTTGAACACGCTCGGCACCGACACGCGGCCCCACCCGAGCTTGGCCGCTCCACCCGTCGCCCAGTGCCGAGCCAGGCCGACGTTGCCCGGGTCGGCCAGGTAGCGCCAGCCGTCGGTGAGCGCGATCCCGCCCGGCGGGGTGGCGCTGGTCGTCGCGGTGGGCGTCACCGCGGCCGAGCGGCGGACCGCGTTACGGCCCGGAGCCGATGCGCCCACCGCGACCACGAATGCGACGCAGCACCCCGCGAGCAGCAGCAGCGTGCGTCGCAAGGCGAACATGATGACGGAACCCCTCGCCCTCACAGGTCGCGAAGTGTGTCCGCGCTCTCCAACCGCTCCGCCAGCCTGCGCAGGCCGAGGCGACGCGCCGCCTCGGCTCCGCCGGTCAGGTTCGTGGCCTCGTCGCCCGGCAGCTCGACGTCGACGTGGCGAAGCGTCGCGATGTCCTTGAAGGCGCGCAGCTCATCGGCGTGATCGCGCAGCACGGCGGCGATTCGGGGGCGCTCGACGTCGGCGCCGGCGATCGCCTGCTCCAGCGAGCCATGGCGCTCGAGCAGCGCCGCGGCCGTCTTGGCGCCGATCCCGGGTGCGCCGGGGAGCCCATCCGAGGGGTCGCCGCGCAGCGCGATGAAGTCGGGCACCAGCTCGGGCGTGACGCCGTAGCGGCGCACCACCTCATCGGGATCGATCCGTTCGAAGCCACTCGTGCCCATCTTGGAGTACAGGACGCTTACCCGCTCGCGGGCACACTGGTACATGTCGCGGTCACCGGTGAGGATCAGCGCCGCATTCCCGGCCGCGGCCTCGGCGGTGGCCAGGGACCCCAGGAGATCGTCGGCCTCGAGCCCGGCCACCGACCGCGAGCTCCATCCGAACGCCGCGAACAGCTCCGGCGCGACCTCGAACTGCCACGCCAGCGCGTCGGGCACGGGCGGCCGATCGGCGTGGTAGGGCGGATACAGCTTGACGCGGTACTCCGCCGCCTCGGCGCCGAAGCAGAACAGCACGGCCCGCGGCTCACGTTCGGCCGCGACGCGCAGGATCGCGTTGGTCGCGCCCAACAGCGCGCCGACCGGGCGCCCGTCGATCCCGGTGATCGACTCGGGCAGCGCGAAGAACGACCGGTAGAGCAGAAACGGGGCGTCGACGGCAAGCAGCGGGGCGGCCATCGCCTCAGCGTAGAGATCCTGCCGCGATCAGCGGACCGCGACCGCCGGGCCGTCCAGCCCGCGGTAGACGATCCGGTAGCTGCCCAGCCGGCTCGGGTGAACCGAGAACCAGCCGCCACGGCCGAGCCGGTCGGAGGCGATCGTGTGCCAGGTGCCGCCGGTGCGCAGCTGGAGCGCGAACGGGTCACCTCGCCGGGCGGGAAAGACCCAGCCTGTGAGCGTCGGGACGGTCCCCGCGACGATCGAGCGCACGAGCGGGACGAGGGCCGCAACCGCCTGGGCGCCCGACATCGTGCTGAGCGGCGCGCCGGCACCGCCGGCGCCCGCGGGCGGCGCGACCGACGCTCCGACCGTGGTCGAGATCGACGTGAAGGACGCGTACGTGGTCAGCAGCCCGAACACCTGCGCGAGCTGCGCGCCGGTCACGCTGGTGCTACCCCTGCTGCCCACCACCTCGGCGGTCAGGATGCGCGGCGAAGCGCCGTGCCGGGTCACCCGAATGCCGATCAGGGATCCCTTGACCAGGCCGCCGAGCGCCGCCTGGGCGGCGGCCAACGAGCGGTCCGAGCCCCACGCGTGGTACGGATCGCCGGCGACGCCGTCGTAGGGATCGGGCACGCCGTGCAGCCACGGCTCGGGCGTCGAGCCCGGCCACACGTTCTCGATGTTCTCGGTGTGCCCGCCCGAGCTGTTGAAGAAGTAGGTCACGACCGGGACCCCGTGGTAGGTGACCACCTGCCCCCGGGTCGCGGCCACGGCGGCATCGGTGGCCGCGGTCTCGGCGGCGACGCCGCCGTACATCTGCGAGCGCGTGTCCGCGTACTGATCGAAGGCGGCGCCACCGCGATTGGTGGTGATCGCGTACGTCCTCGCGGCGACCGCCTGGACCTCGAGTGCGGCGGCCGACCAGCCGGCGGGCATCTCGGCGGAGATCACGCCGCGAACGTAGTCCTCGAGAGCGAGCGCGTCGACGGTCTCGACCCCACCGGCGCCGTCGGGGCGGAACTCGAGCGCACCGCGGTACGGGCCGAGTCCGGCCACGCTCAGCGGCCCCGGGCCGGTCACGCGCAGCGGGGCGGCGAACACCCCGACCTTCTTGCCGGCGCCGTCCACGAGCAGCAGCGATCCGTCGCTGCGGGCCAGGACCCGATAGGTCGTGCCTGGGTGCAATGGTGCCGCGCCCGCTGCGGTGGCGCCGCTGAACGCCGCCGGCCCGGTGGCGAGCAGCACGCGGACCGTCCGGTTCGGATCCGTGGTGCCGATCCCGGTGCCCGAGTAGTAGTGCGCGAGAATCGCCCGGTAGCTCCAGCCGTGCAGCGCGTAGCCGTAGGCGCCGTACTGGCTCATCCCGATCCCGTGCCCGTCGCCGCCGCCCCGGATCTGGAACACGGCGGCCGCCAGCGCTGGCGTGGCCGTGCAGCACAGCAGGGCCGCGCACAGCACGATCATGCGCCGGACGCGACGATTCCATGGTTGGAAAGCTGGCAATTCGGTTAGGGCGGGCCGGTGTGTGCCTGGGGACCCTCGGGCCCGGCGCGACGAACCTCGTCACCGCCGTGGCCGACGCCTTCCTCGATCGAGCGCCGCTCGTCGCTTTGACCGGCCAGTCCGATCGCGAGCCGATGCACAAGGAGTCACACCAGTACATAGACCTCGTCGGCATTCTGAGGCCCGTAGTTAAGTGGAATGCAAGAGTTTCGAGTCCGGAGATCCGACTTCGTCAAGCTGGCCGAGCCGGTCCCTACAGATTCCCCTGGGCCATCTTCCGCAGGTCCATCGCCTTGTTGTAGGTCTCCTCGTCGACGCCCATCTCGTAGGCGACCTCGCGGAGCATGCGGCCCGAGCCGGCGGCCTCCTTGACGATCTCGGCCGCCTTGTCGTAGCCGATGTGGGGGTTGAGGGCGGTGGCGGCGGCGAGCGTGGCCTCGGCGGAGCGGTTGGCTCCCTCCTCATTGGCCTTGATCCCGTCGACGCACTTCTCGGCGAAGATGCGCGAGGTGGCGGCGAGCAGGCGGACCGACTCGAGCAGGTTGCGGGCGATCAGCGGGACGCGGACGTTGAGCTCGAAGTTGCCCTGCGAGCCGGCGATCGTGATCGCGGTGTCGTTGCCGATGACCTGGGCGGAGACCTGGAGGACGACCTCGGGGATGACCGGGTTGACCTTGCCGGGCATGATCGAGGAGCCCTTCTGGAGCTCGGGCAGGAACAGCTCGCCCAGGCCGGCGCGCGGTCCGGAGCCCATCAGCGCCAGGTCGTTGGCGATCTTGGTCAGCGACACGGCGAGCACCCTGAGCATCCCCGAGAGCTCGACCAGCGCGTCGCGGCTGCCCTGAGCCTCGAACGAGTCCTCGGGCGGGCGGATCTCGAGTCCCGTGGACTCGGTCAGCCGGGCCCGGACCCGCGCGGCGAACTCGCGGTGGGTGTTCAGGCCGGTGCCGGTCGCGGTTCCGCCGAGCGGGATCTGGGCGACCTGCGGCAACGTGTTGCGAATCCGCAGTGCGCCGAGACGGACCTGGGCGGCATAGCCGCCGAACTCGTGACCGAGCGTCACCGGGACGGCGTCCATGAGATGCGTGCGCCCCGACTTGACGATGTCGCGAAACTCGCTCGCCTTCGCACTCAGCGACTGCTCGAGCTGCTGGAGCGCGGGCAGGAGGTCGTTGGTGGCCTCGTCGAGCGCGGCGAGGTGAACCGCCGAGGGGAACACGTCGTTGGACGACTGGCCCATGTTGACGTGGTCGTTGGGATGCGCGGCGTCGCCGGCAAGGTTGGCGATCACCTCGTTGGCGTTCATGTTCGACGAGGTGCCCGAGCCGGTCTGGAAGACGTCGACCGGGAACTGGTCGTCGTGCTCACCGGACGCGACGGCGTCGGCGGCGGCGGCGATCCGGTCGGCAAGCGCCGGGTCGAGCAGTCCCAGCTCGGCGTTCACGCGGGCCGCCGCACCCTTGATGCGGCCCAGCCAGCGGAGCACCGGCACGGGCACAGGCTCGCCTGAGATGGGGAAGTTGGCGACGGCCTTCGTTGTCTCGCCACCCCACAGCTGCTCCGTCTCCTGCACGCCCATGGTTGGTCCTTTCGCTGTTCGTATCCAGTCACCACAACGCTACTCCACGACCGTCCTCCTCGGACGCGGCAATCCCCGACCGCAAGTCAGCCGCAGAACGAGATCAGCTCTCGGGCGACGCCGACCGGATCGTCGTAGGCCATCAGGAAGCCGGTGTCGGCGAGCATCCGCAGCTGCGCGTCGGGCAGCACGTCGAGCGCCTCGCGGGCTGCCTCCAGCGGATGCGCGGCGTCCTTGTCGGCCCACAGCAGCAGCACCGGCGAGGCGATCCGTGGATAGGCGTCGAGCAGATCGCGCTGCGCCTCCACCGGCCAGCGTCGGGCGAACTTGGCCCACGCCCGAGCGCGGTTGCCGTTGCCGCCGAGGTCGGCGAACGCGTGGCGCATCAGGTCGCGGGCGGCGGGGTTGTGCTGCGCGGAGAGGCGGTCGCCGACCGAGGGCCGGAACACGAGCGTTGCCCCGTGCGCGAGCAGACGGTCGAGACCCGGCAGCGCCGCCGCCCGGCAGGCCATCCGCCAGCTGGCGCGGCCGATGACGAACTCGTCGCGGCGATGCAGGCGGTTGGGCATGAGCACGAAGCGCGAGGGCTCGAGGCGGCCGGTGGTCACGGCGCGCAGCAGCACCTCGGCGCCGAGGTCGTGACCCGCCACCAGCGGCCTGGTCCCGACCACCTCGCGGCAGAAGCCCGCGATCACCTCGGCCATCCAGTCCGGCGTGTACGGGTGGCGCGGGCGGTCCTCGGAGTCTCCGTGCAACGGCAGATCGGGCAGCACGACCCGGAAGCGACCCGACAGCGGCGCCACGATCGGCTCCCACTCGCGATGGGAGAGCCCGAGCGAATGCAGCAACGCCAGCCCCGGACCCGTTCCCGTCTCCCGGTAGGCGACCCGGGCGCCGTCGTGGTGGTGATAGAGACGCAACCGCATCGTCCAGCATCGTCGCATTCCGCTGCGAGACGAGTCCCCTCGGCGTCTCGACCTCACAAGCCGTGTGCAGAGTCTGAGCTGACCGATCCGCCGCCTCAGGCGCCGGCTTCGTTGATCCGCCGCTCCATGGCCAGCTCGGTGTCGAAGTGGGCCGCGTCGGCGTGCCGGTACTCGATCCCCTCGCCGCTCAGGAGGTCGGCGAGCACCTCGACGTAGCGCGCGTCGAGCTGGGTCCCGGCGACCCGGCGGAGCTCGCGCAGCGCTTCGAACGAGCTCATCGGAGCGCGGTACGTGTCGCTGGCGGTGAGCGTGTCGTACACCTCGGCCACGGCGATGATCTTCGCGATCTCGGGAATCTCCGCAGCGGACAGTCCGTTCGGGTAGCCGCGGCCGTCGATGCGCTCGTGATGGGCGCGCACGATCTCGGACACCGGCCCGTACAGGCCGAGGTCCTGGAGCATCTCCGCGCCCAGCTCGGGGTGGCGCTGGATCGCCGCCCAGTCCTCATCGGTGAGCGTCCGGCCGCGCTCGTGGACGCGGTCCGAGAGGGCGAAGTGGCCCATGTCGTGCAGGAGGCCGGCGGTGTGTGCGAGCTCGCAGTCCTGCTTGCTCATCCCCACCGTCCCGGCAATGTCGCGCGCGAACCGGGCCACCGCCGCTGCATGCCGGGCGGCGCGCCGGTCACGTGTGTCGAGCGCGCGCAGCAGTCCCGCGAGCACGCCCCAGGAGAGCGACACGTACTGCTCGGCGCGGTGGCGTGAGCGCTCGAGCAGGTGCGCCATGTAGGTGAACGCGAACACGGCGGCGAGCGCGAACACGATGCCCCCCAGGCCGACCTTGACGTAGATGCTCGCCCCCGCAACCACGAGCACCAGATTGAGCGCCAGGCTCGGTAGGTAGGAGCGAGCGGCGCCGGCGTCCCACGCCGAGCGGCCCCACAGCAGCAGGCCGAAACCGACGACCATGAGGTAGTTCAGCACCAGGTAGACCACGGCGACCAAGCCGACGGCCAGATAGAAGCCGACGCTACCGGTGTGACCGTCCTCAAGCGCGCGGAACAGGTTCGCCGCGATCAGCGCCGGACCCATTACCGCCACGAGGTTGGTGGCCACCAACAGGGCTCCCGAGCGGCGCCGGAGCGAAGCCACGAGTTCCGCGATCGCGGCCAGGATGCAAGCGGACGCTGGTCCGAGAAACGTCGCCCCGAGCACGACGACCAGGAACGAGGCCGAGATGGACGCCTGACCGCCCGCGGACGCCACCGTCGCACCGGCCGCGGCCGCGGCCACGGCGAGCACGATCGAGAGGGAATCGACATGATCGAGGTGGCCCTGGACGGCGGCGATGCCGACGCATGCCGCCATGCCCACGACCGCGAGCGTCCAGGCGAGTGCAACTCGCGTCCCGCCACGCGTTACCTCAACGTGTGCACCTTGGGCCTCCTGGCCCTCCATTGCGCGCACAGTAGCGCCTTCGACCGCGCACACCTAATAGTTGGAACGTGGTGACCGTGTACGATCAGCCGTTGCGGAATGACATCCGAGGACCTCCTGGCGTCGTGTGCGTGCACGCATCGTTGCGTACCGGTTCCACGAGATCCCCACCGGGTCGCCGCGCGACCCGCTGCATCCCGATTTGCTCCACGCCGGATTGCCTTCCCTGGCCCCCCTACCTGGAGTCCCCGTGAAATCTCTGTCGGGAAGAGATTTCGCGCAAACTTTATCTACAAGAGCGGTCCATTTCCAACGGAACCGGCACCGGAGAGCACCGGTTGCCCCGACCCTTTCGGTGCATGCGTTATCCAAAGAGCGAGCGAGGCGGCCACGCTGCTCAACGTCAGCCCGGCGAGGTGGCGGCGCTGCTCGTGTTCGCGTCGTAGCGCGCCCCGAAAGCGCGGCGCCAGCTTCCCCATCGCGGGTGAAATCCCTGCACGCGCGCGAATCCGCCCAAAGTGCACGGCTCCTTGCGTGCCTTGCGCGCAAGCGCGCTTACGTCGATAACACCATCATATGAATGGAATCCGGACTAACGCAGCGGCGGTGATGCTCGGCGTGAGCCCGAACACGCTTCGCAGCTGGGAGCGCCGCTACGGCTTCCCCCAGCCCCACCGGTCCCCCGGCGGTCACCGCCAGTACGCGCTCGCCGAGATCGAGTCTCTCCGGCTCACCCTCGCCGAGACGCACAACGTCTCCTCCGCGATCTCGCTGTCCCGTGAGCGCGGCGAGGCCCCGTCCTCGTCGTCGCGGCTCGGGAGTGCCTTCGGCTCCTTCAACGAGGACATGGCCAACCGCCTGCTGGAGGAGAGCCTGACCCTGCGCTCGTTCGAGCGCACGATCGAGGAGGTCCTGCTGGCCGCGGTGGCGGGGCAAGCCGACCCGGGCCTGAGCACGGCCGAGTACGAGTTCGGCTGGCGCCACGCCACCGGCTGGCTGTCGGCCCTGAAGCGCCTCTCTCCGCCGGCCTCGCGCCCCGACGGCGTGTTGATCTTCGACGCCACCGCTCCCTGCGACCTCGACGGGCTCCACGCCCAGGCGCTGGAGCTGGTGCTCAGGCGCGCCGGCCTCCGGACCCTGTCGCTGACCGCTTCGGTCGAGCCCGCCCGGCTCGGCCGGGCACTGCGCGCGCTCGAGCCGCGCGCCGTCGTGCTCACCGGCCGGCGAGCGTCGCTCGACGTGATCGGGAGGCTCGTGTACGCGGTCCGGGGAATCGTGCCGGAGGTGGTCGTGTTCGACTACCGCGGCGCGGTCCCGGATACGGGCGCGAGCACGGTCTGCCGGCTCGGCGAGACGCCGGTCGCCGCGCGCGACACGCTGCTGGCGCGCCTCGACGCCACCGCCGCCGATCGCCGCCGGGCCACGGCCCCGGACGCGGTTGCACTGAGCCAGGCGTAGCCGCCCCGAGCCACCGGCGCGATCGCGCCGGCCGCGCGGCGCACCCGCGCACCGCGGCGCGGGCGGACCACGGCGGGAACCTACAATCCCGCGCCCATGCCGCCTCACCGTTCCGTCGATCCGCGCGCGTCGTTCCCCGAGCTCGAGGAGCAGGTCCTCAAGCGCTGGCGCGATCGCGAGGTGTTCGCCGAGTCGATGCGCCGCCGCCGCGGCGCACCGCAGTGGGTCTTCTACGAGGGGCCGCCGACGGCCAACGGACCGCCGGGCTCCCACCATGTGTTGGCGCGCGTGTTCAAGGACATCTTCCCCCGCTACAAGACGATGCGCGGGTTCTACGTCGAGCGCAAGGGAGGCTGGGACTGCCACGGCCTGCCGGTCGAGCTGGCGGTCGAGAAGGAGCTGGGCATCGCCTCCAAGGACGACATCGAGCGCTACGGGATCGCCGAGTTCAACGCCCGCTGCCGCGAGACGGTGCTCAGCCACGTCGAGGACTGGACCCGGCTGACCGAGCGGATCGGCTTCTGGATCGACACCGATGACGCCTACCGGACACTCGACCCCGGCTACATCGAGTCGGTGTGGTGGGCGCTCAAGACGATCCACGAGCAGGGCCTCCTGTACGAGAAGCTGAAGGTCGTCCCCTACTGCCCGCGCTGCGGCACGGCGCTCTCGAGCCACGAGCTCGGCCAGCCGGGCGTGTACCGGGACGTGATCGATCCCAGCGTGTACGTGCGGTTCCCGGTCACGAAGGGGCGCGCGAGCGTCCAGCCGGGAGACGAGCTGCTGATCTGGACGACGACGCCGTGGACGCTGGTCTCCAACGCCGCGGTTGCCGTCGATCCCGAGCTGATCTACGTACGCGCGCGCCACGGCGACGGACCCGTGCAGATCGTGGCCGAGGCGCTGCTCGATCGCGTGCTCGGCGAGGGAGCCGAGATCCGCGACCGTTTCCCGGGCCGGGAGCTCGAGGGCGTCGGCTACGAGCCGCCGTTTCCCTACATCCCGTCCGACGCCTACGGCGAGCGCGGCCACACCGTCCTGCTCGGGGACTTCGTCACCGCCGAGGACGGGACCGGCCTCGTCCACACAGCGATCGCCTTCGGCGAGGACGACTTCCGGCTCGGCGAGCAGTACGGCCTGACCGTGGTCAACCCGGTGCGGCCCGACGGGACCTACGACGAGCGGATCGGCCGCTACGCCGGGCGCAAGGTCAAGGAGGCGGACCCTGACCTGGTCGAGGACCTGCGGGCGCGCGGGAAGCTGCTGCGCTCCGAGCCCTACGAGCATTCCTATCCCCATTGCTGGCGCTGCGACACGCCGCTGCTGTACTACGCCAAGCCCTCGTGGTACATCGGCACGAGCCAGATCAAGGACCGGCTGCTCGCCGCCAACGAGTCGGTCAACTGGCATCCCGAGCACGTCAAGCACGGCCGCTTCGGCAACTGGCTCGAGGGCAACGTGGACTGGGCGCTCTCCCGCGAGCGCTACTGGGGGACGCCGCTGCCGGTGTGGCGCTGCTCGGCCGGGCACGTCCGGGTGGTCGGCTCGCTGGCCGAGCTGAACGAGCTCGCGGGGACCGAGCTGGCCGATCCGCACCGGCCGTTCGTCGATGACGCCTCGTTCCCCTGCGAGCAGTGCGGGGCGGCGATGCAGCGCGTCGCCGAGGTGATCGACGTGTGGTTCGACTCGGGCGCGATGCCGTTCGCCCAGTACCACGCGCCACACGCGCACGAGGCGGAGTTCGAGGCGCGCTTCCCGGCCGACTTCATCTGCGAGGCGCTCGACCAGACCCGGGGCTGGTTCTACTCGCTGCTCGCCGTGGCCACGCTGCTGTTCGACCAGTCCTCGTATCGCAACGTGGTCTGCCTGGGCCTGATCCTCGACGAGCAGGGACGCAAGATGTCCAAGTCGGTGGGCAACGTCGTGGCCCCCTGGGACGTCATCGACCGCTACGGCGCCGACGCGTTCCGGTGGTACTTCCTCACCTCCAAGCAGCCCTGGGACGGCTACCGCTTCTCGCTCGAGACGATCGGCGAGGCGGTCCGTCAGTTCCTGCTGCAGCTGTGGAACACGTACGGCTTCTACGTGCTCTACGCGAACGCCAACGACATCTCGCCCGAGCCGCTCGAGCATGGCGACCCCGCCGCGCGCAGCGATCTCGACCGCTGGGTGCGCTCGCGCCTGGCGGCCACGACCGAGCTCGTCGCCGAGCGGATGGACGCCTACGATGCCACCGCCGCCGGCCGCGCGATCGCGACGTTCGTCGACGAGCTGTCCAACTGGTACGTGCGCCGGTCCCGGCGGCGGTTCTGGGATGGCGACCCGGCGGCGTTCGCGACCCTGCACGAATCACTGGTCACCGTGGTCAAGCTGCTGGCGCCGTTCACCCCGTTTCTCGCCGACGAGATCTACGACAACCTCGACGGCCGCCTGGCCAGCGTGCACCTCACCGACTTCCCGCAGCCGGCGGCGCGTGATCGGCAGCTGGAGTTCGAGATGGACGTGGCGCGGGAGACCGTGCGGCTCGGCCTCGCGGCCCGTGGGCAGGCGAAGCTCAAGGTCCGCCAGCCCCTGCGGGCGGCGATCGTGGTCGCCACCGGGCGCGAGCGCGTCGCGATCGAGCGGCTGCAGGAGCTGGTGCGCGCGGAGCTGAACGTGGTCGAGCTGCGCTTCGTCTCCGAGGCCGACGAGCTCGGCCGCGTCGAGATCAAGCCCAACTACCGCGCGCTCGGTCCGCGCTTCGGCAAGCAGATGCCGCTGGTCGCCGCCGCCGTGGCCGGTCTTTACCCGGCGCACGCCGCGGCCGCGCTGCGCGAGGGCCGGACCGTGTCGATCACCGTCGGCGGTCACGACCACCCGCTCAGCGCCGAGGACCTGCTGATCACGATGCAGCCGCTCGAGGGCTACCAGGTCGAGCGCGAGGGATCCCACGCGGTCGCGCTGGAGCTGGCCATCGACGACGAGCTGCGGGTCGAGGGCTGGGCGCGCGAGATCGTCCACGCCGTACAGGCGGCGCGCCGCGATGAGGGCCTCGAGGTCACCGACCGCATCGGGCTGACCCTCGACGGCCACCCGTCGCTGCTCGCGGCCGCGCGCGAGCGCGAGCGGTACATCGCCGGCGAGACGCTCGCGGTGAGCGTCAGCCACACGGCCCTGGACGACGTCGAGCCCGCCATCATCGACGGGCTCGAACTGAGGCTGAAGGTCGCGCGGGCCGCAACCTAGAGCCGGCCGGCTCGAGACCTCGGCGCGCGGCCTACGCCACTGCGCCGTCGGCGTCGGCCTTGGCCACGAACGGCTCGATCTCGGCCTCGAGACGACGCTTCGGATAGGCGCCGATCACCGTCTTGGCGACCTCGCCGCCACGGAAGACGATCAGCGTCGGGATCGACATCACGTTGTAGGCGACCGCAGTCTGCTGGTTCTCGTCGATGTTCAGCTTGACGACCTTGAGGTCGCCCGCGCGCTCCTGCGCGATCTCCTCGACCACCGGTCCGACCATGCGGCACGGTCCGCACCAGGGAGCCCAGAAGTCGACGAGCACGGGTACGTCGGACTCGATCACCTCGGCCTGGAAGTTGTTGTCGGTTACGTCGGTGACGTTGCCTGCCATGGGGGCTCCTTAAGGGGTCTGTTCTCGCGCTTGCTTCAAAAAGTATAGCGCCCCGTAGGGCACTAGCCTAAGGCAGCAGTGGCCGATCCGACGAACACCGAGATTGCCGCCGCGCTCGACGAGCTCGGCGACCTGTACGAGCTCGACGGCGCGATCATCCACCGCGTCGTGGCCTACCGCAATGCCGCCAAGGCGGTCCGCGACGCCCCGGTGTCGGTCGCCACGCTGGCCCGCGCCGGCCGGGCCACGGAGCTGCCGGGCATCGGCCAGACGATCCAGGACAAGGTCATCGCTCTGGCCGACGAGGGCGAGATCCCGGCAGCGAGGAAGCTGCGGGCGAAGTTCCCGCCGGGGCTGGTCGAGGTGACCCGGCTGCCCGGCCTGGGCCCCAAGCGCGCCCGGCGCCTGTTCGAGGAGCTCGGCGTGGATTCGCTGAGCGCTCTGCGGACGGCCGCGCAGGAGCAGCGGATCAGGACCCTGAAGGGGTTCGGCCCCAAGGCGGAGGAGAGCATCCTCGCCGCCCTGAGCGTGCCCGGTGCGGGCGAGGCCCGCCGCCGGGTGGTGCTCAACCGGGCGCTCGCGGTCGGGGAGCAGATCGTCGCCGCGCTGCGGGCGCATCCCGCGGCCGAGCGGGTCGAGCTGGCCGGCTCGGCGCGGCGCATGACCGACAGCGTCAAGGACCTCGACGTGATCGCGGCAGCGACCGACCCGGGAGCGCTCGCTCGGGCGCTGGCGGAGCTCGAGCTGGTCGAATCGGCCCAGGCTCCCGGCGAGGCGGGCGTGCGGGTCCGTACCCACACCGGAGTGCAGATCGACCTGCGGATCGTCGCTCCGGACCAGTTCGGCAACCTGCTCCAGCACTTCACCGGCTCCAAGGAGCACAACATGGCGCTGCGCGAAGCCGCCGTGCGCCAGGGTCTGCACGTGTCCGAGTACGGCCTGCTCGACGACGCCACTGGGCACACCCACCGCTGCGCGACCGAGGAGGAGGTCTACGCGCTGCTCGGGATGGCCTACATCGAGCCGGAGCTGCGCGAGAACCGGGGCGAGCTCGAAGCGGCGGCCGCCGGCACGCTCCCCACGCTGGTCGAGGTCGGCGACCTGCGCGGCGACCTGCACAGCCACACGACGGCGTCGGACGGAACGGCGTCGATCACGGAGATGGCGATCGCGGCCCGCGAGGCCGGCTACGAGTACCTGGCGATCACCGATCACTCGGCCAGCTTCGGCTTCGGCAACGAGGTCCCGGGCGACCGTCTGAGAATGCAGATCGAGCGGATCCGCTCGACCCGGGTCGACGGGATCGAGCTGCTCGCCGGCAGCGAGGTGAACATCCTGCCCGACGGCTCGCTCGACTACGACGACGACCTGCTGGCCGAGCTCGACTGGGTGATCGCGAGTGTGCACTCCTCCTTCGGCCTCGGCGAGCACGCGATGACCGAGCGGATCGTACACGCGATCGAGCACCCGCTGGTCGACGCGATCGGGCACCCGACGGGCCGCAAGATCGAGCGGCGAAAGCCCTACCCGGTCGACGTCGAACGCGTGATCGAGGCCGCGCTGGCCACGGGCACGATGCTCGAGATCAACGCCAGCCCGGACCGCCGCGACTTGGGCGAGGTCAACGCGCGCGCCGCGGCCGCGGCCGGCGTCCCCATCGTGATCAACTGCGACGCCCACCGGGTGGGCGGCTTCTCCGTCGCCCGCTACGGGGTGGCGACCGCGAGGCGGGCCTGGCTCACCGCGGCCGACGTCGCGAACACGAGGCCGTGGGAGGAGCTCGCGGCGATGCGCCCGCGCTCGCGCGCGGCGTCGTGACCCGCGCCGCAGGCGATGATCCCGGCGCCGAGCAGCGCGATCGACAGCACGGTGGCTCCGCTCCGGGTACGACCGGGCCAACCGCCGCCGCGCTGGATCGCGACGAACCAGGCCAGACCGATCAGCGTCAGGATGGCGGCGACGAAGAAGTTCAGGCGCAACCCGAAGATGTGGTGCGCGGGGTCGACCCGCAGCAACTCCTCGAAGATCCTGAACGCCGAGTAGCCCGCGACGTAGAGCGCAAACAGCCCCGGTGCCCGGATCTTGCGGTGGTTGCCGAGCCAGACCAGGAACGTGGCCAGGGACAGGTTCCAGATGATCTCGTACAGGAACGTGGGCTGGAAGGTGGCGTAGTGCAGGTAGGCATCGGGACGGTGGGCGGGGTCGATCTCCAGACCCCAGGGCAGCGTCGTCGGGCCGCCGAACAGCTCCTGGTTGAAGTAGTTGCCGATCCGGCCGATCGCCTGCGCGACGAGCAGCGCCGGCGCGGCGCAGTCCAGGAACGCCGGGATGTCCGCGCCCCGGCGGCGCAGCACCCACACCCCGGCCAGCGTGCCGGCCAGGATCCCGCCCCAGATCCCGAGTCCGCCCTCCCAGATCGCGAACGGACCCCACCAGTGCTTGGGCACCTGGTCCCAGCTCGTGACCAGGAAGTAGATGCGACCGCCGATGAGCCCGGCCGGGAACCCCCACATGGCCACCTCGTAGACGAGGTCGCGCGAGCCGCCGCGGCGCTCCCAGCGCAGCCGGGTGACGAGGATCGCCGCGGCCACCGCGAACACGTAGGCGACGCCGTAGGCGTGGACGAAGAACGGCCCGATCCGAACGCCGTTCTCGTGCGGGCTCGGGATGAAGGCGAGGGCGCTCGTCACCGGCCCCATCCTGGCAGCAAGCGCGGCAGCACGTCCTCGGCCATCGTGCGATCGACGGCGGCGCGGCGGAACGGAGCCAGGAGCGCGGCGGCCCGCTCGGCGTAGCCGGGACGGGGATCGTCGAGCGCCGTGCGGATCGCCGTGGCGAGGTCGTCGCCGACCAGCCGCGGATCGAGCGCACGGGCGAGCGCGAGGGCCGGATACGGGCCGGGCGCCGGCGTCGTGACCAGCAGGCATCCGTCGGCCAGCGCCTCGAGCGGCGCGATCCCGTAGTCCTCGCGCCGGGGCGCGGCCACGAATACCCGCGCGCGCCTCAGCAGGGCGCGATAGTCGGCCGGCGCGAGCCGCCCGGCGAGCGTCACACCCTCGGTCGGCGGGAGCGGATCGGTCCCGGCCACGACGAGCTGCTCGTCGCCGCGCCGGGCCCGGCGCCACGCGTCGAGCACGACGTCGAGGCGCTTCTTGAGCGGGTTACCGGCGTACATCACCGCGGCCACGTCGCGGCGCTCCGGCGCGGAGCCGCCGGAGGGCTCGACCGGCGAGGGCACCGTCACCACCGGCGCGTGCGGACCGGTCAGCGGCGCGAGGGCTCGCTCGCTCATCGCCATCACCAACGGCGCCTGGCAAAGGCGCCGCCGCTCGACCGTGCGCTGCCAGACGCCGTGACGTCCGGGGCGGTTCTCGGCCGCGATCGCGTCGAGCCACACCGCGCCGGGCCGGGGCCACAGCAGCGACGCCGTCACCGAGCAGTAGACGAGCGCGCGCGGGCGGTGGCGCTCGATCCCGGCCTGCGCCGCGTGGCGTACGGCCCGGGCCTGCACGAAGTCGGTGAGCGCGAACGTGCGCATCCCGGGCACGGTCTGCGGCGCCACGGTGGCCACCGCCGCGCCGACGCGCTCGAGCGAGCCCGCGAGCTCGGCCGCGGCGGCCCGCCACCCACCCGTGGTGCCGAGCGAGACGACCAGCACATCGATCGGGGCCTCGGGCCGTGGCGAGGAGGCCACCGCGAGGCGCCCTACGCGCGCGGTCGCGCTCGGGGGGAGCGGCTGGCGCCGTTGAGCTCGAACAGGTTCGAGCGGAACCCGGGCGTGCGGGCGAGCTTGATCGGTTTCAGCGGTGAGGTCTTCTCGACGTAGAAGCGCACGCCGTCGCGCTCCTCGATCGCCGTCACGGCGCTGGCCTGACGGCGCCAGGCCAGCGCCCAGATGATCGCGAAGCCGGTGGCGACGGCGGGGACCTGCGGGTACAGGAACGACAGCGCGCCGGCCCCGAGGGTCGAGAACAAGAGCGGCCACAGGCGGTTCAGCAGCGTGCGGCCCGGGTGCAGCTCCGGCAGCGAGGACTGCGTCCGCGCGGCCGCCAGCAGCGAGGCGATCGGCGCAGAGGTCTCCGCGCGCCGCCCCAGCCACGCCCCAACCAGCGCCGCCAGCACCCACCAGGCGGCGGCGGCCGGAACCAGCAGATCGTCGGTGGCGCCGGCCGCGCCGGCCACCGTGACCGCCGCCAGCGCGCTGGCCGCGCCGGCGCTGATCAGCACAGTCGTCTTCAGGAAGTCGGTGAACCGCACGGCTAGTCGGCGATCAGCACCGCGAGCAGCTCGCGCACGCCGTCGGTTCCCTCGACGATCAGGTCGGCCTCGTCGACGACCGCCGACGGTGTCTCCTCCGAGCTGACACCGACGCGGATCGCCCGTGTCAGCCGGCCCTCCTCGACGAGCTGCGCCAGCCCCCGGAAGGCATCGACGTCTGTCGCATCGTCGCCAACGTACAGCGCCACGTCGACGTCGGCATCCTGGAGGAAGGAGATGATCCCGGCCCCCTTGTCGAGCTTGACCGGGGGGCGCACCTCGAGCACCTTGCGGCCCCAATGGGTGCGCAGTCCGGCCTCCCCGGCCCGCGCGGCCAGGGCGTCGATCGCGGCCCGGGCGGCGGCCTCGTCGGGCGCGCCACGCCAGTGGAAGGCGACGATCGCACCCTTGTCCTCGATCCGCACCCGGGAGCGGCGCAGATCGGGCGTGTCGGCCTCCCGGGCGAACTCGTTGATCCGGCGCGTCCAGTCTTCGATCCCGGGATCGAGCGCCGGCTCGGTCCAGCCCGCGCGCAGCAGCTCGGCGCCGTGGGATCCGAGATACGAGATCGTCCCGATCGACACCATCGCGCGCGATTCCGAGGCCCGGCGCCCGCTCACGCACGCAACCACGCCGTAGCGCTTGGCGATCTCGATCAGGATCTGCCGGGTTCCCTCGGGGACGTGCGCGTCGGCCGCGTGGTCCACGATCGGAGCCAGCGTCCCGTCGATGTCGAGCAGGACCGCGGCCCGGCTGGGGTCCGTACGCAGCGGCGCGAGCGCCTCGTACAGGATCGCTGACGTCACCGCTCTAGTATGCCCGCTCATGGCCTCCGCCCGCACGCTCAAGTTGGCGGCGACCGGGACCACGGCGGGCTTGTTCAGCGGCTTGTTCGGCGTCGGGGGCGGGATCGTGATGGTTCCGCTGCTGGTCCTGTGGCTCGGCTACGGCGAGCGGCGGGCCACCGGTACGTCGCTGGCGGCCATCGTGGTCATCTCGGCAATGGCGACCCTGCTCCAGGGCGCGTACGGCAACGTCGCGATCGGCAAGGGCCTGCTGATCGGAATCCCGGCTGTGGGCGGCGTGCTGCTCGGGACCTGGATCCAGCAGCGCGTCCGGACCGAGACGATCGGCCTGCTGTTCGGGCTGCTGATGATCGCGGTGGCGGTCGACCTCGTCGTCAAATGATCGTCGCGGTCGTGATGGGCGCGGCGGCCGGCGTGGTCAGCGGACTGCTCGGCGTCGGCGGGGGCATCCTGTTCGTGCCCGCGCTGACGCTGGCGCTCGGTCTCTCGCAGGTCAGGGCCGAGGCGACCTCGCTGCTGGCGATCATCCCCGTGGCGCTCGTCGGCGCGTGGCGGCAGCATCGCTACGGCAACGTGGATGTTCGCGAAGGCGGAATCATGGGCGTCCTCTCGGCGCTCGGCGTCGCCGCCGGCGTGGCGCTCTCGAACCTGCTCCCGCAACGCGTGCTGCGGTACGGCTTCGCGGCGGTGATCGTGGTCGTCGCGCTGCAGTTCATCCGCCGCTGGTATCGCGTTCGCTCGGCGCGGCTGCGGAGCGAGGAGTGAGCGCTCCTGCGCCCGTGCTCCTGCTCCACGGTCAGCCGGGAAGCGCGCGGGATTGGGATCGGGTCCGCGCCGCGCTGCCGCCGAGCGTCGCGCCGATCGCGATCGACCGGCCCGGCTGGGACGGGCACAGCCCGCCGGCGAGCCTGGACGAGAACGCGCTGGCCGCCGTGGCCGCGCTCGAGGACCGGGAAGTGGACCGGGCCACGGTGGTCGGCCACAGCCTCGGCGCCGCGGTCGCGGCGTGGCTGGCCGTCACCCACCCCGACCGCGTCTCGTCGCTGGTGCTCGCCGCGCCGGCCGCCAACGCCGCCGCGCTCGACTGGATCGACCAGTTGCTGGCCATGCCGGTGGCCGGAGCGCTGGCCAGCGCCGCGGCGCTGTCCGGCGTCGGTCTCGCACTCACGACGCCGCCGCTGCGCCGCCGCATCGCCCGCGAGCTCGAGCTCGACGACGACTACCTCGGCGCGGCGGCGCGGGGATTGCTGACGCCCGGCGCGTGGCGGGCGTTCGCGACCGAGCAGCGCGCCCTCGTGCGCGAGATCCCCGAGCTCGAGGGCCGACTGGGCAGGATCGCGACCCCGACCACGGTCGTGTACGGCTCCGCCGACCGCGTCGTGCCGCCCGGATCGGCGCGACGCCTGGCCGCCCAGATTCCCGGCGCCGAAGTGGTCGTACTCGAGGGCGCTGGGCATCTCCTGCCGCAGCGGCGCGCCCGTGAGCTTGCCGAGGTGATCGCAGTCTCGGCGGCATGATTTCGCACAGAGCCGGTGCGAAGCCCCGCCCGGCCTGAGCGCCGGCCGGTCACAACGTTGAGTTCCGCCCGTGGCGCTCAGCCCGAGCGACCGTTGCGACGAATGGGTGGGAACCGATGATGTGTGGCAGGCGCATCTGGATCGCCGCAGCCTCCGGGCTGCTCGTACTGGTGGGCACGCTCGCAGGCTCGACGGCCGCGACCGGCAACGCCGTGGCCCATCGAGCGGCGCTGTGTGCGCTCTCCGGCGGCGACCGGTTCGCACTCGATCCCCGTCCGCCCGGCGGAGGCGACCCGCTCACGGGAGCCCGCTTCTTCCTCGACGGCCCGGGCACGAACCGGGGCTTCGCCGCCACCGCCATGGCCGAGCTCGCCGGATGTGACCCCAACAGCTTCGGCAACGTCGGCTGGCAGGGACTGGAGGGCTGGCTGAGCTCGCGCACCCTCTCGCCGGAAGCGGCACACCGGATCAGCCTGCTGGAGAAGATCGGCTCGCAGCCGGAGGTCAAGCGCTTCAGCGTCTACTCGGCCGGCGGCGGCCCGGGGGCGATCTACTCGCAGGTGCAGAAGCTGGTGTGCCGGATGCAGGCCACCGATCCAGGTGCCGACGCGCTGATCTCGACCTACTTCCTCAAGCACGCGGGCTACTGCCCGACGCTGCGCGAGACCCCCTCCGACCAGGCCGTGTTCCGGCGCCACATCGATGAGCTCGCGGCCGGGGTCGGTGACTTCCCGACGGTGATCCTGCTGGAGACGGACGCGATCGACACCGCCGGCTGCCTGAGCCGGGCCGGACTCCGCGATCGCGAAGCGCTGCTGGCCTATGCGATCGATCAGCTCTCGCAGCTCCCCCATGCCGTGGTCTACGTCGAGGCGGGCACCGAGGACGCCGAGACTCCGCAGTACGCGGCCCGGGTGCTGAACGCGATCGGGATCCAGAAGATCCGCGGCTTCTTCCTCAACGACACACATTTCAACTGGACGGCGAACGAGGTCAGGTTCGGCCATCGCGTGTCGGTGCTGACCCACGGCGTCCACTTCATCGTCGGGACCCAGGTCAACGGCCGCGGACCGCTGCTCAACCCCGACCCGGTGCACCAGGGGATCGAGGACCTCTGCAACCCGCCCGGCCGCGGACTCGGTCCTCGGTTGACCACCGACACCGGCGTCTCCGCGCAGGGTGTCGATGCGTTCATGTGGGTCGGGGTGCCCGGCCGCAGCGCCGGCCCCTGCCACCCCGGCGAGGCTCCGCCCGGAGACTTCGATCTCGGCTTCGCGCTGCAGCTCGCCGAGCACGCCAACGCCCAGCTCGGGCCGGGCTATCCGAGCGCGCCGTACTAGCGGGCGACGCGCCTGCTCCCCCACCTGCGGCTAACTACGGGGTTCGTTACGGGAACGGCCCGATGGCGAAGGTCACCCTTGTCCTTAGCGTTCGGTCTCAGATGTTCCAAGCCCGTATCCATGGCCGAGGGGGCCAGGGTGTTGTGACGGCAGCAGAGTTGCTCTCTCTGGCCGCATTCGCAGAAGGTCTCGAGGCTCAAGCCTTCCCGAGCTTCGGCTCCGAGCGCATGGGCGCTCCGGTCGTCGCGTTCTGCCGCACGGACACGAAGCCGATCCGGCTACGCGAGCCGATCGCCGAGCCGGATGCCGTGATCATCCAGGACCCGACGCTGCTGCATCACGTCGACGTGTTCGGCGGGCTCACCGACTCGGGCTATGTGCTGATCAACTCGGCCCGCAGCATCGAGGAGCTCGGCCTCGCGGACCTGCTGACCCCGGCCCGCGCGGGCCGGGTCGTCACCGTGCCGGCGGGCGAGCTCGCCCGCGCCCGGACCGGCCGGCCGATTCCGAACGCCGCGCTGCTCGGCGCGCTGGCCGCGATGACCAGTGTCGTGACCCAGGCCTCGATCGAGGCGGCGATCCGCGGGCGCTTCAAGGGCAAGATGGCCGACAGCAACGCCGCCGCCGCGCGCGACGCCTTCGAATACGTCAGGGAGCCGGTCCATGCGTGAGCAGCTCGAGGGCTCACAGGCGATCGCCCGCGCGGTAGCCCGCTGCCGGCCGGGGGTCGTGAGCGCCTACCCGATCACCCCGCAGACCCACATCGTCGAGGCCCTGTCGCGGATGGTGCGCAGCGGCGATCTCGAGCACTGCGAGTACGTCAACGTCGAGTCGGAGTTCTCGGCCATGTCGGTGGCGATCGGGGCCTCGGCCACCGGCGCGCGCACCTACACGGCGACGGCAAGCCAGGGGCTGCTGTACATGGCCGAGGCGCTGTTCAACGCCTCCGGGCTCGGCCTGCCGATCGTGATGACCGTGGCCAACCGCGCGATCGGCTCGCCGATCAACATCTGGAACGATCACAGCGACGCGATGTCGATGCGCGACTGCGGCTGGATCCAGCTCTACGCGGCCGACAACCAGGAGGCGGTCGACCTCCACGTCCAGGCCTTCTTCCTGGCCGAGGCGCTGTCGGTGCCGGTGATCGTGTGCATGGACGGGTTCGTGCTCACGCACGCCTTCGAGCCGCTCGAGGTCCCGGACCAGGAGGACGTCGATGCCTTCATCGGGCCGTTCGAGCCGCGACAGGCGCTCGACCCCGACGACCCGGTCACGATCGGCGCGATGGTCGGGCCCGAAGCGTTCACCGAGGTCCGCTACCTGTCGCACGTCAAGCAGATGCAGGCGCTCGACCTGATCCCCGAGGTGGCGGTGGACTTCCGCGAGCGCTTCGGCCGCGACGCCGGCGGACTGTTCTCCTGCCACCACACCGAGCACGCCGAGACGATCGTGATCGCGCTCGGGTCGGTGTTCGGCACGATCGCCGACGTGGTCGACGAGTTGCGCGAACAGGGCACCTCGATCGGCGTCCTGTCGCTGAAGTCCTTCCGCCCCTTCCCGACCGAGGAGTTGCGGGCGGCGCTCAGCGGGGCCAAGCGCGTGGTCATGCTCGAGCGCGCGCTCCAGGTCGGCGTCGGCGGGATCGTGTCCGAGAACGTCCGCAGCGCCCTCTCCGGCACGTCGATCCCGACCCACACCGTGATCGCCGGCCTCGGCGGACGGGCGATCACGCGTAAGACGCTGCGCACGCTGTTCGCCACCGCGGTCGACGGCGAGCTGCCCGAAGTCCACTTCCTCGATCTCCGCGACGACGTGATCGAGCGCGAGATCTGGCGCGCGAGCGAAGGCTCGGGCACCGGCCCGCACGCCGAGAGCATCCTGCGGGAGATCGGGATCGTCCGGGGGGAGCCGGTATGAGCGAGAGCCTGCCCTTCTACCAGACCGGCACCTTCGCGGTGGGCGGCCGGCTGCTCACGCCCGAGCAACGCGCGGTGCAGTCCGACCCCGACCGGATGAACGCGATCACCAAGGGCCACCGGGCCTGCCAGGGCTGCGGCGAGGCGCTTGGCGCGCGCTACGCGATGGACGCCGCCGTCCGTGCGGCCGACGGTCGCGTGATCGCGGCCAACGCGACCGGTTGCCTCGAGGTCTTCTCGACTCCCTATCCCGAGTCATCGTGGCGGGTCCCGTGGATCCACTCGCTGTTCGGCAACGCGCCGGCCGTCGCCACCGGCGTTGCCGCCGCCCTGCGGGCCAAGGGCCGCACCGACGTGCGCGTGATCGGCCAGGGCGGCGACGGCGGCACGGTCGACATCGGGTTCGGCGCGCTGTCGGGCATGTTCGAGCGCGGCGACGACGTGCTCTACGTCTGTTACGACAACGAGGGCTACATGAACACCGGCGTGCAGCGCTCGGCGGCCACGCCTCCGGCCGCACGCACGGCGACCACCGAGCCCGTCGGCGGTCACGCCGGCAACAGCTTCGGCCAGGGCAAGAACGCGCCCCTGATCGCGATGGCCCACGAGATCCCCTACGTGGCCACGGCGACGGTCGGGGAGCTCCGCGACCTCGAGGCGAAGGTGACGCGGGCGATGGAGTTCCACGGCCCGCGCTACATCCACGTCCTCGTACCCTGCCCGCTCGGCTGGGGCTCGGCGACCAACGAGACGATCCAGATCGCCCGGCTGGCCAAGGAGACGGGCATGTTCCCCGTCTTCGAAGCGGTCGACGGCGCCATCACCAGCGTCTCCAAGATCCGCCGCCGCGTGCCGGTAGAGCGTTACCTGCGCGGCCAGAAGCGCTACGCGCATCTGTTCTCCGGCGAGGGCCGCCCCGACATCGTGGCGCGACTGCAGGCCGCCGCCGACCGCAACATCGAGCGCTTCGGCCTGCTCGATGACGGCGACGAGAACGTCGACATCGACCTGCTCGAGGTCCTGGCCACGAGTGAACGGGGGCCCCAGTGAGCGACCGACCATTTGCGATCACGCTCGACGTCGGCTCGAGCCTGGCGAACCGCACCGGCGACTGGCGCACCGAGCGCCCGCAGTACGTGCGCCGCATGCCGCCGTGCAACCACGGCTGTCCGGCCGGCGAGGACATCCAGGCCTGGCTGTTCGAGGCCGAGTCCGGCGGCGAGGGCTACGAGCGCGCGTGGCGGACGCTCGTGCAGGCCAACCCGCTGCCCGCCGTGATGGGGCGGGTCTGCTACCACCCCTGCGAGACGGCCTGCAACCGCGGCCAGCTCGACGAGGCGGTCGGGATCAACTCGGTGGAGCGGTTCCTCGGCGACGAGGCGATCCGCGCCGGCTGGGAGCTCCCCAGCCCCCACGCACCGACCGGCCGCCGGGTGCTGGTCGTCGGCGCCGGCCCCTCGGGCCTGTCGTGCGCCTATCAGCTGGCCCTGCGCGGCCACCATGTGACGGTTCGCGATCAGGCCGCCAAGCCCGGCGGGATGATGCGCTACGGGATCCCTGCCTACCGCCTCCAGCGCGACGTGCTCGACGACGAGCTGGCCCGGATCTTTGCGCTCGGCGTCGAGCTCGAGTGCGGCGAGCGGGTGTCCGACCTCCCCGAGGCGATGCGCGAGGGCGCCTTCGACGCCGTATTCGTGGCCGTCGGCGCCCACGTCGGGCGTCACGTCGACATCCCTGGCGGCACCGCGTCCCACGTGCTCGACGCGGTCTCGATGCTGCACGGAGTCGAGGAGGGCGAGAAGCCCCGACTCGGCCGGCGCGTCGTCGTCTACGGCGGCGGGAACACGGCGCTGGACGCGGCCCGCAGCGCGCGCCGGCTCGGCGCCACCGACCCGGTGATCGTGTACCGCCGCAACCGCGAGCGGATGCCGGCCCACGAGGTCGAGATGCAGGAGGCCGAGCAGGAGGGGATTGCCTTCCGCTGGCTCTCGACGATCACCGCATCCAGCGACGGGCACGTGATGCTCGAGAAGATGGAGCTCGACGACACCGGCTTCCCGCAGCCGACAGGCGAGTTCGAGGCGCTCGAGGCCGACACCGTCGTGCTCGCGCTCGGCCAGGACGCCGACCTCGCCCTGATGGAGGGCCTCGACGGCGTCGAGGTGGCCGACCACGTGGTCAAGGTCGACGAGCAGATGATGACCGGCCACCGCGGCGTGTTCGCCGGTGGCGACATGGTTCCCGCGGACCGCACCGTGGCGGTGGCGATCGGACACGGGAGCCGGGCCGCGCGATCGATCGACGGCTGGCTGCGCGGCGTGCCGGCGCTGCCCGAGCCGGAGGTCGAGCTGGCGACGTTCGAGGAGATCAACCCCTGGTACTACTCCGACGCGCCACGGACGATGCAACCCGTGCTCGACGACGTCCGCCGGGAGACGACGTTCGACGAGGTCGTCAAGGGCCTCGATCACTCCTCCGCCCTATTCGAGGCGCGCCGCTGTCTGTCCTGCGGCAACTGCTTCTCGTGTGACAACTGCTTCGGCGTCTGCCCGGACAACGCGGTGCTGAAGCCCGGTGCCGACGGCGAGCCATATGCGTTCGATCTCGACTTCTGCAAGGGCTGCGGCATCTGCGCCCACGAGTGTCCGTGCGGCGCGATCGAGATGATTCCCGAAGCGACCTGAGCTGGCCATGTCCGACTTGCACCCTGCCCATCCGCTCAAGGTGGTTCTGGCCGGGGGTGGAGTGGCCGCGATCGAGGCAGCGCTGGCCCTGCGCGAGCAGGCCGGCGAGCTCGTCGAGACGACGCTGGTCGCTCCCAACGCGGACCTCGTCTACCGCCCGATGTCGGTGCGCGAGCCGTTCGGCTATGCGCGTGCGCAGCACTACCCGCTGGCCGACATCGCCGCCGACCTGGGCGTCGAGCTGGTCTCCGAGAAGGTCGACCGGATCAACACCCGGGCCAGCATCGTGCACACCGAGGAGGGCACGGAGATCCCGTTCGAGGCGCTTCTGGTCGCGCTCGGAGCCGCCACGCGCGTCCGCCACGAGCACGCGATCACGATCGACGACGCGCACCTGGCCGAGACGCTCCAGGAACTGCTGGACGACGTCGCCGGCGGCGCCGTACAGCGCCTGGTGTTCGTGATCCCGGGACGGCTGGCGTGGCCGTTTCCGGCCTACGAGATCGCGCTGATGATGCAGGCCCACGCGGCCAAGGCCGGCGCCTCGCTCTCGACCACGATCGTCACCCCGGAGGAGCGACCACTGGTGCTGTTCGGCCGGGGCGCCAGCGAGGTGATCCTGCGACTGCTCGCCGAGCAGAACATCGAGTTCATCTCGGCCGACGGCTGCGAGGTCCCCGACCCGCACGGCGTGGTACTGATGCCCCACCACCGCCGGATCGACGCCGACCGGGTCGTCTCGCTCCCGACTCTCCACGGTCGCGCGCTGCCCGGGGTGCCGAAGACCCCCCGCGGGTTCATGCCCATCGACCCCCATTGCAAGGTCCGGGGGGCGAACCGGGTCTACGCGGCCGGCGACGGCACCGACTTCGAGCTCAAGCACGGCGGCGTCGCCTCGCAGCAGGCTGACGCGGCGGCCGAGGCGATCGCCGCGCTCGCCGGCGCGCCGATCAGGCCGGCGCCTTTGCGCCCGGTGGTCAGGGGGGTCCTGCTGACGGGTGGCAAGCCGCTCTACCTGAGCACGAGCTACAGCGGCGGGCACGGCTTCAGCTCCAGGCTCACCGATCGCGCCACGTGGTCACCGCCGACCAAGATCTCGGCCAAGTACCTGGGCCCGTACCTCGATCGGATCGACCGATCGGCGGGAGCGGCGGCGGGGGATCGGCCCGCGGGCTAGGTCCAGGCTCTCCTCGGGGGTGCAGCACACACACAGGCTCCTCATGGCGAGGGGGCCGAACCGCCGAGGTCCCCCACTGCTCGCTCCATGTGAGAAGTTCTCACCTGATGAGCGGACTTCGCGATCTGACGCGCTGGCCGTGGGCCGGCACCGGCCACGGTCCGCTGCCGGCGCTGCTGCTCGTCCTCACCGCGGTCACCGGGATCGTGGACGCGGTCAGCTACATCGCGCTGCTGCACGTGTTCGTCGCCAACATGACCGGCAACGTCATCTTCCTCGGCTTCGCCCTCGCCGGCGCTCCGGGGCTGTCGGCGACGGCGTCGCTCGTCTCGCTCAGCGCGTTCCTGCTCGGCGCGGTCGCCGGCGGACAGATCGCGGCGCACGTGGGTCAGCACCGCGGTCACCACCTGCGCACCGCCACGGCGATCGGATTCCCGCTCGTCCTGTTCGCGGTCGTCGAGGCCGCGCTGGTCGGCAATCCACCGCCCCTCGCGGCGCGCTACGTGCTGATCGTGACGCTGGCCATGACGCTCGGGCTGCAGAACGCGACCGCCCGCCGGCTGGCCGTCCCCGATCTGACCACGACCGTGCTCACCCTGACGCTCACGGGCGTCGCGTCGGACTCCCGTCTGGGTGGCGGCCAAGGCGGACACCCCGGCCGGCGCCTGCTCGCGGTCGGCGCCATGTTCGCCGGCGCTCTCGTCGGCGCGCTGCTGGTGGTGGAGGTGAATCTCGTCCTCCCGCTCGCGCTGGCCGCGGTGCTGATGGCGATCACCGTGATCTCGGCACACCGGCTGTCCCCGGCGGACGCCGACTGGGCGCGGGCCGCCGGAGCCCCGCCGTGGCCCGCCTCTCAGCCTGACAAAGCCAGGAAGTAGGACTCCCAAGGGCGCATCCCCACGTACAGACCCTGATCCTGCAGCTCGCCACCGTCGCGCTCGAAGGCCGCCCCCCCCAACGCGTCGTCGAGGCGCCAGGTGCGCCCGGCGAGATCGCTCCACGGGAGCCGCACCCGGGCCTGGGCCGCGCCGGCATCGAGGTTGACGACCACCAGGTGGCGCTGTCCGTTGGCGCGCCAGCACCAGGCGAGCAGCTGCTCGGCGGTGTGGTTGTCGGGCCAGCCGGCGCATTCGCACAGCTGCCACTCGCCCTCGTGCAGGCCGGAGCCCGCGACCGCGCCGAGCAGGCGTCCGTAGAACGCCCGCAGGTCCTGGTCGACCGGCTGCTCCGGTCCGCGCGCGAGCTGCACCGGGATGCGCGTGTGGAACCCCTCGAGCTGTCCCTCGTGGTACATGCGCCCGCCCTCGAGCGTCGACATCACGACCGCCGCCGCGCGCTCCTTCTCGGGCGTGAAGGTGTCGGCGGCTCGCGGCTCGTCGTGGTTCTCGATGAAGCGCAGGAGCCGCTCCTGGTAGTCGTCGGCGGCCTGCAGGTGCCCCCGCACCGACGGGGCGGACTCGGAGACGAGCCGGTCGTAGAGCCGCTTGTCGTAGCAGAGGTCGAAGCCCTGCTGCTGCAGCGTCCACTCCATGTCCCAATAGGCCTCGGCGATGAACACGAAATCCGGGTGCGCCGCCCGCACCTGCGCGATCACCGTCGGCCAGTAGTCATCGGCCGGAGGGGGGCCGGCCCGGTCTCCCCACGTGCGCGCGAAGACCTCGTTGGTGAGCAGCATCGCCATATCGCAGCGGACCCCGTCGCAGCGCTCGGCGACCGCGCTCAGGGTGTCGATCGCCGCCCCGCGCAGGGCGCGCGAGAACGAATTGAGCTGGACGACGTCGTGCCACGGCGCGAAGTACGGGTCCTTGCCGTTGGCCAGCACCCCGACGGGGGTCTGCAGGAACGCCTGCGGAGCTGCGGCGAGCTCGGCCTCGGTGCCGTGCAGGAAGTAATCGCCGTGCTGGCTGGTCCACGGATGGTCGGACGCGACGTGATTGGGCACGTAGTCGACGATCAGCCCCAGTCCCCGAGACGCCAGCTCCCCGCGCGCGACCGCGAGCGACTCGGGGGGGCCGAACCGCGGCTCGAGCTCGTAGCTGCGGATGCAGTACGCCGAGCCGATCACGTCCTCGTCACGCAGATCCGGGAGCGCGTCGCGGAACGTCGACACCAGCCCGGGCTCTCTGAACGCCAGCTGCCGGCCGGCCGGGCTGCGCTGCCAGACCCCCATCAGCCACACGGCGTCCACCGGCAGCGCGGCGAGCCGATCCCACTCGCCGGCGGGCACCTCGGCCAGGCCGATCGGCCGCCCAAGGCCGCGCCCGAGGTGGCTGAGCCAGACGGCGGTGTTGATCTCGTAGATCGTCGGGCGCGGCGGAAGGCGCACGTCAGGGCGCGTCGCTGAGCGACCGCTCGAGCTCGGCCTGGCTGGCCGGCGCCGCCTGGGCGAACAGCAGCGCCACCAGCCCCGTCCATCCGGTCTGGTGGCTGGCACCGAGGCCGGCGCCGTTGTCGCCGTGGAAGTACTCGTGGAACTCCAGCAGCTCGTTCCAGTGGGGATCGGATTGGAACTGCTCGATCCCGCCGAACACCGGCCGGCGGCCGTCGGCGCCGCGCAGGAAGCTCGACGCGAGACGGCGTCCGATCTCCTGGGAGACCTCGAGCAGGTTCATCTCGTTCCCGGACCCGGTCGGGCACTCCACCTTCAGGTTGTCGCCGTAGTACAGGTGCAGCTGCCGCAGGCCGCGCAGGATCACCACGTTCATCGGGAACCACACCGGGCCGCGCCAGTTGGAGTTGCCGCCGAACATCCCCGTGTGCGACTCCGCCGGCTCGTAATCGACCCGGAACTCCTGGCCCGCGATGTCGAAGATGTACGGGTGCTCGGCGTGGCAGCGCGAGATCGCGCGGATCCCGTGCGGTCCGAGGAACTCCGACTCGTCGAGCATGATCGAGAGGATCCGCCGGATCCTCTCCTCCCCGACCAGCGAGGCCAGACGCCGGCCCCCGACGCCCGGGCCGGGACGCTGGGCCAGCGCCGGGATCGCGTCCTTGTACTCCTCGATGAACCGCTCGAAGCGGACCATCAGGTCGGGAACGCGCTCGAACACCCCAGGCTCGAACACCGTCGCGGCGCACAGCGGGAGCAGGCCGACGAGCGAGCGCACGCGCAGCTGCTGCGTGCTCCCGTCGGGCATCCGCATCACGTCGTAGTAGAAGCCGTCCTGCTCGTCCCACAGCGAGTCGCCGTCGGGCGGGTTCGTCGCGGCCGCGATCCACACGAAGTGCATCGTGAACTTGGCCGCCATGTTCGCGTACACCGGGTCGTGTTTGGCGAGCTCGAGCGCGATCTGGAGCATCGCCTGGCAGTACAGGCCCATCCACGCTGTCCCGTCGGCCTGCTCCAGCGTCCCGCCGCCGGGCAGCGGCGCCGAGCGGTCGAACACGCCGATGTTGTCTAGGCCCAGAAAGCCGCCCTGGAACAGGTTGCGGTCATCGGGATCCTTGCGGTTGACCCACCAGGTGAAGTTCTCCAGCAGCCGCTGGAACACGCGCTCGAGGAAGCTCACGTCGCCGGCGCCGCGGATCTCCTGCTCGCGCTCGTACAGGTACAGGGCCGACCACGCGTGCAGCGGCGGGTTGACGTCGCTGAAGTTCCACTCGTAGGCCGGGATCTGGCCGTTGGGGTGCAGGTAGCGGTCCCTCAGCAGCAGCTCAATCTGGTCCTTGGCGAAGTCGACGTCGACGAACGAGATCGGAATCGTCTGGATGGCGAGGTCCCAGGCGGCGAACCACGGGTACTCCCATTTGTCGGGCATCGAGATCACGTCACCGGCGACGACGTGGAACCAGGGAGCGTTGCGCACGCCCTGCCTCTGGACGTGCGCCGACCATGGATTGACGCCGTGCTCGCGCAGCCAGGTGTGGACGTCGTACTCGTAGTACTGCTTGCCCCACAGCATGCCCGCGAGCGCCTGGCGCATGACGTTGCCCGCGTCGGGGCCGAGTGACGGGTCGACCACCGTGGCGTAGAACTCATCCGCCTCCTGGCGCCGCGTCCCGATCACGCGATCGAACCCGGATTCGAGCGGCTTGGCGTCCACGGTGGGGGCGGCCGTAGCCGAGGTCAGCCGAACCCGCACGGTGGCGCTGGCGCCCGGCTCGAGCGCGAGCTTGTGCAGCGCCGCCATCTTGGTGCCCGTGTGCGCCGGGTTGACGGCATCAGCCGCGCCGTTCACGACGTAGTCGTTGATCCCGTCCTTGACGTAGTCAGCCACGTTCGGAGCCCCGAACAGCCGCTCGTTGTTGGTCTCGTTGTCGCAGAACAGGAGCTCGGCCGAGTTCTCGCAGGACAGCAGCCAGTCGCCCAGCTCCGGACGGGAGGCACGCACGCCGGCGGCGTCGCCCGTCGCCTCGGCCAGGGCCGGCGACGGCGCCTCGCCGCCCGGCCGCCAGGCCCACGTGTTCCGAAACCACAGCGTCGGCAGGACGTGCAGCGTCGCGGCCTCGGGACCACGGTTGTGCGCTGTGATCTCAACCAGGATGTCGTCGGGCCCGGCCTTGGCGTACTCGACGAAGACATCGAAGTAGCGGCTCTCGTCGAAGATCCCCGTGTCGATCAGCTCGTACTCGAACTCGTCGCGGCTGCGACGACCGTTCGTCTCCACGAGGTCGAGATAGGGGAACGCCCGCTGCGGGTACTTGTAGAGCATCTTCATGTACGAATGCGTGGGCGTGCTGTCGAGGTAGAACCAGTACTCCTTGACGTCCTCGCCGTGGTTGCCCTGGCTGTTCGTGAGCCCGAACATCCGCTCCTTGAGGATCGGGTCGACCCCGTTCCAGAGCGCGAGCGAGAAGCACAGCCGCTGGTGGTCGTCGCTGATGCCGGCGATGCCGTCCTCACCCCAGCGGTAGGCCCGCGAGCGCGCCTGGTCGTGCGGGAAGTAGTCCCAGGCATCCCCCCCGGGGCTGTAGTCCTCGCGCACCGTGCCCCACTGACGCTCGCTCAGGTACGGGCCCCACGACAGCCAGTCCGCGGTTCCCGCCTGCTTCTCGTCGAGGCGCCGGTGCTCTGCGGTTATTGCCCGGGGTGCTGCGCTCATTGCTGCTCCTGATCTCGCCGGTGTCGCCGCCCCGCGTGGAGCATCGCTCGCCGGAGGGCGGGCGGTCAAGGGCGTAGGCCCCACTCCGCCGTGGTGCGTACCTGTGGATCCTGTGACCCTCGTGTGTCCGGGGGGCGCTGCGAGCCGCTCCGCGTGCGACAGCGAGAACTACTGCCCGCCCTATGTAGGAACTACCGATGGACGACGTGGGTCCATCTCGGTAGGTTGCGGTCTCTTTGGCGCAGCACGGCCCTCCGGCCGATACACGCGGGCACAGAAAGGGACCGACTTGAGCAACCGCCATGTAGTTGGCTTGATCGCGGCGTTCGTCGGCACCGGCATCGTCTTCTTCCTGCTCGTCCTGGGCACGCGTTCGCTGTCCGGACTGGGCTATGAGCCGGCCGCGCTCGGTGCCACCACCGGGCCGAACATCACGCTGTCGGTGTTCCCCGACAGCTACGCCTGTCACGGCAGCAACGGCGGACCCGGCGGCGGGCCGCATCCCGAGTGGGTCACCTACTGCCCGAGCACGTCGATCAAGGTGCCCGCCTATAGCACGATCACGGTGACGATCAAGCAGTACGACTCCTCCACGGCGCTGCACAACCCGTTCTTCTCCCAGGTCTCAGGGACGGTCGGCAACGTCATGTACCTGAACGGCAAGTCCGTTCAGCGAGTCGCCCCCGATGCGCTGGGGCACACGTTCACGATCCAGACGCCGCCCGACCCCTCTGAGACGCAGCTGTTCGTCAACGTGCCCCTTCCGGGCACGCCGGACAACGCCCCCAACGCCGTGACGATCGCCGGCCAGCAGTACCCGAAGCCGCAGGTGATCGTGTTCAAGTTCCGCACCGGCAAGCCGGGCCAGTACATCTGGCACTGCTACATCCCCTGCGGCACCGGCCTGGCCGGCGACGGGATCGGTGGCCAGAACAACTTCGGCGGCCCGATGGCGACCACCGGCTACATGGCCGGCACGATCACGGTGACGTAGGGATGGCGGTCGACTCCCCCGAGCTCCCGGGCGCCACGCCTCCGGAGAGCGCCCAAGAGCCCTCGCACATCAAGCGCGTGCTGCGGCTGTGGATCGTGCTGTCGGTGATCTTCGTCGCGCTGACGTTCATCGTCGTTCCGCTCGTCAACCCCACCACCGCAAGCTCGGTGGCGGGCTTCGCCAGCCTGACCGATCTCGTGTTCACCGCGCTGGCGGTGCCGGTGGCGATCTTCGTCTGGGTGTTCGTCTTCTACAGCGTGTTCACGTTCCGCGAGAAGACGCCGGTGAGCGGCAACGCGCAGGACCTGCCCGACGGGCCGCCGCACGAGGCCACGCCCCGCCACCAGATCTGGTGGCTCGGCATCACCTCGGCGCTCGCGATCACCACCGTCGCCTGGGGGATGTTCGGGTTCTACTCGCAGGTGGCCGCCGCTCCGACCCGGCCGCTCGTGGTCAACGTCACCGGGCAGGAGTGGACGTGGACGTACGCGTACCCGTCGCTCGGCGTGCAGAGCCACGTGTTGATGCTCCCGAAGGGCCGGGCGGTGCAGTTCCGCGTCACATCAGATGACGTTTTGCACGGCTTCGTGATCGACGCCCTCGGAGTCGCGATGGACGCGAATCCGGGCGAGTGGGTGGCTGCGCCCACGGTCACGCCCAACCGGCTCGGGACCTTCGAGGCTCGCTGCGTCGAGCTGTGCGGCCTGTACCACACCTACATGTGGACGCAGGTCAACGTCGTCTCGCCGTCCGACTTCGCCACCTGGGCCGCCGGAGCACAGAAAGGCACCTGATGAGCGCCATCGCCGCCACGCACGACGTCACCGACCCGCCCGCGCGCAAGCGCCGCGCGCTGTTCCCCAGCATCGTCTCTGGCCTCGTGGTCGGGCTCGTCGGCGCGATCGTCGTGGCGATCATCGTGCACAGCGTGGTCGGTCCATCGCGTCGTGGCGACGACACGGTCGTGGCCGCCTATGTGGGCTGGTTCGTCTTCTTCATGATCGGCATCGGCGCCTTCCACGGCCCGATCCGATGGGGCTTCGGACGCACCGACGAGACCCACCACGAGGAGATGGAGTGGGCCGGCGAGGGGCAGGGCGTGTGGCGCTATTTCCGCTACTGCACCGATCACAAGGTGGTCGGAATCCAGTACCTGGTCACGGTGCTCGTGCTGTTCGCGGTCGGAGGCCTGGCCTCGTGGATGATCCGCCTGCAGCAGTCGCAGGCGGGGGCGAAGATCTTCACACCCTCGACCTACAACTTCATCGTCGGGATGCACGGGCTGGTGATGATCGTCACCACGATCATCATGCTCAGCGCGGTCGCCGGCAACTACATCGTCCCGATCATGATCGGGGCCAACGACATGGCCTTCCCGAAGCTGAACGCGCTCAGCTTCTGGACGCTGTTCACCGCGATTCCCGTGTTGCTCAGCGCGATCGTCCTCGGTGGCTTCCCGACCGGCTGGACGGGATACGCGCCGCTGGCCGACCAGGCCGCGCTGGGCATGGACGCGTACTGCGTGACGATCGTGATCTTCGCCATCTCGATCACGCTGGGGGCGATCAACATCGTGGCCACGGTGGTCACCATGCGTGCGCCCGGCATGACCTGGTCGCGGCTGCCGGTGCTGGTGTGGAGCATCTTCCTCTCCACCCTGCTGGGTCTGATCGTGTTCCCCAGCTTCATGGCCGCCGTCGTGCTGACGCTCGTCGACCGCGCCGGCGGGACCTCGTTCTACCAAGCCTCGCTGGGCGGCAACAACTGGGCCTACGAGCAGCTGTTCTGGTTCATGGGGCACCCGGAGGTGTACGTGATCCTGCTGCCGGCGCTGGGCGCCGTATGCGAGATCGTGCCTGTGTTCACGCGCAAGCCGCTGTTCGGCTACAAGCTGGTCGTCGGGGGCGAGATCGGCATCTTCATTCTCAGCATGGCGGTGTGGATGCACCACCTGTACTGGTCGGGCGCCAACACCTCCCTGGACCTCCCGACGATGCTCAGCACCGAGTTGATCTCAATCCCCACCGGATTGGTGTTCTTCGTGCTGATCGGCACCCTGTGGCGAGGCCGAATACGGCTCGAGCCACCGATGCTGTTCTGCATCGCCTTCCTGGTCAACTTCCTGATCGGAGGGGTGACCGGCCTGTACCTGGCCGACGTGCCCACCGACACCGTGTTCCACGGCGACATGTTCACCGCGGCCCACTTCCACTTCACGCTGGTCGGCGGTGCCGTGTTCGGCTTCCTGGCCGGGTTCTACTACTGGTTCCCGAAGATGACCGGCCGGCAACTCGACCGGAAGCTGTCGAAGCTGCACTTCTGGCTGCTCGAGATCGGCTTCGTCGGGACCTTCATCCCGCTGTTCCTGGCCGGGATCCACGGGGAGCCGCGCTGGCAGGCGTTCATCGCCCCGAGCGTCGCCACGGCCAACACGATCTCGAGCCTGTTCGCGATCGTGGTCATCGCCTCGGTCGTGGTGCTCGGCTACAACATCGTCATCTCGTGGATCGGCGGCGCCCGGGCCGCGGCGAACCAGTGGGGCGGACGGACCCTCGAGTGGACGATCCCGAGCCCGCCGCCGCTGATCAACTTCGAGCGCCCGGTCGTGGTCTCGGCAGGACCGTACGACTACGGCACGGGCGGACCACGCGTGATGGGCGCCCCGGCGATCGCGGGGGCAGCGGTCGACACCGCAGTGGCGCCCGCGCTGCCCGCCCACTCGTACTCCAAGGGCGACCAGGTCCGCATCGCGACGATCCTGATGATCGTGTCCGATGCCACGTTCGTGCTGGCGCTGTACCTGGCCTTCCTGTACCTGCACGGACTGCACACGCAGCACGCGTTCAAGGGGCCGGGTGAGGCGCGGCCGTCGCTCGTGGGCGGCCTGCTCGTCACGCTGGGCTCAGTCGCGGCCGCGGCGGCCTTCGCCTGGGGCCGCGGTGGGCTGCAGGCGGCCGACCACCGGCGTCTGCGCGCGGGCGTGACGCTGGCCATCGTCATCTCGGTGGCCGCGCTCGTCGGCGACGTGCTCGTCTACAGCTCCCTCGATTACCCGGCCCCGTTGCACGCCTATGGCAGCTTCATGGCGCTGTTCGTCCTCTACCACGCATTTCGCCACCTGGTGGCCGGCGTGGTGATCGGCGCGCTGGTGCTGGGCCGCATCCTCAGAAATCGGATGTCGGGGCGCGACTACGTGCTGCAGGCCACGGGCTGGTGGTTCTGGTGGATCGCGATCACGGCCGTGGTGATGCTGGTGCTGATGGCCACAATCCAATAGGACGTGGTCACGTACCTGCCGCTGGCCCTGGTGTGGGCAGCCCTGGCGCTGCACCTCCTCGGCGAGCGCCGCGCCGCCGTGCTCACCGGGCGCCCCCGCGACATCAGCGCCCGCTCGCGGGCGCTGATGTTCTACGGCGGCCTGCTGACGATCTTCGTGGCGCTGTCCTCACCGGTCGAGAATCTGGCCCAGCGACTGCTGTGGGCCCACATGCTCGAGCATCTGCTGCTGCTCCTCGTGGCGGCGCCGCTGATCGTGCTGAGCGCGCCATGGATGTCGCTGTGGCGCCCGCTTCCGCTCGGTTTCCGGCGTACGGTCGCGCACACCCTCGTGCGCTCGCCGTGGTGTGCACCGCTGCGGGCGATCGGCGCCGCGGTGACGCGACCGCTCGGCGCCTGGTTGCTGTTCACCGTCAACCTCGTCTTGTGGCATCTCCCCGCCCTGTACGACCTCACCCTGCGCAACACCACCGTGCATGCGCTCGAGCACGTCACCTTCCTCGTCTTCGGGGTCCTGTTCTGGCTCCAGGTGACCCCCTCGCCACCGTTCAAGCCGACGCTGTCCCACCTTCAGCGCGTGGTCTACCTGGTCGCTGCGACGATCCCGAACGTCGGGGTCGCGATGTACCTGGCGTTCTCCAACTCGGCGCTGTACGCGCCCTACGCGGAGCTGGCCCACCGGCCGGGCAACATCTCGGCGCTGGCCGATCAGCAGATCGCGGCCGGAATCATGTGGAGCTTCGGCGACCTCCCGTTCGCGATCGCCATCGCCCTGCTCGTGCACCGCTGGCTCGCCGGTCAGGAGGCACGGGCGTCCGTCGTGTGAGCACGGACGGCCGGGCCACAGTACGTATTTAACCCCGATCGCTCCGTAGCAACGACGGTGTCCGCGTGCGGACCGAGCGCCGATGGCCCAGGTAGAACCCTGCCGAATGGCCCGGCCGAGCCTCGAGACGGCCCGGAGATGACGACGACCTCCCTGCAGCAAACGCTGTCCCCGGTGCCCGATCTCGCCTCCGGGCCCACGTGGGCCTCGAACGTCACGGCCGGCCTGCCCGCGGTCCAGCGCCGGGCGCTGTGGATCGTCATCGGCGTCGCTCTGGCCGCCGCGGTGGCCTCCCTCGGCCTGACGTTCTCCCCGTCACCCGCCGACGCGGCGGCGGCGAACTGGATCAGCGACGCCGCGATGCTCGCCGCTCCGGTGCTGTGCCTGTGGCGCGCGGCGGTCGTCCCGCACGAGCGGGCGGCGTGGAGTCTGATCGGCGTCGGGATTCTCAGCTGGGTGGCCGGTGACTGCTACTGGAACGTGGCGCTGGCCGGCCTCTCCTCGCCGCCGGCCCCGTCCTGGGCCGACGCCGGCTACCTGCTGTTCTATCCGCTCGCCGGGATCGGCTTGGTGCTGCAGATTCGCCACGCTGCCGGCCGCTTTCCCGAGGGCTTCGCGCTCGACTGGATGGTCGGGGCGCTGTCGGTGGTCGCGGTCACCTCGGCGGTCGCGTTCGGGCGCGTGCTGACGACCTCGGGCGGGGACCTCCCGCAGGTCGCGACCAACCTCGCCTATCCGATCGGCGACCTGATGCTGCTGACGCTGCTGGTCGGAGCGCTGCAGCTGAACGGGTGGCGCCCCCGCGGGGTGTGGGCGCTGTTCGGCCTCGGGCTGATGCTGATCGTGGCGGGCGACTGCGTCTACCTCTACCAGACGGCCGCCGGGGCCTACGTCAACGGCACCCCGACCGACTCGCTGTGGACGTTCGGGTTCCTGACCTTGGGCTTCGCAGCGTGGCGACCGACCCCAACCCGGCTGACTCCCCGCCGCGGCCGCTGGTCGACCTCGGGACCACTGGCCGTGTTCGCGCTCAGCGCGCTGACGATCATCGTGTGGGACCACTTCCACACGCTCACCGTGACCGCGGTCGTGCTGGCGGCGCTGACGCTGCTCGCTGTATTCGTGCGGTTGTTCCAGTCGCTGGCCGCGAACCGGGAGCTGGTCGTCGAACGTGAGCGCCAGGCCTTGACCGATGACGTCACCGGGCTGGCCAACCACCGGGCGCTGAACGCAGTCCTCGACGCCGAGCTCGGACGCTCGCGGCGCTACGACCGCCGCCTCGGCCTCGTGTTCATCGACGTCGATTTCTTCAAGTCGATCAACGACCGGTATGGGCACGACGCCGGCGATCGTACGCTGCGAGAGTTCTGCCAGGTGGTGTCCGGCGCGTTGCGCGGGATCGACACGATCGGCCGATGGGGTGGCGAGGAGTTCATCGCCGTCCTGCCGGAGACCGATCTGGCCAGCGCCGCCGAGACGGCCGAGCGCATCCGGGACCTCGTGGCGGCGCATCCGTTCGAGGCGATCGACGGCGCCACGATGACCTGCTCGATCGGGGTGGCGGCGTACCCGGCCAACGGCACCAGCCACGACGAACTGCTCAAGCGCCGACCTGGCGATGTACGAGGCCAAGCGCAGCGGCCGCGATCGCGTCGTCGTCGCCTGCGCGGAAACCGACGGCAGCGCGTCGGCGCTGGGACGCCACGCCGCGATGCCGGCTCCGGTGCCGGCGAGCCCGTCCTCCGCCGCCGGACCCGCGGACGAGAACGCTCGCCCGGCGGCCGGCGAGGAAGACCTCGATCCGATCGAGCTGCAGTTCCGCCTCGGCGCGGTGACCGCCCCGGTCTGGACGACGGCATTGATGTGCCTGGCGGCGGCGGTCTACATCGCCTTCGCGGCGCGGCCGGGCAGCCGCGGCGCCCTGCTCGCCCTGGCGCTGCTGGTGCTGGCGTTCACCCTGGCGATGTGCTGCCTGCCGTGGGCCCGGATCGTCCGCTCGCGCTACCGCGAGGCCTTCGTGATCGGCTGGTGGCTGTTCGACTTCGCCGCCGTGATGACGGCATCGATGCTCGACGGAGGCCCGCAGAGCCCGTTCATCCTGATCGTCTTCCCGCTGCTCGTGTTCATGGGGCATTCCATGCCGCGGCCGACGCTGGCGGCGCTCGCCGGCGTCGCTCTGGCCGGGTACGCGGCGCTGGCGCTCGCCTACGGTCAGGCGCCGGCCCGGACGGCGGTCGTCCTGGCCGCGCTGGCGGGGACGGCCACGATGAGCTTCTGGCAGTCGCTGAACCAGGACCGGCGCCGGCGCGCCCTGATCGGGAGCCGCTGCGACCTCCAGGCCGCGCTGCGACGCAGCGAGAGCTCCAAGCACGCGCTGAGGCTCAGCGAGCAGCGCCTGTCCGAGGCCCAGGCGATCGCCCACATCGGCTCGCTGGAGTGGGAGGTCGCCGACAACCGGATGACGGTCTCGGCCGAGCTGCTGCGGATCCTCGGGTTGCGCTTGGAGGAGTTCGACTGCACCCTGGAGGGCTACCTGGCGCGGGTGCACCCGACCGATCGCAGCGAGGTCGCCAAGCGCGTCCGGGCGACCCTCCGCACGACGGGGCCGTTCCGCAGCGAGCATCGCATCGTCCGCCCGGACGGAGCCGTCCGGCTGCTGCTGGTCGACGGCGAGTCCGTGTTCGAGGGCGGCCGGCCCGCGCGGCTGCGCGTCGTGTGCCAGGACCTGACCGAGCTGCGCACCGTCGAGGCCCGCCTGCAGCATCTCTCCGACCACGACCCGCTGACCGGTCTGCTCAACCGCCGGCGGCTCGTCGATGAGATCGACCGCGAGCTCCGCTACGGCACGCGCGAGGATCAAGCCGGAGCGCTGCTGCTCCTCGACGTGGACCGGTTCGGCTTCTACAACGACTCCTTCGGCCAGCCGGCCGGCGATGAGGTGCTGAGGATGATCGCCGCCGGCCTGGCCGACCGGCTGCGCGCCACCGACGTCGTCGCGCGCTACGGCGGGGACGAGTTCGCGGCCGTGCTGCCGGAGGTGAGTGAGGCGGACGCGATCCGGATCGCCGAGCAGCTCCGCACCCGGGCGGCCGACTGTGCGGCGCAGGCCCCGATGACAGTCAGCATCGGGGTGGCGATGTTCCGGCAGGGCAGCGAGCTGCTGGGCGACGACGTGCTCACGGCGGCCGACATCGCGCTGCACGAGGCCAAGCAGAACGGCGGCAACCATGTCGCGATGTACACGGGCCAGCCCGGCGCCAACTTGAGCTGGGTGGCGCAGATCCGGACCGCACTCGAGGATGAGCGGTTCGTGCTCTACGGCCAGCCGATCGTGGATCTCGACGGCGGCGCCGTCAGCCACCAGGAGCTGCTGATCCGGCTGCTCGGCGAGGACGGGACGTTGATCGAACCCGCCGCCTTCCTACCGTCGGCCGAGCGCTTCGGCCTCGTCAATCAGATCGACCGGTGGGTGCTCAAGCAGGCCGTCGAGCTGGCCCGCGGCGGCGAGCGCGTCGCGTTCAACCTGTCCGCCCTGTCGATCGGCGACCCGCAGATCGTGCGGACGCTGCGCAAGGCGGTTGCCGGCGGGCTCGATCCGGCGAACCTCGTGTTCGAGATCACGGAGACGGCGGCGGTGCGGAACCTCGCCGAGGCCCGCGCCTTCGCCGGTGAGCTGACGGGACTGGGGTGCGACCTCGCGATCGACGACTTCGGGACCGGCTTTGCCTCGTTCACCTACCTCAAGCACATCCCGGCCCGGTACGTGAAGATCGACATCGAGTTCATCAAGGACCTCGCCTCCAGCGAGACCGACCGCCACGTGGTCGTCTCGATCGTGGACGTCACCCGAAGCCTCGGCAAACGGACGATCGCCGAAGGCGTCGAGGACGCCGAGACGCTCGCGGCCGTGCGCGCGGCCGGGGTCGACTTCGCGCAGGGCCACTACCTCGGCCGCCCGAGGCGGCTCTCGGCGCCGACGAAGTTCGAGCGCGAGGACGCCGAGCAACGGGCCGCGGTGCCAATTGGCTAGCGTGAGCGCGTGCTCCCGTCTTCGACGGGCACAACGGCGCGCTGACCCGGACCGACCGGCGCGGTCGGGCTGACCGGCGCTTGACCCGGGGGGCCCCGTCCCGGCTCCCCGCTAGCGTTGGCGGGCCGATGCAGCTGGCCCCGGAACGCCCCAACGTCGAGCTGCGCCGCGACCGCGCGGGAGAGCAGGTCGTGGTGCTCGCGTTCCCGTACGACCGCGGGCTCGTGGAGCTTGTGCGGACGATTCCCAACCGCCGCTTCGATTGGGACAGGCGCGAGTGGTCAGCGCCGGCGGAGGACTGGGCCGGGATGAAGGTGGCCGAGCTGCTCGAGCGTCATCCCGAGCTCAGCGCCAGCGCCGATGTGCTGGCCTGGCTCTCCGGCGTGCGCCGGCGCTGGATCGGCTACGTGCGCACGACCCGATGTGACGGCCGCGGCTGGTGGGTGCTCGAGACGCGGGCCGGTGAGGTCCCCGAGGCCCTGCGCGCCGTGGCGGTCGAGCACGCCGGTCGCCTGCTCGTCCCGCTCACCAAGGTGGTTGCGCAGGAGCTGCGCGCCCAACCCTCGGCCCGCCTCGACATCGCCTCCGAGCGCTGCATGTCGCTGGTCGAGCTCGGCCACTCGCCGCCTCCGGCCCAGCTCGTGCTGGCGCGGGGCGTACACGGGGAGGAGCTGCGGCTCCAGGTTCTGTGGGATCGGGACGTGGGGCCCGCGTTCGAGCGGCTGCCCGGCGCCGAGGACACCCGCGCGGTGCCGCTCGACCCGTGGCTGGCCGAGGATCTGGACGCGTTCGTCGCCCGCCACGAGGTGGCCCTCACCGGAGACGCCCTCGCGGCGCTCAATCGCATGCTGAGCGAGCGCGCCCTCGCGGCGGAGACGATCCGGCGCTCGCGCGCCGACCATGGAGATCCGATCGAGTCGACGGCCGCGGTCCTGGGCGGTGAGCTGGCGCCCTTCCAGTGGGCCGGCGTTCGCTACGTGCTCGATGCTCGGCGCGCGTTCCTGGCCGACGAGCAGGGCCTCGGCAAGACGGTCGAGGCGCTGGCCGCGATCGAGGCCGACGGCGCGTTCCCGGCCATCGTGGTCTGCCCCGCGTCGATGAAGCTCGGCTGGCAGCGCGAGGCCGGGCGGTGGCTGCCGCATCGCTCGGTGGCCGTCGTCGAGGGGCGCGCCGCGGTCCCGCCGAGCGGCGAGATCACGATCCTCAACTACGAGATCGTCGCCGCCCATCGCGAGTCCCTGTCGCGCCGCCGTCCGCGCGCACTGATCGTGGACGAGTCGCACTACTGCAAGAACCCGCGCGCCAAGCGCACCCATGCCGTGCGCCGCCTGGCCGCCTCCGTCAATGCCGATGGACTCCGGCTGGCCCTGACCGGCACGCCGGTGCTCAACCACGCCGACGAGCTGATCGCCCAGCTGCGCGTGATCGGACGGCTCGAGGACTTCGGCTCGGGGGCGCGCTTCTCGCGGCAGTTCCGCGGCCGGCTGAGCGAGGAGCGGCTGCACTGGCATCTGCGCCGCCACTGCTTCGTGCGCCGGCTCAAGTCCGACGTGCTGCCCCAGCTGCCGGCCAAGCGACAGGTCGTGGTCCCCGTCGCTCTCACCAACGGGGCGGAGTACCGGCTGGCCGAGCACGACGTGATCGAATGGCTGCGCTCCCAGCCCCTCGACCTCTCGGAGCTGAACGCCCGGATCGCCGCGACCCTGCGCGCCGAGCGCCTGGCTCAGCTGGGGACGCTGCAGCGGCTTGCGGCCAGGGGCAAGCTCGCCGCGGCGCTGGCCTGGATCGAGGACTTCCTGGCCTCGGGCGAGCCGCTGGTCGTGTTCGCTCGCCACCTCGAGGTGCAAGAGGCGGTGCTGGCCCGGTTCCCCGGCGCTCTGCATCTGCTCGGGGCCGATTCGCTGCGCGACCGGGAGGCCGCGATCGCGGCCTTTCAGGATTCCGGTGGCCCGTCGCTGATCGTCGCCTCCACCCGGGTCGCGGCGCAGGGGATCACGCTCACCCGCGCCTCCAACGTCGCCTTCCTCGAGCTCGAGTGGACGCCGGCGATCCACGATCAGGCCGAGGATCGCTGTCACCGGATCGGTCAGCGCGATGCGGTCACGGCCTGGTACCTGCTCGCCGCGGACACGATCGACGAGACGATGGCGCGCCTGATCCAGAGCAAACGCGCGATCGTGGCCGCCGTCACCGACGGTCGCCTGCTCCACACCGACGGGCTCGTCGAAGCGGTGATCCGGGAGCTGCGCGACGGGCGGCCGTTCCAGCACCTCCGCGCGGTCGCGGACCGCTGAGATGCCCGGAGGCGCGGGGCCGGCTGAGCTGCCCGGCGGCGGGGGACCGGCGGACAAGTGGGCGCGGGAGGTCTATGCGGCCCGCGCCGGGCGGGCCTACGCGGCGATGCAGAGGCAGTTCCGGACCCGGAGCGGTCGCTACCGCCGCGACGGGCTGCTACACCGGCCGGGGACGTCCGCGCACCTGTGGCCGTTCGCGCGCGCGATGTTCGCCACGCTCGACCTCGCCGGCGTCCCCGGCGCCCTCGGCGTCCGCGTGGACGGGGAGGCGTTCGACGCCGACGCCGCGATCGCCGCCGATCTCGGACTGCTCGAGCGCTACTGGGACACGCGCGGACCCGTGCCTGCGTACTCGTCGGACGTGGTCGGGCCGCGGCTGGGTGGACGGGTGGGGGCCGTGGTCGGCGGCGATCGCTACTACGACGACAACGCCTGGGTCGGCCTCGCGCTCGTGCAACTCGAGCGCATGCGCCCCGGGTTCGGCCGCCTCGACCGCGCCGCCGAGGTGTTTCGCTTTGCGGTATCCGGCTGGGACACCAATCCCGACGCTCCGAGCCCGGGAGGCGTCTTCTGGGTCGAGCAGGGCCGCGGGCTCGGGCTGCGCAATCACGACCGCAACGCGGTGTCAACGGCCCCCAACGCCCAGCTCGGGCTGCATCTGGCCGAGCTCGGGGGGGGCGGAGGCGGCGCGGAGGGTCCGGGCGGCGGGGGCGGCGCGGAGTGGTCGGTCAGCCCGGAGGAGATGGTGGCCTGGGTCAACCGAGCCCTCGACGCGAGCCGCGACGGTCCCACCCCGGCCACCGGGCTGTTCTGGGACAAGCTGCGTGGCGACGGAACGCTCGACGACACCCTGTGGAGCTACAGCCAGGGCAGCATGCTCGGCGCGAACGTCCTCCTCGCTCGCCGTGCCGGAGGTGAGGAGCGAGCGCAGTTCCTGGCCCGCGCGGAGGCGATCGCACGCAAGGCGCTGGGCCACTACGCCGGCGCCGGCTACGACGGCCAGGGGCCGGCCTTCAACGCGATCTTCTTCCGCAACCAGCTGCTGCTCCACGCCGCGACCGACGACGAGGCGCTGCGCGCCGAGATCATCGACGCGATGCGCGCCTACGCCGAGCACGCCTGGTCGGAGCACCGCGACCGCCGCGACCTGTTTCGCTTCTCTCGCGGCGTGACGCTGCTCGACCAGAGCTCCATCGCCCAGGTGCTGGCGCTGCTGGCCTGGGATCCGGCGGAGTATTCGACGCTGGCGTAGTGGTTCCGGGCAGGATGGATGGCCCACCCTCCCCCGGCAGAACCGCCAATTCACCACAATCCGGAAAGCATGCCACCCGGCCAGTGGTCTACCCTGCATAGAACCGGGTTCGGTGTCGGCATCGTCGACTCCGCGGACCTGAAGCTGTGCCGGAGGGCTCGGCATGATTGGGCGTGACCCGTTTGGGGGCACTCCAGGAATGTGGGCCCGACCGCCCCGACAGGCCGGCGCATGACCCACGCCATGTATCCCGAAGCCCCTTCAGCGAGACTTGGCGGCCAACCTGTGCCGCCCGCTCGGCGTGCCCGATCGACGGTGCGCATGTCGATCGACGCGCTGGCGGCGCCCTGGCCCGGCAGCCGGATCGCCGGCTCGATCGCCGATGCCGCGCGCGGGATCGATCCCGAGACGCGGAGCCGTTTCGGTCCGATCGCGCTCGCGGCGCTGCTGTCGGCGCTGTGGCTGGTGATCGGTCCGCGGACGGCCGACTTCGCGGCGCAGGCCTACCACTCCAACTTCTTCACCCAGCACGGGTTCGCGCTCTGGGACAACCACTGGTTCGACGGTCACCTGTTCCCGGGCTACAGCCTGCTGTTCCCGCCGCTGGGAAGCGTGTTCGGACCGCGCCTGGTCGGCGTGGCGGCGGTGCTCAGCTCGACGTTCGCGTTCAACTCGCTCGTCCGACGCCACTGGGGCGCGCGGAGCAGCACCGCGGCCTACTGGTTCGCGGCCGCAGCCGTCGGGGATCTGTACATCGGCCGGGTGACGTTCGCGCTCGGCTTCGCCTTCGGACTCTTGGCCGTGCTCGCCGTCACGCGGCGGAGCCGGGTGCTCACTGTGCTTCTGGCCGCGTTGTGCGCGGCCGCGAGCCCGGTCGCGGGGGTCTTCCTCGGCCTCGTCGCGGTCCTCGGCTGGACCGTCCTCGGCCCCGGCCGCGCGGCCCTACTGGCCATCCCCGCGCTCGGGATGGCGGGGATCATGGGGGTTGCGTTCGGTGACGGGGGCGCCCAGCCGTTCGACCTCGCGGCGGCCATCGTCGACACCCTGCTGATCGTGCTCGTCGTCGTCTGCATGGACGACGGACCGAAGTTCGTGCGCCGCGGTGCTGTGCTGTACGCGTGCGGGATCGCGCTGTGCTTCATCGTGCCGAGCCCGATGGGCAGCAACATCGCCCGCCTCGGGGTGCTGCTGGCCGGCCCGCTGATGCTCCTGTCCACGCGCAACGCCCGCCGGCCGCTGGTGCTCCTCACCTGCGCCGGGCTGGCGATCTGGCAGCTCTGGGGGCCGGTCACCGAGGTTGCCAAGACGTTCGACAACCCGTCCACGAGCGCCTCGTACTTCGCGCCGCTGATCAGCTTCCTCGATCGCGCCGGCGCGGCCTCGGGACGCGTGGAGGTGGTGCCGACCGCGACGCGCTGGGAGTCGGTCTACGTCGCGGCCCATTTCGACCTCGCCCGCGGCTGGGAGACCCAGCTCGACGCTCGCTACAACGCCCTCTTCTACACCGGTCAGCTGACCGCGCAGTCCTACCGGCAGTGGTTGCTGGCCAACGGCGTGCGCTTCGTCGCGTTGCCCGATGTCGTGCTCGAGCGCTGGGGCCAGCGCGAGCTGAAGCTGCTCAGCCACCCGCCGTCGTACCTGCGGCTGGCGTGGCACAACGCGCACTGGCGCGTGTTCGCGGTCGAGGGCTCGGAGCCGCTCGTCCGCGGACCGGGCCGCCTGATGCGGATGACGACCGCCGCAGAGGCGATCCGCGCCCTCGGCGCAGGCGCGATCCAGGTGCGCGTGCACTACACGCGCTTCCTGCACGCGATCGGCCCGGCCTGCCTGAGCGCGAGCCCCGGCGGATGGACGGTCGTAAACGCGACCGCCCCGGGCGAGGTCGACATCCGGGCGAAGTGGAGCCTGTCGGCGGCGCTCGGGACACCCGCTGCGTGCACCGCCCGGGCCGCCGCGCCCGCCGGCAGCGCGGGCAACTGACCGTCGGCGCCGCCGCGCCTAGACCTGAGCCGCGACCGCCGCGCCGAACAGCTCTGCGTGTCCCGCGGCCGGCGCCAGCGCCACCGTCGGCAGCATCCGCTCCAGCAGCGCCAGCGCCGAATGCTGCAGCTCTTCGAGCGTCGGGGCCAGCGCCATCCGCGCGGCTTCGCGCCCGGCGGCGCGGCCCGCGCCCGCTCGCGCAGCGCGCGTGATCGACGCTGCCGCATCGCCGCCGGCGGCCCGCGCCGCTGCTCGGGCACGATCTCCGGCCGTATCGCCGACTCCCGCGCGGGCCGCCGCCCACGCCGCCGCCGCGGCCGTCGCCCAGGCCATCTCGCGCGCGGTCGCCCGGGCGGCCACACCGGTCGCCAGCCACGTGACCGGGCCGGCGCCCCAGGCGCCGCGGGCCCGCTGGCGCGCGAAGCGCAGCGCGTCGGCCGCCGCCGGAAGATCCTCGCCCGACTCCACCTCGGGAAGCGACCACAGCCGGTCGGCGGCGTCGGCCAGCCCGGCCGCGGAGAGCCAGGTCGGCGTGTAGGTCCGGATCAGCCAGTCCATGGCCATCCACGCGCGCCGGTGATCGAGCCCGTCGTCCGCGGTCCCGATCGTGCGCGTCAGGTATGGCCGCAGGCGCTGGCGCGGACCGTCGTCGAGACCGTCGTTGAGGGCGATGCAGAACGCGCGGACCACCGGGCTCACGCACCCCGGTTGGTCGGTGTGGGGCTCGCCGGCCAGATGGCTGACCCACTCCATCGCGCACCGGCCCTGATCCGGCGTGGCGTGCGTCCCATACGAGAGCCTGTAATCGGTGCTCATCATGTCCTCCTGCGGACGGCTGGACCTTGACCGCATTGTGCCTTGCCTGGGACGGAAGTTCCAGGCTCACGTCCCACTACCCCAGCGGCATGCCCCCTACGCCCCCGACGCTGCCGAGGACCGGACGCGGCTCAACCTCCGTCCGGGGCGGCCGAGCTCGGAGCTCTGCGGGTCGCCGCCGAGACGATCCGCACTAGAAAGTGTCCTTTTCCGCCGTGACCCGGGGCGGGGCGTTCGACGTCACCCCCGGAGTGACACCGAAGTACTCGCCCCTGATCTTGCCGCCCTGGACGGTCAGCTTCATAAAGCCGTACTCCGAGTCGTCCCCGTACTCGAAGGTCACTCCCGGCGCGAGCTGCTGGCCGGCGTTCGAGCCGGGGGCGAGCTTGTGCAGGTTGTGGTAGCCCGAGTTCCCGATCACGATGTACGGGATCGGGTGCGCGAGGTTCGTTCGGGTGAAGCGCTGATAGTCGTGGACGTGACCGGAGATCACGAGCTGTGGCAGGCGCCCCGAGGCCGTGAACGCCGAGTCGAGCGCGATCCCCATCTGCTGCGATCCGCCATGGTGGGCATCGACGCTGTAGGGCGGGTGATGGAGCGTGACGATCAGCGGCAGCTTCGGATCTGCGGCCTTGAGCTCACCCGTCAGCCAGTCGATCTGTGACTGTTCCAGATGCCCGCCGGAGGGTACGTTCGAGTACAGGCCGACGATGGTCACCGCCGCGCACTGCAGCGTCCAATCGCAGTAGGGCTGCGTCTGCACGTCGCGCTCGTACTCCTCGCTGCCGACCGGCAAGGCGGGCTTGGCGGCACAGAAGTTCGCCATCCAGGTATCCAGCGGCGTGCGCCTCGGATCGTCGGTCGTGTCGCCGTCGTGGTTGCCCGGGATGCTGAGAAACGGCACCGCCAGGTGCGCATAGGCCTCGTAGAACTGGGGAGTCCATTGCGCCGCGTCGGCGTTGAAGTAGACGACGTCGCCGACGCTGTAGACAAACGCCGGCGCCGCCTGCGCTTCCATCGCGAGCGTGACGGCGTTCTGCGGGTTCGGGTCGTTGATGCCGCCGTGATCGCCGATCACGAAGAACGACAGCGGCGTGGTCTCGTGAACCCCGAGATCGGCGGCCTTGGCCTGGCCTTGGCCCGGCCGCCCTGGCCCGCCGGCAGCGGCTGCGTCGGCACTGTCGGCGGGAACGATTTCTGCAGCTGCTCCGCCGCGGTGGCGGGCGGGATCCCGACCTGTCGGCGCGCAACCCTGCTGGCTGGGCTCATCCGTGTTCTCCTCTTGCGGTGAATCGTGACGGTATGCGAACGGTCGGATGTCGCCATCCGCACCTATTCATCGAGATCGCCCCGAGCCGCCCACCGCCCGCGGGTGACGCTGCTCGACCCGGCGATCATGGGGCCGCCGATCGTCTGGCTCGCCCAGCGCTGAGAGGACCGCTGCCGCCGGCGTGGAACCAGGCTCCATGGGCCCGGGTCGACTGCACGCGCTCGTGGACGGCGTGTTCGCGATCGCGATCACGCTCCTGGTGCTCGACCTCCCCAAGCCGGTGGACTCCGCGCATCTGGCCCACGATCTGCTGCACGACTGGCCCACCTACGTCGCCTACCTGGTGTCGTTCGTGACCATCGGGATCGTGTGGATCGAGCACCACGGCATGATGAGCGCCGTGCGCGAGATCAATCGCCGTTTCCTGGAGCGCACCCTGCTGTTCCTGCTCTTCGTCTCGGTCATCCCGTGGCCGACCTCGATCGCCGCCGGCTATGCCGATCACGGGTCTCAGGCCCGGCCGGCCGCCATCCTCTACGCGGCCACGATGCTCCTCATGGGCGTGTCCTTCAGCCTCAGCTGGCACTACCTCGCCGAGCATCCGAGCCTGGTCGCCGCCCCGGCGCGCGCGGCGTTTCCGGCCGGCTCCCGGCGCCGCGCTGGCCGGCGGTCTCGTCTACCTCGTGGCGATCGCCGTGGCGTTCCTGAGTCCGGCGGCGTCATTCGCGATCGACGCCCTGATCGCGCTCTACTTCGCCGCGTCCAAGAGCGAGGTCCCGGGGCTGATTCAGCGCGCCGCCCGCGCCGAGGCCCCGCCGCCGGGGTAGGTCAGCAGTCGTCGGCGGCGTCGGCCTCGCAGGCGGCGCCGTGGCGGGGAGCGGACTGGATCTGCCCGAGCAGCCGGGCGAGCTGCTTGCGCTCGTCGTCGTCGAGCCCGGACAGGAGCCGGCGCTCGGCCGCATCCCGCGCCTGCTGGGCCTCGCGCAGGCGGGCGACTCCGCGCTCGGTGATCGCGACGATGTGGCGACGGCGGTCCGAGGGATCACGCTCACGCGATGCGAGGCCGTCCGCCTCGAGCGGATTGAGCAGCGCGACGAGAATGCTCGGGTCGACGTCGACGGCCTCGCCCAGCGCCTGCTGACTCATCGGCCCGCGGTCGTGCAGGTAGGCGAGCGCAAAGAACTGTCGCGGCTTGAGGCCGACGGTCGCGAACGCCCCCCCGAGCTCGCGGATGGCGGCGCGCCCCGTCATCGCCAGCTGCAGTGATGGGCTGACCAGGAGCTCGCCGACGAGATCGCCTGAAGTCACGCCTCGATTCTACAGCGCTCACCATCGGCCGTAGTAGATCATTGAGCGATGTCAATGATCTGTTAGAGTCGATCCCCTACTCGTATCCAGCGAGCGGTCACAGTGGAGCTCTCCAACCTTCATATCCCTGAGTCTTCCGGCGCGACCGTGGCGGTCATCGGTGGCGGCTACGGGGGCATCGCGGTGGCCCGAGCGCTCGACGACGTTGCCGACGTGGTGCTGGTCGAACCCAAGGACGCGTTCGTCCACAACGTCGCCGCGCTGCGAGCCCTGGTGGCGCCGGACTGGGTGGAGCGGATCTTCTTCCCCTACGGCGGGCTGCTCACCCGGGGGCGTGTGGTGCGCGACCGGGCGGTGGCGATCGAGCCCCACCGCGTTGCGCTCGCCTCCGGCGGCGAGGTCTCCGCCGACTACATCGTGCTGGCAACCGGCTCGGGCTATCCGTTCCCCGCCAAGAGCGACGCCGACGACACCGCCGAGGCGCGTGAGCGCTATGAGCGAGCCCACGAGGCGCTCGTCGGCGCCGACCGCGCGCTCGTGCTCGGAGCCGGCCCGGCCGGGCTCGAGCTCGCCGGGGAGATCAAGGCCGCCTTCCCCGACAAGCAGGTCACGATCGCCGACATCGCGCCGGACATCCTCGCCGGGCCGTTCAGTCCGGAGCTGCGCACCGAGCTGCGCCGCCAGCTCGCCGAGCTCGGGATCGAGCTGCTGCTCGCGACCGCGTTTCGCGACCCGCCGCCGACGGCGGCCGCGACGCTGGGCGGCTTCACCGTCACGACGGTGGCCGGAGCGACGCTTACGGCCGACGTCTGGTACCGCTGCTACGGCGTCGCGCCCGTCACCGACTACCTGACCGGAGAGCTTGCACGGGGGCGCAGGCCGAACGGCCACCTCGAGGTCAGCGAGCACCTGCGCCTTTCCGGCCAAGACACCGTCTTCGCGATCGGCGACATCGTCACCGCCGATGCCCAGATGGCATCGCGCGCCGTGCGGGAGGCGGCCCTCGTGGCCGAGAACATCGCCGCCCTGATCGCGGGCGATAGCGAGCTCCGCGCGTACCAGCCGGCGCCCCCCTCGATCTTCGTGCCGCTCGGCCCGGAGGGCGGCGCGGCCCAGCGGCCCGACACCGAGATCGCCGGCCCCGAGGTCGTCTCCCAGATCAAGGGTGCCCACATGATGATCGACCGCTACTCCGAGATGTTCGGACTCGCCGGCCGGCCGGCTGACTGATCCACCATCCCCTGAGGGGAAAATAGCGCTGGGGTTGTGACCGCCTTCCGGGTAAGGGCGTGTGGGTTGTCGCGGCGATTCAGGCTGCCAGCGGCGTTTCCTGCAGGGTCACGGTGTGCCCGAGGCGCTCGAGCTGAGCGACGAGGCGTCGGGTCTGTCGTTCGGGATCGCGTCGGGCGTAGTAGTCGCCGCCGAGGTCGTTGTAGAGCTCGCCGGTGGTGAGCATGTGCCAGATCGCGCACAGCATCGAGTGTTTGACGGCGCCGAGCGCGCGGGCGTGGCCGAGTTGGGACTTCTTGCGGCGGTAGAGGGCTTGCAGGTAGCTGTCGTTGGTGCGCAGGGCCGCCATCGCGGCCTCTTTGAGCGCCTGGTTGAGCCATTTCGACCCCTTGCGGCTCTTGCCGGAGCGGCGTTTGCCGGCGGACTGGTGGTTGCCGGGGCACTGGCCGCCCCAGGAGGCGAGGTGATCGGCGCTGGGGAACTGGGTCATGTCGGTCCCGATCTCGGCGATCACGTTCTGGGCGGTGCGGACCTCGATCCCGGGGATCGTGCACAGCAGGTCAACCGCCGCCGCGAAAGGGGCGAGCTTCACCTCGATCGCTCCCGTCAGCGTCTCGATCTGCTGATCGAGGAAGTCGAGGTGCGCGAGGATCGCGCCGATCAGCAGCGCGTGGAGCTCGTCGAAGCGACCCTCGAGCGCCTCGCGCAGCGCCGGGATCTTCGCGCGCATCCGACCTTTCGCTAGGTCGGCCAGCACGACCGGATCGGTCGTGCCGTTGATTAGCGCGTTGAGCATCGCGCGGCCCGAGACGCCGAGGATGTCGGTCGCGACGCAGTCGAGCTTGATCCCGGTGTCCTCCAGCGCCTTGTGCAGCCGGTTAGCCTCGCGCTGACGCTCGGCGATCTGCGCCTTGCGATAGCGGGTCAGCTGTCGCAGCTCGCGGATCGGCTTCGGCGGAACGAAGCTCCCGCGCAGCAGCCCGGCCTCGGTCAGCCGGCAAAGCCACTCGGCATCCTTCACATCGGTCTTGCGACCAGGAACTTGTTTGACGTGCCTCGCGTTGACCAACAGCAGCTCGAAGTCGTCTTCGAGCACGTGCCAGACCGGCTTCCAGTAAACGCCGGTCGCTTCCATCGCGACCTGCGTGACACGGTGAGCCTTGAGCCAGTCGCGCAGGGCAAGCAGCCCACGGACGGTCGTCTTGAACTCCGCGAGATGCTGGACTCGCACACCCTGCTCGTCGGGCACCCGCACACAAGCGGTCACCTGCGCCTTATGCACGTCCAGCGCGCCCGGGCGCTCAACGATCACATCCATCAGACCTCCTTGGGATCAACGACACGGATCGCCGTCCGCCAAGAACCTCCGAAACAGACGAGTCTGAGGAGCGCGCTCACGGCGGCAGTCCCGGGATCCGGGGGAGGTCCCCACGCCAAACTGAACCACGGGCTCAAAAGCACCACAGGAAACGGGACGTCCGGCGAACGACGCCCGGATCATCCAACATTTTCACCCGCCCCGGGTCGCCGGCGCAGCCGGCGAGGGAAACTGAACAGAACAGAGAGAGGACCTTCACATGACCACGCAACCTGTTGACTCACCGGAGCACCGCGACCTAGAGCAGACCCGCTGGCGGCTCGACCCGACGCGGTCGAGCGTCGAGTTCCACGTGCGCCACTTCTACGGCGCGATGACGGTCAAGGGCCACTTCGACCGCTACGAGGGCACGCTCGACCTGCGCTCGCAGCCGGCCGTGGAGCTCACGATCGAGGCCGACAGCCTCGACACCAAGCGCAAGAAGCGCAACGCGCACCTGCGCTCGGGCGACTTCTTCGACGTGGAGCACCACCCTCAGGTCCGGTTCACCTCTGAGGAGGCGACTCTCGACGGCGAGCAGCTCAGCCTGCGCGGACGCCTGGAGGCGGCCGGGAAATCAGTTCCGGTGGCCCTGGACGCGACCGTCCGGCCGGCCGACGGCGAGCTCGAGGTCGAGGCGGTCACCCACGTCGACCATCGCGAGCTCGGGATGACCTGGAGCCCGCTCGGGATTCTCCGCGCTCCGAGCAAGCTGCTCGTCAGCGGCCGCCTCGTGCGGGTGTAGCGGGCACGAGTCTCAGGCCGGGTGCGTGGTCGCGATTCTTGCGCACCGTCCCCGCTACTCCGGGAAGCAGCGTCAGCGCGATCGGAGCGCCGTCTCGCGCTAGCCTTCAGGTATGGGCGTGTCGAGGCCCCTCGTGTGCATCGTCGGGGCCAGCGTGGCGGGGGTCGAGGCGCTGCTGTGGGCGGGCGAGGCGCTCGGCGACAGAGCCGAGCTGCGGTTGATCGCGCCCGAGAGCGAGTTCCGCTATCGCTCGATGAGCTCCGAGTCCCTGTTCCGGCCCACCCACGAGCACGGGCTGGCGATTGCCGACCTCGTCGCCGAGGCCGGCGCTTCGTGGGTTGCCGATCGCGTCGATGCCGTTCACCAGCCCGAGCGCCAGCTGCTCACCCGCGACGGGGACACATACGACTTCGACTACCTCCTGATTGCGCTTGGCGCGCAGTCGAAGCGGGCCGTGAGCGGGGGGTACGTGTGGGAGCGCGGCCACGACCCCGGGTTCCTCGACCGCACGATCGCGGAGGTTGCCGCCGGCCAGGTTCGCAGCGTCGCCGTGGTCGTGCCACGCGGCGCGCGCTGGCCGATTCCAGCGTACGAGCTGTCGCTGGTGCTGGCGTGGACGGCGGGCGGGACCGGCGTGCGCATCGCACTGGTCACCGCGGAGGAGCACCCGCTGGGCGCACTCGGCCCCGAGGCCACCGAGGCGGTGTTGCGCGAGCTCGACGCCGCGGGTGTGGAGACGATCAGCGGGGTCGAGCTGCTCGACGAACCGCGCCCGGATGACCAACCCGTCCGTCCCACAGATCTCGTGCTCCTGCCCGAGGACCCCGACGCGCGGGCCGGCTCGCTGACCGGGAGACCGACCGATCCGGCGCGCCTGCGCCTCGGTGAGGGGTCTCCGGTCCACTACGACCGCCTGATCTCGCTGCCCACCATGGAGGGACCGTTCCTGGCCGGGGTGGCGGAGGATGCCGCCGGCTTCATCGAGGTCGACGAAAGGCTGAAGGTGTGCGGCAGCGAGCGCGTCTGGGCCGCGGGCGGCTGCGTCGCCGCGGCGCTCGAGCACAGCGCGCTCGGCGTCCGTCAGGCCGACAGCGCGATCGCCGCGATCGTGGCCGCGATCACCGGCGCACCCAGCGCCCACCCACAGGCGCCCACCGGCACCCCCGAGCTCACCGGCATCCTGCTGACCGGGCATCGCGACCAGTGGCTGGCCGAGAATCCCCCTGGGACGCAGGAGCCCTCGACCCGGTGCCTGTGGTGGCCGCCGGGGCGAGCGGTCGGGCGGATGCTCGCCCAGCGGATCGCCGCATGGGACCCGTCGCTCCAACACGCGCTGCCCGCCCATCCGAGCGGACTCTTGATCCGCCTGCCGGTGGCGCTGGACTGCAACCACACGCCTTCCGTCACCGCCGGCGATGAGGTCACGCCCGAGGTTCGCGCCGCCCGTCAACGCGACATCGAGAACCGGCAACTGCTCGCTGTCAAGCGGCGCGAGCGCGCCGCCAACGCGCAGATTAGATTAGAGCGATGGACACCGAGCTCCACACGCTCGCCGAGCACCAGCAGGAGGCGATCCGCGAGCTCAAGCAGCACGGCTACCTGACCCACCACCCCGCGGTCTGAGCCGATTCGCAGGTCGGGCGAGCGCCCATGAGGTTAGGGTGGGCCGCGGGCGGACGCTACCAACACTGCAACCCAACTCGAGGAGGCAACGTGCCAGACGGACCGGAGACCCCTGAGCAACGCGTGCGAGCGTTGGCCGACGGCGCGACGATACCGACCCTCGGTCTGGGCGTCTGGCAGGTGCCGGACGGACCCGAGTGCGAGAACGCGGTCCGGTGGGCGCTCGAGCTCGGCTACCGCCACATCGACACCGCCCAGGCCTACGGGAACGAGGCGAGCGTCGGGCGCGCGCTGCGCGACAGCGGCGTGCCCCGTGAGGAGGTCTTCCTCACGACCAAGTTCTACCCCGGGCACAGCGATCCGGCCGCCGAAGCGGAGCGGAGCCTGCGGCGGCTCGGGGTCGACCAGCTCGACCTGTACATCATCCACTGGCCACAGAAGGGCCCGACCTGGGCGTGGCCGGGGATGGAGCAAGCTCGGCGACGCGGCCACGCGCGCTCGATCGGCGTCTCGAATTTCAGCGTCGGGGAGCTCGAGCAGGTGAGCGCGGTCGCGAGCATCCAACCGGTGGTCGACCAGGTCCAGTTCAGCCCGTTCGAGTACCGGCGGGCGCTGCTCGCGGCGTGCACCGAGCGCCAGATCGCGCTCGAGGCCTACAGCCCGCTGGGCACCGGCCGACACCTGTCCGATCCGACGGTCGCCGGCATCGCCGAGCGGGCCGGACGGACACCCGCCCAGGTGCTGCTCCGCTGGTGCCTCCAACGCGGGACGATCGTGATCCCGAAGTCGACCCATCGCGAGCGAATCGCCGAGAACGGCGCGATCTACGACTTCGCGCTCTCCGACGCCGACCTGGCGGTGCTCGACGCGCTCGATCGCACCGGCGGCGCCGACAGGGCCCGCGAGCAGAAGTGGTGGTGATCGCGTCCAGAGGCGGCCGGCGCCGATCCGGTCGCTAGCCGCCGAGCCCGCGCTCCGCCGCCGCCCATGCCTGCGCCCACACGGCCTTGGCCGGACGGCCGAGAGCGGCGGCGGCGCGAGCGACGTCCTCGTGCTCGGGCGCGATGTTGACGACCTCTCCGTCGAGGCGGCCGACCTTGACCGCGACGGGCTCGCCGTCGACCGTGACCGTGTGCTGCTCGCGATCGAGCTCCCAGCGAACGACCGGCAGGATGCGCACGCCGAGCGTGGTCGTGTGGCGCAGCATCGCCTCCGAGACCTCGCGCTCGCGGTTCGGGCGCACGACGGCTGTGAGCACCACTCCCGGGCGCCCCTTCTTCATCTGCACGGCGGTGACCCAGGCGTCGAGCGCGCCGGCGGCCAGGCACGCGGTGGCCGCGTCGGCGACGAGCTCGCCCGACAGATCGTCGAGCGTGCACTCGACCAGCACCGCGGGCCGGCGAGTGCCCCCCGTGTCGCCCGCGATCTCGGTCCCGAGCAGCACCCGGACGAGGTTGGGCCGGTCGGCGAGGTCGCGGGTGCCGGCGCCGTAGCCGACGGCCTCGAGCGTCAGCGGCGGGACGGCGCCGAAGCGGTCCTCGGCGAGCGCGGCGGCCAGCGCCGCACCCGTGGGCGTGACCAGCTCGACGCCGGCATCGACGCCATACAGCGGTGCGCCACGGAGCAGCTCGAGCGTCGCCGGCGCCGGCAGCGGGAGCACCCCGTGCGCCGCGGACACGAGGCCACGCGCGACCGGGAGCGGCGAGCAGACGACCCGCTCGACGTCCAGCGCCTCGAGCGCCAGCGCCACCCCGCACACGTCGGCCAATGCGTCGAGCGCGCCAACCTCGTGGAACTCCACCTCCTCGGGTGCGCGCCGGTGGACGCGGCCTTCGGCGTGCGCGAGTCGCCGGAACGTCTCCTCGGCCCGCGCCCGCGCACGTGGCGGGAGCCGGGCGCGATCCAGCATCGCCCGCACGGCCGCCCAATCCCGATGCACGTGCTCGGGCGGCGCGATCACTCGCGCGGACACGGCGCCCAAGCCGTGGCGCTCGGTGGGCGCGACCGCGAGATCGAGCCCGTCGATGCCCAGTCCGCGGAGCCCGGCGCGCACCTCGTGCAGCGGCGCGCCGGCGTCGAGTAGTGCGCCGAGCAGCATGTCCCCGGCGACCCCGCCGATCGCGTCGATGTACAGCAGTCGCCGCGCGCTCACACGGCGCCCGCGGCGGCACGCGCGATCCGCGATGCGATCGTCGCCGCGCCGAACCCGTCGTCGATGTTGACGACGGCCACGCCCGGCGCACACGAGGTCAGCATGGCCAGCAGCGCCGGGATGCCGCCGGCCGCGACGCCGTAGCCGGTGCTGGTGGGCACCGCGATCACCGGTGCCGCGACGAGGCCGCCGACGACCGAGGCCAGCGCGGCGTCGTGCCCGGCCACGACCACGACGCAGTCGGCCGCCCGCAGGTCGTCGAGCGCCAGGGCCAGGCGGTGAAGCCCGGCGACACCGACGTCCTCCTGCACGCGAACGCCCGCGCCGAACAAGCGGGCGCAGGTCGCCACCTCGCGCAGCACCGGAGCGTCCGCGGTGCCGGCCGAGACCACCGACACGGTGCCGGCCGGTTGGGGCACGTCGCGGACGATCCACAGCAGCCCTGCACCGGCGTCCTCCTCGACCTCTCCAACCGCCTCGCGCACGGCTGCGCGCACGGTCGCGTCGGCCCGGGTGACAAGGATCGTCTCGTGACCACGGTCACGCAGCGCGGTCACGATGGTCACCACCTGCTCGGGCTCCTTGCCGTCGGCGAGCACCGCCTCGGGCACGCCCTGGCGCTCCCCGCGCCGCGCGTCGAGGCGCGCGAACCCCAGGTCCAGCAGCGGTGCGCGCGCCAGCCGCTCCTCGGCCGCCTCCGGTGAGAGCTCCCCGCGGGCGAGCCGCTCGACGACCTCGCGTAGCTCTGCCCGGGACATCGCGAGCAAGTGTAGTCCGAGCCTCCGCACCCGCTGCGGCGCCCGAGCGGCGGTCACCGCAGGCGGAACAGGTCCTCTCCGGCGTCCGGCACGACCAGCGTGTCCGGGTCGGCCGCCCATGCCTCCGGGTCGATCCCGGCCGGGTCGAGATAGTCCAGGTTGACCGCGCGGGTCAGCTCCTCGGAGATGCCGGTCGCGAGCGCGACCGTCACCCGATCGCGCTCGCCGTGCACCGCGTCGTAGCTGCCCACACCGCGCAGATGAGTCGAGTGCGCGAGATCGCCCCAGTGGTAGCCCTTGAACCGATCCCACTGCTTGACGAAGTAATCGCGACAGTGGTAGCCGATCTCGGCGATGGCCGGATGCGTGGTGCTGAGCTCGCGGATGTGCGGCGCGTATAGCACCACCTGCCCACCGTCGGCGACGATCGGCTCGACCTTGTAGAAGCCCTTGGCCCCGGTCCACATGTCGTCGTACTTGTCCGGGATCAGTGACAGGACCCGGCGCACCGGAGCGTCGAGGTACAGGATGTGCGCCGCCGCCGACACCTCGCTGGCCGCCTCCCAGGCCGACCCGGGATCGCCGAACGCGATCGAGTGCAGCTCCCGGGGCGAGCGTGACTTCGTCACGAGGCACAGCGCCAGGCGCTGCACCGGCAGCAGCGACGCCGCCTCGTCGATCATTGCCCGGACCGGCGTGATGCCCCGGGTCCCGATCACCTCGGCATTGGTGATCAGCGCGCCGAGCCAGTGCGAGAGGTCGATCAGCTCCCGGCCGGAGACGCCGGGGAACAGGTACTTGTTGCCGCCCGAGAAGCCGACCACCTCGTGCGGGAACACCGGCCCGACGATCAGCGTGACGTCGTGCTCGACGACGGCGCGGTTGACCCGCACGTCGGCCGAGTGCCGCAGCATGCCGTCCGAGAGCTCGGCGATCCGGTCTGCGGAGATCGTGCCGACGTCGGCGAACGTGGCCGGATCCCACCAGGCGTGATTGAGCACGGTCATGGCCGGATAGCGCGCGGCCGGCGCGCCGGTCTCGTAGCCGAGGTGGGCGGCCAGCGCAGGCTCGCTCATCGCGGCATGGGTGCCGAGCGCGATCAGCACGGTGAGCCGACTGACGCGACCGTGCAAAGCGCCGTGGACAGCCGACAGGAGTAGCGGCAACGGACAGCTGCGGGTGCCGTCGGGCACCAGGACGCACACGCTGCGACCGTCGAGATCGCTCGCCCCGAGCTGCTCGGCCACGAAGCTCGAGATCTGCTCGTCGGTCAGGACGCCGTCGGGCCCGCCGATCCGGGCCGCTGCGACGGCCGGCGTTAATGGGCTGATCGTGTTCGTCATCTCCGACCTCGAGCGGCGCCTGGACCTGCCTCGTCGAGCGCGCTTGCCTCGCTGCTCCGACATGGTCCACTATACGGGCGTGGCCGTCGCCGACTCCGCGCTGGTGCTGCACCCGGACCGGCTGCTGCCCTCGGATCCGGGCCTGCGGGCGATCGCCCGGCGGCTGTACGACGCGGTGCGCGAGCAGCCGGTGATCTCGCCGCACGGCCACGTCGATCCGCAGCTCCTGCTCGACGATCGTCCGTTCCCCGATCCGGCGACGATGCTGGTCACCCCCGATCACTACGTGACCCGGCTGCTGCATGCCGACGGCGTCGCGCTCGAGGCGCTCGGGGTGGGTCAGGGACCGCTCTCGGAGGAGGCGGCGCGCATGGCGTGGCGACTGCTGTGCGGGCGCTGGGAGTTGTTCCGGGGCACTCCCGTTCGCTTCTGGCTCGAAGCCGAGCTCGCCGACATCTTCGGCGTCACCACGCGTCCCTCCGCGCAGAGCGCGGACGGGATCTACGACCAGGTGGCCGAGCGCCTCGGCGAGGACGGCTACCGCCCGCGTGCGCTGGCCCGCCGCTTCCGGATCTCGATCCTGACCACGACCGACGACCCCTGCTCCGACCTCGCGGCGCACGCTGCGCTGGGCGCCGAGCCGGGGTGGCCGGAACGCGTCATCCCGACGTTCCGGCCCGACCGCTACCTCGAGCCGGGCGAGCCCGGGTGGGGCGAGGCGGTCGTGCGGCTCGGGGAGGTGGCGGACATCGACACGGGTGACTACGCCGGCTATGTGCGTGCCCTGGAGGAGCGGCGGCGGTACTTCATCGCCCACGGCGCGACGTCGGCCGACCACAGCCACGCCGACGTGCGCACCGATCCACTCGCGCCCGCCGACGCCGCTCGCATCTATCGCGCCGCGCTCGCGCACGAGGCCACGCCCGAGGAGGCCGTCGCCTTCCGCCGGCACATGCTGCTGGAGATGGCCCGGATGTCCTGCGAGGACGGGCTGGTGATGACGCTGCATCCGGGCGTCAGGCGCAACCACCACCGCCCGACCTTCGCGCGCTTCGGAGCCGACGCCGGGCATGACATCCCGATCCGCATCGAGCTCACCGACGCGCTGCGCCCGCTGCTGGAGCGCTTCGGCACACACCCCGGTTTCCACCTGGTCATCTTCACCGTCGACGAGACGGTGTGGTCACGAGAGCTCGCGCCGCTGGCCGGGTTCTACCCCGCGGTGTACGTCGGAGTGCCGTGGTGGTTCCTCGATGCTCCCGATGCCATCCGGCGCTTCCACGCCGCGGTCACCGAGACGGCCGGCTTCTCGCGCACGTCGGGCTTTGTCGATGACACGCGGGCGTTCTGCTCGATCCCCGCCCGCCACGACATGTCGCGACGGATCGACGCCGGGGTGCTGGCCCGGCTGGTGGCCGAGCACCGGCTCGAGGAGGACGAAGCGGTCGAAACCGCGCTCGATCTCGTGATCGGGCGCCCGACCACGGTGTTCAAGCTGTGACGGCCACGCGGCTCTCGCGCGCTGCGGGGCACGGCCGCGCCGCGGCGCCGGTACGGCTCCTGCATCTGGGTCTGGGCAACTTCTTCCGCGCTCACCAGTGCTGGTACACCGACCGCGCCCCGGACGCCCCGGACTGGGGGATCGCGGCCTTCACCGGCCGCGGCAGCAGCTCCCGGGTCGATGAGCTGAACCGGCAGCAGGGCCTCTACACAATCGTGTCACGGGGGCGCGACGCCGACCGCTTCGAGCTGATCAGCAGCCTCTCGCAAGCGCACGCGGCCGGCGACCACGACGCGTGGCTGCGTTACCTCGCGACCGAAGAGCTGGCCGCGGTGACGATCACCGTGACCGAGGCGGGCTGGCTGCGCGGCGCCGGCGGCGGGCTCGACCGCGAGCGCCCCGAGGTCCAGGCCGACGTGGCGGCGCTGCGCCGCGACCCCACCAGCATCGTGCGCACTGCGCCGGCGCGTCTGGTGGCCGGCCTCGCCGCCCGCCGGCGGGCGGGCGCCGGCCCGCTCGCGCTCGTGCCGTGCGACAACACGCCCGGCAACGGTGCGCTCGCGCGGCGGATCCTCCGCGACCTGGCCGAGCTCGTCGACGCCGAGGAGGCCGCGTGGCTCGAGCGCTCCGTGGCCGTGGCGAGCACCATGGTCGACCGGATCACGCCGCGCACCACGCCGGCGGACATCCGCGCCGTGCAGGAGTCCACAGGGCTCGATGACCGCTGCCCGGTTGTCTGCGAGCCGTTCACCGAGTGGGTGCTGAGCGGCACCTTCCCGGCCGGGGGCCCGCGCTGGGAGGACGCCGGCGCTCGGTTCACCGACGACGTGACGCCGTACGAGAACCGCAAGCTGTGGCTGCTCAACGGCGCCCACTCACTGCTTGCCTATGCGGGGTCGATCCGGGGTCACCGGACGACGCCCGAGGCGATCGCCGACGAGACCTGCCGGTCGTGGGTCGAGGAGTGGTGGGCGGTGGCGTCGCCGCACCTGGACCAGCCTCCCGAGGCAATCGCCGCATACCGGATGGCGCTGGTCGAGCGCTTCGCCAACACGCGCCTGGCCGACCGGCTGGACCGGATCGCGGCGGACGGCTCGCAGAAGCTCCCGATCCGCATCCTCCCCGTGCTGGCGGCCGAGCGCGCGGCCGGGCACATCCCCGCCGGCGCGACGCGTGTCCTCGCGGCCTGGGTGTGCCACCTGCGCGGGCTGGGCGCTCCCGTCGACGACGCCCGGGCCGACGAGGTCGTTCCGCTCGCTGTGGGCGAGCTGCGCAAGGCGGTGCCGCGCGTGCTGGGCGCCCTCGACCGCGAGCTCGGCGCCGATGCCGACCTCGTGGCGGCCGTCGTCGAGCAGGCCCGGCAGCTGTCCCAGGGCGGCGCCGCGCAAGCCCGGCAGCTGTCCCAGGGCGGCGCCGCGTGATGCCGCCGGCGCCCGCGCACGTGATCATCGGTCTCGACGTGGGCACGACCGACGTCAAGGCGGCGGCGTTCGGGCTGGGCTCGTCGTGGCGGACCATGGCCTACCGCGAGTACCCGCTGCTCGCCCCCTCGCCCGGTCAGGCCGTGCAGGACCCCGAGATGATCCTGACCGCCTGCGGCGAGGCGCTGGCCGAGTGCGTCGCGCTCGTGGGCGACGCCGAGGTTGCGGCGATCTCGATGGGCGCCGCGATGCACGGGCTGATGGCCCTCGACCACGAGCTGCGCCCGCTTACGCCGCTGATCACCTGGGCCGACGCGCGAGCGCGCGAGGAGGCGCGGGCACTGCGCCACTCCGGGCAGGGCGGTGAGCTGCACGCGCTCACCGGCGCGCCGGTGCATCCGATGACGCCGCTGACCAAGCTGCTGTGGTTCGCCCACCACGATCCGCACACGTGGGCGGACGCGCGCTGGTGGGTCGGTCTGAAGGACTACATGCTCGAGTGGCTGACCGGAAGCCTCGTCACCGAGCTGTCCTCGGCGTCGGGCACCGGCCTGCTCGACATGTCCACGCGCACCTGGAGCTCGCAGGCGCTCGAGCTGTGCGGGCTTGACGCCGACCGCCTGCCGGCGATCGTGGCCACGACGACCGCGTTGGGGCTCGCCGCCCCCGCGGCCCGCACCGTCGGCCTGGCCGCCGGCACGCCCGTCATCGTCGGCGCCGGCGACGGGCCGCTGGGCAACCTCGGCACCGGAGCGATCTCGCCCGGCATCGCCGGCCTGTCGCTCGGCACCAGCGGCGCCGTCCGCATGGCGGTGAGCGAGCCCCAGGTCGATGCCGGTCGGACGCTGTTCTGCTACGCCCTGACCGACGCGCTGTGGGTCGTCGGGGGTGCGATCAGCAACGGCGGGTCCGCGGTGCGCTGGGCCGGCGGCGCGCTCGTACCCGACGTACAGACGGCCGCGGGCGAGGACGGTCCGGATGCGGCCGTGCTCGCGCTCGCCGCGAGCGTGCCGGCGGGCAGTGACGGGCTCGTGATGCTCCCCTACCTGTTGGCCGAGCGCTCGCCGCTGTGGGATCCGGACCTCCCCGGGGCCTATCTCGGCCTGCGCGGCGCGCACACCCGAGCGCACCTCGTCCGCGCGGCGATGGAAGGCGTGTGTCTGCAGATGCGCACCATCGTCGACCAGCTCGACGCCGTGAAACCGGTCGAGTCGGTGCGGGTCACCGGCGGCGTCTTCCGCTCGACGCTGTGGCGCGAGGTGATGGCGGCGATGCTCGGCCGCTCCATCGACGTCGTCGGCGCTGCCGAGGGCACGGCGCTCGGTGCCGCCGCACTCGGGCTGTTCGCCCTCGGCCGGTCGCCGTCGCTCGCCGATGCGGCGGCGGAGCTCTCCGCCTCCGGCCTGCCGGAGACCGTCGCTGCCGATCCACAGCTCGTCGCGACGTACGACCGGCTGCGGGCATCGGTGCCCGAGCTCATCGACGCGCTCGGCGCCGTTGCCGCGCTGCTGCGACCGTCATGATGTCGACGATGACCGGGACGGACGCCGTCGCCCCGCCCGGGGCCAGCGCTGGGTCGGACGTGACGCTCGTGGGAGCCGAGCGCAAGGCGGCCGACCGAGTCGCGGCGCTGCTCGCCGGCCACGCGCCGCTGGGGGTGGCGTTCTCGGGCGGTGTGGATTCCGCGACCCTGCTCGCGCTGGCGGTACGGTCGCTCGGCCGCCGGCAGGTCGTGGCGATGCTCGGCGTCTCCCCGAGCCTCGCCGCCGAGGAGCGCGCGGCCGCGCACCGGGTGGCGTCGTTCATCGGCGTCCCCGTCGTCGAGGTGGCGACGTTCGAGGGCGATCGCGCCGCCTACCGGCGCAACGGACCCGACCGCTGCTTTCACTGCAAGGACGAGCTGTTCACCCGCATCTCCGACGAGGTCGTGGTCCGCCATCGACTCGCGGCAGTCGCCTACGGCGAGAACGCCGACGACGCGCGCCGGCCGGACCGCCCCGGGGCGGTCGCCGCGACCGTGCACCGAGTGCTCCGCCCGCTGGCCGACGCCGGAATCGACAAGGCCGGGGTGCGGCGGATCGCCCGGGCGCTCGCGCTCCCCTGTGCCGAGAAGCCGGCGGCGCCGTGCCTGGCCTCGCGGGTCCCGCACTTCGACGAGGTGGTGCCGGAGAAGCTGGCCCAGATCGAGGCGGCCGAGGCGGCACTGCGCGCGCTGGGCTTCGCCAATCTGCGGGTCAGGCACCACGGCGAGGTCGCGAGGATCGAGCTGCCGGTCGTCGATCTCCAGCGGGCCGTGGCCTCGCCGCTGCGCGAGGCGGTGCAGCAGGCCGTGAGCTCCGCGGGGTTCCGCTTCGTCGCGCTCGACCTGGCCGGGGTGCAGTCGGGGGCGTTTACGCTGCCTCTCGTGAGGGACGCCGCGGAGCGTCGACCGGTCTCGAGAACGCTGCGGCAACCGCCTTCAACCTGATCGATCCCGGCACCGGCGGCGTCAGCCGCGGCAACGTCTGGGTGGCGAGCAACCGGCGACGCCTCATGGGGGCTGACCCTACTGGCGATCAATCGATCCCAGGCGTCTGTGGCCTGTCAGGGCTAGGCTTCGAGTCCCGATCAGGAGGTGCAGACGTGATCGTCATGTTCACTGCCCGCCGTCTCAAGCCGGGCGCGTGGGAGCAGTTCCGCCGTGCCTGGGACCCCGGCGATGCCAAGCCACCCGGGTTCAAGCGCGCCTACCACGCGCGCAACATCCGTGACGAGGACGAAGTGATCTCGTTCGGGTTGTTCGACATGACCAAGGACGACTATCACCGCTGGCGTGCCGAGGCTGACGCGCAGGAGATGGAGCGGGTCGATCACCTGTCCGCGTTCGTGCTGAACGAGCCCGTGTCCGGCGTCTACGAGGTGATCGACACCGTCGACGAGTAGCGCGCGGGCGCCCGCCCGCTGACGCGCTCTACGCGGGCGCGGTGAGGAGCGTGGCCGCCGTTGTCGTTGACGACGGCCACGCTCGGCATGCCGGCGCGCCGGGCAGCTCGGGCGTTTGGTGTACAGCGCCCGGCGACCGCGGCGCTGCCGAACCCCGCAGACCCGGCCGACGGTCGTCGCCCGCCGTCGCGACGCGTCGCACATTTCCGTCTACACGAGCTGGAACGGCGCCACCGCCGTCGCCTGCTGGCAGGTGCTTGCGGGCCCGAACGCTGGGCACCTGACCATGCGCGCATCGGTGCGCCGGAACGGTTTCGAGACCCGGATCGATATCGCCGGCTCGTCCGGCGTCGTGGCCGCCCGCGCGCTCAGCGCGAGCGGACGGGCCCTGTCGGTGTCGGGCCGTCGCCGGTCTCGTGACAGCGGGCGATCCGTAGCGACCCGATCCCGTGCCCCGTAGTGGTCCCGCGCGGTGGCGTGCCGATGACCCCGGTAAGCGCGTGATGCGTGAAGTGATCAGGGGAGCAAGGACGTGGTCGTCAACATCGAGGCGGGGGCCTCAGTCAGCGCAAGCACTCAGCCGAATGGTAACTGCCATCCCGGCGCATGCCCCCGACACGACGTGCTCGACCTGGGCGAGCAGCTCGCCCAGACCGGCAGTTGGGAATGGGACCTCGACACCGACGAGCTGCTGTGGTCGGAGAACATGTACCGCCTCCTCGGCCTGAGGCCGGGAGAGATCACTCCGACCCTTGACTACCTCCTCGGCCGCGTCTATCCGGACGACCACGCCGCCGTGGCTCACGGCTTCGACTCGGCGAGCCGGGACGGCGCGCTGCCTCCGGTGACGTATCGGATCACCTGGCCCGACGCGAGCGTGCACGTCCTGCGCACTGCGTCCGCGGTCGCAGAACTGCGTGACGGCCGCCCGTCGCGGCTGATCGGATCGGTTCAGGACATCACGGAGCTTGCCGAAGCCCAACGGCAGACGGAAGAGGCGCTGACCCTGTGGAAGACGCTCGCCTCGATGGCGCCCGTCGGCTTCCTGTTCGTTGACCGCGAGTTCCGGATCGTGCGCATCAATCAGAACCTGGCCGCGATCAACGGTAACTCGCCGGAGGAGCTGATCGGCCGGAGCGTCGCCGATGCCGTCCCCGACGTGTGGTCGCAGATGGAATCGATCTATCGCAAGGTGCTCGACAACGGTGAGCCAGTGATCAATTGCCAAGTCGAGCGCTCGCAGGCACGAGCGCAGGACAATCGTCACTTGCTGGCCAGTTACTACCCGGTCCGAATCGATGGAGCGGTGATCGGTGTCGGGGTCGTCGTGGTTGACATCACGGAGCGCGCGGCGGCCGAGCAGTTCCGCTCAGCGGTGATGGACACCATGGTCGAGGGTCTCTACGCGCTCGACGGCGAAGGACGATTGGCGTTCATGAACTCGACGGCATCGAAGCTCCTTGGCTGGAGCGAGGACGAGCTGCGCGGACAGCGAATGCATGCCGCGATCCATTTCCAGCACGCCGACGGCTCGCCGCATCCAGAGGCCGACTGCGACCTGATCAAGGCCGCCTGCGGGGGCGGGCCCGTCCAAGTGACCGATGATGCCTTCACGCGCAAGGACGGCACGATCTTCCCGGTCGCGTTTTCGGCCGCGCCGCTCGAGCTCGGGACGGAGAAGAGCGGAGTGGTCGTCGTGTTTCCTGACACCACGGCCGAGCGAGCCGAGCAGGCGCGGGTCAAACGCAAGCTGGACCGGCTTGCTTGGGTCGGGCGCACGCGTGATGCGATCGACGAGCACAGGTTGACGCTGTACTCACAGCCGATCGTGCCGCTGGCCGGCGGTCGGCCGAGCCAGGAGCTGCTGCTGCGGATGCTCGGCAAGGACGGCGAGGTCATCCTGCCCGGGAGCTTCCTTCCCGTCGCCGAGGAGTGCGGCCTGATCGCCGAGATCGATCGCTGGGTGATCGGTGAGACGGCACGGCTGGCCGGCGCCGGCCGTGCGTCGAGGCCAACCTCTCGGCGGAATCGTTCAGCCAGCTCGACCTGCTCGCAGTGATCGAGCAGGAGTTGCGCGACGCCCACGCCGATCCGGCCGACGTCGTCTTCGAGATCACCGAGACCGCGCTGATGCAGAACCTCGCCGCCGGAGAGGCATTTGCCCGCGGACTCGGCGAGATCGGCTGCCGCGTCGCGCTCGACGACTTCGGCACGGGGTTCGGCAGCTTCACCTATCTCCAGAAGATCCCCGTCGCCTACCTGAAGATCGACGATCGCGTGTAATCGATCCGCTCTGCGCTTCCGATCTGCGACCGTCCCACCCCATGTGCTTCTCGCCGGAGGCTGCTTTCACCGCCGGAGCGCTGATCACCGGCCTCGGGGTCGCGACGTTGCGCCGGGTCCGCACCCGGCCCGAGCTGATCGTGGGCGCACTGCCGCTCCTGTTCGGCCTCCATCAACTCGTCGAGGGCTTCGTCTGGTTGGGACTGCGCGGCCAGGTCTCGCCTGGGATCGGGAACGCCGCCAAGGAGAGCTACATCGTCTATGCACACGCCGTGCTGCCCGTGATCGTCCCGCTCGGATTCGTGCTGCTCGAGCCCGACCGCCGGCGTGCGCGATCGATGCGGCCCCTGGTCGGGCTGGGTTTGGTCCTCGGCCTGTACCTGCTGTGGCAGGTGATCGCCTTCCCGGTCGGCGTACACGAGCAGGCCCGGTGCCTCGACTACACGACGCATACGCCGAACGACGTCTTCATCGGCGTGCTCTACGTCGCCGTGACCTGCGGGCCGGCGCTGATGTCGAGCCGTCGCTACCTGCGCTGGTTCGGGCTGGTCTGTCTGGTCGGCGTGATCGCCACCGCGATCGTGCGGGTCGACGAGCTCACCTCGCTGTGGTGCCTGTACGTCGCGCTGGTGAGCGTGCTCATCTTCGAGCACTTCTCCCGTCAGCGCGCGCTCGAGCCGCGGCCCGGTTGACGGCCCGTCGTCCCAGCAGGAGGATCGACTCGACCTGGAGCAGGCGTTACGTGCCATAGTGCCGCGGCGCTCAGGATTGAGCGCGCAACGAACTACACACGGCTTTCTGCTGTGGGAATAGAGGGCACGATGGCGACCATTCTGGTCTTTCACAAAGTCGACGACGTCGACCACTGGGCCGCGTCAACGAAGCGCGAGGAGCTCTTCGGACCGATGGGCATGACGGCACGCACGTTTCGCGATCCGGCGGGCTCCAATCGCGTCGCCTTGATCGTCGAGACGCCTGACGTCGCGACCTGGGAGCAGGCCCTGCAAACCGAGGCGGCGGCCGACGCGATGAAGCACGACGGCGTCCGACCCGACACGATCGTGGGCTTCGTCGAGGCCTAGGAGCGTGGGTCACAATGCCCGCAGAGCGACGTTTTGGCCCGTTTCAGGGGATCAATTCATCAGCGGCGATCGCTCGGATGGCCGCAGAACGGCTCTCAGAGCGTCGTTAATGAGACTGAGGATTACTGACCCACGCTCCTAGCGTACGCGTGCCTTTGGCGGCCCAGCCGTGTCGGCCGGGCCGCCGGGAGCACCCCAGCGGTCGGCCCTCAGCCGACCGGCGTCGCCCTCTACCCTGACGCGATGCGATTCCTGATCATCGGCGCCGGGGCGATCGGCGGAGTCGTCGGCGCTCGGCTGCATCAGGCCGGCCGCGAGGTGCTGTTGATCGCGCGCGGAGACCATCACGATACGATCGCCGCCCACGGTCTGACGCTCGAGACGCCACAGGACCGGGTCACGTTGTCGGTGGCGGTCGCCCGGTCGCCGGACGCCGTTGGCTTCGCCGGCGAGGACATCGTCCTGCTGGCGACCAAGAGCCAGGACAGCGAGGCAGCGCTCGATGCGCTCCGCGACGCGGCTCCCCCCGACACGCCGGTGGTGTGCCTGCAGAACGGCGTCGAGAACGAGCGGGTCGCCTTGCGGCGCTTCGCCAACGTGTACGGGGCGGTGGTGATGTCGCCCACCGCCCACCTCGAGCCGGGCGTGGTGCAGGCCTATGCCACGGCGATCACCGGCGAGATCGACGTCGGCCGCTATCCGAGCGGTACCGATGAGCGCTGCCGCGCGATGTGCGAGGCGCTCAGCGCGGCGGGCTTCAGCTCCGCGCCGCGGGTGGACATCATGCGCTACAAGCACGCGAAGCTGATCGGGAATCTCGCCAACGCCGTGCAGGCGGTCTGTGGCTTGGGTCCGGCCACCGAAGAGCTGATCGAGCGCGCGCAGGAGGAAGGCCGGGACGTGCTGCGCGCGGCGGGAATCGAGTTCGCCGATGAGAATGTGGCCGACCTGCGGAGCCGCTGGGAGCGCTGGGGGGTCGGGGAGATCGAGGGCCGCCCGCGCGGCGGCGGCTCGACATGGCAGAGCGTCGTCCGCGGTAGGGGCAGTGTCGAGACCGACTACCTGACCGGTGAGGTCGTCCTGCGCGGACGGCTGACCGGCGTGCCGACGCCGGTCAACGAGCTGTTGCAGGCCCTGGCCCGCGAGACGGTGCGCGACCGGCACGAGCCCGGCTGGATCACGGCCGAGGACGTGCTGGCCCGGCTGTAGAGCCCTGCCAAAGACGCTCGTCAAGGCGATCAACGACGAGCGCCCGGGCACACGCGTGAAGGCGCGCGCCAGCTCCAGACCGCCGACCAGCACGGCAACCCGGTTGCGCGAACGTCGGGTGCAGTAGGGTCGCCGTGCCGCATGCATGCGCTGCGGCGAATCCGTCGTTCAACGCAAGGAGATAGAGATGGCGTATGGCGTGGTGCATCACTTCGCTGGTGGGACCGAGGACCAGTACAAGGCGTCCGTCGCGGCCGTGCATCCGAGCGACGGCAGCCTGCCCGCGGGCCAGACGTTGCACATTGCCGGTCCGACGGGCGATGGCTGGCTGATCGTGGCTGTCCATGACTCCAAGGAGAGCTGGGAGCAGTTCCGCGACACGACGCTGATGCCCCGGATGCAGGCCGGCATCGACGGCGGGTTCGCCGGACCGCCCCAGGAGACAGGGTTCGAAGTCGTCACCGAAGTCTCCGCCTGACGTTTGCCGTAGGGGCGCCGCGCTCGCGCGGCGCAGCCTGCACCACCCTCCTGCGAGGTTCGGGGTCCCCGTACGCCGGCCACAAGGCCGGCGCCGCAATCGGGTGCTCGCGCCCGGAGGTGTAAGGTCGGACGCGAGGAAGCTATGGCGCCCCGTCCGGAGAACGACTCGCCTGAGTCGCACGAGGCGAAGATCAGCGAGGCCGCGCGCGCCTACGCGGCCGCGCTGCTCGCCGCCGACGAGGTTGCGGCCGAGATCGCGATCCGCGAGGCGATGGATGCCGACCTGAGCTCGGAGGTGATCGATGACCAGATCATCGCCCCGGCGCTCTGGCTCGTCGGCGAGCTCTGGGAGCGAGGCGAGATCACCGTCGCCGACGAGCACGTCGCGACCGAGATCTCGATCCGCGTGCTCGCCCTGCAGCGCGAGGTCCAGCGCGTCGCCCGGGGCCGAGCCGATCACCGGGTCCTGCTCGCGGCCCCGGCCGGCGAGTTGCACATCGTGGCCCTGCGCATGGTCGGCAATCTCCTGCGCGAGGCGGGCTATGACGTCGTGATGCTCGGCGCGGACGTGCCGGCGGACGCGCTCGGCGCCGCGGCGAGGCGCCTCGAGCCGGAGGTGATCTGCCTGAGCTCGACGATGCCCGGTGCCGACGAGCTGTTTGGCGCGATTGCCGCGGTACAGCAGGAATGGCCTACCGCGCGGTTCGTCGTCGGTGGCCGCGGCCTCACGCAACGGTTGCAGTCGCAGTCCATGCTCGGCGTCTGCGAGCGAGTCTCCGAGATCGTGGAGACGGTCGACGCGATGGTCAAGCGGGCGGGCTTGAACTAGGGCGTGACCCGCACCGCGCTGAAGCATGCTCCAACGCTCGGCTCACGTGGTCAGCGACCGCGCGGTTCTAGCGCGTGGGGAGCAGGTACCGCGCAACGTAGAGGTCGTTGCCGGCGCTCCCCGCCACGACGACGCTGCACGATCCCGACCGCGCAAGCGCGTTGATGCCCACCTGCGCCGGCTTGGTGATCCTGATGATCCCGCCGCGGGCGAAGCGGCTGTCGGCCGCCCCGTTGGACACCAGCGCCGCCAGCGTGTGTCCCACGCCGACGGTCAGGCCGCCCGCCGCGGTCCGCGCCGCCCCACACGTCGTGTCGCCGGAATCGAGCAGACCCTGCACAACCGAGCGGCCTGCCTTGCCGAACGACGGATCCAGCCTGCCGCTCAACGTGAGGCGGGCGCTCAGCAGGGCCGCGCCGGGCCCCGTGGACCCATCCCCGGTCACGGTGGTGCGACCGCGTGAGTCGGCCGTCATCGCACACGGGAACCACTGCGCGTTCCCACCGCCCGAGGTGTTCTTGAACCCGATCTCCACGTGACCGCCGCTTCCGAAGCCTCGGACCGGGCGTCCGCTCGCGGACAACCGGAACACACCGGCGGTCCCGTGCCCGTCACCGCCGATGTAGTCGAGATGCCCGGAGGCGATGACCCCTCCATCGGGGGTCGAGGCCAAGCTGCTGGCCCCCGCGCTGGAGGTGAGGTTGGGATTCCAGAACAGTGCCTGCGCGACTCCCCGGCTCCCGAAACGACGGTCGATTGCGCCGTTGCGGGTGAAGCGCACGACGACCATCGGCCGGCCGTTCTGGTTCTCGTTCGAGCTGCCGACCAGGATCCCGCCGTTGCGCTGGATGACGAGCGATTCTCCGGTCCCGCCGACCGGCGCTGTCGCCAGGCCGGTTCGCTTCGGGCCGAACGAGCGGTCGAGTCGTCCGTTGGGCGTGAGGCGGAGGACCAGGATCGAGCCGAGGCCGTAGCCGCCGGCGACCAGCATCCGGCCGGTCGATCGCTCCTGCGCGACGGCCAGGCCGATGAACGGACCGTCCGCTGTTGGCAACGACGTCCGGAAGATGCCGCCCGAGCCGAAGCTGCGGTCAACACGGCCGTTGCGGAGGTAGCGAACGACGAGGACCTGGCCGTTGCCCGAGGGCGGGATCCACTGCCCGACGATCACGGTCTTCCCTCCGGCGATCACCGTCGCGGCGTAGGCGACCGAGCTGCCGCCGGGAAGGCTCGTCGTGACCCACCCACGGCCGTTGCCGAACGTCGGGTCGAGGCGGACGCCCTTGGCCGCTGAGCTTGCGGGGAGCGCCGCAGCCGTGAGGCCGACGACGAGCCCGACGCGCACGAGGCGACGGGTCAGCCACGGACAGGGGTTATTCCGGTGCACGCGAGTACAGACTATCCGGCGGGGTGACGAGATCGCTCAGCTCAGCGGCTTCAGCCGTGTTTGCTCGGCACGGGCGAGCTTGCGCCGGAGCCGCTGGTATTCGCGCTGCTGGGAGGGGCTGCGTTTGTAGTGCTTGTAGGCGAGGTTCGTGCGCTCGAGTGGGTCGACTTTGAGGTCGTACATTTCCCACTGGTCGGGCACCTTGCCGTTGGCGTCGTAGTAGCGGGCGAGCTTGTAACGGTGTTCGCGGATGCTGACGACGTGGTTGGGTGGTTGAGGGTACGGGCCGCTCGCCTGACCGGACTGCCAGTCGTCGTAGGTGAAGACGGTGTAGTCCTGGAAGGGCTTGGGTGAGCGGCTCAGGATCTGGTCGGAGTAGTCGATTCCTTGCCAGGAGTCGCGGGCGCTGGCTGGCGCGCCGACGAGGGTGGCGAGGGTGGGCAGGAAGTCGACGTGGGAGACGAGGGCCTGGCTGGTGCGCGGCTTGGGGAACAGACGCGGGTTCGAGTAGACGAGTGGGACGCGGATCGACTCTTCGTAGAAGTTGAAGTTCTTCTGCCGGAGGCCACCGTGGCTGGTGCCCATCTCCCCGTGGTCGGCCGTCACGATCACGAGCGTGTTCTCGAGCAGGCCCTGCTTCGCCAGCGTGTCGATGATCTTGACCAGGTAGGCGTCCGAGGATTTCATCAGGTTGCCGTAGAAGTTGAGGTAGTTGCGTTTCATCTGCGGCGTGGGGATCGGTCCGGAGGCGTTGAACAGCCGCAGGAACTGCCCCTGCACGGTGGGCTTGGTCGACAGGTCCTCGTTCGCTGTCGCCGGCAGGCCGATCTCGCCCTGTACCCACGTGCTGTCGTATCCCGCGCTCTGGTAGGTCTTCGGGTAGAACAGCACGTCATGCGGGTTGACCAGGGAGACGACCATGAAGAACGGTTGGCTTGCCACGGCGGCGGTGCTCAGGTACTGGACCGCTCCCTCGGTGCCCGCCGACGCCGTGCCCTGGGAGTTCATGAAGCGACCGTCGTTGTCGTGGATTCCGCCTCCCTCCTCGGAGACGTCTTGATTGGCGCCGGCGTCCGGCGGATCCCAGCGGGTGAAGCCGTACTGGTTGACGTCAGAGGGAACCCAGGTCGATCCATTGGCCGGCTTGTTGCAGTGAAACTTCCCCTTGTAGACGGGCGTGTAGCCGGCGGCGGCGACCACGGTGGCGGGATTCTTGAATGAGAGGGCGAGCTCGACCTGGGGGTACTGGGGCGAGGGCATGTCGGTCTCGAGCGTGTACTTGACGCCGTGCTGGGCCGGGAAGAAGCCGGACATGAACGTCGAGCGCGCCGGCGAGCACATGCACGCGTTGGTGAACGTGTTCTCGAACGTCATTCCATGCTGCATCAGGCGGCTCAGGCCGGGCATGTTGCGAGACGCCCAACCCGGAGGGAAGTGTTGGATGGCGCGTTGCTGGTCGGTCAGGAAGACGAGCACGTTCATGCCCGCGACGTCGCCCCGAGGTTGCCGCCGCGCGGCAGCGTCGGCCGCGGCGGCGGGGCCACCGAGCAGAACCCAGCCAGCGCCGGCGGCGGCGCCCTTGATCAGGTCGCCGCGGGTAATCCCCTCGTGCTCGGGTTCGGATGTGTCCATTCCCGCTCCTTTCACCTCATCCGAGCCCGGGCGGTGGTGCCGGCCTCGTGACGTGCTTCACGGGCGTCGTCGTCGTGGGCTTCGTCAGGCGCTTGAAGACGGCAACAGCGTCGCTGGCAAACGCGGCTGAGTACACGTACCGTCCGTCCGGACTGACCACGATCGAGCTGGCGGCGAGCAGCCCGCGCGCGAGCGTGCAATCCGGAGTCGCGCGGCTGACCATGCAGCCTGGGCTTCGCGGCTTCTGGGTCAGGTCGCCGGAACCGGAGTTGCGATCGAAGACATCGACGGCTCCCGACACGAACGCGGCGACGTAGACGCCGGCGCCGTCCGGCGAGACGGCCAGACCTTCGGGATCGCTCAGCGTCCGCCCGAGCGAGCAGCCGACCGCGAGCACGTAGATCACGCAGGCCGAGGTGCCGCTCAGCTGGGTGAGCTGGCCGGTGCTCGCCGCGCGGGCAAAGCTCGTGACGCTGTTGCTGAACGCCGACGTCACGTAGATGTTGTTGTCGTCGGGACTGATTGCGACCGCGTCCGCTCCCTCGAGCTGAACGCCCGTCGTGCAGCCCGTGAGCGCGGTGCCGACGATGCATCCGGTGCCGTTGGTGGCCTGGGCGAGCGCCCCCGTCGACGGGGCACGAGCGAGAACGTCGAGCGCGTTGCTGAACGGGGCGGCGACGTACACGTTGTTGCCATCGGCGCTGACGGTCAGACCCTCCGGAGCGCCGAGCGCGAGGCCGCTCGCGCAGCCGGACGTCCCCCCGTCGGCGATGCACCCGCCGGTGCCGGCGGGCTGGGTCAGCGCGCCGGTGGACGCATTGCGGGCGAACACCGCCACCGCGTTGCCCGTGAACGCACCGACGTACACGCTCGTGCCGTCCCGACTGACGGTGACGACATCCGGACCGCCGAGCGCGCGACCGGTGGTGCAGCCGGACATCGCCGCGTTCGTGATGCACCCGCTGCCGGACCCAAGCTGGGTGAGCGCACCGGTGGATCGGTTGCGGCGGAAGATGACCAGCCCGTTACTGCCGAAGGCCGTCGCGTAGACGTTCTTCCCGTCTGCGCTGACGGCGACCGAGTTGGCCCCCCTCAACCCGATCGCCGTCGCGCAGTCGCCCGAGCCCCCGGCAGCGATGCATCCCGCCGCACCCGGACGCTGCGTCAGCTTGCCGGTCCCTGCGTCGCGGCGCAATACCGCGATCGCGTTACTCCGCGACGAGGCCACGTAGACATTCTGGCCATCGGCGCTGATCGCGACGGCGCCGGAGCCGAGGAACGGCGCCGGGCCCTGGAGCGCCCGCACCAACGTGCAGCCGCGACGGTGCGTGGAGCGATCGGCCACACACCCGCTCGAGCCCGGCAACTGGATCAGCGTCCCGCGCGGCACGACCGGCGGTCGGCTCCGCTGCGGAGTCGGGGCACCGAGAACAGCGGCGGGCGCAACGAGCGCGGAGAGGAGGATCAGCGCACGAAGCGCCCGCACGGTGTGTATAGGAAGATTGGTTGAACGCATATCGGGAAGGCGCTTCAACGGGGCTCGACCACGCTAGCCGCAAGTGCCGCGCCTGGATATCCCCGAAACGCATTACCTTCGCCGAGTCCGCGGCGAAGGCGGTTGCGCCCGCCGCCGTCCTGTCGCTATGGGTGTCGAGGGTGTCGATGACTTCCCTCCCGCTCCTGTTTTGAAAGCAAAAGTGGGGAGAGATAGGGAGCTACGACACCTTCAAGACCTCGGACACCTTCGATCACGGCTCGTCCTTTCGGCGGACGCCGAGATACGTCGGCCGGCCCTGGACAGTGACCTCATCGAGGCCGTCTTCCTGAAGGGCGGGACTGGCGCTGGCGATCTCTCGGACCCGAGAGTGGAAGCGCTGCGCGCCGAGCGGGCGGCGGTTGTTCTCCGCGCACCAGTCGCGGTAGCCGCTGAACAGGTCGGCCAGCCTCGTGCGGCCCTTGGGGTCGAACTCGGCGCATTGGGCTAGGTATCCGGCGGCGCTATCTACGGATATGCGGAACTCGACCGCTGCGCGCCTAGTCGTCTCGCTGCTGGTGAAGCTGCCCTTACGGCGTAGACGTTCGAGCCCGTCGAGCGCGCGGTTCAGTAGTCCGGAGAGTTCCCTCGGCGTGCTCAGCTTGTCGATGAGGTGCCTGTCCTCGCTGGCGGTATCGCGGAAGCGCTGCATGAACGGCAGGATGATCCAGCGGTCGAAGAACGCCTGACTGACATCGTGCGTGGGCGGCGGTTCGTTGGTCGAGAACAGCAGCCGCGCGTAGGGGATGAAGGTGAACGGGTCGCGGTTCTTGCGCTCGGCGTGGATCGGGTCGCCGCCAACGATCTTCTTGAACTCGGAGGTGGACTGCATCACGCTCGCGTCGAGGTCGGCGCACACGTTCGCGAGGACCCCATACAGATCCGCACTGGCGAAGCGGTTGTCGTCGAGCTTCTGCAGCGGGACGCTGGAGACATTCGTAAGGCCGCCAAGGAACGCGATCAGCAGGTTGAGCGCAGTTGACTTGCCGTTCCCGCCGGGCCCGACCAGCATCACCGCTTTCTGCTGGGTGTTGTCGGGGATCATCAGGTATCCGAAGAGTTCGAGGAGTAGGGCTACGTCGTCCTCATTCGGAAGCGCCTGCCTGAGGAACTCATCGATCTTGGGGCAGCGTGCCTTCGGGCTGTACGCCGCCCCGATCTGGACGGGGGAGAGATGCTTGGCGGTGGGTTCGGTCAGCGACCGGTCTGCGAGATGCAGGATGCCGTTGCGCACCGCGATCCGATCAAGCGGCGGCGTTTCCCATAGGGCGTCTGAGCCCTGCAGTAGGTGGGCGATCGTCTCGTCGGCGCGACTATTCCTCCACTTCGATCCGAGTCGCGTCGTGATCTCGCGGCGGAGAAAGTCCTCGGAGGGTCTGTAGATGCCGTCCTTGAATATGTACAGCTGCCTGCCACCCGTGGCGGTCGGGTAGTTCCTGCGCAGCCCGTTCGCTAGACGTGAGGGGATGAACGTCTTACCCTCGAAGTAGATGCCGGTGCGCAGAACCTCCTCGGGCTCGGACCCGTAGCCCGAGGCCCACAGGTCGTCGGGGATGTCCCGGTCGGTACTCATGCCGCACCGCCGGATCGCCGGGCTGGGAGTGCGCTAGATTGGGTCACAGATTGCGCCTGCTCGCGCATCGTCGAAGCCGCCCCTGTTCGCCGCGGGGGCGGCTTCATTTTCGGTCAGGATCTGCCGAATGGCCCGGCGTATCAATTGGCTGAGGTTGAGGTCTTCGCGCCGAGCGACGACGTGTAGGGCGTCGCGGGTTTCTGGGGTGACCTCGATATTGATCAGGCAACGCCCGCGGGAATAGGCAGTGGACATACGTGTAGCTCCTGTCGGCTTCGCCTGGCCATTCGGCCGACGGGGCAGGAGCGTTGCCAAGCTCGTGCGCTTTGTGGTGTCTGGCCCTCGGTCACTGCAGCCTTGACACGCGCCGTACCTCCATGGCGGCGATGGGGCCTGGAGGTAGGAGGAATAATAAAGGGCGGTCGTAGGCTCTGAGCCGCCCGAGCGCAATCCCTGCTCGGAAATTGGTCGGAAACTTCAGGGTTGAGCGCTCGCGTTACGGCTTGTCACGGCTCCGGCGGTGAGTGAGATCCGCGACACCGCGCGCGGGTCGAGGTGTGTACCCCTCACCCTTAGCCGGTGTCGTGCGCTAACGGTGAGAGTTGGGCACCCGGATTGGTCGGAAAGCATATGAATGCAACCACCTCCCGTACCCCGAGTACGGGATCCCCTTGTAGTCCTTGATCAGGACACCGCAGTTTCCCCACGTGTCCCAGGTCCAGGCCTCGTACCCGACACCGTGACGATCCGCCCAGTTGATGAAGGTCGAGATGTACCGCGAACCACAATCGGACGAGTCATAGGTCTCGCCAGTCTCCCCGAAGATCATCGGAACGACCTTGGCGACGGGGGCCATGCTGGAGTCGAGGCATGCGGTGGTATCGCAGGCGTTCTTCCCGTACACGTGCGCTTCGGCGATCAACTGGCGCGCGGGGTCCCTGGGCCGGGACGCAAGCCACGACGAACCCCCGAACAGCGATCCGTTCGGCAGCCGTCCGCAGGCGTTGGCGTAGTCGACCTGGATCGTTCATTAACGGCCGCGCCCCGGGCGGGCCGGGGCGCGGGAACGTCCGCCTGAGCAGGGAGAATGCGGGTTGCGAAGCAGCATTCCCGATCTCAGGAGGATCACCCAGATGGTGGCGCGTGATGGACTGGTTGACAAGCTAGATGTTCGGGCGGACGGGACGGGCATGGTCGGGCATGCCGGCAGCGCGCTGATCGCCGGCGTCGCTGACCGGGTCGGGCTGACAAGAGCGCTGTCGGCGGCGATGGCCCCGACCCGGCAACGCGCGTCGGCGCATGACCCGGGGATAGTGCTGCGCGACCTGGCGGTGATGCTCGCCGACGGCGGGAGTTGTCTGGCTGACCTGGGAGCTCAGCGTGACCAGCCGGACCTGTATGGCAACGTCGCGTCTGACTCGACGGCGTTCCGGGTGATCGATTCGATCGACGAGGAGTGCTTGGGCAGGTTGCGCGCGGCGGTCGCGCTCTCCAGAGCGCGGGCGTGGAAGCTCGGGGCGCGGCCGGAGCGGTCGATCGCGAGATGGCACAGTCGTTCTGAGCGGACGGTGATCGACATCGACGCGACGCTCACGAGCGCCAGCTCGGAGAAGGAGCACGCGGCCGGGAACTTCAAGGGCGGCTACGGCCATCATCCGCTGCTGTGCTATCTCGACGGGACCGGCGAGGCGCCCGCAGGGATCCTGCGGCCGGGGAACGCCGGCTCGAACACCGCCGCCGATCACAAGGCCGTGTTGGATCTCGCGCTTGCGCAGCTCGACCCGGAGGCGCTTGACGGGGAGATCCTGATCCGCGCCGACGGCGCCGGCGCAACGCATGAGCTGACCACATATTGCCGCGAGGCGGAGCTGCTGTTCTCGTTCGGGTTTGACCTCTCAGAGCCGGTCCGCAAGGCGCTCGTCGCGGTCCCGGAAGCCTTGTGGATAAACGCGATCCGCGTAGACGGCAGCGAGCGAGATCACTCGCACGTGGTCGAGATCACCGATCGTGTCGACCTGTCCGCGTGGGCTGCGCGATCGCGGCTGATCGCCAGGCGCACGAAGCTGCGCGAAGGCGACCAGCAGTCGTTTGCCGACCATGACGGCTACCGGCTCTCGGTGTTCCTGACAGACCAGTCCGGCGAGGACGTCGCCAAGCTCGACCTGACCCATCGCGGCCACGCGCACGTCGAGGATCACATCCGCCAAGGCAAGGACTGCGGGATGCGTAACCTCCCGTTCAAGGACTTCGAGCACAACCAGGTATGGCTGTGGCTGGTGATGCTCGCGCAAGACATCGTCGCGTGGACCAGGCAGCTGTGCCTCGCTGACCAAGCACGCGCATGGGAGCTCAAGCGGCTGCGATACCGCCTGCTACACCAATCAGGACGGATCGCCCGCCACGCCCGCAAAACGATCCTGCGGCTCGCACGCGACTGGCCCTGGGCAGGGCAGCTCGCCGCCGCGTTCAAGCGCCTGCAAGCGCTCCCACCCCCAACCGGCTGACCCGCGGCGCCACCAGCGGCGCCCTCCCCGACGACCAACCACGCGAACCCCCGGGCGTCAGCCTGCCCGCAAAGCACCCCAACACCTCCGCGTTCGGGCAAAAACACCACCGCGCGCCCCCCAGACGCCCAACCAACACCCCGCAGCACCCAGCCCGACACCCCCAAACGCCCCACCGCGGCCCGCCCGGCCGCCTACTGCAAGCGACGCGATTCGGGAGCTACCGCAAGATCGAGGTCGATGCACGGGATGGCGATCACGCCCGAGTACCCGGCGCCCCGCATTCGGTCGACCGCCTGTTGCATCGACGCCGTCTGGTAATGCGCATTCTGGGGGCCGTAGACCGCTTCGTCGCTGCACCCCGTGCGCATGAAGCACGTCCAGCCGGTCCCTGTCTCGCCCCACGGCGCCAGGATCACGTTGCGGTCGTGTCGGAACGTGCTGGCCATCGAGGTCCACATCGCCGGCGCATGGCTCGCATCGGGCGCCATCGGCTGACTCGTCGCCCGGTTGCTCCCCGGCGCGCCCCACATCAGCGACAGCTCGGCGTACATCCCGTACCGGTGCAGCAGCTTGACGTAGGCGACGATCGCGTCGCGATAGCTCGCTCCCGAGTAGGCGGGGTTGAGCCCGCTGACTCCGAGCCAGCAATCCTCGTTGAGCGGGACGCGCACGATGTTCACCCGCCACGATGAGATGGCCTGCACCGACGCGGCGTCACTCGGCCCGTCGAAGATCCCCCAGCCCTGGACGCACGCATACTCCGTGCCCGAGCGGTTGACCCCACGCAGCCGGATCTGCGCGCCGTGTCCATCGACGAGCCGGTTGCCCGACACCCGGATCCCGCTCGGCGCGAGGTCGCGGGCATCGATCGCCTTGGCGTCGAGGGCCGGCGCCGGCACGATCGTCCTGGCCCCGACCCCAGCCGCGAGCGCGAGCACTACCAGGATCCCGATCGCGCCCACCAGCGTCCGCCTCATCGCCGAAGCATCGCATGGCGCGGACGCGGTGGCACGTTGTGCCGACTCATCCGGCTCGGATAGCGACCTGGGAGAGCTCGGTGTGGTGGTCGGTGAGCTTGATCTTGAGCCAGTTCGTGCCGACCGGAAGCGCCCGGTCGGGGAGGATCTCGGCGAGGTACCACCGTCGGCCGCCGAGTGCAGGAGCCGGATGCGTGGACGCGAGACTGATCGGCGCCCACGCCTTGCCATCCGCTGACCCGTAGGCGCCGATGCCCAGCCGTTGCTGGTAGTAGACCTTCAGCTCGAAGCTCGTCATCGCGCCGGCGCGATAGACCACGTACCCGGCGCGCTTCCCCGTCGCCGTCGCACGTGAGCGGTCGTCGTTGAAGTCGGCCGGCTTGCTGTGGGCCAGCCTCATGCCGCTGCTGTGGGAGGACACCTTGCGCCAGTCGCCGAGGCCGTCAACGAGCGTTCCCGTGCCGTCGTTCACACTGGTCGACGTGCCGGATCCGAGCGAGCTCAGGACGACGAGTCCGCGGGACGGCAGCTGGACCGTCACGCCCGCGGCGGGCTGGACACCTTGGAGGACCTGCGCCGGCAGCGGGAGCCCGGCGGCGTCGACCGGGCGCTCACCGGCGAAATAGTCGTAGCGGGTCAACGTCAACGGGTCGAGGGCCGCCGGGACCGTGAGCGTGATCGACCGCGGCACATCGGAGTCGTTGACCACGGCGAACGACAGGTCGTACCGGCCTGCATTCGGGATCTCTGCGGCCGCGACCCGCAGTCCGCGCACGCCAGAATCCGGTGTGGAGAGCGCTTCGCTACCGGCAGGAAAGCTCCGCGCAAGGATGGACCAGGAGTAATACCAGGGACGCAGCCCAAGGTCAGCGGCGGGATACCCGTCCTGCCCCCCGAACGAATTCCAGAAGCCCCACTGCTTGAGATTCTGGCTGCCGTACTGACCGCCGACGTGCATCGCGTCGTCCAGATCCCACGCGCTCGCCCCCGCCATCCCCGCATCTATCCCCTGCATCACCATGTCGGCCGTCCACACCCCGTAGGCAAACTCCCGGATGTGAGGCTGGCTGTCGACGAAGGGGCTGACGCGCGGCTGCACGCTCGGGTCGATCAACGGTGCCAGCAGCCGCGCAGCGCGAGGGCCGTCCCGGGCAGAGAACGGAGACACCTGCCTGGCGGTGAGTCCCACCTCGCCGCCGAAGTACATCTTCTGCGGCGAGTCGAGATTGCTGATCTGCTCCCGGCGCGCGCGCATCTGATCTTCGTAGACGCCGGCCTCGACTCCCCCCACCGTCCCATAGCGATGTGAGTCGTAGGCTCCGACCAGGCCCGGGATCGCGTGCAACGTGTAGGTGAGCCAGGAATCACCGCCGATCGGGTTGTCCGTGTCGAGCCCGGACGTCGTGTCGAGGGCCCGCGCACCCGGCGTGTCATCCCACGAATTGGAATTGTCTGGCCCGACCAGCTTCAGCCAGCTGCTCAAGCCGCGCTGTCTGAACTCGGCCGACAGCGCCGTGACCATCCCGGTCCAGCAGCCGAAATAGCACGTGCCCCCGAGGTCGTTGGGCTCGTTGATCACGTTGTAGTACTTGATGGTCGTATAGCCGAACCCGTCGTGGAGTTGCGCGAGGAAGTCGGCCGGCACGCGCGGGTCGCCACCGATCAATGGATCCGACCAGTCCCCCAGCACGACGGCGATCCCGCGGCGCTTGGCGTAGCTGAGCATCGTCCGCAGCTCGACCACGTGGGGAGACTTCCATCGATACACGGGGTTGTGCGCGGCGTCGTAGCCGGCGAAGTAGTCCGACGCCGGCTCGATGATCCGCATGAATCCAGGATGCATGAAGTCCAGGCGCTGGAACGTCCGCTCCCAATCGGCTTGGGTGGGCCGGAAGGAGTCATACGGATCCCACTGCACTCCGAGCCCCATCAGCGGCGGCCCGGCGAGCAGACCAGTGTGCAACGTCATCACCGAATCGCCGACCGCGCCACGAGCGGCCGACGCCTGCACACCACCAAGCGATGCGACGAGCAGCACGGCGCAGAGGACGCCATGAGCGCGGCGTTGCCCTCGTCCCCAACGCATGCGCGGAGTCTAGATGGACGTTGGACGCCCGCGCCGTGTAGGCATCCTGATCACGCCCGCCGGTTAGGGCGCTCAGCCCGCGCTCAGGCCCTCCCGGTGGGCGTCAAGACGATGACCGGGATGACCCGCGGGGTCTTCTGCTCGTATTCGGCGAATTGCGGACTGCGCTCGGCCTGCGTGCGGAACAGGCGCTCGCGCTCCTCGCCGGTCGCCTCGCTGGCGACGACATCGACCGTGTCGGTCCCGACCTCGATCCGCGTGTCGGGGTGGGCCTTGAGATTGTGGTACCAGTCGGGATTCGTCGGCGCCCCGGCCTTGGAGGCGAACACGACGTAGCGCCCGTCGTCGGCCATGTAGGCGAGCGGGTTCACGCGGCTCGTGCCGGACTTCGCGCCGGTGTGATGGAGCAGCAACAGCGTGGCGCCGTCGAAGGGGCCGCCGACGCGTCCCTCGTTGGCGCGGAACTCGTTGATGATCTGGGCGTTGAAGTCTGCGGGCGACGTCGACATCGTGCTCCTCGGTATGCGTGGCGGTTGGGTCGCTGGACGCTTTCAGTCTACGGGGGTCGCGACACCCTCTACGCGTCGCCTGGGCTCCGCTGATGGCGCTCAGCCTCCGGCCGAGTGGGCCTGGAGGTAGCTCAGAACGGCGGCCTCGGCTGTGGGCTCGAGGCGACCGCTGACCGCCGGTCATCGCTGCGTGAGGGTTGCCCCGCGGCCACTCTGGCTCGGGGTCGGTTACGCTCGCCCGATGGCCGCCGGTGAGACGCGTGCTCGATGTCGACGCGGACATGCTCGCCGAGGCCCGCCGGAGGCTCGCGCGGTTCCGCGATCGGATCTCCTTCCACCGGGGCAGCTTCCTACGACCCGCTGCCCGCCGCCGACGCCGTCGTCGCCTCCCTGGCGCTACATCACGTCCACCACCTTCAGACCAAGACGGCGCTGTACTCCGCGATCCACAACACGCTCACGCCCGGCGGCGCCCTGATCAACCTCGACGCGACCGTGACCGAAGGCGCGCGGCTCAACCGGCTCGTGTTCGATCGCGTGGCGACGCGGATGGGCGATCACGGGATCACCGCCGCCGAGGCTCACGGCCACTTCGCGGCCTGGGCGGGCGAAGACCGCTACTTCCCGCTCGAGGCGGAGCTCGGTGCGCTGCGCAATGCCGGCTTCGACGAGGTCGAGTGCTTCTGGCGGCGCGGGCTGAGCGCCGTCACGTGCGGGTTGCGCGCGGCTGAGCGTCGATGAGGCGGATCGAGGGCCACGCCGGCTCGGTTGTCGCCGCGCCGGTGGACACGTCCTTCGCGCTCCTCGCGGCCGTGCATCGGTACCCGGACTGGCACGGGCAGCGTTCGGGGTCGGTGACCTGATCGCGGAAACGCTGCTCGACCCCGCCTCGGCGGAGCTCAACTCCGCGGATGCGTAGGGGCTTCCGGGCCCGCGGCGTGCTCGCTCGGGTCAGCCGGTGGAGTGGGCGGTCCAGGTCACGCCGGTGTCCGTGCACGTCGTGCCGAATGAGCTCGGCCCGCTCCGCGACAGCCGGCCCGATGCCGCGCTCCCGTGCACCTGCCCGGACACGGACGAGGAGGCACCGGTGTTCAGCGTTCCCGATGCCGAGAAGGCCCCAGCCGTGATCGGCGTGCTCGGGAACAGGATCGTGTTCTGGTGCGTCTGGTGATCCGCGCAGGTCGCCCGCCACGCGAACCGGAGTGAATCGACCGACGTTGGCGTCACGACGAACGAGATCGGGAGGCCCTGGCTCGTGGCGCCGAGATAGGCGCGGGCCGACGTCCCGGGCGCGCTTGTGGTCACCGTGGGCTGCGAGGCAGGAGCGCCTGATGCGGTGAGGGTCTTCGTCACGGTCTGACTCGACCCGCCGCAGCCCACCGCGGCAAAGACGGCGATCAGCGCCGCCGGCGCCAACCCCGCGAGCCTGTGCGACAGTTCCCCAGACATTACGTCGCGAGGGTAACCGGCGAACGCTGTTGACGGCAAGCGCCGGGGATCTATCGGTAGGCTGAGCCGATGATCGCCATCGCCGGAGGCCACGGGAAGATCGCGCTGACGCTGACGCGGCGGCTCAGCGCTGGCGGCGAGACGGTCGTAACCCTGATCCGCAACCCGGACCACGCCGACGACGTACGCGCGGCCGGCGGACAGCCGGTGCTCTGCGATCTCGAGCGCGCGGGCGTGCCGGAGATCGCCGAGGCCGTCACCGGCGCATCCGCGGTGGTGTTCGCCGCCGGCGCCGGACCCGGGAGCGGGCCGGAGCGGAAGTGGACCGTGGACCGCGACGGCGCGATCAAGCTGCTGCAGGCGGCGGTGGCGATCGACGCGCCCCGCTATCTCATCATCAGCTCGGTCGGCGCCGAGGCTCCCCCGGCCGGCGAGGACACGTTCAGCGTCTACCTGCGGGCCAAGGCCGAGGCCGACGAGGCGGTCCAGGCCAGCGATCGCGAATGGACGATCGTCAGGCCCGGCCGCCTCACCGACGAGCCCGGCACCGGCCACGTTCGCATCGACCTGGAGCCGTACCGTGGCCAGATCACGCGTGAGGACGTCGCAGCCGTGCTCGATGCCCTGCTGACCGAGCCGCGCGCGGCGCGACGGATCCTCTACGTCAACGGCGGGGAGACCAGCGTCGAGCAGGCGCTCGAGGCCATTCTCTGACGATCGGCCCGATGCCTGGACCGCCGTGCTTCTCTCGCCGCTACTTCTGGATGATGATGAGCTGCCGCATGGCGTCGAGGCCGTAGCTCGGTCGACAGTTGGCGGACTCGCCGCTGTTGGGCACGGGACCGTAGACCTGGCCGTCGAGGTGGTAGATGACCCAGATCTGGACCTGTGCCGCGTTTAGCAGCGCGCCGGCGACGCGGGCATGGAAGACCGCCCCGCCGGGGTCGAACGGGGATCCACCGCGATCAGGGAGCCGTTTGATCCGAGTGTGCCCACGTCCCCGGCGAACGGCGCGAGCGCGACCTGCGGTGTCCACGCGGGGCTGGGTTTCGCTACAGCGACCGGCGGTGCCTGCGCGACCATCGACAGGCCGGCGAGGCCGGTTACGATCAGCGCGATGACAGCGCGGCGCGAGCGACGGCGGTCCTCGCGACGATCCGCGATCACAGACATGACATGACCTCCTGGTGGGTGTGTGTGTCGCGTCCACACTCCCAAGCGACCGTCCAGCAAACGTCAAACGAGCGTGAGACAGCGTTCGAGCGGGATGTCCTGTTGGGCGAGGGGTGAGCAAGCGCGCCACCCGTCTCTGACGAGCTCGGGGCTCAGGTCGCCTACACGGCGCGGTAGGACGGAACCCCGGTCTACGACCGGGACCGCAACCGAGTCGGTGTGGCCTAGCCGAATGCGTACACCCGCCCGCCGGCCGCGACGAAGATGTGACCGCCACTGGCGGCGGGGGTGGCGAAGTGAGCCGGGTCGCCGATCGGCGCACTGAAGCGCACCTGGCCGCTGCGCGGGTCGAGCTGATCGATCACCCCGCTGCCGATCGCCCACAGCCCGGGACCGGCGAGGATCGGGGGGAAGGTCGCGGCGCTCTGCTTCCAAACCGGCTGGAGTTGGTCGCCGGCGATACGGACGGCGGCGATGCCGTCGGTGCACGGGATGTAGATCGTCCCCTGGGCAAAGGCGTCGGCGCCGAAGGCCGCGGCACACAGGCTGCGGGAGGCGACGGGATGACCGATGCCCCCGAGCGCGCGCGTGTTCAGCAGATATCCGACCCCCGTCTTGCCGATGATGAACGCGCGCGAGCCGGGTAGCAGCACGGGCCCGGTCGAGCCGAGGTCGAGGTCATCGCCGCTCAGCGCCGGGGCGTCGGACGGCGCGAAGAATCCGCTCGGGCGCAGCGTCGGCGTGAGGCGGATGACCGCGTTGCCGAAGTCGAAGCTCGAGGTCGAGCTGCCGTTTCCGGTGGCGACGTACAGGTTGCCGGCACCATCGACGGCCGGTCCCGACGGGGCCCAGATCGCGCCCTCGCGACCGGTGGGCACGCGGTAGCCGAGAAGCGCTCCGGTCGGGCCCGCAGCCGGGGCGCCGAGCACCCAGCCGTGGTAGTTGCCGCAGTCACCGTAGAGGCCGCCGTAGGAGACGTACACGCGCCCGTGCGAGAGCGCCAGGGCAGCGCGCTGCTGGTGGGTGCGCGGGTCGGCGCCCGGCGGGTCGATCGCCCGCTGCCAGCGGACCGCGCCCGTGGCGAGATCAAGCGCCACGAGGCGGTGCTCGAAGCGCTGGAAGGTGACCGCGTACATCACCCGCGCGGCGGGGTCGATCACCGGCGTGCTCGTGATTCCCGAGACGGCGATGTTCCCGCACGGCAGGTCGCCTCCGGACACCGGCGTGCCCAGGTGCGCCCGCCACAGCTCGCGGCCGGTGATGGCATCGAACGCGTAGACCGAGTCGTTCTCGGTGGCGACGATCACCCGGCCGCCGGCGACGAGCGGCTCGGCGTAGACGGCGCCATCCACCCCTGCGGTCCACAGGCGGTGCACCCGTCCGAGGGCGGGCCCGGCGGCGGCGATTCCGGTGCGTGCCGGTTGGCCGTGATAGGTCGGCCAAACGGCCGCGCCGCTCCCCGGTGACACGGCGCCCTGACTCGTCCCCGGCGCCGGAGATGCCGGAGCGGTCGTCCGCCCGGCGCCCGGCGCCGGAGTCGCGGTCGTCGTGCGGGCGGGGTGCGAGCCACCGCAGGCGACGAGGACGATTGCCGCCACACCCGCGAGCATCCACACCACGACGCGCCGCATCGCCACATGCTAGGGCGGCGATGTGTCGGCGGGAGCGGAGACCCTGCTCTTCACCAGCCGTTCGTCACCCGATAGCGTCGGGGGCGGTCCGCTGCCACCTGAGCGACGTGGCCGAGCTGCGCTACGAGCACGAGGTCCGTGCGGTCGTGCAGGACGAGAGCGGCGTGACGGCAATGGCAGTGGCGTGCGTACCGCACTCGGGATCGGCTGGACCGGTCAGGGCGACATGCGGCACTTCATCAACGGGTTCTTCCGCGCGCCGCTGAGCCCGTTCGTCGCCGAGCGTCCCGCATGGTCTTATGCGATCTTGCCCCCTGAGCTGACCGGTGCGTTCGTCACCCTCGACGGCAGCAACGAGTGGATCCTGCATCGCAACCTCGTTGCGGGAGGGCGCGTCGAGGACTTCCCGGCGGACCGGTGTGTCGATCTCGTGCCCAGGCCGTGGGACTGCCGGATCTCGATGTGGACGTCCTGAGCGTCGGCTCCTGGATCATGGGCGCCGAGCTGTCCGACCGCTTCCGCGACGGGCGCATCCTCCTGACCGGAGACGCGGCGCACCGCACCACTCCGGACGGTGGCGTCGGCATGAACACCGGCGTGGCGTCAGCTCACGATGTCGCGTGGAAGGTCGGCGCGGTCGCCGCCGGCTGGGCCGATGAGGCGCTGCTCGACACCTACGCGGAGGAGCGCCGCGCCGTCGCCCAGCGCAACGTCGACTACTCCGCCGGGCGTGGAGAGGGCATGCTGCGGATGGCGCAGGCCGTGCGCGCCGGCGATCTCGACAAGGTGCGCGCCGGCATCGCGGCACGCGGGGTGCCGGCAATGGGGACGGCGGTCATGCGGTCCTGGCCATGTGAGTGAGGTTGGTCGGGACTCGTCGGTCAGGCCCGATCGGCGGGCGATCTGCGAGCAGGGATCGATGCCGTACTCGCAGCCGATGATCCTTGAGGCAAGCAATGGACGTGACCAGATGGATGAGAAGGACCGACCGGCCGAGAGGTTCCAGGAACAGTGCCCCCGACTGCGCCGAGGAGCCGCTCGACGCCTATGTGCCGCAACCGCTCGTCTCGGCCGCGGCAGGCGTCGATCCTGAATACGAAGCGTCACTTGCCGACGCAGTCGGGCTGGCCCTCCAGGTCGTGCTGGAGACCTGGAACGGCCGAGCGGTTGACGTACATCCTGCACGACATGTTTGGCGGTGCCGTTCGAGGAGATCGCGGGGATGGTGGAGCGCTCGCCGGTGGCGACTCGCCAGTTGGCCAGTCGCGCCCGTCGCCGGCGTCTTTGCGGAGCGAGCCCTGGTCGGCCGAATCGACCTCCGCGGGGTCGCCGCCCAGGCACATCGCGCGACCCCAGGCGGGTGATCGTGGGCGGCGTGACGAGGGCCGGCGAGCCCGCCGAGCCCTCGTCAGCGATGTGATCAGCCGCCGTAGCCAGCGGGCGGCGGCCCGCCGTGGCCGCCACGACCAGCGGGCGGCGGCCCGCCATGGCCGCCACGACCAGCGGGCGGCGGCCCGCCATGGCCGCCAGGGCCTTGCATGACGTTGTACGAGCTGTCGAGGTGGACCTCGACCTTGGTCCCGTCGGACTTCGTGACCGTGGTCTCGAAGCCCTTGCCGGTGATGTCGGTGGTGACAGCGCCCGCGGTGCCGCTGCCGACGCTCTTGACGGCGGCGGCCTGAGCCTTGGCCGCCGCGGCACCGGTCACGGCCTTCTCCGCGTCCTCATGCGCGGCGGTCCCATGCGCTGGGCCGTTGAACGCCGCCGGGCCCGGGGCGCTCGTCGTGCTCTGGTTCGAGGAACTCGACGTCGATGATGTCGCCGCGCCGGCGATTGCCGAGCCACCGAGGGCGAGGGCGGCAAGCGCCGCGACTCCCGCCAGCAGCTTCTTCATGGAGTGGAACATTCGTTCCGGCCTTTCGCTTGTCCGGGCCTACCCCGGGTTCACGCTTGACGGTGCACTCCGCGCGTAAGACGACGGTCTAAGAACTGTAAGAGCGCAGGAGGAACGCTCCGGACGACGATGATCCGGTGCACGTTGAGCGATCCTCGAACACGGTCTTAGCCATGTTCGAGCCACGCCGTCAATGCGCGCTCGAATTCAAAGCTGTCCGCGTCCACCACCTCGGCCTGAGACTCTGAGGGAGCGCCATCAGTCCCAGAGTCGGGGCAATCGTGACCAAAGGCGCCAAGCAGCCGCCAACACGGATCGCAGAGGCCGTCCTGCCACGTTGGTCGTCGATGACGGCGCTGGCAACCTGAACCCACGCGGGTAACCCGGCTCATGTTGAGGCCGGCGCCGCGAATTGCGGTGGCATAGACGCGCGGGGATCAACGCGACGCGCGTGTCTCGCTGCGCAGCGCGGCGGCGAGCCGGTCGCTCAGCCACTGCGCGACATCGCAACCGTCGAGCTCGAACTCCGACGGCAGGCACGCCACCACGTCTCTCATGAAGACGCGGGCCACGAGCGGGTCGACCTCGACGCCGAGGTAGTCGTTGAGGATCGCCTGGGCGAGCAGAGCCGGCCCGGCGCCGTCGTATCCCCACTCAAAGCTCGCCTGGTGCAGATAGCGCTCGTCGGCCAGGGTCAGCGTCCGCTTCTCGCCGTTTCGGATCACGCCGACGACCCGTGGGCCCCCGTGCCCGTAGTCGGGTTGCGGTCCGCGGATGCCAACGTAAACGACGCTCGACGGCACAACCACAATCTACCTGGTCGCCTGCCGCGCACTCGACGGCCTTCGTCGGGGTCAGGCGGTGCTCGTTGCGGTCATCTGCGACTCGGATGCCGGCGCATGTCGATGCAGCTGATCGGGCGGCCCTGGGTGCTTGGGCCCGTCAGCTCGAGCTCGGCGAGACGAGCGCCCAGCTCAGTCCTGATGCCTTGACCGCGTCGATGCCGGCCTGGTGCAGGACGTCCACAGGATCGCCGTCATGGCGCACAGCGCCGTAGAGCTTCGCAACACGCCGCACACCGGCCTGCTGAGCGCGCAGGTCTCCCTGAGCACATGGCTACCGAACATCCCCGTAGCACCGAGAATCGACACCGTCGCCACACCGCCACGGTCGACCTGGAATGCGCGTCGATCCTAATCGTACGCGCCACGCAAGAAACCAATACCCACCCGGACTCACCCCGGTGGCGAGATGTCCGTGAAGTCGTCCTCGGCGACTTGGAGGTAGAAGCGACGCGTCATCTCCGGTTCGACCACGGCGTCGATCCTGCCGTGGCGACGCTGCTCCTGAGGGCGGATGCGCTGAAACTGCGCCTCGGCTTCGGCGTCGTCCATCTCGCTGAAACCGATCGTGACGATCTCGCGATCGTCGTCGACGCGCTGAGCGCTCACGACCCGGGTCGGGAAACCGAACCCCTGATCGGGAAGCCACACCTCGCGGAAGTCCTCGTACGTCTTGCCCTCGCGCAAACGGCGTATCAGGACGGAGATCACAATCACGACCGGCTCCTTTCAGATAACGGAAGACGCGCGTTTGCCCGCAGCCATGACGCGAACGTCTGCGTCCCACGTACGTCGGCGCGCGCACACGTGGTGACGGACGCCCGCGCTCCCCGCCTCGAGCAGGCGACGACGCGATCCTTCGACGAGCACCGCGCGCGCCGTTCAAGCTGGCTCCTGCCCTCAGATCGATGGGGTACTCCGCAGCGCTACGGCTGACCGCCCGAAACCTCGTGGCCGTCGCGCAACGAGTGCCGAGGCGCGCCCGATCGTGCCCGTTCCGCCGACGACGGATCGCGCCGGCGAACACCTCCACGCACGAAGCGCGAGTCGTCTAGGCCACTTCGGGCGAGGGTGGCTCCTCGGCCACGGTCGTCGGCTGGGAGGGATCCTCGTCCAGTCGCGGTGGCAGGTGGTCCGGGGCGGAGGAAGCGCCGGTTGCCCGGGGAGAAGGTCCGCTTCCGAGCGCCACAGGTCGTTCAGCGCGATCTGGAGGTAGGCCCAGAAGCCAGGCGCGATCAGCAGGTACAGGATGAGCGCGATCCAGCCGCTGACTGGGTCCTTTCCACTCAGGCGAGCTGCCCCTTGAACGCGCTTGGTTCCACGCCAATAGGTCATCAGCGCGGGAACGATGATGATCCCGCCTGGGAAGAGGGCGAGCACGGAGTTGGTCGGATTCTGCCCGAGGTCATAGCCTCGGGCCCGGCCGTAGTCGCGTAGCTCACGGTTGATGCGGTACCACCAGACGAGGTGGTAGATGCCAAGCGTGATGATCGGCAGCAGCGCCGCCGCCCAAGGGCTGCGGATCTTGACTCGGTCCTGGCTGTCCCGGATTTGCAGCTCGTAGGCCATGTGTGAACCTCGACTTGAGGGATGATCGGTCAGAGCAGACGCTAGCCGACCGCTCCGACGGCTGCACGGATGCGATGGGGTTGGCGTTCCGCGCCCGGTCGTGGCATGCTCGCCCGTGAGAATCAGATACCGGAAGTGGGAGATGGCTGGGCGGTACTCGCAGGTCAATCTCGTCGAGATAGGGGATGCTGCTGCGCCAGCGAACGACTTTGCCGATCGCTGGCCGGCGCGGGTCGCGGGACCGGACGCATGAAGCTCGATGTTCGGCCGCGGGACGCAATTCGTGTGCAACCCCAGGTGAGCCGAGCGCTTGAAGCCGGCGGCAACGCCTTGGAGCTCCTGGCGGTTGGGCCACACCATCCAGGTGATGGCCGGTTGACGACGCCTGGGTCAAGTGACGAGCAGCGCCGCGTCGCGCACCTCCTCCGCGACCTATGTTGCCTGTTGACGTTCTGGGAGGATTGAGCAGTGGCCGATCCATTGGCTGAACGCGACCGGCTCGACGCTGCGCTCGAGTTCGCGGCGACGAGTGCGCGCGGCTACCTCGAGCGCATGCCGGATGAGCATGTCCTGAAACCCGGTACCGAGGATGCGATCGGGCGGTGGAGGGACCCGATGCCGGAGCAGGGCGATGGCACGTTGGTCGCGCTCACCGAGCTGGCTGATCGGGCGCGCGAAACTGCCACGCGCTCGAGCGGGCCGCGGTTCTTTCATTTCGTGATGGGCGGTGGCACGCCGGCGGCGCTGGGAGCGGACTGGCTCACCTCGGCGTATGACCAGGTCGCCTACGCGTGGGCATCGTCGCCGTTCGCGGCGCGCTTGGAGCAGGTCGCGGTCGGCTGGTTGCGAGAGCTGTTCGACCTTCCCGCCGGGTACGGAGGAGTCCTGACCACCGGCGCGACGATGGCGAACTTCGTCGCGTTGGCGGCGGCCCGCAACTGGTGGGCGGAGCTACAGGGGGTCGACGTCGAAGCGGATGGCCTCGCGAACCTGCCGGCGCCGCTGATCCTGTCCAGCGGGTATCTGCATCCGAGCGTTGCCCAGGCGGTCGGGATGCTGGGCTTGGGTCGAGCCAGCATCCGGCGGCTGGCCAAGGACGATGTCGGGCGCCTTGATGTCGGCGCGCTCGAGCGGGAGCTGGAGCAGTCGCGGGGGCCGGCGATCGTCGTCGCGAACGCCGGTGAGGTCAATGCCGGGGACTTCGATCCAATCGCCGTCGTCGCCGAGCTGTGCGAGCGCCACGGCGCTTGGCTGCACGTCGACGGCGCGTTCGGGCTGTTCGCACGCCTGACTCCGAACACGCGCGCGCTGACGGAAGGGGTCGAGCGGGCCGACTCGGTCATCTCGGACGGGCACAAGTGGCTGAATGTGCCCTACGACTGCGGCTTCGCTTTCGTGCGAGAGATCGAGCGCCTGCCACGCGCGCTGAACGTCGGAGCGCCGTACCTGCCCTCGGCCGACGACACGCACCCGAACTTCGGCTTCGTCTCGCCAGAGAACTCGCGCCGCGCCCGCGCCCTTACGGTCTGGGCGACGCTCCGCGCCTACGGACGCGTCGGCTACCGCCAGATGGTCGAGCGCCATCTGGCGCTCGCGCAACACCTGGCGGACCGCGTCGACAGCGCACCCGAGCTCGAACGGCTCGCGGATGTGCCGCTGAACATCGTCTGCTTCAGGGCACGACCGCCGAACGTCAGCGAGGAGCAACTCGACGAGCTCAACAACCGGCTCGGCGCTGCGTTGCGCGCCGACGGACGGGTGTTCGTCGGCACAACGACCTATGCGGGGAAGACCGCGCTCCGCCCGGCGATCGTCAACTGGCAGACCCAGGCAGAGGACATCGATCTGCTGGTCGACGTCTCCGCCAACTCACCCGGGCGGAACTCGCCCATGGTCGCTGACCGAGCCGCGCCGTGCTCGGCAGCCCGTCATGGCAGTGATCGGCGGTCTCGTGCGTCGCGCAGCGTTCGATCAAGGTCGTCCCTTTTGATCGGTTCGCCGTAATGCGTGCCGTTGATGTAGATCTCAGGTACGGCGTGGGCGCCGCTCGCCGTGGCTTGATGGATTTGATCGACCACTGAAGCTCGATAGCGCCCAGCGCGTACTTCCAGCTCGAGACGAT
>CAWFKF010000149.1:0-28552 GCA_963816005.1 uncultured Solirubrobacteraceae bacterium | reverse complement strand
CCCCACCGCGGCCCGCCCGGCCGCCTACTGCAAGCGACGCGATTCGGGAGCTACCGCAAGATCGAGGTCGATGCACGGGATGGCGATCACGCCCGAGTACCCGGCGCCCCGCATTCGGTCGACCGCCTGTTGCATCGACGCCGTCTGGTAATGCGCATTCTGGGGGCCGTAGACCGCTTCGTCGCTGCACCCCGTGCGCATGAAGCACGTCCAGCCGGTCCCTGTCTCGCCCCACGGCGCCAGGATCACGTTGCGGTCGTGTCGGAACGTGCTGGCCATCGAGGTCCACATCGCCGGCGCATGGCTCGCATCGGGCGCCATCGGCTGACTCGTCGCCCGGTTGCTCCCCGGCGCGCCCCACATCAGCGACAGCTCGGCGTACATCCCGTACCGGTGCAGCAGCTTGACGTAGGCGACGATCGCGTCGCGATAGCTCGCTCCCGAGTAGGCGGGGTTGAGCCCGCTGACTCCGAGCCAGCAATCCTCGTTGAGCGGGACGCGCACGATGTTCACCCGCCACGATGAGATGGCCTGCACCGACGCGGCGTCACTCGGCCCGTCGAAGATCCCCCAGCCCTGGACGCACGCATACTCCGTGCCCGAGCGGTTGACCCCACGCAGCCGGATCTGCGCGCCGTGTCCATCGACGAGCCGGTTGCCCGACACCCGGATCCCGCTCGGCGCGAGGTCGCGGGCATCGATCGCCTTGGCGTCGAGGGCCGGCGCCGGCACGATCGTCCTGGCCCCGACCCCAGCCGCGAGCGCGAGCACTACCAGGATCCCGATCGCGCCCACCAGCGTCCGCCTCATCGCCGAAGCATCGCATGGCGCGGACGCGGTGGCACGTTGTGCCGACTCATCCGGCTCGGATAGCGACCTGGGAGAGCTCGGTGTGGTGGTCGGTGAGCTTGATCTTGAGCCAGTTCGTGCCGACCGGAAGCGCCCGGTCGGGAGGATCTCGGCGAGGTACCACCGTCGGCCGCCGAGTGCAGGAGCCGGATGCGTGGACGCGAGACTGATCGGCGCCCACGCCTTGCCATCCGCTGACCCGTAGGCGCCGATGCCCAGCCGTTGCTGGTAGTAGACCTTCAGCTCGAAGCTCGTCATCGCGCCGGCGCGATAGACCACGTACCCGGCGCGCTTCCCCGTCGCCGTCGCACGTGAGCGGTCGTCGTTGAAGTCGGCCGGCTTGCTGTGGGCCAGCCTCATGCCGCTGCTGTGGGAGGACACCTTGCGCCAGTCGCCGAGGCCGTCAACGAGCGTTCCCGTGCCGTCGTTCACACTGGTCGACGTGCCGGATCCGAGCGAGCTCAGGACGACGAGTCCGCGGGACGGCAGCTGGACCGTCACGCCCGCGGCGGGCTGGACACCTTGGAGGACCTGCGCCGGCAGCGGGAGCCCGGCGGCGTCGACCGGGCGCTCACCGGCGAAATAGTCGTAGCGGGTCAACGTCAACGGGTCGAGGGCCGCCGGGACCGTGAGCGTGATCGACCGCGGCACATCGGAGTCGTTGACCACGGCGAACGACAGGTCGTACCGGCCTGCATTCGGGATCTCTGCGGCCGCGACCCGCAGTCCGCGCACGCCAGAATCCGGTGTGGAGAGCGCTTCGCTACCGGCAGGAAAGCTCCGCGCAAGGATGGACCAGGAGTAATACCAGGGACGCAGCCCAAGGTCAGCGGCGGGATACCCGTCCTGCCCCCCGAACGAATTCCAGAAGCCCCACTGCTTGAGATTCTGGCTGCCGTACTGACCGCCGACGTGCATCGCGTCGTCCAGATCCCACGCGCTCGCCCCCGCCATCCCCGCATCTATCCCCTGCATCACCATGTCGGCCGTCCACACCCCGTAGGCAAACTCCCGGATGTGAGGCTGGCTGTCGACGAAGGGGCTGACGCGCGGCTGCACGCTCGGGTCGATCAACGGTGCCAGCAGCCGCGCAGCGCGAGGGCCGTCCCGGGCAGAGAACGGAGACACCTGCCTGGCGGTGAGTCCCACCTCGCCGCCGAAGTACATCTTCTGCGGCGAGTCGAGATTGCTGATCTGCTCCCGGCGCGCGCGCATCTGATCTTCGTAGACGCCGGCCTCGACTCCCCCCACCGTCCCATAGCGATGTGAGTCGTAGGCTCCGACCAGGCCCGGGATCGCGTGCAACGTGTAGGTGAGCCAGGAATCACCGCCGATCGGGTTGTCCGTGTCGAGCCCGGACGTCGTGTCGAGGGCCCGCGCACCCGGCGTGTCATCCCACGAATTGGAATTGTCTGGCCCGACCAGCTTCAGCCAGCTGCTCAAGCCGCGCTGTCTGAACTCGGCCGACAGCGCCGTGACCATCCCGGTCCAGCAGCCGAAATAGCACGTGCCCCCGAGGTCGTTGGGCTCGTTGATCACGTTGTAGTACTTGATGGTCGTATAGCCGAACCCGTCGTGGAGTTGCGCGAGGAAGTCGGCCGGCACGCGCGGGTCGCCACCGATCAATGGATCCGACCAGTCCCCCAGCACGACGGCGATCCCGCGGCGCTTGGCGTAGCTGAGCATCGTCCGCAGCTCGACCACGTGGGGAGACTTCCATCGATACACGGGGTTGTGCGCGGCGTCGTAGCCGGCGAAGTAGTCCGACGCCGGCTCGATGATCCGCATGAATCCAGGATGCATGAAGTCCAGGCGCTGGAACGTCCGCTCCCAATCGGCTTGGGTGGGCCGGAAGGAGTCATACGGATCCCACTGCACTCCGAGCCCCATCAGCGGCGGCCCGGCGAGCAGACCAGTGTGCAACGTCATCACCGAATCGCCGACCGCGCCACGAGCGGCCGACGCCTGCACACCACCAAGCGATGCGACGAGCAGCACGGCGCAGAGGACGCCATGAGCGCGGCGTTGCCCTCGTCCCCAACGCATGCGCGGAGTCTAGATGGACGTTGGACGCCCGCGCCGTGTAGGCATCCTGATCACGCCCGCCGGTTAGGGCGCTCAGCCCGCGCTCAGGCCCTCCCGGTGGGCGTCAAGACGATGACCGGGATGACCCGCGGGGTCTTCTGCTCGTATTCGGCGAATTGCGGACTGCGCTCGGCCTGCGTGCGGAACAGGCGCTCGCGCTCCTCGCCGGTCGCCTCGCTGGCGACGACATCGACCGTGTCGGTCCCGACCTCGATCCGCGTGTCGGGGTGGGCCTTGAGATTGTGGTACCAGTCGGGATTCGTCGGCGCCCCGGCCTTGGAGGCGAACACGACGTAGCGCCCGTCGTCGGCCATGTAGGCGAGCGGGTTCACGCGGCTCGTGCCGGACTTCGCGCCGGTGTGATGGAGCAGCAACAGCGTGGCGCCGTCGAAGGGGCCGCCGACGCGTCCCTCGTTGGCGCGGAACTCGTTGATGATCTGGGCGTTGAAGTCTGCGGGCGACGTCGACATCGTGCTCCTCGGTATGCGTGGCGGTTGGGTCGCTGGACGCTTTCAGTCTACGGGGGTCGCGACACCCTCTACGCGTCGCCTGGGCTCCGCTGATGGCGCTCAGCCTCCGGCCGAGTGGGCCTGGAGGTAGCTCAGAACGGCGGCCTCGGCTGTGGGCTCGAGGCGACCGCTGACCGCCGGTCATCGCTGCGTGAGGGTGTTGGGCGCCGCTTTCGTTCAGCACGGGAATGCCGTTCATCGTCGGGATCGTCGTGGCAAACGAACGAACGAAGAAAGAAGCGAGACCGGCAAGGACCGAACGTTCAAACGTTCAAAGCCCCACCTCCAGGGCGTCGGCCAGACCGGGCGGCGAGGTAGCTGCGCCGGCGGCTGGCGTCAAGCGCCGATCGACGGCGCCGGCGAGCACCGGGCGGTCGCGGCGGCGCTTGACCCGCAGCCACCGCGCGCAGCTGGATGGCAATGAGGTCGTGCTGGCGCACGACCGCAGCGACCGGCTACCGGGGCGGGGGCGGCACCCCGGACAGCAGACCGCCGGTCAGCCAGACCGCGCGCTCCCACCCGCCGGCGTGCTCGCGGCCGAAGCGCAGCTTCCACGCGCGCACCGCGATCGCCAGCGCCTCGACGGCGTCGCCCAGCGACGAGCCGGCCGGCTGCACGCGCCCGAGCTCCGGATCCAGTGCGTCGGCCCAGCGCGCGGCGCTGCAGCGCAACAGCTCTGAGCGTGCGCGGGCGGCGCGCAACCAGCCACGGACGGTGCCCGGCGCGCGACCCAGCCGCTGGGCGATCGCACGGTGCCCGGCGCCCTGAGCAGCCTGGCGCAGCGCTTCGCCGATCACCTCCGCACCGTCGCGCCGGCGCGGAACGCTCCACGCCGGGCACAGCACGTGCGTGCGCCCACAGCCATCGCAGAGCACGCGCCGCGGACGAGCCGAGCGCGCGCCCGACAGCATCCGCACCTGTCGCCCGCGCGCAAACCCCCAACGCGACAGCCGCCCCGAGCAGACCGGGCACGACAGTTCGCCCGCGTCCAGCACGGCCTCCAGCTCGTGCTCGCTGACCGCCACCGTCAACACCCAGGATCACCTCCTCGCGCATGCACCACGAACCCTTCCAGACCCCGACCCGGCCGGGAAGGGGCGGCTGGTGTGGGAACACCTATCAGACCGCCGACGACCGCGCACACCCGGATTCCGCCCGGCCAACGGCGCGTCCCGACGTTCAGCGGCGCCGATCAGCCTTCGCGTGCTGAACGAAAGCGGCGCTCAACAGAGGGTTGCCCCGCGGCCACTCTGGCTCGGGGTCGGTTACGCTCGCCCGATGGCCGCCGGTGAGACGCGTGCTCGATGTCGACGCGGACATGCTCGCCGAGGCCCGCCGGAGGCTCGCGCGGTTCCGCGATCGGATCTCCTTCCACCGGGGCAGCTTCCTACGACCCGCTGCCCGCCGCCGACGCCGTCGTCGCCTCCCTGGCGCTACATCACGTCCACCACCTTCAGACCAAGACGGCGCTGTACTCCGCGATCCACAACACGCTCACGCCCGGCGGCGCCCTGATCAACCTCGACGCGACCGTGACCGAAGGCGCGCGGCTCAACCGGCTCGTGTTCGATCGCGTGGCGACGCGGATGGGCGATCACGGGATCACCGCCGCCGAGGCTCACGGCCACTTCGCGGCCTGGGCGGGCGAAGACCGCTACTTCCCGCTCGAGGCGGAGCTCGGTGCGCTGCGCAATGCCGGCTTCGACGAGGTCGAGTGCTTCTGGCGGCGCGGGCTGAGCGCCGTCACGTGCGGGTTGCGCGCGGCTGAGCGTCGATGAGGCGGATCGAGGGCCACGCCGGCTCGGTTGTCGCCGCGCCGGTGGACACGTCCTTCGCGCTCCTCGCGGCCGTGCATCGGTACCCGGACTGGCACGGGCAGCGTTCGGGGTCGGTGACCTGATCGCGGAAACGCTGCTCGACCCCGCCTCGGCGGAGCTCAACTCCGCGGATGCGTAGGGGCTTCCGGGCCCGCGGCGTGCTCGCTCGGGTCAGCCGGTGGAGTGGGCGGTCCAGGTCACGCCGGTGTCCGTGCACGTCGTGCCGAATGAGCTCGGCCCGCTCCGCGACAGCCGGCCCGATGCCGCGCTCCCGTGCACCTGCCCGGACACGGACGAGGAGGCACCGGTGTTCAGCGTTCCCGATGCCGAGAAGGCCCCAGCCGTGATCGGCGTGCTCGGGAACAGGATCGTGTTCTGGTGCGTCTGGTGATCCGCGCAGGTCGCCCGCCACGCGAACCGGAGTGAATCGACCGACGTTGGCGTCACGACGAACGAGATCGGGAGGCCCTGGCTCGTGGCGCCGAGATAGGCGCGGGCCGACGTCCCGGGCGCGCTTGTGGTCACCGTGGGCTGCGAGGCAGGAGCGCCTGATGCGGTGAGGGTCTTCGTCACGGTCTGACTCGACCCGCCGCAGCCCACCGCGGCAAAGACGGCGATCAGCGCCGCCGGCGCCAACCCCGCGAGCCTGTGCGACAGTTCCCCAGACATTACGTCGCGAGGGTAACCGGCGAACGCTGTTGACGGCAAGCGCCGGGGATCTATCGGTAGGCTGAGCCGATGATCGCCATCGCCGGAGGCCACGGGAAGATCGCGCTGACGCTGACGCGGCGGCTCAGCGCTGGCGGCGAGACGGTCGTAACCCTGATCCGCAACCCGGACCACGCCGACGACGTACGCGCGGCCGGCGGACAGCCGGTGCTCTGCGATCTCGAGCGCGCGGGCGTGCCGGAGATCGCCGAGGCCGTCACCGGCGCATCCGCGGTGGTGTTCGCCGCCGGCGCCGGACCCGGGAGCGGGCCGGAGCGGAAGTGGACCGTGGACCGCGACGGCGCGATCAAGCTGCTGCAGGCGGCGGTGGCGATCGACGCGCCCCGCTATCTCATCATCAGCTCGGTCGGCGCCGAGGCTCCCCCGGCCGGCGAGGACACGTTCAGCGTCTACCTGCGGGCCAAGGCCGAGGCCGACGAGGCGGTCCAGGCCAGCGATCGCGAATGGACGATCGTCAGGCCCGGCCGCCTCACCGACGAGCCCGGCACCGGCCACGTTCGCATCGACCTGGAGCCGTACCGTGGCCAGATCACGCGTGAGGACGTCGCAGCCGTGCTCGATGCCCTGCTGACCGAGCCGCGCGCGGCGCGACGGATCCTCTACGTCAACGGCGGGGAGACCAGCGTCGAGCAGGCGCTCGAGGCCATTCTCTGACGATCGGCCCGATGCCTGGACCGCCGTGCTTCTCTCGCCGCTACTTCTGGATGATGATGAGCTGCCGCATGGCGTCGAGGCCGTAGCTCGGTCGACAGTTGGCGGACTCGCCGCTGTTGGGCACGGGACCGTAGACCTGGCCGTCGAGGTGGTAGATGACCCAGATCTGGACCTGTGCCGCGTTTAGCAGCGCGCCGGCGACGCGGGCATCGAAGACCGCCCCGCCGGGGTCGAACGGGGATCCACCGCGATCAGGGAGCCGTTTGATCCGAGTGTGCCCACGTCCCCGGCGAACGGCGCGAGCGCGACCTGCGGTGTCCACGCGGGGCTGGGTTTCGCTACAGCGACCGGCGGTGCCTGCGCGACCATCGACAGGCCGGCGAGGCCGGTTACGATCAGCGCGATGACAGCGCGGCGCGAGCGACGGCGGTCCTCGCGACGATCCGCGATCACAGACATGACATGACCTCCTGGTGGGTGTGTGTGTCGCGTCCACACTCCCAAGCGACCGTCCAGCAAACGTCAAACGAGCGTGAGACAGCGTTCGAGCGGGATGTCCTGTTGGGCGAGGGGTGAGCAAGCGCGCCACCCGTCTCTGACGAGCTCGGGGCTCAGGTCGCCTACACGGCGCGGTAGGACGGAACCCCGGTCTACGACCGGGACCGCAACCGAGTCGGTGTGGCCTAGCCGAATGCGTACACCCGCCCGCCGGCCGCGACGAAGATGTGACCGCCACTGGCGGCGGGGGTGGCGAAGTGAGCCGGGTCGCCGATCGGCGCACTGAAGCGCACCTGGCCGCTGCGCGGGTCGAGCTGATCGATCACCCCGCTGCCGATCGCCCACAGCCCGGGACCGGCGAGGATCGGGGGGAAGGTCGCGGCGCTCTGCTTCCAAACCGGCTGGAGTTGGTCGCCGGCGATACGGACGGCGGCGATGCCGTCGGTGCACGGGATGTAGATCGTCCCCTGGGCAAAGGCGTCGGCGCCGAAGGCCGCGGCACACAGGCTGCGGGAGGCGACGGGATGACCGATGCCCCCGAGCGCGCGCGTGTTCAGCAGATATCCGACCCCCGTCTTGCCGATGATGAACGCGCGCGAGCCGGGTAGCAGCACGGGCCCGGTCGAGCCGAGGTCGAGGTCATCGCCGCTCAGCGCCGGGGCGTCGGACGGCGCGAAGAATCCGCTCGGGCGCAGCGTCGGCGTGAGGCGGATGACCGCGTTGCCGAAGTCGAAGCTCGAGGTCGAGCTGCCGTTTCCGGTGGCGACGTACAGGTTGCCGGCACCATCGACGGCCGGTCCCGACGGGGCCCAGATCGCGCCCTCGCGACCGGTGGGCACGCGGTAGCCGAGAAGCGCTCCGGTCGGGCCCGCAGCCGGGGCGCCGAGCACCCAGCCGTGGTAGTTGCCGCAGTCACCGTAGAGGCCGCCGTAGGAGACGTACACGCGCCCGTGCGAGAGCGCCAGGGCAGCGCGCTGCTGGTGGGTGCGCGGGTCGGCGCCCGGCGGGTCGATCGCCCGCTGCCAGCGGACCGCGCCCGTGGCGAGATCAAGCGCCACGAGGCGGTGCTCGAAGCGCTGGAAGGTGACCGCGTACATCACCCGCGCGGCGGGGTCGATCACCGGCGTGCTCGTGATTCCCGAGACGGCGATGTTCCCGCACGGCAGGTCGCCTCCGGACACCGGCGTGCCCAGGTGCGCCCGCCACAGCTCGCGGCCGGTGATGGCATCGAACGCGTAGACCGAGTCGTTCTCGGTGGCGACGATCACCCGGCCGCCGGCGACGAGCGGCTCGGCGTAGACGGCGCCATCCACCCCTGCGGTCCACAGGCGGTGCACCCGTCCGAGGGCGGGCCCGGCGGCGGCGATTCCGGTGCGTGCCGGTTGGCCGTGATAGGTCGGCCAAACGGCCGCGCCGCTCCCCGGTGACACGGCGCCCTGACTCGTCCCCGGCGCCGGAGATGCCGGAGCGGTCGTCCGCCCGGCGCCCGGCGCCGGAGTCGCGGTCGTCGTGCGGGCGGGGTGCGAGCCACCGCAGGCGACGAGGACGATTGCCGCCACACCCGCGAGCATCCACACCACGACGCGCCGCATCGCCACATGCTAGGGCGGCGATGTGTCGGCGGGAGCGGAGACCCTGCTCTTCACCAGCCGTTCGTCACCCGATAGCGTCGGGGGCGGTCCGCTGCCACCTGAGCGACGTGGCCGAGCTGCGCTACGAGCACGAGGTCCGTGCGGTCGTGCAGGACGAGAGCGGCGTGACGGCAATGGCAGTGGCGTGCGTACCGCACTCGGGATCGGCTGGACCGGTCAGGGCGACATGCGGCACTTCATCAACGGGTTCTTCCGCGCGCCGCTGAGCCCGTTCGTCGCCGAGCGTCCCGCATGGTCTTATGCGATCTTGCCCCCTGAGCTGACCGGTGCGTTCGTCACCCTCGACGGCAGCAACGAGTGGATCCTGCATCGCAACCTCGTTGCGGGAGGGCGCGTCGAGGACTTCCCGGCGGACCGGTGTGTCGATCTCGTGCCCAGGCCGTGGGACTGCCGGATCTCGATGTGGACGTCCTGAGCGTCGGCTCCTGGATCATGGGCGCCGAGCTGTCCGACCGCTTCCGCGACGGGCGCATCCTCCTGACCGGAGACGCGGCGCACCGCACCACTCCGGACGGTGGCGTCGGCATGAACACCGGCGTGGCGTCAGCTCACGATGTCGCGTGGAAGGTCGGCGCGGTCGCCGCCGGCTGGGCCGATGAGGCGCTGCTCGACACCTACGCGGAGGAGCGCCGCGCCGTCGCCCAGCGCAACGTCGACTACTCCGCCGGGCGTGGAGAGGGCATGCTGCGGATGGCGCAGGCCGTGCGCGCCGGCGATCTCGACAAGGTGCGCGCCGGCATCGCGGCACGCGGGGTGCCGGCAATGGGGACGGCGGTCATGCGGTCCTGGCCATGTGAGTGAGGTTGGTCGGGACTCGTCGGTCAGGCCCGATCGGCGGGCGATCTGCGAGCAGGGATCGATGCCGTACTCGCAGCCGATGATCCTTGAGGCAAGCAATGGACGTGACCAGATGGATGAGAAGGACCGACCGGCCGAGAGGTTCCAGGAACAGTGCCCCCGACTGCGCCGAGGAGCCGCTCGACGCCTATGTGCCGCAACCGCTCGTCTCGGCCGCGGCAGGCGTCGATCCTGAATACGAAGCGTCACTTGCCGACGCAGTCGGGCTGGCCCTCCAGGTCGTGCTGGAGACCTGGAACGGCCGAGCGGTTGACGTACATCCTGCACGACATGTTTGGCGGTGCCGTTCGAGGAGATCGCGGGGATGGTGGAGCGCTCGCCGGTGGCGACTCGCCAGTTGGCCAGTCGCGCCCGTCGCCGGCGTCTTTGCGGAGCGAGCCCTGGTCGGCCGAATCGACCTCCGCGGGGTCGCCGCCCAGGCACATCGCGCGACCCCAGGCGGGTGATCGTGGGCGGCGTGACGAGGGCCGGCGAGCCCGCCGAGCCCTCGTCAGCGATGTGATCAGCCGCCGTAGCCAGCGGGCGGCGGCCCGCCGTGGCCGCCACGACCAGCGGGCGGCGGCCCGCCATGGCCGCCACGACCAGCGGGCGGCGGCCCGCCATGGCCGCCAGGGCCTTGCATGACGTTGTACGAGCTGTCGAGGTGGACCTCGACCTTGGTCCCGTCGGACTTCGTGACCGTGGTCTCGAAGCCCTTGCCGGTGATGTCGGTGGTGACAGCGCCCGCGGTGCCGCTGCCGACGCTCTTGACGGCGGCGGCCTGAGCCTTGGCCGCCGCGGCACCGGTCACGGCCTTCTCCGCGTCCTCATGCGCGGCGGTCCCATGCGCTGGGCCGTTGAACGCCGCCGGGCCCGGGGCGCTCGTCGTGCTCTGGTTCGAGGAACTCGACGTCGATGATGTCGCCGCGCCGGCGATTGCCGAGCCACCGAGGGCGAGGGCGGCAAGCGCCGCGACTCCCGCCAGCAGCTTCTTCATGGAGTGGAACATTCGTTCCGGCCTTTCGCTTGTCCGGGCCTACCCCGGGTTCACGCTTGACGGTGCACTCCGCGCGTAAGACGACGGTCTAAGAACTGTAAGAGCGCAGGAGGAACGCTCCGGACGACGATGATCCGGTGCACGTTGAGCGATCCTCGAACACGGTCTTAGCCATGTTCGAGCCACGCCGTCAATGCGCGCTCGAATTCAAAGCTGTCCGCGTCCACCACCTCGGCCTGAGACTCTGAGGGAGCGCCATCAGTCCCAGAGTCGGGGCAATCGTGACCAAAGCGCCACGCCGCCAACACGATCGCGCCTCCTGCCCGTTTCGTCGATGACGGCGCTGGCAACCTGAACCCACGCGGGTAACCCGGCTCATGTTGAGGCCGGCGCCGCGAATTGCGGTGGCATAGACGCGCGGGGATCAACGCGACGCGCGTGTCTCGCTGCGCAGCGCGGCGGCGAGCCGGTCGCTCAGCCACTGCGCGACATCGCAACCGTCGAGCTCGAACTCCGACGGCAGGCACGCCACCACGTCTCTCATGAAGACGCGGGCCACGAGCGGGTCGACCTCGACGCCGAGGTAGTCGTTGAGGATCGCCTGGGCGAGCAGAGCCGGCCCGGCGCCGTCGTATCCCCACTCAAAGCTCGCCTGGTGCAGATAGCGCTCGTCGGCCAGGGTCAGCGTCCGCTTCTCGCCGTTTCGGATCACGCCGACGACCCGTGGGCCCCCGTGCCCGTAGTCGGGTTGCGGTCCGCGGATGCCAACGTAAACGACGCTCGACGGCACAACCACAATCTACCTGGTCGCCTGCCGCGCACTCGACGGCCTTCGTCGGGGTCAGGCGGTGCTCGTTGCGGTCATCTGCGACTCGGATGCCGGCGCATGTCGATGCAGCTGATCGGGCGGCCCTGGGTGCTTGGGCCCGTCAGCTCGAGCTCGGCGAGACGAGCGCCCAGCTCAGTCCTGATGCCTTGACCGCGTCGATGCCGGCCTGGTGCAGGACGTCCACAGGATCGCCGTCATGGCGCACAGCGCCGTAGAGCTTCGCAACACGCCGCACACCGGCCTGCTGAGCGCGCAGGTCTCCCTGAGCACATGGCTACCGAACATCCCCGTAGCACCGAGAATCGACACCGTCGCCACACCGCCACGGTCGACCTGGAATGCGCGTCGATCCTAATCGTACGCGCCACGCAAGAAACCAATACCCACCCGGACTCACCCCGGTGGCGAGATGTCCGTGAAGTCGTCCTCGGCGACTTGGAGGTAGAAGCGACGCGTCATCTCCGGTTCGACCACGGCGTCGATCCTGCCGTGGCGACGCTGCTCCTGAGGGCGGATGCGCTGAAACTGCGCCTCGGCTTCGGCGTCGTCCATCTCGCTGAAACCGATCGTGACGATCTCGCGATCGTCGTCGACGCGCTGAGCGCTCACGACCCGGGTCGGGAAACCGAACCCCTGATCGGGAAGCCACACCTCGCGGAAGTCCTCGTACGTCTTGCCCTCGCGCAAACGGCGTATCAGGACGGAGATCACAATCACGACCGGCTCCTTTCAGATAACGGAAGACGCGCGTTTGCCCGCAGCCATGACGCGAACGTCTGCGTCCCACGTACGTCGGCGCGCGCACACGTGGTGACGGACGCCCGCGCTCCCCGCCTCGAGCAGGCGACGACGCGATCCTTCGACGAGCACCGCGCGCGCCGTTCAAGCTGGCTCCTGCCCTCAGATCGATGGGGTACTCCGCAGCGCTACGGCTGACCGCCCGAAACCTCGTGGCCGTCGCGCAACGAGTGCCGAGGCGCGCCCGATCGTGCCCGTTCCGCCGACGACGGATCGCGCCGGCGAACACCTCCACGCACGAAGCGCGAGTCGTCTAGGCCACTTCGGGCGAGGGTGGCTCCTCGGCCACGGTCGTCGGCTGGGAGGGATCCTCGTCCAGTCGCGGTGGCAGGTGGTCCGGGGCGGAAGGAAGCGCCGGTTGCCCGGGGAGAAGGTCCGCTTCCGAGCGCCACAGGTCGTTCAGCGCGATCTGGAGGTAGGCCCAGAAGCCAGGCGCGATCAGCAGGTACAGGATGAGCGCGATCCAGCCGCTGACTGGGTCCTTTCCACTCAGGCGAGCTGCCCCTTGAACGCGCTTGGTTCCACGCCAATAGGTCATCAGCGCGGGAACGATGATGATCCCGCCTGGGAAGAGGGCGAGCACGGAGTTGGTCGGATTCTGCCCGAGGTCATAGCCTCGGGCCCGGCCGTAGTCGCGTAGCTCACGGTTGATGCGGTACCACCAGACGAGGTGGTAGATGCCAAGCGTGATGATCGGCAGCAGCGCCGCCGCCCAAGGGCTGCGGATCTTGACTCGGTCCTGGCTGTCCCGGATTTGCAGCTCGTAGGCCATGTGTGAACCTCGACTTGAGGGATGATCGGTCAGAGCAGACGCTAGCCGACCGCTCCGACGGCTGCACGGATGCGATGGGGTTGGCGTTCCGCGCCCGGTCGTGGCATGCTCGCCCGTGAGAATCAGATACCGGAAGTGGGAGATGGCTGGGCGGTACTCGCAGGTCAATCTCGTCGAGATAGGGGATGCTGCTGCGCCAGCGAACGACTTTGCCGATCGCTGGCCGGCGCGGGTCGCGGGACCGGACGCATGAAGCTCGATGTTCGGCCGCGGGACGCAATTCGTGTGCAACCCCAGGTGAGCCGAGCGCTTGAAGCCGGCGGCAACGCCTTGGAGCTCCTGGCGGTTGGGCCACACCATCCAGGTGATGGCCGGTTGACGACGCCTGGGTCAAGTGACGAGCAGCGCCGCGTCGCGCACCTCCTCCGCGACCTACGTTGCCTGTTGACGTTCTGGGAGGATTGAGCAGTGGCCGATCCATTGGCTGAACGCGACCGGCTCGACGCTGCGCTCGAGTTCGCGGCGACGAGTGCGCGCGGCTACCTCGAGCGCATGCCGGATGAGCATGTCCTGAAACCCGGTACCGAGGATGCGATCGGGCGGTGGAGGGACCCGATGCCGGAGCAAGGCGATGGCACGTTGGTCGCGCTCACCGAGCTGGCTGATCGGGCGCGCGAAACTGCCACGCGCTCGAGCGGGCCGCGGTTCTTTCATTTCGTGATGGGCGGTGGCACGCCGGCGGCGCTGGGAGCGGACTGGCTCACCTCGGCGTATGACCAGGTCGCCTACGCGTGGGCATCGTCGCCGTTCGCGGCGCGCTTGGAGCAGGTCGCGGTCGGCTGGTTGCGAGAGCTGTTCGACCTTCCCGCCGGGTACGGAGGAGTCCTGACCACCGGCGCGACGATGGCGAACTTCGTCGCGTTGGCGGCGGCCCGCAACTGGTGGGCGGAGCTACAGGGGGTCGACGTCGAAGCGGATGGCCTCGCGAACCTGCCGGCGCCGCTGATCCTGTCCAGCGGGTATCTGCATCCGAGCGTTGCCCAGGCGGTCGGGATGCTGGGCTTGGGTCGAGCCAGCATCCGGCGGCTGGCCAAGGACGATGTCGGGCGCCTTGATGTCGGCGCGCTCGAGCGGGAGCTGGAGCAGTCGCGGGGGCCGGCGATCGTCGTCGCGAACGCCGGTGAGGTCAATGCCGGGGACTTCGATCCAATCGCCGTCGTCGCCGAGCTGTGCGAGCGCCACGGCGCTTGGCTGCACGTCGACGGCGCGTTCGGGCTGTTCGCACGCCTGACTCCGAACACGCGCGCGCTGACGGAAGGGGTCGAGCGGGCCGACTCGGTCATCTCGGACGGGCACAAGTGGCTGAATGTGCCGTACGACTGCGGCTTCGCTTTCGTGCGAGAGATCGAGCGCCTGCCACGCGCGCTGAACGTCGGAGCGCCGTACCTGCCCTCGGCCGACGACACGCACCCGAACTTCGGCTTCGTCTCGCCAGAGAACTCGCGCCGCGCCCGCGCCCTTACGGTCTGGGCGACGCTCCGCGCCTACGGACGCGTCGGCTACCGCCAGATGGTCGAGCGCCATCTGGCGCTCGCGCAACACCTGGCGGACCGCGTCGACAGCGCACCCGAGCTCGAACGGCTCGCGGATGTGCCGCTCAACATCGTCTGCTTCAGGGCACGACCGCCGAACGTCAGCGAGGAGCAACTCGACGAGCTCAACAACCGGCTCGGCGCTGCGTTGCGCGCCGACGGACGGGTGTTCGTCGGCACAACGACCTATGCGGGGAAGACCGCGCTCCGCCCGGCGATCGTCAACTGGCAGACCCAGGCAGAGGACATCGATCTGCTGGTCGACGTCGTCCGCCAACTCACCCGGGCGGAACTCGCCCATGGTCGCTGACCGAGCCGCGCCGTGCTCGGCAGCCCGTCATGGCAGTGATCGGCGGTCTCGTGCGTCGCGCAGCGTTCGATCAAGGTCGTCCCTTTTGATCGGTTCGCCGTAATGCGTGCCGTTGATGTAGATCTCAGGTACGGCGTGGGCGCCGCTCGCCGTGGCTTGATGGATTTGATCGACCACTGAAGCTCGATAGCGCCCAGCGCGTACTTCCAGCTCGAGACGATCCGGATCCGCCACGGAGCGGGTCGCAAGGTCGAGCAACTCAGTCTCATCTCTGGCTCCCGAGCTTGCGAGGCGGTCGAGCAGCTCGAAGAACGTCCCCTGAGCCGCCGCAGCCTCGAGGGCTTCTGCAGCCGGTAGCGAGAGCTCGTGGACGTCGGCCAGCGGCAGCTGACGCACCGCCAACCGAATTTCCTGCGCGTCGGCGAGCTCGGACAGAAGCCGATATGCGCTACGGCACGGTTGAGACGAGACATCTAGGTAACGGTCAAGGTGGGAGCTTCCTCGGGTCCACGTACGTGATCGGCCGAACCAATCGGCGGATCAAGGACAGGTGCAGTGGCGGGCCCGGTCCGCCAGTCTGCAAGCGCTTGTGCTACCGACTCCGGGAGTTGGTGAGCCCCACTAGGCCGATGGTGACCGGCGGTGCCGCGCTCCCAGTTGCGCAGGTCTTGCGTTGTGTCGTGTGCGAGCTCGCTCGGCGACTCGGGAGGTCCATCGGGACGGCGGTAGGGCGTTTGGCTGATGCCACTCCCCGTCCGGGTGTAGTAGCCGTAGGCCACGGCGAAGAACAACCCCACCACGACAGCGACGAAGATCACGCTTCCGCCGGCAAGCGCGAACAAGATCGCGGCATGCACGGACGCAGCTAACACCATGCTTCGATCGATGATCGGTTGTGGCCCGCCATAGGCGGCCAGCCTACGCGCTCACCACGTCGCCAATCAACACCAGATTCGCTCGCGCCTGGCCGGGGGTCCTCAGCACATGGGCAGGCGGAGACTGGCGCGTGCTCGGATTCGTGGTGATGCATCGGAGCACGATTAGGAGTGGGCGGTGAGGAGCGAGGAGCACAAGGACGCGATCGCGTCCGGCGCGAACACGCTCGAGCTGGTCGATGCCCATCAGCATCTGATCAACCTCGAGGCGGTCGAACGGCTGGGAGTGGCTCGCGGACCCGGATGCGCTCGGCGGTCAAGAACCGTGTGCACGCGATCCTCGCCAAGCACGGGATCGCGAACGAGCACTGCGACCTGTTTGGCAAAGGCGGCCGCGAGGTCTTCGACAGGCTTGAGCTGCGCGACGCGTCGCGCCGGCGGCTGGACAGCCTGACGTCGCTGATCTGCGCGCTACACCGCGATGCTGATCATCGACGAGGTCGGCGACATCACCCGCTCCCGACCGCCCGCCATCTGTGCTCCTGGGCCGGACTGGCGCCGAGCGTGCGCAGCTCTGACGGCAAAGCCCGCCTCGGGCCCATCACCCGCCGCGCTGCGCTGGGCGCTGGTCGAAGCCGCGCACAAGATCACGACCGGATCCGGACCCCTGCGAGACAAGTTCGAGCGGATCGCCAAACGCCGCGGACGCAAGATCGCGAAGGTCGCGGTCGCCCGCGAGAACCCCCCGACCTCCATGAACAACGCACCCCGACCACTGCCAGACCCAGCCAGCCGCCTCAAGCGCCAACCCAAACGCCAGCAGACCCCTGCCCGCCACCAGGCGCTCGACCCAGCAGACCTCGCCCGCCAACACCACAACGAACTCCGGGGCAAAGCCCCGAAACCCCTTCACCCACCGGGCAATCCGACCATCACCGCCAGCAGCCAGCACCCGAGGGCAAAACGGCCAACCCGGCCCTTCATGGATGACAGCGGGCCCTCGTTCATAGAGGGCGAAAGGAGGAGTGCGGCGTCGACGCCTCCGGCGAGCGCGATCCGTCGATCTGGATCGTCCAGCGGATCGATGAATGCATCGCGCTCCGGCGACGAAAGCGATCACCGACCCACTCTGAGCCAACCGACGCTCAATCCATATTGTCCCGGCGCGGCCTTGACTAGCTGACCCGGGCCTTGAACCAGGCGACGCTTGTGGACGAATGCGCGACCTTGCGGCCGTCTGAGGCGGCGCCTAGCATCGAACTCGTATGGGGCCTCGGACGCGGATGGGGTTGCTCACGGTGCTGGGCATCAGTTTGGCGGCGGCTGTCGTTGCGTCCCTGGCGGGCGGTCGGGCGCCCAGCGTGGTCAGGGCGCCCAGCGTGGTCAGGGCGCCACGCGCGGCTCGGCGGCGGCTTGCCGATCTTCCGCTCGCAGCGCGAGGGCCGGTCGCCGCCGCGTTGGGCAGCGAGACTCGGGCGTACTGGATTCACCGCGGGTCGGCGACCAACCCGACTCAGGATCTGCGCCTGCGGTTCTCGGACTCCGGTGTCAGCGTGACGAGTGATCGCGGGCTCGTCGATCTCTCACTTGCCGAGTTCGGGCGTGGCACAGCGCTTCGCCCGGTCGCCGGCGCCACGCCCGTGGTACACGCGAACCGCGCGCTGTACTCGCGCGGCGCATTACGGGAGTGGTATGAAAACGGGCCGCTCGGGCTCGAGCAAGGCTTCGATGTAGCGCGAGCGCCGTCCGCGGGCCGTGGGCGGCTCGTATTCGCCATGTCGCTGTGGGGGAACCTCCGGGCACATCACCGCGGCGATGCAGTGATCCTCTCCGGCGACGGCACGACGCTCCGCTACACCGCGCCGGTCGCCAGCGATGCGCGCGGTCGTGCCCTGCCGGCCTCCCTGCGAGTGAGCGGCAGGCGGCTGGAGATCTCGGTCGACGACCGGGGAGCGCGCTATCCGCTGCGCGTCGACCCGTTCGTCGCGCAGGGTCGGCTGACGGCCTCGGACGGCGCAGCCGGCGACGAGCTAGGGTTCTCGGTGGCAATCTCTGGCAGAACGATCGTGGCCGGTGCGCCGTTTCACCAAGTTGGTGCCAATCCGGCCGAGGGCTCAGCGTATGTGTTCACCGAGCCCGCGACCGGATGGGCGAACGCCACACAGACCGCCGAGCTGACCGCCTCCGACGGCGGCGCGCGGGATCAGCTGGGTTCCTCGGTGGCCATCTCCGGCGACAGCATCGTCGTGGGTGCGCCTTACCACCAGGTCGGCCCGGGCAGCAATCAGGGAGCCGCGTATGTGTTCGTCGAGCCGGCAGGCGGATGGGCGAACGCCGCGCAAGCCGCTGAACTGACCGCCTCCGACGGCGCGGCCAATGACGGCCTAGGGTCATCGGTCGCGGTATCCGGTAACGCCGTGGTGGCGGGCGCGCCGTACCATCAGGTCGGCGCAAACCCCGATCAGGGAGCCGCCTACGTGTTCGTCGAGCCGGCCAGCGGATGGGCGAACGGCACCCAAACCGCCGAGCTGGCCGCCACCGACGGCGGCTTCTACGACGAGCTGGGCTCCTCGGTGGCGGCCTCCGGGAACACCGTGGTGGCGGGCGCTCCCTACCACCAAGTGGGCGCAACCATCGGTCAGGGGATCGCCTACGTGTTCGTCGAGCCGGCAGGCGGATGGGCGAACGGCACCCAAACCGCCGAGCTGACCGCCTCCGACGGGCGGTCGTACGACTACCTTGGCTTCTCGGTCGCCGTGGCGGCCAACACGGTCGTGGCGGGCGCGCCCTACCACCAGGTCGGCGCAAACAGCGAGCAGGGAGCCGCGTACGTGTTCGACGAGCCGGCCAGCGGATGGGCGAACGGCACCCAGACCGCGGAGCTAACCGCCTCCGACGGCGGCGCGTCGGATTACCTGGGTTTGTCGACCGCGATCTCCGGCAATACGGTCACCGCCGGGGCGCCGTATCACCAGGTCGCCGGCCAGATCTGGTATGGAGCTGCGTACGTGTTCGTCGAGCGGGCAGGCGGATGGGCGAACATGACACAAACGGCGGAGCTGACCGCCCCGGGCGGAGCAGCGTCTGATTACGCGGGTTTGTCGGCGGCAGTCGGTGGCCAGACGATCGTGGCGGGCGCCCCCGGTCAGCGGGTGCTCGGCAACGCCGCGCAGGGAGCACTCGCCGTATTCGGCGTCCCGCAGCCGACCTCCACCTCGGTCTCGTGCGCGCCCAATCCAGTCGTAGTCGGTCAGCCTGCGACATGTACGGCCACGACGGTGGGCGCCGCCGGTGACCGACCGGACGGCGGTCAGGTGAAATTCCTCGCGAACGGGAGAACGCTTCGCGGCTGCGGCGTGATCACCCTCGATATTTCGACCGGCAAGGCCGCTTGTCGTCAGTCCTACGCGACCCCCGGCGTCGACACCGTCCAGGCCGTGTATTCAGGGAACCCACATTTCGCGGCCTCGAAGTCGCCGCGTCACACCCAGACCGTGAAGTCCAGCGTCAAGCTGCGCGGTTCCCCATCGGGGCGATCCGGCATGGTGAGCTTCCGCCTGAGCTGTGCCACGCGATCGTCCGGATGCCGTGTTGCGGCCGGCGTGACGACAACCGAGACCGTCCAGGGCAAGCGAGTGCTCGCCGTGAGCGCTCGCGCCAAGCTCCGGCGCCGTACCGTCCTGGTGGGGGAGCGAGCGGTCAGGATCTCGGCGGCCCAAACGATCACGGTCACGATCGCGCTGAACGCAACCGGCCGCAACCTGCTCAGCCAGTTCAAGCACCTGCCGGCGGATCTGACCGTCTCACTCACCGTCGCTGGTGAAACCAGCACTGTCGCGAGCCGTAGACTGACTGTCAGGCCCTAGTAGGCCGCGTCTCGCTCGCCGGTGCCCTCACTAGGGCCACGCGAATGTCGTCATCGCCTGCGCGGGAATCGTGTAGGTGAAGTAGCTCCCGTTCGACTGGACCGCGAATGCGATCGGCGCCATGGAGTTGTTGTAGGCGATCAGGACCTTTGATCCGTCAGGGTTCAGAAACGCCACGTCGTCGAGGCCCGGGCTGATCGTGGCCACGTTCGAGCCGTTCACGCCGTAGGTGACGAAGTTCTGCGAGTCGATACGGGTGGCGCCCGGACGCACGAACGAGCTCACCTGTCCGAGCTGGTAGTACTCGTTGCCGAAGCTGAAGTTGTGCGCTCCCTGGTTGATCGTGACGACGCCCTTGCACCCGGGGCAGCCGTTGGGCGTTTCGTTCGGCCTGCCCTGCGGATTGAGCGCCACGTTCCACACGGTGACGACGCTCGCCCAGTTGCGCAGCGAGGAGATCAGGAACTCCGGGGCGCCGAAGGACCTGATCTCCGGCGAGCACTCGTTGACGATCTGATCGAGACCGGGATCCTGCTGGTGAAGCTGGCTCATCACGGTCGGCGCCCCGAAGTAGCAGTGCCAGGAGATCCCGGCCAGGTCGCCCGCCGTGGGCCCTGAGGCCAGCGCGTCGGCGTACGCCGACGAGGACCAGCTCAAGTCGTTGCCGTAGATCTTCGTGTGCAGGCCGGCAGCGCTGAGTGCGGGAGCGAGATCTTGCGCGATGAACTGCGCCTCGTTCGCCTCCGGGAGCGTGAGGCCCGGATAGCCCGTGCCACCTTGCCCCGAGGACGGTTCGTTCTGCGGCGTTACCGCCGCGATGGGCACGCCATAGCTCGCGTACGCCTCCAGGAACTTCACGAAGTAGCCAGCCAGCGGTCCGTAGGCAGAGGGGAGAAGCGTGCCCGCACCGCCCGGGTTGTCAAGCGAGTCGTTCACCTTCATCCAAGCGGGCGGGCTCCACGGGTTCGCCAGCAGCTCCAGGCCGGGATCTACCGCCAGCGCCTGGCGTAAGGCGGGGATGATGTAGGAGAGGTCATGGGCGATCGAGAAGTTCGCCAGGCTGGGGTCTGACTGCCCCGGCGGCATGTCGTCGTAGCTGTACGGCTGGGCGCTGACCGTGAAGTCCGATGCTCCCATCGGCACCCTGAGGAAGCTCAGGTGGATTCCCGCGGAGCCGAACAGGTCCTGCATCAGCGCCAGCCGGGCCACCGGTGAGATCTGGTCGTAGATCAACCAGGCCGAGCTGTCGGTCATGGCAGCGCCGAGACCGGCGAACTGTTGGTAGCGAGTCTGTGCGTTGACATCGATCACGGGGACGCCCGTCGGCTGCAGGGGCGAGAACGCAAGGCTCGGCAGCGGCGTCAAATACCGCGAGAGCGCCGGATCGGTCTGCACGACCGACACTGCGGGTTCGGCGCTCAACTGCCGCGAGCGTGGTTGCCGGCGCCGGGGCGTGGATCTGTGCTTGCGGGGCGCCCGGCGCCGCGGCTTGCCGGCGACGTGATGGGTCGCCCGCAGATCGGCGGACGAGGCCGCCGCGATGATCAGTAACCCGGACAGCATCAGCAGAATCGCGACCCAGACGACCAGCGGTCTCGTCCGACTCCCTCTCCTGGGCCAACCGCTCGGGCCCTCAGCTGCCAATCGTTGCCCCTCTGTGCTTGCTCGGAGACTGACGCCGAAGATCATCGCAGTATCCTCCGGCCGCCGGGAGGCGGCTATGGCTGCGTCGCCTGGGGAGTCGACGTCGGTCCGTTGATCAACGGTGCGTCGGGGGCGCCGGGACTCGTCGCCGGCTGCCAGCTGAACCGATCCAGCCGCAGCGTGCGCGGCAAGGTGTAGCTCGAGCCTCGCGCTGCGTAGAGCATCCACAAGCCGCCGTGCGGTCCTGTGACGAGTCGATCGGCTCCACCGGGGCTGAGCACTGCGGGCGTCTGCGCAAAGATCGGGTTGGTGGGCGACTTAGTGAACGGGCCCGCCGGGCTTGTCGCAGTCGCGTATCCCATGCCGTAGGCCGCCCGCCAGCTGCCGCCGGAGTAGAACAGGTAGTAGGTGCCGTCGTGCAGCTCCACGAACGGCCCCTCTACGGTCGGCGCCGAGACCCCGACCGCCTCCCAACCACCGGCGTCACCAGAAACGAGGGGCACCCTCAGGGCAGAGGCCTCGAGCAGGTCCGACGCCAGCGGGATGACGGAGATCGTCGGCTGGAGCACGCACGCACCGTTGCTGCACGAGCGGTTGGTCGATACGTACAGGTATGCCTGGCCTGATGAGTCGACGAACGGTGATGGGTCGATGTTGCCCTTTCCGGCCTGATCGGCGCAGCCGATCGGCGTGCCAGGAACCGAGGCCGTCGGACCGGTGTCCACCGCCGAGCCCTCGAGACCGAGCGGGCCCTGGTCGCTGTACGGGCCGCCGGGCGTCGGTGAGGTCGCGACGCCAATGCAGTCGGCGTTGAGCTGGGCGCTCAGGCCCACGTAGAACATGACGTAGCACCAGCTCGATGTGGTGCCAGGGCACGGCCGGTCGGTCTCGATCACGCTCGGCGCCCACGGGTGCCAGTCGCCGGAGCTGACGACCCACGCTGGGCGCACCGTGATCGCCGTGCCCTCCGCGGTCCAGTTGACGAGATCGCTCGAGTGGAGCACGGGGAACAAATCGCCGGTGCCGAACGCCCAGTAGTCGGAGTGCTTGCCGCCGTTGTCGAGGACGAATGGGTCGGGCATCGCGGCGGCGCCGTAGACGGGGTTCTGGTAGTAGCCGCTCGTGGTGAATGTCCGGTCCGCTCCGTAGGTGATCCCGGCGCTGCTGCTCGCGACGATCCGGTAGTGGTAGGTGGTCAGCGCGCTCAGCCCGGCCAGGGGACCCGCGGCCGTGACCTGCGCCTTGCCGGAACCTATCCTTTGCGGCGAGGTTTGGGATCCGTAGGCCGCGGTGGGACCGTAGCTGAAGTAGAGGCTGGTGGTGCGTCCCTCGGGATTCACGCTGCCGGTGACGGTGGCGGTCGTCGGGCCGACGGCACGGGCTGAGCCGGTCGCTGCGCTCGGCGGCAGGGGAACGGCGGCCGTCGTGAACGTGCGATCTGCGCCGTAGACTCGCCGGCAGCGGCCGCAGCCGGCTGCGATGAGCCGGTAGTGGTAGGTGGTTACGGGAGCCAGCCCGGAGAGCTGCGCCGTCACCCGGACGCGTCGGCGGCGGGAGCGCACCATCGTCCACAGTGTGCGCCCGCGGTACGCGCGGGTCGTCCCGAACGCGAAGTAGTACTGGGCTTTCCTGCTCGCCGCGATCGTGCCGCCGACGATCGCCGTTCTATCGGTGATGGCGCTTGCGTCCCCAGTTCGTGCGGCGATCAGCGAAGCCGGAGCCCGTGCACGTGCGGATCCGCTGGCGAGCGCCGAGCCCGCTCCGAGAGCTACCGCGCTGATGGCGGCCACACCCAGCACGGCGATCCGCCGCCTGGCCCTTGCGCTTGGAAGTGAATGCATCGCTTGCAGCGCACACGCTAGCTAGTGGGCGTTGCAAGCGTCGCGAAGCTCGCCTAGTGGATGTGTCCCCAGATCCTTCGCGGGATTGCGCTGCGGCTCATCGCCGAGCTGGCGAGACGGATCGCCCCGCAGCGAACCTCCTCGCGATACGGCGGCCTCGTTCTCGGCACCAGAACCCCACCTTCCGCGGAAGCATTCAACTGTCGCCGAAAACGGAGCAGGTCCACGGACCCGGAGCTGGCTCCTGCATCTTGACGACGACCAGTACTCCGGCCGCGAGATCAGGAGACTTGTGCAATGCCGCGAACAGTAGAAGCCCGACCTCGACGGCACCGGACGACTCCTTTGATGATCGGGGAGCACGAACCGCGCGCATTGCCCCCAACGGGTCCACACGCTCGGACAGCTCGGCGCTCACGACCGCTTCAGACACCATGGAGGACCGGTCCTTGGTGTGTCGAAGAGTTCGGCACTCCCCGCGCAGGCTGCGGGGTAGGTGTTCGCGCTGAGGATTGCGCCCTCGGCGCGGGGCCCACAATCTGCGAGAGGATCGCCGATGCCTGACGGTATCCGTCGGGCCGGTCTCGACGTGCACGCGCGCGAGTCGACGATCGCGATCTTCGACCAGGGAACGGGCGAGCTGACGACGAGGCGGGTGGTTGGCCGTCCGCATGAGCTGATGCCGTGGCTGCGTGGTGTGGAGCGCCCGGCGCGGATGGTGTATGAGGCTGGTCCGACCGGTTACGGGCTCGCGCGCCGTGCGCGGGGTGAGGGGATCGAGCTTGTGGTGTGCGCGCCCGGGAAGACCGAGCGTCCGCCGGCGGATCGGGTCAAGACCGATAAGCGTGACGCGATCCGGCTGCCAGGTTGTTGGCGGCGGGTGAGCTGTCGCTGGTCACGATCCCGTCTGTGGAGCGTGAGCAGCTGCGCGATCTGGTGCGCTGCCGGGAGGACATCCGCGTGGATCTGATGCGCGCCCGTCACCGGATCGGGGAGTTCCTGTTGCGCCGCGAGATCTACTGGGAAGGGTCACGGGTGAGGCGTGGACGCGCATGCATCGCTCCTGGCTGACCTCGGTGCAGTTCGCCGACCAGGCGTCGCGGGCTACCCTCGCTCACTACCTGCACGCCCACGACGTGCTGATCGCCCGCCGCGACCTAGTCGAGGCCGACCTCGCGAAGCTCGCTGGGAGCGCGCCGTGCGCGCAAGCGGTCGCACGGCTGCGGTGTCTGCGCGGGATCGACACGCTCTCTGCGCTCGGGCTGTGCTCTGAGATCGGCGAGGGGCCGGTTCGATCATCCCGAGAGCTCGCGTCCTACCTCGGGATCGTGCCCTCAGAGCACACCAGCGGCCGCCGACGACGGCTCGGATCGATCACCAAGGCCGGCTCCACCCACGCCCGCCGGCTCCTCGTCGTCGATCGGCCGCTGGCCTTGCTTGCGGGCGGTGGAGATGTAGGAGCGGATCGCCAGGAAGTGCTCGGCGCCCTCGGTGGTGCGCCAGCAGCCGGAGATCTTCTGCTGCAGCTTGACGATCCGCAGGTCCCGTTCGGAGAGGTTGTTGTCGAACGGGACGCGGAAGTCGTGCGCGAACCGCAACACCTCCCGCTCGCGCTGATCTAGCCTGAGCAGCAGGTTCTGTGCCTTGGTGCGCTTCGGCCGCCGGCCGTCGTGCTCGCCGGCCAGGCCGGGGTTCTCCTCGTAGCCGAGCGCGATCACCTCCCGATAGCTTGAGTGAAGCTCTGCGAGCACCCGCCTTGAGAGCCGCTCGCGGCCGGCCGCCTTTGCCTGCGCCACCAGGTCCTTGGTGTCCAGCAGCAGGCAGCCCATCCCCAGCGCCCACGCTTGACCTTGCTCCTCGGCGGCGATCAGCTCGCGGAGATGGTGAGCGCCGCACAGCGCGTGCAACGCCTCGATGAACTGACGGTACGGCGCCCACCCGTCGTGGACCGCGACGCCGCGGAAGCCGCCCAGCACGCCGGCGTCGAGCATCGCCTCCACGCCGCGCTTGCGATGCACGCTCAGCAGTGTCAGCGTCTCGGTCGAAGCCGAGTGGATCCAGCCCAGGCGGCCATCGACCACCGGGTAGGCCGGGCGCATTGCTGCGCCCGGCCCCCCTAAGAACCGGACTAGCGGCTTTCACCGCATCCGGCTCGAGCAAGCCCTGGTGGCTCGTAGGCGGGCAGAAGCGCCGGGCTGTTGCCGTTCTTGGTGTATCGGGAACGGCAGTGAGCGTGGATCAGGCGGGGTTCGATCTCGTTTGACGTGCCGTCCTTCCGCATGGCGACCTTGGTGATCGTCGTGCGGGTGGTCGCCAGTCATCGTTCCCACTCGCGTGGGCTTTGTGGCAGGTCGTCGACGGGCAGGAGCACGTTCCCGCAGAGCAGACAGCGACGGTCCTGCGCTTTCCAGAGCCCCAGGCTGGTCTTGTCGATCGGCAGGCGTGGTGTCTTGCGTCGTCGCGTGGCCCAGTAGTCAGCCAGGGCGGGGTCGTCCGGGGACGCCGTGCCTGGGACCAGTTGGTGTCGAACGATCCTGGTCCAGACGAACTTGTGCAGGTAGGCGCCGCTGTTGCGGTCGCCGAATACCCACCGGTTGCGTCTGGCCTTGTTGAACATGCCGTAGTACCGGGCGATGACCCAGTGCTTGGGCTTGTTCGAGTGGCTGTAGACAGCCCACTTGTAGGTGAGCTTCCACAGGTAGTCGTCCAGCGCGTTGAAGCCTCGCTGGACACCACTCCCCGGTAGTAGGCCGCCCAACCGCGAATGATCGGGTTGAGCTGCTGGAGCACCGCCCGGGCGTTGGTCCCGCGCAGGAACCGCAGCTCGGTGCGTAGCCTCTTCCGGACCCGTCTGATGGCCGCCTTGCTGGGCTTGATCAGCAACTTGCCGGACTGCCGGCGGACATTGAATCCCAAGAAGTCAAAGCCCTCGTCGAGGGTGACGACACGCGTCTTGTCCTCGTTGAAGCAAAGACCCCTGGGTGTCAGCCAGCTGGCGAGTCTGGCCTTGACCTCGAGCGCCTCGTCCCGGGTGTGGCACAAGGCGACTAGATCGTCGGCGTACCTGATAAGCACCGGGGAGCCCGCCGCTGTCAGACAGGCATCTCTGCCGGTCGTCTGGTAGCGGACCCCGGCGGCCTGCTCCATCCCGTGCAGCGCGACGTTCAGCAGCACAGGGCTGATCACCCCGCCCTGAGGAACTCCATCCTCAGTCGGGGCGAATCGACCGTTCTCGACCACGCCCGCTTTCAACCATTGCGCGACCATTCCCCTGGCGGGGAACGAGCCGAGCTGGCGGAGAATGTGGGAATGGTCAATGCGGTCAAATGCCGCCGCCAAATCTGCGTCTAGCACCCACCGGCGCCTGGGGCTTTTGCCCTTCGCGGTCCGGTAGATCGCTTCGATCGCGTCATGGCAGCCACGGCCGGGCCGAAACCCATAGGATCTCGGTTCGAACCGCGCCTCCCACTCGGGCTCCATCGCGTTGAGGACCCGTGCTTGTTGCACGCGGTCAACGACAACAGGAATACCGAGCGGACGCCGCTTCGCGGTGCCTGGCTTGGGGATGTACACCCGCCGGACTGGGAGGGCCTTGAACGGCTCGGCGTGATGCTGCACCCTTGACGCCAACTTGATCTTGGCCTCCGGGGTGAGCACCACCTCACCGTCTACGCCCGCCGTCTGGCGGCCGGCGTTGCGCTCTGTCACCCGCCGCACGCTCACCAGCGTGTTGGAGCGAGAGCGCAACATCAACTTCTGCAGGTTGCGGACCCGTTTGAGGTCCCCCGCCTGCGACGCCGTGAAGATCCGCTGGCGCAACCGCCGTACGCACGCCTCGACCGCACGCCAATCAACAGCGTGCCAGTCAACGCTCGCGTCCTCTGGTCCGTTCACCACGCCGACCATGATCGTCGTGGCGTCTAACTTGTCCTCGGGTTCTGGGGTCACGTCGTCTTTCTCCTCACAGGCTCACCTGACCGCGTCAGCACGCTTTCGCGTCCGGGCACCATGTGTCCCGTATCCGGCCAGTTATCCAGGACAGCCAGCCGGAGTGGGCCAGCCATCATGTCCCGGTTTCCCGCTGCCTTTCGACTACCGGCATTTCGCTTCTCGGTCATCCGATTCCCGCCGGGGGGTTGGGCCCTCCTCGCGGTCGGCTTACCGGACCACGGGTCCGGACCTCGACGGGGTTACCGCGTTCCGCACGCGTGAGCTACGGCCGGGGTGGGTGCCCTCTCTACCCCGGGGACGGCGGTGCTCTTCCCGGCCAAGTCGATTCCTTGACCGGCGCCTGCCGCTCTACCGCGGCCAGTCCCTACACCCCGCTCCGGCATCCCATCGCGCGGGGCTCCGCTTGACGAGGCATCAACGAGAGTTCAAGCAATTCACCCGTCCGACCATTCCCCTCGCCTGTGGCCGCCCAGATGGAACGGGCAGCCCTCGGGCTTTCCCCCGGGCTTCGCACCCCGCCGACCAAGAGCCAACGACGCACGCCGAGGTGGAGACAGGCCACCGAGCACGGACCTGGAACTACACGCTCAACATCACATCAGCCGATCCTCCAATCGTGTAGTTCACTCACAACGTGCGACCTCGCGTCGCACATCGAGATGCGGCAGTCTCGAACGCGCTGCCCAGTTTGAGCAATCTCAGCAGCCTGCGAGCCGGCGCGGGCCAGACTGCCGCTCCACGGCGATTGCAGAAGCCGACGCCTCCTGGCGTTAGCCGAACCAGCGCGGGCCAGCAAGCACCTGACGGCAGTCCCTCGGAGATCCGCGACCGCTTGCCGATGATCGGCTCCGGCTCCAGTGAGCTAGCACAGGCGGCATTTCCGAGACGCTCGCAATCGCCCAGATCCGAGCGTCCGCTAGTCCGGGCTCGCACGACTGCTTTTGTTCCTGCGCTGGCGCACACCGGGCGATCGCAGAGGCGACGTTGCGATCGTCCCGATGCGGCTGCTCGTGCCCCGCAACGCGCTTGCGCATCCGCCCATCAGCAGGCGCGCGTGGACGCGGCGGCGGACGAGTGCTTTGCTCGGCCCGCCGTCGCAGAGCTCACGATGCCTATGGCGACGTTGGAATCACCCCACCCGAGCCTGGTCGAGGCCACGAATACGATCGGATCCGCCCAAACGCGGGCGTCCGGGGCAGCCCACTGCCGCTCAGCTGGCACGGGCGTCCAGTTCGAGTTCGTCGGCGAGTCGCGCGCGCAGCTTGAGGAAGGCGCGGCCCTTCGCGTCCATTCGCCACGTGCGCGCCGCGAAGTCGAAGATGGATCCACCGGCCTTGCAGGCGCGGTAGCAGTACCACGTGCCGTCGTCGTAGAGCTGGAGGCTGGCGGTGCGGTCGTCGTGAAATCCGGTAGGCAGAGGGTGGCGTACGCAACGGAGGTCAAAGGG
>CAWFKF010000148.1:0-378296 GCA_963816005.1 uncultured Solirubrobacteraceae bacterium | reverse complement strand
CTCGAGCCCTGGCGGTAGACGTGGCCCTCGTAATGAGCGGCACGGTCACCAATGCCCAGCGACCCTTCGGAAGCGGTGCGGCGTCGGCGCGGCGGAACGTCGGCACCGGGGCGAGGAGCGTGCTCTTGGCGGGATCGAGCGCGCGCTCGCTGGCGCGCAGCCCGCCGTCCTGGACGAATGTCTCCTTGCCGTCGGGACGCAGCTCGGAGACGGTGACCTAGAGGTCGACGCTGGGCGCCGAGGACTTGACCCACAGCTGCACCGCGCCGGGCCCGACACGGCGGTGTTCCCCGACAGCGGGGTGGTCACGTACGAGAGGGCCGTCCCCGGCTTGCTCTGCACCCAGTTGTAGTGCGGCGTGGCGGTCCACAGGCCACCGGATCCGGAGCCGGTGTCGCCGGTGAAGTTAGTCGACGGTCGCGCCGACGTGGTCCACCTGAACGTGTCGGTCCCGAGCGCGGACACGGCGCCGGCGGCCAGCGACCCGCCCGGCGCCAGATACCAGGAGCGAGCGACCGTCCCGGGCAGCGGCCAGCGCGAGAACGATTGCTCGAAGCCGGCGCCCGGAGCGCCGGGCGTCACGCTGGCGGCGCCGTTGTCGAACAGGATGCGCACCGGCGCCGTCCGGTCGAACGCGGCCAGGGCGGTGGCGTAATCCGGCTGGGCCTGGATCGGATCGGCGGGCAGACTCACACCCGGGATTCCCGTCGCCGCGTCGAAGATCCCCGGGGCCAGTGCCCTGACAGACGGCGAGAGCCGGGGCGCCTCGCAGGCCACATAGAGCTCGAGGAAGTCGTACCACCGCGTGAACGTGGCCGGGTCCAGCGAGTCGACGTGGGCGCCGTTGGTGAAGGTGAACCACTTGTGCCGGGTGCCGGTGAAGTTCGCGGCCAGATCGGGGCAGTGACCACCGGTCTGCTCATCGGTCCACTGACAGGCGAGGAACACCGGCGCGGTGATCTTGTGCACGAAGGTGATCGGCGACGCAGGGTCGGCGACCGCGGGAGCGTAGTAGGCGTTGGCGCGGATCTTCGCGACCAGGTCGACCGCGGCTCCGTGCAGAACCTGGTTGGCCTTGCACGTGCGGTCGCCTTGCTGGATGCGCTTGAGCGCCCACCCCTGACCGCCTGTGGCCGATGCCGGCAGCGCGTCGTGCACGCGCTGCTCGGCCCACGTGAGCGCAAATCCCGTGTTCAGAAGGCCCCCCGGGTACAGCGTGGTGGCGCTGTTGTCGATCACCGACAGGGGCGTGATCGCCGCCAGGCTGGGCGGTCCGGTCTCGGCCACGAACAGCTGACTGATGCCGCCGTAGGAGATGCCGGCCATGCCCACCTTGTGGTGCAGCACCCACGGCTGGCGGGCCACGGTCTCGATCACGTCGTATCCGTCGAGGCCCTGGAGCGGTTCGAAGTAGTCGAACGCCCCACCCGAGCAGCCGGTCCCGCGCATGTTCACGTCGACGACCGCGAACCCGAGCAGGGTCGCGATCGCGCTGATCCCGTTCTCGGCGCCGGCCGGGTTGGCGTAGCCATAGCCCGCGTACTCGATCAGCGTCGGGTACGGGCCCTTGCCGCCGGGCAAGCGGACGTCGATGGCCAGCCTGGTTCCATCGCGCGTGGTCAGGTAGCCGTAGCCATTGGTGGGAATCGTCTGCTTGTAAATGCTCGTGCTCGGCGGGGCCGAGCGATTGGGCAGCACCGTCAGCAGACCCGACTGTAGGCCTCCGCCCGCGGTCAGGTGCCGCACGCGATAGCCACCGCCCGGCGTGATCACCGGAACACGGCGCCCCCGAGCGAATCGGCCCGCACGGTCGCGACCTCCGCGCCGTGCCGGCCGATCAAGGTGAGCCGCTCTCCACCGGTGGCGCCGGTGACGTACACCTGGGCGACGCTGCCGTGGGCGCGGAACGTGGCGGCGCTGTAGCTCGGCTTGGCCACCGCCGTCGCAGCGGTCACAGACAGCAATGCGACCATCGCGAGCACAGCCCGACCTGCGAGCGGCCGGGCCGCTACATCCCTCTCCATGCGCCGGACGCTAGCAGCAGCGTGGGTCGGGCGCCGTGACCGCGTCGAGCGTTCAGCGCGCGACCAGCGGGCTCGTGCCGAGTGCACCGCTGACCCGCTCAACCGTCTCCATCAGCTCTGCGCGGCTCGCACCCGGCTGGGCGAGCAGCGCCTGCGACTGGCCAAGGCCGGCCCGCTCGACGAGCCGCTTCTCGTTGAGCACCCACTCTCGACGCCGCGCCAGTCGCGCGTGCGCCACACACAGCACCGCCTCGACCAGCATGCCGGCGCAGCACACGGCGTCGTCACTGCGCGCGTGGCCGTGAGCGAACATCAGCGCGACCCGTGCTCTGCCGTTCCATCTCGAGGAAGCGGTCGTCGCGAGCGAATCCGAAAAGGCGGGACGGGGCAACTGCCCGGTGATCGGCCGGCAGACCGCAAGCTCCCCGACGGGCAGGTAGGTCGGCGCTCCGACGATATAGCCGTTTTGCATCAGCACCTCGAATCGTCCCTGCTCTGCCTCGCCAACCCAGCCCTCGATCGTGTCAAGATCGCGAAACAGAACGTCGACGGCGAGGTCGTCAATCGTCAGCCACGCTCCTCCGTGCACGATCGGGCCCCATTCGCCGAGCTCCGACACGTGACCGGCGTGCCCCAGGCCGCGCACGCGATCTGGCGCGAAGCGCCGCTCGGAGGAGCGGTAGTACAGCCCGAGGTCCCAGTCGCTTTCGGGCGAGTGCGTACCGATCGCGCGCGAGCCTCCGAGCACGACGGCCACCGTGCCGGGCAGCCTTGCGAGGTCGTCGGCGAGGCGGGCAATCGGGGCTGGCAATGATGGCCGCGGCATCCCAGCGCACCTACGACGGCGGGCTCGGCTCAGCCGAAGCCCCCGAGCGCCCGGCGCCGAGCGCGTCGACCGCCGCCTGCACGAATCCGTCCGCCATCACATCGCCGATCCCGCCCAGCGGGAGCAGCCGCGGGACCGCGAGCCGCGCGTCGAGCTCGAGCGCGATGTGTGTGTCGCCGCGGTCCTCGAGCCGCCAGATCACCTCGAACTGCTCCTCGTCGCCGGGCTCGTTCCGGAGCCGGGTCAGCCTCACGGTCCTGGGCCGATCGAGCTCGATCGCGAGCACGAGCGGGAGGTCCTTGCCCAGTGGGCCGAAGGCGACGTGGAGCGTCGCGTGCGCCCTGCTCGCGTGTCCGTTCTGCTCCGCCTCGATCACCTCCACGGCACGGACCACGTCGGGGTACCAGCCGGGGTACCCGCCCACCGCGGCGAGCAGCGAGAAACACTGCTCCACCGTCGCCGGGACGGCCGCGGTCGCCGTTCCGCGCAGCGGCTTCATGCGCGCATTCCCAGCGGCATCATGAGCGCGATCGTAGCGACGGGTCGCCGGTGTTCTGCCGCGCGCGGCCAGCGCGTGTGAAAGCGCGTGGGCGCACACTTGCAGGCTCCGGTTGCCGTTCGCGCCGGTCTGGCGTTAGGCTCCGCGTAGTGTGGGCGTAACCACGCTTGTGCTGCACGTCCAACGCGCAGCATGCACTATCCATTCGACCGGCGGGTAACGGCGCCGGCAGACCTTCGGAGTTGAACATGCCACCCGCCAAGAGGGCCTCAACCACAGAATCGCCTGCCGCCTCGGGCGGCACGACCGCCGCCAAGCCGCGCACGGCCGCTGCGTCGACCCGCTCCCGGAACGCGTCCGGCGGGCTGACGCCCGCGACACGCCGCTCCCTGGAGCGTGCCGCCAAACGGCTCGAGAAGTCGCTCGGCGAAGCCGGCGACGCGCTGCAAGCGCTCGGCAAGGATGCGAGCAAGGGCGCAAGGCTGAGCTACAAGGAGCTGGCCAAGGGGCTGAAGGCGATGCAGCGCGAGGTCGTCAAGACCAACAAGATCCTCGAGAAGGACCTGGAGCAACTGGTCGCCGCCGTTACGCCGTCGCGTCCGGCCGCGAAGCGGACGAGCGCCCCGAAGCGCACGACGGGCGCCAAGCGGACGCCCGCGCGGTCCTCGCGCACCGCGGCCTCGAAGTCCAAGCCGGCCGCCTGATCACACCTCACGGCTCGGACGCGTGATCGCGCGTCCGAGCCCCGCCTGAGGACCGTCCGCGCGCGGTGCTCAGCTGCGGCCGGCTGCCACGCGCGGCCGGCCGGCGGCGCGCCGGCCACGAGCCGAGCGGCGCCCTGCGTCCGGCCCGAGTCCCTCCAGGATCGCCTGCCAGCTCGCGCCCAGCCCGCGTCGCTGCTCCGCGGTGAGCGGACCGAGGAACAGCTTGCGCACGTTGGCCAGGTGTGTGCGCCGCGCGGCCGCGAACTGCCGGCGCCCCAGCGGCGTCAGCGTCGCGACGAGCACGCGCCCGTCGTTCTCGTCGGGCTCGCGTCGCACGAACTCGCGCGCGATCAGCGAGTGGACGGTGAGGAAGCCGAACCACGCGTCGCGCTCCTCATCGGTGAACGTCTTCGCCTGGTCGCCAGGCACCCGCGTCATCATATCGTTCGTTCGCGTACCAAATGCCTGATCAGCCCTCACCTCATCTCCGGCCGCGCGACGGAGGCGAGCAGCCGACCACACCGGTCGAGCTGCTGTTCGACCTCGTCTGTGTGCTCGCCGTCACCCAGCTCTCGCGCCTGCTGATCGACCACCTCACGTTCGCCGGCGCCGGTCGCACGGCGTTCCTGCTGCTCGTCGTGTGGTGGGCGTGGATCTACACGACCTGGATGGTCAACTGGTAACGTCGCCGGCGGCGCGGAGCTGCGCCCCGAGCACCGGCTGCGGCTGACCTTCGAGCGCATCGTCTGGTGGAGCGTCGCGTCGGGAGTGCTTGTCGAGGGTGGCCACTTCGCCGAGCGCTTCCAGGCCTTCGTCATCATCGCGCTCGGGGAGTCGATCGTGGTGACGGGCGCCACCGCCAGCAGCCGGTCGCCGTGGGCGACGACCTCCTCATCGCCCAGCCCCGGGCTTCCCTGGACACCGCGGGCATCGTGATGACCGTCGGCGGACCGGCGCTCTACCTGCGGGGAGAGTCGATGTTCCGTCTGCGCATGATCGGCTCGGTCAACCCCAAGCGGCTCACGGCGGTCGTCGCGCTGTGCGTGCTCGGCCTCGGTGCCGGCGCCTTGTCCGCGCTCGCGCTCGCCGGCGCCGTGGGCGTGCTGCTGACCGCGCTCGCCGTGTGGGAGTACGCGCCGTCGCCGGCGCGGGCGCAGCCGACTGCACCGTAGGGTTGAGGCGGGGATCCACCCGCGAGGACGGATCGCGTCGCCTCGGTCACAATCCCGGCGTGCCGCGCGCCACCGCGTTCGCAGTCTCGCTCCTGGCCTGCGCCTCGCTGCTCGGCTGCGGCGGCTCCCAGACCGCCACGACGTCGCAGAGCGCGTCGCGGCCGGCGACCGCGCCGCCGCCGACCACGCCCGCGTCGAGCACGACGACCGCCGGCGCCGGCCAGCCCGCGCCGGTCGCCCGGCAGGTGCCGCCGCGGCCCCGCGTCCACCGGCCGTCACCCGGATCGCTGCCGCAGACCGACCGGTTGCCCACCGCCGCCACGGCCGAGTTCCGGGCGCGAATGGTCGGACTGTGGCAGGGGATCGCGACCGGCTCGCTGGACCCGGCGCTGCCGGCGCTGTTCCCCGAGGGCGCCTACGCCCAGCTCAAGGCAATCGGCGATCCGCGCGGCGACTTCGTCAACCGCCTCGAGGCCGAGTACCGGCTCGATCTGCTCGCCGCCCATGCGCTCCTCGGCAACCACGCCGCCACCACGCGCCTCGTCCGCGTGATCGTCCCGAGCTACTACGCCCACTGGGTACCGCCGGGCGTCTGTTACAACGACGTCGGGTATTACGAGACCCCCAACTCGCGCCTCGTCTACAGCGAGGACGGGCAGCGCCGCTCGATCGGGATCGCATCGATGATCTCCTGGCGCGGGGCTTGGTACGTGATCCACCTCGGCGCGATCCTCCGCAGCGGATACGGCGGCGAGGTCGACGATCCGGAGCCCGGCACGGGAGCCCCGGCGCCGTCAGGCACCTGCTGAGCGGGGCTCGCCACGGTGCCTCTTCCACGGGCGCCGTCGCGCTGTGGGTTGCAGGGCGGAGCTGACCCAGCCGCCGTCGGCGGGGTTGAGGTGGGTGCCCGGTGTGACGATCTGGTCGATGCGGTCGAGCACGTGGCTCCGGGGAATGCCAGCCTGCTGCATGATTGCGCCAATGGCCGGCTGATGCGAACATACGTTCGTGTCCGGCGATGCGACGATCCTGCATGCCGATCTCGATGCCTTCTACGCGTCGGTTGAGCAACGCGACGACCCGGCGCTGCGCGGGCGGCCGGTGATCGTCGGCGGCGGGGTCGTACTCGCCGCCAGCTACGAGGCCAAGGCGTGCGGCATCCGGACGGCGATGGGCGGCGGCCTGGCGCGGCGGCTGTGCCCGCAGGCGGTCGTGGTCTCGCCGCGCATGTCGGCCTACGTCGAGGCGAGCAAGGCCGTGTTCACGATCTTCGAGCAGACCGCTCCGGTGGTCGAGGCCCTGTCGATCGACGAGGCCTTCCTCGACGTGCGTGGACTCGCGCACATCTCCGGCACGCCGGTGCAGATCGCCGCGCGCCTGCGCCGTGACGTGCTGGAGCAGGTCGGACTGCCGATCACCGTCGGGATCGCGAGTACGAAGTTCCTGGCCAAGGTAGCCAGCGGCGTGGCCAAGCCGGACGGGCTGCTGCTGGTGCCGCCCGGCGGTGAGTTGGCGTTTCTCCATCCGCTGGCCATCGAGCGCCTGTGGGGCGTCGGGCCGGCCAACTCGCGCAAGCTCCGCGGCCACGGGATCACCACCGTCGGTGAGGTGGCCCGACTGAGCGAGCCGACGCTGATGTCGATCCTCGGCCCGGCCTCCGGCCGGCACCTCCACGCCCTCGCCCACAACCGCGACCCGCGGCGGGTGCGGGTCCGGCGCCGCCGCGCCTCCATCGGAGCCCAGCACGCCCTCGGCCGGTCGCGGAAATCGGCTGCGGACATCGACGCGGCCCTGGTCGGATTGGTCGACCGCGTGACCCGCCGTATGCGCGCCGCCGGGCGGGCCGGCCGCACCGTGGTGCTGCGGCTGCGCTTCGACGACTTCAGGCGCGCGACGCGTTCGCACACCCTGTGTCATGCGACCGCCCACACCCAGACGATCCTCGCCGCCGCGCGGGCCCTGCTGGCCGCCGCGATGCCGGAGATCGAGCGCCGGGGCCTCACCCTGGTCGGGGTCACGGTCACCAACCTCGTCAGCGGCGCCTGCGTCCAGCTCGTGCTCCCGTTCGAGCGCGACCCCGGCGCGGCCCTGGACGCGGCGATCGACGACGTGCGCGAGCGCTTCGGGTCCGCGGCTCTGACCCGAGCTGTGCTGATCGGCCGCGACGATGGCCCCTCGGTCCCGCTGCTGCCCGACTGACTCGCCCGACGTGCCGCCTCCGCCTCGCATGGCCATGAACCGATCCCAGGCACCGCGGGTACAGGCACGGAATCGCCGCTCGCCACCCCATGCGATCGTCCCCGCCCCCCGCCGGCGCGTCCGGGCAGCTCCCGCTGCGCGGGTACGCGACGCTGACGGCGCTCTTCCTGGCCCTCTGCGGCGCCTTCTCGGCGTGGTTCCGGGCGTCCGGCTGCAGGTTGACCGCCCGCGTCGATCCACGCGACCTGGGGCTGGTCGCGCTCGCCAGGCACAAGGCGGCACGCGTGTCGCCAAGGACCGCGTCGCGCGCCCGCTGCGGGCCCCCGCGACCCGCTGGGTCGCGTCGAAGCTCGCGATCGTGTCGATCGCCGAAGTGCTGCAGATCGCCGCCGATAAGCTCGCGAACACGCTCTGAGGCCCAGCGGCGCGTTTGGGCGGGCAGGGCCCGGGCACGCCTTCCGGGAACGAGGCGGCCGGGGCGGCGGCTCAGGAGGCCGGCTGCAGCGCCAGCTCGGCCCACACCCGGTGACCGTCGGGGCGCTCAGCGCCCCAGCGACGGGCCAGCTCCTGGATGATCCGCAGCCCCATTCCTCCCGGCTCGGGCGAGTCCTCGGACACCCGCAAGCGCGGACCGAGGTCGGCCAGCCCGGGGTCGTGGACCGAGATCGTCAGGCCGCCCGGCCCGAGCTGTGCGTTGATGCGCAGCTCGTCCTCGGCCGAGCACCCCGAGTGCAGCACCGCGTTGTTGACGAGCTCGGTAGCGATGAGCTTCACGTCGTCGAGCACCGGGGCGATCTCGCTCACACCCTCGAGTGCACGTCGAACGGCTCCGGGGGCGTGCTTGTCGCACCGGAGCGCGAGGTGGAGGACTGCTGGACTCGGATCGGCCATATGTCCAAGTGCTACCCCCGAATCCGGCGCGGCATCGCGCTTCTGTCAGGGTCGCCGCCGGCCGGTGCGATCGCCGTTTGGAGGTCGACATCCCGGGTAGCCGTCGCGCCAGATGCAGACGGCGCCAGGCTCAACGCGGTCCACACTGAAGTCGGCCGCCGAGCGCGCCGACTCCGAGGAGCTGTTCGCGCGTTGGCGGGAACAGGGCGATCGTCCCGCCCGCGACGAGCTGATCAGGCGCTTCGCGCCACTGGCCCGCAAGCTGGCCCGGCGCTATGCGGGTGCGCATGAGGCGTTCGACGATCTGCTCCAGGTGGCCACGGTGGGCCTCGTCAAGGCCGTGGACGGGTTCGATCGCACGCGTGACAGCGCGTTCTCGTCCTACGCCGTGCCCACGATCGTCGGCGAGCTGAAGCGGTACTTCCGAGGTTGCGCTCAGCCCGTACGATGATCGCGCGCTGCGCGGGGGCCTCGTGGAGCGCTGCGCGGAGAGCGGGATCGCCGTCGTCGCCCACTCGCCGCTTGGCGGTCCGCGTCGATCGGGCGGGCTCGCGCGCCGGCGGCCCCTAGTCGATGTCGCCGCGGCGCATGGCGTCGCCCCGGCCGAGGTCGCGCTCGCGTGGTTGCTCACGCTCTCCCCCGCCGTGATCGCGATCCCGGGCGCACGTCACCCGGAGACGGCGCGCGGCGCGGCGCGGGCGGCGACGTTGAGCCTCGACGCCGAGGAGCGGGCGACTGTCGCCCGCGCGTTCGGTGGCTCGCGTGCAGCTCGCCGTCAGCCGCCGCGGCCGCCCGACGACGCGGAAGTCGTCCTCGTGATCGGGATCCCGGGGGCGGGCAAGAGCCGCGTGGCCGAGCAGTACGTCGCCCGCGGCTACCGGCGCCTCAACCGCGACGAGCGCGGCGGAGGCCTGCGCGAGCTTGCCGACACGCTCGACGAGGAGCTGGCCTCGGGCGTGCGGCGGGTCGTCCTCGACAATACGTACCTGTCGCGCGCGACCCGCAACTACGTGATCGAGACGGCGAGCCGACACGCGATCCCGACGCGATGCGTGTGGCTCAGCACGCCGCTCGCGCAGGCTCAGGTCAATCTCGTCGAGCGCCTGCTGGAGCGCTTCGGGACCCTCCCCACCCCCGAGCAGCTGCGCCGCCTCGCCCGCCGCGAACCGGGTGTGTTGACACCGACGTCCCAGATGCGCACGTTCCGCGAGCTCGAGCCCCCGTCCGCTGACGAGGGGTTCGCCGGCGTCGAGGAGCTGTCCTCGACCGCGCCCGGCGATCCGGGCCGGCGCGCGCACTGGGGTCTTCGTCGCGGCCGCCGCGTTGCAGCACCCGGGCTGGGAGCACGCGCTCGACGGGGGCGAGCGCACCGCGCCACACCTGGTCTTCGACTGGCGGCCCGACGGCGCGCCGGACGCGCTCGAGCACTGCGTGGCCCGCCTCAGCGCCGCCGTCTCCGGCCCAGTGGAGGGCGCACTGTGCCCACACGCTGCGGGGCCGCCGAGCTGCTGGTGCCGGCCGCCGCTTCCCGGGCTACCGCTCGCCTTCGCGCGGGCCCATGGTCTGGACCCGTCACGCTCGATCCTGATCGGAGCCGCGGCCGCCCATCGGACCCTGGCGGCGGCGCTCGGCGCCCGGTTTGTCCCCGCCGCGCCGCCGGTGCCGTAGAACTCCGGGGAGATGGCCGACTCCGATGCAACCATCGTCGACGCCGGTGGGCGCGATCTGCGCGTGTCCAACCCCGGGCGCGTGATCTTCCCGGCGACCGAGCGCTCCGACCCGGTCACGAAGCTCGACATCGTCAACTACTACCTCGCCGTCGGGGACGGGATCATGCGCGCTCTCCAGAACCGGCCGACGACACTCGAGCGCTGGCCCAAGGGCGTGCACCCCGGCACCGTCGTCTCGACCCGGGAGAAGGGCGGCGGCGACGCCTTCTTCCAGAAGCGCATCCCCCGGGGAGCTCCGGACTACGTCGACACGGCCCGGATCCAGTTCCCATCGGGACGGTCCGCCGATGAGGTCTGTCCCACGGAGGTGGCCGTGGTCGGCTGGGCGGCCCAGATGGGCACGATCACCTTTCACCCGTGGCCGGTTCGCCGCGACGACGTCGATCACCCGGATGAGCTGCGCCTCGACCTCGACCCGCAGCCGGGCACCGACTTCGCGGACGCCGTGCGCGTCGCCGCCGAGGCCCGCGCGCTGCTGGACGAGCTCGGCTACACCGGCTTCCCGAAGACGTCGGGCGGCCGGGGCGTCCACATCTACATGCGGATCGAGTCCCGCTGGACGTTCACCGATGTGCGCCATGCCGCGATCGCATTCGGTCGCGAGCTCGAGCGCCGTCTTCCCGACCGGGTGACGACGAAATGGTGGAAGGAGGAGCGCGGCCGGCGCATCTTCGTCGACTACAACCAGAACGCGCGCGACCGCACCATCGCCAGCGCCTACAGCGTGCGGCCGAAGTCCGGGGCACCGGTCTCGGCGCCGGTGAGGTGGGACGAGCTGCACGACGTCTCGCCCGAGGACTTCACCGTTGCGACGATGCCCGCCCGCTTTGCCGAGCGGGGCGATCTGCACGCCGCGATCGACGACACCGCCCATTCGCTGCTGCCGCTGCTGGACATGTATGAGCGCGACTCCGCCGAGGGAGCGGGCGACATGCCCTACCCACCCGACTACCCCAAGATGCCGGGCGAGCCGAAGCGCGTCCAGCCATCTCGCGACCGCGACCGCCCGCGAGACTGAGCCGCGTCGCGGCGGGCCGTCAGTCGGACTGAGGCAGCTTCACCGAGCCGCGGCCGGGCGCCGACGGCGGCGGCACGACCGGACCGATGTTACCGTCCGGCGCCTCGTCGAGGTCGACGATCACCGGGGCATGATCGCTCGGCCCGCGGCCCTTGCGGGCCTGCCGGTCGACCCATGCCGCCTGCACGCGGCTCGCCACGGGGCCGCCGGCCAGGATCAGATCGATCCGCATCCCGAGGTCCTGATGGAACATCCCCGCCCGGTAATCCCAGTAGCTGAACACCCGCTCGTTCGGCCAGCGATCGCGCACCACGTCGTGCAGTCCGAGCGCCTGCAGGTCGGCCAGCGCCGCCCGCTCGGGCGCCGTGACATGGGTGTGTCCGACGTAGGCCTCCGGATCGAACACGTCCTCGTCGGTCGGCGCGATGTTGATGTCGCCGCACACGACCACGGCCTCCGGGCCGGCGGCCACCATGTCCCGCAGCGCCGCCAGCCAGGCGAGCTTGTAGCGGTAGTGATCGGAGTCCGGCGTGCGCCCGTTCGGCACGTACACCGAGACAACCCGGATCCCAGCGCACGTCGCGGACACCGCACGCGCCTCCGGATGCGGGAAGCCCGGGGCGCCGGGGATTCCGGCCACGACGTCCTCCAGCCCCACGCGCGCGAGGATCGCCACCCCGTTCCACGCCGCCTCGCCGTGGAGCGCGACCTCATACCCGCGGTTGGCCAGCTCATCGCCGAGCAGCGCGACGAATGCGTCGTCGCCCAGCTTCGTCTCCTGCAGGCACACCACGTCGGGCCGGCGTTGGTCCAGCCACGGGAGCAGCCGCGGCAGCCGCTGCTTGACCGAGTTCACGTTCCAGGTCGCGATCCGCATCGGGGTTACCGTAGCGAGGCGCTGCCGATTCTGGGGACGACGACGTGTCCGAGGCGTCGACGCGGACCTCGCGCGGTCCGGACGAGCCGCTCCACGGGAACGCTCGCGCGACCGATCGCGCGACCGATCGCGCGGGTCCACAGGCGCAACGCCCCCTCCGTGCCCGGCCGGCCACCGGCGCGCGGTGATTGGAGACGATCCACTCCTCCCCGCCGCGCGATTGCTCGTCCCTCGTGACCATGCCCCGCGCCATCGACGCGACGGCCTCGTCGTGGCGGGCCGAGGCCTTGCCCGCCCCCTGACCCAGGCCACGCGCAAGGCGAGGCCGCCGGCCAGATACTGAAGCGTCTAACTACGCTACCTACGTAGTTGCAATTAGTGGAGACGGCGGGAATCGAACCCGCGTCCGCGGTCGCGTGAAAGGTGGCGTCTACGAGCGTAGCCGGCGCTCTGATCTCACTCTCGACTAGCCACGCCGGCCGGGTTGTCGAGAGCCAGCTCCCGTTGAAGTCCCCGGTTTGGAGGGAGCAAATCCTCCCCGGGCGAGCCTGCTAGCTGATCCCGGTGATCCCCGCCACAGGCGAGCGAGGGCCGAGAGCAATGAGGCTGGCTACTGGTTAAGCAGCAACGAGGCCCATGCCGAACTCATGTGAGTCCGCACTTATTGTTTTCCCGGGTGTTTTACGAGGCCGCCCGGGACCTCGACTCGCAACCACCCCCACGAGCCGACCACGTCGAAGCCTGTCGTCCCCTGGGGGTTTGTGTTGTGGACTCATTGTAGCCCGCCCGGGCGGAAATCAAAGAAGCTCGTAAGAGGTGCCGGAACCCAGATCTCAGCCTGCCACAATCAGATCACGATGGAATCGACCAATCCTTGGCTCCCGTCCTCGACGCCCCCGCCGGCGCCGGTCGGCCCGCTGGCGCCGACGGGACCGCTCCATCACGAGTCCGAGCCGCCGGATTACCAGCAGCCGGTCGAGCAGCCCAAGCAGGGGCCGATCAAGCGTGTGATCGGACCGGCGCTGGCGGCGATCGCCGCCTTCCTGACCAAGCTCAAGGCGATCCTGCTGCTGCTGCCGAAGCTGAAGCTATTCACGGCGGCCGGCACGATGCTGATCTCCGTCGCCGCCTACGGCGCGATCTGGGGCTGGCAGTTCGGCGCCGGCTTCGTGGCGCTCCTGTTCATCCACGAGATGGGTCACGTGATCGCCCTGCGCCGCGAGGGCATCAAGGCCAGCGCGCCGATGTTCGTCCCCTTTCTGGGCGCGGTGATCAGCGCCAAGTCGCTTGGTGACAACGCCGCAGCCGAGGCGCGCGTCGGCCTCGCCGGCCCGATCCTCGGCAGCCTCGGCGCCGCCGCGTGCGTGCTCATCTGGCACGCCACGGGTAACGACTTCTGGCGCGCGCTCGCCTTCACCGGCTTCTTCCTCAACCTATTCAACTTGCTTCCCGTGGTCCCGCTCGACGGCGGCCGCGCGATGGCCGCGATGGCCCCCGCGATGTGGTTCGTCGGGTTCGCCGGCCTGGTCGTGCTCGCGTTCGTGTTCCCGAACCCGATCATCCTGCTGATCGTGATCTTCGGCGGCCTCGAGACCTGGCGGCGCTGGAAGAGCCGGCGCGAGGGTGGCGAGGAGGCCCAGGCCTACTACAGCGTCCGGCCCCTCGACCGCGCCCTCGTCGCGGCCGTGTACCTGTCGCTGATCGCACTACTGGTGGTGGGCATGAACGCCACGCACCTCGTGCGCACGTTCGCGTAGCCTCGAACCGCCCCCTACCGCCCGGCCTCCCGCAACTCTCTTGCCACATCCCGCGCCATGTCGCGCTTCTGGATCGTCTGGCGCTTGTCGTAGAGGTCCTTGCCCTTGGCCAGGGCGATCTCGACCTTGGCCCGGGACCGCGGCCCGGAGAAGTACACACGGGTCGGGACGATCGTCAGCCCGCGTTCACGGGTCCGGCCGACCAGGCGGTCGATCTCGCCGCGGTGCAGCAGCAGCTTGCGGTCGCGCTCGGGCTCGTGGTTGTCGCGGTTCGCCGGCCCGTAGGGGGCGATGTAGACCCCGATCAGCCACACCTCGTCGTCGCGCACCACGGCGTAGGCGTCCTTGAGCTGCGCATTGCCCTCGCGCAGGGACTTGACCTCGGTCCCGGTCAGCACGAGCCCGGCCTCGAACCGCTCGAGCAACTCGTAGCGGTACCCGGCCTGTCGGTTGGTCGCGACGTCGCCCGCCGCGGCCTTGCGTTTACGACCCTTCGCCATCAGCCATCCACCTCACGCCACCAACTCCGCAGATCACAGCTCCACCCGGCCGCGCCACCGGTCACAGCTCCACCGGCAGCAGGTCCACCCTACCCCGCGGCGCGTCGATGAGCCCGACCTGCACCCGGACCGGGTCCCCGAGCCGGATCCCTCGGCCGCTGCGCGAACCGACCAGGATGGTCCCCTGCTCGCCCAGCTCCCACCAGTCGCCCCGCAGCCGGCGGACCGGCAACAGGCCCTCAAAGCCCTGCTCGCCGAACGACACGAACGCCCCCGCCCCGATCAGCCCCGTAACCTCGCCGTCGAATACCGTCTCGCCGCTGAACTCGGCCTCGGCCAGGGTCCGCTCGAGCAGGAAGCACAGCGCCACATCGTCCGCGTCGCGCTCGATCGTCATCGCCCCGCGCTCGCGCGCCGACGCCCACGGCCCCGCCGCCGTCACCCAGGAGGCATCGGGCGCCGACTCCGAGCCCGTCACAGCCGACAGCAGCGCGCGGTGGCAGATCAGGTCGGGATAGCGCCGGATCGGCGAGGTGAAATGGCAGTAGCGCGGCGACTGCAGGCCGGTGTGGCCGATGTTGTGCGAGTCGTAGTAGGCCTGCTTCAGCGTCCGCAGCACCAGGCTCGTGAGCGCCTTGCGCCCCCGCCCCGTCGCCTCCACATGACGCGCGACCAGCTGCGAGATCTCGCCCACGAGGTCGGCGGCCTGCTGGGGGGTCATGCTCGACGGCACCGGCGGCGTCGGCACCTCCAGCGAGGCCAGCTGCCCGATCAGCCGCTCCACGGCCGCCCCGTCCGGGCGCTCGTGCACGCGATACAGGGTCGGCACGTGGCGCTCCTCGAGCACCCGCGCCACTGCCTCGTTGGCCGCGATCATCAGGTGCTCGATCAGACGGTGTGATTCGGTCTGCGCGACCGGCTCGCTGGCGAGCACGTTCCCGGCGTGGTCGAACACGAACTCCGGCTCGGCCGAGTCGAGCACCAGTGCGCCGCGCGACGCCCGCCGAGTGGCGAGCGCCGCCGCGGCCGCGCGCGCGGCCGCGAGCGGCCCCGCCCATGGCTCGAGCGCGTGCTCGGTCCCCGCGAACACGCGATCCACGCGGTCGTAGTCGAGGCGCTCGTCGGAGCGGATCAGCGAGCGGTGAAATGCCGCCCGCTCGACCGTGTCCCCCCGGATCGTCATCTCGACCGTGACCGCGAGCCGGTCCTCCCCCGGCATCAGCGAGCAGGCGCTGTTGGACAGCGCCTGCGGCAGCATCGGCTCGACCTTCCCGGGCACGTACACGCTCGTGCCGCGCCGATAGGCCTCGCGATCGACCAGCGACCGCGGCGGCACGTAGGCCGAGACGTCGGCGATGTGCGCCCACACCCGCCACGCGCCGGCCGAGATCTCCTCGGCCGAGACCGCGTCGTCGAAATCACGGGCGTTCACCGGATCGATCGTGAACGTCGGCAGGTCCCGCAGGTCCCGGCGTCCCGGCGAGGCGGCCATCACCTCGGACACCGACACCGCCGCCGCCTCGCGCGCCTCGCGCTCGACCGCGGGATCGAAGGACCGGCGCAGCCCGCGGTCGAGCATCAGCGCCTCGATCACGTCCGCAGCCACATCGGGGCGCCCGATGCGGCGCTTGATCTCCACCCGGGACGAGCCGCGACCGTCGCGCCGCGAGACCTTCCCCGCGGCCGGGCCGACCACGACCAGATCGCCGACGCCCGCGCGGCCGCCGCGCCCGACCACCAACCGCGGGCCTCGCTCGAAGAACGGCTCGGCCACGAGGAACTTCCCCCGCCGCTCGATCACCGCCACCCGCGAGACCGGCGGCGCGGCCGCCGTCGTGCTCACTTGACTTCGGCCGCAACCGTCGCCAGCGCGACGGCCATCGCCTCGTCGGCGTGCGTGTGCGGGTTGTCGACCGCGTGGATATCGGGGCTGATGCCGGCGCCCTCCTTGACGCCGCCGCCACCGAGGTTGCGCCCGCTGGGCGTGAAGTACTCCCCGACCGTGATGTCGAGCGCGCCGCCGTTGGAGAGCTGGCGGATCTCCTGGAAGACGCCCTTGCCGTACGTGTGAGTGCCCACGACCTTGGCGCGATGGCGATCCTGGAGCGCGCCGGTGACGATCTCGGCCGCCGAGGCGGTGCCCCGGTCGACCAGCACCACGACCGGGATCGAGGCCGCGATCGCGCCCCCGGTGGCGGTGTAGACCTGTCGCGGCTGCGAGCGTCCCGCAGTCGAGACGATCGTGCCGTCGGGGATGAACACGCTGGCGGTATTGACCGCCTCGTTGAGTAGGCCGCCGCCGTTCTCACGCAGGTCGAACACGATCGCCTGCGCGCCGGCGTGGAGCACCTTCTCGACCTGCATCTTGACCTCCGCCCCCGACCCGTCGGTGAAGCTGGTCAGGGTGACGATGCCGATCTTCTTGCCATGCGAGGTGACGAGGGTCCCGCTGGAGACGGGGATGACGAGCGCCGCCCGCGTGAGGGCGATGACGCGGTCGTGTCCGGCGCGGTCCACGGTCAGGCTGACGCGGGTGCCCGCCGGGCCCTTGATGAGGTTGGACGCGAACAGCGCCGTGCGCCCGGCCAGCGACGTGGCGCCCACGCCGACGATCAGGTCCCCGCGCGCCAGACCCGCCCGCTCCGCCGGCGAGCCGGCGTAGACGTCGATCACGCGCAGGCCCTTGGGATCCGGGAGCACGTCGATGCCCACACCGTCCACATGCGGGTTGTCCTGGTTGAGGAACGCCTGGTAGCTCTGCGGATCGAAGTAGTGCGAGTAAGGGTCGTTGAGGCTCGCCACGGCGGAGGCGAGCCCCTCGTTGACGAGCGCGGTGCGGCTCAGCGGTCGGTAGTAGTCGTGCTGGAGCACGTCGAGCGCCTCGTTGACGAGCTGTGTATTGCTGTCGGCGGTCAACGTGTTGCGCAGCGGAGCCGGCAGCCAGCTCGGGTGGCCGCCGATCCAGATCCCGATCACCAGCAGCACGAGAGCCCCGGCGATCATCGCGATCAGCCCCGGTCGTCTGGATGGACGCGTCCTCATTGTCTCCGCAGGGTAGCCGGGCGGGGATAAATGCCCGCTTTACGGTGCAGAAGACGGCCGCGAGGACCCGCCGGCGTGGCCGGACCCGCGGCGCCCGGGACCGGGCCTAGACCCGCAGGAAGCGGCGCAGCGACAGGCCCGACCCAAGCGAGGAGACGAGCACGCCGGCCGCGAGCAGCACCGCCAGCAGCGCCGCGAACGGGATCGTGCGAGGGGCGGCGATCAGCGTCCAGTCGTTGGCGAGCGGATCGAGCAACGCCACCTTGGTGATGCCGAGCACGACGATTGCGGCGACTGCGCCGGCCGCGCCGACGACGATGCCCTCGATCACGAACGGCCAGCGGATGAACCAATCGGTCGCGCCGACCAGCTTCATCACCTCGACCTCCCGGCGCCGCGCGAACAGCGACAGGCGGATCGTGTTGGCGATCAGTAACACCGAGGCGAGCGTGAGCAGCACGGTCAGCGCTGCGGCGGTGATCGTCACCAGGTTCGTGACTTCGAGGATCTTCTTCGTGTCGTCCTTGTGGTTGGACACGGTCTGGATCGCCCGGTCGATCGTGCCCGCGCCCCCGCCGGTGGCGGGCGGCGTCAGGGAGTTGCGGATCTCCAGCACGTTGGACGGGTTATCCGGCACCACGTGAAACGTGTCCGGCAGCGGATTGGAGGCCAGCAGCGCGTACGCCGCCGGGTCGGCCTTGGACTGCTGGGCGTACGCCTGGTCCTTGGAGACGAACTCCACGGACTTGACGTGGGGCACCGACAGCAGCTCCCTGCGCACGCGCGCATCGTCGACCGAGGTCGCGTTCGTCTTCATGTAGACGTCGACCAGCACGCGACTGCGCACGCTGTTGGCCGCGCCCTTGGTCGCCTGCACGATCGGGATGAACACGCCGAGCATGATCATCGTCACGGTCACGGTGGCCAGCGCCGCGAAGCTCGGCGCGGCGTTGCGGCGCATCGCGCGGGTCGCCTCGCGCAGGAAGAAGCCGAGCTTCATCGCCTACACCCCCGGCGGCCTGGTGCCGTCGCTGCGCATCCGGTGCGCGAACTCTCGCGTCGTCTCGTCGCGCGCGTACAGGCCCGTCGCCTCGTCGCGGACGATCCGCCCACGCGAGAGCTCGATCACGCGGCGGCGCATCTTGTCGACCATGGCCTGGTCGTGCGTCGCCACCAGGACGGTGGTGCCGGCCCGGTTGATCCGGTAGAGCAGCCGCATGATGTCGATGCTCGTCTCCGGATCGAGGTTCCCCGTCGGCTCGTCGGCCAGCAGCAGCGGCGGGTGGTTGACGAACGCCCGCGCGATCGAGACGCGCTGCTGCTCGCCGCCCGACAGCTGGTCGGGGTAGTTGTGGAGCTTGGTCGAGAGGCCGGTCATGCGCAGGATGTCGGGGACCTTGTTGCGGATCTCCTTGCGCGAGCGTCCCGTCACCTGCAGCGCGTAGGCCACGTTGTCGTAGACGGTGCGGTTCGGGAGCAGCTTGAAGTCCTGGAACACGACGCCGATGTTGCGGCGGTAGTAGGGCACGCGCTTGCGGCCGATCTCCTCGAGATCGTGGCCGGCCACCCGGATCGTTCCCTCGGTCGCGTCGAGCTCCTTGATCAGCAGCCGCATCACGGTGGACTTGCCGGACCCGGTCGAACCGACCAGGAACACGAACTCGCCCCGGACGACCGAGAAGGTCGCCTGATCGAGGCCGACGTCGCCGCCCTCGTAATGCTTGGACACACCGCGGAACTCGACGACTGGCTGGCCCCCGGGGGCGGGACCGGCAGGCTTCTGTGAGCGCGTTGCCGGCGCGACTGCTGCCCGCCGCCGACTGCGATTTTGGGAATCTGAGATAGCCATATGAGGTGGCGACGAGCCTAGCGGGTCAATCGTCGAGGGAGCCACCCGACACGGGTCTTGCAACGGGATTTGCAGGCACATCCTTAAAGGAGGAATTAAGGGGCGGCTCCGCCGCCCGTGTTTTCAGGGGTTTTGGGTCCCGACCGCTACCTTTTACCCAGATGCCTTCGATCACCACGTTCCAACTGCCCAACGGCCTTCCCCTCTACCGGATCGCCGTGGACGGCACGCGCGCCGTGACGATCCTGGTGGCGTTCGACGCCGGGGCGCGCACCGAGCTCCGCGAGGAGAACGGGATGGCCCACTTCCTCGAGCACCTCGTGTTCAAGGGGGGCGAGAAGTTCGCCACCTACCGCGACGTCAACGAGGCCGCGGAGCGCATCGGCGCCGTCCTCAACGCTTACACCAGCCACGACCTGGTCGCCTTCCACATCACCGCCCGCGCCGAGCGTGCGCTCGAGGCCGCCGACCTACTGACCGACTTCGTCGGCCGCTCCCGCATCGACGCCGACGAGCTCGACCGCGAGCGAGGCGTGGTCGTCCAGGAGATCGCCCGCGCCAACGACCAGCCCTCGATGGTCGCCGAGCACCTGATCGACCGGGCGGCGTTCGGCGACCACCCCCTCGGCCGTCCCGTGCTCGGCCCGGCCGAGCACGTCCGCGATACGTTCACGCGCGAGGGCATCCTCGCCTTCCGGGCCCGCCAATGGGCGCCCGAACGCGGCGCCGCGTTCGTGGTCGGCAACCTGAGCAGCCTGCCCGAGAACGGGGCCCTGGCCGAGCTGTTCAACCGCTTTGCGCAGGAGCCGCTACCCGAGCCCTATGAGCCGGCGCCGCCGCTCGAGCCCCGCGTGCTCGTCGAGGAGCGCGACTCCAACCAGTCGCACCTGCGCATGTCCTACCGCCCCGCGGTCGACATCGCCGATCCCGCGCGGCGCGCGGCGCTGACCATCTACTCGACCCTGCTCGGCGGCACGATGGGCTCGCGCCTGTTCGACGAGATCCGCGAGCAGCGCGGGCTCGCCTACTCGGTCCACGCGATCGCCCACGCGTACGCCGACGTCCCGGTGCTGCAGCTGTCCGCGGGCCTCGACTCGACCAAGACCGTGGAGGCCTATACGCGCATGCGTGAGATCGTGACCGAGCTCCGCACCGACGGTCCGACCGAGTCCGAGGTCGAGCGAGCGCGGGCGTACGCCGCCGGAGCCCGCACGATCGCCTTTGAGAACACCGGCGCCGTGGCCCGGTATGCCGCGCAACAGAAGATCCTCCACGACGAGGATGTCGACCCCGACACCACGATCGCCCTGCTCGACGCGGTCACCCTCGAGCAGGTGACCGAGGTCGCGGCCGACGTCGCCGACGAGCTCTCGCTGGCCGTCGTCGGCCCGCACACGGCCGAGGACTTCGCCTAGCTGGGAGTGTCGCCGAACCGCCGGTGTCGCCACCCGCCGGTGCACCAGCCACACTTGGGGCGATGTCGCGCAGGCCGCATCTCCCCCCGCCATCTCGCCCCCGTCTCCCGGGCCCTGTGGCCGCCGCCGTCGCGGCGGCGCTCGTGGCGGTGGCCGGGTGCGGCGGCGGCACTCAGGCCCCCAAGCCCACGACGCCGGTGACCGCAGCCGGGCCCGCGACCACCGCGCACACGGCGACCACCGCCCCCCCGCGCGCGCCCGCCCCCGTCGATCCCCGCGTCGCATCGCTCCGGGCCGCCATGCACCACTGGATGGGCCGGGCGGGAGCCACGACCGGCGTGTACGTGGTCGACCTCACCACCGGGACCCCGCTGTACGCGCTGCGCGCCGGCATCGGGCGTGCTCCGGCCTCGGTCGAGAAGCTCTACACGTCGGTCGCGCTGCTCGACGAGCTCGGACCCGACGCCCGCCTGCACACGAAGGTGCTCGGAGCGGGCTCGCTCGGTCCCGGCGGTGTGTGGCACGGCGACCTGTTCCTGCGCGGCGCCGGCGACCCCACGTTCGGCTCCGATGCCTTCAACCGCACCTGGGAGCTCGGCTACGGCTCGACCGTCTCGGCGCTCGTCGCTCAGCTGAGGAGGCGCGGCATCAGGAGCGTGACGGGTGCGGTGATCGCCGACGCGTCGCTGTTCGACGACCGGCGGGGCGGCCCGGGGAGCGGCTACGCCGCCGACACCCCCGACCTCGGCGGGCAGCTGAGCGCGCTGACCTACAACCACGGCGCCGCCGTGGGCATGTCGCCCGAGGCGTTCGCCGCCCGCCAGTTAGCGCTGTCGCTGCGCGCCGCGCACGTGCAGCTGACGCTCGGCCCGCGCACGCCCACCGGCGTGGCGCCCCACGATGCGCACACGCTCGCGGTGGTCGCCTCGCCTCGGCTGTCGATCATGCTCCGCCTGATGGACGTGCCCTCCGATGATCTCTACGCCGAGCTGCTGACCAAGCAGCTCGGCGCGCGCTTCGGCGGCGCGGGCACCACGACGGCCGGCGCCCACGTGATCGAGCAGGAGCTCGACGCCTACGGCGTGCACCCGACGGTCGTCGACGGCTCGGGGCTGTCCCGCGCCAACCGCTCCTCGCCGCTGCAGGTCGTCAAGCTGCTCCAGGCCCTGGCCAGCACCCAGGTCGGCGCCGTGCTGGCGGCGTCGCTTCCGGTCACCGGGGTGAACGGCACCGTCATCCGGATCGGCCGGAACACCGACGCCCAGGGCCGCTGCACGGCCAAGACCGGAACCCTCGATTACGTGACCAATCTGGCTGGTTACTGCCGCGCCCCGGGCGGTGACCGGCTTGCGTTCGCGGTGTTCATCGACGGCCCCAGCAACGAGTTCGGCGTCGAGTTGCTGAGCCGCATCGTCGCCGACCTTGTGCGCTTCGATCCGCACCATCGGTGATTTCGGGCCGAGATCTTGATTGCGCGGGCACCGGCGACCCGCAAGAATCGACTTCGTGGAAACGGGCACCGCGCTCAACCTGCGCGAGCTACGCGGCTACCTGAGGCGCATCGGCGACCGCTGGCCGGTGCAGACGGCCCTCCTCGGCGGCGCCCGCGTCGCCGATGAGCACGGCGCGCCGCCCCAACGCGAGCGCGGGCCCGAGTTCGTGGTCGTGCTCGTCTCCGAGGCGTTCGACGGCGTACCCTGGCTCGAGCGCGTCTACCAGGCCGGCTCGCTGTGGGACTCACTCGAGATGGGCGCTCCGGCCGACATCCACTGCTACACCCCGGCCGAGTTCGAGCGCAAGCGCGTCTCGATGCCGGCCGTGCGCGAGACCGCCGAACACGGGGTCGACCTGCTGCCGGACGGTTAGGGCTCGATCGCTCGCGGTGGTGGCAGTTCACGTGCGGCCGCGCCGGGAGGCCTGCAGGCCGACCTCAGGCGATCGCCACCATCCGCTCGATCGGCACGCGGGCGCGGTCGGCGATCTCGGGATCGACCTTGACCTCGTGGACGTCGTCGCGCAGGGCGTCTCTGACCTTGGGCAGCGTGATCATCTTCATGAAGCGGCAGCTGGCGGCTTCGTTGGCGGCGATGAACTCGGTGTCCGGATCGGCCTGGCGCAGCGGGTAGAGCATCCCGGTCTCGGTGGCCACGATCGCGGTACCGCCGTGGTGCTCGCGGGCGAACGAGAGCATCCCGCCCGTGGAGAGCATGTGCACGCCCTCGGAGGCGACGTCGCCGGCGGCGACGTACTCCATCACGCTGGTGGAGCACCCACACTCGGGGTGGATCAGGAACTCGGCCCCGGGATGGGCGGCCCGCACGGCGTTGATGTCGGCGGGCCTGATGCCGGCGTGCACGTGGCACTCGCCGTCCCACACGTGCATGCTCCGGCCGAGCGTCTTCTCGACGTAGGCGCCGAGGAACATGTCGGGGCCGAACAGGATCTCCGTGTGGGGGCCGTGCTCGCGATAGATGTGCTCGACGACGCCGACGGCGTTGGCCGACGTGCAGCAGTAGTCGGTCTCGGCCTTGACCTCGGCGGTCGTGTTCACGTACATGACCACGATCGCCCCCCGGTGCTGCGCCTTCCAGGCGCGGAGCTGCTCAGCGGTGATCGAGTCCGCCAGCGAGCACCCGGCGTCGAGATCCGGGATCAGGATGCGCTTCTGCGGACACAGGACCGAGGCGGTCTCGGCCATGAAGTGCACGCCGCAGAAGACGATCGTGGAGGCATCGGTCCGGGCCGCCTGCTGGGAGAGCCCGAGGGAGTCGCCGACGTAGTCCGCGACGTCCTGGATCTCCGGAAGCTGGTAGTTGTGGGCGAGGATCACGGCCCCGCGGACGCGCGCGAGGTCGCGAACTTCCTCCTGCAGGGCGGGGATGTTCTCAAGCAGCAGCGGTGCTGCGGCCGGGGTCAGCACGGGGAGGTTCATGGCAATCGTTCCAGGATCAGGGAGAGGTCCAGCGCCGGGGCGCTGTGAGTGAGCGCACCGACCGATACAAAGTCTACGCCGGTGGCCGCGATCTCCCGGAGCGTCTGGAGCGTCACGCCCCCGCTGGCCTCGAGCTCCGCCTGGCCGCCGACCTGCGCGACGGCGGCGCGCAGCTCGGTCGGGGTCATGTTGTCGAGCAGGATCCGCGGCGCCCCCGCGGCCAGCGCCTCGTCGACCTCGGCGCTCGTGCGGCACTCGACCTCGAGCGGCAGGCCGGGCGCCTCGGCGCGCGCGCGCCTGACCGCCTCGCCGACACCGCCGGCCAGCTCGGCGTGGTTCTCCTTGATCAGGATCGCGTCGTACAGGCCGGCGCGATGGTTGGTGCCGCCGCCGGCGGCGACGGCCGCCTTCTCGAGCCGGCGCAGCCCGGGCGTCGTCTTGCGCGTGTCCAGGATCCGCGCACCCGTGCCGGCGATCGCTTCGACGCAGCGAGCGGTGAGCGTCGCCACGCCCGACAGCCGCTGCAGGAAGTTGAGAGCCGTGCGCTCCGCGGTGAGCAAGCCTCGCGCGGCGCCCTCGGCGCGGAGGACCGGGCCACCCTCGCGCCAGGTGCCCTCGGGGCCGAGGCGCTCGAGCACAACGTCGGGATCAACGCTGCGGAACACCTGCTCGGCCACGTCGAGGCCGAACACGACCCCGGGCGCCTTCTGCGTGATCACGGCGCGCGCGCGCAGCTCGGCCGGCACCGTCGCCGCCGTGGTCACATCCCCGGCGCCGACATCCTCGGCCAAGGCCCGAGCCACGAGCTCGGAGATGTTGTTCTGGGTCACGCCGCGAGCATACGGACGCGTTCACAGATTTCTTGCTCTCGGTCGCCCAGGGAGGATAGTCTTGACCGGCCAGGCCGGGGCACAGATGTCCAACAAATCCATTGGGGGACGTATGAATCGCAGAATTGGCTTCACGACGGCCGCATGCGCGGCCGCGGCGCTTGCGCTGCCGGTCTCGGCGGCCGCGCGCACCAAGACCGTGTACGCGGGGCCACCGGCAGCGGCGCACCATCTTCTCAGCAAGGCCTTCGCCAACAAGTATACCAGCCTGATGTCAACGACTTCTTCCTACGCCGTGTGACCATCAATCAGGGCGATACGGTCAGTTTCCGTATCAACGGCTTCCACACGATCGACCTGCCGGGAAGCAGCGGCAAGGATCTGCCATTCATCCTCAATGGCCCGACGGTCACCGACACCAACGACTTCGCCGGCAACCCGTTCTGGTTCAACGGAAAGGTCCCGAGCCTGGGCATCAATCCGGCCCTGCTGTCGAAGATCGGCGGGTCGACCTACAACGGTTCTGCGCGCGTGGACTCCGGGATCTTCACGGGCAACGGCAACCCGCCGCCCTACCTGGTCAAGTTCACCAAGGCGGGCACGTACAAGTACTTCTGCGACGTGCACCCGGGCATGGTCGGCTACGTCGTCGTGCGCCCGAAGGGCAAGTCCGTCCCAACGGCCAAACAGGACGCCGTGGCGCTTGGCGTCCAGGTGGCACGGGCAATCGCCACCGTGAAGGCCGCGGCCAAGCTCAAGCCGGCCGCCAACCACGTCAGTCTCGGCTCGGCCGGACCGAACGGCGCCGAGGACTACGCGATGTTCCCGGCGAAGCTGAGCGTCACGGTCGGTACCACGGTCACGTTCTCGATGTCCAAGGACAGCCGGGAGGTCCACACGGCGAGCTTCGGGCCGGTGGGCTACCTGACGACGGTTTCCAACTCGATCACCGGTCCTGCACCCCAGCAGCAGGCCTGGTATCCGAGCGATCCGCCCGGCACGATCAAGCTGGCCGGCTCGACGACACACGGCAACGGTTTCGTTAGCACGGGGATCCTCGACACTGACCCGAGCACGCCATCACCGTCGGCAGGCAAGATCACCTTCACCAAGGCCGGGACGTATCAGTACATCTGTCTGATCCATCCGTTCATGGTGGGCACGATCGTCGTTCACTGATTCGCGGCGGCTGGGCCCGGGCGCATCACGCCCGGGCCCTCCCCTACTCGACGAGGACGCGGATGGTCTCGAAGCTCGGGTCGGCTGCGCCGTGCAGCCTCGCGCCGGCGTCCCGGAGCTCGCGCAGGTAGCCGACCACCTCCGAGGTCACCCGCTCGCCGGGCAGCAGTGCCGGTACGCCCGGTGGATAGCCGGCGATCGACTCACACGAGATGCGCCCGATCGCCTCGTCCACCGGTACTGTCTCGCCCTCGCCGAGGAAGGCGGCCCGGAGCGGGATCACGGTCTCGTGCTCCAGCGCCGCGGGCGGCCGCGCGATCTCGTGCTCCTGACCCTCGCGGCCGATCCGGCGCACGGTCTCGGCGAAGTCGTGCGCGAAGTGCTGTAGCGGTTCGACGGGCTGCGCGATTCCGAGCACGAGCACGATCGTGGCGTGGGTGGCCAGCTCGACGTAGATGTCATAGGAGGCGCGCAGCGCCGCCGCCACCTCGTACCCGGTGCACCCGGTCCCGCGCACATCGATCACGATCCGCAGCGGGTCCCAGCCGGCGATCCCGGGGCGACCGACCATCCCCTCGCCCACGACCGAGCAGCCGGGCACGTCGTCGATCGCCTCGCGGGCCGCGGCCGAGGCGGCCAGCGTCCGCTCCAGCAGTGCCTCGCCGTGCACGGCGAGCTGCCGGCGAGCGCTGTCCAGCGAGGCCAGCAGCAGCGAGCTGGGGCTGGTCGAGCGCACGAGCCGCACCGCACGTCCCACCGAGTCGGCGTCGACCCGCCCCCCGCGAGCCACGTGCAGCATCGCCGACTGCGTGAGGCTGCCGACGATCTTGTGGGTCGAGGCGAGCACGGCGTCCGCGCCCAGCCGCAGGGGCGACTCCGGCAGCGAGGGGTGAAAGCCGAAATGCGCGCCCCACGCGTTGTCGACCACCAGTGCGGCGCCGGCGGCGTGCGCCACCTCGGCGCAGGCCTCGATGTCGGCGGCCATGCCGTAGTAGGTCGGCGAGACGATGAACGCCGCCCGCGTGCGCGGGTCCCGCGCGAGCGCCCGCTCGAGCGCCTCGGGCGTGACGCCGTGGGCCATCCCGAGCTCGGAGTCGTATTCCGGCGCGACGAAGCTCGCCGACCCGCCGCTCAGCACCAGTCCGTCGACGACGCTGGCGTGCGAGTTGCGCTGCACCAGCACGTGCTCGCCCGGACGCGCCAGCGCCAGGCACAGGGCGTGGTTGCCCTGGGTGGCGCCGTTGGTCAGGAACCAGGTCTGCCCCGCGCCGTACGCCTCCGCGGCCAGCAGCTCGGCGCGCTCGTAGGGCGTCGGCGGCGGGCCGACGTCCACCCCGTCGATGTCCTGGGAGATGTCGAGCGCGAGCGCCCGATGCCCGAGCGCGCTCACCAGTCCCGGATCCGAGCCCACGCCGCCCTTGTGGCCGGGGACGTGGAAGCGGTTGGAGCCGCGGAACCCGTAGGCGACGAGCGCGTCCAGATACGGGGTGGTGGGCTGCTCCGGCGCGGACCGGTTCATCCGGACTTCGCCGCCTCGAGCAGGTAAGCGCGAACGAACCCGTCGAGGTCCCCGTCGAGCACGCGGTTGGCGTCGCCCATCTCGTAGTCGGTGCGGTGGTCCTTGACCATCGTGTACGGATGCAGCACGTAGGAGCGGATCTGCGAGCCGAAGTTCACGTCCTGCGCCTCGCCCTTCTCGCGGGCGATCTCCTCGCGGCGCTTGCGCTCCTCGAGCTCGACCAGCTTGGAGCGCAGCATCGCCAGGGCCGTCGCCTTGTTGGAGGACTGTGAGCGCTCGTTCTGGCACTGCACGACGATTGCGGTCGGCTTGTGGGTGATGCGCACCGCGGAGTCGGTCTTGTTGACGTGCTGGCCGCCGGCGCCGCTGGCCCGGTAGGTGTCCACCTGGAGGTCGTCATCGTCGATCTCCACCTCGGCGGTCTCCTGCACGACGGGCGAGACCTCGACCCCGGCGAAGCTGGTCTGGCGCCGGTTGGCCGAATCGAACGGGGACAGGCGCACCAGCCGGTGCACCCCCTTCTCACTGCCGTAGAGCCCGTAAGCGTTCTCGCCGCCCACCCGGAACGTGGCCGACTTGATGCCGGCCTCCTCCCCCGGCGAGGCCTCGAGCAACTCGACCGTGAAGCCGCGCTTCTCGGCCCAGCGCATCTCCATCCGCAGCACCATCTCGGCCCAGTCCTGGGCGTCGGTGCCGCCGGCTCCCGCGTTGACCGTGACCAGCGCGTCGCCGGAGTCGTAGCGGCCCGAGAACAGGCGCTCCTCCTCGAGCGTCTCCAGCCGCTCCTGCACGCTCGAGATCTGCTCCTCGAGCTCGCCCTCCATCTCGGGATCCTCCTCCGCCAGCTCGGCCAGCGGCTCGAGGTCCTCGGCGTCGCGTTCGAGGTCGCGGAACACGGTCAGCTTGCGGGTCGCGCGCGAGTGCTCGGCGCTGACGCGCGCGGCGCGCTCCTGGTCGTCCCAGAAGCCAGGGGCCCCCATCTCGTCCTCGAGCGCGGCGGCGCGCTCGCTCAGTGCAGCGGGGTCAAAGATAGTCCGCGAGCAGCTTGAGCTGGTCGCGGATCGCCGCGAGGCGCTGGGAGAGCGGCTCGGAAGGGGCGCTAGCCATCGATCCCAGCCTACCGCACCACTGCCACGACACGATGGACGACGCTTCTACGCGCCATGGCACTTCTTGTACTTCTTGCCCGATCCGCACCAGCACGGGTCGTTGCGCCCGATCTGCTCGGTTTCGTCGACGCGGCGCTGCTCGACGGGGGGCGGGATGGGCGCCTCCTCGGCGGCGTAGCCCTCCGCGCCGGCGCCGCCGGCCGCGGCGGCCATGGCGAGCGCGCTCGGCTGCTGCGCGCTGCCGCCCGAGTAGGTCACGTTGCCGCCGGCGGTGGATGAGCTGGCGCTGCGGCTCGGTCGGACCGGAGGCGGCCGCGGCGCGCCGCCCTCCTCGCCCTCGATCGTCACCTCGACATGGAAGATCATTCGCGCGAAGTCGCCCCAGACGCTGTTCATCAGGTCGCGGAACAGCTCGAAGGCCTCGTTCTTGTAGGCCACGAGCGGCTCGATCTGGGCGAACCCACGCAGGTGGATGCCCTCCCGCAGGTAGTCCATGTCGTACAGGTGCTCGCGCCAGCGCTGATCGATGATCTGCAGCAGCAGGAAGCGCTCGAGCGCGCGCATCAGCTCCTCGCCGAGCTCCTGCTCGCGCCGGTCGTACTGCGCCAGCGCCTCCTCCTGCAGGCGCAGCTTCAGCTCCTCGCGATCGATCCGGTTGGGGTCGACCTCGACCAGCTCGGCGCCCTCGGGCAGGATCTCCTCGATCCGGCGCAGCAGGCCGTCGATGTCCCAGTCCTCGACGAAGTCACCCGCCGTGTACTCGTCCACGAGCCGATGGATCAGGTTGACGACCTCTTCGCGCGCCGCGTCGCTCATGTCGCGGCCCTCGAGCACCTCGTCGCGATAGGTGTAGATCACCTCGCGCTGCTGGTTGAGCACGTCGTCGTACTCGAGCGTGTGCTTGCGCATCAGGAAGTGCTGCTCCTCGACCTTCTTCTGCGCCTTCTCGATCTGCTTGGAGAGCATCCCGGCCTCGATCGGCTCCTCGTTGCCCTCCTCGTCGAGCGTTCCGAGCCGGTCGAGGATCTTGTAGATCCGCTCCCCGGCGAACAGCCGCACGAGGTCGTCCTGGGCCGAGAGGAAGAAGCGGGACTCGCCGGGGTCACCCTGACGTCCGGAGCGCCCGCGCAGCTGGTTGTCGATCCGGCGCGACTCGTGTCGCTCGGTGCCGATGATGAACAGGCCGCCGGCCTCGAGCACCTCGGCCCGGAGCGCCTCCACGCGACGGTCGATCTCGGGGAGGACCTTGGTGTAGTGCTCGTCGTAGTCGGGCATGCCCGACTGCATCCCGAGCTCGACCAGCTCCAGCTGGGCCAGGTGCTCGGCGTTGCCGCCGAGCTTGATGTCGACGCCGCGGCCGGCCATGTTGGTGGCGATCGTGACCGCCCCCGGCGCCCCAGCCTCCGCGATGATCTCGCCCTCGCGCTCGGCGTGCTCGGGCTTGGCGTTGAGGACCGTGTGCTTGATGCCGCGGCGGGTCAGGCGATCGGAGAGCAGCTCGGACACCTCGACCGAGATCGTGCCCACGAGCACCGGCTGGCCGGCCTCGCTGCGCATCGCGATCTCGTTGACCACGGCCGCCCACTTGCCGTCCTTGGTCTTGTAGACCTGATCGTTGCGGTCGGCGCGGACCATCGGGCGGTTGGTCGGGATCTGGACCACGGCGAGCTTGTAGATCTTCATGAACTCGGTGGCCTCGGTCAGGGCCGTACCGGTCATCCCGGCGAGCTTGTCGTACATCCGGAAGTAGTTCTGTAGGGTGATCGTCGCGAGCGTCTGGTTCTCCTCCTGGACGCGCACTCCCTCCTTGGCCTCGACCGCCTGGTGCAGGCCCTCGGACCAGCGGCGGCCCTCGAGGATGCGGCCGGTGAACTCGTCGATGATCTTGACCTCGCCGTCGATCACGGCGTAGTCGACGTCGCGCTTGTACAGCGACTCGGCTTTCAGCGACTGGATCAGGTGGTTGACCAGGTGGCCGTTCTCGGCCCGGTACAGGTGGTCGATCCCGAGGAAGCGCTCGGCCTTGGCGACGCCCCGCTCGGTCACCGCGACCGTCTTGTGCTTCTCCTCGAACTCGTAGTCGAACTCGGCCACGAAGTCCTTCTTCGTCCTCGGGTCCATGCCCTCGGGCGTCTTGCCGGCCTCGAGCTTCGGCGCGAGCTTGGCGAACTTGGCGTACAGGTCGGCGGCCTGCTCGGGCGCGCCGGAGATGATCAGCGGCGTCCGGGCCTCGTCGATCAGGATGTTGTCGACCTCGTCGACGATCGCGAACGTGTGGTAGGGCGACTTGCCCTCCTCGGGCTTGGGGCGGCCGCCGTGCTGGACCTTCTCCTCGAGCGTGGTGGCCATGTTGTCGCGCAGGTAGTCGAAGCCGAACTCGGAGTTCGTCCCGTACGTGACGTCGGCAGCGTAGGCGTCGCGCTTCTCCTCGTAGGGCTGCATGTTCTGCAGGATCCCGATCGTGACGCCGAGCATGTCGTAGATCGGCTTCATCCACAGCGCGTCGCGCCGGGCGAGGTAATCGTTGACCGTCACCACGTGCACGCCCCGGCCGCCTAGCGAGTTGAGCACCACCGCGAGCGTCGCGGTCAGGGTCTTGCCCTCGCCCGTCTTCATCTCCGCGATCGCGCCGTCGTGCAGCACCATGCCGCCGATCAGCTGCACGTCGAAGTGGCGCATCCCCATCGCCCGTTTGCCCGCCTCGCGGGTCAGCGCGAAGGACTCGTGCAGCAGGTCGTCGAGGCTCTCGCCGCTCTGGGCACGCTCTCGCAGCGCGTCAGTGGCCTCCCGGAGCTCGGCATCGGTGAGATGCTGGAACTCCTCCTCAAAGGCGTTGATCCGTCTGACACGCTGCTCGTAGGACTTGAACTTCTTCGCTTCGCCCATGCGAAGCGCGCGGTCCAGGAACGACATAGTGCCTAGGGTATCAGCGGCCCTCGGGCTGCCGGGGCGGGGTGCTCAGGCCGCCGGGGACACGTCTCCGGGCATCGGCGGCACACCGGCCTCCCCCGGTGCCTGGGGGGTCGCGGCCAATCGTGACTCCCGCCGCTTGCGCCGCTTGTCGCGGTGGCGCTTGACCTGCACGGCAAGCTCGTCGGCGCACAGGTTGATCGAGTGCACGAGGTCCGGCGAGGCGTCGCGTGCCCGCAGCGTCACTCCTTTCAGGTGCAGTGTCGCCTCCGCGACCTGGGAGTCGGCGATCGCCGGATTACGCTCTTCGAACACCTCGACCTCTAGCTCGGCCAGCTCGGATACCTGGCGGGACACCTTGCGGAAGCGCTTCTCAACGTGCTCCCTGAGCTCGTCGGAGACGGGCAGGTTCCGGCCTTTGACCTCGATTCGCACGACTGACCCCCTTGTAGGCGGATTGATGTGCGGTGTAGCTCTGAGACTATTCCTGCGCCGGGCTTTTGTCGATTGCGACAATCCACCATCGTGAGTCCGTACATTTCCTGGTCCTTCGATCCCAGCGTCCTGCTCGGGGTGGTCGTCCTCGCGGCCGTCTACGTGACCTGGTGGCGGCGCGCCCGCGAGCCCGGGGCCCCGCATCCGCCCGGATGGGGGCGCCTGGCGCTCTACTTCGGGGGACTGCTGGCGATCCTCGTCGCGCTCGTCTCGCCGATCGACGGGCTCGGCCAGCAGCTGCTGGTGATGCACATGGCCCAGCACGTGCTGCTGCTCGACATCGCACCGATCCTGCTGATCCTCGGTCTGACCAAGGGGCTGCTGCGCCCCGCGACCCGGCGCATTCACACGCTCGAGCGCCGGGCCGGGTTCTTCGCCCATCCCGTGTTCGCGGTGCTCCTCTACGTCGGGATCATGTGGCTGTGGCACATCCCCGCGATGTACGACGAGGCGCTCGGCAACTCGTGGCTGCACGCGCTCGAGCACATCTGCTTCGCCCTCGCCGGGACGCTGTACTGGTGGCACCTGATCTCGCCGATCCGCAGCCGCTACCGGATGGCCGGGATGGGCCCGATCGGCTACATGGTGAGCACGAAGCTGCTCGTGGGAGTGCTGGGGATCGCGCTCGCCTTCGCGCCGGCTTCGTTCTACCCGTACTACGCCCACCATCCCCACTACTGGGGGCTCTCGCCGGCCGAGGACCAGTCCATGGCCGGCCTGGAGATGGCGCTCGAGCAGTCGATCGTGATGGGGATCGCGCTCGTGGTGATCTTCGTGCAGATGCTGGGCGAATCCGAGCGCGAGGCCCAGCGTGCGGAGCGCTTCGAGGTCGCCTGATCCGCGTGACCCGCGCCGCACGCGGACCCGCACCCGCCCGCCCCGGGGGGCTCAACCGTGGCGCAGGCTGGCCAGGATCCCGGTGTGACCGGCGATCGCGCCGATCAGGATCGCGCCCGGGGCGACCTCGGTCCCCGGGAGGACGATCGAGTCCTTGAGCGCGGCGCCCGCGCCGATGTGCGAGCCGTCGCCGATCACCAGTGGGCCCTGCAGCCTGACGTCGGGCGCGATCTCGACGTCGGCCCCGATCCACACCGGGGGCTCGATGTTCGCCACCCCGTCGAAGCGGGCGCCATCGCCGGCGCGCACGCCCTCGGCGATCTCCTCACCGGCGATCTGCAGCGACAGAGCGCCCGTGAGCGCATCGAACGTCCCCGACTTGAGCTCGTCGAGCGAGCCCACGTCGTTCCAGTACTCGTCGAGCTCGTGGATGTAGAACGGGACGTCGGCCTCGAGCAGGCGCGGGAACACGTCCTTGGCCCAGTCGACGAACGGCTCGGGCGGGAAGTAGTCGAAGATCTCGGGCTCGAAGATGTAGATGCCGCAGTTGCCGAGGTCCGAGAGCGCCTCCTCCGGCTCGGGCTTCTCTTGGAACCCGGAGATGCGGCCGTCGGCGTCATGCACGACGACGCCGTACTCGCGCGTATCGGGCACCCGCTTGACCGCCAGCGTGGCCAGGCCGCCGGCGCTCCGGTGGCGCTCGGCGAAGCGGCGCAGGTCGATGTCGGTGAGCGCGTCGCCGGAGATGATCAGGAATGCCCCGTCCTCGGTCAGGAAGTCGGCGCAGTTGCGCACGCCGCCCGCGGTGCCGAGCAACTCCTCCTCGTAGCGGTAGCTGAGGCGGTCGCCGAAGTGGTCGCGGATCGTGTCGGGGAAGTAGTGCAGGTTGGCGATCACCTCGTCGAACCCGTGCTGGTCGAGCAGGTCGAGGATGTGGGCCATCACGGGCCGGTCGAGGACCGGCACCATCGGCTTGGGCAATTCGTAGGTGAGGGGGCGCAGGCGCGTTCCGAGGCCGGCGGCGAGGACCATCGCTCTCATGTGTCCTGCAACCTACCGGACCGAACCGGGTCGAGGTTGATTTCCCGTGGCGCTGACCATCCTCTGGCCGTGGAAGCAGAAGCGCCAGCCCCGGCCGGGGGTGCTCGCGACCGCGTAGAACACGCACGGATTCCCGCGTGCGTCCACGTACGCGACGGCCGGCGGGCCGAAGCGGCGCCTCAACTGCGCGGGGGTCAGCGTGAGCACGTTCTCGCCCACCTGATCGTTGGCGATCGTGCCCGGCGGGGCGGTCCGTACCGTGGTGGCGGTGCCCGTCGTGGTGGGAGTCCTCGTCGTGCTGGCGGTCCTCGTCGTGGTCGAGGCGACGGTCGACGAGCTCGAGCCTCCGCAGCCCGAGAGTGCCGCGAGCAGGCACAGCACGGCCGGCACCGCGCCCGGCGAGCGAGGCCCGAGTGGCGCAGCGGGCATCCTTAGCGGGCGGCGCGACGCGCGAGCAGCGCAGCCCCGATCGCGCCTCCGAGATCGCCGAGCTCGGCGACGCGGACCGCGGGTGGCCGCTCGTCGACGAACAGATGCGGCTTCATCCGCTCCAGGATCCGGTCGGCGTAGGGCTGACCGAAGCGGACGCCCAGCCCGCCCCCGATCACCACCGCCTCGATGTCCAGCAGGTTGACCGCCGACGCGACGGCGGCGCCGAGCGCGCCGATCGCGGTGTCGACGATCTCGATCGCGAGCTTGTCCTCGCGCTCGATCGCCTTCGCCCAGACGCCGCTCGTGAGCCGTGTGCGCCCGCGCTCGTTCATCAGCTTGAACAGGTCGGTCCGCCGGCCCTGATCGACGTGCTTGCGCGCCCGCTTCTCCATCGAGCCGCGTCCGGCGTAGGCCTCGAGGCAGCCCTCGCGTCCACATCCGCAGCGCGCGCCGCCGATCTTGACGACCATGTGACCGATCTCGGCCGAGGATCCGCGCCCCAGCCACGGCTTGCGCTCGAGGATCAGCCCACCGCCCACGCCCGTGCCCCAGAACACGCCCAGCAGCGAGCTGTACGGGCGTCCCGCGCCGAGCTTGAACTCCGCCTCCGTGGCCACCGTGACGTCGTTGCCGATCATCACCGGTGTCCCGAGCTCGGCCTCCAGCGCAGGGCCGAGCGCGAACGACCCCTTCCAGCCGGGCAGGTTGCCGGCGCTCGAGACGGTTCCCGCCTCGGCGTCGATGGCGCCCGGTGAGCCGACTCCGGCGCCGCTGAGGTCGGCGGTCTCGAGGCTGGCGGAGGCAGCGGCATCCCGCAGCGCTCGCACGAGCTCCTTGGCCACATCCTCCGGGCCGCCCGCGGTCGGCGTCGGCCGCCGCGCCGATCCGATCACCTGATTGCGGCCGTCGACGACGACGGCTTCGATCTTCGTACCGCCGAGGTCGATACCGCCGCGGGCGGTACGGGTCCGGGTCGCCGCTGCCATCCCCAAGGATCCTAGCCGGGAACCGGACTGGACGGCCCAATCCACGGATCCGTGGCGCCGGCGAGCGCCGCCGCGACCGTCGGGCCGTTTCGATCAACCCCACGATTCCCGGTAGTCGGCCTGCTCGGCGGTCGGCTCGTCGATCTCCACCCCGAGCGCGGCCAGCTTCAGCCGGCCGACCTCCCGGTCGATTTCGGCGGGAACGGGGAGGACGCCGATCGGCAGCCCGCCCCGGTTGGCCACCAGCTCCTCGACGCACAGCGCCTGGAGCGTGAACGAGACGTCCATCACCGCGGCGGGGTGGCCCTCCGCGGCGGCGAGGTTCACCACGCGGCCGTGGGCGAGCAGGTTCAGCCGCCGCCCCTGGAGCGCGTACTGCTCCACCAGCGGGCGCACGGCGCGGACCCCGCCCGTGGCCAGGGCCCGCAGCTCGGGCAGGTCGATCTCGACGTCGAAGTGGCCCGCGTTGGCCAGCAGCGCTCCGTCCTTCATCCGCTCGAAGTGCTCCCCCCGCAGCACCCGGCGCGAGCCGGTGACGGTCACGAACACATCCCCGCGCTCGGCCGCCGCGAGCGCCGGCATCACCTCGTAGCCGGCCATCCTCGCCTCCAGCGCCCGCAGCGGGTCGATCTCGCACACGATCACCGCCGCGCCGGCCCCCCGGGCGCGCTCGGCAACGCCGAGCCCGGCCCACCCGTAGCCGATCACGACCACCGTGTGGCCGGCCAGCAGCACGTTGCTGGCGCGGACGATCCCGTCGAGCGCCGACTGACCGGTGCCATGGCGGTCGTTGAGCGCGCGCTCGGTGCGGGCCTCGTTGACCGCCAGCACCGGACACGCGAGCGCGTCCTCGACCTGCAGCCGGCGCAGCCGCAGCAGGCCCGTCGTGGTCTCCTCCGTGCCACCGATCAGTCCCTCCAGCGCGGGCCCGCCCGTGAGGTGGGCGGTCATCAGCAGATCGGCGCCGTCGTCGATCGTGATCTGCGGATGACCCGCCAGGAGCGCCTTGACGTGGCCGGCGTAGGTGTCGAGGTCCTCGCCCCGGATCGCCCTGACCTCGACGCCGTGGCGCGCGACGAGGGCGGCAGCGATGTCGTCCTGCGTCGAGAGCGGGTTCGCCGCGCACAGCGATACCTCCGCGCCGCCGGCCCGGAGCGTCAGGATCAGGTTCGCGGTCTCGGCCGTGACGTGCAGGCAGGCGGCGACGCGAATGCCCTTCAGCGGCCGCTCGGCGGCGAACCGCTCGTGGACCTTGCGCAGCACGGGCATCTGCTCTTCGGCCCATTCCAGGCGCGCGTCACCCTCGGCCGCGAGCCGCAGGTCCGCGATCTCGTATTCCGGGGCGGGCGGGCGACGCTCGCGATCAGCTCGACCGCTGCTGGCCGCCCGCCGCGCCGCGGGAGCCACTAGTAGCGGTAGTGGTCCGGCTTGTACGGCCCCTCGACGGGAATCCCGAGGTACGCCGCCTGGGCCGGGGTGAGCTGAGTGAGCCGGACCCCGAGAGCGTCGAGATGCAGCCGGGCCACCTTCTCGTCGAGGTGCTTGGGGAGCGTGTACACGCGCTTCTCGTAGACGTCGCTGTGGCCGAACAGCTCGATCTGCGCGATCACCTGGTTGGTGAACGAGTTCGACATCACGAAGCTCGGGTGGCCGGTCGCGTTGCCGAGATTGAGCAGCCGGCCCTCGGAGAGCACGAGGATCGAATGTCCATCGGCGAACACCCACTCGTCGACCTGCGGCTTGATGTTGATCCGCTCGACCCCGTCGAGCTTGGCCACGCCGGCGATGTCGATCTCGTTGTCGAAGTGGCCGATGTTGCCGACGATCGCCTGATGCTTCATGAGCTGCATGTGCTCGGCGGTGATCACATCCCGGTTGCCGGTGGAGGTGATGAAGATGTCGGCCGTCCCGAGCACGTCCTCGAGCGTCGCGACCTGGTAGCCGTCCATCGCGGCCTGCAGCGCGCAGATCGGGTCGATCTCCGTCACCACCACGCGGGCGCCCTGACCGCGCAGCGACTCGGCGCAGCCCTTGCCGACGTCGCCGTAGCCGCAGACCACCGCCACCTTGCCTCCGATCAGCACGTCGGTGGCCCGGTTGATCCCGTCGATCAGCGAATGGCGGCAGCCGTACTTGTTGTCGAACTTCGACTTGGTCACCGCGTCATTGACGTTGATCGCCGGGAACAGGAGCTGGCCCTGCTCGGCGAACTGGTACAGACGGTGCACGCCGGTCGTGGTCTCCTCGGTCACGCCCTTGATCTGCGCCGCGATGTTGGTCCAGCGCTGCGGATCCTCGGCCAGCGCGCGGGTCAGCAGCTCGAGCACGATCTGGAACTCCTCGGAATCGGCGCTGGCCGGGTCCGGGACCGCTCCGGCGCGCTCGAACTCGACGCCCTTGTGGACGAGCATCGTCGCGTCGCCGCCGTCGTCGAGGATCATGTTCGGACCCTCACCGTCCGACCACCGGAGCGCCTGCTCGGTGCACCACCAGTACTGCTCGAGCGTCTCGCCCTTCCAGGCGTACACCGGCACTCCGCGCGGGTCCTCCGGCGTGCCCTCGGGACCGACCACGACCGCCGCGGCGGCGTGGTCCTGGGTGGAGAAGATGTTGCAGCTCGCCCAGCGGACCTCCGCTCCGAGCGCCACCAGCGTCTCGATCAGGACCGCCGTCTGGACGGTCATGTGCAGCGAGCCGGTGACGCGGGCGCCCTTGAGCGGCTGGCGGTCGGCGTACTCCCGGCGCGTCGCCATCAGGCCCGGCATCTCGTGCTCGGCCAGCCGGATCTCCTTGCGCCCGAAGCCGGCAAGCTCCAGGTCGGCGACCTTGTAGTCGGACTTCAGAGCGGTCGTGCTCATCGCTTCTCCATCAGTAGGGGTCAATCGCCGCCGAGGCTCGTCGCTCAGGCGGCGACCAGCAGCTTCTCGTGCTTGTCCTGCTCGAATTGGAGCCAGTCCTCGGCGCTGACGTCCTCGGGCCGGCTCGGCTTCGCCGACAGCCACCCGCCGACCTCCTCGCGCAGCTCCGGGCTGGTCGCCATCCGCGCCGCGAACGCCACATCGGAGAGTCCGATCTCGTAGCGCGCGAGCAGCTCCTTGAGCGTCCGCAGGCGCTGCAGCTCGGCCGGTCCGTAGAGGCGGTAGCCCGACGAGGAGCGAGCGGGCGCAACGAGGCCCGATCGCTCGATGTATCGCAGCATCCGCGGCGACCAGCCGGTCGTCTGCGCTGCCTCGTGGATGGTCAGCGCCTCCATCGTGGTCCTCAACATTACCACGAGAGTGTCAAGGTTGGACGGCGGCGCGGCCTCCAACAATCGTCCATCGCCGGCCTGCGACGGCGGGAGTATGGGCATAGTCACGAGCACAGTTGTGAGTCCATCGCGGAGCGTCGGCGCAGCGGGAAGGGTTTGCGCGGGGGAACCGCCCGAGACAGGAAGCGCGAGTCGGACCTTGCACGGGGTCTTCATTCGTCCGTGTCGCACCAAGCGCAGCCGGTCGATCCGCGCACTGATCGGCGCGCTGCTGGTCTTGCTCATCACGGCCGGCGCGGCCCTGGCCACCGACCACGTCCACGGCGACTGGACCGCCCGCGCCGGCGTCGACTCCGGCGGCGGCGACAGCGCCGGTCGCGCTCCGCTCGACTTGACGCGCGGCGGCGGCGGCGACCGTGGCAGCATCGGCACGGGCGCCCATGGCGCGCCCGTGAGCCCATTGTCGAGCGCCTTCGCGCCGCCGCATGGCCGGTACGGACCGGTGCCGGCGAGCGGACCGGGGCCCGCGGACGGCCCCACGGGGGGCGACGGCGCTCGGCGCGCCGGCTACGGCGGCGGTGGCAGCGATCGCGGCCGCCAGCGCCTCGCCGCGGCGACCGCACCGCGCGGCGGCGAGACCTCGCGTGAGACCGCGGCCGGCCACGCGGCCATTCTCAAGGCGCCGCGGGGCCCCTGCGCGGGCGGCTGCTCCATCAGCGCTATTCCGATCGGAGCGCTAGCGGCCCCGTCCGTGCCCGCCCGCTCCGGTCCGGCAGGCGCGACCACGGGCACCGGAGTGACGCCGGCGCCGGGGGCGCCCGCGCTCGCACCCCCCGTGTCCGTTGTGCCCGGGGTCGCGACGGGCCATCGACCGCGGCCGGCCGTCACTTCCCTCCTCGCCACCGCCCCCGCGCCCGCGGCGATCCCCTCGGCCGTGGCGGGGATCGGCGTCCTCGCCACGGCGGCGCCCGCGACCCGCGGCCTGCTGAGCGCGCTCTCGACCCCGGCGACGACGATCGACGTGGCGAGCACCTCGGCGGCGATTTCTGCCACCGGCGCGCATCACGCCGCCGTCCATCGGCGCGCGACGGCTCCGGCTGCGCCAGCGCCGCAGAGCGACGGAGGCCCGAGCGTCATTCAGCGGTTCGTACAGGTGATCCCGCTCGCGATCTGGATCGCGCTCGGTGCGTCGTTCGCGCTGGCCATGGTCGCTGGCCTCGCGGCGCTGCGCTCCGGGCGCCGGGCGCAGCGGCAGGCCGAGCAGATCGCCACCGTCAGCGTCGCCGCGCTGACCGACCAGCTGACCGGCGTGCTCAACCGCCGCGGCTTCACGGAGGCGACCGAGCGCGAGCTGGCGCGGGCGCGTCGCTACGGGCGGCCGTTCGTGCTCGCCTACGTCGACGTGCGGGGTCTGAAGGCGGTCAACGACACGCACGGCCACCTGGCCGGCGACACGCTGATCCGGGAGGCGGCCCGGCTGCTGCGGGACTCCGCGCGGGCCGACGACGTCGTCGGGCGCATCGGCGGCGACGAGCTCGCGTTGCTGCTGGCCGAGCAGACCGCGGCCGGCGGCGCCGTGGTCGCCGCGCGGATCAGCGCCGAGGTCGCTGCACGCCGCCCGTCAATCGGTCTGGGATCAGACTGGGATCTGACGATCGGGCTCGCGACGTTCCCCGAGGACGGCCGCACGTTCGAGCAGCTGCTCAGCGCAGCCGACCGCCGGCTCTACGAGCAGCGCGGCATCGCGCTGCACTGAGCGCGCGCTTCAGACCGCGCGGAGCGCAGAGCCTGTCTCAGCCGCGGGCGAGCTCGCCCTTGAGCCGCTCGATCACGTTCACCGGCGAGGGATCGACCCCGCGCAGGACCGCGAGGTACAGTGACACCAGGTCGCCGAGCAGGATCAGCGAGACCAGTCGCTCGGTCCGGTTCTCACCCACGCTGTCGATCCGGTAGGTGGCCGCGGCCTTGGCGGCGATCAGGCCCCGGGTCAGCTCGATCCGCTGGCGTACCCGTGGGTGCAGGTCCGAGTCGTCCAGGAACACGGCGCTGAACCGGCCGAGGTCACTCACGCCCTCCCAGCCCACGATCTCGTTGTGGTCGAGCTCGGGCAGCTCGGCGGCGAAGGCCGGCGCCTTGGCGTTCTCGTTGATCTGGGTCTTCCAGCGATAGGCGACCGGAGCGGTCAGCCCCGAGCCCGCGATCTGCGGCACCGTCCCGTGCAGCCCCCGCGCGAGCTCCTTGGCCAGCGAGCTCTCCGGAGCGTCCGGGCCCCATTCGGCGACCAGCTGCTCGGCGTGGGCGGCGGCGACGTCGATCTCGGAGTGCAGGTGCTCGCCGGCGCCGCAGATGCACGCCACCTCGAGCGCGACGACGAGCGAGTAGGCGACGGCGGCCCGGGGCTGGAAGCCACCGGGCAGGGGGATCACCGGCACGCCGTCGGCCCGGGCCGACGCGGCCAGCTTGCCGCCGGCGGTGGCGACGATCCGGCGCGCGCCGAGCGCGGCCGCGGCGTCGTAGGCCGCGAGCGTCTCCTCGGTGTTGCCCGAGTAGCTGGCGCACAGGACGGTGGTGTCCGGAGTGGCCCACGGCGGGAGCGCGTAGTCGCGGGCGAGGACGATCGGTCGTGAGGCGCGGTCGCCGAGCGCCGCCCGGGCCAGCGCGCCGCCGATCGCCGAGCCGCCCATGCCGGCCACCACCAGGCCGCCGGGGGCATCGTGGGGCTCGAGGTTGGCCGACTCCACCCGCCACAGGGCGTCGCGCAGCTGGTCGGGCACGCCGAGGATGTCATGCAGCTGGCCACCGACGTCGACCCTCGAGATCTCCTCGCGGTTCAGCTCTCGCGTTGCAGTCAAAACTTGATCGCTCCCTCTGGCAGCTCGACCCCGGGGAAGATACGCGCGCCGGCCGCCAGGGTGTTGCCCGGTCCGACTTTGACGCCCTCGCCGAGCACGACCCCGGCCTCGATCCGGCAATGGTCGCCGATCACGGCTCCGGGCCCGACGATGGCCGAGCTGACCGTGGTCCGCTCCCCGATCCGCGCTCCGTCGAGCACCACCGAGCTCTCGACGTGGGCTCCGCGCCCGACCGTGACGCCGTTGCCGAGGTACGCGCGCCCCCCGACGATCGCCCCGGACGCGATCACGCTTCCCTCACCGACCAGCACGGGCGCAACCAGGCGCCCCTGCACCGCAGCGCCGTGCACGAGCGCCCGTCCGGCATCCTTCAGCAGGCGCCCGACCTCCGTTTCGACGTTGCCCTCGAGGATGTCGAAGGTGCCCTGCAGGTAGCGCTGGGGAGTGCCGATGTCGAGCCAGTAGCCGCTGGACTCGAATCCGTACAGCCCACGCCCGACGAGCGCCGGGAAGACCTCGCGCTCGATCGAGATGTTCGTGCCGGCGGGGGCCATGATCTCCAGCACGTCGCGCTCGAGGATGTAGGCGCCGGCATTGATCAGATCGGTGTCGATCTGGTCCGCCTCCGGCTTCTCGACGAACTCCCCCACCGACAGGTCGGGGTTGCGGCGCACGAGCCCGTACGCCGAGGGATCCTCGACCGGGATCAGCGCCAGCGTGCCCCGGGCACCGGTGCGATCGTGCTGGGCGAGCTGCGCGCTGAGGTCGATGTCGGTGAGGACGTCGCCGTTGAGCATGAAGAAGCGTTCGTCGAGCAGCTCCTCGGCGAACTTCAGCGCTCCTCCGGTCCCGAGCGGCTTCGGCTCCTCGACGTAGCGCAGCCGGACGCGGAGTGCGGAGCCGTCCCCGAGCACGTCGCGGACCCCGGCGGCCAGGAAGCCGCAGGACATGATCACGTCGTCGACACCGTGGCCCCGGAGCCACTCGATCATGTAGGAGATGAACGGCCGGCCGACCAGCGGCACGACGGGCTTGGGCACCGTGGAGGTCAGGGGCCGCAGTCGCGTTCCCTCCCCCCCGGCGAGGATCAGCGCCTGCATCTCAGCGACCGACGCCCTCGTACACGAAGCCGGCGGAGCTCACGGCGCCGCGATCGAGGAAGTTGCGCCCGTCGACGACCAGCCGCCCGACCATCGCCTCTGCCGCCTCGGGCCAGGCGATGTCGGCGAACTCCGGCCACTCGGTGACGAGGATGCACGCGTCGGCGTCCTGCATCGCCGCCAGCGCGGAGTCGGCGAACTCGACCCCGACGAGCAGCTTGCGCGCTTCGGGCTCGGCCACGGGGTCATACGCGCGCACGTGCGCGCCGTCGGCCTGCAGCCGCGCGGCCAGCACGAGCGAGGACGCCTCCCGCATGTCATCGGTGTTGGCCTTGAACGCCAGCCCAAGCAGCGCGATCGTCTTGCCCACGAGCGAGCCGAGGTGCTTCTGCAGCTTCGCGATCACCCGGCGCTTCTGCAGCTCGTTGACCTCGATCACGGCCGTCAGCAGCTGGAAGTGGTAGCCCGAGTTGCCGGCCAGCTGCTTGAGCGCGGAGACGTCCTTGGGGAAGCACGAGCCGCCGAAGCCGATCCCGGGGCGCAGGAAGTGCGTGCCGATCCGGTGATCGAGGCCCATCCCCCGGGCCACCTCGGCGACGTCGGCGCCGGTCTCCTCGCACACGTTGGCGATCTCGTTGATGAAGCTGATCTTCGTGGCCAGGAAGGCGTTCGAGGCCAGCTTGACCATCTCGGCGCTGGCGATGTCGGTCCGCACCAGCGGCGACTCGAGCGGCGCGTAGAGCTCGACCACGGCGTCGCCCGCCCAGTCGCCGTTGTCGCCGACGACGACCCGGTCCGGGGCCAGGAAGTCCGCGAGCGCGGAGCCCTCCTTGAGGAACTCGGGGCACGAGACGTAGGCGAAGCCCGACTTCCCCTGCTCGGCGAAGATGCGCTTGATCGAGGCGCCGGTGCCGACCGGGACCGTCGACTTCATCACCAGGGCATGGCTGTCGGAGGCCGGCATCGAGGCGACGACCGCGTGGACCGCCGAGAGGTCGGCGTCGCCCGAGTAGGTCGGCGGCGTGCCCACGGCGACGAACAGCAGGCGGGTGTGCTCGAGCGCGGGCGCGAGCTCGGTCGAGAAGTGCAGCCGCTCGCGGTTGCGGGCCACGCACTCCTCGAGGCCCGGCTCCCAGATCGGCATCTCGCCGCGCTCCAGGCGCGCGATCTTGTCCGCGTCGACGTCGACGCACCACACCTCGGTGCCGAGCTCGGCAAATCCGGCCGCGGTCACCAGGCCGACGTAGCCGGTGCCGATGACGGAGATGGGTTCACGTTCTGGGGCCATAGGGCCGGGAAGGGTACAAGGGGCGGCCGCGCACCGATGCGCCGCCGCGCTGCCCGCGGCGGGCTGTGACCACCCGGCGCCTATGCACCGGCGCCGACGCGGACCAGGGACCCGGCCACGCCCAGCATCTGCGCGTTGGTCAGATCGAGGCTGAGCGTGTTCGAGACCCAGTAGACGCCGTGCGGTCCGCGCCAGGCCACCAGTCGCAGCTTGTGCCCATCGAGGAACAGCTCCAGCGTGCGGCCGTTGACCACCCGCGTCTCGCTCGGGCTGGCCAGCAGCGGCGGGTTCGCCCAGGTCGTGCCTTGGACGCCGTAGTACTGGCCGAGCAGGGAGTTGAGGACGACCACGATCCGATAGGCCGTATGGCGCTCGCCGCTCGGGTCGGCGATCGTGTAGCCGCGCGGATATTCCCCGGCGGTCGGTCCGTCGTAGTTCGAGCCCGCGACGATCAGCCGCGGGAAGTAGACCGGCATGCCCGCGTTCGGGAGAGCGGCGGCCTGGGTGCGCCCGTCGGGCAGGTCAGCGGTGAGACCGGCGGCCGCCGCGGCGGATCCCGGCGTGGGGGCCGGCTTGGCCGCGCCGCGGCCGGCGGAAGCGTCCGCGGCGGGCGTCGCCGTCGCGGCGGGGACCACGGCCATGAACTCGCGGAACGCCTGCGCCTCGGCACCCGGGTCGGCCGTCACGAAGCAGGCGGTCTTGGTGCACGGCAGCAGGCTCGCCGGGAAGTGAACCTCGCGGATCGAGTGGGCGTCGGAGAAGGCGACCAGGTTGAACAGGTTGATCAGCCCGTCGGTGGTGTGCAGGTTCGGGTCGGTCTGGGTGTGCTGGCCAAAGATCCGCAGCAGCCGGTCGCGGTTGGAGATCAGGTTCGCCTGGCCGTACTGGTCCTTGGCCTGGCGGATGAAGTCCTGCTGGCGCGCCGAGCGCACGATGTCGGTGTCGGTGTGCCGGTAGCGCACGTAGGCGAGCGCGTCGTCACCGCACAGCTTCTGGTACCCGGGGGCGATGTCGATGCTCGAGTAGTTCGTGTCGATCGTGCCGATGTTCTGGTTGAAGTAGCGATGGTCGACGTCGGTGTACACGCAGCCGATCGCGTTCACGAGATCGCGGAAGCCGGCGAAGTTGATGTCGACGATGTGGTTGACGGCGAGATCCGGGAACACGTTCGCCTTGATCGTCTTGACCATCAGGTTGGGTCCGCCGAGCGAGTAGGCGGCGTTGATCTTGGCCGTCTGCACCCCACCGCCGGGGACGGGGATCTGCACCTGTAGGTCGCGCGGGATCGAGATCACGTTGATCGTCGATGAGCTCGGATCCATCCGGACGAGGATGATCGTGTCCGAGTTGGACGCGCTCAGCGGAGTGTGCGCGCGATGATCGGAGCCCAGGATCAGGATCGTCTGGGCGTCGCCCGGGGTGGGGACCGTCACCTGCGCGTGCCGGATCGCGGGCGTCGCCGAGAGGTCCGTGGCCAGCTGCTTGAACTGCAGCAGTCCGGCCACGGCCGTGGCCGTGGCCGTGAACACGATCACGATCGCCGCCCCGAGCGCGAATCGGGCCAGCGCCCCACGCCGCGAGCCCGGGATCCAGCTCATCCCAGCCCGCCGTCCACGGCCCGCAGGGTCCCGGTGCCCCGCTCGCCCTCCTCGAGCCACATCGGCAGCACCCGCACGAAGTCCGAGAGCGCGCGCCGGTACCGCGCCATCGACGCCAGCGAGGCCCACTCCTCGGGTCCGTGGTGACCGGCTCCCGCGGGCCCGAACTCGACCGCGGGGATCCCCGCCTCGATGAACGAGGCCGCGTCCGAGGCCCCGTCGCGGCCGACGCTCATCACCTCACCGCGGATCGAGCGGGCGACCGCATCGCGCAGCGCGCGCACATACGGATCGGTCCGGGCCACGGTGACCGGCGGATGGATGAAGGTCCGCATCACGTCGATGTCGGGGATCGCCGCCACCTGCTCGAGGATCTCCCCCGGGTCCTGGCCGGGCAGGTAGCGGACGTCGACGGCCATCGTGCACAGGTCGGGCACCTTGTTGAGGGCGTCCCCGCCCTCGATCCGGCCCAGGTTGATCGACGGGCGGGGGAACAGCTCCGAGGACTCACGCGTGAACGGGAGCGACTCGATCGCCCGGAACACGTCGACCGCCTTGAGCACGGCGTTGTCGCCGAGCCACGGCGTGGAGCTGTGGGCCGCGCGGCCGTGGACGTCGATCCGCATCGCCAGCACGCCCTTGGCCTCGATGCCGATGTGCAGGTCCGTGGGCTCGCCGGTGATCGCGAAGTCGCCGCCAAGGCCGAGCTTGACGAACCCGTCGGTGGAGCGCTCGTCGATCTCCTCGGATTCCTCGTCGGGGACGCACACGAACCGCACCCGCACCCGGTCCTGGCGCTCGACATCCTTGAGCGCGCACATCATCGCGGCGAGGCCGCCCTTCATGTCGTAGGCGCCGCGACCGATCAGGCGGTCGCCGTCGACCACCGGCTCGAACTGCTCGGGTCGTCCAGGGACGACATCGAGATGGCCGTGCAGGACCACGCACGGGCCCTCGCCGGCGGCCGCGCCGACCTCGGCCACGAGCACGGGCAAGCCATTGTGGTTGTACTCACGCACTTCGATGTCACGGGATTCGAGCCAACCCTTGACGAATCCTGCGGCTGCCGTCAACTCGTCTGGCCGCGAGGTGTCGTAGGAGATCAACCGCTCAGCCAGGATCCTTTCGTCGAGCATCGGACGCGAAGGATAGGAGAGCAGGCGGTGGGTTCCGGCACGCCGGCGGCCATGTGCGGCCGCGGCAGGCTCGGTGCCCGGGCCGGCCGGGCGGAGCTACTCGCTGCCGGCGATGCGCAGGAACGCCTCGAGGCGCTGCTTGTTGCGCTGCGCCACGCGCTGCTTCTCGGTGTCGTCGCCCGCCCGCTCGGCTTCGCGGTCGGCATCGGAGAGGCGCTCGCGCAACTCGGCCACGTCGAGATCGCGCGGCGGGATCGCCTCCTCGACCAGGATCAGGGCGTGGTTGCCGGCCATCTGCATGTAGCCCTGGGCCTGCGCGAAGCGCACGATCTCCGACTCGGACTTGTACAGCCGCAACTCGGCCGGGTCCAGCATGGCCAGGATCGGCGTGTGATTGGCCAGGATCCCGATCGACCCGACCGCGGTGCGCGTCGAGACCATCTCGACCTCGTCGTTGAACACCTCGCCCTCGGGCGTCAGGACCTCAACCTGGAATCTCGTGCGTGCCAAGCCCGATCACCGCTCCTTCTTGGCGTCCTCGACGACCTGGTCGATCGTGCCCTTGAGGAAGAACGCCCGCTCGGGCAGGTCGTCGTGCTTGCCCTCGAGGATCTCCATGAAGCCCCGGATCGACTCGGCGATCGGGACGTACTCGCCCTTGGTGCCGGTGAACTGCTCGGCCACGTGGAACGGCTGCGAGAGGAAGCGCTCGAGCTTGCGGGCCCGCGTGACGGTGACCTTGTCCTCGTCGGAGAGCTCGTCGATCCCGAGGATGGCGATGATGTCCTGCAGCTCGCGGTAGCGCTGCAGTACCTCCTTGACCTCGTTGGCGACGTTGAAGTGCTCCTCGCCGAGGATCTCGGCCTTGAGGATCGTAGAGGTCGAGTCGAGTGGGTCGACCGCGGGGTAGATCCCCTTCTCGGCGATTGAGCGCGACAGCGTCGTCGTCGCGTTGAGGTGGGCGAACGCCGAGGCCGGCGCTGGGTCGGTGAGGTCGTCCGCGGGCACGTAGATCGCCTGGATCGAGGTGACCGAGCCCTTGCGGGTGGACGTGATCCGCTCCTGCAGCTGGCCCATCTCGGACTCCAGCGTCGGCTGGTAGCCGACCTGTGACGGCATCCGGCCCAGCAGCGCCGAGACCTCCGAGCCCGCCTGCACGAATCGGAAGATGTTGTCGATGAACAGCAGCACGTCCTGGCCTTCCTGATCGCGGAAGTACTCGGCCATCGTCAGGCCGGACAGCGCGACGCGCATGCGCGCGCCCGGGGGCTCGTTCATCTGACCGAACACGAGCATCGTCTTGTCGATGACGCCCGACTCCTTCATCTCCAGCCACAGGTCGTTGCCCTCACGCGAGCGCTCGCCGACGCCGCAGAACGCCGACAGTCCGCCGTGCTGCTGGGCGAGGTTGTTGATCAGCTCCTGGATGATCACGGTCTTGCCGACGCCTGCACCGCCGAACAGGCCGACCTTGCCGCCCTTGGCGTAGGGCGCGAGCAGGTCGATGACCTTGATCCCGGTCTCGAACATCTCGGTCGTCGGCGTCAGCGCCTCGACCGTCGGAGCGGCACGATGGATCGGCCAGCGCTTGGTCTCCTCGGGCAGCGGCTCGCCGAGGTCGATCGGCTCGCCGAGCACGTTGAAGATCCGCCCGAGCGTCACGGAGCCAACCGGGACGGTGATCGGCCCGCCGGTGTCGAGCACCTCGGTGCCGCGCGACAGGCCGTCGGTCGTGTCCATCGCGACGGCGCGAACCCGGTCATCGCCGAGGTGCTGCTGCACCTCGCATACGAGCACGTCCTCCTCCTGGGCGGCGATGTCCATGTCCTCCTCGGCGCGCGCGGCCTCCGGTCGCCTGATCGTGATCGCGTGATTGATCTCGGGCAGCTTGTCGGGGAACACGGCCTCGATCACAACGCCCTGGATCTCCTCGATCCGGCCGACATTCTGCGTCTTCGTCTTTGCGGTGGCTGACATGTGTCTCCTAGTTCTCGATCCTGCGCGCTAGCCGAGGCCTTCAGCGCCGGCGACGACTTCCATGATCTCCTGCGTGATCTCCGCCTGGCGCGCGCGGTTCATCTCCAACGTCAGGTCCTCGATGATCTCGCCGGCGTTGTCCGACGCGTTGCGCATCGCGGTCATCCGCGCCCCGTGCTCGGACGCGGTCGATTCCAGCAGCGCGCGGTAGATCGAGATCTCGACATAGTCGGGGACGAGCCGCTGGAGGATCTGCTCCGGGTCGGGCTCGTACTCGACCAGCGCGCGCTGGCCGGACTGCTCCTCCGCTTCCGCTTCCTCGTCCTCGCCGTCCTCGAGCACGGTCGCCTGCTGCAGCGGCAAGAGCACCTCGCGGCGGACGACCTGCGAGATCGGCGAGATGTATCCGTTGTAGAGCACCTCGACCTGATCGACCTCGCCGTCGACGTAGGCGGCCATCATCGTCTCGGCGATCCTCCGGGCGTCGGCGAAGGCCGGGCGGTCGGAGAACCCCGTGAAGCTCTGCGCCAGTTCGATGCCGCGGAAGCTGAGCGAGGAGGCGGCGCGACGCCCGGACGCGTAATAGACCGCGGTCCGGTTGCTGCCCTGGTGCTCGCGGCCGGCGGCCACGCCGGCGCGCACGATCTGCGAGTTGAACGCGCCCGCAAGCCCGCGGTCGCCGGCGATCAGCAGCAGGCCGACCGTGCTCACGGTGTCGTGCTCGATCAGGATCGGCAGGCGGGGCACGCTTCCAGCCGCCTGGGCGGCCTCGCGGGTCATCCGCCGGATCGCCCCGGCGTACGGCCGCAGTGCTTCGATCCGCTGCTCGGCGCGGCGCAGCCGCGCGGCGGCGACCATCTCCATCGCGCGCGTGATCTTCTGGATGTTCTTCACCGAAGCGATCCGGTTGCGAACGTCGCGCTGGCTGGCCATCGGCTGTCGAGACCGTTCCGGCTATGCCGGGACGGCCTCTGTCTCCTTCTCGTTCTCGCCGGCGGGCGCTTCCGTGGTCTCGCTGCGCTGCGTGGGGCGCGGCGCCTGCTCGGACTCCTCGAGCGGATGCCCCTCCTCGTCGAGGTCGAAGCCGAAGCCTTCGGCGAAGCGGGCGATCCCGGCGTCGAGCTGCTGCTGGATCTCGTCCGTCCACTCGCCGCGGGCGATCCGCTTGAGCAGCTCGGGCTCGTTCCCGCGCACGTCCTGCACGAGGTTGCCGAGGAACTTCTCGACCTTGTCGACGGTGATCCGGTCCAGGTATCCGTTGGTGGCGGCGAACACCTGCACCACCTGATCCTCCACCGGCATCGGGTGACGCTCGTTCTGGTTCAGCGTCTTGACCAGCCGCTCGCCGCGAGCCAGGGTCTTCTGGGTCTCGGCGTCAAGCTCGGATCCGAACTGGGCGAAGGCCTCGAGCTCGCGGTACTGGCTCAGCTCGAGCTTCAGCCGCCCGGCGACCTTCCGCATCGGCGCGATCTGGGCGCTACCGCCGACGCGAGAGACCGAGATCCCGACGTTGATCGCCGGTCGCACGCCGGAGTAGAACAGCTTCGGCTCGAGGAAGATCTGGCCGTCGGTGATCGAGATCACGTTCGTCGGGATGTAGGCCGACACGTCGCCCGCCTGCGTCTCGATCACCGGCAGCGCCGTCAGCGAGCCGCCGCCGAGATCGTCGTTGAGCTTGACCGCTCGCTCGAGCAGCCGCGAGTGCAGATAGAAGACGTCGCCCGGGTACGCCTCGCGACCCGGCGGGCGGCGCAGCAGCAGCGACATCTGGCGGTAGGCGAAGGCATGCTTGGTGAGGTCGTCGTAGATCGTCAGCGCCGCCTTCCCGTTGTAGAGGAAGTGCTCGGCCATCGCGCAGCCCGCGTACGGCGCCAGGAACTTGATCGGCGCCGACTCGTCGGCGGCGGCCATGACGATGATCGTGTTCTCGAGCGCGCCGGCGTCCTCGAGCGTCTTGGCCAGCTGCACGACGGTGGCCTTGCGCTGCCCGATCGCGACGTACACGCAGATCAGATCCTGGTCCTTGTTGTTGATGATCGTGTCGATCGCGATCGCGGTCTTACCCGTCTGGCGGTCGCCGATGATCAGTTCGCGCTGTCCGCGGCCGATCGGGATCATCGAGTCGATCGCCTTCAGGCCGGTGTTCATCGGCTCCTTGACCGGCTGGCGCTGCACCACGCCGGGCGCCTTGTGCTCGGCCGGGCGGGTGGCGCTGGTCCTGATCTCGCCCTTGCCGTCGAGCGCGGTGCCGAGCGGGTCGACGATCCGGCCCAGCATCTCCTCGCCGACCGGGATCTCCAGCAGCCGCTTCGTGCGCCGGACCGTGTCGCCCTCCGAGATGTGCTCCCAGGGCCCGAACAGCACTGCGCCGACGTTGTCGGACTCGAGGTTCAGCGCCAGTCCCGTGACGTCGTGGGGCAGCTCGAGCATCTCGAACGACATGCAGTTCTCGAGGCCGTGGATGCGGCAGATGCCGTCGGCGACCGACAGCACCGTTCCGACCTCGGTCAGGTCGGCGCTGGTCGTGTCCAGGCCCTCGATGCGGCTCTTGAGGATTGAGGTGATCTCGTCGGGCTTGATGTCCATGAGGGGCTCCTTGACAGGCGCGGCGCGCTACGCCTGCGCGACTTGCTTGCGAAGTTGGTTCAGACGGTTTCTGATCGATGCATCCAGAATGAAGTTGCCCACTCTGAGGACAACGCCACCCAGGATGTCCGGATCGATCCTGCTCGAGAGCTCGACCTTGCGGCCGGTCTGCTCCCCGATCCGCTCGCCGATGCTGCGCACGGTCGCCGGGTCGAGCTTCACGGCACTCGTGACCTCGACCGGGAGCAGCTTGTTCTCCTGCTCCCAGAGATGGTCGAACTCGGTCCTGATGCGGAAGATCGCCGGCATCCGGTGCCGCTCCACCAGCGCCTCGAGGAAGTTCATGAACACGGCCTCGGCGCCGTCGATCAGGCGACCGAGCCCGCTCTTCTTCTCCTCGGTCGAGAAGTACGGCGAGAAGAAGAAGACCGCCAGGTCCCGGTTCGTCGCCAGCGCGTCGGCGAATTGGTCGAGCTGCTCCTTGACTCGGTCGAACAGGCCATGCTCCTTGGCGACCTCGAACAGGGAGCGAGCGTAGACCCGAGCGATCTCCTCCACTAGTTGTTCTCTCCTGCCCCGCTGAGCGCGCTGAAGTCCAGCTCGCGGAGGGCTTCGTCGACGAGGCGTTTCTGATCGTCCTGGGTCAGCGACTTGCGCGTGACCTTCTCGGTGGCCAGCACGGTGAGGTCGGCGACCTCGCGCCGGATGTCCTCGATCGCGCGGCGGGTCTCGGCTTCGATGTCGCGCCGCGTCTGTTCCATCAGCTCGTCGCGCTTGGACACGGCGGCATCGCGCGCGTCGCGCTCGTGCACGTCGGCCGCCTTCTGGGCGCGCTCGACGATGTCGTCCGCCTGCGCGCGCGCCTCCTTGAGCCGCTCGCGGTACTCGGCGAGCAGCTCATCGGCCTGCTCACGCGTGCGCTCGGCGGTGTCGATCGACTCCTCGATCGCCTTCTGCCGGCGGTCGAGCGCCTCCCCGATACGCGGAAAGGCGAGCCGCTTGAGCAGGAACAGTGCCACCCCGAAGGTGAGCAGCGTCCAGACCATCAGGCCGACGCTCGGCGTGACGAGGAAGTTGCCGCCGCTGGAGGCGGCTGTGACGAGCCCGGGCATGGCTATGAGAGGAAGAAGGCGATCAGGCCGAAGATGAAGGCGTAGAACACGATCGCCTCCGTCAACGCGAACCCGAGCCACTGAATCGACGTGATCTCATCCCGCATCTCCGGCTGACGAGTCACCGACTCGATCACCTTCCCGAAGATGAAACCCACACCGATACCAGGACCGATCGTCCCCAGACCAGCACCCACACCGAGCGCGATCGCCTTGCCGGCCTTACGTGCGATCGCCTCATTCGCGGCCACAGTGTCGGCCGCGGAAGCAGCGAAATGAAACAGTGATTGGAGCATGCTGTCGTGTTCCTCCGGGTGTCTTAGTGGGCGGCGGCGGTCGCACCGCCGAAGTAAATCGATGCCAGCGTGGCGAAGATGAAGGCCTGCAGGGTGGCGATCAGCACGACCTCGAACATGAAGAAGGCGACCGCGACGATGAACGTGATCGGCCCCAGCGCGGCCAGGCCGAGCAGGACCACGAGCCCGCCGCCCATGAACAGGATCAGGAGATGGCCGGCGAGGATGTTGGCGAAAAGTCGGACGGACAGCGAGATCAGCCGCACGAACTGGGAGATCACCTCGATCAGGAAGATGCCCGCGTAGCCGAGGCCTCCGGGCCCCCTCGGAGTCCCGGCGGGGAGCCAGCTCCGGAAGTAGCCGAAGAAGCCCTTGGCCCGGATCCCCTCGACGTGGTAGGCGATCCAGACCACGAACGACAGGATCAGCGTGACCGAGATGTTCGCGGTGGCCGCGTACAGCGCAAAGCTCGGGATGTGGGCGCCGAAGATGTTCACCTTGTGCTCGGTGCTCGTCGGCAGCGGCAGGTAGCCGATCATGTTCGAGAACCAGATGAACAGGAATAGGGTGCCGATGAACGAGAACCAGCGCTTGGCCATCGCCTCGTCCATGTTGCCCGCGGTGATGTTGTCCCGCATCAGCTGGTAGGCCGCCTCGACCGCCGTCTGCACGCGGTTCGGCTTCGCGGTCATGCGACGCGCCACCCAGGTCATCGAAACCACCGTGAACACCATCGCCAGGATCAGGTAGAGGACGGCCTTGTTGAGCGACAGGTCGACGCCGCCGAGCTTGATCCTCAGCCACGGATCGAGCTTGAACTCGTTCTGCGGCTGGAAGGAGTTGTTCTGGCCCGCCGAGCCGAAGATGACGAACAGCAGGATGACGACGGCCAGGAGGCCGATGACGGACAGGATGATCTTGGTCCCGCGGGTCATGAGGGCTCCGGCCCACGGGTGGGCGGCGGGGTATCGAACGGTCGCAGGATCATGTTGGTCGTGAAGTAGACGGTGAACAGGACAATGAACAGCACCGCCGCGGCGAGCCCGGCCTGGCTCGAGATCGTGATCCCGACGATGAAGATGGCCGCGGCGACGAGCCATCCGCGGCCGATCATGCTCCCCGCCATCAGCCCGACGACGGTGCGCGGGTCCTTGCTGGCCTGGGCCCGGCGCGTGGTCTCGATCTGGATCGCGCGCTGCCCGATCCAGGCCGCGGCGGCGGTGATGTAGCCCACGATCGGCAGGCCGGCGACGATGAAGATCGGCAGCGCAAGCGCGAGCACGACGAAATCGAAGTAGCGGACGACGGCCATCTGGTCAGGGTCCCTAAACCGTTGGTAGATGACGCTGAACCCGACCGACAGATCCACGAACACCCCGAAGCTTGCGAGCGGCACTCGCTCGTCCTTCGACGGAACGGTCGTCTATGGATCTGGTTCTGAGCATCTGGACACGGCGCCACGGACGGGAGGGATCCGCATCGAGGGGTTTGGGCTCCGAGAGCCCCGCACATCCCCTCGCCGTGACGGCAACGCCCAGTCTATCGTTCGGCGGCGCACCGCCGCACTCCAATGATCGGCGGCCTCAGGCGGGGATCGGCGGGCGGTCGGCCGACGGCTGCTCGACGCCCCCGGCGGGCGACCGGTCGCGGAACCCGGGCTTCGGCAGATGGCCCTCGGCCCACATCGCGGCGATGCCCGCCCGCGGCAGTCCGAGCGCACCCTCGTAGACCAGGTAGCGAGGCTCCCAGCGGGGGAAGAACTTGGCGTTGAAGCGGTACAGGCTCTCGATCTGGAAGTACGGGTTGGCCAGTGCCGCCAGCTTGCCGAGCAGGCGCTCGGACGGGCGCTCGGGGCTGTGCAGGTACTTGGCAAACGCGGCGAAGTTCAGCGACATCTCCTGCAGGCCCCGCTCGCGCAGCAGCTCGATCGCTCGGACGACGAGGAACTCGGTGAGCCCGTTCGGCGTCCCGGGGTCACGGCGCATGAACGAGAGCGACACGGCCGGACGCCCGTAGCAGGGCACGAAGTGCAGGACCCCGCGCACCGCGCCGTCGCAGTCCCGGGCCACGACCACGAGCGTCTCACCCGAGTGATCGCCGCGGATCGAGTCCATCGCCATCGAGAAGCCGCGCTCGGGCGCTCCCTCCCGCCCGCGTTCGAGCACGTCCTCGAGCTCGGCCACCGCGCCGACCGACAGCGTGTCGACCTCGTGCACCTCGGCCGCGTAGCCGCCCTTGGTGAGACGGCTCACCGACTGGCGGATCTTGCGGATCGTGCGACCCTCGAGTGAGAACTTCTCGAGCTCGACGATCGCCTCGTCGCCCAGATAGATGGTGCGCAACCCCATCTCCCGGTAGAGCTCGCACAGCGTCTCGCTGGCGCCGACGGCGCCGAGCTTGAGGCCCCGCGCGTCGGCGAAGCGACGGAGCTCGCGCAGCAGGCCCGGCAGCGCGCTGGGCGGACCGACGGGGTCACCGGACAGCAGCATCACGCCGTTCTCGATCCGGTAGCCGACGAACGCGCTGCCGTCGTTGCCGAAGTAGTACTGCTCGTCGGCGCGCAGCTTGAAGAAGGAGAGGGTGTCGGCACCGTAGCTCCGGACCAGCTCGGCGGCGGCGTCGCGCGCTCCCGGTCCCGGTAGCGCCCGCGGTGCCGCCAGGGGACGGAAGATCACGTAGGCCATCGCGAGCAGCGTCCCGAACTCGATCAGGTGGACGCTGAGCGGGATCCAGGCGAAGTGGTGGTGCAGCGCGACGTGGTAGCGGAAATGGAGCGGACCGCTGCGCCACAGCAGCAGATCGCCCGTCTCGCGCGAGACCGTCGTGAACGACGGATGGCCCTGCGAGGCCCAGGCGGCGACCGCCGCCACCGCGACCCCGATCACGCCCAGCAGCGGCACGCGCCAGATCGCCGAGCGCAGGGTTATCGGGTCGTGCCGCACCCGGAAGGAGGAGCGGGTCAGCCACAGGATGGCGGCCGCCCCCCAGGTGATCGCCGTCTCCTCGAAGTCGAGCCCCTTGAGCAGGTCGAAGCAACCCAGGATCAGCAACAGCACCATCGCCACCTGCCAGGCCCGGCGCCGGCGCCGGGCCAGGTATGGGGCGACCAGCAGCAGCGCCGTCCCGGCCGGCAGCGCCAGGGCATGGAACAGGCGGATCGCCTCCACCGGCTCGAAGTCGAGCAGCAGATGACCCCGCCAGCGGATGTTCGGCGTCAGCGCCGAGGCGATGTTGACCAGGCCGACGATCGCCGCGGCCAGGGCGGCAAGGCGAGGCAGCCAGCGTGAGATGCGGGAACTCGAAGCGGTCACAGGGTGCAGACGGGTCGGTGTTGATGTCGCGCGGCCAAAGGCCCGATAAACGGAATGAGTCGCGATGCAGTCCGACCTTCAACATCAAACTACCGCACCGCTGCCCCTTTGTTACGTCGTTGTCGGCTGCGGTCCTGCTCTTCTTGAGGGCCGTCAGCCCCCGAGTTCCCGGATCCGCTCGTGCAGCTGGCTCTGCTTGTCGACCAGCTCGGTCTCCAGTTGCTCGAGCTCGAGCCGCCGACCGCGGACCAGCTCGAGCTGGGTCGAGATGTGGCCGAGGGCCTGGTCGAGGATCCGCCGGCGCTCGGCGGCGCTCTCCGTCTGGCCCCACTCGCGGCGCAGGTCGGCGCGGGCGGCCTCAGCCTCGAGCAGCTTCGAGAGCTGCTCGAGCGAGAGCCCGAGCAGGTCCCGGAGCCTGACGATCTCCCGCACGCGCTCGACATCGGCCTCGGTGTAGCAGCGGTGCTTCCCCTGCCCGCGGCCGGACGAGCCGGGGAGCAGGCCGATCTCCTCGTAGTAGCGGATCGTGCGCGGGGTGGTGCCGGTCAGCTCGGCGACCTCGCCGATCCGCAGCGGCTTCTCGGTCGTCGTGCTCACGACAGCCCTCCCTCCCTCACGGTCTCGCCCACGACCCCGGCCTCGGCGTGCGCCGGCCGCGCGGCCGCGACGAACGCGCCGAGCACCGAGACCGCGGCGAGCGTCCACAGCGCAGTGTGCATATTGGCGATGAACGGCTCGAGCTGGGCCGTGGAGATGTGGTTGGCCAGGCCCGAGAAGACGCTGAACAGCACGTTCTTCGGGACCGCTGAAGTGACGATCGCGAGCACGAACGCGATCGAGATCACCGCGCCGGTGTTCTGCACGAGCACGCGGGCGCCGGCAGCGATGCCGCGCCGGTGAGGAGCCACCGCGCCCATCATCGCGGCCGTGTTGGGCGAGTTGAACATGCCCGAACCGATCCCGACGAGGAACAGGTACACGCCGCTCTCGACGTAGCTGGTCTCGCGGCCGAGGGTGGTCATCAGCGCGAGTCCGGCGGCGGTGACCAGCATCCCGAGCACGGCGATCGAGCGCGATCCGCGGCGGTCGGCCCACACGCCGGCGGCCGGGGAGGACACGAGCATCCCGAGCGCCAGCGGGGCCAGCTTGATCCCGGCCAGGATCGGCGAGTCGCCCTGCACGCCCTGGAAATAGAAGACGAACAGGAACATCAGCGCGAACCGCGCCAGGCCGTTGATGAACGCCGCCCCCGCGGCGGCGGAGAAGAGGCGGTTGCGGAAGATCGAGAGATCTAGCATCGGCGCCCGGTGGCGGCTCTCGATCAGCACGAACGCGGGGAGCATGATCGCAGCAGCGATCAGGCCGCCGATCACGAGCGGCGAGCTCCAGCCGGAGATCCCGCCCTTGGAGATCCCCAGCACGAGGCCGGTCAGCCCGATCAAGAACGTGAACGTGCCGGCGAAGTCGAACGAGCGATCCTCGGAGCGCCCGGTCACCTCGTGCAGGACCGCGGCTCCCCACAGGGCGCCGGCCAGCCCGAGCGGCACGTTGAACCAGAACACCCAGGGCCACGCCAGCGCCACCAGCGCGCCGCCAAGCACCGGGCCGATCACGAGCCCGACGGCGGCGACCATGGTGTTGGTGCCCATCGCCAGTCCGAGCTGCTCGCGCGGGAAGGCGTCGGTGACGATCGCGGCCGCGTTGGCGAACAGGAAGGCACCGCCCACGCCCTGCAGGATCCGCCACAGGATCAACTGCGTGCCGTTGGCCGCGAACCCGGCCCCGAGCGATGCGACCGCGAACACGAGGAAACCGCCGACATACGCCTTCTTGCGGCCGAACTGATCCGACAGCCGCCCGGCGCTGAGCACCAGGACGGTCGAGGCGATCATGTACACGAGGATCACCCACACGAGCTCCAGCAGGCTGGTGTGCAGGCTGCGCTCCAGATTGGGCAGCGCGATGATCAGCGTGCCCGAGTTGATCGTGGCGAGCAACATGCCGAGGCTCGTGCACGAGAGCGCCCACCATTTGTACGAATCCTCGTGTGCATGGGCCCCGAACCTGCGGGCCGGAAGCTGCTGCTCGGCCGTTGCCACCGTCACCTCTCACGGAAACTGATTCTTACGTAAACGTCAGAATAGCAGCCGTGTGAGGGGCCGCCAAGGAGCGCCATCACGCGCCGCCTGGGAGCGGGCGCCGGCGTGGCGGTGTCCGGATCGCCACGCCCGACCGATGGGTGGGGCGGCCGGCGGCTCGCGGTCCGGTTAGGGCTCGAACCAGGCCACGGTGGCGAGGATCACGAACGCGGCGACCAGGGCCGTGCCCTCGAATACGGTCGCCTCGCCGTCGCCGGTGATCTGCCACACGATGATCGCCGTCCCGAACAGGGCGCCGATGTAGATCGGCGCGATCGCGAATGTCAGCGTCGTCGGCGTCAGCAGCGAGACCAGCACCAGCGCCGGGTAGACGAACGCCGCGATCTGCGCGACCGAGTTCTTGACCACCGAGATCGCGAGGTTGGCGTGGCCCTTGATCGCGAGCGCGACGCCGGCGATGTTCTCGACCGCGTTGCCGGCGATCGCCACGATCACGAGGCCGGCGAAGGCCTTGGAGATGTTGAGCGTGGTGATCGTCGGCTGCAGCGCGTGCACGAACCAGTCGGAGACGAACGCCGACGCGATGGCGGCTACCGCGAGCAGCACGACGCTTGGTCCGGGCGGGATACGCGCCGGCTCCGAGTCCTCGGTGCCGGCGGCCGGCGCGCGCAGGTACTGGTAGAGCCACGTCCCGTACACCACCAGCACGGCGACGGCGCCGATCACCGAGATCGCCTTGAGGTGGCGACTGGCGGCGTTGTGCGAGGAGCTGGCGATACCCGCCAGGACGATGATGAACGACGCCGTCAGCAGCAGGGTCGCGGTGTCGTTGGGCAGCCGCGCGCTGAACCGCATCACGCCGTCCTTGGTCTGCCGCGCCCCGGCGACGATCACGAGGCCGAGCACGAGCAGCGCGTTGACCAGGATCGAGCCGAGGATCGCCGTCTCGGCGACGACCACCTCGCCGGCCCCGAGCGCGAACACGACCACGAAGAACTCGGGCAGGTTGCCCAGCGTCGAGTGCAGGACGCCGGTCACCGACGGTCCGAGCCGGTAGCTCGCCTGTTCGGTGGCGAAGGAGACGATCCAGGCCAGGCCGGCGAGGGCCAGCGTGGCGAGCACGAAGGCCGGCACATCCGAGATCCCGCTCGCGTAGCGCGCCACTCCGGCGAGCAGCGTGAGCACGGCCGTGATCGCGAGCGCCGCCCGCTCGCTGCGCCGAAGCCCGGCCAGCGCTCAGCGCCCCGTCATCACTGTGTCGTCGTGCGAGTACGCCGGCGCACAGCAGCACAGCAGCACCAGCGGCTCCGAGCCCGGGTTCCAGAGCTTGTGGGGGGTGCCGGGCGGGATCACCACGCAGTCGCCGGCCGTGGTCTCCGACTCCTCGTCGCCGAGGCGCATCCGGCCCGACCCGGAGACGAAGTAGTACAGCTCCTCCGCCCGCGGGTGGTAGTGCTCGGCGGTCTCGCGCCCCGGGGGCACGGTGGCCTCGGCCAGGCTCTGATTCGCGGCCGCCGTCCAGGCGGGATGCGCGAGCTCGCGGATCGACGAGCCGTCGGCGGTGATGAACGACTCGAGTGCGGTGAGGTTGGCGATCTGCACGGCCCGGACTATTCCACCCTTTCGAACTCGCCGGTCTCGTCCACCCGCTCGAACTCGCCGGTCTCGAGGTCGCGCCGGACGCGCTCGTCGATCTCGTGCTCGCTCGTGTCCGGGTCGAGCTCCCGCAGCTCCCGCGTCCGCAGGCCCTTGAACTTGAAGATCTCGAGCACGTAGATCAGGTACACGCTGGCCGCGAGGGCCAGCACGGACAAGGCCACGATCACCACTACCCAGCCGAGGTGGTAGTGATGCGGACGGCCGTGGTCGTGGTACGGGATGAACCGCAGCGCGATCGCCAGGCCCGCCAGCATCAGCGTCCAGCCGTACAGGTACATCACGGTCTTGCGCTGGCTGAAGCCGATCCGGGCCATCCGGTGATGGAAGTGGTTGGCGTCGGCTGTCCACGGCTTGCGTCCGTACTTGAGCCGCTTGGCGACCACGAAGGCGGTGTCGAGGAACGGCACCGCGAGGATGAACAGCGGCACGACCAACGCCACGACGGCGGTCGTCTTGAGCGTGCCCTGGATCGCCACCACGCCGAGCAGGTAGCCGAGCAGGTTGGCGCCGGAGTCGCCCATGAAGATCGAGGCCGGCGGGAAGTTGTGGAACAGGAACCCCAGCGCGGCGCCCGCCGTGAGCGCCGCCAGCACGGCCGCCGCGCTGCTGCCGCCCTGAAGGTCGAAGGCGATGACGGCGAAGGCCACCCCGTCGATCGCGCACAACCCGGCCGCCAGCCCGTCGACCCCGTCGGAGAAGTTGACCACGTTCATCATGCCCACGAGCCAGATCACCGTGAGCGTCGGGCCCTCGTGCGGGAACGTCAGCAGCCCGAAGAACGGCACCGTCAGCTCCGTCAGCTTGACCCCGGCCTGCACCGCGATCAGCGCCGCGCCGATCTGCCCGATCAGCTTCAGCCATGGCTGCAGGTCCCAGATGTCGTCGATCACGCCCACCAGCGTGATCACCACCGCCCCGAGCAGAATCGCCCGCGTGGGCATGTTGTCGCTCTCCGGCATCCAGATCGCCGCCGCGACGAGCACCCCGAGCAGGATCGCGATCCCGCCCAGCAGCGGCGTCTCCTTGTTGGCCAGGCCCCGGTCCTTGGGTTTGTCGACGGCATCGACGCGCCGCGCCACACGGGCCGCGAGCGGCGTCAGCAGCGCGGCCAAGGCCATCGCTACAAGGAAGGCATACACGGCGTCCCAGTACCGCATGGCGTGCCCGTAGCATGGCAGCCGCCGAGGACCTCAGCGTTGCGAGCGGGCGCTGAGCGCCTGCGCCACCCGCGCGACGACGGCGAGCCCCGACTCGACGAGTTGCCGCCATGTCACCCGGACGACCACGAAGCCGGCCGCCGCCAGCACCTGATCGCGCCGGCGGTCGCGCTCGAAGGCCTCGGGGTGGGCGTGGAACGCGCGCCCGTCCACCTCCACCACGAGCTTCTGCGCGCGCCACACGAAGTCGACCTCATAGCCCTCGATGTCGACGTTGCACGCGGGTCGCGGTAGCTCGGCGTCGTCGATCAGCCGCAGGAACAGGCGCTCGGCGTCGGATCGGGTGAGGGCCGGTCCGCCCTGGGCGCGCAGGAGCGCCCGCACCGCGCCCGTGCCCGTGCGGCGGCCGGCGCGCCCGAGGGCCGCGGCGAGCGACCGGTCGCTGACCAGGCGGAGCACCCGCGCCTCGGCAAGCGCCCGGGTGAGCTGGGCGTGCGAGGCGCCGGCGGCGAAGTCGATCAGCGTTCGGGCCGGCGCGGTGACGGGGAGGCTGGCGTGGCGGCGGATGTCGGCGGGGTCGAGGTGGGTGGCGCGGTGGATGCGGACGCCGGGACGGGGGCGGGTGGTTCGGCCGAGCGTGACATCGACGGTGCCGTCATCTCGCGCCGGCGCGATACTCCACACCGCCGCCGCCGAGCGATGGCTGAGCACGGCGCCGGATCCGAGCGCCAGGAGTGCCGCGGATTCGGCCGCGAACGGGATCAGGGACGGATCGCCGACCGAGTAGACGCCGCGGTGGACGCGGCTGAGGAAGCCCTTGGCGACCCGGGACCGGACCGCGTCTTCCGTCAATCCGGCCGAGCGGAGCTGGCGCGTCGTCACGTGCCCTCTCTGGAGGCCAGCCAGCCGCGCGATCTCGCGGTCGATGACGGGATCAACCCCGATTTCGTTGCCTCCCGCCGGTCTGTCGGCCCGCCGCGCAACGAAACCCGCGACATGCACCGATTAAGTTGCGCGCCGCCCGCGCAGCGGGTCGAGGATCAACGAAACCGGTGTTGCCGGGGCCACTCACGCCCCCAGCATCCACCACCCCCGCCGGCCCAGCCCCGTCTCCCCAGCAAAATCCGCACTTCCGTCACGCTCAGGGCACAATCCCCCCACACGCGTCACAAAAGAGATGCCCCCGAGCCGCCCGCGCTACACCATCGCCGCCGCACCCAGCCCTGGGTACAGCGGATACCGCTCGGCCACTGCGGCGGCGCGCTCGGCGAGCTCGGCCCGGCGCTCGTCGTATCCGTCGGGGGCCAGCGCCGCGGCGATGATCCGGCCGACCTCGACGAAGTCGTCGGTCTGCAGGCCGCGGGTGGCCAGGGCCGGGGTGCCGATCCGCAGGCCGCTCGAGACGGCCGGCGGCCGGGGGTCGAACGGGACCGCGTTGCGGTTGACGGTGATGCCGACGTCGTGCAGGCGGTTCTCCGCCTGCTGGCCGTCGAGCGTGGACTCGCGCAGGTCGCACAGCACCAGGTGCACGTCGGTGCCGCCGGTCAGCACGCTCACGCCGTGGCCGGCGCCGAGCAACTCGGCCGCCACCGCCTGGGCGCCGTCCAGCGTGCGCTGCTGGCGCTCGCGGAAAGGCTCGGTGGCGGCGATCTTCAGCGCCACCGCCTTGCCGGCGATGACATGCTCGAGCGGGCCGCCCTGCTGGCCGGGGAAGACCGCCGAGTTGATCTTCTTCGCGTGCTCCTCCTTGCACAGGATCATCCCGCCGCGGGCGCCCCCGATCGTCTTGTGGACCGTGGTCGTGACCACGTCGGCGTACGGCACCGGGCTGGGGTGCAGCCCGGCCGCGACGAGGCCGGCGAAGTGGGCCATGTCGACCATCAGATACGCGCCGACGGCGTCGGCGATCTCGCGGAATCGGGCGAAGTCGAGCTGGCGCGGATACGCCGACCAGCCGGCGAGGATCATCTTCGGCTCGCGCTCGTGGGCGATCCGCTCCACCTCGTCCATGTCGATCAGGCTCGTCTCGCGATCGACCTGGTAGGGGGCGATGTCGTAGAGCCGGCCCGACACGTTGATCTTCATCCCGTGCGTGAGGTGGCCACCGTGCGCCAGCTCGAGCCCCATCAGCGTGTCGCCGGGCTGCAGCAGTGCGTGGTAGACGGATGCGTTGGCCTGGGCGCCGGCGTGCGGCTGCACGTTCGCGTGCTCGGCGCCGAACAGCTCCTTGGCCCGGTCGATGGCCAATTGCTCGGCGACGTCGACGTGCTCGCAGCCGCCGTAATAGCGCTTGCCGGGGTAGCCCTCGGCGTACTTGTTGGTCAGCACCGAGCCCTGGCACTCGAGCACCGAGACGGGCACGAAGTTCTCCGAGGCGATCATCTCGAGCGTGCGCTGCTGGCGGTCGAGCTCCAGCGCGAGCACCTCGGCGATCTCAGGATCGACCTCCGCCAGCGGACGGTTGAAGAAGTCGGGCGGCAGCTCTGCGCTCACGGAAGCGCCGACGATAGCAGTGCTCCTGGCGTCAGCGGCCGAGAACGGCGACCAGCTCGTCCTCGGCCACCGCGCCGGCCCGCGCGATCGCCCACTGCGCCTCGTCCTCGTAGCGGCGCAGGTCGACCACGGTCGACGGGGTCCCGGGCAGCTCTCCGCCGTCGATCAGCAGGTCGGCGGATGCGCGCAGCAGCTCCGGCACGTCCTCGATCCGGCGGGGATCCGGGCCGCCGGCGCGGTTCGCGCTCGATTGCAGCACCGGCCACCTGACCGCCGCCAGGCGCTCACTGCGCGGGATCCTGAGCCCCAGCGTCGATGGGTCGGCGCCGCACGCGAGCCGGAACCGGCGGGCCGGATTGGGCAACAGTACGCTGAGCGCGCCGGGCAGCAGCCGCCCCAGCGCGGCGCGCGTGCGCGGGCCGAGCTCGGGGAGCGCCGAGAACGCCAGCGAGAGGTCGAAGTACATGACCGCCGAGGGCTTCTGGAGCGGCCGGCGCTTGAGCAGGTACAGGCGCTCGACGGCGAAGCGGTTGTCGGGGTCGCAGGCGATGCCGTACACGGTGTCGGTCGGCAGCACGGCCACGCCACCGACCGCCATGCAGCGCTCGAGCGCCTCGGCGTCGGCGCTCACCGACGCCCGACGACGACGCGATCGTGCCCGGCGAGGTCGCGCAGACGCTGCACCGAGCTGTACCCGCCGGCGCGCATCAGCTCCGACACCGCCGGCGCCTGGCCGGCGCCCACCTCGAGCGCGAGCACGGCGGCCCCGCCGGCGGTTGCGACGAGGCGACGCACGACGTCGAGCCCGTCGGAGCCGGCGAACAGCGCAACGCGAGGCTCGTAGCGACGGATCTCGGGCGCCAGGCCCGCGCCCTCCTCGACGTAGGGCAGGTTGGCCAGTACGGCATCGCAGCGGAGGTCGCAGGTCAGATCGCCCTCGAGGAATCGGACCTCCAGGCCTAGCCGGGCGGCGTTGGCATGCGCCACGGCGAGCGCGTCGGCGCTGATATCGGTGGCGTGGACGTCGAGGTCCGGGCGCTCGTGCTTGAGCGCGAGAGCGACGGCACCGCTGCCGGTCCCCACGTCGACGACGCTCAGCCCGGTTTCCAGAGAGCAGCCCAGCTCGACCAGCAGCTCCGTCTCCGGGCGCGGGATCAGCACGCGCCGGTCCAGCGCCAGCGAGATCCGCCGAAACTCCTTGCGCCCGAGGATGTAGGCGACCGGCTCCCGCGCGGCCCGCCGGTCGATCAGGGCGCCGAAGCGGGCGCTCGCCGCGGCGTCCACGACGGCCGCCGGTGCGTACAGGTACAGGCTGGTGCGCGTCGTGGCGAGGACGTCGGCGAGCAGCAGCTCGGCGTCGAGCCGCGGCGTGTCGCATCCCGCGGCGGCGAGCCGGGCTGTGGCGGCGTCCAGGGCCCCGCTCACCGTCACCGGCGGCGCCGCCACCGGCAGCACCTCAGGCACTTGCGCGCTCCTGGAGCCGGCGGCGCTTCTCATCGTCCTGCAGCGCGGCGGTCAGCTCGTCGAGCTCGCCCATCAGGATCGCGTCGAGGTTGTGGACGAGCAGGTTGATGCGGTGGTCCTTGACCCGCTTCTCGCCGTAGTTGTAGGTGCGGATCTTCTCGGCCCGCTCGCCCGTGCCCACCTGGGCCTGCCGGCTGGCGGCGAGCTCGGCCTGCTGCTCGGCCAGCGCCCGCTCATACAGACGTGCGCGCAGCACGCGCATCGCGCGCTCGCGATTCTGCAGCTGCGACTTCTCGTCCTGCATCGAGACGACGATGCCGGTCGGCTTGTGCGTGATCCGGACCGCGGAGTCGGTCGTGTTGACCGACTGGCCGCCGGGGCCCGAGGACCGGTAGACGTCGATCTGGAGATCGCTCTCGTCCACGTCGACCTCGACGTCCTCCGCCTCCGGCAGCACCGCGACGGTCGCCGTGGAGGTGTGGACGCGCCCCTGGGACTCGGTCTCGGGGACGCGCTGGACCCGGTGGGTGCCGCCCTCGAACTTGAACACCGAGTAGGCGCCGTTGCCCTTGATCGCGAACGTGTGGGTGCCGTCACCGATCGACAGCGGCTCGGTCGTGAATCCGCGTCGCTCCGCGTAGCGGGTGAGCATCCGGTACAGGTCGCCGGCCCACAGTCCCGCCTCCTCCCCGCCGGCGCCGGGACGGATCTCGACGATCACGTTCTTCTCATCGTTGGGGTCGCGCTCCACCATGGCCAGCCGGATCTGCTCCTCGAGCGTCTCCAGCTGCTCACGCGAGGTCTCGAGCATCGCTCGGACCTCGGGGTCGTCGCCGTCCTCGTCGAGCAGCTCGCGCGCGCCGGCGGCGTCGTCGGCGGCCCGCCGGTACTCGCTGGCCAGCCGCGCGGCGGGCTCGAGCTCGCTGTAGGCCCGGCTGGCCGCGGTGAACCGCGCCCGGTCGCCGATCACCACCGGGTCGGCGAGTTCGCTCTCGAGCTCGCCGAAGCGGGCCTCGATTTGCGATACCAGCTCGTCGATCATCTCCGGGCGAGTGTATGACGCGAACGGCGGCCTGCGCCCGGGCGGGCCTGCGCCCGGGCGGGCAATCGACTCGCCCGCCCGGCGCGCCCGGCTCCTACTTGTCGGGGTTGACGACGTCCTTGACCTTGTCCGCCACGTCGCCGACCTTGTCCTTGACGCTGCTGGCCGCCCGGTCGACGCGCCCCTCGTCGCGGAGGCCGTCATTGTCGGTCAGGTCGCCAGCCGCTTGCTTGACGCGGCCCTTGGCCTCATCGATCTTGCCGTCGGTATCAGCCATTTCGTGGCTCCTCTCGGTGTCGTGACAGCCGCGATCCCAGGCGGGAGTCGCTCCACCTTGAGCTACCCGAAAACGGGAATCGCAAAAAGGGGTCCGCGCCCACGGGACCGGCGCCCGCCGGGCCAACGACCGCGCGGCGCGTCAGGCCACGAGTTCGATGCCGACGAGATCCTCGGGCGAGGCCTCGCCGGGCGTCTCGACCTCGAGCACGGCGTTCAGGGCGGCGATCGCCACCGCGAGCTGCTCGAGGTCGGGCTCACGCGTGGTCAGCTTCTGCAGCTGCAGCCCGGGATACATGACCGCCTGCACCCACCGCTTGCGGCGGTTGCGCCCGGCCCACTTGATGACCTCGAAGGACAGGCCGGCGATCAGCGGCACGCCCAGGATCCGGGTCGCGACGAGGATGTACCAGGCCGGCAGTCCGATCGGCGCGAACACGAAGATCGCCATGATCATCACGATCAGCAGGAAGCTCGTGCCGCAGCGCGGATGCAGACGCGAGTACAGCTTGGCCCGCTCGGGCGTGAGCGCATCCTCGGCCTCGTAGCACGAGATCACCTTGTGCTCGGCGCCGTGGTACTCGAACACGCGCCGCAGATCGGGCACACGGGAGAGCAGGACGAGATAGCCGAGGAAGATCCCGGTGCGGAGCACGCCCTCGATGAGCCAGAACAGAACCGAGGACCCCAGCTGTCCCTTGATCAGGCTGGTCAGGCCGACCGGCACGACGAAGAACAGCCCGATCGCAAACACGACCGCGACGATCACCGTCCCGGCCCAGGCGCCGCCGGAGATCTCCTGCTCCTCGCCGGGAACCTGGGCGTTGGCCGAGATGCCGAGCGCGCGCATTCCGATTCCCAGCGACTCGGCCAGCGCGACCACGCCGCGGATGACCGGCCAGCGGTAGACGCGCCGCCGCTTCGACCAGGACACGAGCGGGAACGACTTGACCGCGATCTCGCCCAGCGGCTGCTCCTCCTCGGCCGGCTTGCGCACCGCCACGGCCCAGGTCGAGACACCGCGCATCATCACGCCCTCGAGCACGGCCTGGCCGCCGACGGGGGCGTCCCGCGTGGCGGTCAGCCGACCCTCCGGCGGGTGCTCGACCGACGCTTCGGCCGACGGGCGCGCGGGCTCGCCTGGCTGCGTTGCGGCCAGGGTTCCGTCCTGCCCGCCGGACTCCACGTGCGGCCGCCTAAGCGCCTGTGCTCGCGCGAGCCGCGCGCCGGCCCTTGGCCGCACGACGCTGGAAGCGCTCGACGCGACCGCCGGTGTCGACGAGCTTCTGCCGGCCGGTGTAGAACGGATGGCAGGCGGAGCAGATCTCGACGTGGATCTCGGCCTGGGTCGAGCGAGTCATGAACTCATTGCCGCACGTGCACGTCACGTGGGAATCGACGTATTCGGGATGGATGTCTGTCTTCATGGACTGACGATTCTAGCGAGCCGTGTCCAGCGCCCCGGGCGGCCGCGCGGGGCCCGGCAGCGCAGCGCGCCGGACGCCCCCGCCGGCTACGACGCCGGGCAGGTGGTCTGCAGCGCGTTGTTGTTCGGGTTGACGTCGAGGATTCGGTGCGCCGGGTCGACGATCACGGTCGGGTCCGAGGCCGCGGTGCAGAGCGGACCCTGGAAGGTCTCGGTCTGGGTGCTGTGCGCAGCGAGGTGGCGGACGGTCCTGTCCACGGGGATCCGGCCGGGGACGGCGAACTCGACCGTGAACGGCCCGGCCGCGGTCGCCCCGCCGTTCTTGAGTAGGGCCGCGTAGCTGTCCAGATTCGGCTTGCCGAGGATCGGCTCGACCGCGATCGACTCGACCGAGAGGTCGGGGCGCAGCTCCGGCTCGAAGCAGTTCGCGGTCACGAGCGTGTGGGTCGTGAGCACCCGGCCCTTGGCGCCCGTCCAGCGGAACACGACGCGATAGCGATAGGTGGCCGGCGCCGGCAGCGCCGCGACCGGGTGGCTGACGACCCACACGTCTCCGGGCCGCTGTCCGAGCGTCGGCTGATCGATCGGCGAGAGCCAGGTGCCGAGGTCGCCACCACGGACAGCGGTGAATGCGCCGCCGGTGTGCGAGCGCGAGAGCAGGTCGAAGCGGACCGCCATCCGCAGCGTGCCCGGAACCGGGCGCATGACGGCGGTGACCGAGATCGTCCGCCCCACCGGCTCCACGGCGCGCTGGCACAGGAAGCTGCGCAGGTGCGAGCGCGGAGGCACGGCGCTCGTACCGGCGAACGGCGCCGCGGCGGCGACGCTCGACAGGGCCGCGAGCGCCAGCACGGAGGCGATGGCGGCGAACCGCTTCATGCCCCAATAACAACCGAAAGCGCCCGAAGTTTCAAGCTCCCGGGGACATTCGGGCACCGCCCGTGGCCGGCCGGGCGGCCGGCCACCGGGCGCTCTTCCTCAGGTGATCGTGTACAGCGGGCCGTCGCCGCCCTCCGGCGGCGTGAGCCGGCCACCCTTGGCGGTGATCGCTCCGCACTGCACGCAGTTCGTGTAGTTCACGATCACGTCGACGGGGCCGGTCTCGGGCGCGTCGTCGGGGATCTCGTAGACGCCGGCGGGACACATCCAGCGCCAGGTCTCGGCGATCTCACGCGGGACCTGCTTGCACAGTCGGATGTGGTTCGGCGCGTCGTCCCGCGTGGCGTTCCCGCTGATGTACACGCTCGAGAGCTTGTCGAAGGTGTACTTGTTGTCCGGCTTGGGATAGCCCTTGGACGACTTGCCGACGAACATCGGCACGGCGTCGCCGCGATGCCACTCGAGACGTCCCCGCGGGACCTTGCCCTTGCTCATGATGGAAGCCCCGCTCAGCGGCGCCCCCTTCACGAAGCCCTTCTGGAGCGGCTGGCGGACGTTGCGGACCTGGTAGAGCTCCTGACCGATCGAGGACTCGTCCACGGCCTGCTCGTAGGACTCGAGCGACTCGCCGTTCTTCAGCGAATTGTAGATCGCCTCCGCGGCCAGGATCCCCGACTTGATGCAGTGGTGCACACCCTTGAGCGCTGCGGCGTCGACCATTCCGGCGGCGTCGCCCACGAGCAGCGCCCCCGGCATCGACAGCTTCGGCATGGACCAGTAGCCGCCGCCGGGCAGCGCCTTCGCCGACCAGGCGACGCGCTCTCCGCCCTCGAGAATGCCCTTGACCAGGGGATGCAGCTTGAACTTCTGCAACAGGTCGTGGACCGAGGTGGTCGCGTCGGCGTAGTCGAGATCGACGACGAAGCCAATGCTGACGAGGTCATCGCCGGTCTTCTCGTCCTTCATCGGATACAGCCACGTACCGCCGACCTGTCCGTACTTGGACGACAGCTTCAGCGGCCATGGACCGAGGGTGTGGATCACGCGATCGAGCGGCTTCGGGACCTTCCAGATCTCTTTGACCCCGAGCTCCCACACCTGCGGCTCACGGCCGTCGGCGAGGTCGAACTCCCGGATCGCGGCACCGGTGAGGTGACCCCAGCAGCCTTCCGCCAGAACCGTGACCTGGGCCTTGATGTCGGTGCCGGGCTCGAAGTTGCCGAGCGGCTCGCCGTCCTTGCCGCGGCCCTTGTCGCCGGAGCGGAGGCCGACCACGCGACCGTTCTCGACGATCAGCTGCGCGGCCGAGGTCTCGGTGAGGATGTACGCCCCGCCCTCCTCGGCCTTGGCCTGCTGGAAGCGCGCCAGTGACGCCACCGACACGACCTCGTTGCCGTGGTTCTTGAAGTTCGGCACCGCGAACACCGGCACCGGCAGCTTGATCTTGCCGTTGGGCAGCGCGTAGATCGACTCCTTCGTGACCTCGCCGAACGCGAAGCGCTCCTTGCGCCAGTCCTCACGGGACATGTCCGGGAACAGCTCCTGCAGGGGACCCGGGCGCATCACCGCGCCGGACATGATGTGTCCGCCGCAGGTCTTCGCCTTCTCGATCACCGCGACCGGCACTTCCCCGAGCTTCTCCATCAGGTCGGGGTCGTCGCCGAGCAGTTGGAGCAGACGGTTGGCGCACGCAAGGCCGGCGGTTCCGCCGCCGACGATCGCCACGCCCACTTCGATCAGCTCGTCCTCCGGGTCGAGTCCGCGCTTGACGAACTCCTTGACGGAGTCGACCGGAGGCGGATACTCGCTCGGAGCGTGATGGCCCCCGCTTCCGTTGCTCGAAGACATGGCCGTTACGACCCCTTCTTTGCCTTCACGGCCTCGGTCAGCTTCGGCAGGATCTTGTTCAGGTCGCCGACGATTCCGAGGTCTGAGAACTCGAAGATCGGAGCGTTCGCGTCCTTGTTGATCGCGACGATGTTCTCCGAGGACTGCATGCCGACCTTGTGCTGGATCGCGCCGGAGATCCCCGCCGCGAGGTACAGCTTCGGCGCGACGGTCTTGCCCGTCTGGCCGATCTGCGCCGCATAGGGGTACCAGCCGGCGTCGACGACCGCGCGGGTCGCCGCCACGGCGCTGTTGCCCCCGAACGCGGCAGCGAGGTCCTCGGCGAGCTGGAAGCCCTCGGCCTTGCCGAGGCCGCGTCCGCCGGCGACGAGGATGTCGGCACCCTCGATGTCGACGTCGGCGCCGCGCTGCTCACCGCGGGTGACCATCGTCGCCTTGGTCGACCACGGCGAGTAGGCGACCTCGACGTCGACGACCTCGGCCGAGTCAGAGCCGGCCGGCCTGATCTCGAACGCGTTGATGCGGCCGATGATGATCCCGAAGCCCTTGTAGTGGGAGGCGGAGATCTTCGAGTCGCCCAGGATCGGCCGCTCGGCTACGAGCTTGCCGTCCTCGGCCCGCACTCCAGTGACCTCCATCGTCACACCGGCCTTCAGGCGCGCGGCCAGGCCGGCGCCGATCTCGAACCCGAGCAGGCCGCCGCCGAACAGCGCGTAGCCGTGCCCGTTCTCCTCGATCACCTTGGCCATCACGTCGATCACCGGCTGGGCGAGGCCCTCGGGCCCCGTGGCGCGAAAGACCTTCGTGGCGCCGTAGTTGCCGAGCGTCTGGAGCAGCTCATCGGTGAGGTCGTCACCACCGACGACGACGGCATGACACTCGCCGCCGATCTCGGCGGCGCGGACTGCGCCCTCGGACACAGCGCCGAGCGAGTTCTTGTTCAGGGAGCCCTCGTAGTGGAGGACGTAGGTCAGAACGTCGGGCACTTAGATCAGCTTCCTTTCGTCGAGCCAGGCGATGATCTTCTCGACCGTCTCGCCGGTGTCCTCGTCCTCGATGATCTGGCCGGCGGCCTTGGCCGGCGGGTCCTTGAAGTCGCCACAGTGCACCTGCGAGCCCTCGGGACCGACCTGGGAGGGGTCGATGCCGACGTCGCCGGCGGCCACCGTCTCCAGCGGCTTCTTCTTCGCGCCCATGATCGCCTTCAGGGACGGGTAGCGGGGCTCGTTGATCGCGTCGCCGACGGCGATCACGGCCGGGATCTCGACCTGCACGGTGTCATAGCCGTACTCGGCCTGACGCTCGCAGCGCAGGCCGCCGTTCTCGACCTCCATCTTGATCACCTGCGTGAGCGTGGGCATCTGCAGGTAGTCCGCGACCACCGCCCCGATCGTGTAGCACTCGCCGTCGTCGGACTGCTGGCCGAGCAGGACCAGGTCGGGCTGCTCCTTCTCCAGCGCCTTCGACAGCGCGTAGCCGGTCGCGGCGACGTCCGAGCCGGCCAGCGTCCCGTCGGTCAGATGCAGCGAGCGGTCGGCGCCGAGCGAGACGGCCTTGTGCAGCGCGCGGACCGCGGACTCCGGGCCCATCGTCACCGCGACGATCTCATCGACCTCGACGGCTCCGCCCTCACGCAGCTGCATCGCCGCCTCGATGGCGTGGGTGTCATAGGGATTGAGGTTCTTCTCCCCTGAGCGGTCCATCCGCCCCGTCGAGGGGTCGATGCGCTTCTCGACGGCGGCGTCCGGAACCTCTTTGACCAGGACGCAAACTTTCAACAGTGCCTCCTCAATAAGCTGCTCTACGGGCTCACTCTGACGTCTAGTAGACCTTGATTCTAACCGGTTGACTGACGGGTCAATCGGTTAGTTGCAACCGTGATCCCGACGACCGGCGGCGGGCTGCTAGCCCCGCACCGCGCCGCGGATGAACTCGATGATGTCCTGTGTCGGCGCGCCCGGAGTGAACACCTCGGCCACGCCCAGCGCCTTCAGCTCCGGAACATCGTCGGAGGGGATCGTCCCTCCCACGGTGACGACGACATCGTCGATTCCCTGCTCCCGCAGGAGATCGACCACGCGCGGGACGAGCGTCATGTGCGCGCCCGAGAGGATCGACAGACCGACGGCGTCGGCGTCCTCCTGAATCACGGTCTCCACGATCTGCTCCGGCGTCTGGTGCAGTCCCGTGTAGATGACCTCCATGCCCGCGTCACGCAGTGCGCGGGCGATGATCTTGGCGCCGCGATCGTGCCCGTCAAGACCGGGCTTTGCGACGACGACGCGGATCTTCTTCTCGGTTGAGGAGGACATCAGGGGGAGCGCAGGCGCGGACGGTGCTGCGCGAGCGGGCCGCGGCATCCTAGCGAAGCCGGCGATCGATTAGCGTCCGCGGTGTGCCGGGCGCATTCGTCACCGGGGGATCGGGGCTCATCGGAGGGCGCCGGCGCGACGGGCTGCGAGCTCGCCTTCCACGCGCCGCCGAGGACCGGTGGAATCACGGCCGGCGCCAGGGCCGCCGGCGCCAGGGCCGGCGCCGCGCGCGGTCCTGCTGCGCCCGGCGCGCCCGCGTCGCGAAGGCGGCGCTGCCGATGCCCCCGGCGGCCGCGGCGCCGACGAGCGCCGCTCCCGCCTTCAGACGCCGCCCGAGGCGCTCGAAGCGGAGCACCGCCCAGCCCTCCGTGCGGGCGATCCGGGTCAGCGCCGGGTCCGGGTTGACGACTACGGGGTGACCGACCGCGCGCAGCATCGGCAGATCGGACTCCGAATCCGAGTACGCGTAGGAGTCCTCGAGCTCGATGCCCTCGCGCGCGGCCAGCTCGCTGATCGCGATCGCCTTACCGGTCCGGTAGATGAACAGCCCGGCCGGACGGCCGGTGTGCACACCGTTCACGACTTCGGAGAAACGCGAGCCGATCGCGCCGTCGAAGCGCAGCACGTACGCGAGCAGGTCGGCCAGCTCCTCGGAGGCGGCCGTCACGATGTAGATGCGGCGGCCGGCGTCCTGGTGCTCGTAGGCGACGGCGAGCATCTGCGGATAGATCCGCGGCAGCACCCCGGCCAGCACGTCGGCGCCGAGCCGCTCGAGGTCGCGCACGCGGACACCCTCGAGCGAGGCCGAGATACGGTCGCGCAGCGCCTCGGTGTCCTTGTCGGTCGAGCCGCGCAGCCGGAAGCGGACGTTGGCCCACGCATCGGCCACCAGCTGACGGCGGCCCATCAGACCGGCCCGGTACGCCGCCCGCCCGAACTGGAAGGCGGACGACCCCTGCATCAGGGTGCGATCCAGATCGAAGAAGGCGGCTGACCGGGCGGTGTCCTCAGGCGGGGCCTCAGCCCCCATGAATCTCCACGATCACGGCATCGCCCTGGCCTCCGCCGGAGCAGATCGCCGCGCAGCCGAGACCGCCGCCGCGACGGCGAAGCTCGTACACGAGCGTCCCCAGGATGCGCGCGCCCGACGCGCCGATCGGATGTCCGAGCGCCACCGCGCCGCCGTTGACGTTGACCTTGTCCTCGTCGATCCCGAGCATCCGGATCGAGTTCAGCGTCACCGATGCGAACGCCTCGTTGATCTCCCACAGATCGATCTGGTCGGCCGTGAGCCCGGCGCGGTCCAGCGCCTTGCGGGCGGCCAGCGCCGGCGTGCGGGCGAGGTAGGGGAAATCATCGGCGACCTGGGCCTGCGCGACGATCGTGGCCAGCGCCGTCTTGCCGTTGCGCTGCGCCCATTCGTCGCTGGCCAGGACCATGGCGCCCCCGGCGTCGTTGACGCCGGGGGAGTTCCCCGCCGTGTGGGAGCCGTCCTTGATGAAGATCGGCGGCAGCTTGGACAGCGTCTCGAGATTGGTCTCGCGCCGCGGGCCCTCGTCGATCTCGACGACGGTGTCGCCCTTGCGTCCCTTGACCGTGACCGGCACGATCTCCTCGGCCAGGCGCCCCTCGTCGGTCGCGCGGATCGCCAGCTGGTGGGAGCGCAGCGCCCACCGGTCCATGTCCGGGCGCGTCATCTCGAGCTCGGCGGCCACCTCGCTCGCCTCCTGGGCCATGTGCTTGCCCGAGAACGGGTTCGTGAGCCCGTCGTTGATCATCGCGTCGATCGCCTTGCCGTCGCCCATGCGCAGGCCGAAGCGGACCTGCTTGAGCAGGTACGGGGCGTTCGACATCGATTCCATGCCGCCGCCGACGCCGACCTCGATGTCACCGGCGCGGATCGCTGCATCAAGCAGACCGGCGGCGCGGATCCCCGAGGCGCACACCTTGTTGATCGTCTCCGAGGAGACGTCCTTGGGGATGCCGGCCTTGATCTGAGCCTGGCGCGAGGGGATCTGGCCCTGCCCGGCCTGGAGCACCTGCCCCATCACGACGTGGTCGACCTCTCCGCCCGACACGTCGGCGCGCTCGAGCGCGGCCTTGATCGCGGTGGCGCCGAGCTCGGTCGCATCGAGGGCGGCGAGACCGCCGCCGAGCTTGCCGATCGGCGTGCGGGCAGCGGCGAGGATGACAGTTTTTGGCATCGGTGGTGACTCCGGGGTCGTGGGCGCGCAGACCCCTCAATCCTAATGGTCGCGCTGCCCAGGTCCGGCCGAGACGGGACCGACGGCCACTGGTAGGGTCGCCGGCATGAACGTCCAAGCCACCACCGAAAGCCCCCTCTCGACCGAGGCCGACACGATCGTCGTCGGCGTGTTGGAGAACGAGGACGTCGCCCACGACGTCCCCGGAGCCGCGCTGCAGGGATTGCTGGATTCCGGCGAGGCGAGGCGGGCGTTCAAGCGCCTCGCCGTCACCCACGCCGCGGGACGCCGCTGGATCGTCGCCGGGCTCGGCGAGCGCAGGGCCTTCGATGCCGAGCGGGCCCGTGTCGCCGCCGCGCTCGCCCACGGCCGCGCCCGCGAGCTCGGCGCCCGGACGCTGTGCTGGGAGGTGCCCCACCACGTCGCCGATCCGATCGTCGCGGGACTGGTCGAGGGCACGCTCCTGCACGCCTACCGCTTCGATCGCTACAAGCCCACCACGGAGGCCGATGAGAGCCGGAGCGTGGACACGCTGCTCCTCAGCGCGCACCACGACGTCTCGGAGCCGGTGAAGGTGGCGACCGTGATCGCCGAGGCCCAGAACCGGGCTCGTGACCTCGCCAACACCCCCGCCAACGACCTCACTCCCGCGGTCCTCGCCGAGTACGCGCAGGCCATGGGCCGCAGTCTGGACGGGGTCGTGGTCACGGTGCTCGACGAGGCGGCGATCCGCGACGCCGGCATGGGCGCCTTCGCCGCGGTCGCCCAGGGGTCCGCCCAGGAGGCGCGCCTGATCCGCATCGAGTACGCCGGGCCGGGCGCCGGCGAGCCGGTCGTGGGACTGATCGGCAAGGCGGTGACCTTCGATTCCGGGGGTCTGTCGCTGAAGCCCCCGGCCAGCATGGCGGAGATGAAGTTCGACATGTGCGGCGGCGCCGCCGTGATCGAGGCGATCGGGGCCCTCGCGCGCCTGCAGGCACCGGTGCGCGTGCTCGGCGTGATCGGGGCGACCGAGAACCTCCCGAGCGGCCGTGCGATCAAGCCCGGGGACATCGTGACCGCGGTCGATGGAACCACGATCGAGGTCAACAACACCGACGCCGAGGGTCGCCTCGTCCTGGCCGACTGCATCGCCTACGCGATCCGGGCCGGCGCCGCGCAACTGGTGGACATCGCCACCCTGACGGGCGGCATCGTCGTCGCGCTCGGCTCCGTCCACGCCGGCCTGCTCAGCAACGACGAGGATCTCGCCGCCGCGGTTGCGGCCGCCGCGGAGCGCTCTGGCGAGCTGGTCTGGCGCCTGCCCCTGCACCGAGAGTACGCCGAGATGGTCAAGGGCCGCTACGCCCAGCTGACGAACCTCACCGAGCGCCGTGAGGCGTCCTCGATCACCGCCGCCGAGTTCTTGCATCACTTCGCCGGCGAGACCCCGTGGGCCCACCTGGATATCGCGGGGACGGCGTGGAACGGGCGCCGGCCGTATCTCGACAAGGGCGGAACGGGATTCGGCGTGCGGCTGCTGGTCGACCTCGCGCGCCCGAGCTAGGGCACTCAGATCCGGACCACGCCGAGCAGTCGGCGCATCAGCGCGAGCCGGCCCTCGATCCGCACCCGGCCGACCGCTCCGCCGTCCGCGAGCGCCCCCAGCTTGACGCGCGGCGGGCGCACGTGGCGATGAGGATCTGTCCGGTGGGGCGCGCGCCCTTCTCGACCACATCGAGCTCGGACGTCACCGGGCCCGGCGAGTGGGGCGCGGGCCCGCGATCAGGAGCCTGTTCCGGCCGCTCACGGCGCTGATCGTGGAACCCGGGGCGATAGATGGCCAACGGCGGCCGCCGGCGCTCAACGCGGCGCGCGCACTGGCCGATGCCTGGTTCGACACGGGGGTCAGGCGATCTCGGCGCACCCTCGCCCGCGCTACAGCAAGGAAACCGGGACCGCGTCGACCACGGCGATTTCTGCGGCGTGCAGTCGAGCGATCTCGTGGCGATCGAGTCGACGCTGGCCGACGCGTCGAACCTGACCGTGGCGGGTTGCGACCAGCAGGGCGCCAAGGACTCGTACACGATCCCGGTCACCTCGAGCTCGACGCTCGGCACCGTCTACACGGTGCGTGAGCTCTCCGGGCAGGCGGCCCGCAGCTGCTCCACGCCCGGCCAGGGCGGGTTGCTCCCCGGCCGGCGGCTGGTAGCCCGGCGCTGGGCGTCGAGCGGCGCTGGGCGTCGAGCGGCGCCAGACGTGACAATCCCGGCATGAACTTCGATCTCACTGACCATCACCAGCTCCTGCGGACGACCGTGCGCGACTTCGCCGAACAGGAGATCGCGCCCGTGGCCGAGGAGCTCGACCGGACCAAGTCGTTCCCCTACGAGATCGTGCGCAAGCTCGGCGAGCTCGATCTCATGGGCATCCCCTTTCCGGTGCAGTACGGAGGCGCCGGTGGCGATTCGCTCGCCTACGCGATCGCCGTCGAGGAGCTCGCGCGCGTCGACTCGTCGGTGGCGATCACGCTGTGCGCCCACACCTCACTGGGGACGCAGCCGATCCACGTGTTCGGATCCGAGGAACAGAAGCAGGAGTGGATGCCGCCTCTGTGCCGCGGAGAGCTGCTCGGGGCGTTCGGACTGACCGAGCCCGAGGCGGGCTCGGATGCCGGCAACACGCAGACCCGGGCGGTGCTCGAGGACGGCGAATGGGTGATCAACGGCTCCAAGCAGTTCATCACCAACGCCGGGACCGAGATCTCCGGCGTGGTCGTGATCACCGCGGTGACCGGACCCGATCGCGAGATCTCGAACCTGCTGGTGCCCAACGGCACGCCGGGCTACGAGCCTGGCGAGCCGTACCGGAAGATGGGCTGGAACGCCTCCGACACGCGTCCGCTCTCGTTCACCGATTGCCGCGTGCCGGCCGAGAATGTGGTCGGCTTCCGCGGCCGCGGGCTGGCACAGTTCCTGCACATCCTCGACATCGGCCGGATCGGAGTCTCGGCGATGGGGGTCGGCCTCGCCCAGGGAGCGCTGGACCAGGCGCTCGCCTACGCCAGGGAGCGGCGGGCGTTCGGCCAGCCGATCTCGAGGTTCCAGGCCATCCAGTCCAAGCTCGCCGACCTCTCGACCGAGATTGCGGCCACACGGCTGCTCGTCTACAACGCGGCGTTCCTCAAGGACCTGGGCCGCAACTTCACGCTGACGGCGGCGCAGGCCAAGCTGAAGAGCGGCCGGCTGGCCGTCCACGCCGCCGACGAGGCGGTGCAGATCCACGGCGGGTACGGCTACATCGAGGAGTACCCCATCTGCCGCTTCTACCGCGACGCGAAGGTCCTGACCATCGGCGAGGGGACCGACGAGGTCCAGGAGATGGTCATCGCACGGGCGCTGGGCGCGTGACCGGAGCGCCGGCACGTTTCGGGCGGCCGCTCGCCGGGATCGTGGGGGCGCTGGCCGCCGCAGCGACCTTCGGCGCGCTGCCGGCAAGCGCCGTCACCGCACCCACCGGACCCCGGCTGGAGGGCACGTTCCTGATGGCCGGCCGGGTGTCGGGGGCGACCCGGATCCCGGGCGAGCGCGTCGGCCAGACCGTGCTGCGGACCTGGACCTTCATCGCGCCCTGCCCGGTCGGGACGTGCATCAGCGCCATCCTCGTGCGGACCCGCGGCAGCGGCCGCGACACGCTCACGCTCCGCCGCCGGAGCCCCGGCTACTACACCGGCTCGGGGCGCTTCTACGCCCCGCTGGGGTGCGGAACCAAGACGTATCCGCGCGGCGAGCTCGTCCCGTTCACGATCACCGTACAGGTGATCGCCGCCACCTCGGGCGCCGGCGCCACCGCGACCCGGCTCATCGCCACCTACGTCAACCGCTCGCGCACGAACCTCACGCCCTGCTTCAGCGTGCTCGGGCACGACGCGGCCGACTACCACGGTCATCTGCTCGGCGCCGGGTCCGGCGGCGTGCCGAGCTGACGCAGCCGGGTCAGGCGACCGGTAAGGAAAGGAAATCCGGCGCGACGGCGACCTCGGCGCCGGGCACGAACGCGAGCGGCGGCTTGAACCGGTACTCGCCCCGCGTCTGCGGTGAGCTCGACGATCTGGATGGCTCTCGTGCGCGAAACCCGATGCGGTGATCCGGAACGCGCGCGGCGCTCGTATGTTGCGTCGTGATGCTCGCCTACGACCGCACCGGCGCCGGCACGCCGCTCGTGCTGATCCATCCGCTCGGCGGCGACCGCCAGGTGTGGGAACCGGTGCTCGAGCGCCTCGGACGCGAGCGGGACGTGATCGCGCTCGATCTGCCCGGCTTCGGCGACTCGCCGCCGCTGCGCGATACGCCGACCCCGAGCGCCCTCGCTCAGGCCGTCTCGAGCTTCCTCGACGGGCTCGGGATCGGCCGGCTGCACGTGGCCGGGAACTCGCTCGGCGGCTGGGTCGCGCTCGAGCTCGGACTCGCCGGGCGGGCACGATCGGTCGCCGCGATCGCCCCCGCGGGCCTGTGGCCCGAGCCGCTCGCTCCCAAGCCCGGAATCGGCCGCCGGCTGGCCCGCGGCACGCTGCCGCTGGTGACCCTGCTGGCCCGCTGGCCCGCCGGCCGCCGCGCTCTGCTGGCCTCAGTCGTCGCTCGGCCCGACCGGGTACCCCCGGCCGCCGCCGCCCATCTCGTGCGCGCCTACGTGACCGCGCCCGGCTTCGTCGCCGCCAACGCCGCGATGCGCTCCGCGACCTTCCGGGGACTCGAGCGCGTCCGGGCCCCGGTTACGATGGCCTGGCCCGAGCACGACCGGATGGTCGCCCGGCCCTCCTATCTGCCCCCGGCGGTCCACAACCGGGTGCTGCGCGGGTGCGGGCACGTCCCGATGTGGGATCAGCCCGACCATGTGGCGCACCTGCTGCTCGAGGCCTCCGCGGCGACCCGCGGCGGCTGACCCCGGCGCTGCTCAGAGCTCAGAGCAGCTGCATCAGCATGATCACGCCGCCGTCGGAGCTGCCGCCGGCGGCGACGCTGCTGGAGTTCGAGGCGATGAGGCTGATCATGATCGCGATCAGCGTCCCCACCCCGAGGATCAGGCAGATCGCCAGCAGGATCGTCGCCTGCGGGTTGTCCCGCAGGAACCTCGCGAGAGCACGGAGCTGCACGGCGCCGGACGTTAGCGCGCCGGCGGCACCGAGATCCGCAACGAGCCGAGCACGTGGTTGGCGGCCGCGAGCTGCCGACGCCGACCGGCGCGGTCGCCGCACAGCACCACGTACAGGCACAGCGGACGCCCGGCGGAGGTGAAGAAGTGCTGCAGCCCGACCTGGCCGCGACGCGGGTGGGCGAGGCGGTCGCGGCCGAGCTGCGTCGGATCGAGCGGCAGCGGGATCCGCTTGGCGGCGAACAGCCCGCGGCCGGGCTCCAGGCCGGTTCCGGTCTCATATTCGGTCAGCGCCAGGAACACGCCGCCGGGTGGCATCGCCGCCGTGCTGCCATCGCCGAACTCTCCGTCGCGCAGCGGCAGGGCGAAATTCGCCCCGTGCAGCGTGGCGACGGTGCCCGTGCGACGGAACAGCCGCCCGCTCCAGCCCCGGGGCAGCTCGATCCGGAGTCCATGGGCCGCGAGCGTGCTCGGCGCGCTCGTCGGAGTGCTCACGCCAGACTTCCGGCGGTCGACAGAAACAGGACCGCGCCGAGCAGGGCGATGCCGGCGCGAGCCACCGGACCCTGCCAGCGCAGCAGTGCGGCGTGCAGGGCGACGAGCTGGTCGGGCCGCCGAACGCGGGCCGTGGCCAGCAGGCTGAGCCCGCGCACGGCGCCGAAGCAACCGAACACGAGCGCGCCGCCGGCCACCTCGCCGGTGAGCGCCGCGGCGATCAGGGCGACGTACGTCGCCGCGCTCGCGACGATCGTCGTGAACCCGAGCCCGAGCTGGGCCCCGAAGCCGACTCCGTACACCCAGCCCCGGTACTCGTCGAGCCAGCGCTCATCCACCTGGCGGCGCGGGCCGGGGACCCGGGGGGCACCGGCGTCGAGCACGATCGCCGCCAGCACCGCGACCGCGAGCGCGGCGAAACGGCCGCGCGACCCCAGCGCCGGCAGCACCACGCCGCCGAGCGCCCCGGCCAGCGCTCCGGCCGCCGCGGCGGCAGCGGTCGCACCGAGCAGGAAGAACGTGACCGTGACCCCCCACGTCGCTTGGCGGCCCCGCTCTCCGAGCGGAGTGATGCTCGCGAGCATCGACTCCCCTCAGGGAGACCAGGTCGATCTGACGGCGCCGATCACCGCGGTGATGGCACCGAGCACGATCAGCCCGGTCATGACCCTGGGTAGAGGCTCGGATGGTCGGGCGTGATGCCCGCCGCGGCCAGCTTCTCGTCCACGCCGCGATCGCGTCCGCGCACGCTCGCCTCGCGGGCCGCGGCCAGCCGCTCGTCGGCGATCGCGTCGGCCACCATCGACGACAGCTGCGGCCACGTGGTCGCCACGCCCTCGCCGCGGACGCCGCCGTCGACGAGCACGAAATACGGTGAGCCGGGCACCTCGTAGTCCTCCCAGGCTTGGGAGGACATCACGACCGGGACGCTCCCGGTGGCCAGCGAGCGCAACCGGGACGGGCTCTCGCGCTCGGCGCCGTGGGTCACGATCACCGTCTGGACCTCGGCCGGCAGCTCCCGCGCGCCGTCGCCACGGCGCCCGAGGTCCGCCCAGAAGCCCGCACAGCTGCCGCAGCCGCTGGTCAGGAAGGCGAGCAGGGTCGGACGCGACCCGCGGCCCTCGAAGGCGAGCTTGACCAGATCCCCCTCGGGCGTCGCACCCGCCACGTCGGCGGCCTGCGCGCTCCGGGCGCGCGCCGCGCCCGGCGGCGCGGGCGGGGCGAGGGAGCCGGCCTCGCCCGCGGACCCGAGACGCCGGAGGATCTCGGCGTGGCTGCGCAGCAGGCCGGCGACCAGCAGCACGAGCAGGACGAGCAGGACCGTCTCGATCGCCACCAGCGCGACCATCACGCCCCCGCTCCGCCCGGGAGCGGCACCGCCAGGCCCTCGAGGCAGCCCGCCTCGTGGGCGCAGGTGTTGTCGTCGATCATCTCGGTCGCGTTGCACCCCAGGCCGCTCACGGTCGCCGGGTGCTGGCAGATGACGAGCCGGCAGACGACCTCGGTGGTGGTTGCCACCTGCGTGTTGCACTGGCCGTAGCGGAACAGGTTGCAGGCCACCCGCCGGTGGTGGCAGTCGTTGTTCGCGCACTGGCAGCCCCCGGGGAAGCCATGCCCCGGGAGCCGGTTGCAATCGAGGATGTAGCGCACGCCCTCGGCGTGGCACAGACCGTGACCCTTGTAGCTGGTGCACTTCCACCAGCCGGCCACGTAGGCGCCGGTCGGACAGACATTGCGGCCACGCTCGATCTCACAGCAGAACGCCGTGTAGCCGTCGTTGCAACTGCTTCCAGGCGGACAGTCGCTGCCCGGCGAGATGACGGCCCAGGCGGTACCGGGGCGGACCAGGTAGCGGACCGGTGCCACGGCGAACGCGGAGCCGGCGATCGCAGCCTTGGCGATCGCGCCGCGGCGCGACAGCCGCCGGTCGAGCAGCGAGCCGAGCGACTCCGCCATCCGCTGGGTGATGCTGCGGCCGGTCCTCATTGCGGGCTCCAGGCACCCCACGCGGTGGGCAGCTCGGTGTAGGCGAGCACGGTCGCGTACGCCGCACCGGCCACGCCGAGCACCAGCGCCGCGGCCGTTGCCGGCGGACGCCCCAGCACCCAGGTGAGCCCGTGCGGCGGCCACATCGCCGCCGCGGCGGCGATCGCCGCCAGGCCCGCGCTCAACAGCGGTTGCAGCTGCGAAGCGGGCGCCTCGCGGTCGCCGAAGCACCCACACGAGGAGGCACGCCGCGCGAGCAGGGCGGCCACGCCGGCCAGGATCATGAACGTGCCGGCGACGGCGGCAGCGCTCGCCGGCGACGGATCCAGCCCGGCCCAGATACCGAGCGCGAGCTCGAGGCCGGCAAACGCGCGGACCAGAGCGGCCCCCTCCGGCAGGCCCGCTCCCGCCAGCGCCCGCATCGCCGGGACCGGCGAGCGCAGCTTCGCCATGCCGGCTGTGCACAGCACGAGCGCGCCCACGAGGAACGGGGCCGTCAGCGCCTGGGCCAACCCCTCACCCTCTCGTCCTCACGGCAGCCCGCTCGAGGATCGTCGCGGCGGCGGTGGAGGGGTCGAGCTCACGGGCGACGACGCGGTCGAGCAACTCCTTGACCTCGTCGTCGTCGCGCAACGAGGCCTCGAGCTCGCGACGCATGCGATAGGTGGCGAGCGCCAGCACCTCGTTCATCAGGTTGCGGCGGCGCCGCTCCAGGAGCGTGCCCTCGCCCTCGATGTAGGTCCGGTGCTCGGCGAGCTTCTCCGACAGCTCGGCCACGCCCTCGCCGCGCACCGCCTCGGTGCGGACGATCGGCACCTGCCAGCCCCCGCGAGGGCCGAGCGCCAGCACGCCACGGATCTCCCGGACCATCGTGTCGGCGAGGGGATGGTCAGCCTTGTTGATGACGATCACGTCCGGAATCTCCATCACCCCGGCCTTGAGGGCCTGGATCGAGTCCCCGGACCCCGGCATCAGCACGAGCACCACCGTGTCCGCGTGGTCGATGATGTCGACCTCGGCCTGGCCGACGCCGACGGTCTCCAGCAGGACCACGTCGCGTCCGGAGGCATCCATCAGCAACGCGGCCTGTAGTGCGGCTTCGCTCAGGCCGCCGAGTGCGCCGCGATTGGCCATCGAGCGGATGAACACGCCCGGGTCCAGAAAGTGTTCGCTCAACCGAATCCGATCGCCCAGCAGCGCGCCGTGGGTGAACGGCGACGACGGGTCGATCGAGAGCACCGCGACCGACCGGTCACGCTCGCGCTCGAGCTTCGTCAGGGCGCTCAGCAGCGTCGACTTGCCAACGCCGGGAGGCCCCGTGAACCCGATCATCGCGGCCCGTCCCGTGCGCGGATACACGTCGCTGACGAGCGCCCAGCCCTCCGGATCGTCGTCCTCGACCAGCGAGATCGCGCGGGCCAGGGCCCGCTTGTCACCGGCCAGCAAGCGCTCGGTCAGGGTCTGGTTGGGTGCGGCCATGAAGTCGGGCAATCATGCCAGTCCGCTCCGGCGGTCGGCGGCCGGGGGAGTGCAGGGGCCGTGTAGAGGGCGCCGCGGGCGGGAAGGCTGCCCGCATGGCCTCGCCGCTCGCCGCCCGGCTCGATTCGCTGATCGGCGACGGTGTCCAGGCCGCGGTCCGGGTCAAGCACCGGACGCGATCGCCGGCGCCCGGCGCTTCGTGCACATCACCGGCTGGCACCTGGCGCCCCACTTCGAGCTCGTTCGCGGCGAGCAGCCGGTCGTCCTCGGCCCGGTGCTCGCCGAGACGGCCGAGCGTGTCGACGTGCGCGTGCTGGTGTGGGCCGGGGTGCCGATCCGCTTCTTCGGTCCACGAGCGGTGGCGCCCGATTGCCGGCGAGCAGCTCGCGCGCCGGCGCGCGAGCGCGCCCGCGACGCACCGGCTGCTGGAGCTGCCCGGCGTGTCGCGACGCTCGCGCCGCCTGCTGGGGCCGCTCGAGGGGCTTATCGACGACGGTTAGCCCTACGATCCCGGGGTGCAGTTATCCACGCGGCGGCGGCCATACACACCGCCCACACTCCGTACACCCCCGCCTCCGCTGCAGGGCGGGCCACTCGCGTTCCTGCGCTTCGCGCGGGCGCACAAGATGCTCCGGTGGGCCTATGTGCCGCTGATCGCGCGGTGGGCGTGGCTGAAGCTGCGCTGGCGCGGGCGCCTGCGCACCGACGGACTGTGCTTCGTCTGCCCCGGCGTCAAGTTCGAGATCGGCCGCAACGCGACCGTGACGCTCGGCCGCTGGTCGTGGCTCGGTCACGGCTGCAAGGTGCGCGCACATGAGGGTGAGGTCTCGATCGGCGCCAAGTCCGTGCTCGGGCAGGAATGCACGATCTCCGCCTATCAGCGCGTCTCGATCGGGCGCGAGTGCATCATCGCCGACCGGGTGATGATGATCGACTTCGACCACGGCGTGGTCGAAGTCGAGCGGCCCATCCGCGAGCAGGGCATCTACAAACGCAACGTCGAGATCGGGCACAACGTGTGGATCGGCTACGGCGCGTGCGTGCTGCGCGGCGTGTCGGTGGGGAACAACTCCGTGATCGGCACCAGCGCCGTGGTCACGCGCGACGTGCCCGACGACGCGGTCGTGGCGGGCGTCCCGGCGCGTGTGATCCGGATCCGCGCCACCCCGCGGACGTTTCGCTGGGAGTAGACCCGTGGCGCTCGCCGGGGCTCGGCGGCGCGCACGCGGCGAGCCGGCGCCGCGCGCTCAATACCGGCGCCCGCAGAGGTCCGGCGAGAGGTTCCGCACCGCGCTGTCGGTGAGGACGCCCGACAGCGCCCGCTCGAGCGACCGCTGGTGGCCGGCGGCTCGCTCCCGCGGATACTCGCCGGCGAGCCCACGGGCGGCCAGGAAGGCCCAGTCGCTCGACTGCAGCGCCAGCAGCTCGCGCACCGCGCGCTCGGGCGCATCGGTCCCGGCGGCGATCGTGCGCAGCTCGGCCGAGCGAGCCTGCCAGGCGAGATCGGCCACCGTGGGGCCGCTCCAGGTGCTGAGATCGCGTGACTCGCCCCAGCTGCTCGTGGGCAGGTGCTCGGGTGCGGGCTCCGGCTCGTGGGTGGTGAGGGCGTCGTCGAGCGTGGTCAGTCCGAGGCCCTGGCGGGCGCATTCCTCGATCACCTCGCGCAGCCAGTCGACGCCCTCGTACCACCAGTGCCCGAGCAGCTCGGTGTCGAGCGCGCACACGCACACGCCGCCGTCGCACACCCGCTCGCCGACGCGTCCGACGAAGTCGGCCGCGTGCTCGCGGACCATCCCCAATGCCGCCTCGTGGTCATAGGGCGTGCCCTCGTTGCACCACGCGTGGTGGTGGTGAAAGGTGAGGCCATGGTAATCGCGGTAGCCGGGGGCGGCCGGATAGCCCCCATCGCTCCACACCAGCGACATCGTCTGGCGATCGATCGGCCACAGGACGGGACCGTCGTCGGACACGAGCGGACGCAGGTGACGCGCGGAGCCGAGCCCGAACACCTCGGTCAGCTCGACGCACGTCGCGCGGGCGCCCGATTCCTCGAGCAGCGGGTCGAGCCACGTCGCGTGCGCGCACTCGGGCAGCCAGAAGCCGCCGCCCCAGTCGCCGAACCGGCGCCGGTGGGAGGCGATCCCGGTCTGGACCTGCACCGAGGCTCCGACGTCCGTCGCCAGCAGTGGGAGCACGGCGTGGGTGGCGGCCGAGGTCCAGCTCACGTAGGGCGCGAACGCCGCCACCAGATCGCCGCCGAGATCGTCCAGGCGGTCGGCCGCCCCGGCGTACTGCGCGGCCGAGCGCTCGAGCTCGGCGATCAGCCGCGATTGGGCGGAGGCGCGAAAGGCCTCGATGTCGCGGCGATGCGATTCCGGCCTCACCTCGCGCAGGAACGTGACGCAGCGCCCCATCGCCCCGGGCGCCTCGAGCTGATCGCACAGCACCGGCGTCAGCGACAGCGTGATCGGAGCGCGCGCGAGCACGTCGAGCAGCGGCAGGTAGCACGTGGCGATCGCCTCCCACAGCCACTCCTCGCCGAACGGCCACGTGCCGAACCCCTCGACGTAAGGCATGTGCGTATGCAGGACGATCGCGAGCTCGCCGCGAGGTTGAGCTGGCCGCGACATGGCGCCGGGACTATAGGCGACCGCCTCGCTTGACCCCGGCAGCCCGCGCCGTCACCGCTCCCCCAAGCGGACTCATCCGACGTGTGGTCGGGATGAGTAGCGGTAGGAGTCCCCGACCGCGTTCGTACAGGTCGTGAGGCCGTGACGGCTCTGGCAGGGGAAGCGAGAGAGCCATCCCCACGCTCCCGTGGCGGTCCCGCTGATGCGACCAACGCCTCGGGACTGGTGGGCGATCGCGTCTGCGGCCACCGAGCACGGCATGTTGCTCGCCACGATTCCGCGCACTCGCCAGCGGGCCAGACAGGCGCTGGAGTCGCTGTGCCAGCGACGCACCCACGAGATCCGCGAGGTCACATAAGCGCTCGGCGCGCCCTGGACCCACGTGACATACCCGGCGACGGAGAACCAGCGCTCCCCGATCGAATACTCGGTCGCACAGTTGAACGTGCTGCGCGCGACACGGACGGGACAGTCGTTGCCTTCGCTGTCGGGAATGACCACGTTGGCATCCGTCAACACCACCCGTCGAACGCGTCGCTCGCGTTGGCCACTGATGTCGGGAGGAGACCGTAGCCCTCGAAGTCGAACGGCAGGCCGTCGACGACGACGCACGTGAGGTTCAGACGGGCGAGACTGCTCCGACTCGACCACACGATCGCGAGCGTGGAACCGTCGGGGCTCACCGAGGCGGCGCCGCCAAGCGGCAGCTGCCCCGACGAGTTCGTGAGCGTGAAATACCCGTTGAGCGGATTGCTGTCCTGATAGAAGGGTGCGTTGTCCGTGCTCAGAGACAGCTCAGGCGCCGCGGGACCCGTCGTGTCAGGGCAATGTTGGAACGAGATTTCGCCGAAACCCGGCCACGTTGGACCGCCGTTCGGGGCCGCCGGCCCGTCCGGGACGAGTTCGTTCCTGCCCCCCTCGGTTACGGTCACGATTCCCCTCGCGTCGTCGTAGCTGAAGACCTCGGAGTACGGCGGGGTCGCCGGAGTGGCTGTGTCCGGCGTCACATCGATCGTCACGGAACGCACCGCGGCCTGAGCGTCCGACGCGAGGACCGCCAGAGCAATGATCAACATCGCTGCCGCGAGGCCGCCACGAGCCTGAGCTCTCACGCTCACTTCCGGCACACGGCGACGAAGTCTAGTGCCGAGTCGAGCGTGGCGGAGCGCAGCGCGAAGTCGCTCGAGGCGATGGCCGGCGTGAAGCGGTCGTAGAACGCGCTCGTGAGCCCCAACCGCTTGTGCACGGCATCCCACCCGAGCTTGAGCGCGAGCTCGTGCAGGCGCAGCTTGCGGGCATGGAAGAGGCCGAGCAGCTCGACGTGATCGAACACCGCGGTGCAAAGCTCGCTGAACTCGCTCGCCCGGTACTCCTTCAGGTGCCATGGATTGTCGGACTTGACCGCCCCGTCCGGTGCGAGCGTCAGCACGTTCGGCGTCGAGATGAAGGCGATGCCGCCGGGAGCGAGGATGGTGCGGAAGTGCTCGAGCAACGCGATCGGATCCTGGACGTGCTCGATCGTCTGCAGGAGCACGACGGCGTCGTACTCGCCGGGGCTGCCGTGCAACTCGACCAGGTTGCGCTCGAAGCTCAGGTTCTGGCGCACGTAGCGCAGCCGCGCGTGCTCGTGGGCCTCGGGGTTGGCGTCGACGCCGACCACCGCGGCGCCGGAGCGCGAGAGCAGCTCCGAGCCGTAGCCCTCACCGCACGCCATGTCGACCACGCGCAGGCCGGCGACGCGGGCGCCGATCCACTCGTAGGTCGCGAGATGGCGGCGGTACCAGTAGTTCTCGGCGGGCACGTCGGGCAGCGTCCGCTCGCCCGTGAGCGCAAGCGGCGGCACACCGGTCGGCTGGTCGCGCTGAACGTGCTCGTTCAATGGCACGGCAGGACAGGGTATTGTGCTGCGCGCCATGGAGGCGCTTCGCAGTGCGGACGAGATCCGCGACGTCAACACCAGATATCACGATGTCGCCGCTTCGAGCTACGACTCGAAGTGGGGCATCGACTTCGGTGCCATCGGCCAGGCTCAGGTGCTCGGCAAGCTGCGCAAACTCGTCGGAGCCGAGCTCGACCGGGGCTACGAGCGTGCACTGGAGATCGGCGCCGGCACCGGCTACTTCAGCCTCAACCTGCTCCAGGCCGGCGTCGTGCTCGAGGCCACCTGCACCGACATCTCGCCCGCCATGGTGACGACGCTGGGGGCCAACGCCGAACGCCTGGGCCTCAACGTCAGGACCGCCCGCGCCGACGCCGAGTCGCTGCCGTTCCCGGACGCGAGCTTCGATCTCGTGCTCGGTCACGCGGTGCTCCACCACCTGCCCGACCTGCGGCGCGCGTTCGCCGAGTTCCATCGCGTGCTGCGGCCCGGCGGGCGGATCGTGTTCGCCGGCGAGCCGTCGCGGATCGGCGACCGCCTGGCCGCCGTCCCCAAGCGCGGCGCGACCGCGGTCGCGCCGCTGTGGCGGCGCCTGCTCGCCGCTCACTCGGCCCCGCCGGCCGCCACGCCCGGCTCGGCCGACGAGGTCGACCACGAGCTGGAGCGCTGCGTCGACATCCACGCCTTCAGCCCCGGCGACCTGGTCCGGCACGCGCGCCGGGCCGGCTTCGAGGGCGTCAGGGTCCGCGGCGAGGAGCTGGTGGCCAACTGGTTCGGCTGGTTCAACCGCGCGCTCGAGGCCACGGCCGATCCCGCCGACGTGCCGATGCCCTGGCGCCGCTACGCCTATCACGGCTACCTACTGCTGCAGCGTCTCGACGAGAGCGTGTTCGAGCCGATGCTGCCCCCGGCGATCTTCTACAACCTCCTGATCACCGCGCGCAGGGCCTAGTGGACACAAACGCGTCTCCGGCCGCGCCCGCGTCGATCGACGCGGTGATCGCGCGGATGGAGGAGATCGAGTCCACGCTGGCCCCCGGCGACGGCGTCGGCTACTTCAACCGCCTCTACCTGAACGTCACGCGGGAGATCCGCGACACGCTCGCCCTGACCACGTTCGAGGCGCCGGTGTTTCTCGACGCGCTCGACGTCACGTTCGCGAATCTGTACCTCGAGGCCTCCGATGCAGTGAGCGCGGGCGCCGAGTGCCCGACGGCGCGGGCGCCCCTGTTCGAGCACCGCACCCGCACCGGCGTCACCCCGATCCAGTTCGCGCTCGCCGGCATGAATGCGCACATCAACCACGACCTTCCGCTGGCCGTGATCACGACCGCGACCGAGCAGGCCGTGGAGCCGTTCGCCGACTGTCCCTACCAACGCGACTTCTTCCGCGTCAATGACGTGCTCGAGGACGTCGAGGGCAAGATCAAGTCCTGGATCTCCGTCGGCGCCATCGCGGCCGTCGACCGGGCCCTGGGCAACGTCGACGACGCCGTATCGATGTGGTGCATCCACGGCGCGCGCCGGGCGGCGTGGGACCAGGCCGCGCTGTTCTGGAAGCTCCGCGAGCATCCCCGGCTGCTGGCCGAGTCCGAGCGCACGCTGGCCCGCATGGTCAACCTCGCCGGCCGTGGCATCCTCGTCTGATCGGAGCTGCGAGCACTCGCGGGCCGGCGCCGGCGGCGCGGCGACGAGGACGCCGCGCAGCGCCGCCGGGGGCCGCTCGAATGCCAACGAGTTTCCGCATGGCAACACTAGACTGAATAGGGTGCCGGACCGCCTCTCACAAGACTTTCCCTTGTTCCCGCTCGGCCTCGTCGCGCTTCCGGGGGAGCTGATTCCGCTCCACATCTTCGAGGAGCGCTACAAGACGATGATGGACGAGTGCCTGCGCGAGGAGCGCGAGTTCGGAATCCTGTGGATGTCCGATGACGGGCTCAAGGAGGTCGGCTGCGCGTGCGAGATCGAGCGCGTGCTCGAGCGCATGGACGACGGCCGCCTGAACCTGCTGACCCGCGGCACCCGACCATTCCGAGTCGTGCAGCGCCAGAGGCATCTGCCCTACCCGGCCGGCGTGGTCGAGTTCGTCGATGATCGGCCCGAGAGCACCGACGCCGAGCTGGCCGCGACCGCGCGCGGCGTGTACGCCGACCTGGTCCGCCGCGCCACCGACCAGGATCCCGATCCGGACGAGCTCGAGGAGATGAGCGCCTATGCGATGGCGGCCACCGTGGACTTCGGGCTCGACGCAAAGCAAGGACTGCTGGACCTGCGCTCCGAGAACGCGCGCCTGCGCCTGGTCACACGGCTCTTCCGCGCCGCGCTGAAGCGGCTCGACTTCGTCGATCGTGCCGAGGCGCGGGCGAAGTCGAATGGCAAGGTGAGATTCGGGTGAGCCGACGCCGGCGCCGCCGCGCCCGCGCGGGCGGCCGGACGCGGGTGCCGCCCTGCCTACGACTGCAGGCCGCACGGGCCCTGCGCGGCCGCGAGCGCGAACGCCTCGGCCTGGGTCAGCTCCGAGCGCCCATGGGCCGAGGTGTCGCTGAACACGACCGAGCCCTGCTGGAGCTGGATCTTGTAGGAGAACACGCTCTGGCTCGTGCCCGCGAGCCGGAGGCTGTGCTGGGCGTCGGTGGCCAGCGTGGTGGCGAGGCTCCGCGCTTGCAGCAGCAGCGGGTCCGACAGCCGCTTGGCCGGCTTGCCGTTGCAGCGGATCGTTCCCGAGTCGTTGACCAGCAGCGTCAGCTTCGGTCCCGGGCCGGTCCGCGTGAGGGCGAACAGGTCCGGCGAGGCCACCTGCAGGCCGCAGCCGGAGAGCGCCGCGGCCAGGGCGCAGACGGCGCCGAGGGCGCCGCGAAGGTGACGAGCTCGCCCGGGCAGCATGCCTGCATCGTGCCGGATCGGCCGTCCGGCCCGCGTCGACAGGAGCGTAGCGGGGGCTGCGCGGCTATGATTGCGCCGGCTCGGACGCCGCACGATCCTCCGGTGTCCGTTCGAGACCCCGCATTCTGGGCGCGCTCCAGGCTGGGGGCGGGGTTGCCAGAGCAGGTCTCCGATCCGATCACCCGCGGCGGGGCGGCCGCTGACCCGTAGCACCATGCACGACCCGATTAGTTACTTCCAGGCGATCGTGCTCGGACTTCTCCAGGGAGTGTCCGAGCTGTTCCCCATCTCCAGCCTCGGGCACGCGGTAGTCGTTCCGCGGCTGCTGGGCTGGAACATCCATCAGAACGATCAGTACTTCCTCGCGTTCCTGGTCGCCGTGCACCTCGCGACCGCGATCGTCCTGCTGGGCTTCTTCTGGCAGGACTGGAGGCGGATCGTGTTCGGGATCGGCCGCTCGCTGCGCGATCGCGAGATCACCGATTCCGACGCCCGGCTCGGCTGGCTGCTGGTCGTGGGGACGATCCCCGCCGGCATCCTCGGCCTCACGCTCCAGGACCCGCTGCGCAAGCTGTTCGCCTCGCCGACCCTGGCCGCGTTCTTCATCTTCATCAACGGACTGCTGCTGTTCGGCGCCGAGCGCCTGCGGCGCCGGGCCCCGGGAGCCCCCGAGGAGGAGCCCGACGAGGACAACCGGATCGCCGAGCGTGTCTCGTGGAAGCAGTCGGTGGGCGTCGGCGCCTCGCAGTCGCTGGCGCTGATCCCGGGCATCTCCCGCTCGGGCGTGACCATGGGCGGAGGCCTCCTCGTCGGACTCAACAACGAGGACGCGGCCAAGTTCGCGTTCCTGCTCGCGACCCCGATCATCGGCGCCGCCGCCCTGCTCAAGGTCCCGGACCTGCTCGGCAGCACCGGGGCGCATGTCCGCGGCCAGGCGCTCGTGGCCGCGCTCTGCGCGGCCCTCAGCGCCTTTCTCTCGATTCGCTTCCTGATGCGCTACTTCGTGACCAACCGCTTGACCCCGTTCGCGATCTACTGCACCGTCGTCGGAGCGCTGCTCACGATCGGCTTCATCATCACCTAGGCGGAGGCCTTTCCATGACCAAGAACAGACAGCTCATCATCCCCGCCGTGATCCTCGGCATCGTTCTGATCGTGATTGCGGTCGTGTACTGGGTCTCGACCGCCAACGGCCTTCCGAGCTTCTTCCCGGGCCATCAGGCCGGTTCGAGCACCCACCACGTCAAGCACGGCATCGCGGCGTTCCTGCTCGGCATCGCCTGCTTCGTGTTCGCCTGGTTCCAGACAGGTCCGACGCGGAGCACGGCGGGCACTGCCACCAAGTGATCAGCCGGGCGCGGCCCCGGGGTCGGTGACCACGACGGCGGCCCCGCCGCGGCGGGGATCGCCGCCGCCGGAGAACATGCCCGAGATGTCGCGCTCGACCGCCTGAGCGCCGCCGAAGAACAGGTTGCGGTCGCGGAAGCGACCGATCGCCCGGCCCGCCTGCTCGAGCGTCGCCGTGTCCACTCCGGGCTCGGCGTACACGACGCCGTCCTCGAAGTGCACGCGGGGCGCCTCCACCGCCGGCCCGGCGCGCAGCCCGTCGTCGATCACGTGCACGACCGTTTGCAGGATGGCGGAGCGGATCCGGTTCGACCCGGCGCTGCCGACCACCAGCTCCGGTGAGCCATCGCGCAGCACCACCGTCGGCGCCATCATGCTCGGCAGCCGGCGACCGGGAGGATGGCGGTGAAAGCCGAGCGGGTTGAGATCCTGCTCGCCGAGCATGTTGTTCAGGTGCACGCCCGTCCCCGGCACGACTTCACCGGAGCAGGAGCCGTTCGAGCACGTCACCGAGGAGGCCCACCCGTCCCGGTCGATGACCGAGATGTGCGTCGTGGAGCCGAGCCGTCCCGCGGCCAGGAAGCGCTCCCCGAAGCCGGGCTCGTCCAGTCCGGCGAGGAAGTCGGGGGTCCGCTCCGCCTGCACCCGCTCCATCACCTCGACGATCCGCTCGACCGTGGGCGGCCGGCCGTCACCGTCGAGCAGCGACAGCGCATGCGCGATCAGGATCCCGCCGGCCGACGGGGGTGGGTTGGTGAGCACCTCGCGTCCGCGGTAGGAGACTCGGACCGGCTCGCGGTCCAGGACCGTGTAGGCGGCCAGGTCCTCGCGCGTGAGCATCCCGCCACGACCGGAGGTCCACGTGACGATCGCCTCGGCGATCTCGCCCGAGTAGAACGGCGCCGCCCCCTCGGTTCCGAGCCGCTCGAGCGCGTCACCGAGCTCGGGCTGGCGCCAGAGATCCCCCGTGCGCAGCAGGCGCCCGCCGGGGGCGAACAGGGCGGCACATTCCGGGGTCGCGGTGACGATATCGGCCAGGATCTCGATCACGTACGCCTGTTGCGCGTTGATCTCCACGCCGTCGCGGGCGAGCGCCGCGGCCGGAGCGGCGAGATCGGACAGCGGCATGCGGCCGAACCGCTGCGCGGCCTCGGACAGCCCGGCCGGGACGCCGTAGGCGCCGACCGACGCCGCGCCGATGTTGAACACCTGGATCGCGTCGCCGAACGACACGCTGATCGGCACCAGTTCGGCCCGCTCGCCGGGATCGGCTCCACGCCCCGGAGCCTCGACGAAGAAGTCCAGCAGCGTCGGCGCCTGCCCGGGCGCCACCACCATCATGTACCCGCCGGCACCGAGACCGGTCAGCAGGGGCTCGCACACGCACGAGGCGAGCATTGCCCCGATCGCGGCGTCGACGGCGTTGCCGCCCCGGCGCAGCACATCGGCTCCGTGCCCGGCCGTGACGGGATGGCCGGCGGCGATGACTCCGAGCTCGGGTAGGCGCGGCATCGAGCCAAGACGGTAGCGAGCCGCCCGCCGGGCGAATCATCGAGCGGTCAGTGCGCGGCGGCGCTCACCGGCCGGATGAGTTCGGCGGAGCGGTCAGCGCCGGGGAATGAACTCGGGCACCTCGAGCTCGAGCGGCGAGGAGCCGCCCACGCGCTCGCGCGCTCGCGTCACCCTGGGCTCGCCGCGGGGTTCGCGCAGCGAGGCCCGGTCGCGCTCGGAACGGGCGCTCAACGGCGGCCGCTCCTCGGCCCGCTTGCGGGGCCGCGAGTCGCTGTAGCCGGTCGCGACCACGGTGACCCAGACCTGGTCGTCGAGCTTCTCGTCGACCATGGCACCGAAGATGATGTTCGCGTCCGGGTGCGCGGCCTCTGCGACCGCCTTGGCGGACTCGTTCACCTCCCATAGCGACAGGTCACGGCCGCCCGTGATCGACAGCAGGATCGAACGGGCGCCCTCCATGCTCGTTTCGAGCAGCGGCGAGGCGACGGCCTGTTCGGCGGCATCGATCGCGCGCCGGTCGCCGGTGCCCATGCCGATGCCGAGCAGCGCGTTTCCGGCCTCGGACATGATCGTGCGCACGTCGGCGAAGTCGAGGTTGATCAGGCCCGGCAGCGTCACCAGGTCCGAGATCCCCTGCACGCCCTGGCGCAGCACGTCGTCGGCGACCCGGAAGGCCTCGACCATCGAGGTGTTGCGATCGAGCACCGACAGCAAGCGGTTGTTGGGCACGACGATCAGCGTGTCGACCTCGTCAGCCAGCGCGTCGATGCCCGCTTCGGCCTGGTCGCGACGCCGGGAGCCCTCGAACTGGAACGGCCGGGTCACGATCCCGACCGTGAGCGCTCCGAGCTCGCGGGCGATCTGCGCGACGATCGGCGCGGCGCCGGTTCCGGTGCCCCCGCCGGCGCCGGCGGCGATGAAGACCATGTCCGATCCCCGCAGCAGCGCCTTGATCCGGTCGTACTCCTCCTTCGCGGCCTGGCGGCCGAGATCGGGGTCGGAGCCCGACCCGAGACCACGGGTGATCCCGTCGCCGATGTGCAGCGTCTCGTGCGCCGCCGACTGCTGCAGCGACTGCAGGTCGGTGTTGATGGCCAGGAACTCGACCCCTTCGACCTCGGCCTCGACCATCCGGTTGACCGCGTTGACGCCGGCACCGCCGACACCGACGACCCGCAGCACAGGCGTGCCGACGGGGCGCGGAACGCTCATGCCCTCCGTCGCTCGCTCGGCCCGCGCGTAGACGTCCGCCGCGGGGACGGGCGGCGGCTCGGGGGCGTGGGCCGGGCGGTCGAGCAGGTTGTCCGGGATGTCGGAGGAGAAGGCGTGACGCAGCCGCTCCTGCGGCGAGGGGATGTGCGGCGGCTCGGACGGCGGCTCAGGCTCGGGCTTGTTGAGCGCCGGGTGGGGCGGTGTCGCCCTCGCGGCCGGCACCGGCGCGGTCGCGCCAGGATCGGGCGCGGATGCGGGCGGCTGGGCAGCGCCGGCCTCGGCCTCGGCCTGCGTCTGGGCCTGGGGGTCCTGCCCGGGCGAATCGTCGGCCGTCTTGCGGAACAGGGCCGCCAGCGGCCCCTCGCGCATGCTCGCGCGCTTACCGGTTGGCATTTGAGAGGACCTCCTTCGCGAGCTGCCTGTAGGCGTGGGCGGCCAGACCGTCGGGATCGTACTTCAGCACCGACATGCCCTTGACCGGCGCCTCGGCGAAACGGACCGTCTTTCTGATCCTCGACGCGAACACGCGATCCCCGAAGTTCTCCTCCAGGATCTCGATCGCCTCCTTGGCGTGGAGCGTCCGGGAGTCCACCAGGGTCGGAAGGATCCCTTCGATGTCCACGTCCGGGTTCAGGTTCTCGCGGACCATCGCGAGCGTGTTCTGCAATTGGATCAGGCCGCGCATCGACAGATATTCGCACTGCACGGGGACGATCACCTTGTCGGCGGCCGTGAGCGCGTTGATCGTGAGCAGTCCGAGGCTCGGCGGCGTGTCGATGAAGACGAAGTCGTAGTCGTCCGAGACCTCCGCCAGCGCCTTCTGCAACGAGCGCTCGCGACCGATCTGCGTCGACATTGCGATCTCCGCGCCGGCGAGGTCGATCGACGCGCAGGCGACGTCCACCTCGCGCTTGCGGATCACCTCGCGGATCGAGATGTGGTGCACGAGCACGTCGTACATCGACTTCTCGAGCGTGTCCGGGTCGATTCCCTGCGACATGGTCAGGTTGCCCTGCGGATCCATGTCGCAGCACAGCACGCGGTGCCCCTCCTCGGCGAAGGCCACAGCGAGATTGAGCGTTGTGGTGGTCTTCGCGACGCCGCCCTTCTGGTTGGCGAACGCGATCACCTTGGGCGTGGCCGTCACGGGAGGCTCCGATGCGTCGGGTAACTCATACGCGCCTCTATTCGCAGACGCTCCGGAGATTCCTCCCGCGCCCCGCCGCCGCGCCGGCCACGGAGCGTCGGTATTTTGCCCCGCGGTGCCCGGACTTCTAGACCGACGCCTGATCTTCGTCACCGGCAAGGGCGGTGTCGGCAAGTCCACCGTGGCGACGGCGCTCGGATTGCTGGCCGCGCGCGCCGGCCTGCGCACGATCGTGGTCGAGCTGTCCAGCCAGGAGCGCGTCCAGCGAACGTTCGAGCATCAGGCCGAGCTCTTCCGCGAGGTCGAGCTGGCGCCGGGGCTGTTCACGATCTCAATCGACCCGCAGCACTCGATGGAGGAATACCTCCGGATCAGGATCGGCCCGCTCGGTCACGCGCTCGGCTCGAGCAGGCTGTTCCAGGCCTTCGCGATGGCGACTCCGGGCATGCGGGAGCTGCTCAGCATCGGCAAGGTCTGGGAGTTGGCGCAGCTGCAGCGCAAGACGCGCGGCGGCGCCCCCTACGATCTGGTGATCGTCGACGCTCCCGCCACCGGCCACGGCGTCGGCATCCTGCGCACGCCGCGGACGTTCGCCGAGATCGCGCGGGTGGGTCCGATCGCCAACCAGGGCCGGGCCGTCGCCGCCACCATCGCCGATCCGTCGTTCACCGCCGTGGTCGCCGTCGCGCTGCCCGAGGAGATGCCGGTCAACGAGACCCTGTCGCTGCGCGACGCGCTCGACCGCGAGGGACTCACGCTGCAGCAGGTGGTCATGAACGCGGTCTATCCCGCTCGCTTCAGCGACGATCAGGTGGCCGAGCTGAACGGCGCGCTCGAGCGCGCGGAATCCTCATTGGCCCGGGCCGCGGTGCGCGCGGCCGTCTCCGAGCACCTGCGCGCCGAGACCCAGCGGGAGCAGATCGGACGGCTGCGCGACGGGCTGGCCAACCGCGTCGTCGAGCTCCCGTTCGTGTTCGCCGATCAGATCGGCATCCCCGAGCTCGAGCGTCTCGCCGACGGGCTGGAGTCTGGCCTGGCCCAGCCCGACCCAGCCGGCGAGGTCCTCACATGAGCGTCGCCGACCTGCTCGCCGGCAAGCGGGTGTGCGTGTGCGGAGGGTCCGGCGGGGTCGGCAAGACGACCACCTCGGCGGCGATCGCCCTCGGCATGGCGGCTCAGGGGGCCAAGGTCGCGGTGGTCACGATCGACCCGGCCAAGCGCCTGGCCAACGCACTCGGGCTCGAGGAGCTCGAAAACGAGCCCCGCCGCGTGGAGCCCGAGCGGCTCGCGCCCGCCGGGCTCGAGCTCAAGGGCGAGCTGTGGGCGATGATGCTCGATCCCAAGCGCACCTTCGACGAGCTGATCGGGCGCCTGGCGCCGACACCCGAGCGGGCCCGCGAGATCCTCGAGAACCGCGTCTACCGCGAGCTCTCCACGGCCGTCTCCGGCTCGCAGGAGTTCACCGCCATCGCCAAGCTCTACGACCTCGACCACGACGGCGACTTCGACCTGCTCGTGCTCGACACGCCGCCGTCGCGCAACGCGCTCGACTTCCTCGACGCCCCCGGGCGGCTGACCTCGTTCCTGGAGGGGCGCGCGCTCAAGGCCTTCCTGCGCCCGACGGGATTCGGGATGCGCGTGCTCGGACGCCCCGCCGGCGTCGTGCTCGGCGGCCTGCGCAAGATCACCGGCGTGGACCTGCTGGCCGACCTGTCCACCTTCTTCGGCCTGCTCGGCGGCATGACGGAGGACTTCAGCCGACGGGCGGCGCGGGTCGAGCAGATGCTCAAGTCCGACTCGACCGCCTTCCTGCTGATCAGCTCGGCTCAGAGCGAGGCGATCGACGAGGCGATCTGGTTCCGGCGCACGCTCGAGCAGGGGGAGCTTCCGTTCGCCGGCGTGGTCGTCAACCGCGTCCATCACGACATCCTCGGCGACGCCGACGCGGAGGACGTCGACTCCGAGCTGACCGGCCTGCTGCCCGACCAACTGGCCGAGCGCGTGGCCGAGAACTTCCGCGACTACCACGTGCTGGCGCGCCGCGACGAGCAGAACATCGCCCGGCTCGAGCCGGAGCTCGACGGCCGCCCGCTGCTGCTCGTGCCCCACTTCGACGATGACGTGCACGACGTCGAGGGCCTGCTGCGGATCCACCGCTACCTGTTCGCGTCCGCGGCGGAGCGGGCGCAGATGATCGCCGACGTCGTGGCCTGAGCGGGGCGCGCGGCGGCGGGCGCGGGGCGCTACTCCTTCGTGGCCTCGAGGAACACCGTGGGCGCCCCCGGGTCTGCCCACGTGGCCCACGACAGGAGCGCCGCTTGCCACTCGTCCGGCGGAATCGGCTCGCTCTCCCCGGCCGCCGCGGCGGCACGCAGCAGCACCAGGCGGCGCTCGTGGAGCAGCTCCCACACGGACTGCTCCGAGAGCGCCAGGCGTTCGCTGACCCGGCTCTGGCCGTAGCGCGTGTTGGCCAGCCACACGACCTGGTGGATGCCAATGCGGCCGTCACCGCACTCGGCCAGCACCGCCTCCTTGAACGCGGCCACAGCGGAATCGGCCGGCCCGCCCTGGGCCTGCTGCGTCGCGGCGGCGAGGATGCGGTCGGTGACGTCGACGCCGGAGCGCGTCACGTTGGGCCAGCCGCGGCCCATGCTCATCTCGTCGGATCGCACCTCGGGGCCCTCGTAGATCGTCAGCCGGGCCCGCTCGGGCGACCAGCGGCGCTCGCCGAACTCGACCACCTGGCCGCGCACCCACGGGCGGACCATGGTGGCGTCGAGCTCCTCGGCGCTGAGGTTGAACGCGTGCGCCTGATGCGGGAAGTGGCTCAGCTCGACGTGGAACACGGCCCAAAGAGTGGCATCTGGCGCGGTCTCGGTCGCTCCAGTCCAGGCCCCGTCCGTTCGTCTATGCTTACCGTAAGCCATGGCGAACGCATCGACAGCCCTGTCGGCGCTCGGCGATCCGACCCGCCGTGCGATCTTCGAGGCCCTCGCCGGCGGCCGGCGCGCGGTCGGCGAGCTCGCCGCCGAGCTGCCCGTCAGCCGCCCCGCGGTCTCACAGCATCTGCGCGTGCTCAAGGACGCGGGGCTCGTGCGTGACGACGCCGTCGGCACGCGACGGCTGTACCGGATCGACCCCGCCGGCGTCGGCGAGCTGCGCGCCTATTTCGACCAGTTCTGGGATCGGGCCCTGGCTGCGTTCGCCGAGGCGGTCGAGCGCGATCGCGATGGGCCCGATCCGGACGCAACGACCAGCGAACAGGAAGATCGATGAGTGAGCAGGTGATCGGCGCTCCCGTGCGTCGCGCAATCGTCGTGCCGGCGCCGGCCGAGCGCGCCTTCCCGGAGTTCACCGACGCCATCGCGAGCTGGTGGCCACGCGATACCGATCACGTCGGCCCCACGCCCGCCGGCGCCGTGATCGAGTCCTTCGAGGGCGATCTCCACCGCGGCGCGCTCGCGGCCACGGCGTGAGGCCTGGAGCGGGCGGGTCGGCTCAGGCCGGAGCGGCCGCGGCTTCCGCGAGCAGGCTGTCGGCGACGCCGCGGAGGTCGACCTCCAGGTGGCCGCACAGCACGTCGCGGATCAGCGCGCGGAGGTGCTCGGCGAGCTCGTCCACCAGCGCATCGACACCAGGCTCCGCCGGCGCGAGCCCGGCGATCACCGCACGCTCGAGCGAGATCGCGTGGGCGGTCCGCTCCGCCAGCGCGGTGCGATCCGCGGGCTGGGCGCAGATCGCCGCCAGCCGCTGGGCGAGACGCCCGCTGGCGGGTCCCTCGGGCTCGAGCAGCGCCCGCAGCGCCAGCAGGTAGTCGGTCAGGGCCTCGAACGGCGCCAGCCGTTCGCAGCCCATCTCGAACCGCGCCAGCGCCCAGGCCAGCTCGCCGCCGGTCGGCGTGCGGCGGGCGATCAGGTTGCAGAACGCCCGCAGCTCGTCCTCCTGGTCGGCCGAGACGAAGGTCACGAACCGCGGCCGCCCGCTGCCTCCCAGCGACACGGTTCGCCACGCGCCGGCGTCGAGGCGCGCCCAGGCCACCGGTCCGAGCGCATAGCCGCCACGCTCGAACAGCCTCAGCGCCGTCAGCACGCGCCGGAACCGCATGCGGGCGATCGACACCGGGGAGCGGGCCGCGCCGTCCTCGGCGACCCTCAGCACCGCCAGCACGTTCGGCTCGTCGCCGTCGCCCCACACCGCGTCCGACGGCGCGTCCTCGAGCGCCTGGCCCGGAACCAGCGACAGCCCGTCGCCCAGCGCGAGCTCGCTGATCCCGTGATCGAGCGCCACCCCCAGCAGCGGCGCGATCACGGTGGTCACACAGCGGCCGTCGTACAGCGCTCGCTCCAGCTCCTCGTAGGCGGTGTCGAACCGCAGCGGATCAAGGCCGAAGTCGCTGCGCTCGGCGAACACCGACCCGAGGAATGTCCGCAGCGCTGCATCGGCGCGCTCGCGCGACTCGGTCGGGATCCGTTGCTCGCCCTGCTCGCGCAGGTACCCGTCCACGCCCTCCAGCAGCGTCAGGGCGCGCGCCGCGGGGGCATAGGTGGGTAGCGCCGCGAGTAGTCCGAGCCGTTCGCGGATGAACGCTCCGGTCAGCGGCCGGTAGCAATACAGGGGCGCACGGACACCGGGCTCCTCGATCACCTCGAACGGCACCTCGGCCCCGCGGGCGGTGTCGGCCGACAGCTGCATCGCCGCGTCGGTGGTGAATGCCTCGAGCAGCTGATGGAGCGGTCGGTTGCGCACGGTCGCCGTTTCGCGCTCGGATCGATCGATCCTGCCGGCGAACGTGGGTTTGCAGGGGCTCGGTGGCCGGCGGGGGCTCGGTGGCCGGCGGGGGCCCGAGCCGCTCAGGCGCTGCGCTCGATCTCCGCCACGTGAGCGATGTTCTCCGCGTCCGGGCGGTCCTCGCTCGGCTCCGCGGCGAACCAGGCGTCGAGGATCTCGGACAGCCCCGCCGGAGAGGTCAGGCGCAGGCTGAGCGCGAGCACGTTGGCGTCGTTCCAGCGGCGGGCGCCCCCCGCGGTCTGGGCGTCCACGCACAGCGCGGCGCGGATCCCCGGCACCTTGTTGGCGGCAATCGAGGCCCCCGTGCCGGTCCAGCAGGCAACGACGGCCTGCTCGGCGCGGCCCTCGGCCACGTCCCGGGCGGCCGCCTCACTGGCCCACGCCCAGTCGGAGCGCTCCCCAACGGCGTAGGCCCCGTGCACGATCGGCTCGTGGCCGCGACGGCGCAGCTCATCCGGAACCGCGGCGGCGACGCCGGTCAGCTCATCGGCGGCGAGCGAGATTCGCATCTCGCGAAGGGATCGCTCAGGCGACCGCGACGGCGGCCGGCTCGGGCTCGGAGACCTGCTGCTCGGCGCAGCTCCCGCCCAGCCACTCGCGCCCATAGGCGCGCATGTCCTCGATCAGCGGCAGCAGCGCCAGCCCCTTGGCCGTCAGCGCGTACTCTACGCGAGGCGGCACCTCGGGATACGTCTGGCGCGCGACGATGCCCTCTTCCTCCAGCGCCCGCAGCCGCAGCGACAGCGTGCGCGGGCTGATTCCCTTCAGCGAGCGCTCGAGCTCACAGAACCGGGAGCGACCGTCAGCGAGGTCACGGATCACCAGCAGCGTCCACTTACCGCACACGATCTCCGCCGTGCGACAGACCGGGCACGTGTCGTTGATAGCCATCAGGATCCCCAGTCTAGCGCAATGCTTCACGAACTGAAGTGGATGTTTCCGGGGTCCCGGCCCCACCCCGTTGCCGTGGGCGGTCGCCGGGGCCGAGGCTAGGCGGGCACGCCGGGGGGCGCCGGGGACCCCGGGCCGATCGTCGGGCCGGCGGGCACCGGCGCGCCGGGCCGCATCAGCGTGACCGGCCCGGCCACTGCCGGAGCTGCTGCGACGTCGGTGAGATCCTCCATCGCGGTGGCCGTCCGTCCTTGGGCGGCCACGAGCAGCTTGAAGTCGTGCGGGCTGGTGGCGACCCGGAGCGCGTCCTCCATCGAGACCCGGCCGGCCTGGAAGTGCGACAGCAGCGCCTCCTCGAATGTCTGCATGCCGTAGTAGCCACCCTCGGAGATCACCTCGCGCAAGCGGCCGGTCTGGTCGGGGTCGAGGATCATGTCGCGGGCCCGCCCCGTCATCCGCATCACCTCGCAGACGGCGATCCGCCCGCTGCCGTCCGGCGTCGGGACCAGGCGCTGGGAGATCACCGCCTTGAGCGTGCCCGCCAGCATCGCCCGGGCCTGGCTCTGCTCGTGCGGCGGGAAGAAGTCGATGATCCGGTTCACCGTCTCGGGCGCGTCGAGGGTGTGCACCGTCGAGAGCACCAGGTGCCCCGTCTCAGCCGCCGACAGCGCCGTGCGCACCGTTTCCTCGTCGCGCATCTCCCCGATCAGGATCACGTCGGGGTCCTGGCGCAGGACGCGGCGCATCGCGCGGCTGAACGAGACGGTGTCCATCCCGACCTCGCGCTGGTTGACGATCGACGTCCGGTCGCTGTGCAGATACTCGATCGGATCTTCGATCGTGACGATGTGCCTCGCCTTCGTCGCGTTGATCTGATCGATGATCGCCGCCAGCGTCGTCGACTTACCCGAGCCCGTGGTCCCCGTGAGCAGGATCAGGCCGCGCTCCTCGTCGGCGATCTCGCTGATCACCGCCGGCAGCCCGAGCTCGTCGATCGTCCTGACCGCATACGGGATCACGCGCAGCGCGATCGAGACCATCCCCCGCTGGCGGAATGCGTTCACCCGGAACCGCGCCAGCCCTTCGACCGCGTAGGCGAAGTCGACCTCATTGTCCTGCTCGAACTCGCCCAGCTTGCCCGGATCGGTGAGCATCTCCCGCAGCACCCGCTCCACATCCGCCGCCTGCATCGGCTCGAACTCCTCGATCGCCTGCAGCCGGCCGTGGATCCGCGCCAGCGGCCGCGAGGGCACCTTCAGGTGAAGGTCCGAGCCCTCCCGCCTGACCACATAGCGAAGCGCCTCGACGAGATCAAACATCTGCCCCTCGAATCGGCCGCGCGCGGCTCTGGCTTGAGGAAGGGGTGGGGCGTGGTGGACGGGGCCGACTGGTCGTGTCGTGATGGCAGTTCCGAGTTGGGGCGTAAGCGGCTGGCTCACGAAGGGAACCGGCTGGCGTGGCCGGGGCGGGCGTCCGTGCGAGATTCGGCTGGTGGGACCGTGGTTCTTCGGGCCCGGCGGGGCGCCCCGGCCCCCCTCTGCCCCTTTCCCAGCAGGCCGTTTACCTCCCAAGCCCGCCACCCCCGCCCGACGGCAGCAACCCAGCCCGCCGGCCACGCCCGCAGCGAACGACCCCCCAACGCAAGGCGGGGCCCACCGGGGCCCCGCCCTGCTCAATCCTCTACCGAAGCGCGTCTAGCTAGGCGACGTCGCGGAGCTTCTGCGCCTCGGCCAGCGATTGGAGCTTCTTCAGCGACTGGTTCTCGATCTGCCGGATCCGTTCGCGCGTGACGTTGAACGTCCGCCCGACCTCGTCCAGCGTCCGCGGATGCTCGCCGCCGAGGCCGTAGCGCAGCTCGAGCACGCGCCGCTCGCGGTACGAGAGGTTCTCGAGGGCTTCGCGGAGGGCTTCCTTGGTCAGGATCTCCGCTGCGCGCTCGTAGGGCGACTCAGCCCGCTCGTCGGCGATGAACTGGCCGAACTCGGACTCCTCCTCGTCGCCGACCGGCTTCTCGAGCGAGACCGGAGCCTGCGCCGAGCGCTTGATCGACTCGACCTCGTCGGGCTCGATGCCGGTGACCTCGGCGATCTCCTCCGCCGTCGGCTCGCGTCCGAGCTCGGTGACGAGCTTGCGCTCGGCCCGCCCGATCTTGTTCAGCTTCTCGACCACGTGCACGGGGATCCGGATCGTCCGAGCCTTGTCGGCCAGGGCGCGGGCGATCGCCTGGCGGATCCACCACGTCGCGTAGGTGGAGAACTTGAAGCCCTTGCGGTAGTCGAACTTCTCCGCCGCGCGGACGAGCCCGAGCGTGCCCTCCTGGATCAGATCGAGGAACGGCAGGCCCTGGTTGCGGTAGTTCTTCGCGATCGACACGACGAGCCGGAGGTTCGACTCGACCATCTTCTGCTTCGCGTCCAGGTCGCCACGCTCGATCCGCTTGGCGAGGTCGACTTCCTCCTGAGCCGTCAGCAGCCGCACCTTGCCGATGTCCTTCAGGAACAGCTGAAGGGAATCGGTCGTCATGTCCGGCTTGAGATCGAGTGCGGTCTTCGGCTTGCGGCGCCCGCGCTTGTCGGGCGCGCGCTCGACCTCGGCGGCGGCAAGCGCCGGATCGACCTCTTCGACGAGCTCGATCTCGGCCCGCTCGAGGAAGCCGTGCAGCTCCTCGACGTCGGCCTCGTCAAGGTCGAGCTCGGAAACCGCGGTCGCGATCTCGGCGTACGTCAGGACCCCGAGCTGCTGCCCGCGGGTCATGAGGCCTTTGATCTCTTCGAGTTCCTGCAGTTCCGCTACTGACATCTGTTTCCGTTTCCGTCGAGTGGCGCTGGGCGGTTGGATGTCCGCCGGCACCGAGGGTCAAACAGCGGACGCGGCCCTCCGGGCCGCACGTCCGCCACTCAAACATACGTTGAAAGTATAGGCGCTATACATTGTGAAGTCAACGCCGCCCACAGTGGTCTCAGGAGCCCGTCCCGTGGTCTTCGGGAACCCGGCTCCGCGCTGGCGTCGCTCGACTTCACATGTAATACGTCAAACTTACCCACCCGTTTCAAGTTTCGGTACGAAAGTTTTGTCCGCATTACGCGTCCCTGCCTTGGTGGGGCTGCTGACGTTAATCGTCAGGTTGCGCGATCATCTGTACGTCCCGGCCTGCCAGCGAGCCAAATGGTGTCCAGAATGACCGACGACCGCCCCTCCGAAGTCCTCGGCGGACTTCCCCGCACCCGTCCCCACCGGCGCAGCGAGAAGCGCGGCGCGCCGGCGCAGCACCTGGCCGGCGAGGCGCCCACGGGCGCGGCGCCAACTCCGCCCGCAGCCACGGCGCCAACCCCGCCCACGGCCACGGCACCCGCGGGCAAGCCGCTCACCCGCAAGCCGGCCGCCCCCAAGACCGCCGAGACCGCCACCAGCGGGTCGGCATCGGTCGAGCCACTGGACCCCGCCCGCAAGGCCTCGGAAACGGCGGCCCAGCGCCACGCGGCCCGGACGAAGCCGGCCCGGCTGCCGCAGCCCGAGCAGCCCGCCGGCGCGCCGCCGGCGCCGGCCTCCCGCAAGCCGGTGCCCTCGTCGGGCGTGGACATCCTCGGGACGGCCGTGCAGGCCGCCGCCGAGCTGACCGAAATCGGGCTCTCGGCCAGCGCGCGCGCTCTGCGCGGCGCGATCTCCAAGCTGCCGCGACCGTAGTAGCGGCAGGAGACCGCATAGCGTAGGCCGGCCCACTGAAATCCGGCGCCCGCCGAAGCGCCCCACCGAAAGCCCCCGCCGGAAGCGCCCCGCCGACGCGCCCCGCCGGAAGCGCCGGCAAAAAAGATTCGCAAGTCCGCCGGCGCGCGGCAGCGTCCACAAAAACCCCGCAACGCGCGCCACTGTGATCCCCCGGGCCGCCGGCGACGCGAGCCCGCGCGCTCGATTCGGCGTAATGCTTGCCGCAGAGTTTCGTATACTTGCGCCACTTCCAAGCCGAGCGATCGTCCGTCCGCGGGCGATCGACGGGGGAACCACTTGCGGCCCTTCGGGCCGCAGGGGCGAATCGGCCCGGTTTCGGGCCGTAGCGCTCACACGAGCGCGAGCCCGTCAGCTCACCCCGTAGGCGCAACGTGAAGAGGACGAATAGGCAGATCGTGATTCGACGCGCCACAACGCAGTTGGCAGCCATGCTCGCCGTGGGCGCGCTTGCCCTGACCCTTGCCCTCCCCGCCGTGGGCCAGGCGAGCTCGGGCGGCGCCGGCTTCGGGGCGGGCCCGGCGACCACGTTCGCCACCGCCAGCGTGCAGCCGGGCGACATCACGACCACCGCGACCAGCGGCGGGATCACGCTCAGCGCCAAGGTCTCGGCCCTGCTCAGCCATGTGCTGCAGTTCACGGGCGTGGCGCCGGCCGCGGCTGCCGGTCAGACCGTGGTCATCGAGCGACTCGACCGCGTCAAGGGCTGGTTGCGAACCGCACACGGCACCGCGGCGTCGGACGGATCGTTCGCGATCACGTGGCGGACCAACCACATCGGTCGCATCGCGATCCGCGCGCTGTTGCTGAACGGCTCGCTGGCCAGCACGCGCACGGTGGCCGACGCTCCGACCGTGGACGTGACGGTCTACCGCCCCGCGATCGCGACCTGGTACGGCCCGGGGTTCTGGGGATCGACCACCGCGTGCGGAGAGACGCTCACCCCCCAGACGCTCGGGGTCGCCCACAAGTGGCTGAAGTGCGGCACACCGGTGGCGCTCTACTACGGCGGGCGCACGATCATCGTCCCCGTGATCGATCGCGGCCCGTACGCGAACAACGCCGACTACGACCTCACGCAGGCCACCGACCAGGCCCTGCGCATGGACGGCATCGCCACGATCGGGGCCGTCTCGCTGCCCGGCTCGACGCTTACCCCCGCCGGCAACAAGTAGCGCTCAGGCGACCGGCGGGCAGTCGTCGTCGGACTCGTGCGCCGGAGGCACCGCGCGAATGATCCCGATGCCGCTCGCGGCGGCCGCGAGCGCCGCCTCCTCCGCGACCTCCATCAGGCGGCCCGCGTCCTCGCCGTCCTCGCCGAGCACGGCGAGACCGACGCTGACGGTCATCGGCGCTCCCCGCCACGCCTCGGCGTCGCTGACCGCCCGGCTGACGCGCGACCCGAGCGCCTGCGCCGCCGCCCGTGACGTATCGCGGGCGATGATCCACGCCCGGCTCTCGGACTCGCAGGCGAGGATGTCCTGGCGCCGGACGACGCTACGCACCGCCTGGGCAAACCGGCCGAACGTCGCGCTCGCCACTGTGACGGGCTCGACGGAGAGCATCCGGTCGGTCTCGTCGAGCTCGGCCAGCAGCAGCGACAGCGGCGCGCCCGAGCTCCGTGCCCGCGCGATCTCGCTGGCGAGCGCGCCCAGCCACAGCGCTCCGCCCTCGGCCGGCGCCGCCACCGACTCCGCCGCCACCGACTCCGCCGCCTCCACCCACTCCGTCGGCTCCACCGACTCCGCCGGCTCCACCCGCCGCACCGCCGGCTCGGCCCGCGGCACCGCCGGCTCCACCGGCCGGAGCGTGCCGGGCGGATCCTGACGATCGACCGCGCCGTTCCGAGCCTCCGCGCCGAAGCCGTCCCCGGCTTCCGCGCCGGCATCGCGGTCCTCTCCTCCGCGCCGGAGCGACGCGGCCCGCACCAGCTCCATCACCAGGTTGAGGCGCTCGGCGAGCTCGATCAGCTGGTGGGGGTCCGGGCGCCGCAGCTCGTCGCGCACGGCGCTCCAGATCACCGAGTGCAGCACGTCGACGGCGTGGGCGGTGTGCTCGGCGCCGCCAGCCCCCGCGAGCTCGCCCGCGCGGGCCACGATCCGCTCGAGCGCTCCGCCCGGCTGCAGCCGGCGCAGATCGGCGTCGTCGGCCAGCGCGCGCACGATCGCGTCGCACACGCGCGGACCGTCGCGGGCCAGGTCCGCGGCCAGGATCGCGGGCGAGCGCTCGAGCGGCAGCTCCTCGACCAGGGCGAGCAGCCACCCCTTCGCTATCTCGTCGGACCGCGCGAGAAGTTCGTCAACCGGCGCGTCGGCGACGGGCCGAGCCCGGCGCCGGCGTGGCACACCCTCCTGCATGCAGAGCTTCTATCACGATCGGCGGTCGCCTTTCACGGGACAATGGGCCACCGATGAGCCAGCAACTGCTCACCGTTGCCGCTGCCCGCGCCGCCGTCCTGGCCGCCGTCGAGCCGCTAGCACCCGAACGCGTCGATGTGATCGAGGCGCTGGATCGCGCGCTGGCCGAGGACCTGTCGGCGGCTGAGGACGTGCCTCCATTCGCCTGCTCGGCGATGGACGGCTACGCCGTGATCGCCGGGGACGCCGGTCGTACGCTGCGCATCGTCGGCGAATCCCGGGCGGGTGCGCCGTCGCCGGGCGAGGTCGGCGACGGCGAGGCGATGCGCGTCTCGACCGGCGCCGTCGTCCCGTCTGGCGCCACGGCCGTCGTCCGCCAGGAGGACGTCGAGGAACTCGGCGCGAGCATCCGGCTCGTCGCGGCGGTCCGGTGCGGCGCGGACATCCGTCGCCCCGGGGAGGATCTGCGCTCCGGACAGCGGGTTCTGGCCGCCGGCACGAGGATCGGCGCCGCCGAGCTGGGCGCCGCGGTCGCCGCCGGCGCCGGCAGGGTGCTCGCCTCGACGCGGCCGCGTGTCGCGGTGTTGTGCACCGGAGACGAGCTGCGCGCGCCCGGGGAGCCGCTCGGACCCGGGCAGATCCACAACTCCAATGCGGCCATGCTGGTCGCGCTGGCCACCCGGTGCGGCGCAGCGACGACGCCGGCGGTCCGGCTCGGAGACGATCGAGGGCGCACCGAGGCCGCGCTGGCCGGCGCGCTCGAGCGCGCCGACGTGGTCGTCGTCACCGGCGGAGTGTCGGTCGGCCCCCACGATCACGTCAAGCCCGCGCTGGCCACGCTCGGGGTGGGTGAGCGCTTCTGGGGAGTGAAGCTGCAGCCGGGTCGCCCCACGTGGTTCGGAGTCCGGGATCAGCGGCTCGTGTTCGGCCTCCCCGGCAACCCCGTGTCGGCTTTCGTGACGTTCGCGCTGTTCGCCCGGCCCGCGATCGCCGCGCTGCAGGGTCTGGGGAACGATCCGGCGCCGGCCGCCGAGGCCGAGCTCGGCGAGCCGGTCGCGCGCCACCGCGAGCGCGAGCTGGCCATCAGCGTGCGGATCGAGCGCCGCGGCGGCCGTGCGATCGCCTGGCCGAACGGGCCCCAGGGGTCGCATCTGGTCAGCTCGCTGCTCGGCGCGGACGCGCTGGCGTTCATCCCCCAGGGAGAGGGCGAGCAGCCGGCCGGGTCGATCGTCACCCTCGAGGACCTGCCGCGGTGAGGGCGCGCGCCGAGGAGAGGCCGCGACCTTCATCAACCGCGTGATCGCGGTCGGGCTCGGGGTCGGGCTGCTCGGCGAGCGGCCGGGCGCCGGCGCCGTGGCCGGCCGGCTGCTGATCCTGGCCGGATCCTGGCTGTCGACCGACGGGCGGCTGGCCCCGGGGGTTCGCCGCTGTGCCCGGGCGTGTCCGCTCGCGGCGGCGGTGTAATGGTGATACGACCATCGCAAGACCGGTCAAAATGAGTCTGTGAGCGCCGTCCTCGCCGTCCTGCTCGCCGCCATCTCGGCCCTGGCCGCGGTGCGCGCGCGGCGTCGCAGCCATCTCCCCACCCGGGCCGTGATCGTCTCGCCGCGCCGCTCGACGGTCAGCGACGCAAACGGCGTGCGCTCGGTGCAGGCGGCCGACTTCACGCTCGCCGCCGACGATCTGGAGCGGCTCTGGAGCCCGGCCAACCTCGAACGGCTGGCCCGCACGTACTGGCGCTTCCTGACCAAGGTGACGCTCGGGCTGATCCGCGTCGTCTACGGCGAGGACGAGCGACGCGTGGTGCTCCTCGTGCGCCCGCTGACGCTGCTGCGCTTCGGCACGCCCGACTACGTGCAGGAGGCCGACCACGGCGCCGTGAGCTGGAGGATCAAGGACGGCCTGCTGGTCGCGCGCTCGGGCCGCGGTTCCGGCTTCCTGGCCGTCGACGTGCGCCGGTACCCGCCCCAGCACGACGGCACGGCCAAGCTGCACATCGAGGTCGAGGTGGCCAACTTCTACCCCGCCATCGCCGCCGGTTTCAGCCTCCCCGTGTACCGGATCACGCAGTCGTTCATCCACGTGCTGGTGACGCACGCGTTCCTGCGCTCCCTGGCCACCCTGCAGCTGTACGACTCCAAGGTCGGGCGCCTGGCCACCGAGCCCGACACGACGCTCGCGGACGCCGCCCCGCAATCCACGCCCGACGGCGAGGCCGACGTGGAACCGGCCGAGCCGGAGCGGCCCGAGATCACCCCCGAGCAGGCATCCGCCCGCCGGCCCTGAGGCCACCGGTCCGCGGCACAGCTTGAACGCCGCGAGGCCGTCTACCCGTAGCGGCCGGCGACCAGCGTCCGCAGCTTGGCGCGGTCGTGCCGGGCGCTGACGCGGCGCACGGTGCCCGACCGTGAGCGCATCACCATTGACTCGGTCGAGGCGCTGCGGTCACTCTGATACCGCACGCCCTGGAGCACGTCGCCGTCGGTGACGCCGGTGGCGGAGAAGAACACGTCGTCGCCCGCGATCAGGTCGTCGCAGTTGAGGATCCGGTCGAGGTCGTAGCCGGCGTCGATCGCCGCCTGGCGCTCCTCGTCGTTGCGCGGCCACAGCCGGCCGAGCAGCTGGCCGCCGATGCACTTGATCGCCGCGGCCGAGATCACGCCCTCGGGCGTGCCGCCGATGCCCCACAGCAGGTCGACGCTCGAGTTCTCGCTCACCGCGAGCATCGCCGCCGACACGTCGCCGTCGAGGATCAGACGCACGCGCGCGCCGGCCTCGCGCACCTCGCGCATCGCGTCCTGGTGGCGCTCACGGTCGAGCATCACCACCATCACGTCGCGGATGTCGCGCTGCTTGCGCTCGGCGATCAGCTGCAGCGTCTCGGGCAGCGGACGGTCGAGGTCGAGCAGGTCCGCGATGTCGGGGCCGCCGGCGATCTTCTCCATGTAGAAGCAGGGGCCCGGATCGAACATCGAGCCGCGCGGCCCGAGCGCGATCACGGCCAGGGCGCTCGGCATCCCGAGCGCCGTCAGCCGGGTACCCTCGAGCGGGTCCACGGCGACGTCGACCTCGGGCTGGCTGCCGTCGCCGATCCGCTCGCCGTTGTAGAGCATCGGCGCTTCGTCTTTCTCGCCCTCGCCGATCACCACGATGCCGTCCATCGAGACCGAGTCGAGCACGGCGCGCATCGCGTCCACGGCGGCCTGATCGGCGGCCTCCTTGTCGCCGCGGCCGACCATCCGGGCGGCGGCCAGCGCGGCGGCCTCGGTCACGCGAACGAGCTCGAGCGCCAGGTTGCGATCCGGCCGGGTGGTGGTGTCTGAGGAGCTCACAGGATGCCGGGCGGCTTGCGTCGCGCGCCGCTCTCTCGGGCGCGCGAAATCGAGCCGGTCAAGATCAAGAGGCCGCCGAGCAGTGCGAGCCACCACCCGAAACCCGCCGATATCTGGCCGGGCGGAGAGCCGGGCTTGTCGATCACACCGCGGAAGATGATGAATGTTAGCGCCGTGAGCGCGGTCACCGCCGTTAATTCTCCCCGGGGCCAGGACAGGGCGTGTCCCCGGACGATGATGTAGGCCAGGATCGCCGGCGCGATCGCGGCCAACAGCAGCAGGTACCGCAAGATCGTCAGCGACGACCAGCCGGTGCAGGAGCCGTTCGGGCCGCGGCAGCTGTTGAGCACGGTCAGGGAGTTGCCGAGCGTGTACCAGGTGAGGAACAGCGAGACGGCGAGGATGACACCGCCGAGCACGGCAACCGCCTCCCCCCTGTCGAGGTTCTTCAGGTCCATCGGCGCGCACACTATCCGGTTTCACGGCTGCGGGGTGCAGCTCTCAGGCCCACGTCCGGGCCCGCTCCACGACTGCCGGCGCGCCGGGGTTAGAGACCGACGGCGACCATTTCCGGGCGCGCCACGCCGCTGCGCTCGGCAGCCTCCTTGACCGCCTGCGCCACCGCGTCGTGGACCGCCTGCATGAGCACGTCGGGGACCAGATCGTCGCCTTCGGCGAGGTCGGCCAGCACTCGGGCGGCGGCCAGCTTCATCTCCAGGTTGATCGCGCTCGCGCCGGCCATCAGCGCGCCGCGGAAGATGCCCGGGTACCCGAGCACGTTGTTGACGCTGCGTCCGTCGGCCGCGAACGCCGCTCCGGCCGCCTCGGCCAGCTCCGGCTCGATCTCGGGGTCCGGGTTGGTGAGCGCGAGGATCACCTGGCCCTCGCGGATCATCGCCGGCTCGATCAGCCCCGGCCGGCCGGTCGTGGCGATGACCACGTCGGCGACGCTCATCACCTCCTCCATCGACCCGAGCTCGATCCCCCGCTCCCGGGCCCGGGCATGCGAGCTCTCCTGGGGGTCGAACGCGATCACCCGCCGCACGCCACCGTCGACCATCAGCGATGCGATCCCGAAGCCGGCCGCGCCGAGGCCGAGCTGGCCGACGGTCGCCGAGTGCAGCTCCACCCCGGCCTGACGGCAGGCGACGATCACTGCGGCCAGCGTCACCACGGCCGTGCCGTGGACGTCGTCGTGCATGACCGGCTGCGGCAGCGCCTCGATCAGGCGCCGCTCGATCTCGAAGCACTCCGGCGTGGAGATGTCCTCGAGGTGGATGCCTCCGAACGTCGGGGCGATCCGGATCACCGTGTCCACGAATTCGTCGACGTCGGCCGTGTCGATCAGGATCGGCATCGCCGAGATCGAGGCGAACTGGCGGTAGAAGACCGACTTGCCCTCCATCACCGGCATCGACGGGACCGGGCCGATGTTCCCGAGCCCGAGCACGCGCGTGCCGTTGGTGCAGATCCCGACGCTGCGCGAGATCATCGTGTAGCGCCCGGCCAGGGCGGGCTGATCGGCGATCGCGGAGCACACCCGAGCCACCCCGGGCGTGTACACGTCACGCATCTCCTGCACCGTGCGCACGGGGTGCACGGCCTCGATCGACAGCTTCCCGCCCTCGTGACGGATCAGCGCCCGGTCCTGGTACCGGAGCACGTGCACGCCGTCTGCCGCCTCGAGTAGCTCCGCGATCCGGACCGCCTGGCCGGTGTCGCGCACCTCCACGGCGATCTCGCGGACCGATTGCTCGCGGCCGAGCGATACGGTCACGATGTCCCCGATCAAACCCCCGCCCTCGGCGACCGCGGTCGCCACCTGCGCCAATTGGCCGACCCGGTGGTGGATCTGGACGCGATATGTGCAGTCGAGCATGAACTGAAATAAGGCTTATTGGCCGGGCTCCGCCCGGCTCGTTTGGCCGCGACTCTAACCGGTAGTCTCGGGCTGTGGACACGTCGGCGATCCGCTGGGCCCTCACGGTTCCGTTCGCCGGCATCCCCCTCTCCGAGCATCCGGAGCTGTACCGGCGCGCCGAGGCCGCCGGTTACGACGACCTGTGGTCGGGCGAGACGGCCAACGGCTGCGACGGCTTCACCCCGCTCGTGCTGGCCGTCCCCGTCACTGAGCGGATGCGCCTGGTGACCGGGATCGTGAACCCGTACACGCGCGGTCCCGGAGTCTTGGCGCAGACCGCCGCGGCGCTGCAGGAGGCCAGCGGCGGTCGCTTCGTGCTCGGCCTCGGCGCCTCCTCGAACGTGATCGTCGAGCGCTTCAACGGCCTGCGCTTCGAGCGGCCGTTGTCCCGCGTCCGAGAGGCCGTCGAGGCGCTGCGCCCGGTGCTCTCGGTCCCAGCCGAGCGCGGCTTCGGCGGCCTGAAGCTCGAGCGGCCCGTCGCGCAGCAGATCCCGATCGTGCTGGCGGCGCTGCGCGCCAAGATGCTTGCGCTGGCGGCCGAGGTCGCCGACGGGGTGTTCACGAACTTCCTGCCGCTGTCGGGGCTTCCGCACATCGAGGGCGCGCTGCACACAGGCGAGGTCGCGGCCGGCCGCGAGGAGGGATCGACCGAGCTCGCGTGCCGGTTCTTCCTGATCCCGATGGAGGAGGAGCAGGGAATGGGCCTGGCCAGGGTCATGTTCGCGGCCTACGGAAGCGTCCCCGTCTACGCCAACTTCTTCCGCTGGCTCGGCTGGGGCGAGCAGATCGACCCGATGGTCGCGGCGCACGTCGCCGGCGACCGTCAACGGGCCGCCGAGCTCGCCCCGGAGGAGCTGATCCGGGAGATCTTCGTGTTCGGGTCACCGGAGCGAGCCCGGCAGCGCATCGAGGAGTTCGCCCAGGGCGGTATCTCGACCTGCGTGCTGACCCCGATCGCCGCCCCCCAGCAGCTGCCTGGCCTGATCGACGCCCTGGCCCGGTGATCGAGCAGACGATGCAGTTCCGCCGGCTCCTCCCCGAGCCGCGCACGGTCGAGGTCGGCACGCTGCTCGGGTCACTCGCGTTTGGCGCCGCCGCACCCGAGGATCGCCCGTATGCGCTCGCCAACTTCGTGGCCAGCGTCGACGGGCGCGCGACCTTCGACGGACGCTCGGGCAAGCTCGGCGACGACGGCGACCGCGCCATGTTCCACACGCTGCGAGAGCAGGTGGACGTGGTGCTGGCCGGGACGAACACGCTGCGGGCCGAACGCTACGGCCGGATCATGGCCGACCCTGGGGGACGCGCACGCCGGGTGGCCAAGGGCCTCGCGCCCGAGCCGCTGGCCTGCGTCGTGACCCGGTCGGGCGATGTGCCGACCGAGATCCCGCTGCTGCAGGAGCCCGAGGCCCGGGTGATCGTGTTCAGCGCCGCCGACGTCGACCTGTCGAGCGCCGTCGCGCAGGTCGAGGTGGTCAGGGTCGACCCCGGCGAGCTCACGCCGACCTCGGTGCTGCGGCGGCTGCGCGCCGAGCGCGGCGTGCGGTCGCTGCTGTGCGAGGGCGGCCCGACCCTGTTCGGAGCCCTGACCCGAGCGGGCGTCGTCGACGAGCTGTTCTTGACCATCGCGCCGAAGCTGACCGGCGGCGGCCGCGGTCCCGCGATCTCGAGTGGACCGGAACTCCAGGAGCCGGCGCTGCTCAGGCTCGAGTGGGCGCTGGAGCGCCGCGGCTCGCTGTTCTTGCGCTATTCGATGCGCTGAGCCGCGGCCGGCGCCGGCGGCGGACACGCGGGGACGTTCACAACGTGTTTCGTTTGCCGACCTGTCCGGGGTGGAACAATGTCGCGATGGGCAGCCCCACTGCAGCCGTGCAGGAGCTGACAGAGGTGCAGGCGGCCGAAGCGCTGCAGGAGGCGCGAACGCGGACTCTGGCGCTGGTCGCCCCGGTGTCCGACGCCGATCTGGAGCGCGTGCACTCGCCCCTGATGAGCCCGCTGGTCTGGGATCTCGGCCACATCGCGGCGTTCGAGGACCTGTGGCTGGTTCACCGCTTCGGCGGCCGGCCGCTGCTGCGAAGCGACCTCGCCGACGTCTACGACGCGTTTGAGACCCCGCGCGCCGGACGCGGCGAGCTGCCCTTCCTGGGTCCCGATCAGGCCCGCGCGTATCTCGCCGAGGTGCGGGAGCGCACGGTCGACGTGATCAGCGAGCGCGGCGTCGGCGACGGCACGGTGCACGAGATGGTGCTCCGCCACGAGCAGCAGCACGGCGAGACGATGCTGCAGACGCTCGTCCTGGCCCGCCTGCGGGACTACCGGCTGGCGGGCCGGCGGCGCTCGCCGGTCGACGCGGGGCCGCCGCACACCGGGCTCGAGCTGATCGAGATCCCCACCGGAGAGTGCGAGGTCGGCGCCCCGAGCCTCGGCTTCGCCTACGACAACGAACGCCCGCGGCACCGCACCGATGTGCGCCGCTATCTGATCGGGCGTACGCCCGTCACCAACGCCACCTACCTGACCTTTGTCGAGGGCGGCGGATACGAGCGGCGCGAATGGTGGTCCGACGAGGGCTGGGCGTGGAAGGAGGAGTACGACATCACGCGACCTTGGGGCTGGACGGCGGACCTGGGCGCCGAATGGCGCCTCGGGGAGCTCGAACCGCTCCATCCGCACAGGCCGGTCGTCCACCTCTCCTGGTTCGAGGCCGACGCCTTCGCTCGCGCACACGACGCCCGCCTCCCCACCGAGTTCGAGTGGGAGAAGGCGGCGACCTGGGACGAGGAGTCGGGTTTGGCCCGCCCGTTCCCGTGGGGCGCCGAACCGCCGGTCCCCGGCGTGCACGCCAACCTGGACCATCTCGGCTGTGGCACGGCCACGGTCGGCGCCCACCCCGCCGGGGCGTCGCCGTACGGCTGCCTGGGGATGATCGGCGACGTCTGGGAGTGGACCTCGAGCCACTTCCGCGGCTATCCGGGCTTCGTCGCCCATCCCTACCGGGAGTACTCGGAGGTGTTCTTCGGCAGCGAGTACCGGGTGCTGCGCGGCGGCTCCTGGGCGACCCGGGCGCGGGTCGCGACGCCGACCTTCCGCAACTGGGACTTCCCGGCGCGCCGTCAGATCTTCTCCGGCCTCCGGCTCGCCACAGACGTGACCTGGTGAAGTTGCTCGACAGCGATGAGATCCGGATCGACTCCTGGCTCTCGGAGGCCGAGGAGCGCTGCCTGGCCAACGACGTCCTCGACGGGCTCACGCGACCGTTCAAGGAGCTGCCGCCCAAGCACTTCTACGACGCGCGCGGATCGGAGCTGTTCGAGCGGATCTGCGAGCTGCCCGAGTACTACCCCACGCGCTCGGAGCGGGAGATCCTCGAGACCCAGGCGCACGAGATCATCCGCCTCACCGGGGCCGGGGAGCTGGTGGAGCTCGGCTCCGGCTCGGCCGACAAGGCCCGAATCCTGCTGGACGCGATGTCGGAAGCCAGAACGCTGTCGCGCTACGTGCCGCTCGACGTATCCGAGCAGGTGGTCGCCGACGCCGCCAAGCAGCTCGTCGGCGCCTACGAGGGACTGCGCGTCCACGGCGTGATCGGCGACTTCGAGCGCCACCTCGACCGGGTTCCGGATGCCGGCGAGGTGCCGCGCCTGGTCGCCCTGCTCGGCGGCACGATCGGGAACTTCCCGCCCGGCAGCCGGCGGGCGCTGCTGCGCAAGATCGGCGCGCTGCTCGGGCCCGAGGACCGGCTGCTCCTGGGGACCGACCTGGTCAAGGATCCCGCCGTGATCGAAGCGGCCTACGACGACTCCGCCGGCGTCACCGCGGAGTTCAACCGCAACGTGCTGCACGTGATCAACCGCGAGCTCGATGCCGACTTCAACCCGGAGCAGTTCGACCACATCGCCTACTTCGACCGCCGGCACGAGTGGATCGAGATGCGCCTGCGCGCGCGGCGGCCGTGCAGCGTCCTGATCGCCGGGCTCGGTATGCGGGTCGAGTTCGCGGCCGGCGAGGAGCTCCGGACCGAGATCAGCGCCAAGTTCACGCGCTCGCGACTCGAGGCCGATTTCCAGGCCGCGGGGCTGGCGCTGGACCGCTGGTTCACCGACCGCGATCAGCACTTCGCACTGTCGCTCGCGCGCCGCATTCCTCAGTAGGGTTCCCGCCATGCGGATCAGCGGCAGCAGCGCGCTCGTGGCGGGCGGCGCCTCGGGGCTCGGAGAGGCCACCGCCCGGCGGCTCCACGCCGAGGGCGCCCACGTGGTCATCGCCGACCTCAATCAGGATCGGGGCGAGCGGCTGGCCTCCGAGCTCGGCGAGCGTGCCGCCTTCGTGCGTGCCGACGTCACCGATGCCGACGCCGTCGGCGCGGCCGTCGACCTCGCCGCGCAGGCGCCCGGTGGTCTGCGGATCTCGGCCTGCTGCGCCGGCATGGGCTGGGCGGAGAAAGTCGCGGGCAAGCACGGAGCGCACGTGCTCGAGCCGTTCGAGGCCGTGATCAGGGTCAACCTGATCGGCACCTTCAACGTCCTGCGGCTGGCGGCGGCGGCGATGCTGAGCAATGAGCCCGCGTCATCGGGCGAGCGCGGCGTGTGCATCAACACCGCGTCGATCGCCGCCTTCGACGGGCAGATCGGCCAGGTCTCCTATTCGGCGTCGAAGAGCGCAATCGTCGGCATGACGCTGCCGGCCGCGCGCGACCTCGCCGGGGTCGGGATCCGGGTCTGCACGATCGCCCCCGGCACCTTCGACACACCGTTGCTCGGCGCGCTGCCCGAGCTGGCACAGGAGGCGCTCGGCGCCGCCGTGCCGTTCCCACCCCGGCTCGGACGTCCCGAGGAGTTCGCGGCACTGGCCGTCCACATCGTGGAGAACGAGATGCTCAACGGCGAGGTGATCCGGCTCGACGGGGCTCTGCGCATGCCGCCCCGGTAGTGCCGAATCCGCCAGGCCAGCCTGCCCGCGCCCGGAGACGACGCCGAGCGGCGGCGGCGGCGAGATGGGCAACCGCGTCTCGACCGTGTTCGTCGATTTGCCGATCGGCGAGCCCGACCTCAGTGCCCGGATCCGGGCGATCACGGCCCAGACGAGCGAGCTCGAGGAATCGGCCGCCGTCCGCGCGTCGGCAACGACGGTGAGGTGTGCTTCGGCCTGCTCGTCGAACGCGATCTCGATCCCTCGCCGGCGCGCGCCGCGGCCGGGCGGCGCTGGCCGCCGAGTCGGCTCAGGTCGTCGTCGTCCGCGGCGCGTAGCGGTGATGGAGCATCAGCGCGTTACCGTCGGGATCCGAGAAGAAGGCCATGTGGCAGACCCCGGTGTCGAAGGTGTCGCCCTGGAACTCGATCCCGCGCTGCTCCAGTAGCGCGCGCGCCGCGGCGACGTCGTCGACGTGCAGGGCGATCGAGTTGGCCGAACGCTCGTGCGGGAGTCCCATCGCCCCGGCGTCCATCACGTTGAGGGTCAGGTTGCCGGTCTCGAACTCGGCGAAGTGACGCTCGGGGCGGTGCACCGAGCACGGGAGCCCGAGCGTCGTGCCGTAGAACTCGACCGCCCGCTCGAGATCGTGCGTCGGCACCGGGACGAAGTCGACACCGCGGACCAGCTCCGAGTCAGATGGCATCTCTGGCGTTCCTTTCGTCGTGGACATGAGTCAGCTTGACAGGCGGGACACCGCGGCGACAAACCGCTCGGTGTCGCGCAGCGGCGGCCCGTGCCTGAAGCACACGAGCGCCGGCTCGAGCGCAGCGAGTCGGCGGGCGGACTCCCGGTTGAGGCGCGGGTCGGGGCTGAACAGCGGGAACGGCTCACGGATCCCGCCGGACAGGATGAACGGGTTCTGGCCCCACATCACGTCGCCGCAGACGAGCACGCGGTCGGACTCGCGCCAGTACGACACGTGCCCGGGCGAGTGCCCGGGGGTCCAGAGCACGGTGAATCCGGCCACCTCGTCGCCCTCGGCCAGCGCGCGGTCGACCCGGTGGGCCTTGGCGGCGGGGACCATCAGCCCACCCTTCCCGACCATCTTGCCGGCCTCGACGGCCTGGACGTCAGCGGCCCCGCACCACAGCGGGATCTCGAGCTCCTGGCACAGCCGGTGGCTGGAGCCGTAGTGATCGAAATGCGCATGCGTCAGCGCGTGTGCGCTGATCGTCACGCCCGACAGCTGTCGGGCGATCCGCCCGTGGTCGAGCGCGGTTCCGGCGTCGATCAGCACGTCCTCGAGCACGTAGACGTTGATCGCGTTGGCGGGTGTCCCGGCCAGGTGCCACACGCCTTGCGCGAGCTCTTGCATCGCCACACCCCCTCAGGCCAGACGCTCGACGAGCATCGCCTGCCCCATCCCGCCGGCGACGCACATCGACTCGATCCCGTACGTGCCGTCGAGCTTCTGCAGGCCCTTCAGGAGCGTGGTCATGATCCGCGCACCGGTCATCCCGAACGGATGACCGAGTGCGATCACGCCGCCGAACGGGTTCAGCTTCTGCTCGGGGATGCCGAGGTCCTCGCGGCAGGGCACGATCTGCGCCGCAAAGGCCTCGTTGATCTCGACGATGTCGATGTCGTCGATCGTCATCCCAGTCAGCTTGAGCAGCTCCTGGATCGCGAGGATGGGCCCCAGGCCCATGCTCTCCGGCCGGATCGCGGCGACCGTCCGGGGTTGCGTTCGATCAGCGAGCGGATCGGGATCGCCGCGAGTTCGTCGGCGCGAACCGATTTCAGCGAGCCCTTCGTCGCACGACCGATGGGCGTGCGGATGGCATCGACGATCACGGCGTCGGGCATGTCGGCTCCTCCTCGGGGTTGGGCTCCGGGATCCTACGCGGAGCCCTAGGCCAGCCGCTTGCCGCTTAGCGCGGCGTGGGCGGCCACGTCACGCGCGAAGTCGCCAAACCCGCTCGCCGACAGCTGCTGCGGCCCGTCGCACAGTGCCGTCTCGGGATCGTCGGCGACCTCGACCAGCAGCCCGTCGGCGCCCACGGCGGCCGCGGCCCGCGACAGCGGGCCGACGAGGCGTCGATCGCCCGACGCGTGGCTGGGGTCGACGATCACCGGCAGGTGCGTGTGCAGCTTCAGCCACGGCACGGCGCTCAGATCGAGCGTGAAACGAGTGACCGTCTCGAACGTGCGGATCCCGCGCTCGCACAGGATCACCGCCTCATTGCCCTCCTTGAGCACGTAGTCGGCGGCCATCAGCAACTCCTCGACGGTGGAGGACAGCCCCCGCTTGAGGAGCACCGGCTTGCCGAGCTTGCCCGCCACCTCGAGCAGGCTGTAGTTCTGCATGTTGCGCGCGCCGATCTGGATCACGTCGGTGTGCTCGGCGACGAGCTCGGCGTGCTGGGCGTCGAGCAGCTCGGTGACGATCGGCAGGCCCGTCTGCTCCCGCGCCTCGGCCAGGATCTCCAGCGCCGGCGGGCCGAGCCCCTTGAACGCGAACGGTGAGGTCCGGGGCTTGAACGCGCCGCCCCGGAGCATCGACGCGCCGGCGGCCGCCACCGCGGACGCGACGGCCAGCGTCTGGTCGCGCGACTCGACCGTGCACGGGCCGGCGATCAGGCAGAACGTCTCACCGCCGCCGACCGAGCGGCCGGCGATCTCGAGCACGGTCGGCTCGTGGTGGGCGAGCTCGGAGGACGCGAGCTTGTACGGACGCGAGATCGGGATCACGCGGTCGACCCCCCGCATCCCCTCGAGTCCGAGCTCGGCCACCCCCTCCGGATCGCCGATCGCCCCGATCGCCGTCGTCAGCTCCCCAGGCATCACCAGCACGTGGAGCCGGCCGACCGACTCGAGCCGCGACTTGACCGCGGCGATCTCGCCGTCGGTGGCGTCCGGTGTCATGACGATCATCACCCGGCGGAAGATAGTGCCCCGGGGCATCCGGCCTCGCTGAGCCGCTCGCGCTTCGCGCTCGCTATAAGCCGAGCCCGCGCACACCTCGCTCGCCCCAGCCCAGGTGGTGGGCGAGCTCGTGGCGAACAGTGCGCGTGACCTGGGCCTTGAGCAGCTCCGGATCGTGGCCGAAATCGCGCAGCAGCGTGTCCCGGAAGATCACGATCCGGTCGTGGAAGTAGTCCTGGGCGACGGTGTCGCCCTGGTACAGGCCGTAGGCGCGACGGCGCCGGCCGCCGTCGGAGACGACCACGGCCACGTGCTCGAGGGCGCGGTGGAACTCGAGCGGAAGGTCGTCGAGCGCCGAGCGGACGAGCGCCTTGAAGTTGTCCTCGTCGGAGAGGTCGATGATGTCCGCGTCGTCCTCTGCGCCCGCGAGCGCTTCGCCCGCGAGCTCGTCGTCGGCCGGCCCCCATGAGTCCTCGGCGGCGAGCCGCTCGGCGCGCTGCACCAGGGCCTCGAAGTCCTGCTCGGACTCGGGATCGCGCCAGCCGGCGAGGCGGATCATCACGAATATGGCCGCGCCGCCGATCACCACTGCCCCGGCCGCGAACACCAGCAGCCCCTGCAGCAGACGCAGGGGGAACGAGTCGCTGAACCCGGCGACCAGGCTGACCGCGCCGAGACCGACCGTGAGCGCCGCCAGCGCCGACCACAGGATGCGTCGGACGGTCGGCGGCGAGCCCGGCATTCGCCGGCTACCTCATCGTGCGGGCGATGACGAGGCGCTGGATCTCGTTTGTGCCCTCGTAGATCTGGGTGATCTTGGCGTCGCGCAGCATGCGCTCGACCGGGTACTCCTTCACGTAGCCGTACCCGCCCAGCACTTGCACGGCCTCGACGGTGACCTTCATCGCGACGTCGGAGCAGAAGAGCTTGGCCATCGCCGAGTACTTGCCGAGGTCGGCGTCGCCGCGATCGATCTTGGCGCAGGCCTGGTAGAGCAGCTGGCGCCCGGCCGCGCACTGCGTCTCCATATCGGCGAGCTTGAACTGGATCCCCTGGAAGGCGTTGATCGGCTTGCCGAACTGCCTGCGCTCACGGGCGTACGCGGCCGCGTAGTCGGTCGCGCCCTGAGCGATGCCGAGCGCCTGCGCCGCGACGCCGAGGCGCGAGCGGTCGAGCGTGGACATCGCCACCTTGAAGCCGTTGTTGACCTCGCCGACGACGTTGGCGTGCGGCACGCGCACGCCGTCGAAGATCGGCTGCCCGGTCGGTGAGCCGCGAATGCCCAGCTTGTGCTCGAGCTTGCCGACGCTGAATCCGGGCCGGTCGGCTTCGACCACGAACGCGGTGATCCCGCGGGAATGGCCGGACTCCCTGTCGGTGACGGCGAACACGACGTAGAAGTCGGCGACCCCGAGGTTGGTGATCCAGTTCTTGGTGCCGTCGATCACCCACTCGTCGCCGTCGCGCACGGCGCGGGTCAGCATCCCGCCCGGATCCGAGCCCGCTTCGGGCTCGGACAGCGCGAAGGCCGGCGACCACTCGCCGCCGGCGCAGCGGGGCAGGAAGCGCCCCTTGAGCTCGTCGCTGCCGTGTAGGCGGATCGGGAGCGTTCCGAGCTCCTGGACCATCAGGATCAGCGCCGTGGACGCGCACGCCTTGGCGATCTCCTCCACGGCCATGTTCAGCATCAGGGTGCCGGTGCCGGTGCCGCCGTGCTCGGGCTCGAACGGCAACCCGAGGATGTCCTGCTCGGCGAGCAGGGCCCGGAGATCGTGCGGGTACTCGGCCTTCTCGTCGATCTCCGCCGCCCGCGGGGCGATCCGCTCCTGCGCGATCTGACGGATCGTGTCGCGCAAGTCGAGATGCTCCTGCGGGATCGTGTAGATCTCGGCGAGGGCGGACATGCAGTGGATGCTACGGGACGGACGGAGCGGAGCGCGCTCCGACCGGGCTGCTCGGCGCCCGGTCGGAGCGACCAGGGGGTCTAGAGCCCGGTTGGGTGACGGTCCACGAAACCGTCGTTCGACCGCGGGTTCGATGTCCACCGCGAGCCGCCCGTCTCACCCTGGGCGCTGGTGTCGAAACGCAGGCCCGCTACGTACATGTAGGTGTGACCGGCGTTGGCCCAGATCGTGATCCAGCGACCCGCTCCGGCGCTGCCGTAGGACTCGAGCTCGCCGGAGTCCTCCGGAGACGAGAGCAGATTGCCCCCGTGCAACGCATAGGACACCGAGCCGGAGCAGTCGTAGCCTGAGTCGTTCCAGCTGCCGTGGCCGCCGCCGTAGATGTAGGGCTTGAACGCGATCCGGTTGGCGGCCGCGATCACGTTGCGGATCACCGCGGGGGCGTTGGCCGGCGGCGTGACGGTGCCGTCAGCGTTCAGGTGGGCCCGGCCCACCGGACCGGCGTAGGCCTTCTCGGCCTGGGCGACGGCCGCGCGCAGGACGGCGACGACCGTCTTGGACACGACCCCGTCGGCGGGCAGGCCGTGCGCGCTCTCGAACGCCTCCACGTTCGCCAGCGTCGTCGGACCGAAGACGCCGGCGATCGGCGTCGGGTAGCCGGCGCGGGTGAGGAAGTCCTGCAGGACCCGGACATCGTGGCCGGTCATCCCCTTGCGCAGCGTTCGGTACCCGAGGTGCCCGGACCCGACGGTGACAGACGTGCTCTTGCTGCTCGTGCTGCTCGTGGCGGCGCCGGACGCGGAGGCGCCTCCGCTCGACCCCGCCCACGCGGGCGCGGCCAGCGCGAGCGCGGCCAGAGCGGACGCCCCGAACGAGGCGGTGAGGGCCAAACGCTTGGTCCAGCCCAAATCTGAGTACGACAACAGGACCCCTTCTCTTTCGCGCGCCTACGGGGTTAGCTGTCGGGCTCGCGCTGAAAGAGTTCGCGCTACGCCGTCCCGGTGACGGCGATTCGCCCCTGAGGCCAGTGGTTGCGCCTCTTCTGGGTCCCCCGTTCCCCGGTCTGATGGCGATCCGGGAACTCGGCTGGGTATTCGGTTGCGCGGCAGCGTAGCGAGTCTGGAGGATAAATGTCAGGGTGGTGCTTACGGAAACCCCGTGAGGGTTTCCCCACGCGCGTCGGACGGCCGCCGACGGGCACGCATGCCTCTCCGACCGGCTCGCCCGCACGCTCCTCCCGGTAGCCTGAGGGCCGTGAGCTCCGACTACACCGTCGACGAGGTGTTCGCGCTCCGCGAGCGCGAGGAGATCCAGCTGATCGATGTGCGCCAGCTCGACGAGCATGCGGCCGGCCGCATCGCCGGCACGCGCCTGATCGAGCTCTCCGACCTCGCGGCCCAGGCGGAGACGATCGACCGTGAGCGGCCGGTCGTCTTCTACTGCCGCAGCGGCAGCCGCTCGGCGATGGCCGCCGACGCCCTCAGCACCGCCGGGTACGACGCCCACAACATGGCTGGCGGCCTGCTCGAATGGCACGCCCGCGGACTGCCGCTCGATCCGCCCGACGGCCGCGTCGCCTGAACCGCCCGCGGGGGGCTACCTCTGCCTGAGCCGTCGTGGCGCGGCTACTCTTTCCACTTGATCGAGCAGCCGACCGGCTTCGTCTGCGCCCGGCCGGGCGCGGATCCCGATAGGACCGCGTCGAGCGCGTCGCGCAGCCAGGCCGCGTTCTGGGTCGGGTCGCCGTAGTCGGAATCGGGCGCGCCGCGGTAGCGCAGCCGGCGCTCGGAGTCGAGCACGAACACGTCCGGGGTCGTCTTGGCCCCGAAGGCATGGGCGACGGCCTGGGTGGCGTCGTGCAGGTAGGGCATCGCCCAGTCCTCACCAGCGACCCGCGCCTGCATCGCCTCATAGGAATCGCGCGGGTAGCGCTCGGCGTCGTTGGAGTTGATCGCCAGGACGCGCACGCCGCGATCCGCGTAGTCACGAGCGACCTGGGCGATCCGGTCGTGCCACGCCAGCGCGTACGGGCAGTGGTTGCAGGTGAAGACGATTACGGTCGCGGCCGCCTCGACCCCCTCGGCCGACCAGGTCGCGCCGGCGGTGTCGACGAGCTCGAACTCGGGTGCAGGTGTGCCGATCGTCACGCTCATCGCTCCTCCTCTGCCGCCGCGCGCGCCAGCACGCGGCGCAGCGTCTCGCGTACATCTTCGGGATCGGGGGTGGGCGAGATGCGCCCGTCGCGCCGCCGATACACGCGGCAGGCCAGGCCCGGCTCCTCATCGGTCGGGATCGGCGCCACGTCCTCGCCGCCGATCAGGATCGTCGGCGAGCCGAAGAAGCCGGCGGCCTCGGCGTCATCGTCGGTGCGGATCTCACGCCGGCGCACGGGCACGTCGACGAGCCCCACGTCGCGGAGCGCCTCGCGCAACTCGTCCAGCGCCCGCTCGGTCGATGGACAGCCCTCCCACCACAGCAGCTCGATGTCGGGGGTTCTCATGTCCCGGAGGCTACCCGGTGGCCCATGTCGGTCTTCCCGGGGCGGCCCGCGCTCGGCGGGTGCGGTCCACACTCGGCGCCGCCCACAGTCGGCGCCGCCACAGACGAGGCCGCCCCGGCGGAGCGACCTCGTCCCTGCGGCGTGGACGTCGGCGTCGAGCAGATCTGACGCGTTCCCCAACCTCCATGGCGTCAGGTTCGCCGGTTTCAACGATCCAACCGACCCGAAGTTGGTCGCTTGTGAAAATCGCCCGACGCCGTGCCACGATGGCGCACGGCCGGACGGCGGCCGGCGGGCCTACGCGACGGTCCAGGTGTCCCCGGAGAGCAGCAGCTCGGAGAGCTGCGCGTCGCTTACCGGAGCGGCCGGAGCGGCTGTGCGCCCGTACACCGGCCGCTGCACGTCACGAAAGATCCCGATCGGCGTCGGAGCGGACGGGTCCTCGGCCAGCCGGGCCAGCGACAACGCGACCCCGGGGTCCGTGTGGTGGGGATCGTGGACGAGCAGCGACTCCGCGCCACAGTCGGCCACGTCGACGATCCGAAGCCCGCCCTCCGGTGAGCGGATGATGCCGCGCTCGCCGTCGACGCCGAAGCGAATCGGGCGGCCCGGCTCGAGCCGGATCTGGTTGGCGTCCTTGACGTCCTTCTCGGTCAGCGCCGCGAACGCGCCGTCGTTGAACACGGGGCAGTTCTGGTAGATCTCGATCAGCGCGGCCCCCTCGTGCTGGGAGGCGGCGCGCAACACCTCGGTGAGGTGCTGGCGGTCGCGGTCGATCGTGCGGGCGACAAACGTCGCCTCCGCGCCGAGGGCCAGTGCAACCGGGTTGAAGGGATGGTCGGAGACGCCGAAGGGAGTCGACTTCGTGATCTTGCCCAGCTCGCTGGTCGGCGACGCCTGGCCCTTGGTGAGCCCGTAGATCTGGTTGTTCATCAGCAGGATCTTCAGCGGCGCGTTCCGCCGCAGCGCATGGATCAGATGGTTGCCGCCGATCGACAGCGAGTCGCCGTCGCCGGTGACGATCCAGATCGAGAGGTCCGCACGCGCCGTGGCGAGGCCCGTGGCCAGCGCCGGCCCGCGGCCGTGGATCCCGTGCATCCCGTACGTGTTCATGTAGTACGAGAAGCGCCCCGCGCACCCGATCCCGGTGACGAACACAATCCGCTCCGGCGGGATCCCGAGCTCCGGCATGAACTGCTGCACGGCGGACAGGACCGCGTAGTCGCCGCACCCGGGACACCAGCGCGTCTCCTGGTCGGACTGGAAGTCGGACTTGGTCAGCGTGAGCACGTCGCCGCCGGCGCCGTTGTGGGTCATCGCGAGCCCTCCCCTGCTTCGGTCATTGCCGCTCGGCGATCTCGCGCTCGATCTCGGCCGCGAACAGTGGCTGGCCCTCGAGCTTGCAGAAAGACTCGACATCGACGAGGAACTTCGCCCGCAGGAGCTGGGCTAGCTGACCGGAGTTCATCTCCGGCACGAGCACCCGGTCGAAGGAGCGCAGGACGTCGCCGGTGTTCTCCGGCAACGGGTTGAGGTGGTGCAGGTGCGCGCAGGCGACCGTGTAGCCGTCGGCGCGCGCGCGGCGCACGCCGGCGCGGATCGCGCCCTCGCTCGAGCCCCAGCCGAGCACGAGCAGGCGCGCGCCGGGCTCGGCGTCGACGGCCAAGGCCGGCAGGTCGCGAGCGATCCCCGCCACCTTCTCGGCCCGCAGCCGAGTCATGCGCGCGTGATTGGCGCCGTCGTAGGAGATGTTGCCGGTGCCGTCGGCCTTCTCGAGCCCGCCGATGCGGTGCTGCAGCCCCGGGGTCCCGGGCACGGCCCAGGGGCGCGCCAGGCGATCGTCGCGGCTGTAGGGCAGGAAGGCGCGGTCGCCGTCCGCGACAGCGTCGCCGTCGCCGTTGGCCGCGACCGCGACCGCGACCGCGACCGCGAACCGAGGGTCGATCGCCGGCAGGTCCGCGACGTCGGGGACCCGCCACGGCTCCGAGGAGGAGGCGAGGAAGGAGTCCGAGAGCACGATCACCGGTGTTCGGTAGTCGATCGCGATCCGGGCCGCCTCGAACGCGGCCTCGAAGCAGCCGCCGGCGGTGCTTGGCGCCACCACCGGCAGCGGCGACTCGCCGTGCCGGCCGTAGAGGGCCATCAGCAGATCCGACTGCTCGGTCTTGGTCGGCATCCCTGTGGACGGGCCGGCGCGCTGGACGTCGATCACGACGAGCGGCAGCTCGAGCGCGACGGCGAGGCCGATCGTCTCGGCCTTGAGATCCATGCCCGGACCGCTCGTGGCGGTGACCCCCAGCCGGCCGCCGAACGCCGCGCCGAGCGCCATGCCGGCGGCGGCGATCTCGTCCTCGGCCTGGATCGTTGAGACCCCGAAGCGAGCGTGGCGCGAGAACTCGTGCAGGATCTCGGAGGCGGGCGTGATGGGGTAGCTCGCCAGCACCAGCGGCAGCCCGCTGCGGACGCTGGCGGCGATCAGCCCGAGCGTCAGCGCCGTGGTGCCGTTGACGTTGCGGTAGGTGCCGGGCGCGACATCGGTGGCCGGCTTGACGCGGTACTGGACGTCGAGCAGCTCGGTCGTCTCACCGAATGACCAGCCGGCATTGAACGCGTTCAGGTTGGCCTGGGCGACGCCGGGCTTGCGGGCGAACTTCTGCTCGATCCACCGCTTGGTGATCTCGGTCGGTCGCCCGTACAGCCACGACAGCACCCCGAGCGCGAACAGGTTCTTGGCCCGCCCCGCGTCGCGCGTGCCGACGCCCTCGATCCCCTCGACCGCGCGCACGGTCAGCGTGGTCATCGGGATCCGGTGGACGCGGTGCGCCGACAGCGAGCCATCCTCGAGCGGGTTGGTGGCGTAGCCCGCCTTCTCCAGGTTGCGCTTCGTGAACGCGTCCTCGTTGACGATGATCGTCGCGCCGCGGTCGAGCTCGCCCAGATTCGCCTTCAGCGCAGCCGGGTTCATCGCCACGAGCACGTTCGGTGCGTCGCCCGGGGTGAGGATGTCGCGCGACGCGAAGTGGATCTGGAACGCCGACACGCCGGCCAGAGTTCCGGCGGGCGCCCGGATCTCGGCCGGGAAGTTGGGCAGCGTGGCGAGGTCGTTGCCGACCATCGCAGTCGCGTCGGTGAAGCGGCTGCCGGCGAGCTGCATCCCGTCGCCCGAGTCTCCCGCGAAGCGGATGATCACGCGCTCGCGATCCTCTACCGACTTCGCCATGCGCTCCGTGCCACTTTCATCTCCTCGCCTACTCACCGAGTGTAGGCGGACGCGGGGACGCTCCGTGCGCGGGTGCGGCGGGTGGCGGGAGTCTTAACCCGGCGCACACACGCGCCGGCCCGCAACTACCGCGGGTCGGCGCCGTCGACGTTCCAGTAGCGGACCGCCTCGGCACGGAGCCCGTCGCCCTCGGGTGACGGGGCGACGCCGAACCGTGCAATCGTCCGCTGCCCGCCCTCGTGGTCGCCGTACAGCAGATCGACGGGCACGCGGGCACGACCGCCGGCGGCGGCGCTGAGGCTGTCGTAGAACGGGTCCTCCCGCTCGCGGATCGCGCCCTGCCAGTAGCCGACGTCGCCGGCCGGGGTGTACAGCCACCTCGATCGCGGCGCCATGGCCGGCCAGCGTCAGGTACTGCCCGTCGCCAGCGAGGAGATCGTCACCCAGTTGGCCATCGTGGTCGGAATCCTCCCAGGCGCGGCGGTTCCGCTCCGGCTGTGTGTAGAGACACCCTCCCGGCTGACGGCGATTCTGAACCGGACCAACGGGTCCGCCGCCTGAAGCGGCGGCGGAGCCGGGCCTCCGGGGTCCGTCTAGAGCTTCTGGACGTTGACCGCTTTCGGCCCCTTGGGACCGGCTTCCTCTTCGTAGGACACCTTGGAGCCCTCGGCGAGTGAGCGGTAGCCGTCGGACTGGATGCTCGAGTGATGGACGAACAGGTCGCGACTACCCTCATCGGGCGTGATGAAGCCGAAGCCCTTCTCGTCGCTGAACCACTTGACCGTTCCGGTTGGCATGTGGAGGTTTCCTCCGTGGCTTGTAGTGCTGCTACCGCGGAGGATGCGCTGCAAAAACCCCGGCGCCTGCACCTGCTTCGCCGTCCAACATTGGCGTGAACGGCCTTACCGCGCGGCACGCTAGCACGCTGCGGCGCCGGGGGTGCGGGTGGCCGGCCTTCGCCGCGCGCCCCCAACGATCAGACTTTGGCCACATGGACGATCCGATGCCCATCGGCCGGGACGCCGCGGTCCCTCTGCACGAGGTGACAATCCGGGCCTCACGCTCATCCGGGCCCGGCGGCCAGCACGCCAACGTGACCGACTCGCGGATCGAGGCGGTGTTCGACGTCGCGGCCTCGCAGACGCTGACCGAGGAGCAGAAGCGGCGCCTGATCGCGCGGCTGGGCCCGCGCGTGGTCGCGGTCGCCCAGGATGCTCGCGGTCAGGCTCGCAACCGCGAGCTGGCGCTCGAGCGGCTGCGCCGGCGACTCGCCGGTGCCCTTGTCGTGCAGCGCCCGCGGCGGGCCACGCGACCCACGAAGGCTGCGACCCAGCGGCGGCTCGAGGCCAAGCGGCGGCAGTCCGACCGCAAGCGGGGGCGCCGGCGCCCGGCCACCGAGGGCGACTGACGCCCGCCGGCGCCCGCCGGCGCCCGCCGGCGCCCGCGCCCGCGTCCGAGTTCCCAGCCCCGGCGCCCTGACCCGGGCCAACGCGCTGCACGACGGCGTCACGGCCGTGCTCGTCAGCGTGTCGTAACGACTGTCACGGAGCGGCCGAGTCGTAGCGATTGCCACGAGCACCCAGGCGGCGGCGCTCTGCGTAGCCGGCGCCGGATCGGGGTAAGACACAGATATCCGAGGCCCTCTGGGGGTTCAGCTGGATGGCTTGACCCGCTCGCCCGGACCCCAGGACCGCCGACGAAGGGAGCCTGCCTCCATGACGATGGCAGCTGTACCGAATGAACGCTTTACCGACCAGCAGGAGCTGTTCGCCCGCTGGCAGCAGGAGCAGGACGCGCGCGCGCGCGACCTGCTCGCCGAGCAGTTCCTGCCTCTGGCCAAGAGCCTCGCGCGGCGCTACCGCCGCTCCAGCGAGCCGCTCGAGGATCTCGTCCAGGTCGCCTCGCTCGGCCTGATCAAGGCAATCGACCGCTTCGACCCGTCCCGTGGCCTCGCGTTTTCGTCCTTCGCCGTGCCGACGATCCTCGGGGAGCTCAAGCGCTACTTCCGCGACTCCGGCTGGGCGGTCCACGTTCCCCGTGGCGCCCAGGAGCGCTCGCGCCGGATCGAGGACGCATCCCGGGTGCTCACCGGGCGTACCGGCCGGCCACCGACCGTGAGCGAGCTGTCGCAGTTCCTCGAGCTCTCCCAGGAGGAGGTGCTCGAAGGGCTCGAGGCCAGCCAGGCGTACTCGACCGTCTCGCTCGACGCTCCGCGACCGGCGGACGACGACGGCGGCGGCGAGACCTACGTGGACACGATCGGCGGCGAGGATCATCGCCTCGCCATCGCCGATGAGCTCGTGAGCACCGAGATGGCGATCAGCCGGCTCGACACGCCCGACCGGCGGATCCTCTACCTGCGCTTCGTCGAGGACCTGACGCAGACCGAGATCGCGGAGCAGATCGGCGTCTCGCAGATGCAGGTCTCGCGCCTGCTCCGGCGGTCGCTGACGCGATTGCGCGAGCTGGCCGACGGGTAGAGACGCAGTCATGCCGACGACGCTCGAAGTCACCCCCCAGCCACCCGAGCCGGAGCTCCCCGAGCCCTCCCCGCCCGTCGACCCGCTGCCGGGCCAGGGACCCGAGGTTCCGAGCCCGGACCCCCGCGGCCCCGAGACGCCGGATCAGCCGATCGAGCCCGATCCGCCGGCGCAGCCGGCGGGGTAGCGCGGGGTGGCAGCGGGCCGGCGCTTCCCCGGGCGTCCGGGCTTGGCCGCGCGACGGTTGGCATCGCTGCGCACGCCGACGCCATCGAGATCGCTTGGCAGTGCCGCTCGGCGACGTAGGCTTGGGGACGTGCGCTGGCTGGTCGACGGGATGAACGTGATCGGCAGCCGTCCCGACGGCTGGTGGCGTGACCGCGACGCCGCCATGGCGCGACTGGTCGACACGCTGGAGCGGTGGGTCGCGGAGTCCGGGGAGGACGTGACCGTGGTGTTCGAGCGCCGAGCGTCCCCTCCACTGCGCTCGAGCGTGATCGAGATCGCCACCGCACCGCGCCCCAAGGCCAACGCCGCCGACGACGAGATCATCCGACGGCTGCGCGCCGACGCGGAGCCCGCCGTGGTCCGGGTCGTGACCTCTGACCGCCTGCTCGCCGACCGCGCCCATGCCGCCGGCGCCAGCGTCGAGGGGGTCGAGTCCTTCCGGACCCGACTCGAGTCCTGAACCAGCTGCGACGAGCGGATTTCCCGCCCGACGCCCATGGCTTGCCACAATTCGGTCATGGCTGATGAGCCGTCCAGACGCGCTGGTCCGCCCACCCGTCCGCCCGCGAGCCCGGCGCCGCCGCCGCAGGGCTGGAAGGTGACGCCCGCGCCCGACGGCCGCGCCGGCAAGCCGGCCGAGGGCAAGCCCTCGGGCCCCAACCCCCGCTGGCTAGTCGTGGTCCTCGTCGTCGCTCTGCTGGGGCTCAACCTGTGGATCTCCTCGCAGGCGCTGAAGCCGAACGCGCGGGTCCGGATCCCTTACAGCCCAACCTTTCTGACCCAGGTCCAGAACGGCAACGTGAGCGAGATCTCCTCGACCGGCGATGCGGTCCAGGGGACGTTCAAGCAGGCGGTCAAGTACCCGCCCAGCTCGAGCTCGGCGCAGCCGACGACCAACTTCTCCACCCAGATCCCGTCGTTCGCCAACCGCGACGCCCTCTCCAACGAGCTGCAGACCAAGGGCGTCACGATCGACGCCAACTCGCCGGACACGGGCCCGTCGCTGCTCACGAGCCTGATCTTCGGGTTCGGGCCGACGCTGGTGCTGATCCTGCTGTTCGTGCTGATCATGCGCCGGGCCGCGGCTGCCGGCGGCGGCGCCGGCGGGCTGATGTCCTTCGGCCGCTCGCGCGCGCGCCGGGTCGAGGCCTCGGAGCAGCCGGTAACGTTTCGCGACGTCGCCGGCATCGACGAGGCCAAGGAGGAGCTGACCGAGATCGTCGACTTCCTCAAGAACCCCGATAAGTACCTCAAGCTCGGCGCGCGGATCCCACGTGGCGTGCTCCTGAGCGGGCCGCCGGGGACCGGCAAGACGCTGCTCGCGCGGGCCGTGGCCGGCGAGGCGGGGGTGCCGTTCTTCCAGATGTCGGCCTCCGAGTTCGTCGAGATGATCGTCGGCGTCGGAGCGTCCCGGGTGCGGGACCTGTTCCAGCAGGCGAAGGCGGCAGCGCCCGCGATCATCTTCGTCGACGAGCTCGACGCCGTCGGCCGCTCGCGTGCCGGTGGGGGGCCGAACATCAGCGGCGGCCACGACGAGCGCGAGCAGACGCTCAACCAGATCCTGACGGAGATGGACGGGTTCGACCCGGCCAGCGGGGTGATCGTGCTCGGGGCCACGAACCGGCCCGAGGTGCTCGACCCGGCGCTGCTGCGCCCCGGCCGCTTCGACCGCCGCGTCGTCGTTCAGCCTCCCGACCGCACGGGCCGCGACGCGATCCTCCAGGTCCACACGCGCTCGGTGCCGCTGTCGGAGGACGTCGACCTCGGAGCGATCGCCTCCTCGACGCCCGGGATGGTCGGCGCCGACCTGGCCAACCTCGTCAACGAGGCGGCCCTGTTGGCCGCGCGGCGCGGACACGAGAAGGTCAATCGGGAGGACTTCACCGACGCGCTCGAGCGGATCGTGCTCGGGGCCGCCCGGAAGGTGATGATGAGCGAGGACGACCGCCGTCGCACCGCCTACCACGAGGCGGGCCACGCCATCGTCGGCATGCTGACGCCGGGCGCGGATCCGGTGCGCAAGGTCTCGATCATCCCCCGTGGCCAGGCGCTCGGGATCACCTTCTCGGCCCCCGACGCCGACCGCTTCAACTTCGACCAGCGCCACCTGATAGCCCAGATCAAGTTCGCACTCGGCGGCCGCTCCGCCGAGGAGATCGTGTTCGGGGACCTGACCACCGGCGCCGAGTCCGACATCCAGCAACTGACCCGGATCGCTCGCCTGATGGTCGGGCGCTGGGGGATGAGCCGGGCGATCGGCCCGATCGCGGTGCTCCCGGCGGAGGGCATGAACCCGTTCCTGCCCGGCGCCTCGGAGACCTCCGAGTCGACGCAGCGCCTGATCGACGAGGAGGTCCGCCGGATCGTCGAGGCGGCCCACAAGGAGGTCACCGAGCTGCTCCGGAGCAAGCGCGCGAACCTCGATGCGCTCGTCTCGGCCTTGATGGAGCACGAGACGCTCGACGAGGCCGACGCCTACGCCGCCGCAGGGTTGACGCGGGACCACGCCCGGGAGCGCCAGCCGGCGACGCCGACGGTGGGTTAGAGGGTCGGTCGCTGGGGCGGCGCCTCAGTCGCTGAGGCGGGTCAGCCGGGCGAGGGCCTCGTGGCACTCGACGACCCGCTTCTTGACCGGATCGCTGTCGGGTCGATCGTGGACCAGGTCCCAGGTTCGGTCGGCGACCTCGCGGGCCGTCTCGGGGGTGGCCGTCTCCCACAGACGGTCGACGAGCTTGAGCTCGAAGCTCTGGATCTGGTCGGCCGGATCGCCCGGGGCCATCCGCGGCAGCGGCTCCCCGGTCGCTTCCTTCCACATCCCGGTGGCCACCAGCAGCCGGTTTCGCAGCGTGATCGGATCCATGAACCGCATCATCCTAAAGCTCACCGCCCCTCGGCATCAGGGTTCCCGTGTCGGTGACCGGCGGCCGGACGGTCCGGGCGCCAGCGGCGTGGCGCTCAGCGCTTCAGCGTCACGTGGATCCGCGCGATGATCGCGCTGAAGGCGGCGCTCGCGGAGCTGGTCGCCGACAGGATCCGGGACGCCGCCTGGAGCTCGCCGGCACGGGTCCGGGACCCGCCCGCCGCGGCGCGCAGGCCCGCGGCGTAGCCCCGCACGATCGACACCAGCTGCCGGTGATCGGCGGCCACGGAGGCCGGAGGATCGATCGCGGCCAGGTCGCCCCCGAGCCGGCCGACGGCCGACGCCAGCAACCCGATCGAGCGCGAGAACTCCGCCGGCGTGCGCGGGTTGGCCGGGACCGCCCGCTCGGCAGCGGCGAGCTTGGCCTGCTCGGCGTTCAGCCGGGCCAGGTAGACGGCGACCGGGTCGATCGCCGGCGCGGTCGAGCCACGCCCGCCGGGCCCCGCGAGCGCCGGCGTGGTCGAGCCGCCGCCGGGCCCCGCGAGCGCGAGCACGAGCACGACCGTGAGCGCCACCGCGAGCGCGCCGGCCGCGAGCGCGATCAGGCCGGCGATCCGCCCCATGGCCGCTCGAGGGTCACGGCGGCCACCCTACAGCGGTGGCAGGGCCTGCCTGGCGCTGAGGACCGCGGCGAACAGGTCCCCCTGCTCGGCCGCGCGGGCCAGGACCGCCTCGGTGTCGAACGTCAGCAGCATCGGGTCGCCGGCGCTGCGGCAGTGCTCGACCTCATCCCAGGCCACCGGCGTCGAGACCGTGGGCCACTCGCGGGCACGCGCGGAGTACACGGTGACGGTCGTCTTGTGGGCGTCGTTCTGGCTCCAGTCGACGAGCACCTTGCCGGCGCGCAGCCGCTTGGTCATGCGCGAGACGACCAGCTCGGGCAAGCGCTGCTCGAGCAGCTCGGCGATGCGCCGGGCGAAGGTCTTGGTCTGCTCGTAGGTGACCGGCGGGTTGAGCGGCACGTAGACCTGCAACCCCTTGGACCCGGAGGTCTTGGCCACGCTCTGCAGGCGCAGCTGCTCGAACAGCCCGCGCAGGACAAGGGCGACCTCGCCACACTCGAGCAGGCCGGCCGGCGCGCCCGGATCGAGGTCGAACACCATCATCGTCGGCCGCTCCGGCGCCGGCGCCAGCGCCAGCGACGTGTGCAGCTCGATGTCGGCCAGGTTCGCCAGCCAGATCAGCGTCGGCCGGTCCTGGGCCAGCGTGTAGTCGATCTCGCCCATGCGCGCCGTCTGCACCCAGTCGGGCCGGTGCGAAGGCGAGTTCTTCTCATAGAAGAACTGCTCCTCGATGCCGTTGGGGTAGCGCTTCAGCGTGAGCGGGCGATCGCGCAGGTGCGGCAGCACCGCCGGCGCGACCCGCGCGTAGTAGGCGATCAGGTCGCCCTTCGTGAATCCGGTCGCGGGGTAGAGGACCTTGTCCCAATTCGAGAGCTTGAGCCGGCGTCCCTCGGTGAGCACGATCATCGAGGCGTCAGGCAGCCTCTCCACCTCGTCGAACAACGCCTCGGGGGTGGCGGCGTGGTCGGCGGCTGTGGCGGGGGTGGTAGTGGCGGCGGCGGCGGTCGTGGTGGCCGCGGTGGTGGCGGCGGCGGTCGTCGAGGGCGTGCCGGGGGCGCCGGCCTCCAGCACCACGTCGCGGGCGTCGAGGTCATCGCGTAGGCCCTTGAACGACGGCGCCCTCAGCACGCCCTCCTGGGTCCACTCGATGAACTCGATCTCGGCCACCACCGAGGGCTCGGCGAAGGCCGCGTTGCGCGGCAGCTTCGGCGGCGGCGTGAACGGGCTGCGCTCCCGGCGCAGCGGGGCCAGGCGGTCGGCGAGCTCGTCGAGTGTCTGATCCCTGAAGCCGGTGCCGACCCGGCCGGCGTAGCGCAGCTCGTCGCCGTCGAAGTACCCGACCAGCAGGGCGCCGATCCGGTCGCTGCGCCGGCCCTCGCCCGGAAGCCAGCCGCCGATCACCAGCTCTTGTCGGCGGGTGTTCTTGACCTTGACCCAGGCGCCGCCGCGCCGGCCGGGCTCGTAGCGGGAGTCGAGCCGTTTCGCCACCACGCCCTCGAGCCCCTGCTCGCGGGTCGCCGCCAGCAGTCGCTCACCGGCGCCGGCGTGGGCACTCGGGACCCGCCACGCCGGGCCGCTCAGCTCGAGGGCCTCCAGCGCCGCGCGCCGCTCGGTGTACGGCAGCCCCACCAGCGAGTGCCCGTCGAGGTGGAGCAGGTCGAAGATCGCGTAGACCACCGGCGTGTCGGCCATCCGCCGGCGGATCACCGAGTCCGAGGCCACGTGCATGCGCCGCTGCAGCCGCTCAAAGCTCGGCCGCCCGGCCTCGTCGAAGGCGACGATCTCGCCGTCGAGCACGGCCTCGCGCATGCCGAGATCGCCGAGCAGCCCCCGCACCTCGGGATAGGAGGCGGTGATCTCGTTGAGGTTGCGGCTCTCCAGCCGCAACCGGCCCGGCTTGGCGTAGGCGATTGCCCGCACCCCGTCCCATTTGATCTCGAAGGACCAGCGCTGCTCGTCGGGCGGGAGGTCGCCGATCCGCGCCAGCATCGGCACGATGTGATCGGGCATGGGCTCGCGGCCGGACTCGGTCGGCGGGTCCATACGATGGATCATCCAGTCCTGGGTCGAGCCGTCGCGCTTGAGCGGGAACAGTCCGTAGCGGCCCTGCAGCCGCTCGCCGTGGAACGTGATCTCGACCTTGTGCTCGTCCCACTTGTGGGTCTCGAACGTGCCGCGATCCCAGATCCGCATCGTGCCGGCGCCGTACTCGCCCTTGGGTATCTCGCCCTCGAACTGCAGGTACTCGAGCGGGTGGTCCTCGGTGTGGACCGCGAGCCGGTTCTCCGACGGATCGGGCGGGATCCCGTTCGGGATCGCCCACGATGCGAGCGCGCCGTCGTGCTCCAGGCGCAGATCCCAATGCAGGCGCGTGGCGTGATGCTCCTGGATCACGAAGCGCGCGCCGGCACGGTCGTCGGCCCCGGTCCCGCCCGCGGGCTCCGGCGAGGCCGCGAAGTCGCGTTTGGCGCGATACGTGCGGAGTTTGTCGGGTCCCACCGCCGTGATTGTCGCGTCCCGCCGCCCCTGCGGCGAGCTTCCGTACTTTGCCGGGCCGCGACGACGGTCGTGCACCGATGCCGACCGCCCGCGCCGGTGGGACGATCGAATCGGAGTCGTGCGTGCGCGATTCGCTTGGATCGCCCGGTGCGGTACCGAAGAAGGCGAGGTCGTCATGAACGCATTCGGAACCGTCCTGATCACGGTCGTGATCGTCAGTTTCGTCATCGGCGCCGCCATCGTCGCCCGCTACGGCCTGTTCGGCCAGCGCTGGCGCGGTGAGGAGTGGATGTTCCACGGAGAGGCCGACACGATCCCTCATGCCGCGCCCGGCATGTCCCTCGAGGAGCGCCACGTGCTCGACCCCGAGCCCGTCGCGCCGATCGAGCCCCCCCAATCCCTGATCGCCCCAGGGTCGCGGTTGGGCCAGGACGGGGAGGCATAAGCGCGCTGTCGGTTCTCGGTTGAGGTCGCGGTCGCCGGTTGAGGTCGCGGTCGCCGGTTGAGGTCGCGGTCGCCGGTTGAGGTCGCGGTCGCCGGTTGAGGTCGCGGTCGCGCGTGATTTCCGTGCGCGCCTCGGCGAGTTGGCGCGGAAACGGCTTGCGGGGGAAGGTGATCGGTCCCGTGAGGCGTGCCGGCGGGTCGGTGGCAGTCGCGTCCCGCTGACGCTCGCAGTTCGGGTTCACACCAGCGATGCACCGGATTTGGACGTGCTTATCTCGACAAACGGCCCGCGGGGAATCGACCTTGGGCACATAAGCATGCATGTCGTGCTTATGTGCGCATAGTCGCTCACGGGTCCGGCGATTTGTCGAGATAAGCATGACCGAAGTCCGGTGCATCGACCGCGGGCAGCGGGTTCGCGGTCCTCTTCCCCAGCAAGCCGTTTACGAGCCCACCGCCCACCGCCACCGCCACCGCCCACCGCCACCGCCCACCGCCACCGCCACCGCCCACCGCCCACCGCCGGCGCAGAGCGCCACCGCCCCGCCCACCGCCCACCGCCACCGCCCACGCAGAGCGCCACCGCCACCGCCCACCGCCACCGCCGGGCACCGAACCCGTCCCCTACAGCAAGCTCGCCCCCACCCACAGCTTCTTGGCCAGCTCGCCGATCACCTCCGGGTCGAGTTCGGCCACGGTGCCGGCGCCGGCCTGCTCCATCTTCATCGTCAGCTCGCGCCAGGCGCGGGCGACTGGGGCGACGCGCATCGTGGGACCCCATCCGGTCGCGGCCTTGAGCTCGTCGGCCCGGGTGCGGGCGTCGGCGAGCGTGAGCTCGCCGAAGGGCCGGTTCTCGCCCCGGATGAAAACGGTCTGCTGGAGCGTCCGCTCCAGATCTGCCTTCTCTGCCATCGCTCAGGCCCCTGCTGTCATTTCGACTGGATCCGTCGCGCGGCCACCGCGGCCTGACCGAACGCGATGCCCCCGTCGTTGGCCGGGAGCCGCTCCGGGAACAGCGGGCGCAGGCCGGCGTCGCCGAGGCCGCGGGCCACCGCCTCGAGCAGACGGCGGTTCTGGAACACGCCGCCGGAGACGACGATGACGTCGGTGCCCACGACCGCCGCCGCGCGAGCGCACGCCTCCACCGTGACCGACGCGATCGTGTTGTGGAACCGGCTTGCGACGCTCGCCGCCGGAACGCCATCGGCGAGATCGGCGGTCACGGCCAGGATCGTCTCCCGCGGATCGATCACCAGCCCGCCCGCGCCGGGGTCCGGGCCATCCAGGCCGCCCGCGCCCTCCCCGAGCCCGATCGGGTACCGCCTCTCCTCGCCCGGGTCGCACAGCGCCTCGAGCTCGATCGCGGCCTGACCCTCGTAGTTGACCTCGGGCCGGATCCCGCACAGCGCCGAGACGGCGTCGAACAGGCGGCCCATACTGCTGGTCTGCGGCGACGCCAGCCCCGTCCGCGCCAGCTCGGCGATCGCCGACCACGACCGCTGGTCCACCCGCCCGGCCAGCGCCGGCGGGATCGCCGGCGCGCTGCCCTCGCCCTCGCCCACCGCCGACAGCCACGCGCAGGCCATCCGCCACGGCTCGCGGATCGCGCGCTCGCCGCCTGGGAGGCGCACGGGGTGCAGCGTGCCGACCCGGCGAAAGTCCTCGAGGTCGCCGTAGAGCAGCTCGCCGCCCCACACGGTGCCGTCGGTCCCGTATCCGGTGCCGTCGTAGATCGCGCCGATCGCCGGGCCGGGCTCACCGTGCTCGGCGAGGCAGGCCGCGAGGTGGGCGTGGTGGTGCTGGACGCCGACCAACTCGACGCCCTCGCGCTCGAGCGCGTACTTGGTCGACAGGTACTCGGGGTGGAGATCGTGGGCGACCACGTCCGGCTCGACCGCGAACAGCCGCTCGAAGTGCACGATCCCGTCGGTGAACGAGCGCAGCGTCTCGTAGTTCTCGAGGTCGCCGATGTGATGGCCCACCCAGGCCCGGCCGCCCTTGGCCACGCAGAACGTGTTCTTCAGCTCGGCGCCGCAGGCCAGGACGTGGCGCGGCGTTCCCGCGCCGGGCAGCGGCAGGCCGGCCGGGACGTACCCGCGCGAGCGCCGGAGCATCACCGACCTCGGGCCGCCGGGCGCGGCCACGACCCTGACCACCGAGTCGTCGGTCCGGGTCTGGATCGGCCGGTCGTGAACGAGCATCAGATCCGCGATCGGCACCAGCCGCTCAAGCGCGTCCTGATCGCCGAACGCGATCGGCTCATCGGACACGTTGCCGCTGGTCATCACGAGCGCCACCCCCGGCCCCGAGCCCGAGCCCGAGAAGTCCGCGAAATCCGCCAGCAGAACGTGATGCAGCGGCGAGTAGGGCAGCATCACGCCAAGCTCGGGCGAGCCCGGCGCGACCGCGCGCGCGACCGGGGCGTCGGCCAGGCGCGGCGCCAGCACGATCGGGCGCGCGGTCGCGCTCAGCAACTCGCGCTCGCGATCGCCGAGCGAGACGAGCGCCGGCGCGTCCTCGAGCGTGCGCGCCATCAGCGCGAACGGCTTGTCCTCGCGGTGCTTGCGGGCCCGCAGCCGGGCCACCGCCGCCTCGTCGTCGGCGCGGCAGGCGAGGTGATAGCCGCCGATTCCCTTGAGCGCCAGGACGGCGCCGTCCTGCAGCGCGGCCGCCGCCGCCTGCACCGCGTCGCGATGGGAACGGAGCGCCACCGGCTCGCCCGAAGGCGTCAGCAGCGACACGGACGGACCGCACTCCGGACAGGCGTTGGGCTGCGCGTGAAAGCGACGATCGCCCGGATCCTCGTACTCGGCCTGGCAGCGCGCGCACATCCGGAACCCGGCCATGGTGGTGTACGGGCGGTCGTACGGGATCCCCCACACGATCGTGAACCGCGGTCCGCAGTTCGTGCAGTTCGTGAACGGGTAGCGGAAGCGGCGGTCGTCGGGGTCGAACAGCTCCCGCAGGCAGTCGGCGCAGGTGGCGCTGTCCGGCGTGACCGGCGCATCCGCCACACCGTCGCGCGGGCTCTCGAGGATCGCGAACCGGTGCTCTCCCTGCGGCTCGCGGTCCTCCGCCGAGACTCGCTCGAGCACGGCCAGCGGGGGCGCCTCGGGCGCGAGCCGGGACATGAACGCCGCGACCGCGGCGGCACTCCCCTCGACCTCGAGCAGCACCCCGTGGGCGTCGTTGAGCACGAAGCCGCCAAGTCCGAGCTCGCCGGCCAGGCGGTACACGTAGGGCCGGAAGCCGACGCCCTGCACGGTGCCCTGGACGCGCGCGCGGGCGCGACGACGTCCCGCCGCCGGAGCCTCGATGCTCACCCGGCGGGTCCTGCGTTCGCGGAGCCCGGCTCGGCCCCCTCGCCCACCAGCTCGACCAGCTCGCGCAGCACGTGGTACGCGCTCGCCTGTGCCTCTTGGATCCGCGGGATGTGCTCCGAGCGGGTCACGACCACGTGGTCCGCCAGCGCCTCGGCGGCGACGCGGCCGCCGCCGTAGCCGACCATGGCGATCGTCGTCAGGCCGCGCCGGCGTGCCTCGGCGAGCGCCTCGATCACGTTGCGCGAGTTGCCGGAGGTCGAGAGCGCCAGCAGCGCGTCGCCTTCTCGCCCGTAGGCGATCACCTGGCGCGAGAAGATCGCATCGGTGCCGATGTCGTTGGCGATCGCGGTGAGGATCGAGGCGTCCTCGGTCAGGTCCAGGGCCGGCCGGGCGCGGCGGGAGCCGGCGGCGGAGCGAAAGTCCGCGACCGCATCCATCGCGTCGGTGGCCGAGCCGCCGTTGCCGAGCGCCAGCAGCTGGGCGCCGCGCTCGAAGCCTTCGCGCAGCGACGTCGCGGCGGCGATCAGCACTTCGGAGTTGTCGGTCAGCGTCTGCGCGCGCAGCTCGCCGATCTCCTCGGCCTTCATCAGCGCCGAGCGCCGGACGTCGTCGACCACGGCCTCGAGGTCGTGCTCCTGCTCGGCCAGGAACGGATACAGGAAGCTCGAGGCGCCGGTGTCGTGGGTGCGCCGCGCCTCGCGCCCGGATAGCAGGCCGCGATGGTCGAAGAACACGTGCACGAGCTCCCACAGTACGTGGTACAGGGTCTCGATCAGCTCCTGGCGGATGTAGGGGTCATCGCTCGGCGGGGGGAACTCCCACTCGGCTCCGGCGGGCGCGAACGCGATCGTCAGGCAGCCGAGCCGCCGCGCGGCCGCCAGGGCCCGGGCACCCTCCCCGTCGTCCTCGTCGGTGCCGAATGCGATCGCGATGTCCTCCGGACGCACCACGAGCTCGACCTGCGCGCCGAGCTCACCGCCCTCGCCGGCCAGGCCGATCGCCGGCAGGGCGCGCTTGCCGACGATCACCGGATGGACGAACTCCACCGCCACGTGGCGGGCATCGGAGCGCGCCGCTGGAGAGCGGCCGAAGGCCACCAGCCGGCCGCTGCGCGCGAACCGCTCGGCCATCAGATGGCAGAGCCGGGCCAGCCGCGCCGACTCCTCGGCGAAGAACGTCCGGTTTGCTTCGGTGCGCTGCTCGAGCAGCGCCTGCAGCCGCGCCGCGGGACCGCCGTCCAGGGCGGTCCGGGTCACGCAACCGCCTCCTCGCGGGCCGCCACCCCGATCAGCCACTCCCGCCACGCATCGATTCCGTCACCGGTCTTGGCGCTGAGCACGATCCGCTCCACGTCGGGGTGCACCTGGTCGATGTTGTAGAGCAGGCGGTCGAGATCGAAATCGAGATGGGGCAGCAGGTCGATCTTGTTGATCAGCACGAGCTCGCAGGCCCGGAACATGAGCGGGTACTTGAGCGGCTTGTCCTCGCCCTCGGTCACCGAGGTGACCATCACCCGCGTGTCCTCGCCAACGCGGAACTCGGCCGGGCACACGAGGTTGCCGACGTTCTCGATGATCAGCAGGTCGATCTCCTCCAGCGGCAGCGCCGGGATCGCCGAGCGAACCATGTTGGCGTCGAGATGGCATTCGCCGCCGAAGCTCGGATCGGTGTTGAGCTGGGTCACCGGCACGTGCAGGCTGGCCAGCCGGTCGGCGTCGATCGACCCCTGAACGTCGCCCTCGAGCACTCCGACCCGCACCCCGGGGAGGTCGGCGACGACACGCTCCAGCAGCGTCGTCTTGCCGGCGCCGGGCGCGCTCATGAAGTTGACCACTTTGACACCGGCGCGATCGAAGTCCGACCGGTTCGCGCTCGCGATCGTGTTGTTGGCGTCGAGCGCCTCCTCTACGACCTTCACTTTCGTGCGATGCATCCGGCCTCCTCGACCTCGATTGACTCGACTTCGAACTCGTTGCCGCTCGCGATCTCGACCTCGGCGCCGCCGCAGATCGGGCAGCGGAAGGCCGGGATCTCGATCGGCCACTCGTGATCGCAGGTGTCGCAGCGCAGGCGCGCGTCCAGCAGCTCCTGCTCCAGCTTCGCGCCCTCGCACACGGTTCCCTTGGCCACGAACTCGAAGTAGAACTCGAGCGTGTCAGGCACGACCTGGCGCAGCCGCCCGACGCGCAGGCTGACGATACTGACGCGCCGGCCCTCGGCGTGCTTGACGACCGTGCCCACGATCGCGCTGCTCAGAGACAGCTCGTGCACGGGCTCAATCCGCGGCCGGTTGATACGCGGCGTCGGTGCGCAGCTCGCCGATCGTCTCGACGGCCACGGTGACGGCGCGCTCCACCGCACCCTGCACGCGCTCGGTGAGTCCCCAGCCCATCTCCTCGAGGGCCTCGGGCTCGCACGCGATCACCACCACCTTGCCGGGCCAGGCGCCGATCGACTTCACGAACCGGAGCACCGTCTGCGGGTCCATCCCGTGCGGGTTGATCACCTCTCCGTCCTCGATCGCGCCGTCGACGGAGTCCTCGTCGGCCTCCATCACGTACAGCGTGCCGGGATCGCCGCCCTGCCTGGAGACGTCGAGCATGACCAGCGCATCGTAGCCGCGCATGACCTCGTAGGCGAGGTCGAGTCCGCCCGTTCCCACGTCCATCACCGCGACCCCCTCGGGCAACTCGAGCTGATCGAGGCGACGCGCGACCTCGCCACCGAAGCCGTCGTCGCGCATCCACGTGTTGCCGATGCCGGCCACCAGGATGCGGCGTACACGCTTTGAGCTCATGGCTCGATCACCTCCACCTCGGGTGCGAAGAAGAACAGGTACCGACCCGTGTCGCGCATCAGGTCCTGGCCGGGATCGTCGTCGACGGTGACGCCGAGGTGCATGTTGCCGTCATAGTCGATGAAGATACGCTCGATCGTGGCCGTGCGCCCGTCGAGGATGCGGGAGTGCACGTCCGCGTCGGTGCCGGGCCGGAGCACGACCTTGCCGCCCCGGCGGAAGCGCACGCCGTCGACGTCGGCCTCCTCCACCCCGGCGCGGGGATCCTCGAGACCGGGCGGCGGCGCCGGCGGCTCGTTGGTCTCCGGCGACCTGACCCGTTCGCGGGCCGGATCACGCACGGTGACGCGACCGTGGAGCGCCATTATGTCCTCGGGCGTCGTCGCGGCGGCCCGGGCGATCATCTCTTTGACGGTCGGGTCCTGCTGCTCGATCTCGGCCCGCTCGGCATCGCTGAGCGCATGGACGTGGAGCAGCAGCGCCTCTTCGATCTCGGTCGAGTCGAATAGGCCGCCGCGGCTCTCGGGAGCGATCTGTGGGTGATCCGGGAGCACGATCGCGGCGCCGAGCACGGCGTCGTCCGCCGAGGTGGCCAGCACCGGGAAGGTGTTGACGCTGTGGACAAGACGATCGAGCGGAGAGATGAACCGCCCGCCCTGCACGCGCAGAAGCGGGTGCGTGGACAGCAGGGAGTCCGTGAGCGCCGCGGCTCGATCGAGTCCGCCGGCGACCGGAGTCCGGTTCTCGACCCGCAGCACGATCTCGTAGCTGCCGTCATCGAGCTCCTCCGCGCCGAGCCGCACCCCGACGATCAGGTCCTCCGCCGGTCCGCGGGTGATCCGGTTCTCCTGCTCGATCGGCGCCCCCGGCAGCGCGCCGACCATCTTGCCCGATAGCTCGATCCGCCTCGCGGCCGCCTGGTGACGGTCCCCCTCGGGCACCAGGAACCGGACCTCGGCGGTGAGCGGCGCCTCGGCCGGCGCCTGCAGCACGCACCGAAGCTCGAGGTGATCGAACGTGCTCGTCAGCGCGGCCGCGTACCGGGGCGGATAGACGATCCCGAACGGCGTGGGCGTGGCGTTCTTGGTTGCTCCCGGTGTATAGGGGTAGAGCGCATAGCCCTCGTACAGCAGCGAGTGGACCAGCTGCTCCAGCGCCTCACTCATCGCCGGCCTCCTCGAGCAGAATGCGCACGCAGTCGTCCGCGGTGGCGAGCCCGCGCGCGATCTGCTCGCGCTGGAGCGCCTCGAGCGTCTCGGCCCGCAGCCCGACCCACGCGGTGTTCGGGAAGTAGTGCTCGATCGTCTCCTTCCACACCGAGACCGGCATCCGGAAGTCGATCGACTTCGTCCACGGCACGAGCACCATCTGCAGGCCGCCGCGCTCGTCGGGGTAGTAGATCATCCCGTTGAAATGAAGCGCGCACGGCGCTCGGCCGTCGGGCAGCGAGTGCAGGTACTTGGCCGCGGCCACCTCGAGGTCGAAGTTGCAGCTGATCGGGACGGCCACCGTCGTCTGCCCGGTGAACGCCGGCACGATCACGTCGAGCTGGGACCACACGAGGCTGCGGGTCGTGACCGACCAGCGCTCAGGGGGACCGAACAGGCCCACCAGCTTCGCACGCGTGTCGTCGTCGTAGCTGCGCCGCGCGGGCTCGATCATCAGCTGGATCGTGAGCGCGATCATGTAGACGGGGCGGCCGCTGGGCTCGGTGACCTGCAGGTCGAGGGTGAGCATCGGCGCCGCCGCGTACTTGACCGCCCGCACGCCCAAGACCGCGAAGTCGGGCTGCGGCGCCGAGGACTCGTCGGTCGGGAAGGTCATGGGCTCGACAGTCATCGCAGCGCACCTCCAGTCGAGCCCCAGGCGCGGGGCGCATCCGTGGCGCTCCCGGGCTCCGATTCGTCGTCCGCGGGCGACTCGCGGACCGGGGCGCGGCGGGCCGTGCCCGCCTTCTTCCGCAGGTCGTCGAAGAACCCGGCCACCGCCTGCTCGACGGCGCTGCCGCCGGAGATCCCCTCCCATGCGGCCTTGATCAGGCCGGTCAGCTCGTAGCAGCGATCGATCGGAGCGATCGCATACGCCGGCGGGTCCGCGAAGCGGTTGACGACCAGCCCCTCCACGTCGGTCTCGAGCTCCGCCATGATCGGATTGAGCTCGCACATCCGGTTCCAGGCCTCGAAGTGCAGCTCGCTCTCGGTCGCGCCCGCGGGACTCGGGTACAGCGCCACGACGCCGCCGGTGACGGTGGACACCATGAAAAACGCGAGCCCGATCGGGATCTGGAACGACGCCCACAGATCGTCGGGCACGTCGAGGTCGGGCAGCCACACGATTCGCGAGCCCGTCGGCCGGTACTCGGGGTCGCCGGAGCGCAGCGCCCAGCAGCTCTCGCAGACGCACTCGATCCTTCGCTCGACCAGATGCAGCAGATGCCGATGGTCCTCGGGAATCGAGGACCGGCAGATGTCGCAGTACTCGACGCTCGGGTCGACGGCCGCGGCGCCGGCCGCTCCATTGCCGGGCGCTCCGTTGCCCGGTGCCCCGTTGCCGGCCGGGGTGCGGACGGCTCCCGGGCGCGCCAGCCCGCGCAGCCCCGACACCATCTGCGCGCGCTTGCGTGCCGCCACGGCGTCAGCAACCAACCGGCGCTCCGGCCGGTCGGGACGTCTTCCGTTGGGGGCGCTCAAGGTGTCAGCGCCACCTTGACGCTGCCGAGCTCCCGCAGCAACGGCACGGGCTCGAGCTGGAGATGGTCGTCGTCCATGGACCGTCCCGCCCGCGGCAGGAAGAACATCCGCTGGCAATGCGGGCAGGTGAGCGAGCCGCCGCTCAGCGCGCCTCCGTCGAGCGTGCCGCCACAGTCCGCGCAGCGGTTGTGGTAGGCGAGCAGCGTCCCCTCCACGTTGGCCACCAGCAGGCTCTGCCCGGCGACATCGGTCACCAGGGTGCCGTCCCGCAGCTCGACGGCGGCACCGATCTCGAACCAGGTCGGGGGCGCCACGGGCGCCGGCGGCGGTGACATCACCACCGGCAGCTCGAGGCCGTTCGCATTGGCGGGAGCCATCGGGAGCTCCAGCCCGGCCGACTGCGGAGCCACGCCCTCCACCTCGAGGCCCTCGAGGTCGGGCGCCGCCTCTTCGAGTGCCTGCTTGATCGCGAGCTCGAGCGTCACCGACGACGCCGAGCAGTCAGAGCAGCTGCCCTCGAGGCGGATCCGCGCCACCCCACCCTCGAGTGAGAGCAGCTCCACGTTGCCGCCGTGGGACTCCATGTACGGGCGCACGTGCTCGAGTGCGCCCTGCACCCGGTCCGCAAGCGGGACCGGATGCAGGTCGTGGATCAGCAGCAGGGTCGCGACCAGCGGATCCTCAGCCAATGACATGGCCAGCCGCGCCCCGTCGTCGCCGGCGGCGAACATCAGACTGAGGATGCGCTCGAGTCCGACACCGTGCAGCTGCACGATGGCGGACACGAGCTCCTCGGCTACCTGACGCGTTCCGGCATCCCTGCTCGTGTCCAGTCGCGACTGGAGTTCCTGGACACGGGCCATCAGCTCCTCAGGCCCGCTGGCCGGGATGGTCGTAGCGGCTTCCATGCGGGTCAGGACATCCCCGTCGGCGTGTGAACCACCTTCTTCACCGTGGCACCGCCGGTGTACATGTGCACGCCGCACGGCAGACATGGGTCGAACGAGCGGACCGCACGCATGATGTCGACGCCCTTGAAGTTCTCCGGACCGTTCTCTTCGAAGATCGGAGTGTTCTGGACGGCGTCCTCATACGGCCCGGGCGTTCCGTACGCGTCGCGCGGGCTCGCGTTCCACGGGGTCGGCGGGTAGGGCTGGTAGTTCGCGATCTTCCCGTCCCGGATCACCATGTGATGCGAGAGCACCCCGCGAGCGGCCTCGTGGAAACCGCAGCTGACCGCGGTGTCCGGGACCTTGAACTTGTTCCAGCTCTTGGTCCGGCCGGCCTGGACCTCCTTCATCGCCCGCTCGATGTTGTGCATGCAGATCAGCGCCGCGTAGGCCTGGTGATAGGTCCGGGCCCGGTCACGTTCGATCGCGTTGGACTTCTCCGGCACGTGCCACTCGAACTCCATCTCGGGCATGTTCGGCGAGCGCGGCAGGACCATCTGCAGCGAGTGTCCGGTGGCCTTCACGTAGCCGAAGTCCACCAGACCCGCCTTGGCCGTGCACCACTGGCGCGCGAACGGGCCGCCGCCGGTGTCACAGCAGACGTGCGTGTCGGTCCGCTTGTCGTAGATGCGCGGGGAGACAACCCACGTGTACTTGTCGGTGAAGTCGCGCTTCTGCGGTCGCGGCAGCGTGACCTTGTTCCACGGATGGTTCTTGTCCACCGGGTTGCCGAGCGGGTCCTTGTCGACGAACGTCGGCTCGCTGTCCCACGGATCGAAGTACGAGGAGCCGAGCAGGATCCGGATCATCAGATTGATCTCGACCAGGTCGGTCGAGATCAGCTCGCCGTTGATGGCCACGCCAGGAGTGATGTAGCGCTTGCGGCCCCACTCGGTCATGTTCCGGTAGTCGTAGTCGACGTAGTCGGGGTCGTCGAACGAGCCCCAGTTGACGAGGTTCGTCTCCCGGTAGCCGACCATGTCGTAACCCGGCAACTCCTGCAGGAAGAAGTCGTACAGGTCGTCGTGCATCGGCACGCTGCGCTTGACGTAGTCCATGTAGCGCATCAGGCGCACGTAGTAGTCGGTGCACGTCTGGTGCGTGATGTCCGCGCTGCAGCCGCCCGGCATGATCGTCGAGGGGTGGGTGTGACGTCCGCCGAACAGGCAGTACATCTCGCGCGTGTAGCGGGCGACGTGGAGCGTCTCGAGATAGAACTCACCCGTGAACGGGTTCAGCGCCCGCATGATGTCCGCGATCGTCTTGTAGCCGTGGATGTCGCGGCCGGGGGCGGCGGTGCTCTCCGCCTTGGCCAGCAGCGATGGGTTGGTCTCCTTGACCATCTGCTCGCAGAAGTCCACGTTCGCCATGCAGTCGTTGAAGATCGCATGGTCGAAGATGTAGTCCGCGGCCTCCGCGCAGTTGAACGCCAGGTCACCGAGCTTGGGCGGCTTGACCCCGTACGCCATGTTCTGGTTCAGGCACGAACAGGTCGCGTGGTTATCACCGCAGATGCCGCAGATGCGGCTGGTGATGAAGTGGGAGTCCCGTGGATCGATCCCCTTCATGAAGATGTCGAAGCCACGGAAGATCATCGACGTGCTGTAGCACTTCAACACCGTCTGACTTGAGAAGTCGATCTCGGTGTGGATGCCGAGACTCCCGACGATCCGCGTGATCGGATCCCAGGACATCTCCTTGACCATGACCTTCTGTTGCGAAGGCGTTTCAGTCGCCATCAGCTGCTCTCCTCACTCGGCCTCAGCCGCACACGAAATGGAAGAAGTCCACCGCCACGCTGTGGTCCGGTGCATCACCATCGCTTTGCGTAGCCGGTGGTCAGCGTCCTGCCCTTGCGCCGCCACTCCGGCTCGATGTCGAACTTGGTCCTGATGTTGCGCTTGCGGAAGTACCGCACGACCGGCCCGTAGGCGTACTGCGTGATGCCCGCGGCCCACCGGCCCCACTTGTCCTCGTCCATGAACGGCATGAACTTGTCGGGGAACCCGGGCATCGTGCAGGCCATGCAGATGCCGCCGACGTTGGGGCATCCGCCGACGCCGTTGACCCAACCGCGATACGGGACGTTGCACTTGACCACCGGGCCCTTGCAGCCGAGCTTGACCAGGCAGCGGTGGTCGTCGCCGTACTCGGTCGCGTACTGGCCCTGCTCGGTGAAGCCGGCGCGGTTGCAGCTCTCGCGCACGGTACGCCCGAACAGCCACTTCGGCCGCAGCGCCTCGTCGAGCTCGGGCGCCGGGGCCAGGCCGGCGAGGTGCAGCGCGAGGTACAGGAGAACCTCGGTCATGTTGTCGGGCTGCGCGGGGCAGCCGGGGATGCAGACGACCGGCAGCCCGGCCTTGGACTTCCAGCTCCAGCCCAGGTAATCGGGCACGCCCATGGCGCCGGTCGGGTTGTTCTTCATCGCCGGGATGCCTCCGTATGTGGCGCAGGTCCCGATCGCGACGACGGCAGCCGCCTTCGGCGCCAGCCGATCCATCCACTCGTTCATCGTGATCGGCTGTCCGTTCTCCGGGTTCACGGCGAACCCCGTCCAGTGGCCCTCGCCGTTGATCTCCTCGTTACCGAGCGAGCCCTCGATCACGAGCACGAAGGGGTCGAGCTTGCCTTCCTCGGCGTCGAACCACGCCTGCGCGTATTCCTGGCCAACAGCGTAGTCGACCACCTGGTTGTGCACGACGACCTTCGGCATCCCCGGGATGGCCTGCAGGATGATGTCCTCGAGGCTGGGGTTGGTGGCCGAGGTCATGGCCACCGAGTCCCCCTCGCAGCTGAGGCCCGTGGTCATCCACAGGACATGGGCGGTGACCGCCTCTGTCTTCTTGTGGTCTGCAAACGCAGTTGCCATCCCGTCTCCTCTCGCTCTCAACAGATACGTGGCAGCGGATCGCCCACCAGCTGGTCCATCACCCGCCGCCCGCCGAAGCTCGTCTGCACCAACACCATGCCGGGCGGCTCCGTCCGCACGTCACCGATCTCCGCTGCCTGCTCACAGCCGGGAATGGCCCTGAGCGCCCGCAGCGCATCCTCCGCCGCCTCCGGAGCGACGAACACCACCATCTTGCCCTCGTTGGCGACGTACATCGGATCGATCCCGAGGATCTCCGCCGCCCCCGCCACCGCCGGGTGCACCGGCACGTCCCGCTCTCGCACCACCATCGCCACCGACGACGAGCGGGCAATCTCGTTGAGGACCGACGCCACCCCGCCCCGGGTCGCGTCGCGCATGCATCGCAGCTCCGGACCGGCGGCGTCGAGCAGAGCGTCGACCGCCGGCCACAGCGACCGCGTGTCCGACTCGATCTCCGCGTCGAGCTCGAACTCGCCTCGGGCCAGCATGATCGCCGTCCCGTGTTCGCCGATGCTGCCTGAGAGCAGGATCCTGTCCCCGGGGCGCACCGCCGTCGGCGACAGGCTGGCTCGCGGGTCGCGCCGTCCGAGCCCCGTCGTGCACACGTACATTCCGTCCGCGTGGCCGCGCTCGACGACCTTCGTATCGCCGGCGACGATCTCCACGCCGGCGGCGACCGCGGCTTGGGCGATCGCCTCGACCTCGGCCCGCAGCTCGTCGGCGGGCAGGCCCTCCTCGAGCACCAGCGAGAGACTCAGCGCCACCGGCCGCGCGCCGGAGACCGAGAGGTCATTGACGGTGCCGTTCACCGCCAGCTCGCCGATCGAGCCGCCCGGGAACCGCAGCGGCTTGACGACATAGGAGTCGGTCGTGATCGCCAGCTCGAGCCCTTCGATCTCGACGATCCCGGCGTCGCCCATCTCGCTCAGGGCAGGCGAGCCGAAAGCGGGCACGAACACGCCCTCGATCAGTCCCTGCGTCGCCTTGCCGCCGGCGCCGTGGGCCATGTTGATCTTCTCGTCGCGGAACTTCTTCTGCTTGCCGCGCGCGGTCTCGATGATCCCGAGGATCTTCTGCTCGCGCTCGGAGATAGAGGGAGTGCTCCGCGGGGCATCCGGCCCCGCCGTCTCAGCGGGTCCAGTGGCTTCCAGCCGCTGGTAACCGCTGGGTTCGCTCACACGACCTCCCGCTCACGCGCGAAGCGGCCGTAGTTGTAGTACGCGGCACAGGCGCCCTCGGAGGACACCATGCAGGTCCCGATCGGACGCTCGGGCGTGCAGGCGGTGCCGAACACCTTGCACTCCCACGGCTTGATCACGCCCTTGAGCACCTCGCCGCACTGGCAGGCCTTCGGGTCCGCGACGCGGACGCCCGGCACCGAGAAGCGGCGCTCGGCATCGAGGTCGGCGTAGGCCTCCGACAGCTTCAGCCCGCTGTGCGAGATGAAGCCAAGCCCGCGCCACTCGAAGTGCGGCCGCAACTCGAACACCTCCGCCATCACCTCGAGCGCGCGCGTGTTGCCCTCGTAGGGAACAACCCGCTTGTACTGATTCTCCACCTCGCAGCGACCCTCGGCGAGCTGGCGCAGGATCATCACGATCGCCTGCAGGATGTCGAGCGGCTCGAAGCCGGCCACTGCCACCGGCTTGCCGTAGTCGGCCGGGATGAACTCGAACGGTCGCGCGCCGACGACGGTGGAGACGTGTCCCGGCCCGATGAACCCGTCGAGCCGGAGATCCGGCGATTCGAGCAGCGCCCGCAGCGGTGGCACTATCGTCACGTGGCTGCACATGCAGGAGAAGTTGGTGATGCCGTCGGCACGGGCGCGCTTCAGCGTGAGCGCCGTCGAGGGGGCCGTCGTCTCGAAGCCGATCGCGAAGAAGACCACCTCACGGTCCGGGTTCTGCTTGGCGATCCGCAGCGCGTCCAGGGGCGAGTAGACCATGCGGATGTCGGCGCCCGCCGCCTTGGCCTCGAGCAGGCTGCCGTTCGATCCGGGCACGCGCATCATGTCGCCGAAGCAGGTGAAGATCACGCCCTCCTGATGGGCGAGCGCGATCCCGTCGTCGACCCTGCCCATCGGGATCACGCAGACCGGGCATCCCGGGCCGTGGACGAGCTCGACGTTGGCCGGCAGCAGGTCGTCGACGCCGTACTTGTAGATCGAGTGGGTGTGGCCGCCGCAGACCTCCATCACCTTGTAATGGCGGCCGGGCTCCACCAGCGACAGGATCTCGCCGGCCAGCGCCTGCCCGAGGTCGGCGTCCCTGAACTCGTCGACGAACTTCACCCTCCCACCTCCTGCTTCGCCGCCGCATCCCGCGTGACCGGGTCCAGCGCGGCGATCGCGGTGCCGGCGTGGACGAGGATCCGGTCGCCCCGGGCCACGGGCTCGACCAGCGCGATCTCCACCGTGTGCCGCTGGCCCTCGTCGTCAGAGCACAGCGCGAGACCGCGGCGGTCATCGACCTCGACCACGGCCATCGGGACTCCGTCATCGCCGCAGGTGATGCAGTGATCCGCATCGCACGATGGCCCCGATGTGTGCCCGGGGGTCACTCGATCACGCTGGCTTTCAGCTCCTCGAGCTCCTGCTCGTAGTCGGCGCCCATCCGCTCGAGCAGGTCCCGCGTCGCGCGGGCCTCCTCCTCGTCGACCTGCGAGATCGCGAAGCCAACGTGGATCAGCACCCAGTCGCCGGGACCGACCCCTTCGCCGTCGGTGCCGAGGAGACTGATGTTGACGTTGCGCCTGACCCCGGCGACATCGACCTTGGCGATCCGGTTCGCCGCGTCGAGAATCTCCAGGACCTGACCGGGTATCGCCAAGCACATGGGTCTAGGTCTCTCCTTACTCCCTCGTCCTGCCCGCACCTCGCAACATACCCGGCGCTCGCCTTCAAGGTCAAATAGGCCGGGACAGAGGTCGTTCTACCACTGCACCGGATGCCTGTGGCATCCTAGGTAACGTCAGTTACCGGACCGGTCCGTAATCGAACTTGCGACGACAGACGCCTTTGGGGCTGACCGCGTGGGGCGTAGACTCCACCCGTGGGAGTCGGTCGTTCGGAGAGACGGAGAGACACGACGGTGTCGATCGAAGGCAGAGAGGCTGATGCACTGCCGCAGGCGCGGTGGTCGCACCGTGGCGACAAGCCGGAGTCGCGGCCGCTGTACGCGTACCTGCTCGACGCCGATGACGATCTGGCGCAGGAGTTCGACCAGCGGATGCGGATCGCCGCGCGGCAACTCGCGACCGCCCGCGTGCTCGACGCCGGCGTCGGCCGCTGCGACCTGACGCCGTGGCTCGAGGCGGCCGGCGACGGTCCCGGCCTGCTGATCCTCGACGGGCTGATGGCGATGGACACGTGCGTCGCTGCCCGCACCGCAACCGAGCTCGTCGGAGCGGGCGATCTGCTGTTGCGCTCGGACGCGCGCCCCGACGACATGCTCGAGCAGACGACCGCCTGGCGCGTGCTGTGCCAGGCGCGGCTGGCGCTGCTCGACGCCGAGTTCTCCGAGCGCGTGCGGCCGTGGCCACAGATCGGGCAGGCGCTGCTGCGCCGGGTCGGCCGGCGTGCCGCCGAGCTCGATGTGCTGCGGGCGATCAGCAGCCAGCCGCGGCTCGAGGTGCGGCTGGTGCTCGTGCTGTGGCATCTCGCCTCCCGGTGGGGCCGAGTCGAGCCGGCCGGGATCCGGCTGGCGCTCCCGCTCACGCATCGTCTGCTCGGCCAGCTCGTGGGCGCCGAGCGACCCTCCATCTCACACGCGCTCGGTCGGCTCGCGCAGGCCGGCCTGGTCACCGGCTCCGCCGTCGACGTGCACCTCCACGGGACAGTGGAGCGGCACCTCGAGTGCCTGATCGAGCGGACCGGGGCCATCGGCATCGTGCCGCCTTCCGAGCGGAACCGGCCGTCGCGAGGCCAGATCGCATCGACGGCATGACCGGCGGCGGCGGACCGGCGGCCACTCGAGGATGGTGAGGTGGTGGCCGAGTTCGTGCACGCCCAGACCCGCCGGGACCGACGCCCGATCCATGTGATCTGGATGACGAGCGGCCTCGGGTGCGACGGGGACTCGATCTCGATGACGGCCGCGACGAACCCCAGCCTCGAGGACCTCCTGCGTGGCTGCATGCCCGGCATGCCACCGCTGATCATGTACAACCCGATGTTCGCCTACGAGACCGGCGAGGACTTCATGCGCGCCTGGCATGACGCCGCCGCGGGCCGGCTCGACCCGTTCATCCTCGTCCTCGAGGGCTCGGTGCCCAACGAGGAGATCAGCGGCGAGGGGCACTGGGCCGCGCTCGGCTGCGATCCCACGACGGGCGAGCCGATCAGCACCAACAGCTGGATCGATCGGCTCGCGCCGCGCGCGGCCGCGCTGCTCGCGATGGGGACCTGTGCCGCCTACGGCGGCATCCCCGCGATGCGCAACAACCCGACCGGCGCGATGGGCCTGCGCGACTACCTCGGCGCCGACACGACCTCCCGGCTCGGGATCCCCGTCATCAATCTCCCGGGCTGCCCGGTGCAGCCGGACAACGTGACCCAGACGCTGCTCACCCTGGTGCTGCAGCTGGCCGGGATGGGGCCCGGACTCGAGCTCGACGACCAGGGCCGGCCGGCCCGGATCTTCGGCCGCACCGTGCACGAGATCTGCGATCGGGCCGGGCTGGCCGAGAACGGCAAGTTCGCGCGCGGCTACGGCGACGGGCGCTGCATGGTGAAGCTGGGCTGTAAGGGCCCGGTCGTCAAGTGCAACGTACCGATGCGCGGGTGGATCAACGGCGTCGGCGGCTGCCCGAACGTGGGCGGGATCTGCATGGCCTGCACGATGCCGGGATTCCCGGACGCCTACATGCCGTTCATGGACTCCGACCGGGCGGCCAAGTTGTACGCGAGGACCGCACGCTACAGCTACGGGCCGATGGTCAGGTACCTCCGGGAGCGTCGCATGCGCCACGACTTCGACGTCGAGCCCCGGTGGCGGCGACGCGCGCGGGAGCTGACCTCCGGCTACCAGCCGCGCTGGTGACCCCGGCCGCGGCGTCGCGGTAGCCGCAGTCGCCGGCGGCGCGCCGATCACGACACATTTGCGTTTTTCGATGCTGTCGTCTCTAATATAAGAAGCATGGCTATAACTGTGACGCAGCTCACAGCGTTTCTCGCGGTCGTCCGCGGCGGCTCCGTCACCGCCGCCGCCGACGAGCTGATCGTCACGCAACCGTCCGTTTCGGCGGCCGTCGCCGCGCTCTCACGCGAGCTCGGATGCGACCTGTTCGAGCGTGCCGGCCGCGGCATCCGCACCACCGACGCCGGCGCGACCTTCGCGCCCTACGCCGCCGACGTGATGGGGCTGCTGGCGCAGGGACGCCAGGCGGCGCGGGAGGCCTCGGCCGTGGCCGCGCGCCGGGTCGCGATCGCCGCCGTCACCACCGCCGCCGAATCCTTCGTACCGCCGCTGATGCGCGAGTTCTCCGTCGCCCACCCGGAGCTCGAGCTGGCGGTCGCGGTCGGCAACCGCGAGCAGGTGCTCGACCGGGTGCTGTCGCATTCCGCTGACGTGGCCATCTCTGGCCGCCCGCCGACCGACGACCGGCTCGTGGCGATGCCGCTGATGGACAATGAGATCGTCTGCATCACCGCACCCGACGATCCCCTGCGGACCCAGGGGCCGGTCGCCGCCGCTACCCTCGCCGAGCGGCCGTGGCTGCTGCGCGAGCCCGGCTCCGGCACCCGGACGCTGAACGAGCAGTACCTGGAGGAGCGCGAGCTGGCACCGCGGACGCTCACGCTCGGCTCCAACGGCGCGATCAAGCAGGCCGCCCGCGCCGGGCTGGGCGTGTCGCTGCTCTCGCGCGCCGCGGTGGCGGCCGAGCTCGACACCGGCCTGCTCGGCGAGCTCAGCCTGGAGGACCCGCCCCCACCCCGGCCCTGGTTCCTGCTGCGCTCGGCCATCGGCCCCGTGCGCGAGCCGGTGCAGCAGTTCATTGCGTTCTGTGCCGAGCGTGTGGGGTAGCTAGGCCGGGCGACGGTGGAGGCCGATACGTAACCGGCTTGCTGGGGAAGGAGTGCCAGTGCTGAACGCTCGCGCCTACCCCGGCGAGCCCCGCCACCTCTACCCTGGCAGCACCGACGCTCCCCGCCGCGAAGCCGTCCAGCAGCGCACGATGTCGCGCATCGACAGGATCCCGAGCACGTTGGAGCCGTCGAGCACGATCACGTGGCGGAAGCCGCCGCGGACCATCTCGTCGGCCGCCTGATCGAGCGACCATTCGGGCGCGGCGAATGCGAGCTACGGGGTCAGGTGGGCGCTGACGTGCTTGTCGTCCGCTGGGCGCCGGTCGTAGCGGTGATAGTCGTCGGCGGCGACGCGGGTGACCTGGGCCTCACCGAGAATCCGCACCAACCCGCGGGTCAGCGTCGTCTTGCCGGCGCCCGAGTCGCCGACTACGCCGAGCATGATCGGTCAGGGCACGATCGCCTCCGATCAGCACCACGCGCGCGCGGCGGTCGGGTCGCGCCGATCGGTCATTGCGCTGAGGCCACCGGGGCTGTCGGAGCGGTCGGCGGTCGGGTCGCTTTGATCGGGCGCGTCGCTGCGGCCACATCCGCGACGACCACCGCAACGCCCGGACCTGTGGCCACGACGCAGGGCAGCAGCTCGAGCACGGACTCGCGGGAGCAGTACTCGATGTCCCCGGCCAGGCCCACCGAGACCAGCGCCTGCGCGTTCGCCGAGGCGGCCAGCGCCTCATACGCGGTCGGGTAAGCCCGCGCGACCGCCTCGGCGAGCAGCGCCGAGTCCGTTCTCGAGCCGGCCAGGCGGGCGCTGATCCGGCCGGCCACGTAGACGTCCTCGAGCGCCACCACGCCGCCCGTGCCCGAACAGACGATCTGCACGTCGCAACCCCACAGGCCGGCGATCACGGCGTCCAGGTTGAGCAGGCAGGCGAGCGCGACCGCCGCGGCGTTTCCCGCCGCGGCCACGATCGCCGGTGCGCCGTTGGTCGTGGCCAGCACCAGCTCGGGGCCACCCACGCGCGTGGCCTCGAGGGGTGAGTTGCCACGGTCGAACCCCGGCGGCATCCGGCATTGCTGCTCGCCCGCCAGCACCCGTCCCGGTCCCCGCAGGCCCCTCGCCCGTTCGACGCTGTCGGCGCAGATCACCGAGCCGTAGCCCGACGCCAGCGCCTGGGTGACGGTGGAGGTCGCGCGCAGGACGTCGATCACGACGGCCACGTCGGCCGGGCGCGCATCAGCCGGCGTCAGGGCAACGTCGATCATGCATGATCCCCTGGATCTGCCACATGTCGTTGACGTTGAACGCGCCGAAGCCGTAGCCGCCGGTGGCGGCCTCGTCGAGCAGCTGACGCGTGGAGAAGTGGCATCGACGCTCCCGAGTCTCACAGACAAGCACCCTGGGTCGCAGGGAGAGCGGAAAGTAACCGAACCCGGAGTGCAACTACATCGACATCATGGCCCAGGACCTCGCCCACCTGCGCAAGGGCGACGCGATCCTGAAGCCCGTCCATCGCCACCAGGACGGCACCTTCGGGCCGCCCGCGTACGTAAAGCCGGCCCGCTTCACGGTCGTGGAAGGGCTGCTCGGCTACCACCTGCCCGAGATGCTCGATTGCTACGACGTCCGGGTGTACCTGAACCCGCCGGAGGAGATCAGGCGCCAGTGGAAGGTCCAGCGCGACTGCTCGCGCCGCGGCTACACCACCGATCAGGTGCTGGCCGAGCTCGACCGACGCGAACCGGACTCCGAGGCGTTCATCCGGCCCCAGCGCCGGCACGCCGACATCGTCGTCTCGTTCGTGCGGGGAGACAGCCAGGACCCCGACCACCTCGACGCGCACGTGATGCTCGGCCCCGGGCTGCCGCATCCCGATCTCACCTCGGTCGTACCCAGCTGCACCGCTCGGAGTCGCTCGCGGTCGTGCGGCTGCTCGTCCTCTACCACCTCGTCACGGCGAAGGCCGCCGTGGCGCTCTGCGGAGAGGGGGGCCGCAACCCGCGGGTCAGCGGGCACAACGGGCCCACCCGGTGAGCGTCCGGTCTGCCCCGGCCGCCGCGGCGAGGTGGACGCTCACCTCGCCGCTGCGCGCTCGCCGTCTCACCGCCCCGAGCAGCAGATCATCGCAGGCGGTGCGGTTGGCGACGAGCAGCACTTTGGATTCACACATCGGACATCCTTTGTATCAATCGTTACTATGTCCCTTCGCGTAGGAGTATCCCCGAGCCGCGATGCGCGACACATCGAAATTCCTGCCTCTCAGATCGAGCTCCGCCTATGGGTCCCAGGCAGTCTCTAAGCTCTGGGCGACACGACCGGACGGAGGAACGCATGGCAGCAAAGCTCCACCGCTGCGGCATCACGTGGGTCAACATGTCGGCCCATCCCCGCTACGCCTGAGGCTTCTTCACCAACTTTTACGCGCACGCGCGATCATTTCGTGATGCCGAGAGTGCTCGTGGTCGATGACGAACCGGCGGTCAGGCGCGCGCTCGAGCGCGCGCTGCGCCTCGACAGCTACGAGGTGGCCCTGGCCGCCGACGGCGAGGAGGCGCTCGACGCGCTCGCGACCTCGCCCGCTGATGCCGTGATCCTCGACGTCGCGATGCCGCGGTTGGATGGACTCGAGGTGTGCCGTCGCATGCGCCAGGCCGGCGACCGCACCCCGGTACTGATGCTCACCGCCCGCGACGCGATCGAAGACCGTGTGCTCGGCCTCGACGTCGGCGCTGACGACTACCTGGTCAAGCCGTTCGCGCTGCGGGAGCTTCAGGCCCGGCTGCGGGCGTTGCTGCGGCGCGCAGGTGACGGGACCGACGGCGAGACGCTCACCTATGCCGACCTGGTGCTCGACCCGATCGCGCACGAGGTGCGCCGCGGCGATCGCCTGATCGAGCTGTCGCGGACCGAGTTTCTGCTGCTCGAGCTGTTCCTCCAGCACCCCCGTCAGGTCCTGACCCGATCCACGATCTTCGAGCGCGTCTGGGGCTACGACTTCGGCCCGACCTCGAACGCCCTCGGCGTCTACATGGGTTACCTGCGGCGTAAGACCGAGGCCGGTGGCGAGCCGCGCCTGCTGCACACCGTGCGCGGGGTCGGCTACGTCCTGCGGGACTAGCCGGGAACTCTCGATGCCGCTGCGCCGCCGAATCGCGCTGGCCGCCGCCGCCGCAGTGGCGATCGCGATCCTGCTCGTCGCGGCCGTGTCCTACCTGGTCGTCCGCTCGCAGCTCCGCAGCCAGGTGGACGATGCGCTCCAGGGCCAGGCACTGCTGACGGAGCGGTACGGCCCGCGCGCGCTCGAGGGCAGCGTTCCCGGGCTCCCGCCCAGCGAGGGCGGGGCCGCCCCGTACATGCAGATCGTCGGAGCCGACGGCACGATCCAGACGGGCAGCGGCACCGCCGTGCTGCCGGTCGACTCGGCTGTGCGAGCCGTGGCGCTGGCCGGCAGCGGCTCCGTCTTCGAGGACGTCCACGTCAACGGCGTCCACCTCCGGCTGTACACGTTCGGGTTGCCCGGCGGGGCGGTTCAGCTCGGGCGCCCGCTCTCGAGCGTCGACCACATCCTCGCCCACGTGCGGCTGATCCTGCTGCTGTTGTGCCTCGGCGGGGTCGCGCTGGCCGCCGCGCTCGGCCGCCTCGCCGCCCGGCGCGTGCTGGCGCCGCTCGCCGAGGTGGCGCAGACCGCACAGCACATCGGCGAGACCGAGGATCTCTCGAGCCGGATCGCGATCCGCGCCGACGACGAGATCGGGCAGCTCGCGACCCGCTTCAACGCGATGCTCGAGCGGCTCGAGCACTCGCGCGACGAGCTGGACGAATCGGTACGCGCGCAACGGCAGCTCGTCGCCGACGCGTCGCACGAGCTCCGCACCCCGGTCACGAGCCTGCGCACGAACGTCGAGGTGTTGTTGGCCGGCGGCGAGCTCCAGCCGGAGGACCGCGACCGGCTGCTCGCCGATGTCGTCGAGCAGAGCGAGGAGCTGAGCGCGCTGGTCGGCGACCTGATCGAACTCGCCCGCGGCGACGAGCCGAGCGGGACGCCCGAGGACGTCAGGCTCGACGGGGTGGTGGCCGAGTCCGTCGCCCGCGCCCGGCGCAACGCGCCCGGCATCCACTTCGAGGCCAAGCTCCAGCCCTTCATCATCGAGGGGGTACCCGAGCGGCTCGGGCGCGCGATCAACAACCTGCTCGACAACGCGGCCCGCCATTCCGATCCCGTTGGCACGGTCGAGGTCACCGTCGACACCGACGGCGTGCTGGTGCGCGACCACGGTCCCGGGATCGCCCCCGGCGATCTCCCCTACGTGTTCGACCGCTTCTTCCGCGGCGAGAACTCGCGCGGGCGTCAGGGCAGCGGCCTCGGTCTGGCGATCGTGCGACAGGTGGCCGAGCAGCACGGCGGCTCGGCCAGCGCGTCCAACGCGCCGGACGGCGGGGCGGTGTTCCGGCTGCGGTTGCCGAGCATGCCCGTCGAGCGGGCCGGTTCGGACTCCACCGGGCACGAGCAGCCTGAGCGCGTCGACGCGCTGTGGTGAGCCGTTCAGCCCCGCCGACGCGCGATCCGGGCCTGGCGTGCGCTGAGGAATCGCCGGCGCAGCAGCCAGAAGGTGATGCCGAACACGGGCACGACGGCGAGCAGGAACAGCGTGCGGTCGCGCGTATGGGGGAACAGCAGCACGAGCGCGAGCTCGAGGCCGACGGCGGGCACCGCCGCCAGCAGGCTGGCGTGGGAGCGATAGCCGGTGAAGTGCTCGCGGGCGGTCACCTCGATCACGCCGAGTGCGCAGACGACGAAGCCGACGACGAGCGCGGCGCTCGCGCCCGCGAAGACGCCGAAGATGAAGGCGACGGCGCCGACGAAGATCAGCAGCTCGGAGATCGGCAGACCGCCGAACGGACTCACCGGCCGCTCGCCGCGGATGTCCACGCGGGACGGGCGGTTGCTGCGCTGCTCGCGACGGGCGGCGGCCTCCTTCTCGGCCCGCTGGTCGCGGCGCGGTGACGGCACCGCACGCGGGGCAGAGCCGGCGTTGCGTCGCTTGCGCTTGGACTTCTGGCCCGCCACGGTGGCGCGAGGATAGTGGGCGGGCTACGACGCCGCGGTGGCGATGACCGTGATCACGGCCAGTACGGCCATGATCGTCACCGCTCCCTGCACGAACAGCCGCCAGCCGAGGCCGCGCTCACCGCGCCAAAGACCGGCCAGCCCGGGAAGGTCGGGATCGGGCTCCATCATCCGCCGCGGCCGGGCCGGCGCGGGCCCTGCACGCGCCCACCACGTCTCCGCTGTCGCCTCCCCGCCGTCGCCGCTGCGCCCGCGCGCGCGGCAGCCATCGCCACCGGTCCCGAACGCGACTAGCATTGCCCCATGAGAGGGCAGAGGCCGCTAGAGCTGATCCTGGCGCGGAACCTGTTGTCGAGCATCTCCACCCCGGCTTTTCTCGTCGGAGAGGAAGGGGTATTGCTGTTCTACAACGAAGCCGCCGGGGCCCTGCTCGGGCGCCGGTTTGAGGAGAGCGGGACGATGACCGCGACAGAGTGGACGACTGAGTTCGGTCCCTTCGGTGAGGACGAGCAGCCGCTCCCCTACGACGAGATCCCGCTCACGATCGCCCTGCGGCAGAATCGCCCCTCCCATGGCACCTTCCGCATCCGTCACGCCGGCGGCGCCCACCAGGACATCGCCGCCAGCGCGATCCCGATCGTAGGCGCCGGCGGCGCGAGCGGTGCGATTGTGATCTTCTGGCCGGTGGCCGAGAGCGAGGAAGAGGAGGCGCAATGAGGCTGAAGATCTGGGGTGCCCGGGGATCGATTCCCGCTCCGGGGCCGGAGACCATGCGCTACGGCGGCAACACGTCCTGTGCCGAGTTGACCTTGGGCGACGGCAGCACATTGATCCTCGACGCCGGCACCGGGATCCGCAACCTGGGCCTTGCGCTGCCGCGCGTCGAGCAGCCGATCCACATTCTGCTCACGCACCTCCACCTCGACCACATCCAGGGCCTGATGTTCTTCGCCCCCGCCTTTCGCCCCGAGGCCGAGATCATCATCTGGGGCCCGGCCTCGCCCGAGGCGTCGCTGCGCGATCGCATCGCCCGCTACATCTCCGCGCCGCTGGCGCCGGTCGAGGTACGCGAGCTGCCGTCGCTGATGTCCTTCCGCGAGGCGGAGCCGCTGGAGTGGAGGATCGGGCCCGCGCGCATCCGCGCGCAGGCGGTCAACCATCGCGGACCGACGCTCGGCTACCGGATCGAGGAGGGCGACACCTCGCTCTGCTACATCCCCGACCACGAGCCGGGACTCGGCGCGCCGCTGTCGGAGCTCGAGGACGACTGGATCTCCGGCTTCGCGCTCGCCCGCGGCGCCTCGATGCTGCTGCACGACTGCCAGTACACCGACGACGAGTACCTCAACCATCTCGGCTGGGGCCACTGTCCGGTGTCCGACGCACTCGGCTTCGGCCGCCGGGTCGGGGCCGAGCGGCTGCTGCTCTTCCATCACGATCCACTGCACTCCGACGACTTCCTCGACGAGATGGGCACCGACGTGATGCGCCGCTGGCGGGAGCTGGGCGGCGATCCCGAACAGGTCGAGCTCGCCGCGGAGCGGCACGAGCTGACCGTGACCGCCGCCACCCGGCAGGCGACACCGACCGGCTGAGGGACGCTCTGACCGGCTCCCGGCTCGCGGGCCGCGCCGCGGCCGGCCTGGCGCTGGCGGTCGTGGTCGCGCTCCAGGGCTGCGGCTCCACGCGGCCCGCCGCCTCGTCGAGCGCCGGCGGCGCCGCGGCACCGCTGGCGCCCGATCAGTTGCCGATCCCGGCCGGGCGCGGGCCGCGCTACCGCCTCCCGGCCGTCGCGGCCGCAGTCGCCCGCCGAGCCCCGGTCGCCGGCCTGCGCTGCAGCACCACCCACCCCTCGGCCTACGGCGTCCATCTCGAGCTCTACGCGCAGCGACTGGTGCTGCCCGTCTCCGCCGGCATCGGCGTCGCGCCCCCGCAGCGCCGCCGCGGGGCCTACGTGCTCGGCGGCGCCTGCTCCTACCCGCTGCGGACGTTCGAGCCCACGGGCGTGATCGTGGTCGACGCGGTCGCCCAGGGCCCGGCGCCGGTGCTCGGCTCGCTGTTCGCCGTGTGGGGGCAGCCGCTGTCGTCCGGGCGCCTGGCCGGATTCCGCGGCCCGGTGGCGGCGTTCGTCGGCGGCCGGCGCTGGAGCGGGTCCCCGGGCTCGATCCCGCTGCGCCGCCACGCCCAGATCGTGCTGCAGATCGGCGGCGAGCTGCCGCCGCACCCCACCTACCTGTTCCCACCCGGGTTATGAGCACGGCGATCGGGCGCCGGCGGTCGTTTATCGCCTCTCACCCCGTCGCCGACAAGAGTCTGTCCCGGCAGGGCGTGCGACTGGGGCGCATCCAGGCCTGCGCCGTAGCGGGAGAGACCCTAACCTCCGACCGATGCGCCACCGCTTCGCCGTCGCCACCGTCGCCGTGCTCGCGGCGCTCATGCTGGTCCCGGTCGGCGCACTGGCCGACGGCGACCCGGCGAGCGACGTGCTGCTCGGCGAGAACGTCTTCTACCCCTACTCGCCGCCCGTGTCCGGCGCGCTGCAGCAGTCGCTCAACCAGGCAACCGCGGCAGCCAAGAAGGCGGGCTTCCCGATCAAGGTGGCGCTGATCGCCTCGCCCGTGGACCTGGGCGTGATTCCCGACCTGTTCGGCAAGCCTCAGAAGTACGCCGACTTCCTGGTCCAGGAGATCAGCTTCCAGACCAAGCAGCAGCTGCTGGTGGTGATGCCGGCGGGCTTCGGCAGCGCCGGGCTGGGCAGCGCGGCCGCGGCCGAGGTCGCCAAGCTGACGCCACCCGCGGGCAAGACCTCCGACGACCTCGCTCGAGCGGCGATTCCCGCCGTCTCGAAACTGGCCGCGGCCGCGGGCCATCCGATCTCGGGCGGCTCGTCCGGCGGCGGCGGGAGCGGCTCCACGGTGCTGCTGATCGCGCTGATCGTGGCCGCGCTGGCCGTGGCCGCGACGTTGCTGGCGCTGCGCCGCCGGCCCGCCGCGAAGGGCCCGGACCGAGCCGCGTCCTAGGCCTGCGCCGGGCGGATCAGTCCCAGCGCCGGCGCCCGGCTCGCAGCGCCCGCAGCTCCGAGACGCCGTAGGGCTCCTCGCGTCCGGGGCCGCGGCCGTCGGCGCCTTCGAGCAGGCGGACGGGAAGCTCGTGCTCGCGCAGAGAGCCCGGTCCGTCCAGGGTGAGGCGCACGACGCGCGCGCCCGGGCGCGACGCGACACATTCGGCCGGCTCCGTGCCGGCGAACAGCAGCGCCGCGCCGTCGTCGGCCGCGTAGCCCGGCGGCAGCGCGCCGGTCAGCACCGCCGAGCGATAGATGGACAGACGCTCGGGCTCGCCGTCGAGGTGCACCGACAGGCTGCCCGGGAGCAGGCCCATGCCGAGCACGGGCTCGGGTACACCGCCGCTCGTGCTCACCCCGCCCTCGAACCAGCACATCGCGCCGGCGCTGAGGCCGGCGAGGACGACGCCCCGCTCCCAGGCCGTGCGCATCGCCCGATCCACCCCGTGCTCGCGCCACACGGCCAGCATGTTGCGCATCGAGCCGCCGCCGACGTAGATCGCGTCCTGGGCCAGCAGGTGCTCGACCGGGTGCATCCGATCGCGACCGAGATGGAACAGGGACACGGTGCTCGGCTCACACGGCCAGGCGCCGAACCGCTCGTAGAACCGCGTCACCTGATCGGTGGGGTCGCCGCTGGCCGTGGGCAGGAAGCAGACCTTCGGCACGGGCCGGCCGGTCAGCGCGAGCACGAAACGGTCGAGCGCCGGCTCGCGCTCCATCGTGAAGCCACCGCCGCCCATCGCCAGGATCCGGCGGCGGTCGCCGCTCTGGGAAATACCCGGCATCGCTCGCCAGGATGCCGCAAGCGGCCGCCGGGTGCAGTGTACCCGCGCCCGCGGCGCGGTCACGCTGCGATCGCTTCGCCCGGCAACGAGGCGGCCGGGTCGGCCGCCGGCAGCGACGCCGCGGGGGCGCCGAGGTAGCGCACAGGGAGCTCGCGCTCGCGCACGCCCCCGCTTCCGTCCCCGGACAGATGAACCGCGCGGGCCGTGCGCTGCGACGACACCACCTCGGCCAGTTCCGTCCCGACGAAGTGCAGCGCGGCCCCGTCGCCCGCCCCGTAGCCCTGCGGCATGCCGGCGGCGACGGCGTCGTGGAAGGCCGCCCGCCGGCCGGGCTCGTCCTCGTAGTGCACGGCATTGCTCCAGGGCAGGAAGCCGAGCGCCTCGATCGAGCGCGGCGGCCCCTCGTGGAACGCGCTGACGGCGTGGGAGAACCAGCACAGGGAGCCCGCCGAGCCGCCGCACAGCACGACCCCGGCGCGCCACGCGTCGCGCAGCACGAGGTCGATCCCGTGTGCGCGCCAGGTGCCGAGCAGCGAGATCAGACTGCCGCCGCCGACATAGACCAGGTCCTGCGCTAGCAGGTGGGCGCGCGGATCACCGACGCCGGTCTCGCGCCGGAACAGGGAGATGTGCGAGGGCTCGCAGCGCGAGGCGGCGAACGCGCGGTAGAACCGGACCACGTAGTGGTCGGCGTCGCCGCTCGCGGTCGGCAGGAAGCAGACCCGGGGACGCTCGGCGCCGGTCAGCGAGAGGACGTGGTCGTCGAGCAGGGTGTTGCCCCACTCCATCGAGAATCCCCCACCTCCGAACGCCACGATCTGAGGCGGTCGTGAACGCATGCTGGAACGGTAGGCGGGGTGCGCCGTCCCGGTCATTGGCCCGATGTCCAAACTTGGCCGGGCGGCCTGCGCCGCCGAAAACGGCTGCTATTCCCCGCGTTGTGCGTCGCGCGGGATCCGGGGCGCCTCGGTCCCGATCCGGCGCATGATGTTCCACAGCTGCGGCAGCTCCGGATAGACGACCGGCTTGCCGCTCGTCATCAGCGCACCCGACAGCGCGCGCTCGGGATCCGACCAGCCGATCACGTTCGTGAACCCGAGGTGGCCGAACGCGAGCTCGGTGTTGGGCCCGTACAGGCTCAGGCGCCGGGCGCCGAGCACGAACCCGAGCGCATAGCGGTTGGGGAACCCGAGCGTCAGATCGAGCTCCAGGTGGGACTGCTCGGTCAGCGCCCGCCGGATCGTGCGCGGCTCGAAGATCCGGACGCCGTCGAGCTCGCCGCCGCAGCGCAGCAGCTCGAAGAAGCGCGAGAGCTCGTTGGCGGTGGTGACGACGTTGCCCGCCGGCACGATCGCGGTCAGGAAGCGAGGGTCGTTCGACATCTGCGTGATCCGGTCGACCGGCGCTCCGAGCGCGCGCTCTAGCAGCCCGGAGAGCGGGGGCAGCACCGGCGCTCCGGTCGGGTAGCTGAGCGCCACCCGCGGTATGTCCTGCGGCCGCACGCCGTAGTTGCCCCAGCGGAAGGAGAGCGGTTCGAGGATCTCCGCGGCCAGCACCTCGCGGATGTCACGACCGGTGACGCGGCGTACGATCTCGCCGAGGATGAACCCGCCGCCGATCGCGTGGTAGGCGAGCGCCTTGCCCGGACGCGACTGGAGCCGGGCCTCGCACATCGCCTCGAGCAGCACGTCGCCCTGACTCAGGCTGTCGAGATCGAGCAGCACGGGCGGGACGTTGGGGATCCCGGCCCGGTGGGCGAGCACGTGGGCGATCGTGATCGCGTCCTTGCCGTGACGGGCGAACTCGGGGATGTACTCGCAAACCCGGTCGCCGATGTGGATCAGTCCGCGCTGGTCGAGCAGGTGCACGACCATCGCGGTGACCGCCTTGGAGGCTGAGAAGATCCCGAACGGCGTCTCGGGGGTGGCGAGCACACGCTCGACGTCGCGGCCGTCGTGAGGCCCGTTGCCCCGCGCGTGGCCGATCGCACGGTCGATCACGACCCGGCCCTCGCGGCGCAGGCACAGCGCGATGGCGGGATGCACGCCGCTCCGATAGACCCCGCGCACCGCTCCCCAGATGCGCCTGACCGCCTCGGGATCCAGGCCGGCGTCGCGCGGATCGTCCTCGGCGCCGACCGTGGTGACGGCGCCGAGGTCAGCCGCGATGCGGACGCGCCGGAGCGGGTCCGGCAGCACGGGCAGGCGCGGAACAGCAAGGATCAGCCGCACACTCGTCTCGCCGGACCGGTGACGCACCCCTTGGCGGCGGAGACTACCTCTGGTGCCTGCCGCGCGGCCGCGACGAGCGGCGGTTGCGGCCCGAGCGACCGGGTCCGGGGCCGGCATGCGGCCAGCCCGCGGCAGGGGCGTGGCTCGCCGTCGCGACACGCAACGCCGGGGCGGGACCCCGCGCGGCCAGCCCGTGGTCGATCCCGAGCTGGCCGGCGAGGCGGACGACCTCGGTGCGCTGCTCGGGCGAGAGCAGGGTGATCCCGATCCCGTCGCGGCCGGCGCGGCCGGTGCGCCCGACGCGATGCACGTAGCCGTCGCGATCCTCGGGCGGGTCGTAGTTGATCACGTGAGAGATCCGGTCGACGTCGATTCCCCGGGCGGCGACGTCGGTCGCGACGAGCGTGTCGACGTGCCCGGCCTCGAACCGGGCCAGGGCGCGCTCGCGCTGTCCCTGGGTCTTGTCGCCGTGCATCGCCACGGCCTCGACGCCGTGGCGCCCGAGGCGCTTCACGAGTCGATCGGCGCCGCGCTTGGTGCGCACGAAGACGAGCGCCAGGTCGCGCTCGCGCCGCAGCTCACGGACGAGCGCCTCGAGGCGGTCGGCGTGGTCGATCTCGACGAAGCGGTGCTTGACCACGCCGTTGGAGACGGCGGGCTCGGGGTCGTGCTCGCGCCGCACGGCGTCGCGGGTGAAGGCGCTCGCGACCTTGCCGTTCGTGCCCTCGAGCGTGGCCGAGAAGAACAGCGTCTGGCGCTCGGGCGGACATTGGTCGACGATCCGCTGGACGGCAGGCAGGAAGCCCATGTCGAGCATCCGGTCGGCCTCGTCGAGGACCAGGATCTGGACCCGGTTGAGGCTGAACGCGCGCCGCTCGATCAGGTCCTCGAGCCGTCCGGGCGTCGCGACCAGGATGTGCGAACGGGCCGCGTCGCGAGACTGGTTGTGGAGCCCCACACCGCCATACACGGCGGTGACGCGGAGCGCGCGGGCGTGAGCGACGGCGTGCATCTCATCGGCGATCTGGGAGACGAGCTCGCGGGTGGGAGCGAGGATCAGCGCCGCCGGGCGCGGATCGGTCGCCTCGATGCTGTCGACCATCGGCACGGCGAACGCGAGCGTCTTGCCCGATCCGGTCGGTGAGCGCACGAGCACGTCGCGCCCGGCGAGGACGTCGCCGATCACCAGTTGCTGTACGGGGAAGGGCTCGTGGATGCCGCGGCGCCGCAGGGCGTCCTGGACGGCGCCGGACACGCCGAGCTCGGCAAATGATTGCATGGACATCGGTACTCCTGTTCAGCGGCATCGGGCCGCGTGCGGTTTCGGGAGGCTGTGGCTGACCCGAACCGCTTCGCTGCGGGACCCAAGCAAGCTGCCTCGCGGCCAGCGTCGCCGACCGCACACCAGAACGTAGCAGGCGGCGGTCTATCGCAGCGCGCGATCGTGGTCGTCGAGGTGAGCCGGATCGCCGACTCGTGCGGGTACGGAGTGCCGTTGATGCGCCACGAGGGCCGGCGCCCGCACATGGACGCCTGGGCGGCCAAGAAGCTCCGGGTCGGTGGCGTCGCGGCGATCGAGGACTACAAGCGGGACCGCAGCGCGGTCAGCATCGACGGCCTGCCGGCGGTCGATCCCGCGCCAGCACCTCACGTGTGAGGATCGCCAGCGTGGCCGGCTCCGGCCTCAGCGCGGGGTGAATCTCGAGTTGGAGGGGCGCCGGATGGCGCGCCAGCCACCGCGCCAGCTCGCCCCACGGGACGGTGCCGGCTCCCGGTGCAAGGTGCAGATCGAGCTTGACCGGCTCGATCCCTCCCGCCCGCTGCACCTCGGGCCGGCCGGCGAAGTTGTCGTGGAGGTGGAACACGATCACGCGGTCGAGCACCGGCTCCACCAGCTCGGCCAGCTCGCAGCCGGCCAGCCCGGCCGTGATGTGGGCGTGGCCGATATCGAGGCACATGCCGATGTGGCGACTGTCGAGCCTGTGGACGAGGTCGTAGACCGCGAGCGGGTTGTGGCAGGCGAGCTCGGGGCCCGGGTACACCGGCGCCAGGTTCTCGATCGCGAGCCTCACCCCGAGCTCTTCGGCCCGGCGAGCCAGACGGCGCAGCGAGTGCTCCTCGTCGTCGAGGCCCGCGCGGATACGGGGCTCGCCGATCGGGCGCTGAGCGCCGTGATAGACGATCAGCCCGGACCCGGCGATCCTCGCGTAGCTGAGCGCGCCGTCGAGCTGGGCGTCAGTCACCTCGGTGCCGGCCATCAGGTCATCGGGCGCGTGGATGATCAGGTGCAGCCCGGTCAGCTCGAGTTGATCGCGCAGCGCGCCGGCGTGGGCCTGCACCAGGGCGCCGTCGCTCAGCAGCCGTCGCGGCCCGATCCGCACCTGGACGTGGCTGAAGCCGGCCGCCTCGTAGGACTTCAGGCGCGGCGGAGTCGGCCACCAACCCGCGGGTTGGTCGAGTCCGAGCCGGCCGTCGAGGTAGACCTCGCGCGACTCGGGGGGCGTGTCCGACAGGCCCGGGGTGTGTCCACCGCGCGCGGGGCGTGTCGTGGCCATACCGGCAAGCTAGGGCCACCCAGCGGGCGCAGTGTTGAGTTTCTGTGACGGGCCATCGCCCGAACACGGGACCGTCACAAATGCCGGTCTGCGACGGCGTACCTTTGAGTCCTCTCTCCGTTACGGGGCCGGTCGCCAGCGAGCGGCCGGCCCTTTTCAGGCCGGGTGAGAGGCGTCGGCGAACTCGCGGAACAGGCCGGTGACGACGAACACCACCTGCTCGGCGATGTCGACCGTGTTGTCGCCGACCCGCTCGAGGCAGCGCGCGACCAGGATCATGAACATCGCCCACTCGCGCGTGTCGACGTCGTCGCCGATCTCGACGGCGCGGCGGAAGATCTCGCGGTTGAGGCGGTTGATCTCGGCGTCCTGGCGGACGAGGTCCTGGGCGAGGCCGACGTTGCGCGACGCGAACGCCTCCTTGGCCTGCGAGAGCTGCGAGCGGGCCAGCTGGCCCATGCGCTCGATCGCGTCGAGGATGTCCTTGTCCTTCGGGGACTCGTAGCCCGAGAGCGGGACCAGCTTGGCGATGTTCACGGCCTGATCGCCCATCCGCTCGATGCAGCGGATCACGTGCAGCAGCGCCGCCACGATCCGCAGGTCGGTCGCGACCGGGGTCTGGAGGGCCAGCAGTGACAGGATCCCCTGGTGCACCTCGAGGTAGCGACCGTCGATGAGGTCGTCGTCGGCCACGACCATGCCGGCCAGCTCGACGTCCTGGTACCCGACCGCCTCCAGCGCCCGGTCGAGCGCCGTGATGACCAGGTCGAGGCCGCCGAGGGCTTGGACCTCGAGTTGCTTGAGCGCCTCGCGGAAGTTGTGGCGTGTCTCTTGCATCGGTCCCCCTAGCCGAACTTGCCGGTCACGTAGCGCTCGGTGCGTTCGTCCTTGGGTCTCGTGAACAGCTCTTGGGTCGGGGCGTGTTCGATCAGCTCGCCGTCGAGCATGAATACGGTCGACTTCGACACACGGGCGGCCTGCTGCATGTTGTGGGTCACGATCACGATCGTGTAGCGCTCCTTGAGCTCGTCGATCAGCTCCTCGACCTTGAGCGTCGCGACCGGGTCCAGGGCCGAGCACGGCTCGTCCATCAGGATGACCTCGGGCTCGACGGCGATCGTCCGCGCGATGCACAGCCGCTGCTGCTGTCCGCCCGAGAGTCCCATGCCCGGCTCGCCCAACCGGTTCTTGACCTCGCCCCAGAGCCCGACCGCGCGCAACGAGCGGTGGACGGTCTCGCGCAGGTTCTCGCTCTTGGTCCCGGTCAGCTTCAGTCCCGCGGCGACATTGTCGAAGATCGACATGGTCGGGAACGGATTGGGCTTCTGGAACACCATCCCGATCAGGCGCCGGACGGACGTGACGTCCACGTCGGCGCCATACACGTCGAGGTCATCGAGCGTCACGCTGCCCTCGGCCCGGGCGCCGGGAATCTCCTCGTGCATGCGGTTGATGCAGCGGACCATCGTCGACTTGCCGCAGCCGGACGGCCCGATGATCGCCGTGACCTCGTTGGGCGGGAACTCGATCTCCACGCCCTTGACCGCTTCCTGCTTGCCGTAGAACGCTCTCAGGTCCTTGACCCGGATCGCGTGCCCTTCACCCTCACGAACCCCGATCGCGGAGGTGTCAGGCGCTTGGTCCTTCGCATCCTTCTGCTCCGAGGGGCCCCCGGCAGTGGACATGTCGGTCGCTTCCTTACTCGTGGTGTCACGTGAGATCATGCCAGGCTGCTCCTTCGCGAGATAGCGCGCGCGATCAGGTTGAGGATCAGGACCATCGCCACGAGCGTCAGGGCAGCGCCCCACGCGCGGTTGACGACCTCCGCCCGGGGGGAGAGGATGTCGTTGAAGATCTGCAGCGGCAGCGCGTTCATCTGCTTGTTGAGATTGGCCGTCACGGCAAACGCCCCGGCCGTGGTGAAGAGCAGCGGCGCCGTTTCGCCCATGCCGCGCGCGACGGCGAGCAATGAGCCGGTGACGAGCCCCGTGCGCGCGGTCGGGAGCACGATCCGCGTGACCACGCGCCAGCGCTGGGCGCCGAGCGCCAGCCCGGCCTCGCGCAGGCTGGCCGGAACGAGCAATAGCACGACTTCGGCCGAGCGGGTGACGACGGGGAGCATCAGCAGCGAGACCGCGACCGCTCCCTTCCAGCCGGCAAAGCCCGTCCCCCCGACCTTGCCGAGCACGAGCACGATGTAGATGAACAGGCCGAACACGATCGACGGGACGCCGGTCATCACGTCGATGAAGTAGCGCACGATGTTGGCCGGGAGCGACTGCTTGCCGTACTCGGTCAGGTACAGAGCCACCGCGATCCCGATCGGAACGGAGATCAGGGTGGCCAGGCCGACGATCTCCAGCGTGCCGAGGATCGCGCTGCGGACTCCGCCCGGATAGCCGAGGAAGTTCCCGTTCGGGTCGGTGGTGAAGAACTTCGAGCTCCACGAGCTGAAGCCCTTGTAGAGCAGGTAGTAGATCACGAGCACGAGCGGGATCAGCGCGATGATGGTGGCGGCGAACAGCGTGCCGCGCATCACCTTGTCGGTGCGCCGGCGACGCGGGCTGATCGGTGGGATCGCCGCGAGGCTCATGCGCCCACCGTTGCCGACTGGGCCGCGACCATCACGTCCTCGTCGGTCGATCCGCGGCTCCCGCGGGTGCCGCGGTGGACGAAGTAGCGGGCGATGATGTTGACGATCAGCGTCAGGACGAACAGCACCAGCCCGGCCGCGAACAGGGCCGAGCTGTGGATCGGCGTCGACGCCGCCTCGCCGAACTCGTTGGCGATCACCGCGGCGAGCGAGTAGCCCTGGGAGAAGATCGAGTGCCCGATCACCGGCGCGTCACCGATCACGAGCACGACCGCGATCGTCTCACCGATCGCGCGGCCGAGCCCGAGCATCGCGCCGCCGGTGATGCCGGGGCGCGCGTGCGGAAGCACGGCCATCCGGATCATCTCCCAGCGCGTCGCGCCGAGCGCGAGTGCCGCCTCCTTGTTCTCGGAGGGGACCGTGGCGATCACCTCACGGGAGATCGCGGACACGATCGGGAGGATCATGATGGCCAGGATCAGCCCGGCGATGAAGTAGTTGGGCCCGCTCACGGGGCCGCCGATGAACGGGATGAACCCGAACGTCTTGGCCACCCACTTCTCGGCCGGCAGCAGCCGCGGGATGAGGACGAAGACGCCCCACAACCCGTAGACGACCGACGGCACCGCGGCGAGCAAGTCGACCAGGCCGCCGAGCGGACCGCGCAGGCGGCGCGGGCACAGCTCGGTCAGGAACAGCGCGGTGGCGACGGCGATCGGCACACCGATGATGAGCGCGATCGCCGAGGTGATCAGGGTTCCGACGACCAGCGGCGCTCCATGGAAGGTGAGCCGCGAGACGTCCCAGTCGTTGCCGAACACGAAGCTCAGCCCGAACTTGCTGAGGGCGTCCTTCGACTCGCCGAACAGGCGGATGAAGAAGTACGCGATCAGGACCAGAATCCCCATCGCGAGGGCGGTCAGCCCCCACTTGAGGATCTGGTCCGGAAGCCGTCCGGCCGGCGACCGCTCGAGCGACGAGCGGCCGCCGGGGACGGGTGGAGCGCTTGCCGCCACCTACATCTCCCTACGAGAGGGGTGAGCCATTGCAGGTCAGCTTGCCCAGCCCCGAGTTGACCGTCGTCGCCAGCGACGAGGGCAACGGGGCGTACGGGAGCTGGCTCGAGCCCGCGCCCAGCGTCTGCTGGCCCGGCCCGAGCGCATACGTGAGGAACTTCTTCACGGCACCCGCCGTCGACTGGCTGATCCCGGCCTTGCACATGTCCGTGTAGGCCATCAGGAACGTCTGCGAGACGATCGGGTAGGCGCTCGGGTTGGGCGAGTTGATCGTCGAGATCCCGAGGTTCGCCGGGACCGGGATCCCGACCGCCGCGGCCGACGTCGCCGGAATCGTCGGCGCAATGTAGGCACCCGACTTGTTCTTCACCGATGCGTAGGTGAAGCCGTTCTGCAGCGCGTAGGCCTGCTCGACGTAGCCGACCGCGCCCGCGGTCTGCTTGATGGCCGCGGCGACGCCCGAGTTCTTCGCGGCGCCGGTGCCCGTCGGCCACTTGACGTCCTTGCTGCCCGGGCCCACGCTCGACTTCCAGCTCGGGCTGGTATCGGCCAGGAACGTGGTGAAGCCCTGGGTGGTCCCCGAGGAGTCGGAGCGGTGCACGACCGTGATCGCAGTGCTCGGCAGGCTCATGCCCGGGTTCAGCGCCGTGATCTCGGAGCTGTTCCAGGTCTTGACCTTGCCGCTGAAGATGTCGGCGAGCGTCGCGCCGTCGAGCTTGATGCCGCTCTTGATGCCCGGCAGGTTGTAGGAGACGGTGATCGCGCCGAAGGCGACCGGGAACTGGGAGACCTGCCCCTTGGCCGCCTTCTCCTCGGCGGGCTTGATCGCCGGGTCACTACCGGCGAAGTCGACCGTGCCGGCCTGCAGCTGGGCGACACCGGCGCCCGAGCCGACCGGGTTGAAGTTCACCGTCACGCCCTGGGAGGAGAGCGTCGAGCCCCACTGCTGGTAGATGGGAGCGGCAAGCGTCGAGCCGGCGCCGTTGATGGTGCCCGAGGCTCCGCCGGCGGCGCTGCTGCTCGAACCACTGCTGCTGCTCGAACTACTGCTGCTGCTCGAGCCGCACGCTGCGACTCCGAGCGACGCGAGGACCGCCACGGCGACCGCGCTGATGCGACTTTTACGCAACGTATTCTCCTTCAATCGAGGTAGCGGCAAGTCTGTGCCGAACCCGGTCCGCTGTTGTTATCCGCTTGTAAACGGGTCATTCGACTCCTGTGAAGACTCGGCGGTCAGGCGGTAGCCGAACCCGAAGTGCGTGTGGATGAAGCGCCAATCCGGGAGCGCCTGGCGCAGCTTGACCCGCAGCTTGCGCACGTAGACGTCGACCGAGCGGTCGCCGGGGCGCATCTCGCGCCCCCAGACGAGCCGGAACAGCTCGTCGCGGCCCATGATCCGATCGGTCCGCCGGGCCAGCTCGGTGAGCAGCCGCAGCTCGCGGATCGAGAGCATCAGCGGCCGCCCAGCCGCCCGGGCGAGATGTTCGTCGGGCAGGATCTGCAGCGGACCCACCTCGATCACCTCACCGCGAAGCGTTGTTGTTGTGGCCGACATCCGCAGGAGATGGTGCTCCCGGCGGGGCCGCCAGACGTTAACGGGCTGTGATCGACCTGTGAACGAGTTGTGACCGTTCGGAGATCACCGACGCCCGGACGGCGCCGGAGCGAGGCGACTCAGCGCAGGCTGAGCTCGGGATCCGGCACCAGCTCTTCGACGACGCGCTCCGGCTCCGCGCCGGCGCCGTCGTCTCGCTCGGGCGCGAACCGATAGCCGACCCCGAAGTGGGTGTGGATGTAACTCCACTCCGGCGATGCGGTCCGCAGCTTCTGGCGCAGCTTGCGCACGAACACGTCAACCGAACGGTCGCCGTGGGCCATCGCGTAGCCCCACACGCGCTCGTAGATCTCCTCGCGGCGCAGCACCCGATCCGACTGTGTGAGCAGGTGCAGGATCTCGAACTCGCGCGCGGTCAGCTCGAGGCTCGCCTCGCCCGCGTAGGCCTGATAGAGGTCGGGGCGGACCGTGATCTCGCCCACCTCGGCCGCCGCTTCGAGCGCCGGCATCTCGTTGCGCCGGTGCCGGCGGATCGCGGCTTCGATCACGCAGATCAGCTCCTCGGCGTGACAGGGCTTGGTGATCCAGGCGTCGGCGCCGAGCCGCAGCCCCCGGACGCGCTGGGCGACGGAGGAGGGGCCGGTGCAGATGATCACGGCCAGCCCGGGGAGGCGGGCGCACACGCGCTCCAGGTACTCCCAGCTGCCCGGGCCGAGCACGCTCACGTCGAGCACTAGCGCGTTCAGCCGCATCGCCACCAGGGCGTCGGCGGTGATCGCACTCGACAGCGCGCGGTACTCCCAGCCGAGCGAATCGAGCCGGTTTCCGAGCACCTGCATGAAGCCCGGGTCACGATCGATGACCGCCAGCCGAAGCCGGTTCTGCGTGCGCTGCGACGTCACCGTGTTCCCCACGTCGAGGTCGCTCCCATCGGCTGGCATGGCCGGAACTGTAGTCGAAGCGCGCTCGCCCGATCCGCGATCCCATCCGGTCACAGGATCTTTACGTGCAAACTGCGCCAATCGAGAGCCGCATCCCAGTGTTGGCGCCTTGAGCCGGTTATTGTCGCTATCTCGGCGCGACGCAGTGATTGTCTTCCCCAAGCGGTCACGCGGCGTTCACCGGATTCTCGACGATCCGTTCTAGGGTCCCCGAATCCAATGTTTTCGACGCTGTTCGGCAACGCTTCACCCACGGGCGTCCTGCGTTGCGCCAACCTCGAGATCCGCCCGGGGTGCGCTCACGTGCTGGCCGACGGGCGCCACGTGGAGCTCACGGCCCGCGAGTTCCAGATGTTGCTGACCCTCGCCGAGCGGCGCAACCGGGTCATCTCCCGGCCCGAGCTATACGAGCTGGTGTGGAAGCAGCGCATGGCCTACCGCGACCGCTCGGTCGATGTGTTCGTGCGCAAGCTGCGCCTGAAGCTCGACGCCGCGGCCCCGGGCTGGACCTACATCCACACTCACTTCGGGGTCGGCTACCGGTTCGCCCCCGAGCGCGTGCCCCCGGTCACATAACCGCTGCAACGCGCCGGGTCCGCACCGGCGCCGCCGGCGGGCCAGGCAACGGCTCGGCGGCGTCCGGGCGGCTGTACGCTCTGTGGCGATGCGGGCCCACTCTCCCCCGTCCTCTCGCGCTCAGGATGTCCGCCTTCGCGGAGCGATGCTGCTGCCGATGTGCGCGCTCGTCGTGCACCAGCTCCGCTTCTATATCGCGTTCGGGCGCGATGCCCCGATGTGGCTCGCGCGCGAAGGGCACGCCTACCTGTCGACCGCCGAGCCGATCGCGCTGCTGATCGCGGCGCTCGCGGTGGGAGGCTTCGTCGGCCGGCTCGCGCGCGCCTGGCAGCAGGGCGGCGAGGCCGGCTCCGTCGAACCGGGGCGCGGACGGCTGCTGCGAATCTGGGCGCTCTGCGCGGTGGTCCTGTTCGCCTTCTACTGCGGACAGGAGCTGATCGAGGGCGTCCTCGCCACCGGGCACCCTGCGGGCCTGGCCGGCATCCTCGGGCACGGGGGCTGGCTCGCGGCGCCGATCGCGATGCTCGTCGCCGCGGCGCTCACGGCAGCGCTCCGGGTCGCGAGCTCGCTCGTCGCACTCGTCTCCTGCACGCGACGGCGGCCGGGCCGTCTCCTCACGCCGTTGGTGCAGCGCCACGCCGCGCGGTACACCGCCGATTGGCGGCTCGACCCCCAGGCCGGCGTGGTCGCGGGGCGCGCTCCGCCTCTCCTCATCGGGACCCAGTAGACGATCACCCGGCGCCGCTCACGCGTCGGGTCGCGATGACGAGGAGCAAGTGACCACTGCCGTGACATCGGCGGTCAGGAGCGCGTTCGGTGCGCTCCGTGGATCGATCATGAATACGCGCCGACCGCGGCGGCCTGTGCCGGCCGGCGCAATCGCCGCCGCGCTGAGCGCCCTGAGCGCAGCCTGGCTGCTGTGGCCGGAGCCGGCCGCCGCCCATGGGCTCGTCGGCCGCGCCTATCTGCCCGTGCCGGCGTGGCTGTTCGCGTGGGCGGCCGGGATCGTGCTCGTGCTCTCGTTCGTGGGGCTGGCCGCCCTGTGGTCCTCGCCCCGGTTCGAGCGGCCGTGCACGCGGCGCCTGGTCGGATACCCGGCGCTGCTAGAGCCCCCGCTCGGCCTGCTCGGCGTGGCGGCGTTCGTGATCGTCGTGATCAGCGGCATCCGCGGCAGCCAGATCCCGACCGCCAACCTCGCGCCGACCGCCGTCTACGTGCTGTTCTGGGTGGGGGTCCCGATCCTCAGTGCGTTGTTCGGGGACGTGTTCCGCCCAGTCAACCCGTGGCGGGCGGTCGCGCGCGCCGCCGCCTGGGGATCGCGGCGCTCCGGACTGGCCGGCTCGCTCGGCCGGGCGCCGCTGCCGTACCCGGATCGGCTCGGCCGCTGGCCCGCCGTGGCGGGGATCATCGGCTTCGCCTGGCTCGAGCTCGTGTTCGTCGACCGCGAGCATCCGGCCACGCTGGCCGTGCTCGCGGTGGCCTACGCGCTCGTTCAGCTCGTCGGGATGTCGTTCTTCGGGATCGAGCGCTGGAGTGAGCGCGGCGACGCGTTCGGCGTCGCGTTCAACCTCTTCTCGCGGCTCTCGCCGCTCGAGTACCGCGACCGCACCGTCTGGCTGCGCCCGCCGCTGTCGGGACTGGCCGGCGTGCGCGCGATGCCGGGAACGGTCGCGCTGCTGTGCGCGATGATCGGCACCACCACGTTCGACGGCACGGCCAACGGACCGGTATGGCGGGCGATCGCGCCGGGAGCGGTGAGCGACCTGACCCATCTCGGGCTCGGCGGCACGACCGCGGTCGAGCTGACGTTCACACTCGGCATGGCGCTCTGCATCCTGCTCTGCGGCGGCCTCTACTGGCTCGGGATCAAGGGGATGGAGTCGGTCGACTCCGCGCACCGCAGCCAGGAGCTGTCGCGAGCCTTCGTGTTCTCCCTGGTGCCGATCGCGCTCGGCTATCTCGTCGCCCACTACTTCTCGCTGCTGGTCACCCAGGGCCAGGCGACCGGCTATCTGATCTCCGACCCGATGGGCATCGGGTCCAACCTGTTCGGCACCGCCGGCTTCCGGATCGACTACGGGCTCGTGTCGGCCGCCGCGATCTGGTACGTCCAGGTCGGCGCGCTCGTAGGCGGGCACGTGTCCGGCCTGGCGCTCGCCCACGACCGGGCGCTCGTGGTCTACGGCGACGCCGAGGATGCCGCGCACTCACAGCGCTGGATGCTCGTGGTCATGGTCACCTTCACCTGCCTCGGCCTGTGGCTGCTGTCGGCGGTGAACACGTGATCCATGCCCGCCGGCCCACCCTCCGTACGCTCTCGAACGACTGCCCTGCATGATCGAAAGGCGATGACCAACCACATGCCAGCACTCCACCCACACGCTCGCCGCCCCGGGTCCACGATGACCGGGCTCCTGGCCCTGGCCGGCGTCCTCGCCGTGGCGATCGCGGGCTGCGGCTCCTCGTCGAGCTCGAGCTCGTCGAGCGCTGCGGCGTCCAGCGCCTCGACCAGCTCGACCTCGACGACGAGCTCGACGCAGGCGGCGGTGGCACCCGCCGGGCTGGCACTCGCCGAGCACCCGAGCCTGGGCACGTTCCCCGCGGCGGGCGGTCGCACGCTGCAGCAGGTCGCGACCGTGGCGCACGGGCAGGTTCAGCTCGGCGCCGCGACCGGTGTGTTCACGCCGGGAACGCGACGCGTCGCCTTCGGCCTGAACACGAGCTCGGGCAGCTTCGTCTACGCGCCCACCGCGGTCTACATCGCGACCAGCCCGTCAGCGCCCGCGCAGGGCCCGTTCCTCGCCCCGGCGGACCCGATGACAGTGGAGCCCCAGTTCCGTAGCCGGCAGAACTCCGGCCCCGGGGGGATCCAGGCCATCTACGCCGCCAAGGTCCCGATCCCGCATCCCGGCACCTACACCGTCCTCGCCCTGACCCGATACGCCAACACGTTTATCGGCGCCCCCGGACAGATCGCCGTCGCCGCATCCTCGCCGATCCCGAACGTGGGCGACCGGCCGCCGGCGATCGCCACCGATACCGCGGCCTCGGTCGGCGGCAACACCGCCCTGCTGACGACGCGGATCCCGCCCGAGGACATGCACGCGGTGTCGTTCAAGGACGTGCTCGGCAAGCAGCCCGTGGCGCTTCTGTTCTCCACACCACAGCTGTGCGTCTCCAAGGTGTGCGGCCCCGTGACCGATATCGCCGTCCAGCTCCAGCACCAGTTCGGCAACCGGGTCACCTTCATCCACGAGGAGGTCTACGTGAACAACCAGCCCTCACAAGGCCTGCGCCCGCAGCTCAAGGCCTTCCATCTCGAGACCGAGCCGTGGCTGTTCGTCGTCAATCGCCAGGGTGTGATCACGGCACGGCTCGAGGGCGCTTTCGGTGTCAACGAGGTCACAAGCGCCCTGCAGGCGGCGCTGCGATGAGCGCTCGGCGCATCTCGCCCACCGCGATCGCGATCGCCGCTCTGCTCGCCGTGGCGGGCTGCGGCAGCTCGGGCTCGGGCGTGCAGGGGATCACGGTCGGAGCCGCCCGGACCTTCCAGCTCGCCGGCTTCCAGCCCAGCACGGCGGTGCCGGCCGGCAAGCCGATCCCGGTCACGTTCACCGTGCAGGAGCCGAGCGGCAAGGCGCTGACCGCCTACAAGACGGGCGGCGGCCCGCACACCGGGGTGCACCTGATCATCGTCCGCGACGACCTCGCCTACATCATCCACCACCACCCGCCGGTGGGAGCGGACGGCGTGCTCCACGACACCGTGACGTTCCCCGCGCCCGGCCCATACCGGGTGCTCGTCGACGTCTATCCGAACATCCCCGGTGGCCAGCCGAACTTCCAGCTGCTGAGGAGCATCACCGTGGCGGGCGCCTATCACCCGCGGCCGCTGCCCGCCTTCAAGGCCGACCAGGTGCTCAACGGCTACCACTTCGACATGGTCGGCGGAGCCCCGTCGCTGCACGCGATCCAGGCCGCGTTCGTCAACATCGACGTGACCGATCCGCAGGGACACAAGGTCACATTTGTGCCGTGGTACGGCGCGCTCGCGCACGCGATCTTCTTCCACGAGGGCTCGCTGGACTACTTCCACACGCACGTCTGCGGTGCCGGTGCCCCGAACTGCACCAGCGTGCTGGGAGCGACGCGGGTGTCGGGCAGCTCGACCGCGCCGGGCAAGCTGACGCTCGGGATCCTGCTGCCGGTGCCGGGAACGTGGGAACTGTTCCTGCAGGCGCTGGTCGGAGGGCATGTCGTCACCGTCCCGTACACGCTCAAGGTGTCGTGATCGACCGCGCGGACAGGCGGTGGCCGGCATGAGGAGGTGGAGGCGCATCCTCGTCGCCCTGGTGGCGATCGCGGTCGGCTGCGCGCTCCTGCCGAGCCTGGCCTCGGCGCACGCGTACCTGATCCGGACCGTCCCGGTGGCCAGCGGCGTGCTCAACAGCCCGCCGCCCAGCGTCGCGCTGACCTACGACGAGCCCGTCGAGCCGCGGTTCGCGATCATCTCGGTCACCGACGCCGCCGGCCACCAGGAGACGAGCGGGCCCGTGCGGCGGTCGGCCGCCAATCCGGACACGCTGGTCGTGCCGCTGCGCCCCAACCTGCCCGAGGGCTGGTACCTGATCTACTGGCGCGCGATCTCGGTCGACGGCCACCCGGTGCAGGGGGCGTTCACCTACGCCGTCGGGCCCAACCCGGGTCCGGCGCCGCAGTTCCCGGTGCCGCACGTCTCGGCCACCGCCACCACGCCCGGGCTCCTGATCACCCGCTGGGCGATGTTCCTCTCGGTGATGAGCGCGATCGGTCTGTTCGTGCTGCGCTGCTTCGTGGCCCGGCCCGTGGTCAGGCGCACGCCGGGAACGAGCCTGAGGCCGGTCTCGCGGGCGTTCACGGTCGCGGCCGTGCTGGGGCTGCTGACGATCCCGATCTACCTCGACGTGGCCACGGCGAATGACTCGCTCCGCTCGGTGTTCGACCTCGGGGCGCTGGTGCCGCTGTACCGGGTGACCGCGTTCGGCCGCGGCTACGTGGACATGGAGTTGTGCTTCGCCCTGTTCTGCGTGGCGGCCTGGATCTCGCTGTGGCTCGACCACCCCGAACGCGAGCAGCGGTCCGTGGCGGGGCTGATCGCGACCTCCGGCGCGGTGCTCGGCGCCGCCGCCGTGCTGATCGTGCCCGGGGCCACCGGGCATGCCGCGCAGACCTCGCCGCGCGGCCTCTCGGTCGTGCTCGACTGGGCCCACCTCGCGTCGGGATCGATCTGGATCGGAGGCCTGATCGGACTGCTCGTGCTGTGGGCCAGCCTCCCGGCGGGGGGCCGCGTGCGGGCTCTGTCCGTGGTCGTGCCTCGGTTCTCGAACGTCGCCCTGGCCTCGGTGCTCGTGCTGCTGGCCTCGGGCACCGGCGCGACCATCGTCCACATGCCCGCGGTCAACGCCCTGTGGGACACCGGCTATGGGCAGGCGATCCTGGTCAAGATCGGGCTGCTCCTGGCCGCCATGGCACTTGCCTCGGCCAACCTGCTGCGCGCCAAGCCCCAGCTCGCGGCGGCCGCCGGCAACGAGGAGCGCGGCAAGCCCGCCGCGGGCCTCCTGCGCCGCGTCGTCGGCGGCGAGGCGATCCTTGTGGCGGGGGCTGTGTTCACCGCCGCCGTGCTGTCCAGCCTGGCGCCGCCCCCGCCCGCGTTCGCTTTGCAGAATTCGGCGCTGGCTTCGGTCGGGCCCGGCCGCGTCGCCGAGACGGTCCACCGCGCGGGCTACCAGCTGCAGGTACTCGTCGCGCCGAACAAGGCCGCCGCGCCCGACTCGTTCGCGCTGCGGATCACCAAAGCAGGACAGCCCGTCCGCGGCGCCAACGTCACTCTGACCTTCAACCACCTCGAGATGCAGATGCCCCAACAGGAGTACCAGCTGACAGAGACCAGCCCGGGGATCTACGCTCGGGCTGCACCGGCATTGATCATGGTCGGGAAGTGGGGCCTCTCGTTCCAGATCGCCCCCAAGACCGGTCCAGCGTTCACCGCGCTGATCGTCGACCAGGCAAACGGATGACAGAACCCACAACGACCAGAAGCCAGATCGGGCTCCGGCTGGCCGCGGCGATCCTCGCGATCGCCGCCGGCGTTGCGGCGCTCGTGATCGCCATTCTGCTGATGAAGGACGCACTCGTATGAGCTCTCGAAAGCAACAACGTGAAGAGGCGCGGGCCAAGCGGCTCGCCGAAGAACGGGCTCGCGCCGAGCAGGAGCGGCGCCGGCGCCGGCTGCGGATGCTGGGCGGGATCGCCGTCGGTGCGGTCGCGGTCGTCGCGGTCCTGATCGCGATCTCCTCGAACAAGAGCACGCCGTCCGTGCCGACCGGGGCGGCGGCCAAGAAGACGGCCGCCTCGGTCGAGGCGATGCTGTCCGGGATCCCGCAATCCGGCGCCCGTCTCGGCAACCCGAACGCCCCTGTCACGCTCTACTACTACGGCGACCTGCAGTGCCCGGTCTGCAAGGACTTCTCGGTCAACTCGCTGCCGCAGCTGATCGCCAACGAGGTCCGCGCCGGGAAGGTGCAGATCGTCTATCGCGCACTCCAGACCGCGACCCACGACCCCGCGACGTTCAGCACCCAGCAGGTGGCGGCGCTCGCCGCCGGCCAGCAGCAGAAGTTCTGGAACTACACCGAGCTGTTCTACAACCAGCAGGGTGCCGAGGGCACGGGGTATGTCACCGGTGCCTACCTGGACGGCCTCGCCCGACAGATACCGGGGCTCAACGTCTCCACGTGGTCCACCGCCCGCAGCAATCCGACGCTCGCCGCGCAGGTCCAGAGCGACCAGGCGCAGGCGGCGGCACAGGGCTTCAACTCGACCCCGACGCTGATCTTCCAGGGGCCGAAGGGTAAGGTGCAGCCGCCGGATGCGGTGCCGCCCTACGCGGAGCTCCAAGCGGCGATCAAGCAGGTGGCATGAGAGCGCTCGCCCGAGAGTCGGACGGCTGGCTGACACCGGCGATCGCGGTCGTGTGCGTGATCGGGATCGGGGTCGCCGGTTACCTCACGTACGTCCACTACGCCGGGATCAAGGTCCTCTGCATCTCCAGCGGCGGCTGCGAGACCGTGCAGAGCTCGAGCTACGCAAAGCTGGCCGGGATCCCCGTGGCCGTGCTCGGGCTGCTCGGCTACATCACCATCCTGATCCTGATCGCGATCCGCGGTGAGACGGCTCGGATGGCGGCCTGCGCCGTGGCGATCATCGGGTTCCTGTTCAGCGCCTATCTCACCTACCGGGAGCTGTTCACGATCAAGGCGATCTGCCAGTGGTGTGTCAGCAGCGCCGTCCTGATGACCATCCTCGCGGTCCTCACCACTGTGCGCCTGCTGCGGGCGGACCCGAGCGGATGAGCCTCGCGCTCCTGATCCCGTATGCGCATCTCGGTCACTGGTACGTGCAACTCGCCTTCGCGGTCCCCTCACTCCTGATCATCGGCTTCATGTGGCGCGACTCCCGGCGCCGCAAGCGCCAGGGCAAACGGGTGCCGCCCGGCAAGGACAAGCCCAGGCCATGAGGTCGGCCCGCGTGGCTGCGGCGGTGGTGGCGGCGGTCGGAGCCTTGGCAGCGGTCGGGTTCGGGCTCGGCGCTGCGGTGGTCCCCGGGAGTGCCCGGGGCGACGGCGACCCGGCCAGCGACGTCCTGCTCGGCCAGGACGTGTTCCTCCCCTACAGCCCCGTGTCCCCCGCCGTTCAGCAGCGCCTGTACGCGGTCACGGCCGCCGCCCGCCGCTCCGGCTACCCGCTCAAGGTCGCGCTGATCAGCGCCACGACCGACCTCGGCGTGGTGCCGTCGCTGTTCGGCAAGCCCTCGAGCTACGCCCAGTTCCTGTCCGCCGAACTGGCCGGCGTCGTGCCCGGCCCAGTGCTCGTGGTGATGCCCCGCGGCTTCGGCCTCGCCGTCCAGGGCAGGCCCCGCGCCACCACCGCCCTGGCCGGCCTCCCGATCGGCGCCGGGCCCGGCGGCCTCGGGACCGCCGCGGTCACCGCCACCGAGCGCCTCGCCGCGGCCGCCGGCCACACGCTGCCCGCCGGCGCCGCCGGGTCCGCGGCCGGCGCGGGCGCCGGCGCGTCCACGATCCGCCGCGCCGGCACCGCGATCGCGATCCTGGCGCTGCTGGCGGGGGCGGCGATGGCGGCGGCCGTGGTTGCGCGGGGACGGGCGGGGGCGCGGAGGGCCTGAGGGGGCGGTTGTTCCTTGGTGGCTGCCGGTCGCGGTGGGTTGTGGGCCTCCGGGGAACGGCGTGCTGGGGAGGAGGGAGGTCGGGTTGGCCAGGCCGGGGCGGCCTCCGTGGGAGAAACCGAACGCCCCCCGTTGCCAAGCAAGCCGTTTTTCGCCCCCGCCACCCCGGTGCAACGGCGGCCCCCACCCACCCGTTCACGGCCTGATTACAAGAACTTGGCTGCCTGGTCACGAAATGCCGCTCGTTGCGAACGAATCTCCTGGTCATGAACGATCAGAAGAAGACCACGCGCGCTGCCGGCGCGCCGTCGGCGGTCCGCGTCGACCTGCATTGCCATTCCACCGCCTCGGAGGTCGCCAAGCTCGGCGTGCAGCGCGCGCTGGCGCTGCCGGAGTGCGCGACATCGCCGCAGGAGGTGTACGAGCTCGCCAAGCAGCGGGGGATGGACTTCGTGACCATCACCGATCACGACACGATCGACGGGGCACTCGAGCTCGATGGCCGCCCCGACACGTTCATCTCCGAGGAGCTGACCGCGTGGTTCCGGGGTGAGCCGCAGGCGGTGCACGTGCTCTGCTTCGGGATCACCGCCGACGACCACGACTGGCTGCAGGCGCACAGCGGCGACGTGGCGGCGTGCGCGGAGTACCTGCACCAGCGTGAGATCGCCTGCGCGCTTGCGCACCCGTTCTTCCACGTCGCGGCGCCGCTGACGCCGGGCCATCGCCGAACCCTGGCGCAGCTGTTCCCGGTCTGGGAGACGCGGAACGGGGCCCGGGCGCGGGAGCTGAACGCGCCGGCCGCGATCTACATCGAGACCCATGGCGGGATCGCTGTCGGCGGTTCCGACGACCACGCCGGCGTGGACATCGGCCGCACCTACACCGAGGCGCCGTACGCAGCCACTCCGGCCGAGCTGCTGGCGCACATCCGCGCCGGGCGCGTCGCGCCGCACGGCAAGCAGGGCAGCGCCGCCAAGTGGGCCCACAGTGCCCTCGTGCTCGCCGCCCGTTCGCTCGGCCGCAGCGGAGCGCCGCGCCCCGGCGCGACTCGCGCCCCCGACCCGCGCATGGCGATGGAGCTGGCCGAGCGGATCATGCTCGAGGGCGACGCCCGCACCGGGAGCGTCGGCTCCGGCCTCGGCCCCGAGGAGGGGCTGGCCCTGCTGCACGCATGGCTGGCCGAGATGGAGCTCGACCTCGACACCGCGGGCCTGATGGCCACACTCCAGGCCGACGACTTCAGCCACTCCGACCTCGAGCGCCGCGCCCGCCGCGTGCACGAGCGCAAGCTGACCGGCGCGATCGAGCAGCTGCTGGCCACCGGCGGCACCGACGGCATCGAGGCGGCCGCGACGCGGCTGTTCGCCGCCTGCGTCCCCGCGGTGCCCTACATCCCGGCCGCCGCCTTCCTCGCCCGCGAGCGGGCGAAGCTGGTGGCCCGCGACGGCGAGCCGCTACGGGTCGCGGTGGTGGCCGACGGCGTCGGGTCCGTCCACGGTGTCTCCCACACGCTGGCGCAGCTGCGCGAGCGCGGCATCCCCGGCCACGAGATCGACGTGATCGGCACCGACGCGAGCGTCGACCGGCGCCTGGCCGCGGTGGCCGAGGTCGAGCTGCCGTTCTACCCGGGCCTCAGGCTCGGCGTGCCGAGCCTGTTCGCCGTGACCGAGGCGCTGACGGAGCGGCGCTACGACCTCGTCCACGTGTGCGCACCGGGTCCGGCCGGGATCGCCGCGATGCTCATTGCCCGCGTGATGGGGCTGCCGGTGGCCGGTAGCTATCACACCGAGCTGCAGAGCTACGCCCGGCTGCGCTCCGGCGACGCGCGCGTCGAGGGCATCGTGCAGATGCTGCTGGCGTCCTTCTACGGCCAGTGCCGGATCGTGCTGTCGCCGAGCGTCGCCGCCGACGCGTCGCTGGCCCGTCTCGGTATCCCCACGCAGCGGATCGTGCGCTGGGATCGCGGTGTGGACCTCGAGCGCTTCAGCCCCGCCCGCTACGCCCCCGACGCGCTGCCGGCCGGCTTCAACGTGCTCTACGTCGGCCGCCTCAGCCGCGAGAAGGGGATCGACATGCTCGCCGAGGCGTTCCTGCTCGCCCGCCGGCGCGATCCGCGACTGCACCTGGTGCTGGCCGGGCGCGGGCCGGAGGAGGAGGCGCTCCGGCGCCGGCTCGGGGGCGCGGCCACCTTCCTCGGGTGGGTCGACGGCGATGAGCTGGCCCGGACGTACGCGAGCGCCGATCTGTTCATGTTCGCGAGCACGACCGACACGTTCGGACAGGTGATCCTCGAGGCTCAGGCCAGCGGGCTGCCGGTGCTCGCGGTCGAGGCCGGAGGGCCCGCGGACCTGATCGAGAGCGGTCGCAGTGGCTGCCTCGTGGAGCCCACGGCAGAGACGCTATCCGAGGCGCTGAGCGGCCTCGCGCGGCGCGACGCGATCCGGGATCGGCTGGCGACCGGCGGCCTCGTCGCGGTGCGCGAGCGCACCTGGGAGCGCTCGCTGCGAGCGCTCGCCGAGGGCTACACGCTGGCCATCGGCGCACCGCGCGAGCATCCCGACTCGGTCGAGGTCGCCCGTGCCGCCTGAGCCGGCGGCCCTGCTCCCCTCCCCGCCGGATCGCTTGCCGGATCGGATTGCCGGAGGCGCTCGGCGCCGGCCCGGCGCACGCCGGCGCCGGATCGCCGACGTGACGCTGTTCCACGGCGAGCGCAGCGGCGGCATCCGCACCTATCTCGAGGCGAAGGCCGACTTCGCCCGGCGCACGGGCGCATTCGAGCACCACCTCGTCGTTCCCGGCCCCAACGCCGAGCACGACGCAGCGCGCGCCGGCGTAGGCGCGGGCGAGCTGAGCGGCCGCCTCGCCGTGGCGCTGCACGACGTTGAGCCCCGCTCGTTCGCCCGCGCCCGGGAGATCCGCGCGTGGCTGCTCGCCCGCGGCGTCGAGCGCGTCACGCTGCTGGTGATCCCGGCTGCCGACCTGCATCCGATCGGGGCCCGCGCCCCGGGGCTGGCGGCGTGGCTGCGCTTCCGGGTGGCCAGCGGCGACGCGGTCGCCCAGCACGGACTGGTCCACAAGGCGGCCGCCGTCGCGCCCTGGCCGCGCAGCCTGCTCGCCGGCTGGCAGGGCGGCGCCGCCGCGGAGTTCCCGGGGTTGGACCGCGAGGACGCCGCCCGGCGGGTCGACACGGGGCGGCGGCTGCTGCGGGAGATCGAGCTCGATCCGCGCGGCTTCGTGGCGCCCGGGTACGCCTACACGCGCGTGCTGCGGTTGCTGCTGACGGAATCGTTCGAGTGGTTCGCCGACCTGCGCGGGATCCGCACCAGCTCGGGTGCGAGCGTGCACGCGCCGGCGCTGTGCCTGAGCGGCGACGAGCTGCTGTGAGGAGCCGCCGCGCACGCCTCCGGGAGGAGGCCGAGCGTGTGCTGCGAGCCAACTGGCGCGAGGGCCGGCGCCGCGACGGGGTGCCGTACGCGTTCACCTGTCCGGCCACGCCCCGGTACCGCCACCAGTGGTACTGGGACTCGTGCTTCCACGCCATCGCCCGGCGCCACTTCGACCCGGCGCGGGCGCGCGCCGAGCTGCGGATGCTGCTGCGCGCGGGCGAGCTCGACGGGTTCGTCCCCCACATCGCCTTCTGGGACCGTCCGGCGCGGTGGCGCCGCGCGCCCTTCTACGGCACCCGCTCCGTGTTCGGCTCCACCGCCACCGCGACGATCCAGACGCCGCTGCTCGCGCTCGCGTGGGAGCTCGTGGCCGCGGCGTCACCCGACGATCCCGGCTTCGCTGGCGAGGCGCTCCCAGCCTGCGGCGCCACTACGACTAGCTGGAGCGGGAGCGCGATCCCGACGGCGACGGCCTGCTGACGATCATCCACCCCGATGAGTCCGGGCTCGACGATTCGCCCAAGTACGACAGCGTGTTCGGCTGGATGCGTCACGACAGCCCCGGCTACTGGTGGCTGGTCGAGCGCCACCGCCGGCTCGACTACGACGCCCGGCGGGTGACCGAGCGCTACGAGGAGCACGTGGAGGACGTGCTCGTGAACGTCTTCTACGCGCTCGCGCTGCGGGCCCTGGCCCGCCTCGAGGGCGCGGGCGCCAGCCAGCGCTGGTTGGCGCGCGCCGTGCGCACCGAGGCGGCGCTGCTGGAGCGCTGCTACGACGAGCGGACCGGGCTGTTCTTCGACCTGGCCGGCGCGCACGAGCGCCGGGTGGAGGTGTCCACCTGGTCCGCGCTGGCGCCGCTGGCGCTGAGCGCGTTGCCGATCGACGTGCGGGTGCGGATCATCGAGCAGGCGGGAGCTCGGCTACGGGCGCGAGGCCGACCGCATCGTCGCCTCGCTCGAGCATGCGGCCGACCGGCACGGGTTCCGCGAGTACTACAACCCGATCACCGGGCGGGGCCTCGCGGCCCGCGGCTTCGGGTTCGCCACCCTGCTCGTGGACCTGGTCTCCGAGCCGGAGGTCGATGCGTCCGCGCGAACGCCGATGATCCAGTCGTGAGCTGGCGATCGACGCGAGCCGCCGCGCACACGGAGCACGGCAACCGCCAGGTCGCGGTCATCGACCTGGGTTCGAACTCGTGGCGCCTGGTCGTCTTCACGTACTCGCCCGGCGAGTGGTGGAAGCGGACCGACGAGCTGTACGAGACGGTCCGGATCGGCGCCGGGCTAGATGCCTCGGGGCGCCTGAGCCAGGAGGCGATCGAGCGCGGACTGGAGACGCTCGCCGTGTTCGAGCGCTTCTGCCTGGCCGGCAGCATCCCGCGCCGCGACGTGCACGCGTTCGCCACCAGCGCGATCCGGGATGCCTCCAACCGTGACGAGTTCCTGGCCCAGGCCCACGACACGCTCGGAACCGAGGTCGAGGTGCTCTCGGCCGAGGACGAGGCGCGCTACGGATACGTGGCGGCCGTCAACACGACGACCCTGACCGACGGCGTCGTGCTCGAGATCGGCGGCGGGTCGATGCAGCTGATCAAGGTCCAGGACCGCCTCGCCACCGAGCTGTCCTCGTTCGCGCTCGGAGCGGTCCGGCTGACCGAGAAGTTCCTGCCCGGGTCGGGCCCGGCCAAGAAGAAGGAGCTCCAGCGCCTGCGCGCACATGTCCGCGAAACGCTGGCCGACCTGACCTGGCTGGCTGAGTCAGGCGAGCGCATGGTCGGTCTGGGCGGCGCCGTGCGCAACCTGGCCGCGGCGGCCGCGCACACCACGGGCCGGTACGACCTCGGGGTCCAGGGCTACGTGCTCACGCCCGGGAAGCTCGACGAGCTCGTCGGGACGCTGGCCGCCCTGCCGGCCGCCGAGCGGGGCACGATCGAGGGCATCAAGCCGGGACGGGGCGACATCATCCTGGCCGCGGCGGTGGTGATCGAGGCCGTCGTGGAGCTCGGCCGCTTCGCCGGGATCGAGGCCACCGAGGCGGGCTTACGAGAAGGCGTGTTCTTCGCCCGCACGCTCCTCGACGAGGACGAGCCGCTGTTCCCGGACGTCCGCGAGGCGGCGGTGCGCAACCTCGCCGTCCAGTACGAGTCCGACCTGCCTCACATCGAGCACGTGGCCGTGCTCTCGCTGCAGATGCACGACTCGCTGGTCAGGCAGGGCGTGTTCACACCCCAGCCCGGTGAGCGTGAGCTCCTGTGGGCGGCGGCGATGCTCCACGACGTGGGCATGACGATCAACTACGACGATCACCACAAGCACTCGCGCTACCTGATCGTGAGCGCCGAGCTGCCGGGATTCGACCCCCGTGAGCGCGCGCTGATCGCGCAGATGACCCGGTATCACCGCAAGGGGACCCCCAAGCTAGGCGAGCTGGCCGTGTTCGGCCGCCCCGGGGACGAGCAGCTGCTCGAGCGATGCGCGGTCATCCTCCGGCTGGCCGAGCACCTCGAGCGCGGGCGCGACCAGTCCGTCAGCGAGGCGTGGCTGCGGGCCAACGGCGACGGCGTCGATCTCCATCTGGAGGCCTCCGGCGACCTGACGCTGCCGCGCTGGAGCGTCGAGCGCTACGGCGACGGAGAGGTCTTCCAGCGGGTGTTCGGCCGGCGCCTGCTGATCGGCTGACCCCCTGTCCGGCCGGGGTCGGGCGCCCGGCGCCGTGACTTCACCAAAGCATCACACCGCCCTGGACGCGCAGACCTACCGTGTGCGTCGTGAGCTCCGCGACCTGGTCCACGCGCTGGCCGGAGGACCCCGGTCACCGGGATGCCATCGACACGCTGCTGCTGATGGCCGCGGCCGAGGATCGCTGGGGTGAGTCGCGCCGTGCGATGCGACTGCTCGACCACGTGGAGTGCCTCATCGGAGCGCTTCCGCGGCCGTACGAGCGCATCCGCTGGCGCTGCCGGTGCGACAGCCGCGGTGCGCCGATGGCATAGACGAACCGCTGGTTCTACAGTTCAGGCATGCTGTGGTTGCTGAGACACGCAGAGGCTGCGGACGGTTCGCCTGACGATGGGCGCCCGCTGACGGAGCGCGGAGTGCGCCAGGCGGAGGCCGCCGGACGGGCTCTGGCCACGCTCGGAGTGCCGATCGACGCGTGCCTGAGCAGCCCCAAACTGCGAGCGCTCCAGACTGCGCGAGTCGCCTGCGGGCCGCTCGGCGTCGAGGTCACCGTGGAGCCGCGGCTCGCGGGCAGCCCATTCGACGCCGCCGACGTGACCGCCGGCCTGGGCAACGTGCTCCTGGTCGGCCACGATCCTTCGTTCTCGCTGTTGTTGCACGACCTGACGGGTGCGCAGGCGAGAATGCGCAAGGGCGGCCTCGCCGCCATCGACAAGGGCGAGCTGATCTCGCTGCTACGCCCCACGGAGCTCGCCGCGATCGCGGCGGCTGGAGAGAAGGTGGCATGACCGAGCACGCACTCGAGCCGGTGGACATCGAGCAGGACGAGGCGGCGGTCGCCGTCCCGGACCTCGACGACCCCTCGCTGTTCATCAACCGCGAGCTGTCGTGGCTCGACTTCAACGACCGGGTGCTGCAGCTAGCCGAGGACGAGCACATGCCCCTGATCGAGCGCCTGAAGTTCCTGGCCATCTTCGTCACCAACCTCGACGAGTTCTTCATGATCCGCGTGGCCGGCCTCCACGACCAGGTGGCGGCCAGGATCGACGCGCGCGGTCCGGACGGGCTCTCGCCCACGCAGACGCTGCAAGGGATCGCCGACATGGTGCGCGCGCAGGACCGCCGTCACGCCTACGCGTTCACGAACGTCGTTCGTCCCGAGCTCGCCGAGCACGGGATCAGGATCGCCTCGTGTGAGGAGTCGGGCGCGCCGCCAGAAGAGCTCGAGCGGCTCTTCCACGAGCAGATCTTCCCCGTGCTCACTCCACTCGCGGTCGGCCCCGGTCGGCCGTTCCCCTACATCTCCAACCTGTCGCTGAGCCTGATCGTGCGGCTCCGTGATCCCGAGCTCGATCACGAGGTGTTCGCCCGGGTGAAGGTGCCCAAGGAGGTCCTGCCCCGTTTCGTCGAGATCTCCAAGGACACGTTCGTGGCGCTCGAGGAGATCATCGCCAAGCACCTCGATACGCTGTTCCCGGGCATGGAGATCCTCGGCCACGACCTGTTCCGGGTCACCCGCGACGCGGACTTCGAGATCTCCGACGAAGCCGACGACCTGCTCCAGGCCGTCGAGGATGAGCTCCGACGGCGTCGCTTCGGGGAGGTCGTGCGGCTCGAGGTCGGAGCCAGCATGGACACGGCGATGCGCGACCGGCTGCTCGAGTGGCTGAGCGTCGAGCAGCTGCAGGTCTACGACGTCGAAGGCCTGCTCGACCTCGGAGACCTGTGGCAGATCGCCGGCGTCCACGGTCACAACGACCTGCGCCAGCCGCAGTGGACGCCACTCACGCATCCGGCGCTCGCCGCCGAGGGCGACGAGCCGGCCGACGTGTTCGCCGCGATGCGTGCCGGCGACGTGCTGGTTCATTACCCCTACCACTCGTTCGCCACCAGCGTCGAGCGCTTCGTCAAGCAGGCCGTGGACGATCCCAACGTGCTCGCGATCAAGATGACGGTGTACCGGACATCGGACGATTCGGCCCTGGTGCCGTCGCTGATCCAGGCCGCCGAGCTCGGCAAGCAGGCCGTCTGCCTGGTGGAGCTCAAGGCGCGCTTCGACGAGCGCCTGAACATCCGCTGGTCACGGGCGCTGGAGGAGGTCGGCGCGCACGTCGTGCATGGGATCCCCGGGCTCAAGACGCACGCCAAGGCGATCCTCGTGGTGCGTCGCGAGAGCGGCTCGGTCCGCCACTACGTGATGACCGGAACCGGCAACTTCCACGCCAAGAACGCCCGTCTGTACGAGGACTTCGGGCTGTTCACGACCGACGCGGAGATCGGCGACGAGGTCGCCAACCTGTTCAACACGCTCACGGGCTACGGGCACCCGCCGCGCCAGCGCAAGGTCCTGGTGGCGCCGGACTCGCTCCGCGAGCCGCTGCTCGAGGAGGTCGAGCGGACGATCGCCGCCCACCAGGCGGGCGAAGAGGCGAGCATCGTGATGAAGATGAACTCGCTCGTCGACAAGGCCTGCATCCAGGCCCTGTACCGCGCCTCCCAGGCCGGCGTACCGATCGAGCTCAACGTGCGCGGCATCTGCTGCCTGCGGCCGGGCGTCCCCGGGGTGAGCGAGACGATCAACGTGGTATCGGTCGTCGGCCGGTTCCTCGAGCACTCCCGGATCTACTCGTTCCGTTACGGCGATGAGGGCCGGTACTACATCGGTTCGGCCGACCTGATGCCGCGTAACCTCGACACGCGCGTGGAGATGCTCGTGCCGGTCGAGAACCGGGAGCACCAGGCCGAGCTCGACGACACGCTGGAGCGCTGCCTGAACGACGACACGTTCGCGTGGACGCTGGATGCCGACGGGGAATGGACCCGCCGCACCGGCCGCACGCGCAGCGTGCACCTCGAACTGATGGAGAAGACGCTCGCGCAGGTCGCGAGCGTGGCCAGCTAGCGGCTCCCGGGCTCTCGCTCCGGCGTGCTCGTTAAAAGACCGGCGGCAACCAGCGCATCGACTCGATCGGCGGGCGCGCGTAGCGGGGATCGGCCGGCTGGCGGCGCGGCAGCTTGAGCTTGGGCTGCTCGATCTCCTCGTAGGGGATCGTGCTCAGCAGGTGGCTGATGCAGTTCAGACGGGCCCGTCGCTTGTCGTCGGCGTCCACCACCCACCACGGTGACTCGGCCGTGTCGGTGTAGTGGAACATCACATCCTTGGCCTTGGCGTAGTCGAACCAGCGGGTGCGCGACTCCAGGTCCATCGGACTCAGCTTCCAGCGCTTCACGCGATCGTTGAGCCGGGCCTGAAAGCGCCGCTCCTGCTCATCGTCGGAGACCGAGAACCAGTACTTGATCAGGATCGTCCCCGAGCGGATCAGCATCCGCTCAAACTCGGGCACGGCGTACAGGAAGTCCCGGTATTCCTCCTCGGTGCAGAACCCCATCACCTTCTCGACACCGGCGCGGTTGTACCAGGAGCGATCGAACAGCACCATCTCCCCCGCCGCCGGCAGGTGGGCCACGTAGCGCTGGAAGTACCACTGCGTACGTTCGCGCTCGGTCGGCGTCCCCAGCGCGACGACCCGGCACACGCGGGGGTTCAGGGGCTCGACGATCCGCTTGATCGTGCCGCCCTTCCCGGCCGCGTCGCGTCCCTCGAAGATCACCACGACCTTCAGCTCCTGCGCCTTGATCCAGTCCTGCAACTTGACCAGCTCGAGCTGCACGCGCTCGAGCTCACGCTCGAACGCCTCGCGCTTGAGCCGCTTGACCCCTCCGGGCTTGGCCGGCGTCTCGGCCCCGACGTCACGCTGGGCAGTCATTGCGGTGCGTCCATTCCTTCGATGTGGCCCGAGCTTACCCTGAGCGTGAACCGGGCGTGCCCATCCTGTGTCCCTTGGCGCCGATCGGGCCTTCGGAGCCGCTCGGGCGGCCCACCGCGGCGCCCGAACGGGCAGACTGTCGGCACCGTCCATGCACAGCGATCTTCTCCTCCTGATCGTCGTAGTCGCCGCGCTCGCGTTCGACTTCACCAACGGCTTCCACGACACGGCCAACGTGGTCGCCTCGTCGATCTCGACCCGCGCGCTGTCGCCCTCGACCGCGGTCGCCATCGCCGCCGCGCTCAACTTCGTGGGCGCGTTCATCTCGCTCAAGGTCGCGGCCACCGTCGCCACCGGCATCGTCAACTCGGCCGAGATCACGCAGACGATCGTGTTCGCGGGGCTGATCGGCGCGATCGTCTGGAACCTCCTCACCTGGTTCTTCGGTCTGCCCTCGAGCTCCTCGCACGCGCTGATCGGCGGCGTCGTCGGGGCCACCCTGGCCGCCGTCGGGACGTCCGGGATCCAGGCCGGCGCGCTGATCGGCAAGGTGATCGTGCCCGCGATCGTCGCTCCGGTGCTCGCGCTCGTGGTCGCCGGGATCTCGATCGTGCTCATCTACTGGCTCGTCGGCCGCCGGCGTCCGGGCCCGGTGACGAAGGGATTCAAGCTCGGCCAGATCGCCTCGGGGTCGATGCTGGCCCTTGCCCACGGGACCAACGACGCTCAGAAGACGATGGGCGTGATCAGCCTCGCGCTCGTCGCCCACGGCTCGATCAAGCCGGGGCAAGTGCCCACCTGGGTGGTCGTGAGCTCCGCCTCGGCGATCGCGCTGGGGACCTATGCCGGCGGCTGGCGGATCATCCGCACCGTGGGGATGCGGATCATCAAGATGGATGCGGCCCAGGGCTTCTCAGCGCAGGCTGCGGGCGCCGTCGTGATCCTCGCCTCCTCGCACTTCGGATATCCGCTCTCGACCACGCACGTGATCTGCGGCGGCGTGATGGGGGCCGGGGCCGCCAAGCGCCTGTCGGCGGTCCGGTGGGGGGTCGCGGGCAACATCGCCTTCGCCTGGGCGCTGACGCTGCCGGCCGCCGGGGTGGTCGGGGCGACCGCGTACGCGGTCGCCAACGTGTTCGGGAGCGGAGCGCTCGGGCCGCTGCTGATCACCGTGATCAGCGTGGGCGGCCTCGCGGCGCTGATCGTCAGCCGGCGCGAGCGCGCGGCCGAGGCCGCACAGGCATGATCGCCACGATCGTCGACTGGACGGCGATCGGCAAGGTCGCCCTGTATTCACTCGGGTTCGGCGTCGGGGTCGCTGTGATCGTCGGGCTCGGCATCTCGAGCGCCGCCGGGCTGCAGGAGGCGATGCGACGCCGGAGCGCGGCGGCGTCCGTGGCCTGGGGCCTGGTCGCCGCCGCCTGCGTCGCCGCCGCCTGCGGCGCGATCGTGCTCGGCGTCGCGGCGATGTCGTCGGCTGAGGGCTGAGAGCCCGGCCGCGCCCCGTTAAGGGCGCAGTCCGAGCTTGACCGTGACGTCGGTGGTCTGGCCGCCGCGGTTGATCTTCAGCGTCACGGTGTCGCCCGGCGCGTAGCCGTCGACGACCGAGATGAACTGGTCGGTCGAGGTGACCGCCGTGCCGTTGACCGCGGTGATCACGTCGCCGGCGCGGACTCCCGCCGACGCGGCCGGGGAGCCGCTCTGGACCTGGGCCACGGTGGCGCCGTTGCCGGTCGCGTTGAGATGGACACCGAGGTAGGAGTGCTCGACGCTCTTGCCGGCGATGATCTGGGTCGCGACCCGGGCGGCGGTGTTCGACGGGACCGCGAAGCCCACGCCAGCGCTCGAGCCCGAGTTGGTCTCGATCTGGTCGTTGAGCCCCAGCACGTGGGCGTTGGCGTCGAGCAGCGGGCCGCCCGAGTTGCCTTGGTTGATCGCCGCGTCGGTCTGGATCGCGCCCGTGATCGTGTAGCTGTTGGGCGCCTGGATGGCGCGGTTGACCGCGCTCACGATGCCGGCGGTCACCGTCTCCGCGAGCCCGAACGGGCTGCCGATGGCCACCACGCCGTCGCCGACCTGCGCGGCGGAGGAGTTGGCGAGCGGAATCGGATGCAGCTCGGACGCGGGCGCTTGTACCCGGATCACGCCGACATCGGTCGACGCGTCGGTGCCGAGCACCTTGGCCGGGTACTTGTGGCCGTTGGCGAACGTCACGGTCACCGACGTCGCGCCCGCAACCACGTGCTGGTCGGTGAGGATGTCGCCCTTGTTGTCATAGACGACGCCGGCGCCCTCACCCGTCGTCTTGGTGCTGCCGCCGAAGCCGAACTGGCCCGACCCCGCAGGGCTGTTCTCGGTGACGAGGATGTCGACCACGCCGGGCGAGGCGATGCGGCTGATCTGGTTCACCGTCAGGCCGCGACCCTGGCTGATCGACGTGGGCACTACGGAGGCGGCGGGCGATGAGATGACCTGCGTCGTGGTGACCGACTTGGTCGTGGTGCTGCCGCTCGCCACGACGAGCGCGATCGCGCCGCCGGCGACCGCGCCGGCGAGGATCGGTAGGAATCGGTTGACGGAACTCATGGGTCGGATCTCCTAGAAAGACGAAAAGCGAGTGAGAGCATCACAGCACGCACTGATGAGAAGGCTCTCAGGGCTCCATGAGAGACGCGTAAGAGCGAACCCGCTGCGCCTGAGTACTCGTGATCTCGTTGCGGCGCACCGCCCGGTCGAGCCGTGCGCGCAGATCCGCCCTGATCGCCGCCCTCAGACCGGCCGGCGACGTGAGCTCCTTGGGCGAGACCCTGAGCCCCTTGGCGACGTCGTTGAGGACCGCCTGGCGGGCGTGAGCCGGGGAGTCCTGGTTCGCGGCGTAGGCACCGCCGGTGAAGGCCGCGGCCGCCAGCACGGTCGCGCCGGCGGCGAGCTTGCGGTTGAGGCTCCGATGCACTTCGACTCCCTCCGCTGACGGCGATCGCGCCGATGTCCACCGCGGTCCCGCCAACACCCTCTCAGCGCAGTTTGAGAGCCAGATAAGAATGCCTCGGGGTCCGGTCGGCCACTGCCTCAGGGCCCGGCCGGCCAGCTCTCGACAACGGCCTCGCCGAGGTCGGCGGTCGCGTGCAGCGCGGGATCGAGCTCCTCGCCGTCCAGGTACTCGCTGTTGAAGTGGTCGCGCTCGATCTCCTCGGCGATGTCCGGCCGCCGGGTCCACAGGATCGTGGCCGCGTTACGAGCAACGATCGATGCGACCGTGGTGCCCCACGAGCCGCCGCCGACGACCGCCAGGCGCGTCTGATTGGCCCCCGAGACCTCACTCGAAGTCCTCGCGCGCGACCACGTTACCGCCGCACCGGCCGGGGCGGGCGACGGGTGCGGGCCGACCCACGTCCGATCATCCGATCGGGGTGATGCGGTCGGGGTGGCGCGGCGTCAGCCTGCGTCGGGATGGGACTGTTTCGCCACCATCACGAAGCCGACGGCACCCGCTACAAGATGCGCGAGAAGCTGTTTGCGATCGGCGAGGACTTCTGGATCGAGACCGAATCCGGCGAGCGCCTGTTCAAGGTCGACGGCAAGGCGCTCCGCGCCCGGGACACGTTCATCCTCAAGGACTCCTCCGGGGACGATCTGTTCAAGGTCCAGGAGAAGAAGCTGCACATCCACGACACGATGAAGATCGAGCGCGACGGCGACACGGTCGCGACGGTCAAGAAGGCGCTGATCCATCCGCTGCGCGACCGCTTCGACATCGAGGTCGAGGGCGGCGAGGACCTCGAGGCGAAGGGGAACATCGTCGACCACGAATACAAGATCGAGCGCGACGGGGACCGCGTGGCCGAGGTCTCCAAGCGCTGGTTCCGGGTCAGGGACACATACGGGATCGAGATCGCGCCCGGCGAGGACGACGCCCTCGTCCTCGCCGTCACGGTGTGCATCGACGAGATGTCGCACGACTGAGCGGGCGCTGCGCTTCGCTCACTCCGACTCCGCGAGCCCCACGAAGTAGTCCAGCGAGGCCGGGTTGGCCAGCGACTCACGGCTGGCGGCCTCGTCGGCCGGGGTGCCCATCAGGATCCGCTTCACGGGAACCTCGAGCGCCTTGCCCGACAGGGTGCGGGGAACGGCGTCGATCTGGCGGATCTCGTCCGGCACGTGGCGGGGCGAGCAGTCTTGCCGCACCCGGCGCTTGATCTGCGCGGTCAGCTCATCGCTCAGCTCCTCGCCGTCGCGCAGCACCACGAACAGCGGCATCCAGCCGTCGGTCCCGGGCTTGGGCACGTCGACGACGAGCGCGTCGACGACCTCGTCCGCCGCCAGCACGGCGCGATAGATCTCGCTCGTGCCCATCCGCACGCCGCCACGGTTGATGGTCGAGTCCGAGCGTCCGTAGATCACCGCCGTGCCGCGCTCCGTGATCATGATCCAGTCACCATGGCGCCAGATGCCGGGGTAGAAGTCGAAGTAGCTGGCGCGCAGGCGCGAGCCGTCCTCGTCGCCCCACAACGCGATCGGCATCGACGGCATCGGCTCGGTGATCACCAACTCGCCGACCTCGCCCACGAGCGGTGTGCCGTCGGGATCCCACGCTTCCACGCGGGCGCCCAGCGCGCGGGCCTGGAGCTCGCCGAGATAGACGGGCAGCGTCGGCACGCCGCCCACGAACGCCGTGCAGACGTCGCTGCCCCCGGAGGTCGAGAACAGCCACGTGTCGGCGCCGAGCTGGTCGTAGACCCAGCGGAACCCCTCGGGCGAGAGCGGCGAGCCGGTCGAGCCGACCGAGCGCAGGGCAGACAGCGACCGCCCCCGCTTGGGCTCGATCTCGGCCTTCATGCACCCGGCGATGAAGGCGGCGCTGGTGCCGAAGCAGGTCATCTCGGTCCGTTCGGCCAGATCCCACAGAGCGCCCATGTCGGGGTATCCCGGGTTGCCGTCGAACAGCACGATCGAGGCCTCGGTGAACAGCACGCCGACGAGGAAGTTCCACATCATCCAGCCGGTGGTGGTGAACCAGAACACGCGGTCATGGGGTTGCGCGTCGAGGTGGAGGTTCATCTTCTTGAGGTGCTCGAGCAGCATGCCGCCCTGGCTGTGGACGATCGCCTTCGGCAAGCCGGTCGTGCCCGAGCTGTAGAGCACCCACAGCGGATGCTCGAACGGAAGCTGCGCGAAGCCGAGCTCGGTGTCCTGGACCAGGAAGCCCGGCTCCCAGCCCGACCCGTCGAGGTATCCGAGCCGCACGACGCCCTCGAGCGAGGGGATCTCGGCAGCGATCTGGGCCACGATCTCGCCGCGGTCGAAATCCTTGCCGCCGTAGCGATAGCCGTCGATCGCCAGCAGCAGCTTCGGCTCGATCTGTGCAAAGCGATCGATCACGCTGCGCGCCCCGAACTCCGGCGCCGCCGAGGACCAGGTCGCGCCGATCGAGGCGCAGGCCACGAACGCCGCCACGGTCTCGGGAATGTTGGGCAGATACGCGACCACGCGATCGCCCTCGCCGATCCCGCGTGCGCGCAGCCCTGCGGCGATGGCCGCCGTCTGGCGCCGCAGCTCGCCCCAGCTCCAGGAGGACACCGGTCGCAGCTCGGACGCGTGGAACAGCGCCTCGTCCTCGTCGCGCTTGCCGCGGAAGATGTGCTCGGCGTAGCTCAGACGCCCGCCCGGGAACCATTCCGTGCCCGGCATCTCGCGCCGGCCGACTACGGCCTGCGCCGGCCGATCGAAGCGGACCGAGAAGAACTCGCAGATCGAGGACCAGAAGCCCTCGATGTCGTCGACCGACCATTGCCACAGCTCCTCGTAGGAGCCGAACTTCAGGCCCCGCTCGCGCTCGAGCCAGGCTTCGTATCGCGTGATCGTGGCGGCCTCGACCTGCTCGGCCGATGGCGTCCACAGGAGTTCGGGATCGGACATATGCGACCAGTATCGCGGAGTCGCGCGCGCGTGAACCACTTGATCTGAGTGGGTGCGCGATGATCCCGCGATGCCCGCCGCCGACGAGCTGACGATCACCGCTCCCTTCTCGGGGACGGTGATCGCAATCGCCCACGGCCCGGACGAGGCGGTCCGCGCCGGAGCGGCCGTGGTCGTGCTCGAGGCGATGAAGATGGAGCACGAGGTCGTCGCCGACGCCGACGGCTACGTGGACCGGATCGACGTCGCCGTCGGGGACACGGTCGACGAGGGCCAGCGGCTGGCCGTGCTGCGCCCCGGCGCGACCGCGGCCCGGGACCGCGCTCCGACCGCGGCGGTCGATCTCGACGCGATCCGCGACGACCTCGCCGCCGTGCGCGAGCGCCACGCGCTGACGCTTGACGCCGCCCGTCCCGAGGTGGTGGCCCGCCGCCACGAGCGCGGACGGCGGATGGCGCGCGAGAACCTCTCCGAGCTCATCGACGAGGGCACGTTCGTCGAGTACGGGCCGCTCATCTTCGCCGCTCAGGAGCGCCGCCGGGAACGCGACGAGCTGATCGCCCGGACCCCCGCCGACGGGCTCGTGGCCGGCGTCGGAGACGTCGCGGGCGCCCGCTGCGTGGTCATGTCCTACGACTACACCGTCCTGGCCGGGACCCAGGGCTGGCGCAACCACGCCAAGAAGGACCGCCTGTTCGAGCTCGCGCAGCGCCGCCGGCTGCCCGTGGTCCTGTTCGCCGAGGGCGGCGGCGGCCGGCCGGGCGACGTCGACTTCCCGATCGTCGCCGGCCTCGACTGCCGCGCCTTCCAGCTGTTCGCGCAGCTGAGCGGACTGGTGCCACTGGTCGGGATCGCCTCGGGGTACTGCTTCGCCGGCAACGCGGCCCTGCTCGGCTGCTGCGATGTCGTCATCGCCACCGAGGACTCGAGCATCGGGATGGGCGGCCCCGCGATGATCGAGGGCGGCGGGCTCGGCGTCCACGAACCCGGCGAGGTCGGCCCGATCGACGTCCAGTACGCCAACGGAGTGGTCGACATCCGGGTCGCCGACGACGCTGAGGCCGTCGCCGCCGCCCGCCGCTACCTGTCCTACTTCTGCGGCCGGGTGGCCGACTTCACCGCGCCCGACCAGCGCGCGCTGCGTCACCTGATCCCCGATCAGCGCAAGCGCATCTACGACATCCGCGCGATCGTCGACGGGCTGGTCGACCAGGGCTCGGTGCTGGAGCTGCGGCGCGGCTTCGGGCTCGGCGCGGTGACCGCGCTGGCCCGCGTCGACGGCCGCCCGCTCGGTGTCGTGGCCAACGACCCCTCGCATCTCGGCGGGGCGATCGACGCCCACTCGGCCGACAAGATGGCCCGCTTCCTGCAACTCTGCGACGCCTTCGACCTACCCGTCGTGTTCCTGTGCGACACGCCGGGCTTCATGGTCGGCCCGGCAGCCGAGCGGACCGCAACCGTGCGCCACTTCTCGCGACTGTTCGTGATCGGCGCCAACCTCCAGGTGCCCACGGGCACGATCGTGCTCCGCAAGGGCTACGGTCTCGGCGCCCAGGCGATGGCCGGAGGCGGCTTCAAGGCGCCCCAGTTCGCCGTCGGCTGGCCGACCTCCGAGTTCGGCGCCATGGGACTCGAGGGCGCCGTCCGGCTCGGCATGCGCCGCGAGCTCGAGGCGATCGAGGACGAGGCCGAGCGCCAACGCGTGTTCGAGGCCACGGTGGCCGCGGCCTACGAGCGCGGCAAGGGCGTCAGCATGGCGTCCTACGGCGAGATCGACGACGTCATCGACCCGGCCGACAGCCGCCGCTGGATCGCCACGCTGTTCGAGGACGGCTCAGGGGAGTGGCGGCGCCGGGAGGAGAAGCGGAGGCCGAACGTCGATACGTGGTGAGAGTGAGGGCTGTGATGCGCGTGACGCATCGAGGCGTTGAACGGCTTGCCGGACGTAGGGTGGATCCGACGGCGGGCGCCGGCTCCCGCGGCCCGGTTGAGGACCGGCACAACGTGGCATCTCGCGGGCCGCTCGCCGCGGCGAGGTGCGTTTGCCGCCACTACCGTCCAACGTTCCATCCGCTGTCCGCGCGACGGCCAGATACGAACAGCGCACGATCGCCCCGCGCCCCTACTCACACTGCTCGCACGACCCCCGCAGCAGCACGTCGTGGTGCTCCACCGTCACGCCGAGGCGCTCGCTCAGGTCGTCGATCGCTCGCTCGAGGCCCGGGTCGTCGAAGGCGACCAGGCGGCCGCAGTCGCGACAGATCAGATGGTGGTGATGGGCTCCGCTGGGATCGATCGCCTCGAAGCGCGACTGGCCGGGGCCGACCGCGACCCGCTCGGCGAGGCCGTGCTCGACCAGCAGCTCCAGGACGCGGTAGATGCTGGCGCGGCCGATCGGCGTCCCCTCGGCGCGGAGGGCGTCCTCGATCTCGACCGCGCTGAGCGCGCACGGCTGGCGCGACAGGAGCTCGATCACCCGCTCCCTGGCTCCGCCGCGTTGATGGCCTGCGCGGGCCAGCACCGCGTGGACGTGCTCGCTCCAGGTCGGCGTCTCGGTCGGAGGCATGGCTGAGCCTAGGTTAGCCAACGGCGGCGGCGTCTGGGATTGGTTCCCAGACTCCGCAGAACGAGACTCAATCCCAATTCCGTGCTAGCTTATTCCGGTGCACCGCGCCGCCCTGCTGCTGCTCCTGTGCCTGCTCGTCGCCGGCTGCGGCGGGCTCGCACCCTCGAGCGGCGGTGGCGTCCGCGCCGTCGCGGCCGAGAACTTCTGGGGCAGCATCGCGGCTCAACTCGGCGGATCCAAGGCGAACGTCGAGAGCATCATCGTCGATCCGGCCGCGGACCCGCACTCCTACGAGCCGAGCGCGGCGGACGCGCGGACGCTTGCGACGGCCGGGCTCGTGATCGTCAACGGCGTCGGCTACGACCCGTGGGCGCCGAAGCTGCTGGCCGCAAATCCGGCGGCCGGGCGGCAGGTGCTCACCGTCGGCGACCTGCTCGGGCTCAAGGAGGGCGACAACCCCCACCGGTGGTACAGCCCGGCCGACGTGGACGCGGTGGCGAGCGCGATCACGGCGGCGCTGAGCCGGCTCGACCCGCACGACGCCGCCTACTTCGCGCGCCGTCACGCCGCCTTCGAGACCCAGGGCCTCGCCCAGTACCACGCGCTGATCGCCGCGATCCGCGCTCGGTACGCCGGCATCGCGGTGGGCGCCTCGGAGAGCATCTTCGCGGTGCTCTCGCCCGCGCTCGGGCTGCGCCTGATCACGCCGGCGTCGTTCATGAAGGCGATCAGTGAGGGCACCGACGTGAGCGCGGCGGACGCCGTCACCACGCAGCAGCAGATCGAGCGCCACCAGATCAAGGTGTGGATCTACAACTCGCAGAACGCGACCCCCCAGATCCAGCGGCTGAATACGCTCGCCGCCGCGCACGGGATCCCGATCGCCACCGTCACCGAGACGCTCTCACCCGTCGGAGCGACGTTCGAGCGGTGGCAGGTGGCCCAGCTGCGGTCGCTCGCGCAGGCCCTGCACACGGCCACGGACCGATGAGCACTCCGGCCCGCACCGCCACCGGCGACGCCGCGCCCGCAAACGCACGGCAGACGGCCGTCCAGTTGCACGGCGCCGCGGTCAGGCTCGGTGGCAGGACGATCTTCTCGGACGTCGACCTGGAGGTCCGGCGCGGGGAGTTCGTGGCCGTGCTGGGACCGAACGGGGCAGGCAAGTCGACCCTGATGCGGGCCATCCTCGGGCTCGTGGCGCTCAGCGCGGGGTCGGTGGAGGTGCTCGGCCGGCCACCGGCGCAATCACGCTCGGAGATCGGCTATCTGCCGCAGCGCCGGAGCTTCGACGCCGAGACGCGGATCCGCGGGATCGACCTCGTCCGCCTCGGCCTCGAGGGGAACCGCTGGGGCCTCCCCGTGACGCTCTCAGGCACCGCGCGGACGCGCCGGCACACCGAGCGCGAGCGGATCGAGGAGGTGATCGCGCTGGTCGGCGCCGACGCCTACGCGTCGCGGCCGATCGGCGAGCTGTCCGGAGGCGAGCAGCAGCGTCTGCTGATCGCCCAGGCGCTCGTCCGCCGGCCGTCGGTGCTGATCCTCGACGAGCCGCTCGACAGCCTCGACCTCCCAAACCAGGCCACCGTCGCGGCGCTCGTGCAGCGCGTGTGCGCCGTGCAGGGCGTCGCCGTCCTGCTCGTCGCCCACGACGTGAACCCGCTGCTCGGCTACCTCGACCGGGTGATCTACCTCGCCGGCGGGAAGGCGCTGGCCGGCCCGGTCCGAGAGGTCATCTCGGGTCCGAAGCTGAGCCGGTTGTATGGCGCCCCGATCGAGGTGCTGCGGACCAGCGACGGCCGCCTGGTGGTCGTCGGATCGCCCGAGGCGCCGCACCACCACGGCCACCGTCACTGAGCGCCGATGTCCAACCCGACGCTCTCGTTCGATCTCGTCCGCGACGTCCGCGAGCTGCTCCAGTTCCCGTTCATGGTCAACGCGCTGGAGGCCGCGACGATCGTCGCCGTGCTCGCGGCGGTGGTCGGCTGGTACATGGTCCTGCGCCGTCAGAGCTTCGCCGGCCACACGCTGTCGATGATGGCCTTCCCGGGCGCGACCGGGGCGGCACTCGCCGGCCTCCCGACGGCGCTCGGCTATTACCTCGCGTGCGGTGCCGCCGCGCTGGCGATGAGCGCGACCGGTCAGTCGGGCCGGCGCCGGTTCGCCACCGAGTCGGCGGCAATCGGCACCGTCCAGGCGACCGGGCTGGCGCTCGGGTTCCTGTTCCTGTCGCTCAACTCGGCCGTGCTCGGCGGAATGGAGACGTTCCTGTTCGGGAACATCCTCGCCGTCACCCGCAGCCAGGTGCTCGTGCTGCTGATCGTGGCCCTCGTAGCGCTGAGCCTCGTCGCGGTGATCGCCCGCCCGCTGCTGTTCGCCTCCGTCGACCCGGAGGTGGCGCGCGCCCGAGGCGTCCCGGTGGCGCTGCTGGACGTGGGATTCCTGCTCCTCCTCGGGCTCGCGGTCGCCGCCACCAGCCAGATCACCGGGGTGCTGCTCGTGTTCACCCTGCTCGTCGCCGCGCCCGCGGCGGCCCAGCTGATCACGGCGCAGCCCGTGGCGGGGCTCCTGCTGAGCGTCGCGTTCGCGCTCGCCATCACCTGGCTCGGGCTCGGCATTGCGTACTTCTCGATCTATCCCGCCAGCTTCTTCATCACGATGTTCGCGTTTGGTCTCTACGTCGCTGTCCGCTGCGCCCGCTGGGCGCTGGCGCGCCAGCGGGGGACCTGATGTTCGCGCACGACTTCGTCCGCGATGCCTATCTGGCCGGCACGTTCATCGCGCTGGCGTGCGGGACGGTCGGCTGGTTCGTGGTCCTCCGCGCCCAGGTGTTCGCCGGCGATGCGCTCAGCCACGTCGCCTTCGTCGGCGCGATCGCGGCCGCGGTCGTGGGCCTCGACGAGGTCGTCGGCATCTTCGCGCTGACGCTCGCGCTGGCCGCGGGGATGGCGCTCCTCGGCCGGCGGGCACGGGCCGATGACGTGGTCATCGGAATCGTGTTCTCGTGGATCCTCGGCCTCGGCCTGCTGTTCATCACGCTCCTGGCCACGAGCGCTTCCGGCGGGAGCGGGATCGCCACCGCCAACACCCTGTTCGGCTCGATCTTCTCGCTCGGCGGCGCTCAGGCCCGCCTGGCCGCGGTCGTAGGACTGCTGTCCGCCGGCGTCGTCATCGCGGGCTTCCGGCCACTGCTGTTCGCGACGCTCGATCCCGAGGTCGCCGCGGTGCGCGGGATCCCGGTCCGCGCGCTCGGCGCCGGCTTTCTGCTGCTGATCGCGCTCGTCACCGCCGAGAGCACACAGGCGATCGGCGCGCTGCTGCTGCTCGGGCTGCTCGCCGCCCCGGCCGGGGCGGCACACCGCCTGACCTCCAGGCCCTACCACGGGGTCGCGCTCTCGGCGCTGCTGGCCGTCGGCGCGATGTGGGGCGGCCTCGCGCTCAGCTACGCGATCCCGTCGGTCCCGGCCAGCACGGCGGTGATCGGATTCGCGGCCGGCGCCTACGCGCTGGCGCTGCTCGCTAGCCGGCGGCGCCGGCCGGCGGCGCCGGCCACCTGAGCCGCTCAGGCGGCGTCGGCCGGGCGCTCCTCGGTCCAGCCGGCGATCTCGATGCTCGGGGTGTGCTCGAGCTGGATCTCGTACGGCGCCCCGGGCCCGCTCAGGATCCGCACCACCGGGCGGTCGAGGGCGCCGCCGCCGGCACGGGCCACAATTCCGCGGCGCCCATCGGCCAGCGTGATCTCGACACCGGGCGGGTACGGGGCGACGAGGCGCTCGAAGACCTCGACGACCTCGGGATCGAACGCCGTGCCGGAACCCTCGAGGATCAGCCGCGCACCCTCGTGCGCCGGCTTTGCCTCCGCGTACGCCCGGGCCGAGGTGACCGCGTCGTACACGTCGGCGACGGCCGCGATCCGCGCCATCTGGTGGATGTTCTCGCCCGCGATCCCGTACGGATACCCGCTGCCGTCCCAGCGCTCGTGGTGGCGGAGCACGACCGCCCTGACCAGCGGGCAGATCGTGTGCGGCCCGAGCAGCTCGACCCCGAGACGGGGGTGGCTCTTCATCAGCTCCCACTCCTCCGGGTTGAGCGCGCCCGGCTTGTTGAGCACCTCGGTCGGCACCGCGAGCTTGCCGATGTCGTGCAGCAGCAAGCCCATCCCGAGGCGGGAGAGGCGCTCGTCGATCCGCGAGTAACGCCGCGTCCCGCGGTAGTCGACCCAGCCGCGCTCGCGGAACAGGCGCTGGCCCACGAGCAGCCCGACCGCCGTCACGTCGATCGAGTGCTGGAACGTATACGCGTCCGCGCTGGAGAGATCCGCCAGTGCGAGCGCCACTTCACCGGAGCTCTCGATCTCGCGCAGGATCCGGTCCACGACGTCGGCCAGCGCATCCAGCGTGCGGGGCTCGAGCGGCCGCCCAGTGTCCAGCGCCCGGCGCGCCCCTTCGTGGGCTGCGGGCACGGCCCGCGTCGCCACCGCCCGCGTCTCGTCGGAGATGATGGGCTCGGGCGTGATCCCGGCGCTGGCGCCGTCCTCGATGTACACCGCATTGATCCCCCCGCGCAGCAGCGCCTCGCGGTAGCTGTGGTTGAGCACCACGCCGGCGCGGAGCAGAGGGATCCCATCGGGACGGCCGGCGGACACATCGCGAGCGAGCACCGCCCCCTCGGCAACTCGAGACGTCGCGCTGAGACGCATACTCCGCCAATCGGCAGCAAAGCCGATGTCTTGACCTCCGGCCGGACGTCAGCGCGGCTGCGGTTGCGGCCGCCGGGCCCGGCTCACCGGCTCGGGGCACAGCGCGCTCACCAGCTGCAGCACCACGGGGCCGAGCTCCGACAGGGTGCCGATGCCCCCGCGCAGCAGGTGAGCCGCCAGCAGGTTCTCGATCGCGCTGACCCCGGCCGCGACCATCGCCGGCTCGGAGCCGGGGGCCCCGGCCACGATCAGCTCCACGAATTGCCGGTGGGCCGCTGCCCGGACCTGCATCACGTCGGCCGCTCCTGCCGGGCCGTCGAGCAGCAGCAGGCGCGCCCGGGGCGGGCGCGCCGACAGCCAGCGCAGCAGCGCCTCGACGCCGACCGCAATCCGGTCGTGCGGGGTGCCGCCGGCGATCGCGCACGAGTGGCTCACGAACGCGACCAGGTCGTCGACGCCGGCGCTGTAGGCCGGAACGGTCGCCCGAAGCTCCTCGCCGCGGCGAGACGAGCGCTTGCGCGCGGGCAGCGCGAAGCTGTGAGCCGCGCCGGGTCGTGGGGTCAGGGCCGCGCGCATGGAGCCCGGTGGATCGGAAGGGGAACCCGGAGGCCGGCGGTCAGCACCGGACGGGAGTCACGGCCCGGGCCATCGCCGAGCCTCCGGGTCGCGGAGAGAGAGTTCTCCCGCGAGCGACGAGGCGCACGTCGTCGCAGCCGATCGGCGGCCCGGACTCGACCGGAGCCGGGAACGGGCGCGGGGATGCCTTGAACCCAAGCTCCGACGCCTCCGGTGTGTGGCCGCCTTCTCGACATGAATCGAGCCTAGGCCAAGCCTAGGCCTCGAGCCGTCAGCTCACCGTAAAAGCAACGTCGGAGACGCTCTTACGCGGCCGCTCAGGACGAACGGAGCGCTTCGGTGGGACTGAGCCGGGCGGCCTTGGTCGCCGGGTACAGGCCCGCGATCGCGCCGATCGCCAGACCGGCGACCGGGGCCGCGATCAGCACATACAGGGGAATGACCATCGGTTGGTTCTGCGCCAGCGAGTAGGCCCAGGTCGCGATTGCGCCGAAGATCAGTCCCGCGATTCCGCCGAGCGCGGCGAGCAGCGCCGATTCGGCCAGGAACTGGGTGCTGATGTGTCGCCGGGTGGCTCCGAGCGCGCGGCGCAGGCCGATCTCGCCGCGGCGCTCCAGCACCGAGATGACCATGATGTTCGCGATGCCGATCGCGCCGACGAGCAGGGCCACGGCACCGAGGCCGAGCAGCAGCGTAGTGAACTGGCCCTTGGCAGCGGCGCGGGCCTCGAGCGCATCGGAGGGCCGGCTCACGGTGACGCCGTCCGGGCTCTGCGGGTCGGCCGTTGGCGCGAGCAGGCTGCTGACCTGGTTCACCTGGTTGACGTTGGCGCGCACATAGATGGTGGACGGATTGGGCTGTGTCTGGAAGACCTTCTGCGCGACCGGCAGCCCGATGAACACCTGGCTGTCGAGCGTCGGATCGAGGATCGCCGGGTTCATGATCCCGATCACGGTGAACCAGGTCCCCCCGAGGAACAGCTGCACGTGCCCGGTGGCCTTGGTGATCTGCAGCGTGTTCGCGGCCTGGGCGCCGAGAACCACGGTGGGCAGATTCTCGGACGCGGCATCCAGGAACTGACCACTCGACACCGTGTCCCCGAGGGTGCGCAGCAGCTGCGGATCGGTGGCGTCGACGCCGATGCCACCGGTCTGCTCGGAGGGAACGTAGGGCGTCCGGAGCACGATCGCCCCCGAGACCCCGTAGACGGCCGAGGCGTTGTCGACCGACGTCATGTGGCCGATCATCGGCACCGCGGTGTTGGGCAGCACCTCGGACGTGCCCAGAAATTGCGTGCCGGGCGTCACCGTGAGCAGGTTCGTCCCGAGCTTGTCGATCGTGGCCAGGAGGCTGGCCTGGCTCGACGAGGAGACGCCGACGACCGCGACCATGGCTCCGATGCCGATCGCGATCCCCAGCGCGGACAGCGCGGCCCTGAGCCTGCGGGTGCGCAGCCCTTGGACGGCGACGCCGAACAGCTCGTGCGGCGCGAGTCGCGAGGAGTCCTGACGTACGCGTTCCCGAGAGGCGGGACCCCGTCTGAGGGCCGCGATGCTCACCGGCGCTCGTCCGCCACGATTTCGCCGTCGAGCATCCGGATCTGGCGCGGGAAGCTCTCAGCGATCTGGTTGTCGTGCGTGATGAGTGCCAGCGTCGCGCCCTCGGAGGCCAGCTGGTGCAGCAGGGCCAGCACCTCATGGCCGGACTTGGAGTCGAGGTTCCCGGTCGGCTCGTCGGCCAGGATGATGAACGGCCGCTTAGCCAGGGCCCGGGCGATCGCGACACGCTGGCGCTCGCCGCCGGACAGTTGCTGGGGCCGATGCTCGAGCCGATGACCCAGCCCGACGCGCTCCAGCGCCTCCCGGGCCGCCACACGACGCTCACGCACGGGCATGCCCGTGTAGAGCATCCCGCTGGCCACGTTCTCGACCGCGGACATGCCGTCCTGGAGGTGGAAGCCCTGGAACACGAAGCCGATCTCGTGGGCCCGGAGGCCGGCGAGCTCGTTGTCGGTCGCCTTGACCACGTCGCGTCCCGCGACGCGGACCTCACCGCTGGTCGGGCGCTCGAGCGTGCCCATCACCGTGAGCATCGTCGTCTTGCCCGAGCCGGAGGCGCCGACCACCGCCACCTGCTCGCCGGTGGCGATCTCCACGGTCACGTCGCGCAGGGCATGCACGTCGCCGCCGTAGTCCTTGGAGACGCCGCGCAGCTCGAGCGCGACACCGTTCTGGGCGGGCCCCGCGCTCACGCTCCGCTCATCCCTGCGAGTCGGTGACCTGGAGGCCGGGGTAGATGTTGGCGCCCGAGATCTGCACGAAGCCGGTCGCGAACAGACCCGGCGTCACCGGGATCAGGCGGTGCGGCACGACGGCCTCCTGGACCGCGTAGCCGCCGCCGGCCGTGGCCAGCAGCGCGGTCACGGGAACGGACAGGACGTGATTCTCGACCTGTTGGGCGAAGTTGACGCTGACCGCGGCCTGATCGAGACCGTTCAGCGACTGGTTGCCGCTGAGCGTGATCGTCACTGGGATCGTCGCGGTCGCCGTGCTCGACGAGCCACCGCTACCGGCGCCCGATCCGCCGCTCCCGGAGCCTGACGAGCTGGTCGACGTCTGGGCGACGGGAGAGACCTCGGTGATCTTGCCGTTGACCGTGTCGCCGTTGGGCATCTGGACCGTCACGGCCTCACCGACGACAGCCTCGCTCTGCTTGCTGGCATCGAGATTGACGACGACGATGCTCTGATTCGAGGTCGTCTGCAGAATCGCGGTGGCGCTGCCGCCGGCGCTCGAGCCCCCGGCCGCCGACGAGGAACCGCCGGCCGCGGATGACGAGCCGGCGCTGCTCGCGCCGCCGCCACCGGAACCGCCGCTGCGGGTCGCACCGGACGCGGCCGCCGCGCCGGTGGCGCCGGCGGCTGAGCGGCCCGATGCCGGGCTGGAAGAGGAGCTGAGCTCCTTCTTCAGCGCCAGCGTCTCGGCCTTCAGGAGCGCCAGCAGAATCGCCGCCTCCGAGGGAGTCGAGGGCTTCCTCGACGGGGTCGTCGTGGTCGGCGTCGTGGGCGTGGTCGGGGTGGTCGGGGTGGTCGGGGTGGTCGTGGTGTCGGTTCCGAGCGGCGTCTTGCAGGTCGGCGACGGGGTGGTCGAGGTGGAGGTGGTGCCCGACGCGGGCGGCCCCCCGCTGGCGCAGGGCGCCACCGCTGCGCTGGTGGTGGTGGCGGGCGCGGCCGGAACGCTCTGCGTGGTGAAGCTCACAAACTCCGTGCGGGGCGCCGTGGGATCCGTGTCAGCGAGGGTTGATCCGCCTGACGGCGGGGACTGAAGGCTCGCGGTCGTGGTGTTGGCGCTGCTCGCCGCACCGCCGGAGGCTCCGGTCGATCCGAGCACCACCTCCACCGAGGTGATCCGCTGCGGCCCAGGCAGGAACACGACCGCTCCGAGGGTGATCGTCCCGGTCTCGGTCTCGCCCAGCGAGTTCTGCCACGCCTCGACGGCCGCGGTCGTCCCCGACTGCCACGTGTCGTTGATCGTGATCTGGTGGCTGGGGTCGAACCCGAGCGCGACCAGATCCTGGTTGAGCTCGAGGACGTCGGCGCCGTTGGTCACGCCGGAGGTCAGATCCCGGTACGCCGGTGTGGTGCCGTTGAACAGCACGATGGGCTGGCCGTTGACGTCGTACAGCGTCTGCCCGGGCTTGATCAGGGCGCCGACCTTGGGCAGGAACGTGATCGTTCCACTGACCCGGTTGAACACGGTCGACGGGTTGGCGTAGCTGAGCGTCCCCGATTCGGTGTCCGTGGCCACGAGGTTGCGGTACTGCACCGTCGTGGCTCCGGACCCCGCCTTCGGCCTGCTCGCCCCGCTGCTCGAGCCCGGGAGGCTCGCGACGATGATGACCCCGATGGCGAGCGCGACCGCTCCGATCGCGGCGAGCGCACCGGCGATCCGTCGCCGGCGCGACGACGCCGTGAACAGGCTGGGGATACCGGGAATCGGACCCCTAGGCACCGGGCGCTCCGGCACCGGCGCCGCCGCGGCCGAACCTGGGCAGAACGCTCGAGCATCCCTTCAGAGCGGTCTGGAACGCTGGACTGTTGCGCTCACTCGACGGGATCTGGCGGACGATGCCGAACCCGCCGCCGCCGCTGGTGCTCGGATCCGGGATGTCGATGTTGTGGGAGCGCATGCAGGTGGCGAACTTGACGAGCTCCTGCTGGAACTGGGCGCGCTGCGCCGGGCTGACGTTCGCGAAGGCGAACGCCTTGGCGCGCAGCGACGCGCACGCCTGGCTGGCCGTCTGGAAGTTCGGGCTGTTGCGCAGGGCCTGGAAGCCGCCCCCGCCGCCACCGCCACCGCCACCGCCGGCCGGGCCGCCGTTCGGCGACGGATCGGGGACGTTGACCCCGTGGGTGCGCATGCACTTGGCATAGGCGAGCCGGGCCGTGTACCGCGAGCTCGAGCTGGACGCGGACGTGCCGGCGACCGAGCTCGAGCTCGAGGATGACGAGCCGCAGGCGGACACGCCGACGGCCAGCGCCCCGGTCAGGGCAAAGGCCGCGAGGGCGCGACGACCGGGCAGGTGCAAAGCATCGAACTGCATCAAAGATCGACTCCTGTAAAGGGGGAACGTGACTCGGTTCTATCGCGCCGGATGTCAGCTCTTCGTAAGCGCCGCCGGTTTGCGCTCGCCTTCACGCGATGCCAACAGAGCCGCCGGCAGCTCGACGCGCACCTCCAGCCCACCGGCGCGGCGCGCCTTGACCTCGGCCCGGCCGCCGTGAGCCTCTGCCACCGAGCGCACGATCGAGAGCCCGAGGCCGAACCCGCCGACCGTGCGGTCCAGGCGCCGGAACGGCTCGGTCAGCTTGGCCGCCTCGTCGGGATCGATCAGCGGGCCGCCGTTGGAGACGGTCAGCCGGACCCAGCCGCGCTCCGAGCGAGTGTGGATCACGACGAATCCACCCCGCTCGTTGTACCGGATCGCATTGTCGAGCAGGTTGGCGATCAGTCGCTCGAACAGCCGCTCGTCGCCGACGGTGACCGCGGGCGCGAGGTCGGCTCTGATCTCGACGTCAGCCTGAGTGGCGCGGGCCCGCATGTCGGTGATGCAATCGCCCGCGAGCGCCGACAGGTCGACCTGGTCGCCGCGAGTGGCCGCGGCCTCGCTGCGGGCGAGCGTCAGCAGGCTTTCGATCAGGCGCTCGCAGCGGTCGACCGTCTCCCGCACCGCCTCCCCCATCGCGCGCAGATCCTGCGTGCCGGCATCCGGGTCGGCCAGCGCGACGTCGACCTCGGTGCGCATGATCGCCAGCGGTGTGCGCAGCTCGTGGGACGCGTTGGCGACGAAGTGCCGCTGGCTGGCAAAGGCCGCGTCCAGCCTCCCGAGCATCCCGTCGAAGGTGTCGGCCAGCTCCTTGAGCTCGTCGGCCGGACCGCTCAGCGCGATCCGCTCGCCCAGGTTCTGGCCCGACACCCGGCGCGCGGTCGCGGTGATGTCGCGCAGGGGACGGAGCGCGCGCCCGGCCAGCAGCCAGCCGGTGCCGACCGAGATCATCGTCATGACTCCCAGCGCGAACAGGTATTCGACCACGAGGCGATGGAGCGCGTCGCTGAGCAGCTGCGCGCGCACCGCGGTGGCGACGCTGGTCTCGGGGGAGCCGGGGGTGAACCCGAGCGTGCGCCCGAAGAACGGCGCGCCCGACGGCGGGGCGAGCCCGAGCCGTTTCAGCTCGGCCCGGAAGCGGCCCGGCGAGCTGACGTTGTGGCGCACCAGCGCGTAGCCGATCGTGAGCAGGACCGCGCCCGTGATCAGGAACACGAGGCCGTAGGTCGCCGTCAGCCGCAAACGGATCGTCGGTGCGGGCCCGGACATGGAGAACCGGGACCCGTCGGGGCTGCGCGATTGAGACGGCTTGCGCGCTGAGCGGTTCATCACGCCATCCTGTAGCCGACCCCGATCACGGTCTCGACCACAGCCGGCTCGCCCAGCTTACGCCGCAGGGTCATGATCGTCATCCGCACGACGTTGGTGAACGGATCGATCTGCTCGTCCCAGACGCGCTCGAGCAGCTCCTCGGCCGAGACGGTCGCTCCTTCCGCGCTCATCAGCGCCTCGAGCACCGCGAACTCCTTGCGCGCCAGCTCCAGCGTGCTCCCCGCCCGGGTCACCTGCCGGCGAGCCGGGTCGAGCACGATGTCCCCGTGCTCGAGCACGGGCGGACGGCTCGGCGCCGCCCGCCGGGCGAGGGCGTGGATCCGCGCCACCAGCTCGGCGAAACGGAACGGCTTCGGGAGGTAGTCGTCGGCACCGAGCGACAGCCCCTCGACGACGTCCTCGAGCGCGCCGGCCGCGGTCAGCATCAGGATCCCCGTCTCCGGGCGCTCGCCGCGCACGGTGCGGCAGACCTCGTCGCCGTGCACGCCCGGGAGGTCGCGATCGAGCACGACGACGTCGTAGCGGACGACCCTGGCCTTCACGAGGGCATCGGAGCCGTCGGGCGCGACGTCGACGGCCATGCCCTCCCGGCGCAGGCCGCGGGCTATCGCATCGGCGAGACGCCGCTCGTCCTCTGCAACCAGTACACGCACCCCTGCCAGCATGACGACGCCAACGTAAGAACTGCGTAAGAGGCCTGCACAGGCTCACCACTTACCGCGCCGCCAGCCGCGTCGACCTCGGCAAGGGGTTCACGCGCGAGGTCGCGCTCGCCCGCCGGCTCGTCGCCGAGCGGGGGATGTCGATCGGCTCCGACGGCGTGCAGCTGCTCGGCGGCGATGGGTACGTCAAACAGCATCCGGTGGAACGCTGGTACCGCGATCTGCGTGCGGCCGGCCTGATGGAGGGCGGCATCCTCGCCGGGATGAACGACAGCGGCGCGCGCGCCGGCGCCGGTGCCGGCGGCGTCAAGCGCGGCGGTGCGGCAGCACCAACGGGCGGGCGGCAAGCCAGCCGAGAGCGGCAACCGCAACGGCTCCACCAGCTCCAGCCTGCTCGGCGTGATCGAGCTCTGCTGGGGCGACGTCGGACTGCCGCTGACGATGCCGCGCGGGGCTTGGCAACTCGGGCATCGCCGCCGTCGCCAATGTGGAACAGCTCGAGCGCTTCGCCGGCAAGTGGGCCGCGCTGGCGATCACCGAGCCCGAGGCGGGCTCGGACTCGGCAGCGATCCGCGCGACCGCCCGGCTCGACGGCGACGAGTACGTCCTGACGAGAGAGGATCTTGTCAGCTCCGACGATCGGGCCGACCTGATCGTGGTCTGGCCTGACTCAAGCTTCGCCCGCGGCGGCCGATAGGGGGAGGAGATGGCGTCGCCTGCGCAATCCCGATCGGCCGACCGCGAGCACGGGGCGCTCACCGCCCGGGAAGCACTGCCGATCCTGATCGGCGCCGTACAGGAGCTGTCCCTGGCGCGGACGCTCGCCGACGTTCAGCGCGTGGTCCGCACCGCCGCCCGCCGGCTCACCGGCGCCGACGGCGCCACCTTCGTGCTGCGCGACAGCGACAAGTGCTTCCACGCCGACGAGGACGCGATCGGCCCGTTGTGGAAGGGCAAGCGCTTCCCGCTCGAGACCTGCATGAGCGGCTGGGCCATGCTCCACCAGCAGCACGTAGCGATCGAGGACATCTACGCCGACGATCGCATCCACCACGACGCCTACCGCCCCACGTTCGTCCACAGCCTGCTCGTGGTCCCGATCCGGACCATGGATCCGGTCGGCGCGATCGGCATGTACTGGGCCGATCAGCATCGCGCCACCGAGCAGGAGATCGGCCTCGCGCGGGCGATGGCCGACAGCACCGCCGTAGCCCTTGAGCACGTGCGGATGGCCGAGGAGCTGCTCCTCACCCGCCACCTGTCCGAGACCGATGTGCTCACCGGTCTGCCCAACCGTCGCGCCTGGGACGAACTGATCGAGGTCGCCCTCAAGCCGGGCGCCGGTCCCGTCTGCGTGGCGCTGATCGACCTCGATCACTTCAAGCGCTACAGCGACATGCACGGGCACCACGCGGGCGACCACCTGCTCCGCGACGTGGCCGAGGCGTGGCGTGGCGTGCTGCGGCCCGGCGACCTGCTCGCCCGGTACGGCGGCGAGGAGTTCGCGTTGCTGCTCCCTGACTGTGACATCACGCTCGGGATGATCGTCGCCGAGCGCCTGCGCCTGGCGATGCCGACGAGCCAGACGGCCTCGATCGGGGTCGCCTGCTGGGATCGGCGCGAATCGCCCGACGGCGTCGTCGCCCGCGCCGATTCGGCGCTCTACACGGCCAAGCATGCCGGTCGGAATCTGGTCGTGCCGGCGCATTAGGAGTCGTTCGCTGCACTGGTTGAGTTCGGCTGGGCACCGGCACGGTGACCCAGGTGCGGATCGGCGCCGGTGCGAGCACGGGGTCGAAGTAGGTCGTGGTGATGCGTGCGCTGCACCAGAACACGGTCACCCGGGCCACCCCATCGACGCCTGCTCGACGCCCCTGGCTCGGAGCCAGGTGTTCACGCCGCGGGCAGGCGCAATCACCATCGTGCCGGTGAGCCTGCCCGTCCCCGAGGACCCGACACCGCGGACGACATCAGCACGATCGCGACCGTCGACCGATCGGCTTGGCCGTGCCTGCGCCGGGCGTCCCCGTGCCGCTCTGCCACTCCGGAGATCCGACCGCGCCGACCGACTTCGTGTGGAGCACCGCGACGCCGAGCGCGATCACGCCCGGCTTCAGGACCGGTTCGGGGGGCTTCTTCGTGGCATGAGCGCCGATTGGTCGGCGGGCCCGACCGGCGCCGGCGGGGGTGGCGGGGCGGTGGCGGTGGGGGTGGCGGTGGGGGTGGCGGTGGGGGCGCCGGCGCCGCGATCAGATTCCCCGCCACGCCGGCGCCGGTCCGAGCGCAGCGCCGCCGCCCCCGCCCCATTGCGTCCTGAGCGTCACGGGTCGCGACCGGTCGCCGTTTTCAGAGTGTTGTCGTCATCGGTCATCGGCTAGCCCCATTTTCCGCGTGAACTACTCGGAAAGCGGAGCTAGCGCCGTGCGGCGCGGAAACGGCAGCTGGGAAGGGGGTGTGTGACCGGCGTTGGATGGGCGCAGCGGCCCATCGACGGTGCACCGATTTCTGAGGATGCTTATGTCGACAAACTCGGCGGTCCGCGAGCGTCCTCGGCCGCCTAAGCATGCATAGGGCGCTTATCTGCGCAAGGACCCCTCTGAGCGGGTCAATTTGTCGAGATAAGCACGCTCACGAATCGGTGCATCAGACCGCTGCGTGCCTGCCACCCGCCGCCTCGCCGCCCGCCGCCCGCCGCCCGCCGCCCACCGCCTCGCCGCCCGCCGCCTCGCCGCCCGCCGCCCGCGCCGCGCCATGCTCGGCCACGCTCGCCGACAGATACCCAGACCCCTCTTTCGCAGCAAGCCGTTGACGCCCGCAGCACCAGCTAGCACCAAACCCACCCCCCACGAACCCCGACACACGGCCCCCTACGAGTGAGAGAGCCCCGCACGGCGGGGCACATCGCGTGCGGCGTCGATCCCGGCTCCGACCACGCCGCGTCGATCTCGGCTCCGAGCACTTCCGCTCTCAGGAGTGTGATCGGCAGAAGCGGCACCCGGCCCCGAGATCCGACATTCGGCCAAGCGACTCCACGCGCCCGGCTGGGCATATAGTCGCCGCCGTGACGATGGCCACGTTCAGCTCGGCTCCCCACTGCGACGTCGCGGTCGGGCATCTGCGCGCGCGCTGGACGCTCTTGGGCGAGGCCGCGGGATCGGTGGGTGTGGGCGTGCGCCGACTCGAGCTTCCCGCCGGCGGCTGGTCGACGCCCGTCCACGTACACGGTCGCGAGGAGGAGATCTTCTATGTCCTCGCCGGGCGCGGCTGCTCGTGGCAGGACGGCGGTACCGCGGAGATCGGGGCCGGCGATTGCATCGTCTACCTGACCGGCCGGGGAGCACACTCGATCTGCGCCACCGAGCCGCTCGATGTGCTCGCGTTCGGGTCGCGCTGCGCCGACGAGAGTCCTCACTTCCCCCGGCTGGGACTGTCGCTGATGGGCCCGCGGGTGGCCGAGACGCTGCCCGGCACCGTCAACGGGGTCCCGCTCCAGTTCGTGCGCGAGGCCGAGCTGGGTCCGCCGGAGCTGCCCCCCGAGCCGGGTGAGCGCCCGTCCACGATCGTCAACCTCGAGGATGTCGTGCCCGACAGCATGGAGCGCCCCAGGGTGGTCCGCACCCGGCGCAACCTCGGCCGGGCCGCCGGGTCGGTCACCACCGGTCTGCAGCACGTGCAGGTCGCCCCGGGCAAGGAGTCGACGGCGTTCCACTGTCATTCCGTCGAGGAGGAGCTGTTCGTCGTGCTCGCCGGGTCGGGCGTCGTGGTGCTCGGCCTCGACGAGCTCGAGGTCGGCCCCGGTCACGTGGTCTCGCGCCCCGCGGGAACCGGTATCGCCCACATGTTCCGTGCCGGCGACGAGGGTCTCACGTACCTCGCCTACGGCACTCGCGACCCGAGCGACGTCTGCTACTACCCGCGCTCGAACAAGATCGCGTTCCGCGGCGTCGGGCTGATCGGGCGCCTCCAGCGGCTCGGCTACTGGGACGGCGAGGACTGACGACGCGCGTGCGCCGGCCCGGTCCGCTGGCGCTGCTGGCGATCGTGTCGCTGCTGTCGCTGGCGGCCCGCTTCGCGCTCCTCGGCGAGCCGTGCCACGACCCGTGCCGGGCGGCCACCGACCACAAGCTGGTCTTCGACGAGGTCTACTACGTCAACGCGGCGCGCCGGATCGCCGGAGTCCCGGTGCCGGCCGGCATGCCGTACGCCACGGCCCCCGCCGGGGTCGACCCCAATGCCGAGCACCCGCAGCTGGTGAAGCTGATCATCGCCGGGTCGATCGAGGTGTTCGGCGACGGGCCGCTGGCCTGGCGGCTCGGGAGCCTGATCGCGGGATCGCTCGCGATCCTGGGACTGTTCGCCCTCGTCCGCGCCGCGGGTGGGAGCCCCTGGCTGGCCGTCGGGGCCGCAGCTCTGATGGCCGCCGACAACCTGTTGCTCGTCCACGGGCGCATCGGGACGCTCGACATCTACGTGGTCGCCGTGATGCTGTGGGCGGCGGTCGCGTACCTGCGCGGGCATCCGATCCTGGCCGGGGCCTTGATCGGTGCCGGCTCGTGCATGAAGCTCGTCGCTCCCGACGCGCTGCTGGTGGTCGCGGCCATCGAGGCCGTCCGTCTCTGGGGCGGCCGGCGCACCGGGGGCGTCCGGGCGGCGGCTGGGTCACTGGCGCTCCGGCTCGGCTCGTGCGCCGCCGTGGCGGCAGCCACGTTCTTCGCGCTGCTGGCGATACTGGACCGGATCGCGCCTCCGTACGACCCCAGCACGGGCAAGCAACTCGCGGGTGGGCCGCTCGCCCACCTGCGCCACATGCTCAGCTTCGCCGGGGCTCAGGTGAGCCGGCACGGGCCGCACGGGATCGCCTCCTACCCGTGGCAGTGGTTCGGCGACTACAAGACGATCGTCTACCTCAACATCGTGCCCGGCCGCCCGGCGCCCGGACTCGAGCGGATCCATCCCGAGGCGCACTTCCTGGGCGCCATCAGCCCGCCGATCCTGCTGCTCGCTCTGCCGGGCCTCGCGCTCGCGCTGTGGAGCCTGCGGCCGGCGAGCGCCACCGGCGGGGAGCTGACCGGCCTGGTCGCCCTCGCCTGGGTGCTGGGTACGTTCCTGCCGTTTCAGCTGGCCAGCCTGATCGGGGATCGCACCAGCTACCTCTACTACATGGTGATCGTGATGCCGGGTGTGTATGTCGCCGTCGCGCGGTTCGTCGCCCACCCACGGGCGCCGCGCTGGCTGGTTTGGGTGTGGGTGGTGGGCGTGGCCGTGGCGATAGTGCTGATGTACCCGTTCACGCCGCTGCCGTAATTCACGCCTCGGCCGTGATCGCCTCCGCCTCGCGGCGCAGCACATCCCAGGCGATCCGGACGTCGGCCTCGGTCGTGCGCAGCTGACCGACCGCGAGCCGCAACACGTAGCGACCGTTCAGCACGGCGTTCGAGATGAAGATCTCGCCGCTCGCGTTGACCCGCTCGAGCAGCTCGCGGTTGCGCCCGTCGGAGCCCTCGAGCCGGAAGCACACGACCGAGAAGGCGCGCGGTGCGCACAGCTCCCAGCCGGGCTCCGCGCCGACCCAGTGTTCGAACATCGCGGCGAGCTCCACCCCGCGGCGGATGTGCGCCTGCAGTCCGGCGCGACCGTGACAGCGGAGCACCGCCCACAGCTTCAGCGCGCGAAAGCGACGGCCCAGTGCCGGCCCGTACTCGCTCAGCGACAGCGCGTCCTCGGCGTCGGGGGTGCGCAGATACTCGGGAATCACGCTGAACGCGTCCCGAAAGCGCTCGGGCCGGCGCGTCCACAGCAGCGAGCAGTCCATCGGCGTCAGCATCCACTTGTGCGCGTTGACGACCAGCGAGTCGGCGCGCTCCACGCCCGCGAACGCCCAGCGGTGCTCGGGGCACACCATCGCCGAGCCGGCGTAGGCGGCGTCGACGTGCAGCCACGTCCCGGCCGGCTCGCACGCGTCGGCGATCGCCGGCACCGGGTCGACCGACGTGGTCGCGGTCGTGCCGACCGTCGCCACCACCACCGCGGCCTCGCGCAGATCGCCGAGCGCCGCGGGCCGCAGCCTGAAGTCCGCGTCGCACGCGACCTTGCGTAGCCGCATCCCGAGCATCCGCGCATCCTTCTCGACCGAGGAGTGGGCCTGCTCGGAGCAGACCACGAGGTCGCGTCCCGTGGCCGCGCGCGCGGCGATCAGCGCCGCCAGCGTCGAGGTCGAGGCGCTGTCCTCGATGTGGCCGTGCCAGCCGCCCGGCAGTCCGAGCAGGTCGGCCACCCAGTCGAGGACGACGCCCTCGAGCTCGGTCGCCGCCGGCGCCGTGCGCCACAGGATCGCGACCGAGTTGAGCGTCGCGGCGATCAGCTCGGCCAGGATCGCGGGCTCGGAGGCGCTGGTGGCGAAGTACGCGAAGTAGCGCGGATGCTGCCAGTGCGTGACTCCGTCGAGCAGCAGCGCGTCGAGGTCGCGAAGCACCGCCGCAAAGGGCTCACCCTGCTCGGGCGCTCTCTCCGGCAGCCGCGCCCGGATCTCGCCCGGCGCGACCTGCGCCAGGACCGGCAACTCGCCGACGCGCTCGAGATAGGAGGCGGCCCATTCGAGGGCCGCGGCTCCATCGGCCCGCAGCTCGGAGCCCACGTCAGGCGACCGCGGCGGCGCCGAACCGGTAGCTGACGCTTGTCAGCTCCTCCGAGATCTCCCACAACCGCCGCCAGTCGGCCTCGTTGTAGGCTCGGCCGCTCGCCGTGACGATGTGCGGGTGGCCGCGCTGCTCCATGAAGCCGTCCGGCCCGATGAACGCGCCTCCCGGCAGGTCGGGCGCGGTGGCGGCGTACAGCGTCGGCAGCGCGCCCATCTCGGCGCTCTGGGCCAGAACCTTGTTGGTCACGGTCATGATCGCCTTCTCGTAGAACGCCGTCGGGCCGGCGAACTGGAGGTTGGTCGCCGCGTAGCCTGGGTGGGCGGCGAGGCTCATCAGCCCCGTCCCGGCGGCGCGAGCCCGGCGGTCGAGCTCGAAGCAGAACAGCAGGTTGGCGAGCTTGGACTGCCCGTAGGCGCGCCAGTTGTTGTAGTGCCGCTCGCCCTGGAGGTCGTCGAAGTCCATCTTCCCGATCCGGTGGGCGCCGCTGGACAGTGTCACCACCCGCGGTGCCGGCGCGGCCAGCAACTCCGGCAGCAGCAGGCCGGTCAGCGCGAAGTGCCCCAGATGATTGGTCCCGAGCTGCGACTCGAAGCCGTCGACCGTGGTGCGGCGTGGTGGCGCCATCACGCCGGCGTTGTTGATCAGCAGATCTACCCAGTCGCGCTCCCCCCGGAGCCGGGCGACGAAACCCCGCACCGATGCGAGCTCGGCCAGGTCGAGCGCGCGCACGTCGAGATCGGCCGCGGGCACCTGCGCGTGGATCTCCGCCGCAGCCCGGTCGCCCTTGGCCGTGTCCCGGCAGGCGATCACCACCTTCGCGCCGGCGCGGGCGAGCTCGCGGGCCGTGATGAGCCCGAGGCCACTGTTGGCGCCGGTGACGACCGCCACGCGGCCGGTCTGCTCGGGGATGTCGCTGGCTGTCCAGCTGCTGGGCATGGGAGGTCTCCTGTTCGCGGTGATCGCGCGGTCGCCCGATGGGGTGCTACTGACTCGGCATCCGGCGCGCGACCGAAGCCGAGTAGGCCCCGGAGCGGAACTGCAAGATCGGGTCGGCGGAGAGCTCGATCCCGTCCGTGACCCGGGTGGGATCGAAGATCAGCACGTCGCCACCGGTCTCGCGCTCGGTCTCCAGGCCGGTGACCTCGAGCGTACCGGCGAAGAGCCGCGGGCGGTCCTCGGGCCACACCGCGGTGGGGTCCTCGACAGGATCTCCGTCGGCCCCGATCTGGAGCTCGAGCGTGAACCGGGCCGGGCCGCGCGCCAGGCGCTCGCGCAGCTCCTGCTGCAGATAGTCGCGTCCAAGCCGCTTGGCCGCCAGCGGCGAGAGCGATCGCGCCGGGGCCTGCGGCACCCACGTGTAGCGCACGTAACGCGCGCCGCCGTCGCCGTCGACCCAGCGAAACGCGTGGAGCGCGTAATAGGGGACGGCGGCGTAGCTGACTGGCGGCCGAAGCGCCGCCACGTTGGCCGGCAGACTGCGCACCGCGACCGGGTTGCGGGCCAGGAAACGGGCGAACTTGAACGGCATTGCCGGGCCCGGGTGGCTGGCGTGGAGCAGCTCTACGAACGCCTCCGGCGTCCGCACCGGGAACCGCGGGGGCCGTCTGCCCCACGATGTCGGTGCGCGACCCGTCGGGCAGGTAGAGCTTGACGGCCAGGCCGCGCACGTCGGGCGCGGTATCGGGCGCCTGCGGGTTCCCGCTGCCGTTGGAGAACCGGATCGTGGCCGGCACCGGCTCCCCGCGCATGTGCGCGGCGCGGGTCAGAGCCGCCCCGGCCGGGGCGGCCGTGAAACTCCCCTTGCACAGCGTGCCCTCGGCGTGCAGCGCCCGATAGCCCGGGTGCCGGCCGAAGACCTCGTTCGCGGCGCCGACCGCCTGCTCGGGCGTAACCGTCACGAGCGCGAACCCTACCGAGTGACGCGAAACTCGATCCCGGCCCCCTGGAGGCGGTCGATCAGCGACTGCCCCATGGCCACGGCCGGAGTGATCTGACCCGAGCGCTCGGGGAGCTCATCGTGGGCCAGGCACAGCGCCGACTCCGCGAGCATCTTCGACGTCTCGCCGTAGCCGGGGTCTCCGCCGCTGACCTCGGTGACCGCCCGCTGACCGCCGCCCTCGGCCACGAAGCGCACGTTGAACCAGGCCTTGGCCCGCTGCTCGGGAGTCGGGCCCTCGCCGGGGCTCTTCAGCTTCAGCAGCAGATCGCGGGTCGGCGGCAGCTGGGCGAGCGCGATCGCCGCGCCGCCCCCGCCGACGAGCGCGGCGAGTTGCGTCGCCCGCTTGAGGACCAGGTAATGGGAGTAGGTGAAGTCGGGGCCGTAGCGCTCGAGCGCGCGCGCCGAGCGGAGCACCGTCTGCGGGTCGATCGAGGGAAACGGGAGCACCCACCCGCCGGCGCCGGGGTTGCGGCCGGGGGTGCCGGTCACGCCCTTGACGCGGCGGCCCGTTGGCCTGGGCTCGCGCTGGCGCCGCTCCGCCGCGGCGCGCGCCGCCTGACGCAGATGGGCGAAGACGTTGATCGCCGAGTGGTAGGTCCCGCCCGAGAGCGTCCCGCCCATGCGCACGAATCCGTCGATCCGCAGCGGCACGCCCTCCGGCAACTGCCCGACGGTGCACAGGACGCCGAGGTCGCAGGGGATCGAGTCAAAGCCGCACGAATGCACGATCCGCGCGCCGTTGGCGACCGCTTGCTCGTGGTAGCGCAGCCACATCAGGTCCACGAACTCGGGCTCGCCGGTGAGATCCACGTAGTCGGTCCCGGCGGCGGCGCAGGCGGCGACGAGCGGCTCGCCGTAGTGGATGTACGGGCCGACGGTCGTGATCACGACCCGCGTCGCGTCGGCGATCGAGCGGATCGAGGCGGGATCGCCGACGTCCGCCTGCAGCAGCGCCAGCTCGGCACAGTCCGGATTGATCTCGGCCAGTCGGCGACGCACCTGCTCGAGCTTCGCCCGGTTGCGCCCGGCGAGCGCCCAACGTGTCTTCCCGGGCGCGTTGGCCGCCAGGTACTCGGCCGTCAAGCCACCGGTGAAACCGGTGGCGCCGAACAGGACGGTGTCGTAGGGGCGCGCGCTCACGTGCTCTCGACCTCGCGGGCCAGCGTCGTCGCCTCGTCGAGCGTCCGCCCCGCCTTGGCCGTCAGCCAGCACGCGACCGGGGCCGCGACCCGCTCGGAAGCGTGCGCGGCGACTCCGGCCAGCGCGAGCACGGCCTCGAACTCCTCCGGGGTAGGGGGCGCGGTGCCAAGCTTCTCGGCGTAGGCCGAGATCCAGTCGGTGGCGTTCATGGTCGGGCGTCGCGACGGGATCGGATCGCCGCGGCGGCGGACTCTAGCGCGACCATCCCCGGCTTGTTGACAGAATGCCAACGGAGCGGTCCAACGCTCACGCCCCGCGTGGCCGGCCACGGCGGCGCCGGCGTCAATCGACCATGGAGGAAACCAGGATGAAGGCTCTCGACGGCAAGGTCGCGATCGTCACCGGCTCCGCACGCGGTATCGGCCGCGCCACCGCCGAGCTGCTCTCCGAGCAGGGCGCCAAGGTGCTGATCAACGATCTCGACGCCGATGTCGCCGAGCAGACGGCGGCCGAGATCGCGGGCGACACGCTCGTGTTCGCCGGCGACCTGACCCAGGACGGAGTGTGCGACCGCCTCGTCGAGACGGTGGTCGGCGAGTGGGGGCAGGTCGACATCCTGGTCAACAACGCCGGCTACACGCTGGACGCGCCGATCCACAAGATGAGCGACGACTGGTTTCAGAAGATGCTCGACATCCATACCATCGTCCCCTTTCGGATGTGCCGCGCGGTCGCGCCCCACATGCGCGAGCCGGCCAAGCTCGAGCGCGAGCAGGGACGGGAGGTGTTTCGCAAGATCGTCAACGTCTCATCCGTCTCGGGCTCGATGGGCAACGCCGGGCAGGCCAACTACTCGTCGGCCAAGGCGGCGTCGATCGGCCTCACCAAGACCCTGGCCAAGGAATGGGGGCAGTTCAAGATCAACGTCAACGCCGCCGCGTTCGGGTTCATCGAGACCCGGCTGACCGCCGCCAAGGGGGACGCCAACGTCAGCGAGATCGCCGGCGAGAAGGTCCAGCTCGGGATTCCCCAGCAGCTCCGGAGCATGGCCTCGCTGCTGATCCCGCTGGGGCGGCCGGGGACGCCGGAGGAGGCCGCCGGTGGCGTGTTCTTCCTGTGCTCGCCGTGGTCGAACTACGTGACCGGCCAGGTGCTCAACATCACCGGCGGCTCGTTCGGCGGGATGAGCAGCTAGGCGGCCGCCTTGGTGGCCGGCGGTGAGTCCGGAGGCCGCTTGAAGCCCGCTATTGGCGTCACGCCAACTGTGCTACGTTGGCCCGAGTCATGGCGACCACTCCGGCTCCTCGGTGGCAGCGCCTCGAGCACGACGAGCGGCGCCGCCAGATCCTGGACTGCGCCCGGCAACTGTTCTCCGAGCGCCCGTATGCCGCGGTCTCGACGTCGGAGATCGCCAGCGAGGCCGGTGTCGCCCGCGGCCTCTTGCACCACTACTTCGGGACCAAGCGCGAGCTCTATCTCGAGGTCGTGCGCGCGCTCGTGCGCGTCCCCTCGCACCCCGTTCCGGACGCCCGCAACGGCCTCTCGGTCGAGGAACAGATCGACGACAGTGTCGGCCGCTGGCTCGGGTTGCTCAAGCGCAACCGCGGCACCTGGCTGGCGGCGAACGGCGCCCGGGGAATCGGTCGCGATCCGGAGGTGGAGGCGATCCTGGAGCAGGCGCGCGAGCAGGCCATCGACGGCCTGATCGTGGCCATCCGCCCCGGTGATCCGGCCACCGCGCCACCGGAGCTGCGCGCGGTGCTGCGGGCCTACTCGGGGTTCGCCGAGGCCGCGAGCCTCGAATGGCTCGAGCGGCGGCGGCTCACGCGCGAGCAGGCCCACGCGCTCGTCGTACGAGGCTTCTTCAGCATCGTCCGGGACGCGTTGCCCGCGGTGGAGCGCGTGGCGCCCGAGTCCACACACGCGTCCGACAATCACGCCGGACAGACATGATCAGAGACGGCGACACCCAAAGGAAGGCGGCGTAGCAATGGCAACGACAGTCACAGAACAGCAGAACGGCGGCACGAGCGGCACGGGCGATCAGATCGAGGTCCACAATCCCGCCACCGGCCAGCTCGTGGCCACGCTCCCGGCCGCCAGGCCGGAGCAGGTGGTGGAGATGGTCGCCCGCGCCCGAGCGGCCCAGACCGCGTGGCACGAGCTCGGCTTCGAGGGCCGCGGCAAGATCCTCCGGCGAGCGCAGAAGTGGCTGCTCGACAACGCCGATCGGGTGATGGACACGGTCGTCTCGGAGACGGGCAAGACGCGCGAGGACGTCGTCGTGGCCGAGCTCGGCTACATGACCGCAGCCTTCGGCTTCTGGGCCAAGCAGGCGCCCAAGTTCCTGGCCGACGAGAAGGTGCGGACGAGCACACCGTTCCTGATCGGCCGCAAGCTGATCGTTCGCTACGAGCCCGTTGGCGTCGCCGGCGTCATCGGCCCCTGGAACTATCCGCTGTCGAACAGCATCGGCGACGCGATCCCGGCGCTCGCGGCGGGTAACTCGGTGATCGTCAAGCCCTCGAGTGTGACCCCGCTGAGCGCGCTGATCATGCAGGAGGGGCTGCACGCGTCGGGCGTCCCCGAGGACGTGTTCCAGATCCTCGTCGGCCGCGGACCGATCGGCCTGAACCTGATCGACGAGGTCGACTTCGTCATGTTCACCGGGTCGACCGAGACCGGTCGGACGGTCATGGAGCGCGCGGCCAGGACGCTGACCCCCGTATCGCTGGAGCTCGGCGGCAAGGACCCGATGATCGTGCTCGCGGACGCCAACCTCGAGCGCGCCGCCAACTCGGCCGTGTACTGGTCGATGCAGAACGCCGGCCAGACCTGCATCTCGATCGAGCGGGCCTACGTCGAGGCGCCGATCTACGACCAGTTCGTCTCGGCCGTGACCGACCGCGTGCGGACCCTGCGTCAGGGCGTGCCGGGAGCCTTCGGCACCGTCGAGGTCGGCTCGTTCATCAACCCGCCGCAGGCCGACATCGTCGAGGCGCATGTCGAGGACGCGATCAAGAAGGGCGCCACCGTGACCACCGGCGGCAAGCGTGTGAAGGGCGACGGCACGTTCTTCCAGCCGACCGTCCTCACCGGCGTCGACCACTCAATGGACTGCATGACCGAGGAGACGTTCGGCCCCACGCTCCCGATCATGAAGGTCGCCGACGTCGAGGAGGCGATCCGGCTCGCCAACGACAGCCCGTACGGCCTCCAGGCCTCGGTGTACACCAAGGACCTCGCCAAGGGCGAGGCGGTCGCCCGCCGGCTCGAGGTCGGCACCGTCACGGTGAACGACTCGGTCGCCAACTACAGCGCGCTCGAGGTCCCGATGGGCGGCTGGAAGACCTCGGGCGTCGGCGTCCGCCACGGTGCCGAGGGGATCCGCAAGTACACGAAGCGTCAGACGATCCTGCTGACCCGCTTCGCCTTCAACAAGGAGATCTACCACTACCCCTACGCCGCGTTCCGCAGCGAGCTGCTGGTCAAGCTGATCAAGCTCATCTACGGCCGCGGCGACCGCTCCTGAGCTGACTTGGACGATGTCTGCGTCGGCCCCGGGCCGGCGAGCCTCCGCGTCCACCGCGCGAAGGCTCGCGGCCTGGAGCTGGCCTACTTCCGTGAGGGGGCGGGTGGCCTCCCGCTCGTCCTGCTGCACGGCTGGCCGGAGACGAAGCGGATCTGGTGGCGCAACGTCGCCCCGCTGGCGGCGGCCGGGTTCGCGGTCATCGCTCCCGACCTGCGCGGCTTCGGCGACTGCGCCCCGGCGCCCGACGACGCCTACGACGCCGTCACCCACGCCCGCGATGTCGAGGCGCTGGTGCGCGGCGTGCTCGGCCACCGCCGCTGCGTGGTCTGCGCCGGGGACCTCGGCGGCGTCATCGCCCAGGATCTCTCACTGCGCTTCGAGGGCTTCGTCGAGCGCCTGATCCTGTTCAACACGATCGCCCCGATCCTCCCCGGCTCCCCCTCACCGCTCACGCCCGAGGTGAGGATGGCCGGCGACTACTTCAAGCGCCAGTCCCGGGACGCCGACCGCCTCGCGGCCGAGCTCGACACGCCCGCGCGCCGGCAACGCTACGTCGCCGCGATGTACGGGCCCCGCCTCTGGGCTGCCCCGGGGACGTTCGACCCCGAGTCGATCGAGTTCATGACCGGACCCTTCGCCGACGCCACCTCCTTCCGGGCCTCGATCGCCAACTACGAGTACTACGGCGGCCCGCGCGTCGCGGCCGAGCCGGCGCGGATGCTCGAGGTGAATCCGACGCCGACGCTGGTCCTCTACGGGCCCGAGGACCACGTGATCCCGCGCGACTTCTGCACCCGTATGGAGGCGGCGTTCCCCGAGCGGATCGGGCCGTTCGTCGTGCCCGGCGCCGGCCACTTCCTGCAGTGGGAGGCGGCAGGGGTGATGAATCAAGCCGTTCGGTACTTCTGTGGGGATTTGCTGGCGGGTGGCGAGTCAGGCGCTCAACGGCTGGCTGGGGAAGAGTGACCGTCGGCCTTCGAGGGAGGGTGGGCCGATTCCTTGCGATAGTTGCATGAAATCGGCCCACCCTCCCTCGAAGCGGCCCGGCAACCCGGCAACCCCTACATGTACAAATCCGGGATCAGGTCCGCCTCGGTGCTGTCGGGACCGAAGCGGTAGGGGCCGAAGTCGCTCACCCCCGCCTCGCGCAGCACGTCCTCGTCGATGAAGAAGTTGCCGGTCGTCTCGCGGGCCGGGCGGGTGAAGATCGCGTGGGCGGCGTCGGCCATGATCTCGGGCCGGCGCGAGCCCTTCATCGCGACGTCGCCGCCGACGACGTTCTGGACCGCGGCCGTGGCGATCAGGGTTCGGGGCCAGAGCGCGTTGAAGGCGACGCCGTTGGAACGGAACTCCTCCGCCATGCCCATCGTGAGCATGCTCATGCCGAACTTGGAGATTGTGTAGGCGGGATGGGAGCCGAACCACTTCGGCTCGATGTTCAGGGGCGGCGAGAGCGTCAGCACGTGCGGGTTCTCGGCCTTCTTCAACCACGGGACGCAGGCCTTGGAGACCAGGAATGTTCCCCGGGCGTTGATGTCCTGCATCAGGTCGTAGCGCTTCATCGGCAGCTCGAGCGTGCCCGAGAGGTTGATCGCCGAGGCGTTGTTGACGCAGATGTCGATGCCGCCGAAGCGCTCCAGGCAGGCCCGCACGGCGCCGAGCACCGACTCCTCCTGGCGGATGTCGCCGACGATCGGCAGCGCTCTGCCGCCGGCGGCCGCGATCTCCGCCGCGGCGGTGTGGATCGTGCCCGGCAGGCGCGGGTCCGGCTCCGAGGTCTTGGCGACCAGGCACACGTTGGCGCCGTCGCGGGCGGCCCGGACGGCGATCGCAAGACCGATCCCGCGGCTGCCGCCCGAGATGAACAGCGTCTTGCCCTGCAGCTCCCCGCGCACGCTCACAGGCCGAGTGTCTTGGAGATGATCTCGCGCTGCACTTCGCTCGTCCCGCCGTAGATCGTGGTGACGACCGCGGTGCGCACCTGCCGCTCCATGTCGTACTCGCAGGCATAGCCGTAGCCGCCCATCATCTGCATGCCCTCGAGCGTGGTCTTCTTGGCCGTCTCGGTCGCCTTGAGCTTGGCCATCGAGGCCTCCCGCGGGAGCAGCCGGGCGGGATCGGCGTCGACCTTCTGAGCCACGCCGTAGACGAGCTCGCGGGTGCACTCGATCTCGGTCGCGAGGTCGGCGATCCGGTGCCGGAGGGCCTGGAAGCTGCCGATCGGGCGGCCGAACTGCTTGCGCTCCTTGACGTAGGCGAGCACGTCATCGAACGCCCGCTGGGCCATTCCCAGAGCCTGGGCGGCGATGATCAGCCGCTCGTGGTTGAGGCCGGCCATGAGCTGCATCCAGGCCTGGTCGACCTGGCCGAGCACACGCTCCTCGGGTATGTAGCAATCGGTGAAGAAGACGTCGTTGACCTCGCGGCCGCCCATCGTGTCGATCCCGCGGACCTCGAGCCCCTCGGAGCCGGCCGGCACCGAGATCATCGACAGTCCCTCGTGCTTGTTGCCCGTGCGGTCGGTGCGGCAGACGAGCAGGATGTGGTCGGCTGCGTGGGCCGCGGTGATCCAGGTCTTCTGACCGTTGATCACGAAGCCGCCGTTGGAGCGCTCGGCCCGGCAGGACAGGTTGCCGACGTCCGATCCGGCCTCGGGCTCGGACATCGCGATCGCCTCGACGCGCCCGCGGGCGACGCCGCCCATGATCTCCTGCTTCTGCTCCTCGGTGCCGAAGCGCTCGTAGGCGCCGGCGGTGATCATGCTCACGGAGAAGAACCCCATCGGGATCAGGCCGCGCGCGAACTCCTCGCACAGCAGGCACATGTCGACCGCGCCGCCGCCGGTCCCGCCGTAGGTCTCGGGGATCGCGACCCCGAGCCAGCCGAGCTCGGCGATCCGCTCGTACAAGTCCTGGTTGTGGGGCTCGCGGCCGTTCTCGGTGAGCGCGTCGCGCTGCTCGCGGGTGCCGCACTCGCGCTTGGCGAAGTCGCGGATCGACTCGACGAACGCACACTGCTCGTCGGTGAGGTCCTCGGTGATCATTGCTCTCCCAGTCGTCGTCGTCTCAGCACTTGGCATTGTGCCAACAAGGGCACCAGTCGCGCAGCGCGGCGGCCCACTGGTCGGCGCCCGGAGCCGGCATCCACCCGGTGGTATCCGTGGTACGAATCTCCTACTATACGTACCATCCAAGCACCGAACCGCGCGAGAGACGAGCATGACCGAGACGCTGTTCCCGTCCGAGGACGAGCCGTCCCGGACCTGAGTCCGTCACCGGGCGCTACACGAGCGACCGGCGCCTGTACTTCGCGATGCTGTACCCGCTGCTGCTGCAGGTCGCGCACGCCACCGTGGGGCCAGATCGACCGCTTCTGCCGTGAATACAAGGGCCTCGGGCGGCTCGTCGGTGTCCGCGACCGCGACCTGCCCGCCGATTGGGCGTCGTTCCGCGACTGCTTCGCGCACACTCTCGCGCACGAGCCCGTGCACAACGAGACGGTGGATCGCGTGATCGCCTCGGTCCGCTACGCGGTGGCCCGCCGATCCCGCTGCCCGATCCGGCGACGCCGGTGATCCCGCGGCGCCTGCAGATCTCGGGCCCAGACGAACTGCGGCTGCGCCGGCGCGATCGGGCGCGGCCCGCTGGGCGAGCGCGGCGGCGGCGCCGCACCCCCGGTCCGCGCTGCCGCCTAGCCGGTGGCACCGCCTCGCCCGATGCCGCCGCCGAGTCCGATACCACCACGGAGCCCGATGCCGCGGCCCAGTCCGATACCACCACCGAGCCCGATGCCCTCTCCCACCTCTCGCCTCCTGGCGCTGGCGCTCGACCCCGACGTGCAGACGGCCGATGACGCGATGTCCGGCCGCATTCTCGACGCCGCGCTCGCGCTGGCGGCCGACTCGGGCCTGCGCCAGCTGACCATGGACGGCGTGGCCGCGCGCGCGGGCGTCGGGCGGATGACGGTCTACCGGCGCTTCGGCGGCAAGCCGCAGCTGCTCGACGCGCTGGCCGTGAGGGAGTGCCGCCGCTGCCTGGCCTCCCTCGCGGGCGCAATCGATCCGTCCGATCCGATCGACGAACGGACGACGTCGCTGTTCCTGGCCGTGCTGCGGGTGACCCGCGAGCATCCGCTGCTCGCCCGCCTGGCCCGGGTCGAGCCGGAGTCGCTGCTCAGCGAGCTGACCCGTGACGACAACGCGGTGTTCAGGCTCGTGTGCGACTTCCTGATCGCCCAGATCCGGACCGTCCAGGCGTCGGGCGAGCTGCTCGAGACCGAGCCCGCCGCGCTGGCCGAGATCGGCCTGCGGCTCGGCGTCTCGTTCGTGCTCATGCCCGACAGCGTGATCGCGCTCGAGGACGATCAGGCCACACGCGACGTGGTGAGATCGCTGGTCGCGCCGCTGCTCGCGCGATGAGCACCAGCCCCCGCCAGCCCGCCCGGACCGATCAGTCCTCGTCGAGCAGCAGCGCCAGCGTCGGGCAGGCGTCGGCGGCGCGGCGGGCCAGCCCCAGCAGCTCCGGCCGGACCTCGGCCTCATCGATGATCGGGTAGCCCCAATCGTCGAGCCGGATCAGCTCGGGCAGCAGCTCGGCGCACAATCCGTGCGCCTCGCACATGATCGGGTTCACGCGCAGCCGAGCGGCCATCAGCGTGCCCGGGCCACCGCGTGGCTCACGTCCGGCGCCGGGCCGCCGAGCGGCAGCCCGGCCGGCGGCGCGACGCAGCGCTCACGCTGGTGCCAGTCGATCTCGGCGCCGAACACCTCCAGCGCGCTCTCGATGAAGCGGGCGGCGCCGTTGGGATGGTGGCACGCCCCCCGCCCGCGGATCTCGGTGCTCCAGCGCAGCAGGCGCTCGCGCTCGCGCGCGTGCGCGACGCCCTGGGCCAACCCCGTCGCGGCATCGGCGATCGCCCGCAGCCCGAACACGCACGGCCCGCACTGGCCGGCCGACTCCGCGGCCAGATAGCTGATCACCCGGGCGCTCTCGTGCAGCCCGCACGAGCTCTCGCCGAGCGCGATCAGCACGCCCGAGCCGAGCGAGCAGCCGACCGAGCTCAGGTCCTCACGGGCCAGGCGCAGCCCGAGCGCCCGCGAAGCCTCGACCCAGGTCCCGAAGTAGCCGCCGACCAGCAGCGCCTGCAGCGGCTCCGTGGAGCCGCCGGCCGCGGCCACCAGATCGTTCATCGGCGTCCCGAACGCGAGCTCGTAGACGCCCGGGGAGCGGACCGCGCCCGTGATCGTGACCAGCGCCGAGCCGGGATCGGCGATCGTGCCCACCTCGCGGAACCAATCGGCGCCGTAGCGCGCGATCAGCGCCAGCTGCGCCAGCGTCTCGGGGTTCTGCACGAGCGTCGGCCGCCCCTGATACCCGCGTTGATAGGGCCGTGGCGGCACGAACGTGGGCTTCGCATCGCCCCCGTTGAGGAAGTGGATGACCGCGCTCTCCTCGCCGGCGACGTAGCGGTCGGGGCCGATCGCGAACTTGAACGAGGCCGGATCGCCGGTGCGCACCGCGACCGCGCCCTCGATGCCGGCCAGCGCGTCGTGTGCCCCCTCGCCGAGCTTGACTATCACCTCGCGCGCACCGACCGCGGACGCGGCCAGCACAGCGCCGTCGAGCACCAGATGCGGCATCCGCGAGAGCAGCAGCTTGTCCTTGCCGCTCGCCGGCTCCGTCTCGCTGGCGTTGACGACCACGGTCGTGCGCCGGCGCTCGGCCACCGCGCGCAGCTTGCGCGCGGTCGGAAAGTCGGCGCCGCCACGGCCGCGCAGTCCGGCGCGCTCGGCGGCCGCGATCAGGTCGGCCGGCCGCGGGCGCGGCAGCGGGCCGTGCACCCGCTCGTGATCAGCCAGCGTCACCGGGCTGCCATCGGGATGCAGGCCGGCGAGCAGCCGCGGGAGTCCGGGCGGCCCGGTCATCCGCCTTGCCCGGCCGGGGTGGCCGACAGCGTGCCGGTCACGCCGCCGCCCTGCCCGTCGATATTGAGATTGGCCCGCAGGTCGAGCGTCGATCCGGCGCCGGCCACACGGGCGAGAAACTGCTGCCCCTGGAGCGAGAGGATCCGGCCCTGCATCACGGACGGGATCCCGGTCGCCGCCAGCACGACCTGGCTGCCGGTCATCGACAGGCCGCCGCCGTTGATCGGGGCGCCGGCGATGCGCACCCGGAGCCGTCCCGTGGTGCCGCCGGTGAGGCGCAGCGCGAGGTCCACGATCGCCCCATTGGGCTCGTTGGTCTGGGTGATCGTCCCGACCACCGCGGAGGAGAACGGCCCCTGGTGCGTGGCCGGCGCAGCCGCATTGGCGACCGCGGCCGGCGCCCGCGCCGCCGCCGGCGTGAACGACTTGGCCAGCAGAGATGCCGGAGTGCCGGCGCGGCGCGCCCAGCCCTTCTCGAACGGACCCTGCACGGCAAAGATGAGGATCGCCAGGGGCGCCACGATCGTCGCCACCGTGGCGGGGACGCGGAAGCCCTCGAGCGAGGGCGAGCCCTGGCGGATCCGGACCAGCACCGCAATCACCACCGCCGCGCCGCAGGCGACGGTCAGGCCGAGCATCCACCAGACCTTGGTGTCGCTGCCCGTGCCGAGTCCGTGCAGGACCGCGATCGGCCAGCTCGCGTACGCGAGCCAGTGCACCGCTCGCCACGTCTTGTACCCCAGGCGGCGCCGCAGCAGGCTCGTGACGACGAGGGCGATCAGGAGGTCGAACGAGAGCGCTCCCAGCCCCATCCACAGTGGCCGGTAGATGCCGGCGAACGGGATGATCGCGTCGCTCAGCCGGATCGGCGCGAAGCTGTCGAGCACGCTGGCGATGATGTGGGCGGCCAGCAACACGAGCACGAGCAGCGACACGTCGCGGTGCAGCGTGTCGATCGCGAAGCGCGGCCACCGCGGGGCCACGGAGAAGCGGATCGACCCGAGCACCCCGAGCACCACGCTGGCGGTGAGCAGCACCAGCGCCACCGCGCCCGTCCCGCGCGCGAGGTACCAGTAGGCGCTCGGGCCGGCGGCCGCGACGAGCGTCATCGCAGATCGTCTCCCGCCGACGGCCAGCCGGCGATGTGGCGGACGCTCCCGTCCGGGGTGACGAGCCGGCTCGGCAGGCCGAGCGAGGACAGCCACGCCGCGGCGGACTCGCCACGCACGATCGCGGCGGTGCTGGCGATGTTGGCGTCCAGGCACGACCCCGCCGTCACGCTGACGGTGCGCCACACGACCGCAGCGGGTCGGCCGGTGGCCGGATCCAGCACGTGGTGGGCATCGTCGTGCTCGCTCGTCCGCCAGCGCCTGACCGCTGTGCTGGAGCTGGCCAGACCGCCGGACTGAAGCGTGATCCACTGGCCGGGCGCGTCGACGGAGGCGCGGTGGTCGTCGGTGACCCGCACGCTCCAGCCCTCCGCCGGCGGCTCGCCGGCGAGCGCGATGTCGCCACCGAAGGAGATCAGCACGCCGCAGCCCGCGGCCGCACGTGCCGCCGCGGCGGCGCGGTCTGCCGCAAGCGCCTTGGCGGTCGCGCCGAGGTCGAGGCGGACCCGGTGTCCGAGCCGGATCGTCCCGGCCGCCCGATCGACCGCGACCATGCGCCAGCCCGGGACGCGGGAGAACGAGACCCGAGCGGGCTGCGACACGGCCGGCATGGCGGCACCCACCGATGCGAAGTCGCGGTCGTAGCCGAGCGCCACCAGCGCCGCGCCGATCGTCGGGTCGACGTCGCCGTCGGTCAGGCGGGCCGCGCGCAGCGCCGCCTCCACAGCGTCGAGTAGCACCGGACTCACCGGCACGTCCACGCCGGTGCTCGCGTTCAGCGCCATCAGCTCCGAGTCATCGCGGAAGCGGCTGCACGCCCGATCGAACTCGCTCACGGTGCGCTCGGCGGCCTCGCGCACTGCCGGCAGCATCGCCGGGTCGGTGGCCGCGATCACGGCCGTGCCTCCGAAGGCGGCAAACCGGTCCGTCGCTACCGACCCGCTCCCTGCGGACCGTGCCGATGACATCAGGATCCTCCGGACACCACCGGCGCGGGCGCCGCGGCCTGCGAAGCCGATTGGGCCGGCGCCGCCTGCGACGGCGCGGGCGCGACCTGAGACTGGTTGGGCGCGACCTGCGACTGATCGGCCGGCGCCGGGGATGGGGCCGTGGCCGCACTCGGCGCGGAGCCCGGGCCCTGCAGGCCGAGATCGCTGGGGCTCGCGAGCGGCGGCAACGACTGGCTGGCGGAGCTCGAGCCCGAGTTCGGCGCCGGGGTGACGCCGGCGCTCCGCGACTGCCCAGTGGTGCCGAGCGTCCGCCCGGGGGCGGCAGTTGCGGCCAGCCACGCCAGCCCCGCGGTCAGCGCCGCGGCGCCGGCCGCCACGAGCTTGCGCGTGTTGCTCACGCGTGACAGAGCCGCGTCGCGGTGCAGCGTGGCGAGTGCCGGGTCAGGCCGTGCGGAGCTTGGACGCTCGTCTCCGATCATGACCCGGCAGTATGCGACTCGAGGGTAAGAGCAGGGTGAGAATCCCGATGAGAATCCCCCTGACAGTCTGTCCCCTGCCCGCCCTCAGGCCAGCGGCAGGACGATCGTGAACGCGGACCCGTCGACCTCGATCCGCCCGCCGTGGCGTTCGGCGATCGCGGCGGCGATCGACAGGCCGAGGCCGGATCCGGGTCGCCCGGCGGCCTCCGGGCCGCGCCAGAAGCGCTCGAACAGCCGCTCCCGGCTGGCCCGGTCCGGGCCCGTTCCCCGATCGCTCACGGTCAGCCGCGCCTCGGCCCCGGCCGCCCGCAGGCTGACCGTCACCTCGCCGCCCTCCGGTCCGTGCACGAGCGCATTCTCGATCAGGTTCGAGACCGCCCGGCGGAGCTCGTCCTCGTCGCCCCGGACCCGCACCGAGGCGATCTCGCCGGCGCTCACGCGCTCGCGGCCGGGGTCGTGGCCGCTGCCGGCCACGACGGTGGGCGGGGCGGCAACGAGATCCCCGACCACGGACGCCAGGTCGACCACGCCCTGCTCATGGGCCGGAACGGCCGCGCGCTCGAGCACGAGCAGGTCGTCGACGAGGCGCGCCAGCCGGGCCGCGTCGCCGCGCAGGTCGGCCAGCACCTCGGCGTCGGCCCCGTGGCGGGCGGCGTACTCGACGTTGCCCAGCAGCGTCGTGACGGGGGTCCGCAGCTCGTGCGAGGCGTCGGCGAGGAAGCGGCGCTCTCCGGCGCGGGCCTGCTCGAGCGCGGCCAGCATCCGGTTCAGGACCCCGGTCAGCTCGCCGATCTCGTCGGTGGCGCCGGTGTCCGGGAGGCGGCGCGTGGGGTCGGCGGTGCGCTCGATCTCTCCGGCCGCGTCGGCCAGCCGGCTCAGTGGGCGCAGGCCGCGACGGGTCAGCACGGCCGCGGCGAGCGTCGCGAGGAGTGCGACTCCGGCGCCCGTGAGCAGCAGCACGAACCCGAGGCGCCCGATCGTGTCGGGGATGTCGGACGTGTCGGAGGCGACCAGCACGGCTCCGCCGGCCGCGGGTCCGCCGGCGTCGGCGATCGGCGCGGCGTAGAGGCGGAACGGCCGCCCGCCGCTGCGGATGTCCTCGAATCCGGTCCGGCCGGCGAGCAGGGCCTGCCCGGCGAGCGAGTCCTGGGGGAGCAGGCGCGCACCGAGCGCCTCCGAGCGGGCCAGGATCCGGCCGTGCGCGTCGATCACCTCGACCGCGATCTGCCGGCCGGAGACGGGGCTCTCGAGCGCGCCCGGTCCGGTCAGGACGGACGGAGCCGAGACCGCGAGCTGGGCGACCTCCTGCGCGCGCTGCCGCAACGCGCGGTCCAGTGAGGCGCGCAGTTCGCGGTTGACCAGCGTCACGGCCGCAGCGCCGAACAGCGCCACCGCGGCCAGGATCGAGACCGTCGCCGCAGCGACCAGCCGCGCCCGGAGCGTGCGGGGAACCGGAATCAGCGATCCGCGCATCGGCGGGACGCCCTCCGGGCCGCGACCGCAGTGCCCACGCACCGCACTTGAGTCGAACGCATCGCGAGCGGGTAGTGAGGATCTCTGCGCAATGAGGCGGCAGTGACCGGTATTGTCGGTTTGGGATTACGAGACGGGGGTTCTGATTGTCGTCTGGTGACGACGGCACGGGGCAGCCTCCCCCAACCCGCGTGCTGCTGGTCGAGGACGACCCGCGGGACGCGACTCTGGTGCGGGAGATGCTCGGGGCCACATGGACGGAGGGGCTGGTGTTCACGCATGTCGAGCGGCTCGGCGAGGCCATTCAGGAGCTCGCCGACCACGGCGCGTCGTGCGTGCTGCTTGATCTGACTCTGCCCGGGGTGCATGGGCTCGAGGCGCTCACGCACGTGCGCACGGCCGCGCCCGATGTGCTGATTGTCGCGCTGTCGCTCTACAGCGACGAGGAGACCGCGATCACGGCCGTTCAGGCCGGCGCCCAGGACTACCTGATCAAGCCCGAGGTGCATCCAGCGCTGCTTCGCCGCGCGGTCAGGTATGCGATCGAGCGAAAGCGATCGGAGGTCCAGCTGGCCTACCAGGCGCTGCACGATCCGCTCACCGGGCTGCCCAACCGGGCGCTGTTCCTGGACCGGCTCGGCGTGGCGCTCGATCGCTCGCGGCGCACCGGCGCGGCTGTGGGGGTCATGTTCCTCGACGTCGACAACTTCAAGCTCGTCAACGACGGGCTCGGGCACGCGGTCGGAGACCGGGTGCTGGTCGCGCTGGCGGGCCGGCTGCGGGCGATGCTGCGGCCGATGGACACCGTCGCGCGGTTCGGCGGCGACGAGTTCACGTTCCTGTTCGAGGACCTCGCTGACGAGCGCGAGGTGGTGCTGATCGCCGAGCGCATCTCCTGCGCGGCCGGACTGCCGGTCAAGCTCGAGGACCGTGAGGTGGACGTCACGGTGTCGATCGGGATCGCCATGGTCGCGGACCCGAGCATCCCACGCGAGGCCGTGATCCGGGAAGCGGACGCCGCCATGTACCGCGCCAAGGAGCTCGGGCGCTCGCGGTACGAGCTGTTCGACGAGGCCTCGCGGCTGCGGGCGATGGAGCGGCTGGAGCTGGAGACGGCGCTGCGGCATGCGGTCGAGCGCTCGGAGCTGCGGGTCCACTACCAGCCCAAGGTCGCGCTCGGCTGCACCGACCAGGTGATCGGCTTCGAGGCCCTGGTGCGCTGGGAGCATCCCGAGCGCGGCCTGATCGAGCCCGCGGATTTCATCCCGCTGGCCGAGGAGACGGGGCTCGTGCTGGCGATCGGCGAGTTCGTGCTCGACCAGGCGCTGCGCCAGATCGGACGGTGGCGGCTCTCGAAGCCCGATATCACGGTGTCGGTCAACCTGTCCTCCCGCCAGCTCGAGGATGCCGGGCTCGTGCCGATGCTCCGCAGCGCGATCCACGCCAGCGGCACGGAGCCGGCCGCGCTGTGCCTCGAGGTCGGCGAGAGCGCGGTCACGCACAACCCCGAGCTTGCAGACGGCGTGATGCAGGCCTTGAAGGCGGTCGGCGTGAGCCTGGCGATCGACGACTTCGGAACCGGCCACACGTCGCTGTCGAGTCTCAAGGCGATGCCGGTCGATGTGATCAAGGTTCACCAGAGCTTCGTCAGCGAGCTCGACAGCGAGCCCTCGGACGGTGGCGTGATGGCGGCCGTGGTCGAGCTCGCGCACGCACCCGGTCTGCGCGCGGTGGCCGAGGGCGTCGAGACCTCGGCCCAGCTCGCCCGCGCTCCAGGCGCTGGGCTGCGACGTGGCGCAGGGCTGCCTGTTCGGCCGGCCGCTGCCGGCTGAGGAGGCCGAGTTGCTGTTGCTCGTCTAGGGCCTGGATCCGGTACGTGGTCGGCATGCCCGCCGGGCGCTAGGCCCGCAGCGCGAAGCCCGCTCCTCTGACGGTGCGGATCAGCGGCGGGTCGCCGAGCTTTCGCCGCAGCCGGGTCACGTAGCGATCGACCACGTTGGGCTCCGCGGCACCACCCCAGATCTCCTCGATGGCCCGCTCGCGCGTGACCGTCCGCCCCGCCTCCCGCAGCAGCAGCTCGAGCAGCGTGCCCTCCCGGCCGGTGAGCTCGACCGCCCGCCCCGAACGCGTGGCCGTGTGGCGTTCGGAGTCGAGCACCAGGTCCGCGTAGGAGAGGAGCGCCGAGGAGTCCAGACCGCGCCGGGTCAGCGCCCGCAGCCGCGCGATGAGCTCCTCGACTGCGAACGGCTTGACCAGGTAGTCATCGGCGCCCGACTCCAGCCCGGCCACCCGGTCCGGGACCGCGTCGCGCGCGGTCAGCATCAGGATCGGCGTCGCCAGTCCCTTGGCGCGCAGGCGGCGGCAGACCGCGAGCCCGTCGAGCACCGGCATCGCGACGTCGAGCACGATCACGTCGGGGGCCGAGCGCTCGGCGGCGACCAGCGCCGCCCCGCCGTCACCGGCCACGGTCACGTCGAACCCCTCCGCCCCGAGGGTCCGTTCGAGCATCCGCCGCAGCGGCGGATCGTCGTCGACCACCAGCACGCGCTCCGCCGGAGCGGATGCGTCACCCACCGGCGACGTCGCGCCGCAGGAACACGAGGCACGCGGCCAGCAGCGCCGGCACCCCGTAGAGCGCGCAGACCCAGGCGGCGCGGACGATCGGAGCCCAGTCGATCGGCGTGCGCAGCAGCCCCTGCCAGGCGTTGAACTGCGTGCTGAGGAGATAGGGCTGCAGTCCCGTGAGCCCCGGCAGGATGCCGATCAGCTGGATCAGCAGCGAGAACATCAGCGTCCCCACCACCGCCGCGGCGCTGTTGCGCGTGACCACCGACAGCAGCAGGCCGATGCAGACGATGGACAGGATCGGGATCAGGTACACGAGCAGGCTCGAATACACGAGGCCCAGCGCCTTCGGGGCCGAGACCGTCGTCCCCGACAGGCTCTGGAGCGGGTTGAACCCGGACTGCAGGCAGCCGGCGATGACCGCCACCGTGCCACTGATGAAGATCGCGACGATCCCGTAGGTGGCCGCGGTGAGCGCTTTCCCGGCGAAGATCTGCCAGCGCTCGAGCGAGCGCGTGAGGATCGTCTTCAGGGTCCCGTTGTGATCCTCGGAGGCGAAGATGTCACCGGACACGAGCGCCGTGATCAGCGGGAACATCCACACCGCCCCGAACAACAGGATGATCAGCGGTATCGCCAGCCCGCTGCGACTGATGTAGCTGCCGAACGGCACGTCATCGGGCCCGTGATGGCGGAAGTGGGTGGCGATCACGAACAGGATCGGCACGATCACCGCCGCTCCGAGGCCGAGGTAGGTGCGCTTCTGGTAGCGGAGCTTGCGCAGCTCCCAGCGGTACACCGTGAGCACGCCGGGATTCACGGCGCGATCCCCGCGAGGCGACCGTCGGTCGCGGCGGCAGCGGTGCCCTCGGTCAACGAGAAGAACAGGTCCTCGAGCGTGACGGTCTGCGGCGCCAGCGCGCGGATCAGCGCTCCGGCTTCGACCAGCGCCTGCGAGAGCTCCGCGACCGCGGGCTCGTCGGCGGTGAAGCAGATGTGCTCGTGCTCGATCCGCACCTCCGAGATCCCGGGCTGCGCGCGGCAGATGGCGATCGCGCGCTCGTCGTCGGTGCTGGCGAGGCGATACACCGCGCCCGCGCTGCGCTTGAGCTCGGCGATCAGACCTTCGTAGACGATCTGCCCCGAGCGGACGATCGCGACCCGGTTGCACAGCTCCTCGACCTCGGCCAGCAGATGACTGGAGAGCACGACGGTCATGCCCTGGTCGGCGAGCCGCCGGATCAGAAGCCGCATGTCGCGCATGCCCGCCGGGTCGAGGCCGGTGGCCGGCTCGTCGAGCAGCAGCAGCTTCGGGGAGCGCAGCAGCGCCCCGGCGATGCCGAGCCGCTGGCGCATGCCGTGCGAGTAGCCGCCGACGCGGTCCTTGGCGCGGTCGGCCAGCTCGACCGTCGCCAGGGCTTCGCCGATCCGCCCACTCGCCCCGTCACCGTCGTAGTCGGCCAGCAGCTCGAGGTTCTTGCGACCCGACAGGTACGGATAGAACGTGGGCGCCTCCACGAATCCGGCTACGCCCTCGAGCGCGTGGACGGTCTCGATGGGGTTTGCACCGAACAGCCGCACGGTGCCCGCGGTCGGCGTGATCAGGCCGAGCATCATCCGCAGCGAGGTCGTCTTGCCCGCTCCGTTGGGCCCGAGATAGCCGTAGACGTCGCCCTCGTTGATCGTGATGTCGACGCCGTCGACGGCTCGGAGCTGGCCGTACTGCTTCACCAGTCCACGCACCTCGACGGGAACGGCGCCCTGGGCGCTCACGCCGCTACAGGCCCCGTGCCGCCGCGTCCGCTGCCGCCGCCGGCACGGAACCGAGCACTGTGTAGGCAACGCCGTCGCGCGTGAAGCGCAGGACCGTCCCCAGCGCCGTGTCGAGCTCCTGCCCGGTGGCGCCGTTGATCGAGACGGTCGGCAGGTTCAGCCCACGGCGGTCGCCGCTGGCCTGGCTCGGTGCCTTGGCCGAGTCGGCCGGCTGCTCGATGACCGCGATGCCGCCCAGGTTCTGGCCGTAGGTGACGAGTGCGGCCGGGCTTCCGCCCCAGTCGAGCGGCCGCACGGACCGCCGCGGCAGGCCGACGAGCGTGTCCGGGGCCACGAGCGCGAAGTGCAGGTGCTCGGCGACCGCGGCCACGCCGCTCACCCGCGACTGCGTGTGCAGCCGGCCGGCTCGCCGCGCGGCGCGGGCCTTGGCGGTGTCGGCGCCCGTGGCGCCCGCGGGCACCGACACGGTGAGGACCTTGGCGCCGCTCGGGGGCGACACCGCGAAGTCGGACTCCGGGACCGAGCCGAAGGAGATGTCGGTCGCCTTGAGCTCCAGCACCGGGGTCGAGCTGCCCTGCGCGTAGATCGCGAACCGCAGCGGCACGCCGTGGGTCGCGTCCCAGGCGAGCTCGCCGGCGCCGAGCAGACCGCCGTCGTGCTTGGGGGAGACGCGCACCGTGTATGCGGCCTGGCCGGCTACGTCGCTCGGGATCGCCCCGGTCAGGTTGACGTGCGCCATCACGTGGTTGAGGTCGGACTGGATCGACGCGACCGTCGGGAGTTCGTGATCGGGCTTGGCGCTGTCGCTCTTGCCGGTGTCGGCCGGGAGCTTGCCCTCGTAGACGGTCCTCGCCGTCGGGTCGTAGACCCAGAAGGAGCCGTTGTTGACGACGACCTGAGCGTCCCCGTTGTCAGACTGCAGCTCCAGTCGCAGACGATGGTTGACCGGATCGAGCCACAGACGACCGGAGGCGCCGGTGAGGATCGGATCCGATCCCTGGATGCTCGAGGAGTCGATCAGGTGGTTGGTAAAGGTGATGCGGGCCGTGATCCCCGCCACCGGGGGCGCACCGAGGCCCTGGTGGATCGCCTGCGCCAGCGGCTCCCGTCGCGGCACCGGACCGTTGCCGGACGCGGCGACGGCGATCGCCGTCCCGCCGGCCACGATCACCAGCGATGCGGCGATCAGAGCGAGCAGGCGACGTGTTGAGACTGTGCGCAGGTATTTCATGACGACTCCGCCTTTCTCAGAAGCTGGCATCCAAGATAGGCGAGAACCCTGAAACAACTCTGACAGATGGCTATAGCCGCTCGTAGGCCTCGAGCATCCGCCCCCGGCCCGGACCCAGCGGGGCGCGACCACCGCGGCCGGCTCGGTCGTACGGCTCGGACGCTCCGGTCCGAGCATTCCTGCGCGCCAGGCCTGCGTCAGCGAGTATCCCTTCACCACGCCCCGGAGGCCGAGCTGGGCGAGCTTGGTCAGTAACCGGCGGCAAACTTGCCCATCGCGCAACTGCATCCAGACTTATCAATCGGCCGATTCGTTTGATCGCGCCACGGCGTGTCGACCCGGGAGCTTCCGCCCACCGCCGCGAGGCACGCCGTCCTACACTGCCGCTCCCGTGAGCACGAGCCTGATCTACCGCAGCGCCGGCGGCTACGAGCTGCTGATGCGGGCGCTCTACGGGCGCCACTACGCCGCCCGGCTGAACGCCGTCGCGGCGCAGGTTCCCGCGGGTGCGTCGGTACTGGAGCTGTGCTGCGGCCCGGGGACCCTGTACCGCCGCCATCTGCGCGGCCGTGTGAGCGGCTACGTCGGCCTCGACGTCAACCCCGGCTTCGTGGCGCGGCTTCGCGCCCACGGCGTCGACGCGCGGATCGTCGACCTCGCGCACTCGGGAGCGCTGCCGGGCGCCGACGTGGCGATCATGCAGGCCAGCCTCTACCACTTCCTGCCCGCAGCGGAGACGATCGTGGACCGGATGATCGAGGCGGCGGGCGACCGGGTGGTGATCTCCGAGCCGATCCGGAATCTGGCCAGCAGCGGGCTGCCGGGAGTCGGTCGGCTGGGGCGGCGCGCCGCCGACCCCGGCGTCGGCGGCCACGCGCAGCGGTTCGGCGAGCAGCGACTCGACGTGCTGATGGGCCGCTACGCCGACCGCGTGCTGGCCGCCTTTCCAATCCCGGGCGGGCGCGAGAAGGTCTACGTGCTCTCGGGCGGGGCGCCGACCGGCCCCGGCGCCGCCTCGGCCTCCAGCAGGCCTCCGGCCGACTCGGTCTGAAGCGCCCCCGGAGCCTCGGTCCGAGGCGGCGCGGCCGGCTCGGTCCAGTCGGCCTCGGGACCTGGGGCCTGCTGATCGATCAGGAACAGCGGCCGGTCCTTGACCTGCTCGAAGATCCGCCCGACGTAGAGCCCGACCACGCCGATGCTGACGATGATCACCCCGGCCAGCACGAGCAGCAGGACGGCGAGGCTCGTGTACCCGGCCACTCGATCATGCGGCTCGACGAAGTAGTCGACGACCTCGACCGCGGCCACGACGACTCCGGCGAGCGCGACCAGGAAGCCGACGAGCACCACCACCTTGAGCAGCACGCTGCTGCGGAAGAACATGCCGTCGAGCGCGACGCGGACGAGGTGGCTGAGCGAGTAGGCGCTCTCCCCGGCGTGACGATCGGCGTGGTCGATCTCGATCGAGGTCGCATCGAAGCCGAGCCAGTCGAGCGCGATCATGTACTCGCGGTCGCGATCGCGCAGCCGCAGGAAGGCATCGATCACCGGGCGCGAGATCAGGCTGAGCGTGCTGTAGTCCGGCCGTACGTCGGTCTCGATCGTGAGTCGCCGGTAGAGCCGGCTGGCCCAGCGCCGGAACCGCGAGTGGCGACGGTCGCGTCGCACCGTGCGTACGATCTCGTAGCCCTCGCGGGCCGCCGCCCACAAGCGCGGGATCTCCTCCGGCGCCTCCTGCGGGTCGCAGTCCATCACCACGGCCCAGCGCCCGCGGGCCCGCGACAGCCCAGCCGTGATCGCCGCGTGCTGGCCGAAGTTGCGGCTCAGCCGGAAGGCGCGCACGTGCTCGTCGCGACGGGCGAGCCGGCGCAGCACCTCCCACCCGTCGTCGAGGCTGCGGTCGTCGACCAGCACCAGCTCGTAGCGGTCGGTGATCTGCGCAAGGCTGCGCGTCAGGCGGTCGTGCAGCGCGACCAGACAGTCGGCGCAGGCGTACACGGGCACGACCACGCTGAGCTCGACGTCCTGGTCTCCGGGCTGCGACTGTGTGCCGGTGGCGGGCACCATCGCGGCGTATTGTCCACGACCGGGGGTGGCGTCGCTGCACCGCGCCGTGCGCGGGCTCGCCGCGCGCCCCTACGAGCCGCCGCCGGCGACCGTCAGGTGGATCCGGCGGTAGTTGAAACCGTACGCGCCCGAGCAGTCCAGTCCGGGACGACAGCCGTCGAAGTTGGCCGCCCACTTGAGCCACAGATCGCGCCCGTCCGGGCTGATCCACTTGACCGGGAAGCCAGGGTCATAGCCGTTCGATGGGCCGAACTCGGCCTCGCCGGCCACGAATGAGAACGGCCCCCACGGGTGCGCCGCCTCCAGGATCACGAGCTGGGACCCGTTCATCCAGATCCCCGGCACGGACTTGGCGTAGGAGTAGGTGAACGTCAGCAGGTAGCGGTGCAGTGGGGCGTCGTAGGACATCTGCGGGTAGGTGAAGTGGCCCGGCCACGCGGCGACCGGAACGGCCGCCGCCAGCGACGAAGACCAAGTCGGGAAGCGCCCCGCGCTCGTCTGCTGCCAGCCCGAGATCCACTGCCAGCGCGATGGATCGGTGATCTCTGCGGCGCTGGGCCCGCTGCGACCCATCACGATCCGGTCGGCATTGAACTCGCGCTCGGAGGCGATCGCGTAGACGTAGCCGTCCGGGTGAGGTCCGTCGCGGCCACGCACGACCCAGTTGAGGTTCCCGAGCGGGGCCGGAAACGACTGTTCGCCGACGCTCCAGTGGTTGCCGTGGTCGTAGGAGCGCGCGATCCCGTCCAGACCGGTGAACAGGCCGTTTGTACCCCAGTCCCAGTCGCGCTCCTCGGTGGCGTAGAAGACGTGGTCCACGGCCAACAGGCCGCTGCTGTAGACCGGTCCCAGAGGTCCGCGCCAGACGCTCGGGTTCCTGTGGATCTGCGACCAGGTGTGCGGTGGGGGCGTGAACGGGTTGCCGACGTGGCTGAAGCGCAGGTGCGGCGGGGTTCCCGTGATGCGGGCCATCGACTGTCGCCACAGCCCGCCCGCGACGGGAACATCGGTGCCGCCGTCGTCGATCATCACGTACTGGGCGCCGTCGTCGGCCCACACCGTCGGCAGGATGTCGCCGATCTGATTCGACGGCGGCCCGTGCCGCGGGCTCGTCCAGCGCGCCCCGACGATCACCTTGCTCGGTGGGAACGGCGTGTAGTCGTGCAGCGACAGCGCGGCCCGAGCGGCGGCCGGCGCACCGAGCGCGAGGATGCTCATCGCGATCACCCCGCCGGCGAGCACCGCCCGTAGCTCTCCCCACAGCTTCACCAGGGTTGACGCTACCCAACGTCGTGTATGTCATACGTCAAGTCGTCTCAACGACCGGACTGCTGGATGAACGACAGCAGCGCCACCGGGGGATGGTGGAAGAACTGCGGCGCCAAGGCCGCGAGCTGGTCGACGCTGATCCGCAGCGGTCGGGCCAGCGCGAAGCGGGCGATCACCCAGGCCTTGACGCGGACGCGACCGAGCGACGTTGTGCCCGGGGTGCCCGCAGAGCCGGGATCGCGATGCCGAGCGCGGCGGGGGCGGTGACCACCTTGCCGGTCGAGCTCGAGGACGCGCCCTCCGAGGCCAGCGTCAGGCGCGCCCGGGTCCCGACGACGTCCACCTCGCCGATCACCACCTCGTGCGTGTGCGGCTGCACCCAGGTGACGTGCGGCAGATAGAGCTTGAGCGGGTTCGCCGTCGAGCCTCCTGCAGCCAGGATCCCCCGCGTCTGCGGGGCCGCCCCGATGGCGCGGGCGACGTCGCGCCAGTCCGGCCGTTGCAGGTAGGCGCTGTTCTGGATGTGCACCGTCGCGGCGACGAACATGGCCAGCAGCGCGCCGGTGAGCACCCCGCCGACCAGCCGCGCCCGCGGCAGCGAGCACGCCGCGGCGATCACCGCCGCCAGCGGGATCATCGCCGGCATCACGTTGCGGGCCAGGAAGTAGTCCGGACCGATCAGACCGAGGGCGAGCGGCGCGAGGATCGCGATCGCGGCGATCGCGCCAGCCACCATCGCCCCCGCCCGGGTCCTGGAATCGCCCCGGAGCCCGATCAGCGCGGCGACCACCAGCATCAGCGCGAGACCGCCGATCAGGCCCTCGGCGATCGTCGCCCGCCGGTAGATCGAGCTGACCGCGAACTCGAGCGGAACCTGCCCGATCCGGTTCTTCAGCGGGATCAGGTGTACCCATCCGGCGCCGTGGCCCGTATCGATCAGCGCAAACGGGAGCATCGCCAGCTGGGCGAGGGCGACCGCTCCGACGGCCAGCTTGACCGCAACGGCTCGGGAGCGCCACAGCAGCCACACCGCCTCGGGGATGACCAGGAAGCCGGCGAAGAAGTGGGTCGCGAGCGCGAGGGCCGAGGCCACGACCCACCACACGAGGTTCCGCCGCGTCGGATCAGTGCGCGCGCGCACGAAGAACAGGAACGAGGCCCCCGACAGCGCGACCAGCAGGATGTAGGACCGCGCCTCCTGGGAGTACCAGATCAGGAGCGGGTCGAGCGCGACCAGCGCCGCCGCCACGACGCCCGCCCAGCGGGAGAACAGCTCCCGGGCGGTGAGGTAGGCGATCGGCACCGTGGCGATGCCGGCCAGCGCCGAGAACGAGCGCAGGGCGGCCTCGCCGGTGCCGAACACCTTGGCCCACAACCAGATCAGCACGAAGTACAGCGGCGGCGTCGTCTCGACGTGCGCGACGGTGTTGACCATCGCGCCGAACGGCAGCTGCGCCTCGTAGGCGGTGAGCGCCTCGTCGGCCCAGTAGCTCTGGCTGGAGATCGTGGCGAACCGTCATCGCCGCGACGACATCGTCCTGGTCGACCTCTGTCACCTTAGGGCTCAGGGGCAGGCTCAGCGTCCGCTCCGAGATCGCCGTGGCGACCGGGAATTGTTGCGGGGAGAGCCCGTAGGTGTCGCGATAGAAGGGATGCAGGTGCACACCGCGATAGTGAACACCGGTGCCGATGTTGCGGGCGGTGAGGCCATCGAGCAGCGCGTCACGGGCGATCGGAACGTTCGTGTCGACCAGCACCTGGTAGAGATGGCGCGCGTGGCGCGTCTCCGGGTCGGGGGCCGCGGGTAAGCGGATCGGTAGCCCCGCCAGCAGCTTGTCATAGCGCTCCCACAGCTCGGCCCGGCGGTCGATCCAGCCATCGAGTCGCGGCAGCTGGTGCAGTCCCAGCGCCGCCTGGATGTCGGTCATGTTGTATTTGAAGCCCTGCTCCACCACCTCGTAGTGGCGAAAGCCCCGGTCCGAGAACCGCTGCCAGGCGCCGAGGCTGAGTCCGTGCAGGGCCAGCCGCTCGACCTGGGCGGCGATCTCGGGGTCGTCGGTCGCCACCGCGCCTCCTTCGACCGTCGAGACGTTCTTGGTCACGTAGAACGAGAACGCGGTTACGTTTCCCAGGGAGCCGATCCGCCGGCCGCGCCACTCGGCCCCGATCGCGTGCGCGGCGTCCTCGACCACCAGCAGCCCGTGCCGATCGGCGATCGCCTGGACGCGATCCATGTCCACCGGGCGGCCGGCGAGGTGCACCGGCATGATCGCCCGGGTCCGGGTGGTGACCGCGGCCGCGGCGGCGTCGAGATCGATCAGACCCGTTCTCGGCTCCGAGTCGACCAGCACCGGCGTCGCGCCGGAGTGCTCGACGGCGTTCGCGCTGGCCACGAACGTCATCGCCGGCACGAGCACCTCGTCGCCGCGGCCGATCCCCAGCACCCGCAGCGCCAGGATCAGCGCCGCCGTGCAGGACGACACGCACCGCACCTCGGGCGCGCCCACGTAGGCCGACAGGAGCTGCTCGAAGCGCTGCACCTTGGGGCCCGTGCCGACCCACCCCGAGCGCAGGGAATCGACCACCTCGGCGATCTCGTCATCGCCGATCACCGGGCTACCGAAGATCAGGAAGCTTTCTCTCATGCGCCTTGCGCCCGACACCGGCCGCGCTCACTTGCGCCGCCTGACGGACGGCGCCCCGCTCGAGCGCGACGGCGCAGGACATGCAGAGCCTGGCGGCCACTCTAAGGCGACCCTAAAGCGCACCGCCCGGCCCGGGGATTGCGGTGTGCGACGATCGGAGCCGAGATGAGCGTCCCGGCCGCCAGCCTCCCCCCCGGTCCGCGCCTCCCGCGGCTGTTGCAGACCGCCGGCTTCGTGCTCGCCGGCCCGCGCTTCCTCGAAGCCTGCCGGCGCCGCTACGGGAATGTGGTCACGTTCAGCACGGTGTTCGACTCGAGCTTCGTGATGGTGTTCGACCCGGCGCTGGCCAAGGAGGTGTTCCAGGGATCGAACTCGCAGCTGCACGCCGGCGAGGCCAACGCGCTGCTCGGCCCGGTGGTCGGCGAGCGCTCGGTGCTGCTGCTCGACGAGGCGGAGCATCTGCGGCACCGCCGGCTGATGCTGCCGCCGTTCCACGGGCGCCGGCTGCAGGCTTACGAGCAGGTCATCCGCGACACGACCGACGCCGAGATCGACTCCTGGCCGGTAGGCGAGCAGTTCGCGCTGCTGCCGACGATGCAGTCGCTCACGCTGCGGGTCATCCTGCGCGCGGTGTTCGGGTACGAGACCGGCCCCGCCGAGGCGGAGCTGCGCCGGCGGCTGCGGGCGATGGTCGAGCCGCTCGCCCGGCCGCGGCGGCTCCTGCTCCTGTCGGCGATCCGCTCGCGCGACCGCGGCGCCGTGCTGCGCTTCGAGGCCCAGCGGCGGGCGGTGGACGAGATCCTCTACGCCGAGATCGCACGCCGCCGCGACGATCCGGGGCTCGAGCAGCGCGACGACGTGTTCTCGGCGCTGCTGCTGGCGGAGGACGACGGCGCCCGCCTGAGCGACAGCGAGGTGCGCGACGAGCTGGTCACGCTCCTGCTCGCCGGGCACGAGACCACGGCCACGGGCCTGGCCTGGATGTTCGACCTGTTGCTGCACAACCCGGCGGTCCTGCACCGCACTCGCGAGGCCGTCGACGCCGGCGACGACGACTACCTCGATGCCGTGGTCAAGGAAGCGCTGCGGATCCGGCCCGTGATCGCCGGCGTCGGTCGTGTGGTCCGGGGCGCTGAGTTCCGGCTCGGCGGCCACGAGATCCCGCCGGGCGTCGAGATCAACCCGTCGATCAGGACGATCCACCGGCGCGCCGACCTGTATCCCGGTCCGCGGTCGTTCCAACCCGAGCGCTTCCTCGGCCGCGACGCTCCCGATACCTACACGTGGACCCCGTTCGGCGGTGGCACGCGCCGCTGCCTCGGTGCGAGCTTCGCGCTGATGGAGATGCGGATCGTGCTGCGGCGCGTGGTCGAGCGGGTGAGACTGCGTCCCGCCGACCCGGCGCCCGAGAAGATCCAGTTCCGCGCCATCACCCTGGCCCCGCGCAAGGGCGTGCGCGTGCTCCAGGACCGGCCGCCGTCCGCGGCCGTCTCCGAGCGGGTCCCGGCCTAGGAGCGTGGGTCACAATGCCCGCAGAGCGCCGTTTTGGCCCGTTTCAGGGGATCAATTCATCAGCGGCGATCGCTCGGATGGCCGCAGAACGGCTCTCAGAGCGTCGTTAATTCGTTAATGAGACTGAGTATTACTGACCCACGCTCCTAGCGCTGTTGCACGCCGGGGGGTGCGGCCGGGCGGGGGCGTGGCCGGGCGGGGTGTGGCCCGGTCCACACCTTGGGTCCCTGGGAACCGCTCTCGGCGCGCTCGAGACCGTCTCGGCGATCGGCCTGAACACCTTCTCCGCCCACATCAAGGTCAAGCGCGGCGACGTGCTCGCGATGAGCAACGACTCCAGCGGCATCTACATGGAGAGCGCACCCGCAGGCCAGTGCGTCCGCGACTTCAGCAGCACCCTGTCAAACGGCACGACCGGCAAGCCCGATTTCCTCACCCCGCAGCTGCATCTGCTGCTGAGCGCCGACGTCCACGTCTGACGCAGGCCAGTCCCATCCGGCCCTGCCGCAGAGCCCCGCGCCGCCCGGCGCGGGGCTCGCGTGCGTCCGGCGGCACCGATCGCCCTCTCCGCGACCTACCGCTGCCCGGTCGCGTAGCGCAGGATCGAGATGTTGGGCTGCCGGTAGGCGTCGAGCACGATCGCGTCATAGCGAGCGCTGGACGCGGCCAGCCACGGACGCGCGTCGGCGGTGTAGAGGTGGAGGTTGGGGCCCCGCAGGCCGAACCAGCGCCGGCTGATCGAGCTCAGCTCGCCGTCGAGCTCGACGGCATCGACCCGGGTGGCGGGAAACGGCGGTCGGCAATCGCCGCGCCGTCGGCGGTCTCCTCGGAGTCGGTGGGTGGCGCGGTGGTCCCGCGGGTGGGCATTGACGAAGGGTAGGGTCTGGCCGTGCTGCTGTACGACTCCGGTCTCTCGGGCAACTGCTACAAGGTGCGGCTGCTGTTCGCCCAGCTCGGCCTGCCGTACGAACGGCGCGAGGTTGACGTGTTCGACCGCTCCGAGCGTGCGACGATCCTCGGCGCCCTCAACCCCGCCCAGCGGGTGCCGACGCTGGTCCTCGACGACGGGCGCGCGCTGGCCGAATCCGGCGCGATCCTTCACTACTTCGCCGAGGGGACTCCCCTGCTACCGGCCGAGCGCTTCGAGCGCGCCCAGGTGCTGCAGTGGATCTTCTTCGAGCAGTACAGCCACGAGCCCTACATCGCCGTCCTCCGGTTCTGGGCCCACGCGGGACTCGAGCCGGGGCCGAAGGAGCTCGAGGCCAAGCGCCGCGGCGGGATCGCGGCCCTGGAGGCCATGAACGCTCACCTCGAGCGGCGTCCCTACCTCGTCGGCGAGCGCTACTCAATCGCCGATATCGCTCTCTACGCCTACACGCACGTCGCCGCTGAGGGAGGGTTCGATCTCACCCCCTACGAGGCGCTGTGCGAGTGGCTGGAGCGGGTCAGGCGGCAACCGGGTCACATCCCGATCACCGCCTGAGAGCGCTGGCCCGCGCCGCGCCGGCGGCCTCAGCCGGTGGCGCCCACGCCCGCGCGCTCGGCGTTGGCGACGATCGCGTCGCGCACGAACGTCGCCAGGCCCGGTGCCTGCTCGTCGTAGTGGCGCGCGAAGCGCTCGTCGGCCACGTACATCTCGTCCAGGCCACGGTGCATCTGGGGCGAGCAGGGATAGAACCAGCGCTCGATCAGCTGCCGGTGACGCTCCACCGCGCCCATGCCCGGCTCGCCCGTCGAGTCCTCCCCGGCGCGCATCAGCTCAGCCAGCTCGCGCTCGATCGCCTCCTGCTCGGCCTGCATCTCCGCCCATGCTCGGGGCCGTAGCTCGCCGTCCGGCGCGCCGATTCCCGGTGCGCCTCGGTTGTCCCCAGCGCTCGCGCGCGGCGCCGCAGTGCGCGACCCCGATCGTGACCGGGGTCGTCCAGCATCGCCTGGATCTCGGTGAGCGAGAAGCCGAGCTGGCGCCAGACGAGGATCTCCTGCAGCCGGGAGAGGTCCGCACCGGAGTACAGCCGGTAGCCGGACTCCGAGCGCTCGCTCGGTACCAGCAGCCCGATCTCGTCGTAGTGGTGCAGCGTCCGCACCGTCACGCCGGCGAGCGCTGAGAGCTCACTGACCGTCCTCATGGCAACGACGCTACGGCATCACGCAGCCTGAGAGTCAAGGGGTCGGGTCAGCGCCTGCGCGCCCCCTGGGCGCGCTTGGATGCGTCCGCGGCCCGCTTGCGCGCCTCCGGCGAACGCCCGGCACGACCGCGTACCAGCAGGTCGGGCAGCGGGATCGGCGAGAGCTTGTCGGCCGCGCTGCCGGCGAACAGCCGTGGCTCGGCCTTGGCCACGAGCGCCGCCAGCTGGTCGCGCTCGGTATCGGACAGGTTGCTCCCGCGTCCGCGGCCCCGCCGCACGAGCGTGATCAGCCGCCGGCGCTCGTACGGATCGAGCTTGGTGAAGTGCTCGCGGGCGAGCAGGGCAACCTCGGCGAGAGCGAGCAGCTTCAGCATGGGGACCCGCCGCAGGCCCGGAACGTGGCCGGCGGCCTTGCTGATCGCCAGTGTCACCATCCCTCTTTGCATGCTGCCCAGTGTAGGGAGCGGCCGGCGCCGGCGACCCTCGCGCGGCGCTCCGGGTAGCGTTCCCGCGATGGAGGTCACGGAAGCGATCCGCAGCCGCCGCACGCACAAGGCGTTCGGCCCCGATCGCGTCCCGCGGGAGCTGCTGGACGAGCTGCTGGAGCTGGCCCGCTGGGCTCCCAACCACCACCTCACCAACCCGTGGCGATTCCGCGTGCTCGGACCCGGCGCGCTGAGGGCGCTGAAACATGCCGCGGGGCCCGAGGCGGCGGCCAAGCTCGACCGCGCGCCGACGCTGGTCGCGGTCACCGTGCTGCGGTCCGAGGATCCGGTGCAGGACGAGGAGGACCTGTGCGCCGCCGCCTGCGCCACCTACGCCGTATTGCTCGCCGCCCACGCCGGCGGTCTGGCCGGCTACTGGCGCACGCCCGGCATCCTGCGCTCCGACGCGGGCCGGGAGGCGCTCGGCATCCCGCCCGAGGAACGGTTCGTGGCCCTGATCCATCTCGGCTGGGCCCGACAGGAGAAGTCACCGCCGGAGCGAGCGCCCGCCGACGACGTCGTTCTCCACCTCGACTAGCTGACGCGCATGAGCCCTCTCGTCTATCGCGAGCGCCCTGCCGCCGGCGAGCCGGAGGGACTGCTCGTCCTCCATCACGGGCGCGGCACCGACGAGAACGACCTGATGGCGCTCGCCGACGTGCTCGACAGCGAGCGCCGGCTGCACGTCGTCACGCCGCGGGCACCGCTTCAGCTGCGCGGCTCGCCCGGCTACCACTGGTACCTGGTGCCACGGGTCGGCTACCCGGATGGGGCCACCTTCCACGCCGCCTACGCGGCGCTCGCGGAGCTTCACGACGAGCTGTGGCAGCGGACCGGGATCCGGCCCGAGCGGACGGTGCTCGGCGGCTTCTCCATGGGAACCGTGATGAGCTACGCGCTCGGCCTCGCTCCCGACCGCCCGGCGCCGCGTGGCATCCTGGCCAACTCCGGCTTCATCCCCACCGTCGAGGGCTGGCAGCCCGACCTCGCCGGCCGCGCGGGCACGGCGGTCCTCATCACCCACGGCCGGCGCGATCCCGTGATCGAGGTCGCCTTCGCGCGGCGGGCGCACGAGCTGCTCGAGGCCGGCGGCCTGGAAACCGAGTACCACGAGTCCGACGCCGGGCATCACATCGATCCGGCCCAGATCCCGGCGGCCGTGGACTGGTTGCAGCGGACGCTCGGGCGGGACGGCGCCTGACGGCGCCACGGTCGCGTGCGGTGCGAGGTCCGCCGAGCGTCAGCGGAAGACGACCAGCGCCGCCCGCGGCGGACCGCACGGACCGACCTGGGCTCGCAGCCGCACGCCGAAGGTCATTCCGGGCCGAACGAACACGCTCGTGCTCGCCGCGCCGCCGCTCGCCGCCTGGGTGATCGCCGCGGCCAGCCCTGAGGCGCCCTGCGCCTCGGCGTCGGCCGGCAGGAGCAGCGACGTGACGGGACGGTCGACGGCCTCGGCCTCCTCGACGGCCAGCAGCTGTTCGGCCGCCTGCGACATCGCCTGTATGGTCAGACTGGCATCGACGATCACAAACGCCTCGTCCACCTTCGGCGCCGCATGAGCGGGCGCCTGCTGCATCAAACCGAAGCCGCACGTCTCGCACACACGCTGGTGCGGCGCCGGCATTCCGTGGCTCGGCGGCGCCGCGCAATGGCCGCAGAACCAGCTCCACGAGAACCTCTCCTCGTCGATGCCCGGCCTGACCAGCTGCAAACGGGATCGCCGAATTTCGGAGCTCACACCGTGAAGTATGCGGCATGCCGCGTCTGAACCGTTAACGGTGCGTTACGGACGTCGCTCTGGCGCTCGAGCGCGAGGTCCTCCCACGGCCCCATCGCGGCTCCGCCGACGACCCCGGCCTTCTACGATCAGCCCTCGATCGCACCAAGGAGACGCCCGCGCAATGACCACAGCACAGCCGAGTCTGGACGCCACCGCCGCCGCCACGCCGACGCTTCGCGAAGTCGTCGAGGCGCTGGCCCCGCTCGAACGCGGTGCCGGCTCTGTCGGGGAGGAGCAGGCCGCTCAGTGGCTCGCCTCTCGCCTCACGCTGGCGGGGTGCGTGCACACGGGCATCGAGGAGGAGCCGTTCCACGACGGCTATGCCCGCGTGATCGGGACGCTGGCCGCCGCTGGTGCGGTGGCCGGCATCGCCGCCCTCGGCCGGCGGACCCGGAAGCCCGCGGCGATCGCCGCCGCGGCTGTCACGGCCGCGATCGCCGACGACATCTCCAACGGGCCGCGCCTGTTCCGTCGCGCGATCACCCGGCCCCGGCCGACCTGGAACGTAATCGCCGACTGCGGCGATACAAGCTCCGAGCGGACTCTGGTCGTCCTCGCCCACCACGACGCGGCCCCGACGGGGCTGATCTTCGACGACCGCGGCCAGGCCTGGGTCGGCGAGCGGTTCCCGGGGATCATCGAACGCATCGACACGTCGCTGCCGCTGTGGTGGGCGATGCTAAGCGCCCCGGCGCTCGTGGCACTCGGCGCATCGCGGGGCAAGCGCGGGCTGATCGGCGCCGGGCTGGCGGGGTCGGTCCTCGGCACGGCCGTGTTCGCCGACGTCGAGCGCAGCCCGATCGCGCCGGGCGCCAACGACAACCTGACCGCCGTTGCCGTCCTGGTCGCTCTGGCCGAGCGCCTGCGCGAGCAACCGCTGGCGGACCTCAGGGTGATGCTCGTCTCCTGCGGCGCGGAGGAGGTGCTGCAGGGCGGGATCCACGGCTTCGCCGCCCGGCACTTCCCGCGCCTGGACCGCGATCGCACCTGGTTCCTGAACCTCGACACCGTCGGCTCGCCCCGGCTGATCATGCTCGAGGGCGAGGGGCCGGTGGTGATGGAGGACTACCACGACCGCCGCTTTCGGGACCTGGTCGCCCGCGTCGCCGACGTAGCCGGCGTGCCCCTGCGGCGCGGCATGCGCTCGCGCAACTCGACCGACGCGGTGATCCCGAGCCGCAGCGGCTACCCGACGACGACGATCACCTCGGTCGACCGCTACAAGGCGCTGTCGAACTATCACAAGATGACCGACACGCCCGCGAACGTCGACTACCGCACGGTCCTCCAGGCCTTGACCGTGACCGAGTCGCTCGCTCGCGAGCTCGCCCACAGCCCGTGGTTCGGGCGCTGAGCCGCGGGGTGGTGAACGACGAGCCGGTCAGCGGTTCCAGCTCGGGTCCGCACCGTGTGGGACGAGCACCGTGGGGCGACCGCCGGCGAACGGCAGCGTCTCCACCGTGCCGTTGGAGGGCACGTCCATGAACGCGCCCTGGTCGACCAGCACGGTCGACCCGGTGCTGGAGATCCCGGCGGCGTCGACGTCCTGCCCGGCCACCGTGAGCCGGTGCGCCACACCGGTCGAGGGCACGAGGGTCCAGGTCTGGCTCGTGTCCTGCCCCTGGTAGCTCGTCAGCAGCCGGCCGCCGTTGCCCGACCAGGCGACCGGAACCAAGCCGTCGAGCAACGTCGGCACCGGGATGTCGGTCACCTGGTGCTTGTGCGTGCCGTCGGTCCGCATCAGCCAGACCTGGTACACGGGCGCATCGCCCGGCCGCAGGGTCTGATGGTCGTAGGCGATCCAGTTCGGCCCCCAGACCGGATTCATGTTCAGCGCGTCGTAGGTGATCCGCTTGCGCCCGGTGCCGTCGACGCGGGCGGTGTAGATGTCGACCGGTCCCGCCGGGTTGCCGATCCAGGCCTGACCCCAGCCGATCCGGTCCGGCGTGTGCGGCGCGAAGCTCGCCCCGGCGATCTCTCCGTAGTCAACCATCGTCACCGTGCGGCGCCGCGTGTCCACGACCGCGAGGCCGGCCAGCGGATCGCTGTCGCTGGTGACGCTGTACAGCTCGACGGCCACGTAGCGGGAGTCCGGCGACCAGGACGCGGCGGTCGCGCTCAGCCGGCTGACGTCGAAGTAGACCGTCGGGCGCCCTCCGCCGGCCGGGTAGATCGCCAGGGCGTGCCCGGTCGCCCCGAGCAGCGAGGCCGCGACCAGCCGGCCGTCGGGGGACACGAGCGGCGCGATGCCCGAGCCCAGGTGCCTCCGCTGCGTCCCGTCGGCGGCAGCGATCCAGACCTCGTCCTCGCCGCTGACGCCGCCGGTCGCGTAGGCGATCCGTCCGGGGGGCCCGAGCCTCCCCCGGGCCCCGGCCGGCGCCGGGACGCAGAGGACCACGAGCAGCGTGAAGAGCAGCGCCCGCATGCGCACGGCGGAGCTCATCGGTCCGTGCCGCCGGCTTGGGGTACGCTCGCCGCGTGCCTCTCGTCGCCGAGCTCGACCTCCCTACGTTCGACCACACCGATCCCGGTCTCCGCGGCGACGCATACCGCGCCGCGATGAGTGGGCTGCAGGGCCATGACGGCTGGCTGGCCGCGGGTCCGTTCGGGTTCATCGTGCTCGATCGCGAAGCTGGCGAGTTCTTCCTGCGCACCAAGGACGCGGTCTTTCCGGGGCTCACGATCGGAGAGCTGTTCGGGATCGATGCCGGCCCGCTGAATGACGAGATCGTCCACAACATCATCAACATCAACGGAGACGACCACCGGCGACTGCGCAATCTCGTCAACCCGGCGCTGACGCCCCGGGCGGTCGATCGCTACCGGCCGCTGATGGGCGAGTTCCTCGCCCGCCTGCTCGACACGGTGGCGCCGGACGGCCGCTGCGACTTCGTGGAGACGTTCGCCAAGCCCTATCCGTCGCTGACCATCGCCGCGGTGATGGGCGCGCCGCTCAGCGACGCTCCGCGGCTGCACCACTGGTCGAACTGGATCCAGCGTCAGTTCGACGCCACCAGCCTGATGACCGAGCGCGAGCTGATCGAGCAGGCGGTGGCCGAGTTCTACGACTACGCCGACGGCCTGATTGCCGATCGCCGCCGCTCGCCCGGCGACGACCTGATCTCGACTCTGATCCAGGCCGTGCATGACGGCGACCGTCTCAACGACGCGGAGCTGCGCGACCTGGTGCTGAACATCCTCGTCGGAGGCGTGGACACCAGCCAGAGCCAGCTCGCTCACGCCGTCCGGCTGCTCGCCGAGCATCCCGAGCAGTGGGAGCTGCTGCGCTCCGACCCGGAGGCCTACGCGCCCCGAGTCGTCGAGGAGACGATCCGCTACGAGCCGATCACGCCGTTCACCGCCCGGATCACGATCGCCGAGACCGAGCATCGCGGCGTCACCTTCCCGGCGGGGACGATCGTGCTGATCTCGGCCTGGCACGCCAACCGCGCCACGCCGGACGACTTCGACATCGCCGCGGAGCGCAGCGGCCGGGTGCTCACGTTCGGGGCCGGGATCCACTATTGCGTGGGTGCCAACCTCGCCCGCGCGGAGATGCAGGAGGGGGTCGCCTTCCTGGCCCGCACCGTGCGCGCAATCGAGCTCGACGGCGAGCCCGATTACGGCACCCCGTCAGGGATCTACGGCCTCTCGTCGCTGCCGGTGCGGCTCGAGGCCGTCTAAGCCGAAGTTCCCCCTGCCTAGATCTTGCGTTAACGACCGCGCCCCGGGGCTGGCCGGGGCGCGGAAACGTCGGAAACGTCCGCCTGGGCAAGGAGAATGCGGGGTGCTGAAACTCGCGTCCCGACCTCAGGAGGATCACCCAAATGGTGAAGCGTGATGGGCTGGTTGACAAGCTAACTGTGAGGGCGGACGGCACGGGTCAGGTCGGTCATGCTGGCAGTGCGCTGCTGGCCGGGGTCGCGGACCGCGTCGGGTTGACACGGGCGCTGTCGGGGGCGATGGCGCCGACCAGGGAGCGGCGCTCGGCGCATGACCCAGGGGTGGTGCTGCGCGATCTGGCGGTGATGCTCGCCGACGGCGGGGAGTGCCTGGCTGACCTGGGAGCTCAGCGTGATCAGCCTGACCTGTTCGGCAATGTCGCGTCTGACTCAACGGCGTTCCGCGTGATCGACTCGATCGACGCGGAGTGCCTTGGCCGGCTGCGTGTGGCGGTCGCGGTCGCGAGGGCGCGGGCGTGGAAGCTCGGGGCGCGTCCGCAGCGCAGGGTCAAGCCGGACGGCCCCGAGCGGACGGTGCTCGACCTGGACGCGACGCTCACCACCGCCCACTCGGAGAAGGAGGACGCCAAGGGGAACTTCAAAGGCGGCTATGGTCATCATCCGCTGCTCTGCTACCTCGATGGGACAGGGGAGGCGCCGGCGGGGGTGCTGCGGCCGGGCAACGCCGGGTCGAACACCGCGAGCGATCACACGCTGGTGCTCTACCTCGCGCTCGCCCAGCTCGACCAACAAGCGCTCGACGGCGAGATCCTGGTCAGGGCCGACGGCGCCGGCTCAACGCACGAGCTGACCATGTACTGCCGCGAGGCGAACATGCGGTTCTCGTTCGGGTTTGATCTCTCCGAGCCGGTGCGCGAGGCGATCATCGCCGTGCCTGAGGCCGTGTGGGTCAAGGCGATCCGCTCAGACGGCACAGAGCGCGAGCACAGCCAGGTGTGCGAGATCACCGACCAAGTGGATCTGTCCGCGTGGCCGCGGGGCTCAAGGCTGATCGCCCGGCGCACGAAGCTCACGGAGGGCGACCAGCAGTCCTTCGCCGACCATGACGGCTACCGCCTCGCGGTGTTCCTCTGCGACCAGCCGGGCGAGAGCATTCCGCAGCTCGACCTTGACCACCGCGGCCACGCCCGTGTCGAGGACCGCATCCGCCAAGCCAAGGACTGCGGCCTGTCTAACCTCCCGTTCCACAGCTTCGCGAACAACCAGGTGTGGCTGTGGCTCGTGCAGCTCGCCCAAGACCTCGTCGCCTGGACTCAGCAGCTGTGCCTTACCGACCAAGCACGCGCGTGGGAGCTCAAACGGCTGCGCTACCGGCTGCTGCACCAGTCGGGGCGGATCGCCCGCCACGCCCGCCGCACGATTCTGCGCCTCTCACGCCACTGGCCCTGGGCAGGACAGCTCGCCGCCGCGTTCGAGCGGCTGCAAGCGCTCCCACCCCCAACAGGCTGACCGCGGCGCCGCTGGGCGCCGCCACCCGACGGCCAATCGCCCCACACCCCGGGCGTCAGCCTGCCCACAAACCGCCGGCCAGCCCCAAAGTGAACGTGTCCAAGCCGCCGGCGCCACCGCCACCACACCGATCCTCACCAGCCACAACCCGACACACCCCGACACACCCCATCCAGACCGCTCGCAGAACCCCGCGCGATGCTTACTGCAAGCGACGCGATCCCGCGCCTACTGCAAGATCGAGGCATGTGAGCACGACTACCCGCCGGTCTGGGGAGAACGAGTACAACGCGACGTTGCTGCGCCGCTCCTACCGCCAGGACGGGAAGGTCAAGAAGGAAACGCTCGCGAACCTGTCACACCTCCCGCCCGAAGCGATCGACGCGATCCGTGCCGTGCTCGCCGGCAAGACGGTGATGAGCGTCGATCAGGCGTTCGAGATCGAGCGCTCCCTCCCGGCCGGGCACGTCACCGCGGCGCTGACGATGGCGCGTCGGCTCGGGCTGGCGAAGCTGCTGGACCGCTCACCGTGCCGGGAGCGGGATCTGTGCGTGGCGATGATCGTCGGCCGGGTGATCGGCCCGGGATCGAAACTCGGGATGGTCCGCACCCTCGGCCAGTCAACTCTGGCGCAGGAGTGCGGCGTGGTTGGAGCGGATGAGGATGACCTCTACGCGGCGATGGACTGGCTCGTGGAGCGCCAGGACCGGATCGAGGATCGTCTCGCTGCCCGCCACCTGCGTGACGGGGAGATGGTGCTCTACGACGTGTCCTCGAGTTACTTCGAGGGTCGCACGTGCCCGCTCGGGAAGCGTGGGTACTCGCGGGACGGGAGGCCCGGCCTGCCGCAGATCATCTACGGACTGTTGTGCGACACCGACGGGCGGCCGGTCGCGGTCGAGGTGTTCACCGGCGAGCTGCACGACGACAAGACGCTGCCGTCACAGGTCGTGAAGTTGAAGGACCGGTTCGGTCTCTCGCGGGTGGTGGTCGTCGCCGATCGTGGGATGGTCACGAAGGCGAACATCACGCTGCTGTCAGAGACCGACGGGGTGGACTGGATCACCGCGCTGAAAGCGCCGACGATCAAGAAACTCGCCCGGTCCGGGGTGTTTCAGCCGTCGCTGTTCGACGAGCAGAACCTCGGGGAGATCACCGACGTCGCGGAGTTCCCCGGCGAACGACTGGTCGTGTGCCGCAACCCGCTGGTCGGCGCGCAACGTGCCCGCAAGCGCAACGAACTGCTCGCCGCGACGGAGATCGACCTAGCCGCGATCGCTCACCGTGTCACCGCCGGGACGCTCACCGGGGCCGACCTGATCGGTCTTGCGACAGGTCCGGCGCTGAAGCGTTACCGGATGCGCAAGCACTTCCAGACCACGATTACTGACACCACGTTCACCTACACCCGCAAGACCGCGGAGATCGCCGCGGAAGCTGCGCTCGACGGGTTCTACATCCTGCGGACCGGCCTCACCGAGACCGACCTTCAGACCGGTGATGTCGTGCGCGCCTACAAGAACCTCGAACAGGCCGAACGGGCGTTCGGATCGATCAAGGGCCCGGACCTGCAGATCCGTCCGATCCATCATCACCTCGAGGACCGTGTTCGTGCGCACGTGCTGATCTGCATGCTCGCCTACCACCTCACCTGGCATCTGAAAGCCGCGTGGAAGCCGTTGTTGTTCACCGACGAGCACCGGCCCGTCAGTCCTGATCCCGTCGCGAAAGCTGAGCGCTCCCCCGCCGCGCGACACAAAGCGCAGACGAAACGGACCAGCACCGGGCAGTCCGCGCACAGCTATCGCACGCTCCTCACCGAGCTCGCGACCCAGACCCAGAACACCACCCGCCTGCACGACCACGCCAGCACCTTCGAGAAGCTCACCCAGCCTACCGCGCTGCAAGCCGAAGCGCTCGACCTCGCCGCCCACGCCCCCGTCGTGGTCGATCGGTAGACACGACCCGAACACCCCAGAACCCCCGAAAACCCTGGGAACAAGCGGAATCTGGCTACCTCACCACCGGGAACTTCGGTCTAAGTAAGTGTTTGAGAAGGGCTTATGGGGTTGTCCAGGGTTGGCGTCCGGGTGCCGGGGCGAGTCGTCGTGTCATCAGGCCGATCATCGCCCACTTGACCATCGCGACCGAGGTTTTGGGCAGCCGCTCGTAGTCGTGGTCCAGTCGCCGGCATTTGGTGATCCACGCGAGCGTTCGCTCCACGACCCAGCGTCTGGGCAGCACCTCGAAGGTGCGCTGTCCCTCGGGCTTGCGCACGATCTCCAGGACGAGCCGTGCTGTCATCTTGGCCCACTCCACGAGCTTGCCGGCGTACCCGCCGTCGGCCCACACCAGGCTGATCGTCGGGAACGCCTTGCGGACCGCCTCAAGCGTGGGACGAGCGCCATCGCGGTCCTGGACGCTGGCGGCGGTGACCAGCACGATCACCAGCAGGCCGATCGTGTCGACCACGATGTGGCGCTTGCGGCCATTGACCTTCTTGCCCGCGTCATAGCCGCGCGTGGCGCGACCGACGGTGTCTGCGCCCTTGACCGACTGCGCGTCGATGATCGCCGCGGTCGGCTGCGGATCGCGTCCCTCAGCCTCCCGCACCCGCTCGCGCAGCGCGTCGTGCAGTGCATCAAGCGAGCCGTCATCGCGCCACCGCTTGAAGTGCCAGTACACCGTCTCCCACGGCGGGAAGTCCTTCGGCAGCTGACGCCACGAACAGCCCGTCCGCAGCAGGTACAGGATCGCGTTGACCAGCTCACGCCGCGGGTGCGCCTCATGCCGACCACCGGGCTTCGCCGCAGACAACAACCGCTCGACCAACGCCCACTGAGCGTCGGTGAGATCTGATGGATACCGCGTCTTGGAGGACATGCCCCAAAGTTCGACAACACCCCCTCACAACCTCTTTTCAAACACGCTCTAAGCCTCAGCGGCGGCGCGGCGCCACAGCGCATCGTCACCGAGCGGCGTGCACACCGCGCCGCCGGACGCCACCAGCTCCAGGAGCGCGGCCTCCGCCCCGGCCCGGTCGGGGGCGTCGTTGCCCGAGGTGAGCAGCGCCGCCACCTCCTGCGTCGTCAGCCCGTCGGGGAAGCGCTCGAGCAGCGGCGCCGGCGTCGACGGCGCCGGCTCGCGACGCAGCGTGGGGTCGAGGTTCGCGATCAGCACGTCGTAGGCCTCCACGGGCTGGAACCCGCCGGCGACCAGGCGGCACCCGTCGCGCTCGAACACGAGCGACGGCGCCGTGAATCGCACCGGCCCATCGGTCGTGGCCGTCTTGCCCTGCAGCTCGGCCGCCGAGCCGGCCGCCGTCCGTGTCTCGGCCTTGTCTCGCTCGTAGGCCGCGGTCACCTCGCTCGAGTCGAGCAGCGACACGATCCGGTCGGCATCGAGGCCGTCGACACCGGCGAGCACCGCGTGGAGCTGCTGATCGTCGTCGAGCACCAGCGGCGTGGTGAAGTTGGCCAGCTGCAGCGCCCGGAACACCCGCCACTCCGAGCCCGGGGCGATCGACCGCGCGGCCACAACCGCTCGGCATGCCCGCGCGGTCGCGCTCACGCGCGGCTTGGGCGCCGGCGCGAACGGCATCCCGTAGCGCTTGAACCGCAGTTGGCCGAGCGCCCCGCGCAGCGGCGTGTACCCGCGCGCAACGTACTGCGATGCATCCTCGGTCAGCCCGATCAGGACCAGCCGCCAGTCGAGCTGCGAGCCGTAGCGCCACTCGAGCACGCGCAATGCCGGCGACTCCGAGTAGGCCCACGGGCAGGCCGGGTCGTTGTACAGGGTTGCCGCAATCCTCACGTCGCGCCAAGATCCTACGGGCCCAACGCCGCCTGCAGGCGATCGAGCAGCTCGGCCTGCGCCGGGATGACCCGCTCCTTCGCCTCCGCCACCTCGAACCACTGGGCGCGGTCGATCTCGGGGAACTCGCGCACGCGGCCCGAGCGCGGCGGCCATTCGAGGGTGAACGTGTTGCTGCTGACCGCCCCCACGTCGAGATCGCCGGCGAGCGCCCAGGCGCGGACCAACTTGCCCGACTTCTGGCGGATCTCGCCGAGGTCGAGCGGCTCGCCCCCGGGCGGCACCGCGCCGAGCTCTTCCTCGAACTCCCGCAGCGCGGCGCGGAGCGGCTCCTCGGTCTCGTCGTACTCACCCTTGGGCACCGACCACGCCCCGGCGTCCCGACGGGCCCACAGCGGTCCGCCCGGATGCACGAGCAACACCTCGAGTGGCGCGTTGGGGCCGGGTCGGCGGTACAGCACGATGCCGGCACTGCGCGCGCTCGTGGTCATCAGGCCGGCAGTCCGGACGCCCACTCGTCAGCCGTCAGCACCTCCGCCTGACGCGGGAACAACGCGCTCACGCGCCGCTTGACCACCACCACGTCGCCCGGCCGCGGCGCGAGCGCCTCGTGGACCTCGGTCGAGCTGCCCTCTACGAAGCCGCCCATCTCCGCGAGCCGCGCGAACATCGGATTGAGCGGCGAGACCTCCGGATGCCCCACGCGGAACCCGATCGTCACGTGGACCACTCGGATCCCCGCCACCCGCGCGGCGTCCGCGGCACTTGCGATGTGGTCGAGCAGCGACCGATTGGGCGGATCGCCGAGCCGCTCGACGATCACCTGCTGCACGTCCATGATCAGGAGGGCTGTGCGGGCCGGATCGATCGCGTCATCGTAGATCGAGTGGTGTGAGCGCGGCGGCAGTCCGGTCCTCCGCGACCACAACAATTGCCGGCCCTCTACGATGCTGATTGGAGCGGGCGGTGTGAGCCGCCCGTCAGGGATCTGTCAAGGATCGACTCGACAATCCACCGCGTGCACCCTTTGACCGAAGGAAGAAACCGATGAGAGGACTGGCCAGGTTCTGCTTCGCCCACAGGCGCTGGGTCGTGCTCGCCTGGCTCGTCGCGCTGATCGGCATGATCGCGATCGAGTCAGGCGCCGGGACCGCCTACAAGGACAACTTCAACCTGAAGGGCACGCAGAGCTTCGATGCGGTGACGCTGCTGCAGCGCAACGCTCCCAAGGCCTCCGGCGACCGCGACCAGATCGTGATCGGAGTCAGGAACGGCAAGGTCACCGACCCGGCGGTGCAGGCGCAGGCGGAGTCGCTGCTGGCCAAGGTGTCGGCGCTGCCGCACGTGAGCGCCGTCACCTCGCCCTACGGCGCGACCGGGGCCAAGCAGATCGCGCCCTCGGGGCAGATCGCCTACGCCGGCGTGCAGTTCGACGTGCTCGCCAACAATCTCTCGAATGCCGCCGCCAAGAAGTTCGTCAACACCGTCACCTCGAGCAGCGGCAACGGGGTCGAGTTCGAGGTCGAGGGACAGGTCGCTCGGCAGGGCGGCAATAACGGTGTCGGTGGCACCGGGATCGGCGCCGCCGCGGCGCTCGTGGTCCTGTTCCTCGTGTTCGGCTCGGCGCTGGCCGCCTTGCTGCCGCTGCTGACCGCCGGCTTCGCGCTCGGTACGGGCATCGCGGTGATCGGGCTGCTCTCGCACGTGATCGGCATGGCCTCGTTCAGCTCGGAGCTGTCGCTGTTGATCGGACTCGGCGTCGGGGTCGACTACGCGCTGTTCATCGTCACCCGCTACCGCCAGGGGCTGTTGCGCGGGCACACCAGCGAGCAGGCGGTGATCGAATCGCTCGATACCTCGGGACGGGCGGTGATGTTCGCCGGGATGATCGTCTGCATCGCGATGCTGGGGATGTTCGCGCTTGGCGTGAGCTTCCTCTACGGGGTCGCGGTCGCCGCCTCGGTGGCAGTGCTCTTCACCGTGATCGCGTCACTGACGCTGCTGCCGGCCCTGCTCGGCTTCTTCGGCACGAAGGTGCTGCGCCGCCGTGATCGCCGGAAGCTGCGCGAAGGCGTGCTGCGCACGAGCGACGAGTCGCCGCGCTGGGCGCGCTGGAGCGAGCGGCTGCAGCAGCGCCCGCTGCTGTTCGCGACCGGCGCCACGCTGATCATGCTGGTGCTGGCGATCCCGTTCCTGTCGATGCGCCTCGGCTCCGCCGACGCCGGCAGCGATCCGTCGGGGTCGACCACGCGCAAGGCCTACGATCTGCTGGCCAAAGGCTTCGGGCCCGGCTACAACGGACCGCTGCAGCTCGTCGCCCAGATCAACTCCCCGGCGCAGAAGGCGGAGTTCATCCGGGTGCAGCAGGCCGTCGCGCGCACACCCGGAGTCGTCGGCGCGACACGCCCGACCTTCGTCCCCGGCACGGACGGCCGCCCCGGCGTGGCCCTGGCCAACATCATCCCCAAGGGCTCGCCCCAGGACCAGTCGACCGCTGACCTACTGCACACGGTCCGCGACCAGGTCGTCCCGGCGGCCACCGCGGGGACCGATCTCAAGGTCCTGACCGGCGGCCAGACCGCGATCTTCGACGACTTCAGCCACGTGCTGTCGGCCAAGCTGCCCCTGTTCATCGGCGTTGTCGTGCTGCTGAGCTTCCTGCTCTTGCTGGTCGTCTTCCGCAGCCTGTTGATCCCCACGATTGCGGCGGTCATGAACCTGCTCTCCGCCGCAGCGGCGTTCGGCATCATCACCGCCGTGTTCCAGAACGGCTGGGGAGCATCGCTGCTCGGGATCGACAAGACGGGGCCGATCGAGGCGTTCCTGCCCGTGATGATGTTCGCGATCCTGTTCGGCCTCTCGATGGACTACGAGGTGTTCCTGGTCACCCGCATCTACGAGGAATGGCATCGCCGCGGCGACAACCGCGAGGCGGTCACCCACGGGCTGGCCGCGACCGGGCGCACGATCACGGCCGCCGCCACGATCATGATCCTCGTGTTCGCCGCCTTCGTCCTCGGGGGCGAGCGAATCATCGACTTGTTCGGCGTCGGGCTCGCCAGTGCCGTGCTGATCGACGCGCTGATCGTCCGCTCGGTCCTGGTGCCGAGCGTGATGCTGCTGATCGGCAAGCGCAACTGGTGGCTGCCGGACTGGCTCGAGCGGATCCTCCCCCACTTCAACGTCGAGGGCAGCGTCGAATCGCTGCACGCCCTCGAGGATCCGCTGCCCGCGGAGCCGGTGCCCGCACCGGCTGAGGTGTAGTGCCGCGGTACCGCTAGACCGAAGTTCCCGGGAACTTCGGGCTAGACCGGCTCCTCGGCCACGTCGCGCGCCACCAGCGCCGCGTACATGCCGCCGCGCTCGAGCAGCTGCTCGTGCGTTCCGCGCTCGGCCAGGCGCCCGTGGTCGAGGACCACGATCTGGTCCGCGTCGCGGACCGTGGACAGGCGATGGGCGATCGTGATCGTCGTGCGCCCTTCCGCGAGCCGCTCGAGCTCAGCCTGGACGGCGGCCTCGGTCTGCGTGTCCAGCGAGCTGGTCGCCTCGTCGAGCACCAGCACGGGCGGGTTGCGGAGGATCGTGCGGGCGATCGCCATGCGCTGCTTCTCGCCGCCCGAGAAGCGATATCCCCGCTCGCCGACGACGGTCTCATAACCGTCCGGGAGCGACGCGATCAGCTCGTGGATCCGCGCCGTGCGCGCCGCATCCTCGATCTCTTCGTCGCTCGCGCCGGGTCGTGCGAAGCGCAGGTTCTCACGCACCGTGGCGTGGAACAGATACGTCTCCTGCGAAACCACTCCGACCGTCGCGGCCAGCGACGCCAGACTCGCCTGGCGGACGTCGACGCCGTCGACTGTCACCCGGCCCGACTGGGGCTCGTAGAGCCGCGCGACGAGGTACCCGAGCGTCGTCTTGCCGGCGCCCGTCTCGCCCACGACCGCCGTGCGCGTGCCGGCCGGCACGACCAGGTCGACGTCCTCCAGCGTCCACGGCGTGTCCTCGCCGTCGCCGTAGCGGAACGACACGTGCTCGAAGCGGACCTCGCCGAGCAGCTCGTCGGGCCGCAGCGTCACCGGGTCCGCCGCCTCGGCGATGTCCGTGGGCAGGTCGAGGTACTCGAAGATGCGGTCGAACAGGCCCATCGAGGCCTCGATGTCGGCGCCGACCGACAGCAGGCTCTGGATCGGGAACAGCAGGCGCGTCTGCAGCTGCGTGAACGCGACCACGGTGCCGATCGAGATCGCGGTGCTGCCGTTGATGAAGCTCTGGCCCGCGATCCAGTACACGAGCGCCGGCTGGATCGCGAACACCATCTGGATGGTCGACATCACCCAGCGCCCGGCCATCCGCGAGCGCACCTCGATGTCGGCGATCTCGCGCGAGTCCTCGGTGAACCGAGCCGCCAGGTCATCGCCCCGGCCCATCGTCTTGCCGAGCATGATCCCGGACACCGACAGCGACTCCGAGACGAGCGCCGAGAGGTCGGCGAGCCGGCGCTGGCGCTCGGTGGTGATCTTCCGCCGGACCTGGCCCACGCGCCGGGTCAGGTACACGAACGGCGGCACGAACACGAGCGACAGCGCGGCCAGGCGCCAGTCCAGGATCACCATCGCGGTCAGCGTCGCGACGACGGTGGTCACGTTCTGGGCGATCGAGGTCGCGGTTGTCGTGACCACGCTGTCGATCCCGCCGATGTCGTTGGCGATCCGCGACTGCACCTCGCCGGTGCGGGTGCGGGTGAAGAAGGCCAGCGACATCCGCTGCAGATGCCGGTAGACGGCGGCGCGCAGATCGTGCATCACCCGCTGACCGACCACGTTGGAGATGTAGGTCTGCCACACGCCGATCGCCGCCGTGGCGATCGCGATCCCGATCATCCCGAGCACGAGCTCGGTCAGCAGCGTCGCGTTCTTGCCTGGCAGCGCCGTGTCGAGCACCGCCCGCAGTAGGAACGGCGACAGCATGCCAAGGCCGGCCGCGAAGACGATCAGGGCCATCACCGCCGACAGCCGCAGCTTGTAGGGTCTGAACAGCTTCAGCACGCGCCGGGTGTCGCGCTCGCGGTCGGGGTCCATCAACGGCGGCTGCTTCTTGCCGCCGCCGCGCCGCAACCCGCGCATGGAGCCGGGCTCGGCCCCGTTCGCCGCACCGAATCGATGTCCGCCCATAGCACTCATCCTCAGTCCATGATGCCGATTCGGGCAAGCGGGCTGCGCCGGCGGCCGGTGCTCGCGGCCCGCGGCGGCCCGCGACGGTCCGTGGCGGCCCGCGACGGTCCGTGGCGGCCCGCGACGGTCCGTGGCGGGGAGCACCTGGGCTCGAGCTCCCCCCGCACCCCGCCTGAGCTCAACCCCTCACCCCGCGTGAGCGGTCCCCTCTCCCCGGTGAGCCATACTGAGGTTATGTCCGGAGCCGAGATCGGCCTCGCCGTATCGGTCTTTCTCGCCTGCGTGGTCGAGGCCGTGGAGGCGCTCACGATCGTGCTCGCCGTCGGCACCACGCGCAGCTGGTCCTCGGCCCTGTGGGGGGTCGGCGCGGCGACGGTGGCGCTCGCGGCGGTGATCGCGGCGCTCGGGCCGGCGCTCACCGGCCTGCCGATCAACGCCTTGCGGCTCGTCGTCGGCGGACTGCTGCTCGCGTTCGGACTGCAGTGGCTGCGCAAGGCAATTCTGCGCGCCGCCGGCCTGAAGGCGCTCCATGACGAGACCGAGGCCTTCGCCGAGGAGACCGAGGCTGCGCTCTCGGCCCCGGCCCCGGCACACGGCCTCGACCACTACTCATTCGTGGTCTCCTTCAAGGGCGTGCTGCTGGAAGGACTCGAGGTCGCGTTCATCGTGCTCACGTTCGGCGCCAACCAGCACCGGATCGGTTTGGCCGCAGCCGCCGCGGCGCTCGCGGTGGCGCTCGTCGCAGGAGCAGGGGTGGCGCTGCACCGGCCGCTCGCCCGCGTGCCGGAGAACGCGATGAAGTTCGCCGTCGGCGTGATGCTGACCTCGTTCGGGATGTTCTGGGGCGCCGAGGGCGCGGGCGCCTCGTGGCCCGGCGGAGATGCGGCGCTGCTGGTCATCATCCCGGCCGTGCTGCTGTCCTCGATCGCAATGGTGCCGTGGCTACGGCGACTCCACGCCGCTCGCCGGGTTCCCGCTCCGAGGTCCGCGGTCGCGCCCGAGCCCGTGTCCGAGCCGGAGCCCGTATGAGCGGCCTGAAGTCGTTCGCGCTCGCCGTGTGGGACTTCGTCGTCGGCGACGACTGGCGCACGGCGGCCGGAGTGGTCCTGGCGCTGGCGCTGACCGCCGCGATCGCCGGGACGGCGGTGGCGGCCTGGTGGATCATGCCCGTGGCGGTGCTGCTGATCCTGGCGCTGTCGCTGCGCCGGGCCGCTCGCTGAGGCGGGCGGGGGCACTGGAGGATGGACACCGTGAGTGGGCCCAGCTCGCCGCCGGCACGCGCCGCCCCAATCTCGGGTGTCCAGGGCCGCCGCCCCCGGCCGATCGGCCCCGCTCAGACCACGCCCGTCACGATCAGCACGCCGATCGCAACGAGCACGGCGGCGGTGAAGGCGTTGCCCCAGCGGTCGAGCCACCGACCGCGGATCTGGTAGCCGCCCTTGGCGGCGGCGAGCGTGAGCCCGACGATCGTTCCGATCGTCACCGCGGCGAAGATGAGAACGGAGCCGATCGCGGTGAGCACGCCGGCGGCGGTTGCTGCCAGGAACACGGGCAGGATCGTCAGGTCCGGCGAGGCCGCGGCTCCGAACGGGACCATCACCGCGGCAAGGCCGTGCAATCCGCCGGCCGCGTGCTCGTGCGCGTGCTCGCGCGCTTCAGCCTCATGCCCGTGCTCGTGGTCGTGCGCCTCACCCTCATGCTCGTGGTCGTGGTCGTGGTCGTGGTCGTGGCCCCCGTGCCCGTGCCCGTGCCCATGCCCGTGCCCGAACCCGCCGAGCTGGAGCACGATGAAGCCGATCCCGGTGGCGATCAGCAGGCCGCCGATGATCGTGTCCTGGGCGCTCTGGACGGTCGACTGGAACTGCAGCCCGATCACGATGATTACGGCCCCGAGCACGATCGAGAGGCCCACGTGAGCCACGCCGGCGAGTCCCGACAGACGCGCGACCCGGGTCAGCGGGTAGCGGCGGGTCCGCGCGATCACCGCCAGCGGCACCCAGTGATCGGGCAGGACTGCATGGCCGAAGCCGACGCCGGCGGCGGCCGCGAGCAGCGCGGGCGTGGTCGTGCTCATGCGCGCACCGCCTGCTCGGTGGGGCTCGACGCGAGGCCGAGGCGCAGGTGCTCGGTGTGCGAGATCGCCTCGGTCAGCAGGGCCCGCACGTGGTCGTCGTAGAGCGCGTAGATGACATGCCGGCCATCGCGGGCGCCGACGACCAGGCCGAGGTGGCGCAGGACGCGGAGCTGTTGCGAGACGGCCGACTGGGCCATCCCGATGTCCCGAGCCAGCGTTCCGACCGAGCACGGCCCGATCCCCAGCCGGCCGAGGATCCGCACGCGGCTCGGCGTGGCCAGGGCCTGCATCGTCTCCGCGACCGATCGCGCGGTGTCCGCCGAGAGGAAGCCGTGGTCGGGCTCGATACCGTGTCCCATGCTCGGATTATTGCATGAACATGTATGCGGATGTCCTGCATCGTGCGCGAGCTTCCGCCGGCCGCGCGCATCGAGACCGGCGCCGTCGATCGGAGCGGCGCCTGTTCCGCGTTGTCCGGGCCCTACACCTGCGCCGCGGCAATCGACCCCGGCCCGGGCCGCGCCCGGGCCTCCCAGGCATCGAGGTCGGCACCGCAGCGCCGGCAGCGGCGCCGGTCGTCGATCTCCCCGCCGCAGCCGACGTGCTCGACCACCATCGGTGGCCCTGCAGGAGCGGCGTGCTCGTCGCCCCACTTCAGGAGCGCAATCAGCACCGGCCACAGATCGGTGCCCTTGCGCGTGAGGCGGTACTCGTAGCGCTCGGGGCGCTCCTGGTAGCGGACGCGGCGCAGGATCCCGGTCTCGACCAGTCGTTCGAGCCGCGTCTGCAGGACGTTGCGGGCGATCCCCAGCTTGCTCTGGAACTCGTCGAAGCGCCGGGTACCGAGGAAAGCCTCGCGCACGATCAGCATCGTCCAGCGCTCACCGACCACCTCGAGCGTGCGGGCGATCGAGCAGTTCTCGTCGGCGTAGTCGGCGCGAAGCATGGGTTCATTCTAGCGTCACGGGTTGCATCACGCAACTAACTGCGCTATACCTCCGTTTTGTGATGCAACTTACTTGCTCGGGAGGTCGCTCATGTCGAGACGCACGAAGGTCACGCTCACGGTGTCGGTCGGGGTGTTCATGGCCTCGCTCGACCTGTTCATCGTCAACATCGCCTTCCCCGACATCCAACGCGAGTTCACCGGAGTCAGCCTCGCGGGCCTGTCCTGGGTCCTGAACGCGTATGCGATCACCTTCGCCGCGCTGCTGGTTCCGGCCGGCCGCTGGGCCGATCGCGCCGGGCGCAAGCGGGGCTTCCTGTTCGGGCTGGGCCTGTTCAGCCTCGCCTCGGCCGCGTGCGCGGCGGCCCCGTCGGTGCCCGTGCTCGTCGCCGCACGCGTCGTGCAGGCGACCGGGGCGGCGTTCATGCTGCCGACGTCGCTCGGCCTGCTCCTGCCCGAGTTCCCGGCGGAGAAGCGGGGAGCAGCGGTGGGCATCTGGGCCGCCGTTGGCGGCGTGGCGGCCGCGGCCGGTCCGCCGATCGGAGGGCTGCTCGTGCAGGCCGGCTGGCGGTGGGTGTTCATCGTCAACGTGCCGATCGGAATCGCCGCCTTCGTGGCCGCGTCGTCGCTGCTGCGCGAGGTGCGCGACGACGCCGGAGCACGCCCGGATGCGCTTGGCGCCGTCATGTTCACCGCCGGGATCGCGGCGCTCACGCTGGGCATCGTCGAGGGACCGAGCTGGGGCTGGTCCGGCGGACGCGTGATCGGGCTGTCCGCGCTCTCGGCCGTGCTGCTCGTGGCCGTCTCCGTACGCTCGACCCGCCATCCGGCGCCCCTGATCGAGCCGGTGATCGTGCGCACGCGGGCGATCGCGCTGGCGAACCTCGGCGCACTGCTGTTCTTCATCGCCTTCGGCGCCTTCCTGCTCGGGAGCGTGCTGTTCCTGACCTCCGTGTGGCACGAGTCGGTCCTGCGGGCCGGACTGCAGATCGCCCCCGGCCCGGCGATGGCGGCCGTGTTCGCCGTTCCCGGCGGGGTCCTCGGCCAGCGCTTCGGGCAGCGGTTCGTGGGCGCTGCGGGCGCGCTCCTGTTCGCCGGGGGCGCCCTGTGGTGGCGCGCGCACATGAGCGCGACGCCGGACTACGCCGGTGCGTTCCTCCCCGCTCAGATGATCGGCGGCGCCGGCGTCGGCCTCGTCCTCCCCACCCTGTCGGCCGCCGCCACCGGCCCGCTCCCCCCGGAGCGATTCTCCACCGGCACCGCGGTGCTCGGGATGTCCCGCCAGCTCGGCTCGGCGCTCGGGGTGGCGATCCTGGTGGCGATCCTCGCCCAGAGCTCCGCCCATGGCACCGGCGCGGTGGCCGCGTTCGGGAGCGGCTGGGCGTTCATCATCGGCGCGGCGACCGCAGCCGGAGCGGTCCTGCTCGCGGTCGGACCGGTGCGGATCGGATCGGCCGGCGAGGAGCCCGATCCGGCCGCAGCCGAGCCGGCGCCACCGCTGGTGGCGGGGCTGGGCGCGCTCGAGCTGTCTGCTGCGGCGGCGACCGCGACACCGCCGCAGCAGAGCTGACCCGCGCTACCGCTCGGCCTCGAAGCTGACCGCGCTACCGCCGGACCTCGAGCACGAGGTTGAACGGCGTCTCGGCGGCGCGGCGGACGCGGGTGAACCCGCCCTCGGTGATGACGTCGCGCAGCCGCGCCTCGCCGGCCTGGGCGCCGAGCGCGAGCCCGACCTCCTGGTCACGCGAGGCCGGGGTGCAGACGAGCGTCGACGCTCCGTAGAACACCCGCCCGACGGTGTTCAGGTTGTCCTCCAGCCGATCGTTCGCGAACGGCTCCACGACCATCCAGGTACCGTCCTCGGCCAGCGTGCCGAGCACGTGCGCGGCCGCCCCGGCCGGGTCGCCCATGTCGTGCAGGCAGTCGAACATCGCCACCAGGTCATAGCCGTCGCCCGGGTACTCCTTGGCCGCCGCGACCTCGAAGCTGACGCGGTCCGAGACACCAGCCGCCTCCGCGGCCTCTCGCGCCCGCGCCACCGATTCGGCGTGATAATCGAAGCCGATGAACTCCGAGCGCGGGAACGCGTGGGCCATGATCACCGTAGAGGCGCCGTGGCCGCAGCCGACGTCGGCGACGCGCCCACCGGCCTCGAGCTTCGCCTGCACCCCGTCCAGAGACGGGATCCACGCGTCCACCAGGTTGGCGACGTAGCCCGGGCGGAAGAACCGCTCGGTCCCTGAGAACAGGTCGTGATGGTGCTCGTGCCATCCCACCCCGGCCCCGCTCCGGAACGCCTCGCTGATCTTGGGCTCATCCTTGATCAGCCCTGTCGCAAGCTGGAAGGCGCCCGGTATGAAGGCCGGGCTGCCCTCCTGGGCAAGCGCGAACGACTGCTCCGGGCTGAGCGAGAACCGCGCCGTGGCGGCCTCGTAGCTGACGTAACCGCCGGCCGCCTGGTTGGAGAGCCACTCGCGCACGTAGCGGGGGTCGGTGGCGGTCTGCTCTGCGACCTCCTCGGGGGTGACGGGCCGGCCGTCGGCCATTGCCCGGTAAAGACCGAGCCGGTCGCCGATCACCACCAGGGCCGAGGACAGCGCCGCACCAAGGTCCCCCACGAAGCGGCCCATGAACTCGTTCAGCTTGCGTTCGTCGATCGTCTGCGTTGCTGACATGTCGATACTCCTTTCCGTTCCGATCCCGTCTGTGGCGCCGGTCCTAGCGCTCGTCCCAGGCCTGCACGATCGTCTGCTTGGCGATCAGCCCGCCGGCCAGCTCGAGCACGGTCGCGCAGACGACGTTGGTGCCGTCGCCGTAGCGGCACGCCACGACGAACGCGGCCCCGCCGTCGTCCTGGACCCGGCTGTTGACGCTGTGCGTCATCTCGCGCGCACAGCTGTCCTTGATCCAGGTTGCGATCGCCTCGCGCCCGTGGATCACGCGCGGCGCTCCCGGCTGCGAGAGCCGGTCGGAGATCGTCACGGTCGCGTCGGGCGCGTAGAGCTCGATCTGCCTGGCGGCGTCGCGGTCCTCGATTGCGTCGGCCAGCCGGCCGAGGTCGAACGTGGATGTGGTGGTGGTCATGCTGCCATCCCCCTTGTGAGTGAATCGATTGATGGCGGCAGCTTCGCCGGGCACCCGTGCCGTGATCGTCAAACAATCGTCAAAGCATCCAACCCGCCGTTGTTCGGTAGTACGCTTGGCGAACCGTGCTCGAGGTGCGTCTGCTCGGTGAGTTTCGCGTGGAACGGGACGGGGAGCTCATCTCCTCACCAGGGTCACAGCGTCCGTGGGCCGTGTTCGCCTACCTCGCCCTGTCGCAGCGCCCGGTCCTCCGCGCCGAGCTCGCGTCGCGGTTCTGGCCCGACGTGCTCGATGCCAGCGCGCGGGCGAGTCTGCGCAGCGCGCTGTGGGCGCTGCGGCGCCAGCTCGGAGAGGCGCTGGTGGTCGGTCGCGATCACGTGGCACTGGCCGAGGCGCCGGCGCCGTGGGTGGATGTGCGCGAGTTCGAGCGCCTGACCGGCGGCGGAGACGCGGACGCGGCGCTCGCGCTGTGCCGCGGCGCGCTGCTCGAGGGGCTCGAGGACGATTGGGCGCTCGTCGCTCGCGAGCGCCATCGCGAGCGCGTCGCCGAGCTGATGGAGCACAGAGCCGCCGACTGCGAGGCGCGGGGGGAGCAGCGCCAGGCGCTCGAGTGGACCCGTCGACAGGTCGAGCTCGATCCCTTCGACGAGGCGGCGCACCGGCGACTGATCTCGCGGCTGGCCAGGACCGGTGACCGTGCCGGGGCGCTCCGGGCCTACCAGGCGATCGCCGACCGGCTGCGCACGCAGCTGGCCGTCGCGCCGTCGGCGCAGACCCGCGAGCTCGTGGAGGGACTAACGGGCCGAGGCGCCCGCCGGTCCAGAGCGATCCCGGCGGCCGTCGCCGCCGCCGGGGATCCTGCCGCTGGTGGGCCGGGACGCCGAGCTGCGCGAGCTCGAGGGCGCCTGGTCGAGCGCCTGCGGCGGGTCCGGTGCGGCCGCGGTGCTGCGCGGCGAGGGCGGGATCGGCAAGTCCCGGCTCGCCCTGGAGCTGTGTCAGCGCGCGCAGGAGAGCGGCGGCCGGGCCGCCCGGTGCGCGGGGCTCGACCTCGGCGGCGTGGCGCCGCTCAGCCTCTGGGCCGAGCTGATCCGCGACCTGCTGAGCGGTCTGCAGGCCCCGCCGGCCGACTCGGCCTGGCCGGACGATCTCGCCGTGCTGGCCGCCGAGCTGCCGACGCATTTCGGGCGCTCGGGGCGACCGAGCACGGATGTCCCCCCCGACCTGCAGCGGACGCGGCTGTTCGAGGCGGTGGTCGCGTTGCTGGCCTGGGCCTCCCGCGAGCATCCGCTGCTGCTGGTGCTCGAGGACATCCACACCGCCGACAGCCCGAGCCTCGAGCTCGCGGCCTACGCTGCGCGGCGGGTCAACGAGCTGCCCGTGCTGTTGCTGTTCACCCGCCGCTCGTTGCCGCCCAGCGCGGAGTCCGACCGGCTCGAGCAGGCGCTCCGCGCCCGCGGGGCGCTGGTCGCCGAGCTTGATCTGGCCCCCCTGGCGCCAGCCCCGGTGGCGGCCCTGGCGCGTAGCGCCGCCCGGCTCAGCGAGGCCGAGATCGGGCGCGTGGTGGAGAGCGCCGAGGGCAACGCGCTGCTCGCCGTCGAGAGCGCCCGCTCGATCGCCCGCGGCGACCACGAAGTGGCGGCCAACCTCCGCGCCTCGGTCCGCGCCGCGCTGGCGCCGGCGGGACAGACGGCGCGGGAGCTGATCGACGTGGCCGCCGTGGCCGGCCGTCCGATCGAGCCGCTGGAGCTCGAACGGCTCCGACTGCCCGCGCTCGATCAGGCCGCGCGCGAGGGACTTGAGACCGGGATCCTCATCAGCGCCGGCAACCGGCTGTCCTTCCGGCATGCGCTGCTGCGGGACGCCGTCTATGCCGAGCTGACCGAGCCGCGGGCGCGCACGCTGCACGTGCGCTGGGCCGAGAACCTAATCGCCTGCGAGCGCGACGGCGGCGTCCGGCGTCCGGCCGAGGCCGCACGACATCTTCTGCTGGCGGGGCGCCAGGCTCCGGCCGTCGAGCAGCTGCGTCGGGCCGCCGCGGACGCGCGCGCGGTGGGAGCGCCGGAGCAGGCGGCGTCCTACCTCGAGGAGGCGATCGCGATCGCGTCCGACCGCGCCGACCTGCTGCTCGAGCTCGGCGAGGTCGAGGCCTGGCGCGGTCTTCGCGAGCCAGCTGACGCGGCGTTTGACACGGCCCGGGCGCTGCTGGAGGACAGGCCGCCGCTGGAGCTCGCGCGGGCCCTGCTGTGGCGCGCCCGGGCCTACCACGGGCCGCTGTGCATCCCGCGCGAGGTGCTCGCGTCGTGCCGCGAGGTCCTGGAGCTGCTCGAGCGGGCGGACACGCCGGCGCCGGCGGAGCATCGCGAGGCGCTCGCCGCCGCGGCGTGGGCAGAGGCGGTGGCCGGTAACGCGGAACAGGCGGAGACCATGATCGCCGGGCTGGAGTCCAACCTCCGGGGCGACGATCTCGAGGCCTACGACGTCGGTCACGCCCGGGCCTACGCGCTGATGCGCAGGGGCCGCTTCGAGGAGTCGTCGGGACCCTCGGTGGCGTCGGCCGAGGCGGCCATCCGGGCCGGGCGTCCGGATCTCGCCTACGGCTGCTGGGCCGCGGCGGCCGGCGCCGCGGCAGCCACCGGTCACTTCGAGCGGGCGCTGGAGCTGGTCGACCGGGCGCGAGCATCGATCGAGGGCCACGGGCTGGCCGTGATCGAGGTGCAGATCCTCGGGGCGCAGGCGTTCCTGTTGACACGCATCGGCCGGCTCGACGACGCCCGGACCGCGAGCGAGCTCGAGCAGCGCCGGGCGGCGGAGCTGGACCGGCCGGAGCTGCTGGCGATGGCCAAGCACGACCGGGGGCTGGTGGAGCTCCAGTCCGGCTCCTTCGCGGTGGCGGCCGAGCTGCTGGCCGACGCGCTCGCCGGGGATGCGCCGATCAGCCGTCCGCTGACCCGCTTGGCGCTCGCCGAGGCGCTTCTCGGCGCCGGCGATCCGGGCCGGGCCTCCGAACAGCTGCGCGCCACGGTGCTGGAGCCGGTGCGGCCGAGCGACTTCCCGCAGGCCCTCGTCCCGCGTCTGGAGCGCATCCAGGGACTGCTCGCGCTCGCCCAGGGCGACCGGGAGCTCGCGGTCCAGCGGTTGGAGGAGTCGGTCGCCGGCTGGGAACTGCTCGTCGCCCGCGGCGACGGTGCCGCCAACATCAGCACCGTGCTGGCGGATCTTGGCCGCCCGATTGTCGGCCTGGTCGAACCGGACCGCGAGCTCGCGCGCGCCCGCGCCGACCTCGAGGCCCTCGAGCGCCCCGGCCGGCAGAGGAGGAGCACACATGCCGTCGTTCCATGACAGCACCGAGAGCGCGGCGCCGCCGGAGGAGATCTGGAAGCTCCTGTACGACCCGCGTCGCTTTCCCGACTGGTGGGCCGGGATCGAGACCGTCGAGCTCCCCGATGACGCGGACGGCACCTACACCATGTATCCCGAGGGCTATCCCAACTTCCCGATGGGACAGGTGCTCGACACGCGTCGCGACGAGCAACGCGTGACCGTCTCCTGCCTGGTCTCCGATCTGCGCTTCGAGTTCCAGCTCGAGCCCCGCGCCGGCGGCACGCTGGTCAGCGTCGACGTCGAGATCCCCGACGCCGAGGCCCATCGCCTGGACACGCAGCGCGAGGTGATCGCGAGCTCGCTGCGGCGGCTGGCGGAGCTGGCCGCTACAGCCTGACCGGCAGCGTCTTCAGCTGGTTGATGAACGGAGACTCGGCGAACACCGGAGCGCCGGCCAACTCCATGCTCGGGTAGCGCGCGAGCGTCTCCTCGAACATGATCCGCAGCTCGAGCCGGGCCAGCGCCGTACCGAGGCAGAAGTGGCGGCCCCCGGCGCCGAAGGCCTGGTGATCGGGATTGCGCCGCACGTCGAAGCGATCCGCGTCCTCGTAGCGCGACCCGTCGCGGTTGGACGACGCGTACCACATCACGACCTTGTCGCCGGCCCGGATCTTCTGTCCGTGCAGCTCGGCGTCGCACGTGGCGGTGCGCCGAAAGTGCGCAAAGGCCGGGAACATGCGCAGCGACTCCTCGACCGCGCTGGAGATCAGCGACGGGTCCTGGAGCAGGATCTGCCGCTGGTCGGGGTGCTCCATCAGCGCCCGCATGCCGCTGCAATAGGTGGCCTTGGTGCTGTCGTTTCCGGCCGCCAGGAGCAGGAAGAAGCCCATCACGATCTCGTGCTCCTCGAGCTTGGAACCGTCGACCTCGGCGTGTACGAGCACGCTCGTCAGGTCGTCGGTGGGATGCTCGCGCCGCTCGGCGATCATCCCCTGGCAGCGGGCGAAGACCGCGGGCAGGAGTCGCGCTGAGACGTCGGGGATGCCGTTGGGATTGAGGTCCGGATCGCCCGCTCCGAGCAGCGAGTTCATCAGCTCGGCCCACATCGCGTCGTCCTCCGGCGGGATGCCGAGAAAGCTCCCGATCACCCGGGAGACGACGGGCTGCGCCACGTCGGTGACCAGGTCGCAGGTCTCGCGGCCGCGCAGCGAGTCGAGCACCGAGCCGGCGATCGCCCGGATCGCGTCCTCGTGGGCGGCGATCCGCTTCGGTGTGAACCCGGCCTGGAAGAGCATCTTCAACCGGTCGTGCTTGGGCGGGTCCATCCCGATGAACATCGCGCGCATCAGCTCGAGCGGGAAGCCGACCGTGGCCGCGGTGATGCCCCCGAGCTCGGAGGAGTACGTGCGCCAGTCCCGGCTGACCGTGTGGACGTCCTCCTGCGTCGTGACCGACCAGAAGCCCGCCTCCTCGGGGAACTCGGTGAGACGCTCGGTCCAGTGGACCGGGCACTCGGAGCGCAGGCGCGCGAACAGCTCGTGCGGAGGACCGTCCATCCACAGCTCACGCTCGGTTACGAGCACGTGCTCGAGCGCTTCAGGTGCGCCAGGCTCAGCTTCGGGCGCGCCGAGCGCCCCCGGACCGCCTCTGGTCGATGTCATCTCGCTCTCCTCTGTCCGCCGCCGACCGACCGGTGAATCTTACCGCGCCCCTGGCTGGCCAACCAGCCGGGTACGGGGGTTCGCGTCGATCGTGACCACATCAACGTCGCGGCGCCGCTGACGACCGCGTTCCAATCCGTGCACCAGAACACGATCGCCACGATCATCGCCTACGGGGCGCTGGCCGGAATCACCTCAGTGATCCTCGTGCTGCTGATGGGGCAGAGCCGCGTGTGCTTCGCGATGAGCGGCGACCGCTACTTCGCCTACTCCCGGCATCACCGCGGTCAGGCCGGCGGTGTGGGGGGCGTCCGTTTCAGGACTTTACCCCCCCGCAGCACTCTCGGCGTGCTCCACCTCTCGCGCCTCGGGGCGCGCCGGCGCGTCCTCGCGCTCGGGCGATTCCTCATGCACGTAGCTGGCCCCGCGCGACCAGGAGGCGACGGCGGCGACCAAACAGGCCACGATCGCAAAGGCAAACGCGGCGTGCAGGCCCGAGCGAAACGGAGCCGAGATCAGGTGCGGGAAGAACGAGCGGCCGGTGAGCAGCGCCTGGCCCGCGCCGGGAAGGTGAGCGAGGACCGCGGGGCCGACCAGATGCTGAATCGGGTTGTAGCCGAGGAAGGCCGCGAACAGGATCGACACCGGCGGCAGCTGGGCGACGTGGCCGGCGACGGTGTGGGGCACGCCGTGCGCCTCGAGCCCGGTGGCCATCGCGTGCGGCAACTGGGCCGCGAGGCCGAGGATCACCAGCGTGAAGAAGATCCCGACCGACAGCACCTGGGCGGAGTTCTGGAACGTCTGGTTCATGCCGCCGCCGGCGCCACGGTCGCCGGCGGGGAGGCTGTTCATCACCGCGGCCCGGTTGGGCGAGGCGAACATGCCCATCGACACGCCGTTGAGGAACAGCACCGCCGCGAACACGGGGTAGGCGAAGTCCGTCGGCAGGAGGCTCAGCAGCAGGAAGCTGAGAGCGGCGCCGAGCATGCCGCCGGTGGCGAACCAGCGGGCGCCGTAACGGTCGGAGAGGTAGCCCGAGGTGGGGCCCGCGAGCAGCATCCCGACCGTCAGCGGGAGCATGTAGATCCCGGCCCACAACGGCGTATCGGTGAAGTCGTAGCCGTGCTGGGGTAACCAGATCCCCTGCAGCCAGATGATCAGGATGAACATCAGCCCGCCGCGCGCGACCGCCGACAGGAACGTCGACATGGTGCCGAACGAGAACGCCCGGATCTTGAACAGCGGCAGCTTGAACATCGGGTTGGCGACGCGCCGCTCGATCAGCACGAAGGCGACCAGCAGGACGGCGCCGGAGCTGAGCAGCGCGATCACGCGCGGGCTGCCCCATCCGGTCGGCTGGCCGCCGTAGGGCCGGATGCCGTACGTGACCGAGACCATGATCAGGATCAGGCCGAGGGCAAAGGTGACGTTGCCGGCCCAGTCGATCGGGGCGCGGCGCGGCGTCGAGCGCTCCTCGAGCTTGAGGTACGCCCACACGGTGCCGAAGAGGCCGAACGGGACCGAGATCAGGAACACCATCCGCCAGTGGATCGGCGCGAGCAGGCCGCCGAGGATCAGGCCGATGAACATCCCGCTGACGCCGACGATGTTCTGGATGCCCAGCGCCATCCCGCGCTGGTCGGAGGGGAAGGCGTCGGTGATGATCGCCGCGGCGTTGGCGAGCAGGAATGCGGCGCCGACGCCCTGCACGATCCGGAACACGATCAGGTAGAGAGCCCCCGCGCGGCCCGTCATCCAGTCGACCGTCAAGAGCAGCGAGGCCACCGTGTAGATGACAAAGCCGAGGTTGAACATGCGAACGCGCCCGAACATGTCGCCGAGCCGGCCGAGGCTGACGATCAGCACGCTCGAGACGACGAGGAAGCCGAGGATCATCCACAGCAGGTAGAAGCTGTTCCCGGGCACGAGCGGATCGAGATGGATGCCGCGAAAGATGTCGGGCATCGCGATCAGCGTGATCGAGGCGTCGAGCGTCGCCAGCAGCACGCCCAGTGTCGTGTTCGACAGCGCGATCCACTTGTAGTGGTCGCCTCGCGGATCGGGGGCCGAGACCCCCTGAGAAGTGCGCGCGCTCCGGACGGCCTGCGTGGCCACGCTCAGCGCCGCGCCGCGTCCACCGCGGTCTTGCCGATCGCCACGACGGCGCGGGGCAGGTCGCTCCTGGAGCGGTCCAGCGCCTCGCGCAGTGCGGCGGCGGCCGTCGATCCGTGCAGCGCGGGCCCGTGGCCCACGAGCAGGTGGGCGGGCACGTAGCCGGCGAGCACGCGGGGCGGCCGCAGCCGCAGGCCGATGTGCACGCCGGCGCCGGCGGGCCCCGGCGCAAAGCCCGGCGAGGTACCGATCGCCTCGGGGACGGCCAGCAGGCCCTGGCCGGGCCACCACAGTGCGACCTCGCGCCACAGGCGGTTGTCGACCACGGGGACGATCGTGAACGGCGTGTCGACCAGCACGGGAGGAACCACCACGTGGGGCACGCCGAGGCCCGCGGCGACGGCGGCGCAGTCACGGCCGTGGCGATCGAGCAGCTGCAGCACGGCGATCGGCCGGCCGAGCTCGAGCGCCCGATCGAGCGCGTCGGGCTCGTCCGTCGGGTCGATCAGCCACACCCGGCCCTTGTCGACGAGCGCGTGGGAGCTGCGCTCCATCGGCTCGTCGAGGACCCAGGTGACGCCGAACGGATGCTGATCGAGCGAGGCCAGCGCCATCGCTACGCGGCTTCGGCGGGGGAGAGCGCGGGCTCGGGAGCGAGCGCGGACTGCTGCTGGCCAGCGCGACCCGGCACCAGCAGGCTCGCCAGCACGCACAGGATCAGGAAGCCCGTGGCCATCAGGAACGTGGCCGTGAAGCCGGTCACGGTCGGCTCCCCGTGGACGGTGTTGTTGACGATGAAGGTCGCCGCGATCTGGCCGCCGAGCGCGCCGCCGAGGGTCCGCATCACCGTGTTCATGCCGCTGGCCACGCCCGTCTGCCCCGGCGGCACCGCCTGCACGATCAGGTTCCCGAGCGCCGAGAACGCGAGCCCGATGCCGACACCGAGCAGGAAGGCGCTGATCAGCATGTCGTAGGGGTGGCCGTGCTGGACCGCGAGCAGCGCGAACGCCGCCGCGGTGATCCCGCTGCCGGCCACGAGCGCGAACTTCGATCCGAAGCGGTGCGCCACCTTGCCGGCGAGCGAGCCGAGCAAACCCATGCCCAGCGTGGAGGGCAGCAGGTAGAGACCGGAGACGACCACCGAGGCGCCGAAGCCGAAGCCGGTGCTCTTCGGCAGCTGCGCGAACTGCGGGAAGACGATGAACGAGGAGTACATCCCAGCGCCCAGCAGGAAGGCGGCCGCGTTGGTCGTCCACACGCCCCGGATCCGCATCATCGTCATATCGATCAGCGGCTCGCGACTGTGCACCTCGACCGCGATCCAGGCCGCGGTGACCGCGAGGCCCAGGACGAGCAGGCCGAGCGTCTTCGGCGAGCCCCAGCCCCAGGTCGTCGTCTCGCTGATCGCGATCAACACGAGGCTGATGCCGGCGGTCATCAGCGACGCCGCCAGCCAGTTGACCCGCCCGGGGACGCGCACGGGCGACTCCGGGATGTAGCGCCACGTGGCGGCGGCGGCGAGGATCGTGATCACTAGCGGGATCCAGAACAGCCAGTGCCAGCTCAGGTGCTCGACGATGAGGCCGCCGGTGACGATCCCGATCCCCGAGCCGATGCCGAGGATGGAGGACATCAGGCCGATGCTGCCCGCCACCCGCTCGGCCGGAAACTCGTCGCGCATGATCGCGAAGGCAAGCGGGAAGATGCCGCCGCCCGCACCCTGGATCACACGGGCCACGACGAGGACCGTTAGCGACGTCGACACGGCCGCGAGCAGGGTCCCGACCGCCAGGATCCCGAGCGTGTAGAGCAGCAGCTGCTCCTTGCCGTACATGTCGCCGAGGCGGCCCAGGATCGAGGTCGCCACCGAGGCCGACAGCAGGTAGCCGGTCAGCAGCCAGGTCACCCCCGTCTCGGAGGCGTTCAGGCTGTGCTGGATCGTCGGCAGCGCCGGGATCACCGACGAGCTCAGGACGGCGTAGGCCAGCCCCGCGAGCGAGACCACTGCCAGGATGATGTTCGGATGAACGCGCTCGGTTGTCGTCTCGCTCATCGACGGATGAGGCTCCCCAGGCTCGCCATGGACTCGGAAAGGTGCGCTGCGGACGGCGACGAAGTACTCTAGCGGAATGAGCATTCCGGCTCTGGATGGTCCGTCCGGCTGGACCGATCTCGACGGCGACGGCAAGCGCGAGCGGCTCCTCGGCGCCGCGGCCGAGGTGTTCGCCAGCACCGGGCTCGATGCCTCGATGCCGGCGATCGCCGCTGCGGCCGGCGCCGGAGTGGCCAGCGTCTACCGGCAGTTCCCGTCCAAGCGCGAGCTGCTCGCCGCGCTCGTGGCGCGCCGGCTCGATCAGATCGCCGCCGCCGCCACCGAGGCCGCCGCGCGGGGCGAGGACCGCTGGGCGGCGCTGACCGAGATGCTGTGGGCGCTGGTCGAGCGACAGTCCTGCGACGACTTCCTGGGCGAGGCCCGAGTCGCGGTCGACGATCATCCCGACGTGCGGGCTGCCGCCGAGCGGGCGTCCGAGGCGCTCGAGCTGCTGCTGGCCGGAGCGCGGGCGGAAGGACGGCTGCGAGCGGACGCGAGCACGCTCGACCTGAAGCTGCTGTTCGCGGCTACGCGGGCCGCCAAGCAGGTCGAACCCACCGCGTGGCAGCGGATGCTCAGCCTGCTGATCGACGCGCTCGACACCCGGGCGCGCTGAGCCGGCCGGCGAGCCGGCGACGAGCGCGACCGGGTCAGCGACCGGACGCCGAGCTCGACGAGGTCAGCGACCGGACGCCGAGGGGGCGGCGGTTCGCCGCGGTCTGCCATCGTCCGCGTGTCGCTCGCAGTAACGCCGGCGCCACGCGGATCGGTGGGCACCAACCGCGCGCGCGGGGCCACAGCCTCAGGTGGTGGCGTCCGGCCGGCGCGACTGCTCCCGTGCTATATCGCCAGGATGGCGTCGACCGCACTGGTCTGGCTTCGGCGAGACCTGAGAATCCATGACCATCCCGCGCTGAGCCTCGCGGCGCGCCGGCACGAGCACGTGGTGCCCGTGTTCGTTCTGGACCCGGCCATTCTCAGCGGTCGCTTCCCCTCCCCCGCGCGAGCCGCCTTCCTGCACGGCTGCCTGCGCGAGCTCGACGCCGCGCTGCGGAACCTCGGCGCCGGCCTCGTGATCAGGGACGGGCGTCCGTGGGAGGAGCTTCCACGGCTGGCCCGGGAGGCCGGAGTGGAGAAGATCTACTGGGCCAACGATGTCTCCCCGTACGCGCGCAGCCGCGACGAGCGCGTACGTCACGCGGTCGCCCGCGCCGGCCTCCAGGTCGTCGTCTGCCCCGGCAACTTCGCCGCCGACGTGGGCGCGATCCGGACCACGCTCGGCAATCCCTACAAGGTCTTCACGCCCTTCTACCGGGCCTGGATCGGGTCCGACCGCCGCGCGGTCGAGGATCCTCCCGAGGAGTTGAGGCTGCCCTCGGGGATCGCCCCAGGGCGCCTGCCCTCGGCGTCCGCGCTCGGAGCCGGCGATCCGCCCGCTCGTCTCGTGTCGCCGGGCGAGCCCGCCGGACGCGAGGCGATGGAGTCCTGGCTCGAGGGCGGGATCGCCGACTACGCCGACCATCACGACCGCCTGGCCGGAGGCACCTCGCGCCTGTCTCCGTACCTGCATTTCGGCTGCGTCTCGGTGCGCGAGCTCGAGCACCGCGTTGCGGCCCGGAACGGGGACAGTCCCGCCGCGTACCGCCGACAGCTGTGCTGGCGCGACTTCTACGCCCACGTGCTGCTGTTTCACCCGGAGGTGGCCCGGCACGAAATGCAGCAGCGCTACCGCGCGCTCGAGTGGGCCGAGGACGATGAGCTGCTCTGTTCCTGGCAGCAGGGCCAGACCGGCTATCCGCTTGTCGACGCCGGCATGCGCGAGCTGCTCGAGACGGGCTGGATGCACAACCGCGCCCGGCTGGTGGTGGGCTCGTTCCTGACCAAGGACCTGCACCTGGACTGGCGCGCCGGAGAGCGGTACTTCATGGCTCGCCTGATCGACGGCGACGAGGCCAACAACAACGGCAACTGGCAGTGGATCGCGTCGGTGGGGACCGACTCCGCTCCGTACTTCCGGCGCCTGCTGAACCCGGTCTCCCAGCAGCGCCGCCACGACCCCGACGGCGAGTACGTGCGCCGCTGGGTCCCGGAGCTGCGCAATGTGCCCGACGAGCAGCTGGCCGAGCCCTGGCGGATGAGCGAGGCCGACCAGCGCGAGGCCGGCTGCGTGATCGGATCGGACTATCCGGCTCCGATCGTCGACCACGCCGTGGAGCGCAAGCGGGCGATGGAGCGCTACCGCGCCGCGGCGGCGCACTAGTGTTGCGGCCGAGCCGCAACCAGAGAGGAGCTCGAGGGTGAAGATCCGCGCCGCGGTGCTGGAGGAGTTCGGCCGGCCGCTCAACGTCACCGAGGTCGACCTGGCCGAACCCGGACCGGGCGAGGCGCTCGTGCGCCTGCGCGCGTGCGGCATCTGCCACACCGACATGTACACCGCCTCGGGGGTGGACCCGTCCGGTTATGCGCCAACCGTCCTAGGGCATGAAGGAGCGGGCATCGTCGAGCGCGTCGGCGACGGTGTCATGAGCGTCACGCCCGGAGACCAGGTGGTCACGTTGTTCTCGCCTCAGTGCCGCGAATGCGTCCACTGCCTGAGCCCGAAGACGAACCTCTGCCTGGCCATCCGCGAGCAGCAGAACCTCGGGTATCTGCCCGACGGCACCACGCGTCTCTCGCGCGACGGTGAGCCGCTTCGCCACTTCATGGGCACGAGCACGTTCGCCGAGTACACCGTGATGCCCGAGATCGCGCTGGCCAACATCTCGCCCGAGGCCGAGCCCGACCGCGCTGCACTGTTCGCCTGCGGCCTCTCGACCGGCCTCGGCGCCGCCATCAACACCGCACGGGTCGAGCGCGGCGCAACGTGCGTGGTGTTCGGCGCCGGCATGGTCGGGCTAGGCGCGGTCGCCGGCTGCCGCCTGCAGGGCGCCGAGCGGATCATCTGCGTCGACATGTCGCCCGACCGGCTCGAGCTGGCCCGCGGCCAGGGCGCCACGGACGTCTGGATCGGCGGCGAGGAGACGGTCGCGCGCGTGCTCGGGGAGACCGGCGGGTTCGGCGCCGACTACACGTTCGAGGCGACCGGGCTGGTCGCGATCATGCGCCAGGCGGTCGAGTCGGCCCGCATGGGCTGGGGCCTGTGCACCGTCGCCGGGGTCGCGGGCAAGGGCGAGACACTCGACATCATCCCCCGCTACCTGATCACCGGCCGCCGCGTATGCGGGACCTCGTTCGGCGGCGTCAAAGGCCGTGACCAGGTGCCGGAGTTCATCTCGCTCTACCTCGGCGGCGAGCTCGACGTCGATCCCTTCATCTCGCACCGACTGAGTATCGAGCAGGTGAACGAGGGGTTCGAGCTCATGGAGCGCCAGGACGGGATCCGCAGCGTGCTGATGTTCGACTAGTTGTAGATCCTGACCACGTTGTTCCGCCGGTTGGGGCCCGCTGGGTGCGTTACGCAAACAGCTCGCTGGGAAAGGGTTGAGACGTGGGCTGGTGGCGGGACCCGGGGCGCCAAGGAACCGGCATTTCGTAGTGCCTCGCGCCTCTGTCAGCGTGCCGCGGAGCGTATTGCCGGTAATACCGGCTAGACGCCCCCCAGTTCTCGGCCACGCGATCAAGAGGCAACGAAATGCCTGCCCCCACGCGTCCTCGCATGCCTCGCCCACTTCGGACGACGTCCCCGGCCCGCCGAAATCGGCGGTAAGTACGTACGGGCGTCCGGGGAGGACGCCGATGCCGTGCCCGCCGGCCGGGACCACACTCGGGTCGACATGGACCCGCTGCAACGTCCGCGCGTGACGATCTTCGGTCCCGATCCGCTGCTCAGCATCGTGATCGAGGTCTGCGGCGAAGCCGACGACGTGCACATCCACGCCGCCGGACAGGGCGTCTGGGTGGCGAAGATGGTCGCCGAGCTCGGTGCCTGGCCGGTTCTGTGCTGCCTGGCCGGGGGCGAGACCGGCTTCACCCTGCGGCCGCTGCTCGAGGCGCTGCCGGGCGACCATCGCGTCGTGCGCACCGCGGGCCCGAGCGGGAGTTACGTCACCGATCGCCGCGGGCCCGAGCGTCAGCTGCTGGCGATGGCGCGGCGACCCGCGCCGCACCGTCACGAGCTCGACGACCTCGTTGCCGCCACCTGCGGTTCGGCGCTGAACAGCGCCGCCCTGGTCCTGTGCAACCCGTATCCCGGCGATGGGCTGCCCGCGGAGGTGTACGAGACCGTGGTCGGTGCCGCCCGCGCGGCGGGAGTCCCGGTGATCGCCGACCTCTCCACGCCGCGGCTGGATCACGCTCTGCGCGCGGGCCTCGACCTGGTCAAGCTCAACGACTGGGAGCTGGCCGAGTACGTGTGCGGTCCCGTCGACGGGCGGCTCGCGCTCACGGCGGCACGGCGCCTGGTCGAGGCGGGGGCGCAAGCGGTCGCGGTCACCCGTGCCGAGGCACCGATCCTCGTGCTACCGGGTGACGGCGAGCCGTTCGAGATCGTGCCGCCGGCGTTCCCCCACGGCTTTCGCGAGGGATGCGGCGACGCGATGACCGGGGCGATCGCGGCCGCCTGGGCCCGCGGCCTGCCACTGCGCGAGGCGCTGGTGCTCGGCGCCGCCGCCGGCTCGGGCAACTTCCTGCGTCACGGGCTCGGGAGCGGCAAGCGGGATGTGGTCGAGGATCTCGTCGGCCGCGTGGTCGTGCGCCCGCTCACGCCGGCCGGGCACCCGGCGTAGGCGGCAGCCGCCGGCTCAGAACGGCGGCGCGACGTCCTCCCCCGCGACGATCGCCCGCGGGGCCGTCTGCGCCACCCAGTCCAGGTGCGTCCGGGTCGGCTCGACGCTCGCCAGCGCCTGCGCAGCGGCGGCCAGCGCCACCGGGCGCCCGGCGCGCGAGGAGTGGGCGTCGCTGCCGAGCACGTGCAGGACCCCCTCGCGGGCAAGCGTCAGCATCCCCGGCCCGGCCGCCTCTTCGATCAGGAAGGCCCCCGTCGCCTGTACGAGCGCGCCCCGGGCGACCAGCCCGTGCAGCCGCGCCACCAGATCGGCGGTCAGGTGCCGCTCGGGATGGGCGATCAGCGCCCGCCGCCCCCGCGCCGCCAGAGCCGCGACGGCAGTGTCGAAGCGGTCGTCGAGCGGGCCCGGCGCGGGCTCGAGCAGCACCCAGCGTCGCGAACCGCCGAGGCCGAGCGCCGCGAGCTCCGGCTCGTCGAGTCCGGCCAGCGCCGTCGCCGCGACCTCGGCGCCCGGGAGGATGCGGGTCCTGCAACCCGCCTCTCTGACCGCGGCCGAGAGTTCCGCCAGCCGGTCGGACAGCTCGGCGATCCGCACATCGTGATCGTGGCGAATGTGCGGTGTGGCGCAGATCGCCTCGATGCCGTCCGCCTCGGCCTGCCGCGCCATCGCGATCGCATCGTCGAGGTCCCGGGCGCCGTCGTCGAGGGCCGGCAGGATGTGGCAGTGGAGGTCGATCGAGACGGTGACGCGGCAAGTATGACCCGTGCCGCGGACCGAGGATTCGGGCTGATCCATACGGCCCGGACAACCGTAGAAAGTGCGTGTTCAGGGCGAGCCGGATTCTGCCGACACCGTTCGTATGCTCCCCAAAACGTGTCCCCCATGTCACTCACCCGCCTGATCCGCGGCGCCGGCAGTGCCCGGCGCACACGCACCATCTCGCCGTCGCCCGCCGCCCGTTCGAGCCACGAAGAACCCCGCCGCTGCCATCCGGCGATGGCCGGGATCAACTGCTCACCGGTGCATGGTCGCCACTGCATCTGCGGCCGGTGCCGGCGCGATGCCGCCTGACGGCTCAGGACCGGTCGCCGCCTGACACGGTGACCCCGAGGCCCTGGGCGCGCCTGGTCATGCGACCGCGACGGTCGAGGCTCCGGATCCGGAGGTCGTGCGGATCCTGACCGCGGTTCCACAGCTGGACGATCACCCGGCCCGCGTGCAGCGATGTGCGCGAGGCGGTCAGGTGGTGGCCGCTCAGCCGTGCAACCCATGTGCAACCGGTGGGTCCGTAGAACCCGTGGTGCGGGATTCCCATTCCCTGGCCTCCAGAGGAGAGCACGATGGCAACCACATTCCCTCGGACCGAGTCATCACCGGCCCCGGCCGGCACCTACAAGGCGGCGGTGGTCCACGATTTCCACAGCCCGCTGACGGTCGAGCAGGTCCCGCATCCCGTTTTGGACCCGGGGCAGGTGCGGGTCAAGGTGGAGGCCTCCGGCCTGTGCCACACCGACATTCACGCCGCCCACGGAGACTGGCCGGTCAAGCCCGACCCGCCGTTCATCCCCGGCCACGAGGGTGTCGGCATCGTCGTCGAGCTCGGACCCGGCGTGACCGAGGTCGGGCTGAGCGACCGCGTCAGCATGCCGTGGCTCGGCTATGCCTGCGGCACCTGTGACTACTGCGTCTCAGGGTGGGAGACGCTCTGCCACGAGCAGAAGAACATGGGTTACTCGATCGACGGCGGCTTCGGCGAGTACGCCTCGGCCTACGCCCGCTACGTGGTGAAGGCTCCCACAGGTCAACGAATCGATCGCCGATGTCAACGCCGGCAGGGTCGCGGCGAGGATCGTGTTCGAGCCACAGGTGGTCCTGGGTTGTGGCCGGGGGGCGGGAGCCCCGGCGTTTGGTCTCTGCCGGACAGGGTTGGGATCGGTGCCGCGCAACGGTTTGCGGGGGAAGGGAAGCGGCGGTGGTGGCGCGGCGATGCGTAAGCGGCTCGCTGGGGAGGGGACCGGCTGCTGCATGCGCGCCGGGTGGGGGCCGTTCCGGCGGTGCCTGCATTCCCACCCCGCCAGCCACTGTCACCGGCCCCGGGGCCTCGATGCACCGGATTTCAATGATGCTTATCTCGACAAATTGCCTGCATCTGAGCGAATTTGCGCAGATGAGCACGATATACACGCTTAGCTGCACAAGGAGCGCATCCGACCGTGTGATTTGTCGACATAAGCATTACCGTAATCTGGTGCATCTGTTCCGCATCGTCCCGCACGGGCTGCACGGGCTGCACGGGCTGCACGGGCTGCACGGGCCGCACGGACCGCGCGGGTCGCCGTGACCTCCCGGTCGCGGGGGTGACCCCGACCCCCTTCGCCAGCAAGCCGCTTACGCCCCGAGCCGCGGTCCCCGCAACAGCGACGCCAGAAACAGCAACGCCAGCAACAGCAACGCCAGCAACAGCAACGCCAGCCCCGCAACAGCAAACGCCGGCAACCAGCCGCCTACGGCAGCCGCCCCACCCACCGCAGCGACGACATCCCAGCCAGCAGCAGGAGCACCATGCCGGCGACAGCGAATGAGGCGGTCACCTCGTGCGAGACGCTGCGGGTTCCGAGCTGGGAGCCGAGGTTCTTGTAGATCGATCCGAGGCTGCCGGCGTCCTCGGCGTTGAAGGCGCGACCGCCGGACGCCTGGGCGATCTGGGCCATGAGCTGGGGATCGGGTGACACGTCGACCGCGCCGCCGAGCGGATCGGCCGGGTCGGTGATCGTCGCGCCGGGCGTGCCGAGGGCGACGGTGTAGATCGGGACCTTCTCGGCGGCGGCCTGGCGGGCGACGGAAACCGGGTCCTGGCCCGTGTTGGCGGCACCGTCGGAGAGCAGGACGATCGCCGACGGGGGCGGCTTCTTGGCGCCTTGGTGCACGAGCGCAAGCGCGAGCGCGAGCGCGTCGCCGGTGGCGGTGGCGCCGCTGGCGACCTGGTTCTCGATGATCTGCCGGGCCGCCTGGTGGTCGGTGCTCGGGGCCTGGACGCCGTCGGGCGAGCTGGAGAAGGCGACCGCGCCGACGCGTACGGCGGAGGGAAGCTGATCGATGAACGTGTTCGCCGCGCGGTCGGCGGCGGCGAGCCGGGTCGGCGCGACGTCGGTGGCCTGCATCGAGCCGGAGTGGTCGGTCACCAGCATCACCGATGCGGTCTGGACCGGGACCCGGATCGTCGTGTGCGGCTTGGCCAGCGCGACGATCAGCGCCGCCGCCGCGGTCAGGGCCAGCGCAGCCGGGACGTGGCGCCGGCGATCCGGCGCGGCGGCTGCGGCGAGGCTGAGTGTCGAGACGGCGGTGAACCGCACCGCGTAGCGGTCCGGGCGCCGGCGTGCCCAGCGATACGCGAGCAGCGCGGCCGGGATCACCATCAGGGCCAGCAGCCAGACAGGGGAGCTGAAGCTCATCGCAGCCGCCTCCCCAGCTCGAGCAGCCACGGCTGGTCGGTGTCGAGCACGACGTGCTCGACCCGCAGGCGCCGGAGCTCACGGGCGATCTCGGCGCGACGCTCGCGCTCGAGCTCGGCGAAACGCTCGCGCACCTTGCGGCGTGAGGTGTCGACCTCGACCCGGCGCCCGCTCTCGGGGTCGATCAGGGCCAGACGCCCGAGCGCCGGGATCTCCCGCTCGCGCGGATCGCCGATCTCGATGGCGAGCACGGAATGGTGAGCGCGCAGCGCTCCGAGCGGCCGGATCCAGCCCTCCTGGTCGCGGAAGTCCGAGATCACCGCGACCAGCCCGGGCTGGCGGGCCAGCTTGGCCAGCCGCGCCAGCGCGTCGCCCATGGCATGGGCGTGGCCCTGACCATCGGGCGTCACGCCTTCCTCGAGCAGGCGCCGGACGGCCACGATCCCCGGCTTGGAGGCGCGCGGGGGCAGCAATCGCGGAGACCCGTCGCCGAACGCGACCACGCCGACGGCGCCGGCCCGGCGGATCCCCAGCCGGGTGAGCACGAGCGCGACGCCTTCGGCGACGTCGGCCTTCAGCCGCTCGGCCGTGCCGAACGCCATCGAGGGCGAGAGGTCGAGCGCGATCCAGGTCGTCATCGCCCGCTCGGGGACGTGCAGCCGCACGTGCGGCTGACCGGTGCGCGCGGTGGCGGCGGCGTCGATGTGACGCACGTCGTCGCCGATCACGTAGGGACGCAGCTGTGAGAGCTCGACGCCGACACCGACGCCCGCGGCGCGGCGATCGCCGGGCAGCATTCGCGAGATCAGGCGAGTGATCATCGGATCGAGCGCCTCGACCAGCGCCCGCGGCATGGGACCGGGGCCCTGACGGGCCGCCGGCGGTGCGAGTGCCGGCGGTGTCATGCCGCCCTGGTGCGGGTGAGGTGGTCCTCCTGCGGGGCCTGCACCGCGACGAGCACGCGCTCGAGCAGCTCATCGGCGGTGACCCCTTCGCTGAGCGCGTCGTAGGACAGCACCAGCCGGTGGCGCAGCACGTCGGACGCGAGGTCGCGGATGTCCTGAGCGGCCACGTGGCCGCGACCGCGCAGCAGGGCCAGAGCGCGCGCTGCCTGCACGAGTCCGATCGGCCCGCGCGGGCTCGCGCCATACTCGATCAGCCCCTGCATGTCATCCAGCCCGTACGCCGACGGCCGGCGGGTGGCGTCGGCCAGCGCCACGGCGTAGCCGATCACGTCGCGATCGACCACCACCGTCTGGGTCGCCTGCGTGTAGCGCCGCAGATCCTCGAGCGTCAGGCAGCGGGACACCTCGGCGGGGTCGCCGAGGCTCCGGCCCACGACCGCCGCCTCCTCGCCGGTCGACGGGTAGTCGACGACGATCTTCATCAGGAAGCGGTCAACCTGGGCCTCGGGCAGCGGATAGGTGCCCTCGGACTCGATCGGGTTCTGGGTCGCCATCACGATGAACGGCTCCGGAACCGGATACGAGGTCCCCCCGATCGTGACCTGCTGCTCCTGCATGACCTCGAGCAGGGCCGACTGCACCTTCGCCGGCGCGCGGTTGATCTCGTCGGCGAGCAGGAAGTTCCCGAACACGGGCCCGAGCTCGGTGTCGAAGCGCCCCGTATCGGGCCGGTAGACGCGCGTCCCGACGAGGTCGGCCGGCACCAGGTCAGGCGTGAACTGCACGCGGCTGAACGTGCCGCCGAGCACGTCGGCGAGCGTCTTGACGGTGAGTGTCTTGGCCAGGCCGGGCACACCCTCGAGGAGCACGTGGCCGCGGGCCAGCAGGCTGACCAGCAGCCGCTCGAGCATCGCGTCCTGCCCCACGATCACGCGCTTGATCTCGTACAGGGCCTCCTGCAGCGCGGCCCGCGCCTCTTGGCGCCCCGGTCCGGGCGTGTCGCCCTGGGGAATGGTCGGATCGTTGTCATACATGGTGTCGGTGGTTCTCCTTTAGACGAGCCGGCGCAGCCACAGCAGGGACAGCGCGCCGCCGACGAGCAGCAGCACGAGCCCCACGCCGGCAAAACTCGCCGTGATCTCCTGGTTGACGGTCTTGTGCCCGAGCTGAGTGCCCAGGTGGTCGTAGACGGCGCTGAGGTCACCCGAGCTCTGAGCCGTGAAGGCCTGTCCAGCCGAGGCCTGCGCGAGCTGCGCCAGCGCCTGCGGGGACGGCGGGGCGGCGTGCACGGCGGTCCCGTGCGCGGTGCGCACGGTGATCGTGCCGTTCGCCGTGCCGAGCGCGACGGTGTAGATGGGGATGTGGAGGTGGCCGGCCTGGCGGGCCTCGGTGAGCTGGTCGATGCCGGCATCCGAGGTTCCGTCCGAGAGCAGGACGATCGCCGAGGGCGGCCGCTTGGCGGCGGGCATGCCGGTCAGGATGCGCAGGGTTGACTGCAGCGCGTTGCCGATCGCCGTCCCGCCGCCGGCCTGGAGCTGTGACAGGTCCGATCGCACGGCCTGACGATCGGTGCTCGGCGCCCGCACGATCGTGGGCGATTTCCTGAAGGCCATCAGCCCGACGTCGACGCGGCTGGGCACGCGATCGAGGAAGCGATTGGCCGCCTTCTCCACCGCCGCCAGCCGGGTGGGGGCGACGTCGGTCGAGGCCATTGAGCCGCTGGTATCGATCAGCAGCATCACCGAGCTGCGCTTGACCGGTACGGTCTCCTTGGCCTGCGGTCGGGCCGCCGCCACGATCAGGACCAGCAACGCGAGCCCAAACGCGGCCATCGCGACGTGGCGCCGCCAGCCGGGCCGGTTGGGCAGCGCCGAGGGCGCCATCCGGGCCGTCGTGAAGGCGGCGACGGCCGCGCCCCGGCGACGCTGGGTACGCACGTAGGCGAGCACCAGCAGGGGAACCGCCACCAGGGCCAGCAGGAACAGCGGTGCGGCGAAGCTCACGGTGTTCCGGCGGGCTTCGGCGCCAGCGTGACGCCGACGGTCGACAGCTGCCCGCCACGATCGATCTGGAGGAGCACCTCGGAGCCGGTCGGGAGCGCGTCGATCACGCCGCCGATGTCGGCGGGGCCGGTGATCGGCTGGGCGTTGACCGCGAGGATCACGTCACCGGCCCGCAAGCCGGCCTGATCGGCCGGGCCGCCCGGGGTGACCTGCGTGACGAGCGCCCCGGACTGCGTCCCGGAGCTCGTGGCCGTCAGCCCCATCCAGGGCTGCGCCCGCGCGAACGCCGGCGTCGGGCTCGGGTTGGAGGGAGGCGCGCTCGCGGCGGTGGGGGTGGCGATGGCGCCTGCGCTCCGGTCAAAGACGCCAGATGCGATCGCCACGCCGGCCACCGCGATCAGCGCCAGCACCAGCAGCGCCCCCGTGCCGGCGCGTCGCGCCGCCCGCCAGGATCGGTCGGGGGCCGTCTTGGCCGGGCGTGGCTGCGATGCCTTCCGGGGCTCAGCCGCGACAGGGCGCGGCGGGGCGGGAGCGCGCACGGGCTCCCCGCGCGGCGGCGGAGCAGACTCCGCCGCGGCTTCCTCGGACTCGCGGGCCCAGTCGCCCGACCATAGATGCTTCGGTCCAGTCATCGCGTGCTCGGGCACGCTACGGGGTGCGGTTTAGAACCAGATGATGAATTGCTTAGACGCGCATAAGAAGATGCTTCGCGCGTCGCGCACCAGCGCTCGCAGCGCAGCGCCTACTCGACTCGCACGGCCAGCAGCGCGGCGGCGAGACCGGAGCCGCCGGCCACCACGGCCGTGGCGAGCTTGGCGCGCGGCGGCAACGGGCCCGAGTCCGCCAGCAGCGTGGCGCCGACGTCGACGCCGTCGCACAGCGCGCAGGCCACGAGCCACGGCCGCGGTGATCCGGGCCCGAGCATGCCGAGCGAGAGCGCGGCGTCTCGCGCCGCCAGGGCACGTACGGCCACCGCCCCGCCGGCGTCGCGGGCGGCGGCGCCGATCCACGGGCTCGCCACCCGTCCGGGCGCGGCCAGCAGTGCCGCGGCGTAGGCGATCCGGAGGCCGGCGAGTCCCTTGATCATGGTGCGAGTGGACATCGGTGTCAGCGTATAGACCAGCGAGCCGGGAGTCTGATCCGTACGCGCGGTCGGCTACGTACATATCGAGCATGCCCACTTCGAGCTATTTCAACGACGAATCGATGGTCCGCCGCGTGCACCGCGAGCAGGTGGTCGGCCTCGGCGGTCCGCGGGCGCTGCTGATGCAGGCCGCCCACCCGCTCGCGTTCGCCGGATTCTTCGCCCAGACCGGATCGCTCGACGAGCCCTACGAGCGGCTCCGGCGCACCGCCGCGGTGCTGGAGCTGATCACGTTCGGCTCCAAGGAGCTCGCCGACCGCGCGACCCGCCGCGTCCGGGCGGTGCACCGTCGCGTTCGCGGCACGATCGAGGACCCGGTCGGGCGCTATCCCGCCGGCACGCCCTACGCCGCCGACGATCCCGACCTCCTGCTGTGGATCTTCGCCTCGCTGGTCGACTCGAGCCTGGTCGTGTACGAGCGCTACATCGGATCGCTCAGCGACGACGAGCGCGAGGCCTACTGGCAGGACCAGCGGCTGATCGGCGCCTTGTTCGGGCTCGAGCCGGACCAGATGCCGGCCGACGTCGCCGCGCTGCGGGCATACATGACACGGATGGTCGACGGCGACGAGCTATCCGTGACCGACGAGGCGCGAGAGCTCTCGATCCAGATCGTGATGCGCCCGCCGGTGCCGCTGGCGGCGCGACCGCTGGTCGAGCTGGCGAACTTCATCACCGTCGGCCTGCTGCCGCCCGGCGTGCGCCGGCAGTACGGGTTCTCGTGGGATCCGCTGCGCGGTCTGGCCCTCATCGGAGGCGCGGAGTACGCCAAGCGGTTACTGGTCCCGCTGCTGCCGGGGCGGCTTCGCTACGGCCCCCGCAGCCGCGCGGCCTGAGTCGCCGAGTCGGAGCCGGTCACACTACCGCGGGTGCGCGTCCTGGCCATCGTCCACCAGCGGGATACCGGCCCGGGCGTGTTCGCCGAGGCGATCGACGCCGCCGGCGCCCGGCTCGACACGTGGGAGCCGGGGACCGGCCCACCGGGCCGCAGTCCGGCCGCGTACGACGCCGTGCTCACGTTCGGCGGCTCGATGCACCCCGACCAGGGGCACAGTCACGGGTGGATGGACGGCGAGCGGACGCTGCTCGCGGAGCTCGTCGGGCGCAATGTCCCCACGCTCGCCGTCTGTCTCGGCGCGCAGCTGCTGGCCGGCGCGGGCGGCGGCGAGGTGGCACGCGCGTCCCGACCGGAGATCGGCTGGCACCCGGTGGAGCTGACGGCCGCCGGTGCGGCGGACCCACTGCTGAGCCCGCTCGCACCCGGGTTCGAGGCGCTCGAGTGGCACAGCTACGCGTGCTCGCTGCCGCCGGACGCGACCGCCTTGGCGCAGAACGCAACCTGCCTGCAGGCCTACCGGATCGGCGAGCGAGCGTGGGGAATCCAGTTTCACGCTGAGGTCACCGCGGCCGATCTCGACGGCTGGATCGAGGACTACCGCAGCGACCAGGACGCCGTCGCGATCGGCCTCGACCCCGCGGCACTGCGTCATGAGTGCCAGCGCAAGATCGCAGGCTGGAACGAGCTCGGCCGCGGGCTGTGCGATCGGTTCCTCGCCGTCGCCGGTGCCGGGAGCGCCGCCGCATAGACCACCCGCGCCCGCGGCCACCGCCCACGTCTAGAACACGATCGTGCGCCCGTCATGGGCCAGGACGCGGTCGTCCAGGTGGGCGCGCACCGCGCGCGCCAGCACGAGGCGCTCGAGGTCGCGTCCGATGCGGGCCAGGTCCTCGACCGTGTAGCCGTGGCCCACGCGCTGCACGTCCTGCTCGATGATCGGGCCCTCGTCGAGATCCTCGGTCACGTAGTGGGCCGTCGCACCGATCAGCTTGACGCCGCGATCGTAGGCGCGGCGGTAGGGGTCGGCGCCCGCAAACGCCGGCAGGAACGAGTGATGGATGTTGATCACCGGGCATCCGAGCCGGGCCAGGAAGTCGCCGCTGAGGATCTGCATGTATCGCGCGAGTACGACCAGATCGACATCGCCGAGCAGCTCCAGCGCGCGCGCCTCGGCCTCGGGCTTGGTCTCACGCGTGACCGGCACGTGGTGATAGGGCACCCCGAGCGACTCGGCCTCACCGCGCAGGTCCGGGTGGTTGGAGATCACGCAGGCGACGTCCATCTCGAGCTCATTCCGGCGGTGGCGCCACAGCAGGTCGACCAGGCAGTGGTCCTCACGCGAGGCCATCAGCGCGACCCGGCGACGCTCGCGCGCGTAGGACACGCGCCAGTCCATCGCGAACCGCTCGGCCAGCGCCGCGAACGCCGCCTCGAAACCGGCCCTGTCCCGATCCAGCGCCGGCGCATAGAAGGCGGTGCGCATGAAGAAGGTCCCGTGCTCGGGATGGGTCGAGTACTGGTCCGATGAGACGATGTTGGCGTCGAGCTCGAACAGAAACCGGGACACCGCCGCGACGATTCCGGGACCGTCGGGGCAGGAGATCAGCAGCACCGCGGTGTGCTCGGCCCCACGCGCCGGTTCTGCCGATACGTAGGCCATCAATGGCTGACGGCGGCCGCGGCGAGCTCGGACACCAGCCGATCCTCGTAGAAGCGCTCCAGCGCGAACGGCGCGATCAGCTCGGGCGTCGTGCCCGTGTGGACCAGGTCGGCGAGGGTCCGGCCGACGATCGGCGCCGCCTTGAAGCCGTACGTCCCCCAGCCCGCACTGACGTGGAAGTTCTCGACCTCGGTGCGGCCGAGGATGGGGCTGTAGTCGGGCGACAGGTCGCACAGGCCGGCCCAGCTCCGCAGCAGGCGGGCGCGCTCGAGCTGCGGGAACAGCTCGAGGGTGTGGCGCGTGAGGTCCTGGAGGAAGTTCAGCGTGCCCTGCATGCGATACGTGGTCCACGGCTCGATCTCCGAGCCCATCACGAACTCGCCGCGATCGGACTGCGAGATGTAGACGTGCATCTGCGAGGACACGATCACGACGTCGAGCAGCGGCTTGACGGGCTCGGTGACGCAGGCCTGCAGGATGTGGGTGGTGATCGGCAGCTCGACCCCGGCCTGCTCGCAGACCAGCGAGCTCCAGCCGGCCGTGGCGTTCACCACCTGCCCGGCCCGCACGGTGCCGCGATTGGTGCGCACGGCGGTGATCTTCTGGCCCGAGCGCTCGAAGCCGGTGACCTCGGTGTAGGGGTGGATCTCGACGCCGGCCCGGTCGGCGCCGCGGGCGTAGCCCCACACGACGGCGTCGTGGCGGATGATCCCGCCGGGCGGGTGATACAGCGCGCCCATGACCGGGTAGGTCGCATCCTCGGACACGTTCAGCGGCGGGCACAGGCGCTTGACCTCCGCCGTATCCACGAGCCTTGAGTCGATCTCGTGCAGCCGGTTGACCTCGGCGCGGTTGGCCATCACGAACATCGCCCGGTCGGTGTGGGCGAGTGTCAGGTGGCCACACTGCGAGAACAGGAGGTTGAACTCGAGCTCCTGGGACAGGCGCTCGTACATGCGGACCGAGGCGTCGTAGAAGCGCGCGCCCTCGGGGGTCTTGTAGTTCGAGCGCAGGATCGTCGTGTTGCGGCCGGCCGCTCCCGAGCCGATGTACCCCATCTCGAGCACGGCCACGTTCTTGACGCCGAGCTGCCCGAGGTAATAGGCGGTCGCGAGCCCGTGGGCGCCGCCGCCGACGATGACCACGTCGTAGGAGTCGCGAAGCTCGCCCCGCCGGCGCCACATGCGCCCGGGACGGAAGACCTCACGCATTCGTGCTCCCCTCGCCGACGCCGGCGGGGGCGTCGCTCGCGAGCGGACCGCCCGCGGCCACCCCACCCGAGCCCACCCCGAGCGCCTCGCTGCCGACCGGACCGCCGGCGAGATTGGCGGCGGCGTCGGCCACCACCTCCCACAGATACGCGCCGAGCGCGCAGCCGACGAGCACCAGCAGCCGGTCCTCGTCCTCGCGCAACAGATATCCGGGGGTACGGGCCACCGACCCGGGGCGAAAGGCCGCGACCGGCGTGACCGCTGGACGCACGTCGATGGCGCAGAAGCGGGCGAGCAGCTCGTTCGCGCTCGGACCGACGAGGGTCAGCGCGGCGAGACCGCAGGAGACGTCGGCGACCGTGAGGAGCCGATCGTCGGCCTCCGCCGCCGCGCGGTCGACCGCCGCGCGCACGTCCCAGCCCGAGGTGGGCTCGCTCAGCACGAGCAGGCGGGAGGGCGTGATCGGGCACCACCAGGTCGAGCCGTCGGGCGTGCGCGATGCCCGCCCGAGCTCCAGGGTGAGCCCGCCGGCGACGCGGCCGACCAGCTCCGCGAGCACCTCGGGATCGGACTGGATGTCCAGCTTGGCCAGCGCAGAGCGGTCGCAGAAGCCCACGGTGTCGGAGACGCGCGCGACCTCTACCGCACCGTCGTCGCCGTAGGCGACGGCCACGTTCCAGCCGGCGTGGCGCTCGAACCGCGCGCCGGCGGCGCGCGCGAGCCGCTCCATCGGGCTGCGCGCGGTGCGCTCGTTCCTCGACGCGACGGGAACGGTGAAGTCAAGGCTCATGAGCGCAGCAGCTCCCCGGCGGGATCGTGGAACGGCTCGGTCACGACCGAGGCGCTGATCCGGGCGCCCTCGTCGAGGATCGTGATCGTCGACCCGGCCTGCGCGAGCTCGGCGGGTACCCAGGCCATCCCGATCACGCGCGCGAGCTGGCGCGAGCTGCGGGCGCTGGTGACCTGACCGGCCGCATGGCCGAGCGCGTCGAGCACGACCGCGCCCTCGGTGGGAACGTGCCCGTTCTCGAGCGTGAAGCCGACGAGCGCCGTGCTCGCCGGGTGCTCGGCGGCGTGGGCCAGCGCCCACTTGCCGATGAACGCCTGCTCCTTGTCGAGCTTCACTGCCCACGGCATCGCGGCGCCGTACGGCGTCGACTCGGAGTCGGTGTCCTGGCCGACGATGATGTGCTGCTTCTGCAGCCGCAGCACTCGCTGGGGCTCGAGTCCGAACGGCGTGATCGCCTCGGGCGCGCCCGCCTCGAGGATCGCGTCCCACACATCTTCGCCGTACGCGGCCGGGAAGTGGATCTCGTAGCCGAGCTCGCCGACGAACCCGATCCGCAGCAGCAGGCAGGGGACGCCGGCCACATGGGCGTGCCGGGCATCGAGGTAGGCGAAGGCTTCCGGCGAGCAGTCCAGGTCGGTCAGCCGGGTCAGGATCTCGCGCGATCGCGGGCCCGCGAGATTGACCGCCGAGACGGCCTGCGTCACGTCGGCGAGATGCACGTCCATCTCCCAGTCGGCCAGCCACCACGAGAGCCACTGCTCGACGGCGCCGGCGCCGCTGGAGGTGGTGGTGACGTAGAACGACTTCTCGTCGATCCGGGTTACGGTCCCGTCGTCCATGATCCGGCCGGCATCGGAGGTCAGCACCCCGTAGCGGACGCGGCCCGGCTTCAGGTTGGAATGGCGGTTGGGATACAGGCGGTCGAGGAACTCTCCCGCCTCCGGACCGCGCACGAGCAGCTTGCCGAGCGTGGAGACGTCGATCAGCCCGGCCGAGCGGTGCACCGCGAGCGCCTCGGCCTCGGGATCGCCGTAGTCGTAGGGGCGCCGCCAGTCGCCGGCCCAGCGGACTGTTGCCCCGAGCTCACGGTGGCGACCGTGGATCGACGAGCGCTTGGCGGGCTCGAACGGACGGCCGGCGAGCGCCCCCAAGGGGACCGTCGACCACGGCGGCCGCGCGGTCGTCGTGCCCACCTGCTCGAGGCTCTGGCCGGTGTCGGCCGCCATCAGCCTGACCGAGGGCAGCTGGCACAAGCGGCCCTGGCACGGGCCCATCGTCACGGTCGTGAAGCGCTTGCACAGCTCGATCGAGTCGTAGCCCTCCTTGATCCCACGGTGGATGTCCTTGGCCGTGACGTCCTCGCAGAAGCACGCGAACGACTTGCCCGCGGCGTGCGGGACCTCGGCCGGCGGCACCGCTTCCTCGCCCCTCCTTGCCGCGGCCAGCCGCGCCTTGGTCTCCTGGAGGCGGGCCCGCGAGCGGTTGTCGCCCAGACCAAGCGCGTGCGCCGCCTCGAGGCCTGCCCGCTCACCCGAGACCTGCGCGATCTGGAAGGTGCCCTCGCCAGCCACCTGACCCGCCGCGGACACGCGGGGCGGCAGCTCGGCGATCCGGAAATAGCCCCGTGCGGAGTCGTACTCGGTCCGGCCACCGGCTTGCGTGATCAGCGCCGTCGCCGGCGAGTCGCCGCCGGAGACGAGCACGAGATCGCATTCCACCTCGCGGTCCTGACCGTGCGAATCGCCCGCCGCCACCGGTGCGAGCACGGCCGCGCGGACCTCACGACGACCCCGCGCCGCGACCACGGTCCAGCCGGGCAGCACCGCGATTCCCTGTGCCGACAGGCGGCTGCAGGCGCGCGAGGGCTCGGTCCGCAGGTCGGCCACGGCGGAGACGTCGATGCCCGCCTCGCGCAGGGCGATCGCCGCGCGCACACCGCGGTCCGATGCGGTCGCGATGACCGCGCGCATGCCGGGCCGAACGCCGTACAGGGCCAGCAGCCGGCGGGCGCCGCCGGACAGCATCACGCCGGGCAGGTCGTTGCCGGGGAACACGAGCGGCTGCTCGATCGCGCCGGTGGCGTAGATGTGGTGCCGGGCGCGGATCTGGTGCAGCGTGTCGCCCTGCCAGACCGGAACGAGCCCGTCGAAGTGCGCCAGCGCCGGAGCCGAGCTGAGGATCTCGACGCCGGCCGTGCGGGCGCGGTCGACGAGCGTCCGGGCATGCTCGTGCCCGCCCTCCCACAGCAGCCGGCCGCCCGGCTCGGAGCCCTCGTCCGCGAGCACCACGTCGGCGCCCAGCTCGGCGGCCGCGATCGCCGCGCTCAGCCCGGCGTCCCCACCGCCGACCACGAGCAGGTCGGCGTGCCGTCGGCGGTACTCGGTGCGCCACGTGCGCTCGGGCTGCTCGCGCGGCAAGCGGCCGAGCCCGGCGGCATGCCGGAGCGCCCACTCGTAGGCCGGCCACAGCCGTCGCGGGCGGGTGAAGGTCTTGTAGTAGAAGCCGGGCGGAGTGAACGGGCCGCCGGCGATATCGGTGACCGCCATCGCGTCGAACGACAGCGAGGGCGTGGCGTTGAGGTGCTCGACCTTGGCGCCTTCGCGCGCGGGCTCGGTGCAGGCCCGGATCCCCGGGGCGCCGCCGACCGCCACGAGGCAGTTCGGGCACTGGCCGGCGCAGCACATCAGACCGCGGCGGCGGTGGTACTTGAACGAGCGCGAGAAGGTGCGTTGACCAGCGGCGTAGAGCGCCGAGCCGATCGTGTCCCCCTCGAGCGCGGTCACCTTCTTGCCGTCGAAGCTGAACGTGATCGTCTTGGAGCGGTCGATCCGCTCACCGGGCCGCGGCGGCATCCGGCTCATCGCGCGGCCTCCTGCGCACAGAGCTCGCCGGGGAGCCCGACCCGCAGCACGACATTGGTCCGCGTGTCGCGCTCGGCCTGGAACCAGGTCCGGCAGCCGGAGCGGTGATACCACCACTCGCGCTGGACGCCCGCGACGTTACGGCGGAAGTAGTTGTAGCGCGAGAGCTCGCGCAGGGACGGCGTTTCCCGGGGTCGCACGCTGATCTCACCGCCGAACGCGAAGTCCGCCACCTCGCGGACGCCGCAATGGGGGCAGGTGAGCAGGAACGACACGCGGGCGATCGTAGTCATCCGTCGCGCAAAGCGCAATACTGTTGCCAATGGCGCAACAAATTCGACAGGGCGTGCGGCCGGTCGGCTCCGTCGCCCGCGCGCTCACGCTGCTCGACGAGCTGCTGGAGGGCGAGCAGGGGGCCGGCGTCAACGAGCTCGCGCGCCGGATCGGCGTCAGCGCGAGCACCGCATCGCGGCTGCTGGCCACGCTCGAGTCGGCCGGCATGGTGCAGCGCGACGGCACCGGCCCGTACCGTCTTGGCATGCACCTGGTGACGCTCGCCGACCGCGTGCTCGCGCGACTCGACCTGCAGGCGCTGGCCCGGCCCGTGCTCGTGGAGCTGATGGAGCGCACGGGCGAGACGGCGACGTTGTCGCTGCCCGGCGAGGAGGAGGCGATCACGGTCGATTCCGTGCCCTCCCGCGCCAGCGTGGTCAGCATGGCCCGGCTGGGACGGCCGAGCGTTGCGCACGCGACCGCGGTCGGCAAGGTGATGCTCTCCTTCGGCGGCGGCCCGCTTCCGCCCGAGCGCAGCCTCGTCGCGCTGACCGATCGTACGATCACCCGGCGTGAGGCGCTGGCGGCCGAGATTGCCGCCGTGCGCGAGCGCGGTTACGGCACCGTGTTCGGCGAGCGCGAGGTCGACGTGAACGCGATCGCGGCGCCGGTCTTCGACCGCACCGAGGCGCTGGCCGCGATCCTCGGCCTGCAGGGCCCGGCCAATCGGCTGCCCGACCCGGCGCGGCTCCTCGACCAGCTCCGCCACGGGGCCGCGCTGCTCACGCGCGCGCTCGGCGGTCGCGCCTGACCGTGAGCCGGGGCGGCCGCACGGGGGGGCGCTGGCGCTCCGCCTGCATCGGGGCGATATTGTCCCGGTGTTGAAATGGGGTTCGCCTTGCGCGGGCGACGGCTCGCGTTAGGGTCGAAAGCCGGGACCGGGGTGTAGGGCGACATGCGCGCGGCCATCACCCGCCGGCGCAGGTCCTTGTCGGTCACGATGCCGAGCTGACCGTCGCGCTCGGCCATCGCCGCGCTCGCGCCCGCTTCGGTCATCCGGCGCGCGACCTCGGCGATCGGCGTCGTCGGCTCGCACACGACAGTCGGGATGCGGATCAGCGTGGCCACCGGCTGGTGGCCGGGCTCGTGCACGCCGACCGCCAGCTCGCGGCTGTACGCGCGCTCGAGCAGCGGGCGTGCGACGGCGGCGGGGATCCGGTAGCACAGCGTGTCCTCGGCCGCCCGGGCCTCGAAGCCCGGAGGAAGCCCCGACAGCATCGCCGCGTGCCCGAACGTGTCACCCGGGACGAGCAGGTCGAGCAGCTTGTCCTCGTGCACGAAGTCGACAGCGCCGCTGTAGATCACGCGCAGGAACGTGACCGGACCGCCCTCCTCGGTCAGGATGCTCGCACCGGCGAGGAAGAACTCGACCTGCGTCTCGCGCACGACCTCGCCGAGCTCCTCCGGCGCGAGCGCATCGAACGGCGGCCGCGTCGCGAGGAAGCGAGCGATCTCTGACAGTCCGGCGTCCAAGTCCGGCACTTTATGCCCTCACCGTGGGCGCCAAGACGATTTCCTCTGGCACGATCCCTCATCCCTCATCCCTCATCACCCGGTCCCCGCCACCCGCCGGCGCCGCGATCCTCTGCCGCTGCGAGCGCTGCGGTCTGCTCCGCACGGCCGTCGCGGCCGGCACGCCACTGATCGCGCTCGAGCGCGCGGGGCGCGGCGCGCTGGCGAAGCTCGAGCACCTGCAGCCGAGCGGCAGCTACAAGGACCGCGGCGCGGCGGTGCTCGTCTCGGTGCTGCGGGCGCCTCGGGGTGAGCGCGCTGCGCGAGGACTCCTCCGGCAACGCCGCGGCGTCGCTCGCCGCCTACGCCGCCGCCGCGGAGATCAGCTGCGAGATCTCCGCCCCGCGACAACGAGCGCCGCGAAGCTGGCCCAGGCCAGTGCGCACGGGGCATCCGTGCGGCTGGTTGAGGGCGGTCGCGAGGCGGCCCAGACCGCGGCCCAGACGCCGCAGGCCGACAGCGTACGCCGGCCACAACCGGCATCCGGCCTTTCTCGCCGGCGTGACCACGCTCGGGTACGAGCTCGCCGAACAGCTCGGCTCCGACGGCGCCGGCGGTGTCGTCGTCCCGCACGGCTACGGATCAGGATTGAAGGCTCCCGGCGCGATCGAGCGCGCCGTAGGGCCGATCGGCGCGGCGGAGCATGACCAGGCCCGCCAGCCCAACCACGATGCAGGTCACGGCGCCGAGCCCTAGGCCGGCGCGGGCGCCGGCGACGGCCATCACCCAGCCGATGATCGGGCCGCCGATCGGCGTCGAGCCCTGGAAGGCCACGAACCACAGCGACATCACGCGGCCGCGCATCGTCGGGTCGGCGGCGAGCTGCAGCGTCGAGTTGCCCGTTGACATGAACGAGATGCTGGCCCCGCCGGCGAACGCGAGCGCAACCAGCTCGAGGCCCAGGCTCGGCGCGATCGCCGCCAAGCCCACGGTGATCCCGAACGCGAAGCTGGCGACCACGAGCGGGCGCAGTCCGGTCTTGCCCCGGGCGGCGACCATCAGCCCGCCGGCCACCGCGCCGATGCCCATCGCCGCGGTCATGAAGCCGAACCCGGCGGCGCCGGCGCCCAGGCCGCTGCGCGCCATCACCGGCAGCGACACCTGAAACTCGTAGGTCAGGCAGCCGACCGCCCCCATCATCAGCAGCGGCACGGCGAGCTCGGGGGCGTTGCGGACGTAACGGAGCCCCTCGCGCAGCTGCCCCTTCTCGCGTGGCGCGGGCGGCGATGGATTCAGAGCGCGCGTGTCCATCGTCGCCAGCGAGGCGACGACGGCGACGAAGCTGGCAGCGTTGGCCAGGAAGCAGATCCCCTCACCGGTGGTGGCGATCAGGATGCCCGCCACCGCGGGGCCGATCAGCCGCGCCACGTTGACCAGCACGGAGTTCAGGCTGACCGCGTTGCGCAGATGGTCGGGCCCGACGAGCTCGAGCATGAACGACTGCCGCGAGGGGTTCTCGAACGCGTTGTTGACTCCGAGCAGCACCGCCAGGAACCCGATCTGCCACACCCGGACGGCGCCGGTGACGGTCAGGATCCCGAGCGCCAGGGCCTGCAGGCCCATCGCCGTCTGCAGCAGGATCATCAGCTTGCGCTTGTCGACCCGGTCGGCGATCACGCCCCCGTAGGGGGCCAAGAGCAGCACCGGCAGCGTCTGGAGCGCCACGATCGCTCCGAGCGCCGTGCTCGAGTGCGTCAAGGTCAGGACCAGCCACGCCTGCGCGGTCATCTGCATCCAGGTCCCGATCAGCGAGATCGCCTGACCGGAGATGTAGCGCCGGTAGTTGGGGACCGCGAGCGCCGCGAACGTGATCCGTCCCGCCTTGACCACCCGCGTCATGGGCGCCGTTCCTTTAGCTGCTCGGCCAGCGCCTCGAGCACGGGCAGGACCTGGTCCAGCGAGCGCCGATCGCGCTCCGACAACGCGCTCAGCGCGACGTTCAGCGCGTCGGTGCGCTCGCGGCGCATGCGCTCGCACAGGCTGATTCCGGCCGGCGTGATCTCGACCAGTGCCGAGCGCCGGTCCACCGGATCGCTGCTCCGGGTCACGAGACCCGCCTCGGTGAACCCGGCCACCACCCGCGAGAGCATCGTCGGGTTCAGTCCCTCCGCCTCGGCCAGCCCCGAGAGCCGGATCGGCCCCACCCTAGCGATCGTGAACAGCACCGACACCTTGGTCGGCGTCAGCCCCGCGGCGATCCCGGCGCTGGTGGGCCGCAGCCGCCGCGACAGCTTGCCGATCACCGCCCGCATCCGGGGAGTGAGATCGGTTCCGAGGGCTGGTGACGTGATGGGCAACGTCCTCCGGGTGGTTGTGAATGCTTGCTTGCTGGCAAGCATTATTTTAGCGCCGGGTTTCCTCGAGGACCTACGAAATGCCGGTTCGCCGGCGCCGCGCGAGAGGCTCGGCAACCCCGGCCGGATCGAACCCAACCCCATCCCCAGCCGCCGGTTACGCCCCGCCGCCGGCACCCGCGCCAGGGCACGACAGCACGAGACCGGCGTCTACCCCACCGGCTCCGTCACCGCGATCGTGCTGGCCGCGTGGATCAGCCCGATGGCCATGAACTGCTCCCGCTCGGCGCCGTTCAGCACCTGCTCGGCGGCGACCAGCGCTGCGGAGATCCGCTCGATCGCGTGTCCGGCGACGCCCGGGTCGGGCTCGCGGCAGGCGGCGCGGGCCAGGTTGATCCACGGCAGTGCTCGGGCCGGGACCGGTGGTGGGGTGGCCAGGACGGCGCCGAAGCCGGTGATCAGGTAGGCGGCGATCCGCGCCAGCGTGCCGCTGACGGGCCGGACCCGGGGCACACGCGGCGGGTGCGCGAGCGCGGGTGGCTGCCCGCCGAGCACGGCGGCCATCGTGCCGCCGGCGACGAGCGCGCGCTCGGACTCGTCGAGGCCGGCGTACTGGGCGGCGCGCATGGCCAGGAACAGGCCTCCGGGCGGACGGCCGTAGGGAACGTCGGAGGCGAACACGATCCGCTCGGCGGGCACGCGCGCGTACAGCTCGACGATGTCGGTGGGCGCGAAGCACGAGGTGTCGTAGAGGACGCAGGGATGGCCCTCGAAGCCGGTGGCGAAGATGCCCTGGTCGGCGATCCCGCCGTGGGCGAGCACGAGCGGCACCTCCGGGTACCGGAGCGCGAGCTCGACCAGGTCGGCCATCGTGCCCATGCCACGGCCGGCGTGGATCAGGATCGGGACGCCGGCGTCGCCGGCAACTTCGAAGATCGCGCGCGCAGCGTCGTTGCCGAAGCCGAACGACTGCGCCCGGGGGTGCAGCTTGATCCCCCGCGCTCCCAGGGCCAGGCACCGCTCCGCCTCGGCCACGGGCCCGTTGCCCGGATCGAGACGGCAGTACGGGATCAGCCGCCCGTCGCTCTCGCGCGCCCACTCGAGCACACGGTCGTTCGGCACGCGATAGGCGGGATGGCGCTCGGGATCGTGGAACGGGAACACGCACGCGCGCGTCGTCGGCCCCACCTCGTCGAGCGCCGTCAGCAGGGTCTGGGGATCAAGCGAGCGTCCGTCCTCGTCGGCGCCGAGGTGGGCGTGCGCGTCGACGATCCCGGCCGGCGGGGCCAGCCGGCCCAGCTCCTCCAGAATCGGCGCGTACGCGCTCCGGAACGCCTCAGACATCGCCGGGCTCAGTGCGCCCGCATCCGGTTGTTGCGCGGGTTGTGCTCGAGCTCGGCCAGGCCGAGCGCCTCCATCAGCGGCGGCACGTACATGCCGAAGCGACCGCGCAGACCCTTCTTGGTGCCGTAGAAGCCGCCGACCGGATTCGACTCCGAGCGGCCCCAGGCCTCAACCGTGCCGTCGGCCGCCGGCTTCTGCTCATCGGCGCTCCCCAGCGGCATCCAGTCCCCGTGCGCCTTGAGCATCGCGTGCAGGTCGTCGAGGCAGCGGAGCTGATAGCCGAGCTTGGTCTTGCCGACGACGCACACGAGCGCCGGCGGATCGGCCGACTCGTCCTTGTACATCTGGTACTCGGACGTTCCCGGAGGCGTCTTCAGCACCCACGGGTCGGCCGGGATACCGGTGCCCTGAACGTCGCTCACGCTCTCTCCTTCCGCATCGGTGACGAGGCACCGCAGAGTATGACGCCGAGTCATCGGGCGCTTTGAAGGCCGAGGTGTCGATGTCGCTTGTGATACCCGCCGACGCGAGTGCGGTGGCCATCTGCGCGCTCGTGTCGAAGATGACCTCGCCGTCGAGCACGCCGCGGGAGATGACAACGCCCTTGATGCCCGACGACTTGATCGCCCCGACGCGGGTCACCGGGCTCTTGAGCGACTACTGAGTCGGCGGCGCGTCGGACAGCGAGGAGCTCTCGACCGGCTCGATCCGCGCCAGCCCGTTGAGCTCAGCCGGGTCGCTGCTGGGCTCGAGCTCAGGCGAGTAGGCGAGCACGTCCGGCCGCCCATCGCGACCGGCGGCCAGGAGCGCGACGTAGGCGTTGCGAAACAGCTGGCGCCGGTCCATCCCGGGCCCGGCCTCGGCGACGCCGACGGCGGCTGAGCCGGCGGGTGCGCCGGCCGCCCGGAGAGCGTCCCCGACCCGATCGGCCGCGACCAGCGCGCCGCGGGCGCGCGTGCCCGGGAGGATCAACGCGAACTCATCCGCGCCGATGCGGTAGCCGATGTCGACCTCGCGGACCGCGCCGCTCATCACGCGGGCCAGCTCCTGCCGTGGTGCGTTGCCGGCCGGCTCCGTCCAGGGACGCGAGTCGACGCTGAGCACGATCAGGCTCGCGGGCTGGGCGGTGCGCTCGGAGCGGAGCAGCTCGAGGTCGAGGTCCTCCTTGAACGCCGCCGGGTTGCGGAGCAGGGTGAGTTCCTCGACGCGCGCGTTGCGCTGCAGCTCACGGACCTGGGCTTCGAGGCGTCGCCGGGTTCGCAGGCCGCCGAACGTGACGCCGGCCAACGCCAGCAGTGCGACCAGTAACGAGACGGTGAGCATCACAGGCCAATATCGACCTGGCGCGGCGTGTCCTTGAATTCCTGCGCCGGTCGTGGGCCGGCCGGTCGCAGAACCCGCTTCTGGACGCACGGTCGATGACGGGCGGGTGGACGTGCATCCGCGGGCGCAGGCTGCCGAGAACAGGCCTGTGACGCGGACGCAGGCCGTCACCCCGCTTGCGCGTCATGTTTTCGGAGCAGCCCAGGCCGCTCCTGGCCCAACTACACGGAGGTATCTCATGAAGCGTGGTATCCGGCGGAACGCGCTGGCGATCGCTGCGGCGCTGAGCTTGACCGTTGCCGGCTTCGCCGCGGCGCGGAGCGTCCCGTCCCACGAGCACGGCAAGCCGAGCACGGTTCCGCCGGGCCACCACGGCGGCGATGGGCGCGGTCACGACCAGGGCGGCTCCGGCAGCGGCAAGGGCGGCTCCGGCAGCGGCAAGGGCGGCTCCGGCAGCGGCAAGGCCGGCTCCGGCAGCGGCAAGGCCGGCTCCGGCAGCGGCAAGGGCGGCGACCGCGGCGGCAAGAGCGGCGACCGCGGCGGCAAGAGCGGCGACCGCGGCGGCAAGAGCGGCCACGATCGCGGCCACGGCCCGCGTCGCTGAGAAAGGGAACACCGTGGCACCAGTCACGCGTGAGGAGAGGTCGGGCGCGCCGCACAGCGCGCCCGACCGTCACCTCGATATCCGCATATCCGCCCCCGCGGGCAGTGCCCGGGCGGGCGCCCGTCTCGTAGTGCTGATTCCGGCCCTCAACGAGCAGGAGACGATCGGTCGCGTGGTGAGCGAGATCCCGCGCCAGATCGACGGCGTCGGGCGAGTCGAGATCGTCGTCATCGACGACGGGTCCGAAGACCTCACCGCAGACCGGGCCTGGGCTGCCGGCGTCGACCACGTCGCACGCCATCCGGGCAACCGCGGCCTCGCGGCCGCCTTCAACCGCGGCGCGACCGAGGCGCTGGCGCGCGGGGCCGACATCGTCGTCACGCTGGACGCCGACGGCCAGCACAACCCGTCGGCCATGGCCCGGCTCGTGGCTCCGATCGTCGCGGGCTCGGCCGATCTCGTCGTCGCTGCGCGTCCGCTGGCCGATCCGAGCCAGGGCTCGCCGTTGCGGCGGTTCGGGAACCGGCTCGGATCGTGGGTCGCGCGCCGGATGCTGAACGTCCCGCTCAGCGATGTCACCTCGGGCTATCGCGCCTTCTCGCGCGATGCGCTGATGCAATTGCACGTCAGCTCCGGGTTCACGTACACGCTCGACACGCTCATTCAGGCCGCCGGCCGGCGGCTGCGCATGGTCGAGATCGTCTCACCTGCGCGCCAGCGCACCGTCGGGACCTCGCGCATGACGCACTCGATCACGCGCTACATCGGGCGCACCGGCGGCCAGGCCTTCCGCACGGCTCTGCACACGAACCCGCTCCGCGCGTTCGGCCGGATCGCCGGCACGTTGGCGCTGGCCGCGGCCGTCGCCACCGCGTGGTTCCTGCTCTCCTACGCCGCCGGCGGGTTGCACCTACCGGCGCTGCTGGCCGCGCTGCTGCTCGCGATCAGCGCCGCCGCACTGCTCATCTGCGGGCTGCTGGCCGACGGGATCAGCTCCAATCGACGGCTGCTCGAGGACGCGCTGCACCGGATCAAGCGCATCGAAGCCTCCGAGCTGGCCGGGGATCGCGACGCCGAGGTGCGCCACCTGCCGGCGCCGGCCGAGATCGTGGCCGGCGAAGGCCCGGCGCCACCCGTGGCCGCCCAGACGGCGTCATGACTGGGGCCGCTGCTCGGGCGGCTCCGGTTGCAGTCATCGCCCCGATCCATCCACTCGTCAGCGGCGCCGCGCAGTTCAACACGGCGATGCTCGCCGCGCTCAGGGAGCTCGGGCCCGTCGAAGCGCTGTCGTGGCGTCGCCTCTATCCGCCGCTGATTCACCGGCGCGACACCCACGACCGCGTCTCCCGTCCGGCCCGCCTGGAGCAGGCAGAGACGCTACTCGACTGGGCCGACCCGCGCACCTGGCGCGCTGCGCTGGGACGGACCGCGTCGGTGAGCGCGCGGGCGATGGTGCTGCCCTGGCTGCACCCGGTGATGGCGCCCCCGTATCGGTACCTGCTGCGCCGGGCGCCGGCGGGGGTGTCGCGAGTCGTGATCTGCCACAACGTCGAGCCCCACGAGCGGGTGCCGTTCGGCCCCGCCGTGACGCGGTCCGTGCTCGCGCACGCCGATCTCCTCGTCGTCCACGCCGGCCACATGACCATGCAGCTCGAGGAGCTGGGCCTCGCCGACCGGCCCGTGCTCGAAGCCTTCCATCCCCGCTTCTCCGCGCAGGACCTGTGCGCGCAGCCGACGGCGGCGCAGATCGCCGCCGAGCGCCGGCGCCAGGGCGATCCCGAGCTGTCGCTGCTCGCCTTCGGCGCGATCCGTCCCTACAAGGGCATCGACCTGGCGCTCGACGCGCTGGCCGAGCTGGCCCGCCGGCGCCCGACGCTACGCGCCCGTCTCACCGTTGCCGGCGTCTTCTGGGACGGCGGCGAGGAGCTCCGCCGGCGCGTGGCCGCGCTCGGGATCGACGATCGCGTCGAGTTGCGCGACGGGTTCGTCTCCAACGAGGATGCCGCGCTCCTGTTCGCGGCCGCTGACGCCTCCCTGCTCCCGTACCGCTCGGCCAGCCAGTCGGGTGTCGTGCAGCTGTCGTTCGCCTACGGACGTCCGGTGATCGCGACCGCCGTCGGAGGGCTGGTCGAAGCGGTGCGCGATGGAGCCGACGGGATCCTCTGCCCGGCCGGCGATGTCGGCGCCCTGTGCGCCGCGATCGAGCGGATGGCGCAGGACCGCGGCCCGCTGGCGGCGGGTGTCCGCAGTGCGGCCCGGGAGCACTCCTTCCGCCGCTACGGTGAGCTGCTGCACGCCTCGCTCGAGTCGCTGCCCGCCACCCGCTCGGCGCTGCGAGCCGCCGCGCGACCGGCCGCGATCAACGCGGGAGCGGCGGCATGAAGACACGGAGCGTGGCGCAGAACTCCGCCTTCGCGCTGGCCGGCGACCTCGCCTCCAAGGGCGGGACGGTCGTGTTGATGATGGTCGCCGGGCGAGCGCTGTCGACGGCCGAGTTCGCCGTGCTCGCCACGGCGCTCGCGGCGGCGACCGTGCTCACCGCCGTGCTCGATCTCGGCAGCCAGACGCTGCTCACGCGCGACGGTGTCGGCGGCCCGAGAGCCCGGGGCGAGCTGCTGCGGGCGCTGGCGCGGGCCCGCGTTCCGCTGATCGGAGCGGCCGCGGTCGCGGCCGTCGTCGTGGGCGCGCTCACCGGCCGCGAGCCCGAGGCGCTGGCGACGGTGCTGATCGCTGCCGCCGGAGCCGCGCAGCTGTCGCTCACGGGCGCGCTGCGCTCGGCCCAGGACCTCCGCCCGGAGGCGCTGGCCAAGCTGTTGGCGGGGGTGCTCACGGCGACGGCGGCCGTGGCGTGCGTGGTGCTCGGACCCCGGGCAGCGACCGTCCTGCTCGCGGTCGCTGCGGCAACGGCAATCGGGTGCGTGCCGATGGCGTTCGCCGCCCGCCGGATCGTCGCCGCGGGCGCACCGCAGCCGACCTGGACGGCGCTGCGGCGGGCGGCTCCGCTCGGCGTGATGGCGCTGGCCACGCTCGCCTACTACCGCTCGGGCACGATCGGTCTGTCACTCCTCTCCAGCTCCACCCAGACCGCCGACTTCGCCGCCGCCAGCACGATCGCCTGGGGCCTACTGTGCATGGCCAACGCGGTCACGACCGGACTGCTGCCGCGTCTCTCCGACGCGCGCGACGCCACCGAGACCGCGATGATCACCCGGCGCGCGCTGGTCTGGGTGAGCGCCGGCGCCGTCGCGGTGAGCGGGCTGGTCGCCCTGCTCGCGCGGCCGCTGCTCACCGTCCTATTCGGTCCCCGCTTCGCCGGGGCGGCCCCGACCCTCGTCGTGCTCGCCGCGGCCACAGCGGTGATCGCGCCGGCCGGCGTGCTCGGCACGGCCCTCGTCGCGCTGCGACGGCTGCGTCCCCTCGGCCTGCAGGTCGGCGTCTCGCTGGCGATCAACCTCGCCGTGATCGTGCTGCTGGTCCCGAGCGTCGGCGCGATCGGCGCCGCGGCCGCGACGCTGGCCTGCGAGTTCGCCGCGCTCGTCCTGCTCGCTGTCGCCACGGTCCGCGCGCTCCCCGAGCTGATCGTGCAGACGCCCCGCGCTTCGCCGCTGCCGAGCGCGATCACGGCCAGGGTCGGGCGATGAGCGCGTCGGCTCCCGCACTCACCCTCCCGCGACGCCTCCCCTTCACGATCTCGCGCGGCGTCCTCGCCGCGCTGCTGCTCGTCGGGGGTCTGGTCGCGCTCCAGATCTGGGCCGTCCAACTCGGCTACCCGCTGCGCGTCACCTCCGACACGCCGAGTACATCGCGCTGCTGCAGGACATGGCCGCCCACCCGTTCGCGGCCCAGAGCCCGTTCCTCGCCACGCCGGGCATCCAGTCGCCACTGGCCACGCCGTACATGCTCGCGCTGGCGATGGTGTGGAAGGCCGTCTCCGCACCCGGCCACGCGAATGACGCGCTCGCGCTCGGCCGCTTCCTCGGCTACGCCGGCATCGTCGTCTCGCTCGCGACGCTGGGGATGATCGTGCTCTACGCCCGGCGAGTGGCCGGGCGCCGGGCGGCGTGGCTAGCGATCCCGGTGCTGCTGGTGATGTTCGGTCCGGCCCACGTCATCTGGGCCAACGACCTGACGCTCAACGGGCTGCTGTATGCCGGCTTCTATCCCCAGAACCCGGCCATCGCGCTCGCGCTCGGCACACTGCTCGCGCTCCGCGGAACCGGCCGACTCAGTCTGCTGCTGGCCATCGTCCTGATGGGGACGACGATGGTCGTTCACCAGTTGACCGGGACGTTGCTCGCCGGTCTCGTCGCGACCGATGGGTGTCTGCTGGCCGCACGCGGCCGGCCGGGTGCCTACCGCTCCTCGGCCGCGCTCGTCTTCGGTTTTCTGCTCGGGATGGCGTGGCCGGCGTTCCAGCTCAACCAGGCCATGGCCCAGTCCGGGCTCCCGGGATCGGTGATCATCGCCGGCCTCGCCGTGTCGCCGCGTGTCGTTGCGGCGCTGCGGCCCGTGCCCTGGCGCCTGACCGGCGTCGGATGGCTCGGGCACCGCTTGGCGGTCGCGTTCACCGGTCGACGACCCCGACCACGCTGTCGATCGGCGGGACCGTGATCGTCGCGGGGCTGGCGGTGTGGACCGTGATCCTGATCCTGTCCCCACCGATCGACCCGCTCATCCACAGCAACCGCCTGGCGCTTTACTGGAGCGAGGACCGGTGGCGCTGGTTCCTCATGTTCGCCGCCGGCGCCAGCGGGCTGTGCGGGCTCGTCCGCCTGGCTCGCCGCGGCGAGCCGCTGCCGCTGATCTGGTTCGGGGGGTGCTTTGGCATCGCCCTGCTGGGCCTTGCCGGGCTGCCGGTGCCGGTCTGGTGGCGCTTCCTGCTGCTCGGGCAGATCCCGCTCGCCATCGGCACCGCGATCGTGCTCGTCGACGCCAAGCCGTCGCTGCCGAAGCGGCTGGTTCAGGGCACGCTCGTGTTCGCGCTCGTGTTCAAGCTCGCGACGCTGATCTACCTGCCCACGACGATCACCTACTTCGGCTCGCCGCTGCAGGAGGCGTACTCGCTGGGACAGATCATTCCCAGCCATCCCGCCGGGCTCGTGGCCAGCGATCCCTTCACCAGCTACTACGTGCCGGCTGCCACCGGCCACAAGACCCTGACCGAGACCAAGGCCCACGTCGGCTCCCAAGCCGAGCTGGACGCGGCGTCTCACGGCTACGCCTTGATCCACGCCTTCTACACCGCCCCGGATACGAACTGGTGGCCCACCGCCCAGGCGCTCTGGAACGCCGGCGTGCGCTGGTTCCTGGTCGACTCGCGGACGCTGCTCGCGGCGCCCAACCTCCAGGCCTTCTCGACCGGCCCCACACCGCTGATCCGCACCCCGGCCGAGGCCCGCACGATGGGCCACATGTACTGGCGGCTGGGGCGGATCGGGAAGCTGGTCTACGACGACCACGAGTACGCGCTCTACCGGCTCGATCACGCCAAGCTGTTCCCGCCCGTGATCAAGGTCACGCGGCCTGTCCAGCCACAACACCGATCCACGGCGGGGACGCATGGTCAGCGGCGTCGTTGATCCCCGCTCGCTCGGAGTGAACGCGTATGTCGGGCGGCTCGCCGCCGCGCTCGGTGAGCTCGGCATCGACTACCGACCGGTACGGAGGCCGGCGGGATCGGGGCTCGTGCACTTCCACCTCGCCAACTCGACGCGGTCGATCGTGCCGCCGCCGTGCGGCGCCGCGGCCCGTTCCTGCTCACGGTCCACGACATCCTCCCGCGGTCCCGGGTCCTCCGGCCCGCACAGCGAGCGATCGTGCTCCCACTCTGCACCCGCCGCGAGGCGCGACTGATCGTCCACTCGCACCACGCCGCCGAGCTCTTGGTCCGCAGCGCCGGGATCAGCCCCGGCCGGATCGAGATCGTCCCGCACCCCGCGGCGCCGGCGCCGGCCTGCGACCGCTCCGTTGCTCGCGCCGCCCTCGGGCTCGACCTCGATGGACCGCCCCTATTCGTGCTGCCGGGGGTGCTCAAGCCGGCGAAGCTGGTGGCCGAGACGTTGAGCGCCGCCCACCCGCTGCTGCACTCCGGCCGCGCCCGGCTCCTGCTCGCCGGCCGCGTCGCCGACGAACGCCTCGCCGCCGCCGCGGCCGCCGCGGGCGCTGTCGTCCTACGCGATCCCGACAGCACGGAGTACGAATCTGCGATCGCTGCCGCGGACGCGATCCTCTGCGTTCGCGCCGACAGCGTCGGGGAGAGCAGCGGGCCGCTGCTGGAGGCGATCGGGAGCGGCCGCCCGAGCCTGGTGACCGCGGTCGGATCGGGACCCGAGGTGGCCGGCGCGAGCGCGCGCGTCGTCGAGGGCAGCGTCGGCGGGATCCGCGCCGGTTTGCAGGCGCTGCTCGACGACGGCGAGCGGGCGCAGCGGGCCGGCCTCGCGCGGCTGCTGGCCTCGGAGCTCACCTGGACGGCCGCCGCCCGGCGCCACGCCCAGCTGCTGGCGGAGGTGGGCGATGTCTGAGCTGTCGGTGATCGTCTGCACCCACGAGCGCCCGGCAGATCTTGAGCGCTGTCTCGATGGCCTCGCCGCACAGCGCCACCCGGTCGAGGTCGTGGTGGTCGACTCGGCCTCGAGCGTGCCCTGTCGCCCGCTCGTCGAGCGCTACCGCGCGCGGATCGCGCAGCTCGCCTACGTTTATGTCGGCGAGCCCGGCCTCTCGCTGGCCCGCAACGCCGGTGTCGCCGCCTCAGGCGGCGCGATCGTGGCCTTCGTCGACGACGACGCCGTGCCCGGGCCGGAGTGGAGCGGCCACATCATGCGCGCGTTTCACCGCTGGGACATCGGCTGCGTCGGCGGCGCTTGCGCCCCTTCCACGCCCCGCGGCCGCGCTGGCTCTCCGGCCGGCTGCTCCAGCTGGCCGGCATCACCCGCTTCGGGTCGGTGGCCCGCGAACCGCGGTCGAGCTCCGAATGGCCGTTCGGAGCCAACATGGCCTTCCGCCGCGAGGCGCTCGCATCGGTGGGGCCCTTCTCGACCACGCTCGGGCGCCACGGCCGCGCGCTGCTCTCCGGCGAGGACAGCGACATGGTGGCGCGGGTGATCGCCGGCGGCTGGCTCGTCTGGCTCGAGCCGGCCGCGATCGTCGACCACGCCGTGCACGCCGAGCGCTGCCGCAGTCGCTATTACTGGCGGCGCCTGTGGTGGAACGGCGTCAGCCGCGCGGTCAACCCGAGCGCAGAGGTCGCGTTCCGGCTGCTCATCGCGGTCCCGGTCCGGCTCGTCCTCTGGGCCGCGGTCCGCGACCGCCTGTACCTGTACCGGGTCGCCGAGACGGCCGGCTACTTCGCGGCGCTGCTCGGGCTCGCCGGGCGGACGGGATGAGCGCCACCCTCGCCGGGCTGCCGGAGCGGCGAGCGGCGCCGGCTCTGATCGCGCTCCGGCGCGTGCCGGCGGCGGCCGTGTGGGCCGTCGTCGCGCTGGTCGCGTTCGCGTTCCACCTCCTCGGCCGCCAGCGGGGCCTGCTCTATCCCGACGGATATGACTACCTGCTGATGGCCCACGGGATCGCCGACCACCTCACGCCGGCGATGCAACTCGGTCACGGCGGCGAGCTGTGGGTGCCCTCGGTCGATGCCTCACTGAAGCCCCTGTTCCCGGCGCTCGTCGCGCTGATCTCGGCGCTGGCCCCGATCCGCGCCGGGGCCGACCTGCTCACGGCCGCTGCCGCGGCGGCCACGGTGGTGCTCGCAGGCGTGCTCGCCGGCCGTCTGACGGGCTCGCGCCTGGCCGCGGCGCTGAGCGCGGCGGCCGTGTTGGCGAGTCCGGCCCTGGCCTACTGGAGCGGCTTCGCCGGCCCCGACCCGCTCGCCGAGGCGCTCGCACTGGCCACCGCGCTGGCGCTCGTCGAGCGCCGCGCGCTCACCGGCGGAGCGCTCGCCGGGCTGTGCGCCGCGACGCGACCGGAGTGGTTCGTGGTCTGCTCGGCCGCGGGCCTCACGGGCCTGCTCTGGAGCTCGAGCCGCGACCTCGCCCGGCGCGCGCTGACCAGCGGGGCGTTCACGCTGGCCGGTCGTGATCGCGGTACTGCGTCCGCCGCTCGCGCTGCCGAGCGGCGGACCGCTCCTCCTGTTGGGGGCGATCGCCGCCGCCGTGCTGCTCGACGTCGCCGCCGTGTGGGCGTCGGTCACCCGCCGGCGGGCCATGATCGCCGCCGCGTGCGGGCTGGGGTCGCTCGTCGTCGTGGCGCTCTCCGGTCGCGCGCCCGCGCTCGGTGCGCTGCTGCGCGGCGGCGACTGGCCGCTGCTGCTGCTGGCCGGCGCGGGAGTCCTGCGCGCGTGCGCGAGCGGACGTGCGCGGCCGGCGCTCCTGATCCTCGCGACGGTGCTGCTGCTGGGCGCGATCTACGTCTACCGCAACGCCGGCCTTGAGCGCTACCTGGCGCAGCTGATCCCGGCGGCCTGCGTCGCGGCCGGGTTCGCCGTGGCACCCGGACCCCGGCCTCGCGTCAGGGCCGCGTCCGATCCCGGCCGTGGCGCTGGCGCCCGCGCCGGGCGATCGGATCCGCGGATCGCCTGGGCTGCCGGCGCGGCCGCGGTGGCGGCCCTGGTGGTGGCCGCGGCTTCGCCCCGGCCGCAGCTCGCCGGTGACACGTTCGCCTCACTTGCCGGGGGCCTGGCCGCCGCTCCCCAGGGAACACTGGTCAGCGTCGCGCCCGACGCCTACGGCTTCCTGCTGCCGGGCCGTCCTGAGCGCACGCTCCGGCCCGGCGAGCGCGGGCTGATCCTGCTCGACGGCGCGCAGCGAGCCTACGCGCCGAACCTGGGCGCCGCGGGCGCGATCGTCGCGCGGCTGTCGGCACCGGAGGGATTCGAGCGCCCGGACGGGACCATGGACATGGGCCCGGCCACACTCGTGCGCGGGGTCGTTACCGCGGTGCCCGGGGTCAACTCAACCCGCTAGTGGGTGCGCGGCGACCCCGGCACAGACCAGCGCCGGGAGCGCGGGGACAGGCGGCCGACGAGCCTCCGCGCCAACGACGGCGGCCGCTGCCAGCGACGGGGGTCGAGGTCGGCACCGCACAGCGCGCAACCCGCCGCGTAGGGCGTGACCCGCTCGCCGCACTGGGGGCAGAATCCGGGATGCATGACACCGATACTCCCGGTCAGCCTGTAGCGAGGCTAAACGCCGCCTCGGGAGAGGCGAAGAAGCTGAGCCCGAGGAGGCCGCCCAGCCCAGCGCCTCGCCGATCACCTCCGCCATCTGCTCGATCTCCGCCGGCTCGATCACGAACGGCGGCGACACCTGGATCGTGGCGTTCGACAGCGTACGGGCGATCACCCCGTTTTCGACGCAGCGGGCGCACACCCGTGGCACCAGCGCCTGATCGCAGAGCTCGACCCCGGTCAGCAGCCCGACGCCGGAGCGAACCTCCTTGACGAGCTCGTGTGACTCGAGCGGCCGGAACGCGGACTCCAGCACCGGCTCGAGGCTCTTGACCCGATCGACGAGCTGCTCGCGCTCGAGGATGTCGATGTTGGCCATCGCCGCAGCGCACACCGAGGCGTGTCCGGCGTAGGTGATCCCGTGGCGGAACACGAGCTCGCTCTCGTCGGCCCAGAACGGCTCCCACACGCGGTCGGCGATGATCGCGCCGCCGAGCGGTAGGTAGCCGGACGTGATCCCCTTGGCCACGAGCAAGATGTCGGGCTCGAGCCCGAACCGCTCGCTGGCGAACATGGCGCCGGTGCGACCGAAGCCGGTGATCACCTCGTCGACCACGAGCAGGATGTCGTGTTCGCGGCAGATGCGCTGCACGGCCTCGAGGTAGCCCGGGGCCGGGGGGAAGATGCCGCCGGTGCCGATCACCGGCTCGCAGAAGAACGCGGCGATCGAATCGGCTCCGCGCTTGCGCACGAGCGCCTCGAGTGCACTCGCGTCGTTCATCGCGACCCGCTCCGTGTCGGCGATCAGCGGTCCGTAGCCGACGCGGTTGGCCTCGATCCCGGCGATGCTCGTGCCATAGGCGTGGAGGCCGTGGTAGGCGTTGGTCCGCGAGACCAGCAGCCGCTTGTCCGGGTATCCGAGCGCCGTCCAGTACCGGCGCGCGAGCTTGGCCGCGAGGTCGACCGCGTCGGAGCCGCCGCTGGTGAAGAAGACCTTGGGGTTGCCCACCGGTGCCAGCGCCGCGACCCGCTCGGCCAGCTCGAGCGCCGGCCGGTTGGTGTACTCCTGAAAGGTCGAGAAGGTCTCGAGCGTCCGCATCTGGGCGGCCACCGCGTCGGCAATCTCCGCCCGGCCGTGTCCCACGTTGCAGTGCCACAGCGTCGCCGGAGCATCGAGCAGTCGCTGTCCGTCCTCGGTGAACACGATGGCGCCCTCGCCGCGGACGATCACGCGTTCGCCGGTCTTGACGGTCGGCATGTGAGCCTGCGAGTGCCACAGCGTCGTCTCGCGCTGCTTCGGCACCTGGTCGCCGGTGCGGCCTGTCGCGCTGCCACTTGCTGTCACGGCCGGCATCGAGATCCCCTCTCGTCGTACGTCTGCACACCGATCACTATCAGGTGTGCCCTGCGCGGGGTGTCCCGAATCGGGCCCGGCGGCTGGACGGATCGGCCCAGCTGAATCGAGCCCTGTCAGGGCCCTGACACCGTCGATCTCACAACCTCGCGCCCGGGCGCCGTTCTACCGTCGATGGCCACGATGACCCGCTCGACCCGCGAGAGCACGGCCGATGCATGGACGGTCCTGGAGCGCCGGCTCGGCTACCGCGCCCCGCTCGACGCCGAGGGCCTGATCGCCTACCTCGGGCGCCGGGCGGTGACGGGCGTCGAGGAGGTCGACGCCGACACGTATCGCCGCAGTCTGCGCCTGCCGCGGGGCGCGGGCGTGGTCGAGCTGCGCCCACGCGCGGGCCACATCGCGGCGACGCTGTGGCTCGAGGACCGGCGGGACGCCGAGGACGCGGCGCAGCGGTGCCGGGTCCTGCTCGACCTCGAGGCGGACCCTGGGGTGGTGTCGGCGACCCTCGCCGATGACGCCGTCATCGGCGCCGCGGTTCGCGCTGTTCCGGGCCGGCGGGTTCCCGGCCACCCGGACGGCGCCGAGCTGGCCATCCGTGCGGTGCTCGGACAGCAGGTCTCGGTGGCCGGCGCGACGACGCTGGCGGCCCGCCTCGTCGCCGCCTACGGCGAGCCGCTCGCGAGTCCGCTCGGCGGCGTCACGCACCTGTTCCCGTCCTCGGCGGCACTCGCGCAGGCCAATCCCGCGCACCTGGCGATGCCGGCCGCTCGCCGGCGGGCGGTGCTCGGGCTGGCCGCCGCGCTGGCGCGCGGCGAGATCACCCTGTCCTGCGGCGCCGACCGGGCCGAGGACCAGCGCCGGTTGCTGGCGCTGCCGGGGATCGGGCCCTGGACCGTCGCCTACGTCGCCATGCGCGCGCTCGGCGACCGGGACGCATTCCTGCCCACGGACCTCGGTGTCCGCCGCGGGCTCGAGGCGCTCGGTCACGACGGGCGCCCGGCGGCGGCCGCGGCGCTCGCCGAGCAGTGGCGCCCCTACCGCGCCTACGCGCTCCAGCACCTGTGGGCGCAGGCGGCCGCGCCGCCGGAGCAGCCGCGATGATGGACGCGATGCTCTACACCCGTTTCGACAGCCCGATCGGGGAGCTCCTGCTCCTCGGCGACGGGTGCTCGTTGCACGGTCTGCACATGCTCGAGGGATGCCGTCCGCCACGGCTCGAGCCCGCGTGGGAGCGCCGGGACGAGTGCTTCGCGCCCGTGCGCCGTCAGCTCGCCGAGTACTTCGACGGCGCCCGCCCCGCGTTCGAGCTCCCGCTGAGGCTGGCCGGCGCCCCGTTCGACCAGCTCGTATGGCAGGAATTGCGCCGGATCCCCTACGGAGAGACGATCAGCTACGGCGAGCTCGCTCGGCGGATCGGGCATCCGAGCGCCGCTCGGGCGGTCGGGGTGGCCAACGGCCGCAACCCGATCGCGGTGATCGTCCCCTGTCACCGCGTGATCGGCGCCAACGGCAGCCTCACGGGCTATGGCGGCGGCCTCGAGCGCAAGCGCTTCCTGTTGGAGCTCGAGGCGGGCGTCCTGACACTGACTGGGTTCGCGTGGCGGGGCTCGTTCGCCGGCACCCCGAAGAACTGCGCCGCCGCTGCGCCGGCGTAGATCGTCTGCAGGCCGGAGTGGAGCAGCGTCCTCGTTGCACCGGTGATCGTCGTGCCGGTCGCTGCGGGGTCGATCAGCGTCTGCGGCGAGCCGGTCATCGAGAGGATGCTTCCGGGCAGCCCGGAGAGGCCCTGGCGGCATCGAGCGCGGTGGGATCCTTGTCGATCGACTCGTCGAACACGACTGGCGTCCCGGTCGTCGCACCCGCAGGGCAGGTGGTGGGTCAGGGCGGGAGCAGCGCGTGGCTGTACTCGGCGTCGTAGTAGATGCCGGTCGTCTTCGGGTTACCGCCGGTGACCTGCCCGACCCTGCCGGGGAATGAGTCCGAAGGAACCGGAGTCTGGGCATTCGAGTAGTCGGCACCCCCGTTTGTCAGGCGGACGAGCATTGAGCTCGGATGGATCCCGATCGCTGCGGCTCCGATCGCCGCCGCGGCCAGCAGCGCCGGCCTGATGCGTCCACGCACGGAGCGACCCCTTGTTCAGGGTTGTCGAGGCCTGGACGGTTATATGGCCGGAGCGATGGCTGAGTGTGGCCAGCTTGTGACCGAAGCAGTGGTCAAGTGGTTACCGTGCCCGTGGTGAATCCCGACCAGACTCCCCACCCGAGCCCGGCCGGCGCCTTGGCGGATCTCCGCATCCTCGACTTCTCCCGCGTCCTCGCGGGCCCGTTCGCGACCATGATGCTCGCCGACCTCGGCGCCACCGTGATCAAGGTCGAGCGGCCCGTAACCGGTGACGAGACCCGGTCCTGGGGCCCGCCGTACGACGAGCGCGGCGAGGCCACGTACTTCCAGTCGGTCAACCGCAACAAGGACAGCGTCGTGCTCGACCTGCGCGACCCCGACGACCTCGCCCGCGCCCGCGCCCTGGCCGCCGAGGCAGACGTGGTGGTGGAGAACTTCCGGCCCGGGGTGCTCGATCGGCTCGGGCTCGGGTACGAAGCGCTGAGCGGGGCCGACCCGGCGCTCGTCTATTGCTCGATCACGGGCTTCGGCAGCGGCCGGGGCGCGGCGCTGCCGGGCTACGACCTGCTCGTGCAGGCGCTCGGCGGCCTGATGTCGATCACCGGCTCGCCGGACGGTGAGCCGCAGAAGGTCGGAGTCGCGCTCGTCGACGTGCTCGCGGGACTGTTCTCGGCCGTCGGCATCCTCGCCGCGCTCCGCCATCGCGCCGCCACCGGCGAAGGCCAGCTGGTCGAGGTCGACCTGCTCTCGGCGCTGCTGGCCGCTCTCGTCAACCAGGGATCGGCGTTCTCGCTCGCCGGCGTCGTCCCGGGGCGGATGGGCAATGCCCACCCGAGCATCGCGCCGTATGAGCTCTACCGGACCGGTGACGGCGACCTCGTCCTCGCGGTCGGCAACGACCGTCAGTTCGCGTCCCTGTGCGAAGTGCTCGGCGAGCCCGATCTGGCCGCCGATCCGTGCTTCGCCTCCAACGCCGACCGGGTGGCGCATCGCGAGCAGCTGCGCGCCTCGCTCGAGCGGCGGCTGAGAGCCCGCTCGGCGCGCGACTGGTCGCGGGCACTGACCGAGGCCCGGGTTCCAGCCGGCGTCGTCAACGACATCGGTGGGGCCTTCGAGCTCGCGGCGTCGCTGGGAACGCAGCCGCTCATCGAGATCGACCGCGGCGACGGATCGGCTGCCCGCCTGACCCGCAACCCGATCCGCCTGTCGCGAACGCCGCCCAGCTACCGCAGCGCTCCGCCGCTCCTGCCCGATGTGTGATCCACAAGGCCCTCCTGTGGGCGGAGGCGGTTTGGTTGCCGGGGCTGTTGTCTGGGCGCCTGGCGTCCGGGCGGAACGGCATTCACGAGGCGCCGACGACCGGGCGAACGGCGACTGAGGACGGGGTCTGGGCGAGGGTGGGCCGATTTCTTGCGCCTATTGCACGGAATCGGCCCACCCTCCAACGAACCGTCCCCGGACCGCCGGCCCGACGCAGACCTGCTCTTCGTACGCCACCGTTCAACGCCACGCAGCGCCGCGCGCCGCCAGCCTCCTCCACCTCCCCGCCGGCGCGCTGCCACTTACGTCCGAGAAAGCCCATCTGGCCGCAGGGTGGTCGACTGTGCGCCTGCTTCCGCGAGCTCCGCGTAGACCTCGCGCGTGCGCCGGGCCACCTCGGCCCAGTCGAAGCCGAGCACGTGCTCACGGGCCTCGGCGATCAGCCGGGCCCGCGCGAGGTCATCGGTCAGCACCTTGGCGACGACGGCGCCGAGGGCGGCCGAATCGCGGGAGGGGAAGCGCAGCCCGACCGTGCCGTCGCCCGGGACGACCTCGCGCAGGCCGCCGGTGTCGGCGACCACGCACAGGCACCCCGACGCCATCGCCTCGAGCGCCACGAGCCCGAACGGCTCGTAGATCGAGGGCACGATGCAGAGATCGGCGACGCGGTAGAGCGAGTGCAGCATGTCGTCGCCCACCCAGCCGAGGAAGGAGCCGTGCGCGGACAGGCCGAGGCGGCGGGCCTGGCGCTTGAGCTCGTTCTCGGCCGTGCCGTTGCCGGCGACGACGAAGCGGACGTTGCCGAGCCGCTTGATGACCGGCGCGAGTGCATCGAGCGCGAGGTGGAAGCCCTTCTCGTAGACGAGCCGCCCGACGAGCAGCACGAGGCGCTCGCCCGGGTCCGCGTATCGCGCCCGCAGACCGGCCAGATCGTCGACCACGGGCTCGAGGTCGCGCGGGTCGATCCCGTTGGGGATCACGATGATGCGCGCCGCGGGCACGCCGAACACGGTGGCCACGTGGCTGCGCATGTAGCGCGAGCAGGTGATCACGCGGTCGGCGCGGCGCACCATCGCCCGCTCGACGCCGTGAATGTGCGACTGCGGGTAGGTCTGCACCCAGCCGTGGTGGCGGCCGAACTCGGTGGCGTGGATGGTCGTCAGCCATGGCCGGCCGGAGCGGCGCGCGAGCCGCTCGGCCGCGCTGGCCACGAGCCAGTCGTGGGAGTGCACGAGGTCGAAGTCGAACCGCTCGCAGAGCTCGATCCCCAGATCGCGCATGTCGGCGTTCATCGCCGCCACCCAGCCCACGAACGCATCCAGGTCCCTGGGGTACTCGGGCTCGCGCACGCGGTGCACGAACACGCCGTGGCGCTCATCCTCGGAGGGAAGTCCACCCCCACCGCGTGTGAGCACGTGGACCTCCACCCCGCCGCGCACCAGGGACTCCGACAGCTCGCGGACATGACGGCCGAGACCGCCCTCGATCACGGGCGGGTACTCCCACGACATCAGCAGTACGCGCATCCCCATGTCCCTGCACCCTACCGTCAGACGCGCTCGAACACCGCCAAACCGTGCTCGCCGAGCAACCGGGCGAGGGGCTCGGCGCCGGCGAATGTCCGCTCTTCGCCCCGCAGCACGTCGCGCCAGCGGCCCCGCGGGGCCTCGAGCGTCCCCTCGGGCGAACCGGGCCGGACGGCGACCGCCACCAGCACCTCGCCGCCCCGGACGAAGGCACACGCTCCCTTGCCGGCGTCGAGCGGCTCGTAGTCGCCGGCGAACGGCTCCGGGCGCCGGGCCCGGAGCGTCAGCAGTCGCAGATTCAGCCACAGCTTGGCGGTCTCGGGGTCGGGCGGCGAGCCGCCCATGAGCCGCGCCAGCATCACCTGATGCCACTGCCAGTCGACGGGGCGGCGGTTGTCGGGATCGACGAGTGCCCGGAACGGGAGCTCGTTGCCCTGGTAGAGATCCGGGACCCCGGGCGAGGTCAGCTTCAGTGCCAGCTGCCCGAGCGTCACCCGGTCGCCCGCCGCGGCCACCCGCGCCGCGAAGGGCTCGAAATCGGCCAGGAAGGCGCGGTCGGAGTACAGCGCGCGACAGAAGCTCATCACGCCCCGTTCCCAGTCGTGGTTCTGATCGATCCAGCTCGTGTTGCGCCTGGCCTCGCGCAGCGCCTTCTCCATGTAGGCCTCGATCCGCTCGCGGCTGATCGGCCAGGTACCGATCAGCGTCTGGTGCAGGAAGTACTGCTCGACCGGATCGGGCGCACCGCCGCTGCGCAGGGGCTCGCCGAGCTCGAGCCAGCGCTGAACGTGCTCGGCCCACTCGTCCGGGATCGAGGCCAACACGGTGAGCCGCGCGCGCACGTCGGCCGAGCGCTTGGCGTCGTGGGTCTGGGTGGTGAGCAGACCGAGCGGGAAGCGCGCGGCCCGCTCCGCGCTGGCCGCGTGGAAGCGATCCACACCGATGCCGAAGCGGCTCGGATCGCCGCCGACGTCGTTGAGCGCCAGCAGCCGTCCGTAGCGGTAGAAGGCGGTGTCCTCGACCCCCTTGGCCATCACCGCGGGAGTCGTCTGCTGGAAGCGGGTCACGAACGCCTCCGGGGCCGGCCGCTCGAGCAGCAACATCTGGGCCAGCTCGGGCGCCATCTCCGCGACGCCGATGGCGCGGCGATCCTCGTCCGCCACGGCGCCCCGCGCCGCGTCGACGTAGGTCCGGTACACGGGCAGCGACGCCAGCGCTCGGGCCAGCGCGTAAGGGTCGCCGGCAGGCTCCGAGCCGAGCTCGCGCGCCAGCCGCTCGGCCTCGGGCGCGAACGGTCCGCGCACCTGCTCCAGCTTCGCCTCGGCGGCGACCTCGGCGAAGCTCCGCTGCTCGCCCGAGATCTCCTGCCACAGCGCCGTCAGCGGCGCCTCGCCGGCCGGGTCGACGAACAGCGCCGTGACGTCGTTGAGGAAGTCATAGCCGACGGTGCCCGACACGGGCCAGTCACGCAGCCGCTCACCATGATCGAGGATCTTCTCCACCCACACGCGCGTCGCGCCGCGGGCGTGGAGCCGTTCGAAGTAGCCGGCGGGATCGGCCAGGCCGTCGGGATGGTCGATCCGCAGTCCGTCCACCAGTCCCTCGCGCACGAGCCGCAGGACGAGCTCATGCGTCTGCTCGAACACGTCGAGGTCCTCCTGGCGCAGGGCGGCCAGGTCGTCGACGTCGAAGAAGCGGCGGTAGCGCCCGGTGGCATGATCGATGTCGAAGAAGCGCTCGCGCAGCGCCGGATCGGCCCAGAAGCGGTTGGCGTCGTCGGCCGCCATGTGGTTGGGCACGACGTCGAGCACGATCCCGAGCCCGGCCGCATGTGCGGCCGCGGCCAGCGAGCGAAACCCCGACTCGCCGCCGAGCGCGTCCGACAGGCGGGTCGGGTCGGTCACGTCGTAGCCGTGCGTCGAGCCGGGGCGGGCCTGGAACGAGGGCGAGAGGTACAGGTGGGAGACGCCGAGGTCGCGCAGGTACGGAACCAACCCGCGGGCGTCGGCGAATCCGAAGTCGCCGGTCAGCTGCAGCCTGTAGGTCGCCCGCAGCTCAGCCACGGTCCCGGTCGTGTCGGCGCCCGCGCCCTGCCTGGCGCAGCACGATGATCGAGCGGCCGGTCACCATCACCTCGGTCCGCGCTCCGTAGCGCGCGCTGCCCGGCTCGGCCTCGGAGTCCGCGGTCGAGAGCTCGAGCTCCCACTGCGCCCCGAACCGGCGGCGCGGCAGCATGAACGTGCGTTCGCCCTCGTGCGCGTTGAACAGCAGCACGAAGTTGTCGTCGTGCATCTCCTCGCCGTGCGGTCCCACATTGGGAATCTCGGCGCCGTTGAGGAACATTCCCAGCACGGGCTCGCCGTGCTGCCAGTCGCGCCGGGTCATCTTGCGGCCGTCGGTGCGGAACCACCACACGTCCGGCAGTCCCGAGTCCTTGAGCGCCGTGCCGCGCAGGAAGCTGTTGCGGTGAAAGACGGGATGCCCGCGGCGCAGGCGGATCAGCCGGCGCGTGAACTCGCGCAGCTCTTGCGACTCGGGGGTCTCGTCCCAGTCGTACCACGAGACCTCGTTGTCCTGGCACCAGCCGTTGTTGTTGCCGCCCTGCGTGCGCCCGCGCTCGTCGCCGCCGAGCAGCATCGGCGTGCCCTGCGAGACGAACAGCGTGGTCAGGTAGTTGCGCTGCTGACGGGCGCGCAGGGCGAGGATCTCCTCGTCGTCGGTCTCGCCCTCGACGCCGTGGTTCCAGGAGCGGTTGTCGCCGGTGCCGTCGTGGTTGTCCTCGAGGTTGGCCTCGTTGTGCTTCTCGTTGTAGGAGACGAGGTCGGCGAGCGTGAAGCCGTCGTGCGCGGTGATGAAGTTGATCGACGCGAACGGGTCGCGCCCGTCGTGGGCGTAGAGATCGGCGGAGCCGGTCAGCCGCGAGGCGAAGTCCCCCACGCCGGCGTGCTGGCGCCAGAAGTCCCGCATCGTGTCGCGGTAGATGCCGTTCCACTCCGACCACAGGACGGGGAAGTTGCCCACCTGGTAGCCGCCCGGGCCGACGTCCCACGGCTCGGCGATCAGCTTCACCTGCGAGAGCACCGGGTCCTGGTGGATCACGTCGAAGAAGGCCGACAGCCGGTCGACGTCGTAGAACTCGCGCGCCAGCGCCGAGGCGAGGTCGAAGCGGAAGCCGTCGACGTGGCATTCGACCGCCCAGTAGCGGAGCGAGTCCATGATCAGCCGCAACACGCTCGGGTGCACCGGGTTGAGCGAGTTGCCGGTCCCGGTGAAGTCCATGTAGTGGCGCTGGTCGTCGGGGACGAGTCGGTAGTAGGAGCGGTTGTCGATGCCCTTGAACGAGAGTGTGGGGCCGAGGTGATTGCCCTCCGCGGTGTGGTTGTAGACGACGTCGAGGATGACCTCGATCCCGGCCCGGTGCAGGGCCTTGACCATCCCCTTGAACTCGCGCACCTGCTGGCCGTCGCTGCCGGTGGCCGCGTACTCGGAGTGCGGCGCCAGGAACCCGATCGTGCTGTAGCCCCAGTAGTTGGTCAGCCCCCGCTCGGCTAGAAAGGACTCGTCGCAGATGTGGTGCACGGGCAGCAGCTCGACCGCCGTGACGCCGAGTGACGTGAGGTACTCGATCGCCGGTTCCGACGCGAGCCCGGCGTAGGTTCCCCGGAGGTCCTCGCGGATCTCCGGGTGGCGCATCGTGAACCCCTTGACGTGCGTCTCGTAGATCACCATGTCGGAGAACGGAAGCCGCGGCGGGACGTCCCCCTCCCAGTCGAACTGGGTGTCGACCACGACCGACTTCGGGATCACGAACGCGTCGTCCTCGTCATCGGGCTCGAAGTCCGCGTCCTCCTCCGCGGTCGGCAGGTAGGGCAGGACGTTGACGTCCGCGCGCCAGGCGACCATGCCGTCGATTGCCTTCGCGTAGGGATCGATCAGCAGCTTGGCGGGGTTGAAGCGATGACCCTCCTCGGGCGCGTAGGGTCCGTGGACGCGGTAGCCGTACCGCTGGCCGGGCCCGATGCCGGGCAGGTAGGAGTGGAAGTTGTGGGCGGTCCGGTCGCGCATCTCGACCCATGTCTCCTCGCCGTTCTTATCGAACAGGCACAGCTGCACGCGCTCGGCGTTCTCCGAGAACAGCGAGAAGTTCGTGCCTTCGCCATCCCAGGTTGCGCCCAGCGGGAATGGCCGCCCTGGCCACACCTGGGTCATTCGATCAACGCTCCCGACAGCGGCGGCAGCGTCACATGTCCGTCATCGACTCGGGCCTGCTGATCGGTGGCCAGCACGACCCGGCCTCCCGCGCATGGCACCCGCCGCAGTTCCTTGGCGAAGTTGCTCACCAGCTCGTAGGGCCCGCGCCGGACCCGCAGCCAGCGCGCCCGCTCGTCGAACTCGATCTCGTCGGCGCCGCCGCCGGGCAGGTTGCGGCGGGCGGCGAGCAGGTCGGCGTACAGCCGAGCCAGCTCGGGATCGCGCTCGCGGGTGAGCTTCGAGGCCGCGAAGGTCTCAGGCGACTGCGGGTCCGGGATCTCGCGGCCGAACTGCGCGAAGGCGGCGAATTCGCGCCGGCGCCCCGCTCGCGTCGCGGTCGCGATCTCGGCGTCGATGTGGTCGGCGAAGAACTGGAACGGAGCCTGCTCGCCGTACTCCTCGCCCTGGAACAGCAGCGGCACGAACGGCGCCAGCACGGTGCTGAACGCGGCCAGCGGTCGCGCGGGCTCCGGCATGCGGTCGCCGAAGGCACGGTTGCCGACCTGGTCGTGGTTCTGGGAGAAGACGACGAACCGCTTCGGCGCGACGTCGTCGGCGGGAGCGCCGAAGCACCGGCGACGGACGCTCGAGTAGCCGCCATCGTGGACATGGGGCCGGTGGTAGGCCTTGGCGAGCTGGGCCACGGCGCCGAACTCGGCGTAGTAGCCCTCGCGGTAGCCGGTCAGTAGCACGCGCAGCGCGTGGTGGAAGTCGTCGGCCCACGCCCCGTCGCAGCCGTAGCCGCCGTGGTCGATCGGGCGCACCACGCGGGGATCGTTGAGCCCGCTTTCGGCGATCACCAGCGCACGCTCGTCGACGTCGTGCACGCGGCGCGCGATCGCGGCCACGATGTGCTCGGCGCCCGAGTCGAAGATGGCGTGGATCGCGTCGAGGCGCAGGCCGTCGATGCCGAAGTCGCGCACCCACCCGACCGCGCTCTGTAGCACCCACTCGCGGACGGGATCGCAGTCGGCGTCATCGAAGTTGATCGCCTTGCCCCACGGTGTCTCGTACTTGCCGGTGAAGTACGGACCGAAGGCCTCCATCGCCTTGACCCCGGATGCCCCGAGGTGGTTGTAGACGACGTCGAGGATCACCGCTAGGCCCACTTCGTGCGCTGCGCGGACGAGCCGGGCAAGTCCGTGCGGGCCGCCGTAGGCGGAGTGCGCGGCCGAGATGTAGACGCCGTCGTAGCCCCAACCGTGGCGGCCGGGGAACTCGGCCACCGGCATGATCTCGATCGCCGTGACGCCGAGCTCGGCCAGTTCCCGCAGGTGCGGGATCGCGGCCTCGAACGTGCCCTCGGGGGTGAACGTGCCGACATGCAGCTCGTAGAGGACCAGCTGCTCGGTCGCGGGCGGCGCGAAGCGCCGCTGCGGATCGTCGCGCAACGTGCTCGTGTCGAGCACCCGCGACGGCCCGCGGAGCCCGTCGGGCTGCCAGCGGCTGCACGGATCTGGCAGCTCCATACCGCCGAGCACGAACCAGTAGTCCGAGCCGGCCGGCGCCGGCGCCAGTGCCTCGTGGATCCCGTAGCCCACGTGCTCGAGCGGGTCATCGCGATCGTCGATCCGCAGCGCGACCGACTCCGCCCACGGCGCCCAGACCCGGAACTCGGTCATCCCGTCGGCTCGAGGACGGGCCCCGAGCGGGAGCTCCCACGCGTAAACGCCAGACTCCGCGGGCGGGAACCGGGCAGGGGCCGAGGCGCGAGCCTCACGGCGCGCGGTGGCCGCGCGGGCATCAGTCGACATCGGGGACTAACCAGATGGCCGCGAGCGGCGGCAGCGTGATCTCGGCGGAATAGGACTGACCGTGCCACGGGACCGGCTCGGGCGCAATCGCCCCGAGGTTGCCTGTGTCGCTGCCACCGTAGAAGGTCGAGTCGGTGTTGATCGCCTCGCGCCAGCGGCGCGAGCGCGGCAGCCCGAGCCGGTAACCGAGGCGAGGTACGGGCGAGAAGTTGGCCACGAACACGAGCACCCGCTCGTGTTCGGCGGAGCTGCGGGCGAACGCGATCACGTTGCTGTCGGCGTCGTTGGGCTCCAGCCACCAGAACCCCGCCGGCTCGGAGTCGACCTCCCACAGCGCCGGCTCGTCGCGGTAGACGCGGTTGAGGTCGCGCACGAGCGACTGGATGCCGGCGTTCTCGGGCCGCTCGAGCAGATGCCAGTCGAGTGAGCGCTCGTGGCTCCACTCCTGCTCCTGCGCCAGCTCACCGCCCATGAACAGCAGCTTCTTGCCCGGGTGGGCCCACATGTAGGCGTACAGCGAACGGAGGTTGGCCAGCTTCTGCCAGCGGTCGCCGGCCATCTTCGAGTACAGCGAGCCCTTGCCGTGCACGACCTCGTCATGCGAGAGCGGCAGGATGAAGTTCTCGCTGAACGCGTACATCAGGCTGAACGTCAGCTCGTGGTGGTGATAGCGGCGGTAGATCGGATCCTGTTGGAAGTAACCGAGCGTGTCGTGCATCCAGCCCATGTTCCACTTGAAGCCGAAGCCGAGACCACCGAGGTACGTCGGCCGTGAGACTCCGGGCCACGCGGTCGACTCCTCGGCCGCCGAGATGATGCCCGGCTCGTCGCGGTGGATGACCTCGTTGAACTCCTTGAGGAAGGACACCGCATCGAGGTCCTCCCGGCCCCCGAATGCGTTCGGCACCCACTCGCCCTGTTTGCGGGAGTAGTCCAGATACAGCATCGACGCGACGGCGTCGACGCGGATCCCGTCGACGTGATACTCGCGCAGCCAGAACAGCGCGTTGGAGATGAGGAAGTTGCGCACCTCGTGGCGGCCGTAGTTGAAGACGAGCGTCCCCCAGTCGGGATGCGCGCCGCGGCGCGGGTCGACGTGCTCGTACAGCGCCGTGCCGTCGAAGCGCGCCAGCGCCCATTCGTCGCGCGGGAAGTGCGCGGGGACCCAGTCGACGATCACGCCGATCCCGTGCCCGTGCAGGCGGTCGACGAACTCGCGCAAGTCGTCGGGGGAGCCGTAGGTCGGGGTGGGCGCGAAGTAGCCGGTCACCTGGTAGCCCCACGAGCCGCTGAACGGATGCGCCATCACCGGCAGCAGCTCGACGTGGGTGAAGCCCATGTCCTTCACGTAGGCGGCCAGCTCGTCGGCGAGCTCGAGGTAGCTCAGCGACCGGTTGCCCTGGAGCGGGTTCAGCCGCCAGGAGCCGAGGTGGACCTCGTAGATCGACACCGGCCCCGCCAGCGGCTGCTGCTCGCGGCGGGTGCTCAGCCAGCGCTCGTCGCCCTCGCTCCAGCGATGCTCGGGCCGGCACACGACCGAGGCCGTCCGCGGCGGCGGCTCGGTCTGCTGCGCGTAGGGATCGGCCCGCAGCACGAGGTCGCGGTCGGCGGTCAGGAGTTCGTACTTGTAGCGCGCTCCGGCCAGGACGTCGGGCACGAACAGCTCCCAGATGCCGGTGGCGCCGAGCGAGCGCATCGGGTGCAGCCGTCCGTCCCAGGAGTTCCAGTCGCCGACCACGCTGACCGAGCGCGCGGCCGGGGCCCAGACCGCGAACGCGGTCCCGTGGCGGCCCTCGTGCTCGCGCACATGGGCACCGAGCTTGTCGTAGAGCTGCTCGTGTCGCCCCTCGCTGATGAGGTGCTGGTCGAGCTCGCCGATCGTCGGCGTGAACGCGTACGGGTCCTCGATCGTGAAGCGGGTGTCGGGCCCGTACTCGACCTCGAGCGTGTAGCGCAGCGGCAGCTCGGCGCCGTCGATCCGGCCCTCGAAGATGCCGCCGGGATGGATCAGCGCGAGCTCGGCGGTGGCGCCCTCGGTCCGGGCCGTGACCGCGCTGGCGGCCGGCCGCAGCGCGCGGATGATCACGCCGTCGTCGTCGGGATGCGCCCCGAGCACCGCGTGCGGATCGGGGTGCTCGCGGCGGGCGAGGGCGTCGAGGGCCTGGGTCGCCACCTTCATGCGGATTCGAGCAGCCGCCTGATGCCGGCGACCGGGATCGGCAGCCAGTCCGGCCGGTTGTCGAGCTCGTACTGCAGCTCGTAGATGGCCTTCTCGAGCTCGTAGATCGAGAGCAGATTTGTCAGCGCCGCGCCACCGGTCGGCAAGAGCGTCGAGTCGACCGAGTCGAGATAGCGGCTCAGGAACGCGTCGCGAGCGCGCTCCTCGAAGTCGGGCGGCGCGGTGCTGCCTCGCTGCAGCTCGACCGCGGAGACGACGTACGCGAACGAGCGCAGCATGCTGGCCACGTCGCGCAGCGGGGATCGCTTCTGGCGGCGCTCGGGCAGCGGGCGGGCGGGCTCACCCTCGAAGTCGATGAGCACCCAGCCGCGCGGGGTGTAGAGCGTCTGGCCGAGGTGGTAGTCGCCGTGGGTGCGGATCACGCGGCCGCCGACGCCGAGCTGGGCGCGCATGGCCAGCCGCTCGCGGACGTCCTGACCGCGGCCGGCGATCGGCGCCACGTCGTCGTCATTGGGCAGGCGCAGGAAGATCCGCTCGATGTCCTCGTCGATCGTCGCCGTCAGCAGCGAGAGCGCCTCGTTGCTGGGCTCCTCGGGGGAGAACGCCGGATCGCCGGCGTCGGAGGCGAGCACGGAGTGCATCTCGGCGGTCACCTCGCCGAGGCTGCCGAGACGCTCGAGGAACAGCTCCGGGTCGGTCTCGATCTCGTCGAGGGCCAGCTCCCAGCCGTCGACGGCGTCCGAGAAGAAGCGCTGGACCACGCCGAGCGTGGTCGAGAGCGAGCGGCCGTCGTACTCGTAGTATCCGTACAGCGGCGCGATGTTGGGGAACTGCCGTGCGGTCAAGAAGCGGAGCATCTCCAGTTCTGGGTTGATGCCCGCTTCCAGCTTCCGAAACACCTTCAATACGAGCTCGTCGCCGAAGACGAGCGACGAGTTCGACTGCTCGACACCGACCAGCCGTACCGCGGCATCGTCGGGGAGCGCGATCACGCCGTCGGACCGACTGAAGCGCAGAGTCCCGTCGCCGGCCTCGATCGGCCCGGCCGCGTCGATCCGGCGCAGCAGCTCGCGCGCGTGATCGGGATCGGCGACGCCATCGATGATCGTCCACTCGTCGGTGTAGGCGATCGGCTCCTGCGTGACGAGCTCGCCTCGGGGCCGCAGGCCGAGCGGGAGCTGGTAGAGCTCGTGCTGGCCGGTGGCGAAGCGCGTCTGGACGAGCGCCAGCAGCAGCGTCGGCTGGTCGGCGAGCACGACGCTCTCGAGTAGCTCGATCCCGGTCACGTGACGTGACTTGGAGGCGTACCAGCGCTGCTTCTCGACCCAATCCCGCAGCGCCTCGACGTCGAGGAAGTGGCGAACGTCGGTCCCTGGTGCCCAGATGCCTTCGGTCATCGGACCTCCTCCGTGTGATCCTCTTCGACCAGCTGGAACCAGTAGAAGCCTCGCGGTGCGAGCGTGAGCAGATACGGCAGCTCCCCGATCCGGGGGAAGTGCGAGCGCCCGAACAGCTCCACCGGATGGCGGCCCTGCAGGGCGGAGAGATCGAGTTCGACGGCCTGGGCCGAGCGCGCGACGTTGTGCACGCACAGCATCAGGTCGTCCTCGAACCGGCGCAGGTGGGCGAAGATGCGGGGATTCGAGGTCCGGATCGGCTCGTAGGTCCCGAAGCCGAACACCGGATGCTCCTTGCGCAGGGCGATGAACCGGTGGATCCAGCGCAGCAGCGACGTCGGCGTGCGCAGCTGGGCCTCGATGTTGACCGCCTGATAGCCGTACACCGGGTCCATCAGCGGGGGCGCGTACAGCTGCGCGAAGTCGGCCCGCGAGAAGCCGCCGTTGCGATCGCCGGTCCACTGCATCGGCGTGCGGACGCCGTCGCGATCGCCGAGGAAGACGTTGTCGCCCATCGCGATCTCGTCGCCGTAGTAGAGGACCGGTGAGCCGGGCAGCGAGAACAGGATCGCCGTCATCAGCTCGATCTCGTCGCGGCCGTTGTCGAGCAGAGGCGCCAGCCGGCGCCGGATGCCGACGTTGATCTTCATGCGTGGATCCTTGGCGTACTCCGCGTACATGTAGTCCCGCTCCTCGTCGGTCACCATCTCGAGCGTCAGCTCGTCGTGGTTGCGCAGGAACAGCCCCCACTGGCAGTTGTCGGGAATCGCCGGGGTCTGCTCGAGGATCTCGTAGATCGGGACCGCCTCCTCGCGCCGCACAGCCATGAACATACGGGGCATGACCGGAAAGTGGAACGCCATCTGGCATTCGTCGCCGTCGCCGAAGTACTCGACCACGTCCGAGGGCCATTGGTTGGCCTCGGCCAGCAGCACCCGATCGGGATAGTTGTCGTCGATCTCGCTCCGCACCCGCTTCAGGTACTCGTGCGTCTCGCGCAGGTTCTCGCCATTGGTCCCGTCGCGCTCGTAGAGGTAGGGGACCGCATCGAGCCGGAGCCCGTCGAGGCCGAGGTCGAGCCAGAAGCGCAACACGTCGAGCATCGCCGCCTGCACCTCGGGGTTGTCGTAGTTGAGGTCGGGCTGATGGGAGAAGAAGCGGTGCCAGTAGTAGGCGCCGGCGACCGGGTCATACGTCCAGTTCGAGGTCTCGGTGTCGGTGAAGATGATCCGCGCCTCGGAATACCGCTCGTCGTTCTCGGACCACACGTACCAGTCCCGCTTCGGGGAGGCGGGATCCGAGCGCGACTCCTGAAACCAGGGATGGTCGCTGGAAGTGTGGTTCATGACCAGATCCGCGATCACCCGGATCCGCCGGGCGTGGGCGGCGTCGATGAACTGCTTCACGTCTTCGACGGTGCCGTAGTCGGGATGGACCTGGGTGAAGTCGGCGATGTCGTAGCCGCCGTCACGCAGCGGCGAGGCGTAGAACGGCAGTAGCCAGATGCAGTCGATCCCCAGCCACTGCAGGTAGTCGAGCTTGTCGGTGAGACCGCGGAAGTCTCCCGACCCGTCGCCGTTGGCGTCGTAGAAGCCGCGGATGTGGATCTCGTAGAACACGGCCCGCTTGAACCACAGCGGCTCGGCCTCGAACCACTGTCGGGTCTGCGCCTGGGCCTCGACGGGAGCCTCCTCGTCGGGCTCGTGCCCGTCTTTCTCACCCGTCACTCGTCCGGTGACCGCCTGGGAGCTCATCACGCCTCCACTCTAGTCACGTGGGCCTGGCGAATGCCGGGCTCGAGGCGCACGAAATTGGCGCCGATCCGCCACGGGAAATGCTCGTCGGAGAGCAGGTCGTGGACGGAGAAGGACGGCGGCAGGCCGAGATGCGCCGGAATCGTCACCGCGCCCTCCTGCGTCCAATGGGGATCGAGATTGACCACCGTGATCACGGTGTTTCCCCCTGATTGCTTGGCGTATGCGATCAACGCCTCGTTGGCCGTATCGAGGAAGGTCACGTTGGAGAGCTCCTGCAGGGCCGGGTTCTGACGCCTCGCCTCGTTCAGGCGGCGGACCAGGGGACTCAGCGGGCCACCGATCGTGCGCTCCTTGAGCTCGTACTTCTCCGAGTGCAGGTACTCCTCGGAGCCCTCGCGCACCGGCACGTTCTCGAGTTGCTCGTAGCCGGAGTAGATCCCGTAGCTGGGGCTGAGCGTGGCCGCGAGCACGAGCCGGGCCTCGAACGCGGAGCGGCCGCCATGCTGCAGGTAGGCGTGAAGGATGTCGGGCGTGTTGGCGAAGAAGTTGGGGCGGAAGTACTCCTGCTCGCCGGAATAGGCCAGCTCGGAGACATACTCGGTGAGATCACCGCGGGCGTTCTTCCAGGTGAAGTAGGTATAGGACTGGCTGAACCCGATCTTGCCCAGGTGGCGCATCACGGCCCGACGCGTGAACGCTTCGGCCAGGAACACCACGTCGCGGTCGCGGGCGTGCACCTCGGCGATCAGCCAGGACCAGAAGGCGAACGGCTTCGTGTGCGGGTTGTCGACCCGGAACACCTTGACCCCGGAGTCGACCCAGCCCAGCACCACCTCGAGCAGCGCCTTCCAGAGCCCGCGCCAGTCCGGCGACTCCCAGTTGACGTTGTAGATGTCCTGGTAGCGCTTGGGCGGGTTCTCGGCGTACTTGAGCGTCCCGTCAGGGCGGTGGTGGAACCACTCGGGGTGCTCGCGCAGCCACGGATGGTCGGCCGAGCATTGGATCGCGAAGTCGAGCGCGATGTCGAGCCCGAGCTCCGCGGCGGCGCTGGTCAGCGAGCGCAGGTCCTCGACCGTGCCGAGCTCGGGGTGCACCGCGTCGTGACCGCCGGCCTCGCCCCCGATCGCCCACGGCGATCCGGGATCGCCGGGCGCCGCCACCAGCGTGTTGTCGCGGCCCTTGCGATTGGTGACGCCGATCGGGTGGATCGGCGGCAGGTAGATCACGTCGAAGCCGAGCTCGGCCAGCTCCGGCAACCGCTGCTCGAGGCCGCGCAGGCCACCGAACGAGCGCGGGAACAACTCGTACCAGGCGCCGAAGCGCGCCCGCCGGCGGTCGACCTCGATTGCGAGCGGCTCCGCCAGCATGACGCTACCGTGGCGCTCTTGCCCGCGCTCGACCGCCTCGAACAGCTCATGCCCGAGCACCACGTCGTACTTGACCGTGTCCGGCGCCGTCTCGTCCTCGAGCGTCGCCAGCGCGTGCTCGATCAGCTTCCGCTCGCCCTTCCCCCGCATGCGCTCGGAAGCGGCGCGGAGCAGCAGGGCGCCCTCGGAGAGCTCCCCGCCGAGGTCGCGCTGGCCGGCCAGCAGCTTGCGCTCGAGCTCGTTGCGCCAGGTGCCGAACATGTCGGTCCAGGCCTCGATCGTGTACTGCCAGCGCCCGGGCCTCTCGACGCTGAACTCGCCGCCCCACCGCACTCCCTCCAAGTGGGCGTCGGTGCGGTGCAGCGGCGCCTCCTGCCAGCGGCGATCACGCGGGCCGCGATAGCGGACCACCGCGCGCAGCTCGTCGTGCCCATCACGGAAGATGTCGGCCGACACGGCGACGACGTCGCCCACGCAGCGCTTGACCGGATAGCAGCCGTCGTCGACGATCGGAGCCGGATACTGGATCTGGATCCGCGTCGGGGGTTCGGAGGCGATCGCGCGGGGCACTTGCTGCGGAAGTATCCGACTCGGCACGTCAGCTAAACCACCATCTCGTGAACACGCTTCCCCGCTCATGCGGAATCCAGCTCCATATCACCTCGCTTCCGGGGGGCCGTCTCGGACCCGAGGCCTACCGGTTCGTCGACTGGTTGGAGGCGGCGGGCCAGGCATGGTGGCAGGTCTTGCCGCTCGGACCTCCTGACCGTCATCGCTCGCCCTACAAGTCGCGCTCGGCGTTCGCCGCCTGGCCGGGCTTGCTGGGCGAGCCCCGGGCCGCGGTGTCGGCCGCGGAGATCGCCGACTTCCGCGAGCGCAACGCATACTGGATCGAGGCTTGGGAGCGCGCCTCGCGCCGCGGCGCCGTCGCCGACCAGGTCCGCTTTGATCGCGAGTGGACGGCGCTTCGCGCGTACGCGGCCGAGCGGGGGGTCCGGATCATCGGCGACGTCCCGATCTACGTCGCCCCCGGCAGCGCCGACCACCGCGCCCATCCCGAGTTCTTTCGCGCCGGCGTCGTGGCCGGCACGCCACCGGACACGTTCTCGGCCACCGGGCAGCTGTGGGGTAACCCGCTCTACGACTGGCCCGCGCTGCGACGTCGGGAGTACGACTGGTGGACGGCGCGCCTGCGCCGCACCCTGGAGCTGTTCGACCTCGCACGGATCGACCACTTCCGCGGCTTTGTGGCCTACTGGGCCGTGCCCGAGGGATCGCGGAGCGCGCTGCACGGCCGCTGGTGTCGCGGGCCCGGAGCGAGCCTGTTCAAGGTGCTCGAGCGCGAGCTCGGGACCCTGCCCCTGGTGGCCGAGGACCTGGGCGTGATCACGCCGGCGGTCGAGGACCTGCGTGACTCACTCGGCCTGCCCGGGATGCTGGTGCTCCAGTTCGGCTTCGACCCCGAGGACCCCGACCAGAACCCGCACGACCCCGCCAACCATCGCGAGAACCGGCTCGTCTACACGGGCACGCACGACACCGACACGGCCCGCGGCTGGTACGACGCGCTCGAGCCCGAGCGGCGCGGGCTGCTAGCCCGCGAGCTCGAGCGCCAGGCGATCTCCGAGCGCGAGCCGTGGTGGGACCTGATCCGCCTCGCCCTCGCCTCCCCCGCGCGGATCTCGATGATGCAGGTCCAGGACGTGCTCGGCCTCGGGAGCGACGCCCGCATGAACGACCCCGGCCGCGCGAGCGGCAGCTGGCGCTGGCAGCTGCGACCGAAGGCGCTCACGCCGGCGCTGGCACGACGGTTGCGCGAGGCGACCGTCGCGGCCGGGAGGGGATGAGGAGGCCCACCACCCCTACCACCCCATCCGCGCCTCCCGCCACGCCCGCGCCGCAACGTTCGCCCGCCGCCACGCATAGGTGGCATCCCCCCGCAGGCGCCCCGACCACGTCGTCTCGTAGTCGATCATCGACGCGGGGTGGGCGGTCGGCTCGAGGCCGTCGCGCGCAAGCACGGCGAGCGCCCGTTCGGCGATCGCGATCTGCCCGAACGCGGTCGGGTGGACCTGGTCGGCCATCAGCTGGTTGCGGGCGCCGAAGGACCGCAGGTCGAGCACGAGCGCGCCGAGCTCGCCCGCGACCCGCTCGATCACGGCGTTGAGCTCGGGTACCTTGGCCCCGGCGCGCGGGCGGCCCAGGTCGAGCGGCGCGCTGACGGTGAGCACGCGGTCGCAGCGCTCGCGCAGGAACCGCAGCGCGACCCGGAAGTCGCCCTCGAACGCGGCGGCGTCCCAGTCGAGGGCCCGGACGTCGTTGACCCCGATGTAGAGGCACCCGAGCTCGTAGCCGGCGGCCGGATGAGCAGTGCGGCGCTCGAACGCCGGGATCTGCTGATGGATGACATCGACCACGCGGGCGCCGTCGAACGCGTAGCTCGTGAACGGCAGCCCGAGGGCGCGCGCGACCCACAGAGCCCACGACTGGAGTGCCACGCCCCACTGCAGCTCTCCCCCTCCGTTGGTGATCGAGTCACCGAACGCGAGCACCCCCAGCGAAGATTCCGTGACGACGGGAGGCGCCAAGCTGGCTAGGCTAGCGGTAATGACCAGCCTGCACGACGCGGCGGCCAGCGCGGACGGCGCCGCTCGGAGCGACGGGACGCGCGACCTGCTGCGCGCCGCCGCCGACCTCGCCGAGCGCCTGCCCGGGCCGCTCGCGCCGCTGGCCCGGCTGGCCTTCAACTACCGCTGGTGCTGGTCGGCCGAGGGGCCCGCGCTGTTCCGCTCGATCGATCCGCAGCGGTTCGACAGCTGCCTCGAGAACCCCGTGCGGCTGCTCCAAGAGGCCAGTGGGGACGTGCTGCGGCGTGTCGTCGCCGACACCGACCTGCTGCACCGCGCGTCCGTGCTCGAGGCCGCGATCAAGTCCGACCTCGGCCGCCCGCCTGCCGTCGGACCGATCGATCCGCATCATCCGGTGGCCTACTTCTCGGCCGAGTTCGGTGTCCACCGTTCGCTGCCGGTCTACTCGGGCGGGCTCGGCGCACTCGCCGGCGATCTGCTCAAGGAGGCCTCCGACCGGCGGCTGCCGCTCGTCGCCGTCGGCCTGATGTACCGGCAGGGTTACTTCCGCCAGCGCGTCGACGGCTCGGGCTGGCAGCACGAGTACTGGACCGAGACCGATCCGGAGCGGCTCCCGGCCGCGCTCGTGACCGGCATCGACGGACAGCCGATCTCGATCCACGTCCCGATCGGCACCGACAGCGTGATGGCGCGCATCTGGCGGGTCGACGTCGGCCGTGTGCCGCTGTTCCTGCTCGACACCGACTGGCCCGAGAACGACGCCATGGCCCGTTGGATCACGGCCCGGCTGTACGTCGGAGATCCGCAGACGCGGCTGGCCCAGTACGTGCTGCTCGGCGTCGGCGGCGTGCGCGCGCTCCGGGCGCTCGGGATCTCGCCGGGGCTGATCCATCTCAACGAAGGTCATGCCGCGTTCGCGCCGCTCGAGCTCGCCGGAAAGATCCTCGCCGGCGCGCCCCTGAAGGTGGCGCTCGCCGCCGCCCGCGCGCGGACCGTGTTCACCACCCATACCCCGGTCCCCGCCGGCAACGACACCTACACGCCCGAAGAGGCGCGGCAGGCGATCGAGCCGCTCGGGCTCGAGATCGGCTGCTTGCCGGCCGAGCTGCTCCGGCTCGGGCGCGTCGATCAGAACGACGAGGAGTCCCCGTTCGGGATGACCGAGGCCGCGCTGAGGATGGCCACCGCGGCCAACGGCGTCAGCCGGCGCCACGGCGAGGTCTCGCGCGAGATGTGGATGGCGATCTGGCCCGGTCGGGCTCCGGAGGGCATCCCGATCGGTCACGTGACCAACGGGGTGCACGTGCCGAGCTGGATCGGACCCGCGATGAGGGAATTGCTCGACCGCCATCTCGGCGAGGGCTGGCTACGGCGCGCCCGCGACCGCGACACGTGGGCGCCCGTGGCCGACATTCCCGACGAGGAGCTGTGGGCCGCGCGCGAGCGCCAGCGCGCGGATCTCGTCAGCTACGCGCGTGGCCGCAGCGTCGCCGACCGGCTCGCGCGTGGTGACACCTACGACTACGCCGGGGCCGCCGCCCAGGCCTTCGATGATCACGTCCTCACGATCGGCTTCGCCCGGCGCGTGGCGACCTACAAGCGGCTCGACCTGCTCACCCGCGACCCGGAATGGACCCTCTCGCTGCTGTCCGGCGAACGCCCCGTCCAGGTTCTGCTCGCCGGGAAGGCGCATCCCAGGGACGAGGAGGCCAAGCGCGTCCTGCAGGGATTGTTCGGCCTCAAGTTCGCCCGCATCGTGGGCGAGCGGGTGGTGTTCCTCGAGGACTACGACCTCAGCTCGGCCGCCCAGCTGGTCCGCGGCTGCGACGTGTGGCTGAACCTGCCGCGCCCGCCGCTGGAAGCGAGCGGGACGAGCGGCATGAAGTCGGTCATGAACGGAGGCCTGCAGCTGAGCGTGCTCGACGGCTGGTGGGCCGAGGCGTATGACGGGGAGAACGGGTGGGCCCTGGCCGGAACCGTCGACACCGACCCCGGCGCCCAGGACGAGCGCGACGCCGCCACCCTGCACCGCCTGCTGGCCGACGAGGTGCTGCCCAGCTTCTACGAGCGCGACGAGCGCGACCTGCCGCCGGCCTGGCTGGAGCGGATGCGGGCGTCGCTGATGACGCTCGGGCCGCAGTTCAGCGCCTCCCGGATGCTCGAGGACTACGTGCGCGGCCCCTACAGCGCCGCGCTGCACACGAAGGTCTGAGCCGCCCGCCCGTCAGGGCACGACGTGGCTCACGGCGACGCCGTGCTCGGCGGCCAGGAAGCTCTGCCGATCCCACCTGTAGACGCCGATCGTGATGAGCCGCTTCACCGCGCCGCTATGAGGTCGGCTCGAGCATGAATTCGAGCACGACGATCGGCGCGAGCCGCAGCGCCCGCTGGAGCGCGGGCTCGCTGTCGTAGCGCGCTTCGAGCCGGACACCCTCACACCGCACGCGCACCGACTCGGCCGCGAACGGCCACGGACAGAGTGCGAAGCGGTCCGCTCCGAGCGCTCGCAGCTCGAGGTCGAGGTCGAGGTGCGCGTGTGGCGCCGGCACCTCGGCCAGCGCGAGCGGGTCCCAGCGCAGGCACAGCGCCAGCGAGATCGCGTCCCACGTCCACAGCAGTTGCTGATTGCGCCGCAGCTGCGCGCGATCGGCTCCGATCCGCGCCGCGAGATCGTCCTGGAACGCGTGCTGAGCGCCCAGGTAGCCCTCGACCAGCTCGCGGTCGACGGGGCTCATCGACGACGTGTTGCGGTGCGCGTACAGCGCGGTCCCGTGCATCGATACGAGCAGGGCCGCGTACCGGCTCTGGGTCAGGAGCCGGCCCGGAGCGGCCGTCCACAGGCCGACATGGACCCGGACCGGCAGCTCGAGAAACGACTGCGGTCGGCCGGTGTCCGGGTTGAGCGCCGGCCGCAGGTCCCACTCGGCCATGCCCACGTCGTGCTGCTCGGCGGCCAGGCAGACCGCATCGCGGGGCTCGGGTGCGGGGATCCGCTCGTTGCCCCACGCTCGTGCGAGCTGACCCGAGATCCAGGCGTGCGAAGCCTGTCCGATCGCGATCACCGCGTCGCCGTCCGTGCGCAGCAGCACGGCGTCGATGATACGCCGGGCCGGATACTAGTCCCGGCGCGATGCGGGTCTTCATCACCGGCGCGTCCGGGTTCATCGGCCGGGCCCGGATCGGCCGGCACCTGACGCGCGATGAAGGACACGCCAAGCTCGGTGAAGCGCTGACGGACGCGCTGCGAGAGCGGGCACCACTCGGCCTGATAGAGCTCATCCATGTCGCGGGCATACCCCGATCGCGGCACGCCTACCCCCCGCCGGAGGGCGACGCCGCGACGAGCAGCGCCGATGCGTGCACTTCGCCCTCGGGGCTGACGATCCAGCGCCGGTTGCCGTTGCGCAGCACGAGCTTCTCGCCCGGCTGGGCCGGCGAGCGGTACTCCATCTCGGCGTCGAGGCGCTCGGGATCGGCGCTTCTCAGCAGCTCCTCCTCGACCGGCTCCCAGTACGCGGCGTTGTTCACATGGCCGGCGATGTCGCATTCGGTGGCCCGGAATCGCCACGCGAGCTCAGGCGCGCCGGATCCCGGTGCCGGATGACGCAGCCGGGCCCGGATCCTGCGGCGGACGACCCAGACGGCGCTGGCGGCAAGGCCCGCATCGTCGACATCGGCATAGGCCACGTCTTGTAGCCACCGGGCCAGTCCGTCGAGCCGCATCCTCCCGGTTGGAGCACAGTCGGCCAGTCCCGCCCGCCGCGGCGCTGCGAACACGCGACCCTCGCGCGGGGGACCCATCAGCTCGGTGTCGTGCGCATCGTCCACGCTTTCAGCCTACGGATCCGCGCGGCCGGTGACGGGATCCGCCCACGCAGGATCCGCGCGCGCCCGGTGAGGGAACCGTACGCGGTGCAGACGAACCGCAGCTCCTATGCTCAGACGAGGATGCCGCTCGCCCAAGGCCCCCACCTCGACCTCCTGCTCGAGGCGATCGCCACGGAGGCCCGCGGCCAGCGCGCGCTGCTCGACGGCGACGAGCGCGGGGCCAGCACCGCGATGCGCGACGCCGCGCAGCTGTACCGCGAATCGTGGCAGGTGGCGCCCCCCGCCAGCTACGGGCGCCTGATCGGCATGCTCAAGGCGGCCGTGATCGCCGGCGACGCAAGCGCCGAGGCCACGTACGCGCAGGCGGAAGTCCCGGCCGACGCGCAGTCCGCGCCGGCGAGCTATGTGCGGGCGATCGTCGCTCTCGTGCAACGTGACGACGCCACGGCAGCCGCCGATGCGGCCGGGATGCGGAACGGATCGCCCGCATTCGAGCGCGCCGCCGATGCGATCGTCGCGCTGGCGGCTCACGACGCTCCGCGCTACGCGGCCGCGGTGTCCGCGATCGTGGCCGACTTCGAGCAGCGCGACGAGCATTTGACCGGCGTCCCGATCGCCGATACCGCGCTGATGCTCGAGCGCTTCGCTCAGGCCCGCGGGATCGCGGCCCGGCCTGCCTCGGAGCTGTTGCCCCACTGACGCCGCTAACGCGGCCCGCCGCGATTCGGGCACCTTGCGCACACCGGTCGCATAACCCGGCGTCCAGATCTCAGCCACCGACGCCGCGGCAAGCACGGCACCCGGCGTGCACGCCGGATCGGGGAGCTGGCGCCGGACCTGGCAGCCCGAGGTCTGGGTGCGACGGCCGAGACCGGCCGCCGGCGCCGGTCGGGCCGGCGCTCATCCGACCAGCCGGAGCACCAGCCTCCGCCAGGACTCGTGCAGCTGCTCGAGCGAGCGGCCGGAGCGCAGCTGGTGTAGGACGAGTCCCGGCATCAGCGCCGCGAGCATCGATTCGGCCAGGTACTCAGCGTCGGCCGGCGCCAACTGGGCGAGCAGCGAGGTCACGTGGGCTCGGTAGGCGGCGTACACCGATGAGCGGTAGCGCAGCTCGTTGTCCAGTGGCTCGGCGGCCAGCAGGAGCTCGCCGCGCTCCTCGGTCAGGCTCAGCAGGGCGTGGCCGAAGGCGATCAGTCGCTCGGCCGGCGGAGCGCCGGGACCAAGCGGAGCGGGTCCGCGGATGAAGCCCTCCTGCAGTCGCCGTTCGGTCTCGTCGAGCAGCGCGTGGAACAGGCCCGCCCGGTCGCCGAAGCGACGAAACAGAGTGCCCTTGCCGACTCCCGCCTCGCAGGCGAGACCGTCCATGGTGATCCCGTCGGGTCCGCACTCGCGCAGCATCCGCTCCGCCGCGCACAGGATCGCCGAGCGATTGCGGGCCGCGTCGGAGCGCTCGGCACGCTGGCTCGGGACGAGCGGCAGTTCGAACGGCTCAGGCACGGCGCCATCGTATTCGCCGCCCACTGGGAATGAAACTAATCGGACCACGGTCCGATTATGTTACTGTTCGTGGCCGCTTACCGGACTGCGGTCCGGACCCCACAACCCAGATGGAGGAGCCTCCATGTCCACCAGCACCCCCTTGAACACCGCCACCGAGCTTCCACTCGGGGTCTGGCGCCTCGACCCCACCCACTCGTCCGCCAGCTTCGCGGTCAAGCACATGGTTGTAGCCACGTTCCGCGGCCGGTTTGAGAACTTCGACGCCACCCTGACCGTCGATCGAGACGGCGCTCGGCTCGAGGGCACCGTCCAGGCCGGCTCGATCATCGTCAAGGACGAGAACCTCCAGGGTCACCTCGGCTCCCCGGACTTCTTCGACCTCGAGCGCTATCCGGAGATCGGGTTCGTGTCCTCCGACATTCGCCGCAGCGGGGACGAGATCGTGGTCGACGGTGAGCTGACGATCAAGGACCAGACCCATGCGGTCGAGGGCCGTGGGACGATCAGCGGCCCGGCGGTGACGCTGGGCGACGTGACCAAGGTCGGGATCACGCTCGAGACGGTGGTCGATCGCCAGCAGTTCGGCCTCAACTGGAACGCACCCCTCCCCAAGGGCGGCTTCGCGGTGGCCGATGACGTCAAGCTGACTGTCGAGCTCGAGCTGGCGCACAGCGAGGGCTGAGCGCGATGCGCGTACTCGGAGTTGCAGGCTCGCTCCGGCGCGCCTCGCACAACCGTCAACTCCTCCGGGCGGCGGCGCCGCTGCTTCCGCCCGGAGCCGAGCTCGTCGAGTTCGACCAGCTCAAGGCCATCCCGCCGTTCGACGAGGACGACGAAGCCCGTGCGGCGCCGGCGGTGACCGGCTGGCGCAAGGCGATCGAGGACGCCGACGCGATCCTGTTCGCGACGCCGGAATACAACTCGTCGATCCCCGGTCAGCTCAAGAACGCCGTCGACTGGGCCTCGCGCCCGTTCGCGCAGACCGTCCTGCGCAACAAGCCGGTCGCCGTGATCGGCGCCAGCACCGGCATGTTCGGAGCCGTGTGGGCTCAGGCGGAGCTGCGCAAGGCGCTGGGCGCCGCCGGAGCCCGGGTCATCGACCGTGAGCTGCCCGTGGCCTCCGCCGGTGAGGCCTTTGACGCGCGGGGCTGGTTCGTCGAGCCGGATCTGTCACTGGAGCTCGCCAACATCCTGGCCGAGCTCGCCGAGTCGGTGGAGCGTCGCCGGCTCGCCGCCTGACGCGGCCGCGCGCCGGGCATTGGCGGCGATCACGTCGGACAGCAGCGGCCACAGGCCGCGCGGCAGATCGTGGCCCATTCCGCTCGGCTGACCGCTGAGGCGGCTCCCGGTGGCGCCCATGATCGAACGAGCGAGCGCACCCGCGCCGGCGACCACACGGCCACTCCTCGTCCCAGGCGATCATCTGCATGCCGAGGCCCATGATCAGCAGCAGGGCCGGATCCTCGGGCCGGCCGAAGCGCTCGTAGCACAGCGTGATCTCGCCGACCTGGCAGAAGCTCTCGTCGGGGGCGTGCATCACGTCGCGGGTCAGACGACCGCGGGCGTCGGATCGGTGGGATGGCTCGCCGGCCCCGGCGAGACGGCACGGGCCAAGGCGATCACGCGCGTCCCGTGCCGCGGCGATAGGGTCACGTTGCGCCGCGTGGGCCGCTCGGCCACGGGGTCGGCGGCGCGCAGAGCACGGCGTCGCAGCATGGCGGTGAGCACGACGCGCATCTCCATCTCCGCAAATGCGGCGCCGAGGCAGCGGCGGACGCCGCCGCCGAACGGGATCCAGCCGTACGTGGTCGGAGGCGACGCGAGGAAGCGCTCGGGCCGGAAGGCGAGCGGCTCCGGGTACACGCGGGGCCTGGTGTGGGTCAACCAGATCGCCGGCGTCACGTCGGTGCCCGCGGGCAGCGTGAGCCCGTCGGCGCGCAGCTCCGACGCCAGCCGCCGGCCGGCGAGCGGCACCACCGGTCGCAGGCGCAGCGACTCCTGGATCACCGCGCGCAGATACGCATCGCCGGCACCGGCGTCGACCTCCTCGGTCAGCGAGCTCAGCGCGACCGGGTTGCGCAGGAGCAGATCCACGGTCCAGGCCAGCGCGGTCGCGGTCGTCTCGTGGCCGGCGAGCAGCAACGTGATCAGTTGGTCGCGCACCTCGCGGTCGTCCATCGCGCTGCCATCCTCGAACCTGGCCAGCGTGAGCAGCGAGAGGATGTCCTCGCGCTCGGCGGCCCCGGGATCGCGGCGCCGCTCAGCGATCTCGGCCAGCAGCGCCGCGTCGATCTCCTGCGTGAGCACGCGCAGGTCGGCCAGCGGTCCGGGGCGGTTGACCCGCCTCGCAAGCAGGATCCGGAACTGCAGCCCGGCCGATGAGGTCTCCCCGAGCAGCCGCGGCAGCAGGGTCCGCAGGCGTTCGCGCCGGCCGGGGTCGGTGACGCCGAAGACGGCGCGCAAGATCACCTCGAGCGTCACGCCCTGCATGCGCGGATGGAGCGCAAACGGCTGCCCGAGCGGCCACGCATCGATGTCGCGCTCGGCGATCTCGCTCACCGACGCCTCGTAGGCGCGCATCCGCTCGCCGTGGAAGGGCGGCAGCATCAGCCGCCGGCGCTGAAGATGCTCGGCGCCCTCGAGGAGCAGGATCGAGCGCGGTCCCATCACGGGTCGCAGTGCGAACGTGCGACCCGGCGGCAGCCCGTGCTCGCGCGCCGTGTACAGGACCCGGATCGCCTCGGGGTCGGAGATCATCACCAGCGGTGACTGGAAGCCGAGGAAGGTGACGCTGAACGTGTCGCCGAAGCGGCGCCGGCACGACTCGAGGAAGGAGATCGGCCGGGTCAGCCACCGCGCAGTCTGCACCGCGGGCGACGCGGACGGTCCGGGGATTGCGTCAGGCATCGGCGACGGTGAACACTAGCCGGCCGATGACCGGGGCCCCGGAGGTCTCGGCGTCGGCGTTCTCGGTGCCGGCGCGCGCCAGGTCGATCTCGAGCAGCCCCTCACCGTGGGCGCCGTCCGCCGGCACGAAGGTCACGCGTGCGTTATCGAGCTCCAGCCCGCGCCCGTCCGGGCCGCTCGGCGCCACACCCAGGACTTCCCCCCACCGCTCCGCGACGGCCGCCGGGGAGGCCACCGCGACCGTCGCGCCGGTCAACCGGCCGGGCGCCGCCGTGCCGACGCGACCGGTCCAGTCCGGCCCTCCCCAACGCCAGCTTCCGTACGGGCGCGAGCGGTCGAGTGAGACGATGGCACCGCCGATGTCGGCCGGATGCAGGTGCGTGCCCGAGATGTCGGGCAGGTCGATCCGCCACACGACCCGGACGCCGAGCCGCTCGGCGCGATCCCGGGCTCCGTCGAGGTCCTCGAGGTCGAAGATGAGCATGTAGCCGCCGGCGCCGGTCCGCTCGAGGTAACGCCCGGCCGCCGTACCCGGCTGCGCCGGCGCGATCACCTCGAGAAAGCAGTCGCCGATCGTAAACACGGCGTTAGTGAGCCCGAACTCGGCCACGCCGGGGTCGTGGTAGGGCTCGCCGAGCGCGAGCCCGCGCTGCAGCACCATCGCCGCCGGCCCGAGCTCAGGGGCGACGAGCACCGCCTGGCGCAGCCGCACCGTGGGCCGGACCGGGTTCACGCGGCGAGCCTACCGGGGTGCTGCACCTCGATCATCGACGCCAGGCGACGGCGAGGTTTCCCCACATCACTCAGCGGGTCAACTTCAGCTACGAGTCAGGGTCAGAACATCGGCGTCTCGCGGTAATCGCCCCACACCTGTTGCAGCGTTTGGACGATCTCGCCTTCGGAGGCGTGCAGGCGGGCGGCGTCGATCAGCAGCGGCATCAGGTTGTGCCCGGCGCCGGCGGCCGACCGCAGCCCGGCCAGCGCCGCCTCGAGCGCGGCGCCGTCGCGACCGGATTTGGCGGCGCGCACGCGCTCGATCTGCTTGCCCTCCAGGGCGGCGTCGATCTTCAAGATGGCGGTCTGCGCATCGCCCTCGGTGTAGGCGTTGACGCCGACGACCGTCCGCAGGCCCGACTCGACTTCTTGTTGGTAGCGGAACGCGGCGTCGGCGATCTCGCGCTGCGGGAATCCGCGTTTGACTGCTTCGACCATCCCGCCGAGCTCGTCGATCTTGCGGAAGTAGTCGTACGCCTGTTCCTCGATGCGGTCGGTCATCGCCTCCACGAAGTAGGAGCCGCCGAGCGGGTCGATGGTGTTCGCGACGCCGGTCTCCTCGGCGATGATCTGCTGCGTGCGCAGCGCGATGCGCACCGCCTCCTCGGTCGGCAGTGCCAGCGCCTCGTCGTAGGAGTTGGTGTGCAGCGACTGGGTGCCGCCGAGCACCCCGGCGAGCGCTTCGATCGCGGTGCGCACGATGTTGTTCAAGGGCTGCTGTGCGGTCAGCGACACCCCGGCCGTCTGCGTGTGGAAGCGCATCAACCACGATTTCGGGTTCTTGGCGCCGAACGTGTCGCGCAGCTCCCGCGCCCAGATCCGGCGCGCCGCCCGGTACTTGGCGACCTCCTCGAAGAAGTCGATCTGCGCGTTGAAGAAGAAGCTCAAGCGGGGAGCAAAGTCATCGATGTCGAGGCCTCGCGCCACCGCGTGCTCCACGTACGTGAGCCCGTCCTTGAGCGTGAACGCCAGCTCCTGCGCCGCGGTCGACCCGGCTTCCCGGATGTGGTAGCCGGAGATCGAGACCGGATGCCAGCGCGGCATGTGCCCCGCGCACCACTCGATCATGTCGGTGACCAGGCGCATCGCCGGATCGACCGGGAAGCACCACTCCTTCTGCGCGATGTACTCCTTGAGAATGTCGGTCTGGATCGTCCCGCCGAGCCGCTCGCTCGGGATCCCCTGACGCTCCGCCGCGACGACGTAGAACGCGAGCATGATCGCCGCCGGCGCGTTGATCGTCATCGACACCGTAACCTCGTCGAGCGGGATGCCGTGGAACAGCGTCTCCATGTCGGGCACGGTGTCGATCGCCACCCCCTCACGACCGACCTCGCCCAACGAGCGGGGATGATCGGAGTCGTGTCCCATCAGCGACGGCATGTCGAACGCCGTCGAGAGCCCAGTCTGCCCATGATCGAGCAGATACCGAAACCGCTCGTTCGTCTCCTCAGCGGTCCCGAACCCCGCGAACTGACGCATCGTCCACAGCCGACCGCGGTACATCGACGGATACACCCCGCGCGTGAACGGAAACTGCCCCGGCAACCCGATCGACGCCTCGAGGTCCTCGGGCAGATCGCGCTCGGTGTACAGCGGCGCGATGGGATCGCCCGACAGTGTGCAGAACGTGGCCTCGCGCTCAGAGGTGTCTTCGTGAGCCGCCCGCCAGCGCGCTTCCGCATCCGGGCTCTTGTCCGTCAAAGCCATAACTCCCCCAATTATAGGGTCTGCGATAGTACTCGACTTTTGCAGTTCATAGTCCGGCGGACGCCCACGCTTGCTGGACGCTGGTGATTTCTCGGGGTGTGGGCGCGCACCCCCGTCCTGGGTGAAATTGGTTGGCGATGATCACGCGGCGGAGCTTGGCGAGCATGTCGGTGAATGAGGGGGTGGTCTTGGTGAGATACCAGGGGTGGCGTTCGCGGCGTTCTTTGACGTCGTCGGGGTGGTGGCCTGAGAGCGCGTACCAGATGATCGTCAGTGACATCGCGAGGAACTGGAACGGGACGGTCCGTTGGACGGCCTTCTCGGCGCGGTTGCGAGCCTGTCCGACGCCGGCCAGCTCCTTGTCTTCTTCGTAGGCGACCTCGGTCGGCCAGCGCTCGGCGTAGCGTTCGATCAGTTGCGCGGCGCTCGCGTCGAGGTCGGTGGAGACGAGCGCCAGTTCGTGGCCGGAGGGCTTGGTGGTGTCCTGGATCAGCACTACCTGGAGGGGCTGGGATCCGAACGCCTCGTACCACAGGCATTGGAACGGGTGGGCCATCACCTGCTCGGTCTTGCCGTAGCGGCGGACGGTCGTGTTGACCCAATCGGTGGCGGGATCAGCGGCGATCTGCGCCAGCTTTGGCAGCTGCGCTCCTTTCTTGGGCGGCCGGCCGCGCTTGCGCTGCCCTGTGGGCGGGCGGGGCGCCGCCAGCCGGTGCAGCGCGGCGTCTGAGCGCAGGCGGGAGGTCATCGTGACGTTCTCCGGCAGGCCCGCAAACGCGCCGTTCGCGTAGGCGGCATCGCCGACGCCGTGGATCTTGCGTGCCGGGAACCGCTTGGCGAGCAGGCACAGGATCTCCCTGGCCAACCGGGGTTTTGAGGGCCGCTCGGGGTCTGGCTTGTGCTTGGGGATCTCCTTGCGCCGCGGGCGCCAGAGGCGCGAGAGCACCAGCAGGCAGACGGTCCGCTCAAGGAACGGCAGCTTGACGTTGATCCCGGCAGTGACCCAGTTGTTGCCCCACGCGAGCGATCCCTTGTTGCTGTTGGCGGTCGCGTCGTGATGCCAGAAGCAGCCGAACACCTTGCGCCCCCGCCGCTTCACCAACGTGTCATCGACCGGCACAACCAGCGACTCCTGCGCTCCCACCAAACGGGAGACGATCAGCTCCGCAACCATCAGCCCGAGCTCATCGACCGACCACTCCGCCGAGCTGAAGAACCGGTGCGCGCGGGAGTGATGCCAGACCCCGGAGAGCCTCGAGCCGACCAGCATCCCGCAGACGGTGCGCAGCGACGTCTGCGAGACCTGCCCCACGACCATCGCTCTGAAGGTCTCAAACGTCGGGCGAGAGAAACATGGCGCGAACAGGAGCAGAAGCTCCTCCAGCGAAGATGGGACGCAGAGCATCGGCGGCAACCCCCATGGGCAGCCGCGAACGGGCCTCCCGCCCGACCGCGGAAATGGCGTGAACAACCACCGCTTCGGGGAAGCCGCCGGTGCTCCTCCCTACCAGCGTCCGGTCAGGCGCTCAAACCATCAGCCCGACAGCCACGACCGAGGCGCCGCCCCGCACCCGTCCACCCACCGAAAACTGCGAAAGTCGAGATAGTAGGAGGTCGAACTAATTCTCCACGAAATCCCCGGCATCGAGGCGGACCGGCCGGAACACCTCCGTGACCGCCTCGAGCTCGGACTTGCGCAGTGGCGGCGTGCCGAACCGGATCGCGTGCAGCGCCTCGGTCGCCGCGGTCGCGGCCTCGCGTCCGCGCGGGGTGATCGACGCGAGCGTCGTCCGGCGATCGCTCGGATGCGGCGTACGCTCCGCGTAGCCCTTCTTCTCGAGCCCGTCGATGAGATTGGTGACGCTGGTCGGATGCACCTGCAAGCGCGCGCCGATCTTCCCCAATGGCAGCGACCCGCGACGGCTGAAGAACAACAACATCAACGCCTCATAGCGCGCGAACGTGAGCCCAAACGGCTCCAGCGCCTCGTTCAACCGCGCCAACAGGATCTGCTGCACCCGCATCACCGAGGTGACAGCCATCATCGGAGCAACGGTACTCGCCCCCCAGTGCGCGCGCCACTGGCGGGCCGCCTCCTCAATCGGATCGAACTCGAGCGGGTCGGCCATCGTCGTGGCAAGCTTGCCACGAACCCCGGACCGCCCTCGCGCAACGTTCACTCACACGGTCTCGCCCGGCCGCTGGAACACGATCTCCGGCACGACGCACGCCGGCGACACGCGCAGCAGGAACCGCACCGCCTCGGCGATGTCGTTGGTGCGCAGCATCTCCTCGGCGGGGACTGTGCCCTTGACGAACTCGGTCATGTCGGTGTCGACGAAGCCCGGGCAGAACGCGACCGACTTGATGCCGTCACCGTTCAGCTCCTTGTTCATCGACTGCGTGTACGCGATCACGGCCGCCTTGGTCGCCGAGTACACCGACAGCCACGGCTGGGGCGACTTGCCGGCGATCGAGGCCAGGTTGACCACGAGCGCGCCACGATGCTCCGCGCCGGCGGCCCGTAGCAACTCGATGCACTCGCGATAGAACACCACGATCGCCCGCAGGTTGACGTCGAGCTGCATGTCGATGTACTTGGTCTGGTGCTCGCCGGCGGCCGCGCCGATGCCCACGCCGGCGTTGTTGACGAGCACGTCGAGGCGCCCGAAGCGCGCGCGATGTCGCTCCACGACCCCGCGGATGCCGTCCTCGTCGGCCATGTTCGCGGCCACGGCCTCGACCTCGAATCCGTTGGTGCGCAGATCGGCTGCCGACTGCTCGAGCGCGTCGGGCTTGCGGGCGGCGATCGTCAGCCCGAACCCCTCCTCGCCGAGCACCTCGGCGATGGCGAGACCGATCCCCCGGGAGCCTCCGGTGACGATGGCGGCACGATCAGGCATGGGGCGGGACCTTTCTGGCGACGGGCAGGTGCGCGCAATCTAGCTTGCAGTCCGTCCGGGGGTGGTCCTACTTTGGGCGAACGCATGTTCGACACGATGTCTCCCGCCCGCCGCGCCGACGCCACCCGCTGGCTCGACGACCTCAATCCCGAGCAGCTGGCAGCCGCCACCCATCCCCGCGGCCCGCTGTTGATCCTGGCCGGGGCGGGAACCGGCAAGACGACCACCCTGTGCGCCCGGGCTGCCTGGCTGATCAGTCAGGGAGCCACGCCCGAGCGGATCATGCTGCTCACGTTCACGCGCCGTGCCGCGCGCGAGATGTTGCAGCGCACCCGCGGGCTCGTGCCGATCGCCGGCGGCGCCGGCGGGGTGCTCGGAGGGACCTTCCACTCGGTCGCGCACCGCTTCGTGCGCAGGCACGCTGCATCGCTGGGGCTGCTGCCCGGGTTCGCGGTGCTCGATGCTGGCGACGCCGCGGACCTGCTCGACCTGATCCGCGAGGAACACGGGCATGCCCAGAGCCGCCGGCGCTTCCCCCGCAAGAGCACGCTGCTCGACATCTATTCCCGGACCGTCAACGCCGGCCGCACGCTGTCGGCGGTCGTGGCCGAGAGCTTTCCGTGGTGCGAGGATCACAGCGAGGCGATCGCGACGCTGCTCAAGGCCTACATCGCCCGCAAGCGCGCGCTCGGGGTGCTAGATCTCGACGACCTGCTGCTCTATTGGCGCGCGCTGACGGCGGACGAGGTGCTCGGGCCGGCGATCGAGTCCGACTTCGATCACGTGCTGATCGACGAGTACCAGGACGTGAACGGGCTCCAGGTGGACATCGTGCGGGGCCTGCGGCACCGTTGCGACGAGGTGACCGCGGTCGGCGACGACCTGCAGGCGATCTACGGCTGGCGCTCGGCGTCCGCGGAGCACATGCTCGAGTTCCCGGACCACTTCCCCGGCGCGTCCGTGGTCACGCTGGAGCGCAACTACCGCTCCTCGCAACCGATTCTCGACACGGCCAACGCGCTCGCCGCCGAGGCTCCACGCTCCGACCGGCGCCGGCTGCACACCGAGCAGGAGGGCGGGATCCGTCCTGAGCTCGTCTTCTGCCGGGACGAGTCGGCCCAGGCCGTCGAGGTGTGCGAGCGCGTGCTCGCGGCGCGCGAGCAGGGGATGGAGCTGCGGCGTCAAGCCGTCTTGATGCGCGCCTCGCACGATAGCGACCTGCTCGAGGTCGAGCTCGCCCGCCGCCAGATCCCGTTCGTCAAGTATGGCGGCCTGCGCTACCTCGACGCCGCCCACGTCAAGGACCTGATCGCGCTGTTCCGGCTTGTCGACAACCCCGCCAACGAGCTGTCCTGGTTCCGTGTCCTGCAACTGCTCGACGGAGTCGGCCCCGTCACGGCCCGCCGGGTCCTCGATGTGCTCGTGAGCGGCGCCGGCGAGGATCCGCTGGCCGCATGGGACCAGGCGCGGGAGCGCCTGCCGGCGGGCGCGCGCGAGTGCGCGGACGGGTTGATCGACGCGCTCCGATCCGCCTCAGCCGGGCAGCGACCCGGCGTCCAGGCCGAGGGGCTGCGCGACGCGCTCGCACCGCTGATCACCGCCGCATACGCCGATGGGGCGCTGCGGCTCGCCGACCTCGAGCAGCTCGTCGCCGCGGCGCGCGAGTCGTCCCACCTCGGCCACTTCGCCGCCGAGCTCGCACTCGACCCACCGCAGTCGAGCGCCGACCTCGCCGGGACGCCCCACCTCGACGAGGACTACCTCGTGCTGTCGACGATCCACTCGGCCAAGGGGCTCGAGTGGGAGGCGGTCCACGTGCTCGCGCTGTACGACGGCAACTTCCCCGCCGACATGGCAGCGGGATCGCGCAAGACCATCGACGAGGAGCGCCGATTGCTCTACGTCGCTCTGACCCGCGGCCGCCGCCGGCTGCACCTGTTCGTGCCCGTGCGCTATTACCACCGTCCGCGCGGTGTCGACGACGGCCACGGCTTCGGCAAGCCGTCCCGGTTCCTGACCGAGGCCGTGCGCAGCACGTGTGACGTGATCCGATGCGCGAACGACGGCCTCACGATCACCGCGGTGGGAGGTGAGCCGCGCCGGATCAGCGTCTCGGTCGACGCGTTGCTGCAGTGAGACCCGGGCTTTCAGGGGGTCGAACAGATGTCCAGTTTGTCTTTTTTGGGCGGCGCGCACGCATCGCGTAAAGCGAGGCCCAGCGTGAGCGCGCGGAGGCCCAGCTGCACGAGGAGCGCGCTGCCCTGCACGAGGACGGCCTCGCCGATCCCGAGCTCGTCCAGGATCACGAGCGCGAGCGCTTCGCCGGCACGGGGCAGGGCGAGGGTGCTCGGGAGATCGGTGGCGACGGCTGAAGGCGCGCCAAGGCGAAGCGGCGCCTGCTCGGGCCTGTGATCGGCGGCCCGGACCCGACCTCGAGCGCGCTACAAACACAGAGGACGCTTTACGACACGCCCACGGAGACGAGGACAGGCAGATGGATGACACCCCGATGACCGCCGAGGAGCTCGAAGGCCTTCACGCCGAGCTGCGGGCACTCGAGAGCACCGGCCGCTCCGAGATGGCAGCGCGCATCAAGACCGCCCGCGAATGGGGCGATCTGAAGGAGAACGCCGAGTACCACGCCGCCAAGGAGGAGCAGGCCCACCTGGAGACGAAGATCCTGCGCATCCGCGAGCGCATCCGCACCGCCGTCGTGGTCGAGGTCCCGACCTCCGCGGAGACCGTGCAGTACGGCTCGACCGTGTCCTTCACCGACCGCAAGGCCAACCGCGAGCAGACGCTGCGCATCATCTCCGGCCACGAGGCCAAGCCCGCCCAGGGCACCCTGTCGATCTCCTCCCCGGTCGCCAAGGCACTGATCGGTCACCGCGTCGGCGACGTCGTCGAGGTCCAGACGCCGTCCGGGGGGCGGGAGCTGGTGATCGATTCGATCGCCTGAGCGGTCCCGACCGCTCGGTCAGTCGGCCGGGACTTCCTCGGCTTCGACCGGCTCGGAGCTCTCCGCGTCGGGGACCCCCGATCCGTCGCCCACCACGTCCGGGGGCCCAGGCCCCAGCAGCTCCGCCACACCACGCTCGATGCCCCGGCACAGCACGGCGATATCGGGGGCGCTGTCCCAGTCGCCGGTGACGCCGAAGTTGACCCCGCCGTCGTAGGAGAAGATCGCCACCCCGATCCGCACGTGGCCGCCGAGGGGTACGAACGGAAACGCCTCGAGCATGCGCCGGCCGGCGAGGTAGAGCGGCTTCTGCGGACCGGGGACGTTGGTCGTGACCGTGTTGATGCTGTTCTGGGGCAGTGCGGTTCCGACGCGCCCGGCGAGCGCGAGCAGCATCGCGGGCGCGAAGCCGCTGAGCGCGGTCAGCCGCTCGGCGGCGACGGCCTGGCCCGATGACTTGAGGTGCTGCATCTCCTCGTGCATCGCCCGCAGCCGCTCCACCGGGTCGGCGATCGCGATCGGCAGCTCGGCGAACATCGCCGAGACCTTGTTGTCGAAGACCCCGTGCTCCTCCTCGGCGCGCACGGAGACCGGCACCAGCGAGCGGATCACGCGCCCGTCGACGCTCTCGCCGCGGGCGAGCAGCAGCTCGCGGAAGCCGCCCGAGATCGCTGTCAGCACCACGTCGTTGATCGTGCCGCCGTGGCGCTCGCGGATCTGCTTGACGTCCGACAGCCGCGCCCGGGCCCAGTCCCAGCGGCGGTGCGGCCCGATCGGGCCGTTCAGCGAGCTGTGGAGGTTGGCGCTGAGCAGCGTCCGCAGGTTCGCCACGCCCCGGGCGGTGTCGACCGCCTTGCGGGCCACGCGACGGGGACCGCGGACGGCCGACAGCGCCGTGCGCATCGCCTCATACGGACTCGCCGCCCGCAGCGCCAGCGAATGGGTGACCAGCTCGACCGAGCTCGGCTCGGGGTTGGCCCGCCACTCTGCGACCTCCGTCGGGACCGGATCGCGCTCCGTGCTCAGGATCACGCTCAGCAGATCCGTCGCCGAGACGCCGTCGACCATGCAGTGATGGGTCTTGGAGATCACGGCCCAGCGGCCGTCGTCGAGCCCTTCGGCGACCCACACCTCCCACAGCGGCTTGGCGCGATCGAGCTGCTGCGACATCACCCGGCCAACCAGGGCGCGCAGCTCATCGTCGCCGCCCGGCGCCGGCAGCGCCGTGCGCCGCACGTGATAGTCGAGGTTGAAGTGCGGGTCGTCGACCCACGTCGGGCGGCCGAGCGCCAAGGGCACGAAGCGCACCTTCTGGCGGTAGCGCGGCACCTGCGCCAGCCGCGTCTCGATCTCGGCCTTGACCTCGCCGCGACCGGGAGCGGGACCCTCGAAGATCCCCACCGAGCCGATGTGCATGTGCGTGACCGCGTCCTCGACGTGCAGGAACGAGGCGTCGAGCGGATTCATCGTCTGCATTCCCATTCTCTCCTCCGGTGGGGTCCTCTCTCACCGCTGCTGATGCCGCGACCAGCGTGTCCGTAAACGTAGCGCGGATACGCGCCGCGGCCGTTCACGGGCCGCCGCACCCGCGCGCTATGTTGCACGGGTCCGGCCGCGTGGAGAGGAGAGCCGCAGGCATGTCCGCCTCGACTTCTATGTGCCGCTCGCGACCGCCGAGGGCACGCTGGTGGCGAGCTACAACCGCGGCATGAAGCTCCTGCACGAGGCCGGGGGCGTAACCACGACCGTGATCGACGACCGCATGCAGCGGGCGCCGGCCTTCATCTTCCCCAGCGCGCGCGAGGCGCGCGACTTCGGGCGCTGGCTCAACGATCACTACCCGGGCATCGAGCAGTTCCTGCTCGAGTCCAACTTCGCCACCGACAAGAAGAGCTCGCCAGTCAACATGCTGCGCACGCGCGGCAAGCGGCTGGTTGCCGAGGCGACGATCCCCGACGTGCTCTTTCGCCAGATCATGAACTCATCGACCGAGCTGATGTTCCCTGCACGGCAGGTGTCCAACCTCGGCAGCTTCATGTCAGGCGTGAACAACAACGGTGCGCACTCGGCCAACGGGATCACGGCCATGTTCATCGCCACCGGTCAGGACGCCGCCAACGTGGCGGAGTCCTCGGCCGCCTTCGTCTACGCCGAGCGCCACGATCGTGGCCGCGACCGTGGGTGCGGCGAGCTGTCGCTCGGATCGGCCGTCGTCGCCGAGGAGTGGGTCGACGCCCACGACCTCTACGGCCGCAACCGCTAGCTCGCATCGGCAACCGCTAGCTCGCGTCAGGACGACCCGCCCGCGTCCGCCAGCTCTGCCTCGCGCCGCTCGAGCAACCGCAGCCAGATCTCGCTGCGGGTCGGGAACGCGGGAATCGTGTCCCACAGGCGCTCGACCGGGATCGCGCCCACCACGGCGATCGTGGCCGCGTGCACCCATTCGGCCACTGCGGTGCCGGTGAACGTCGCGCCGACGATCACGCCGCGGGCCTCGTCGATCACGAGGCGGGAAGTCCCGGGCGTGCCCCTCCCGTGAAAGCTCGCGCCCGCGGTGATCGAGGTCGGCACGTCGTAGGCCCGGGCGCGCAGGCCCTGCTTCTCGGCGACCGCGAGCGTGAACCCGACCGCCGCGACCTGGGGCTCGGTGAACACGATCCGCGGAGACAGGCCGGCGGCGTCGGCGCGCGCGCGGGCGTGCCCGCCGTCGATCACCTCCGAGGCGACGTGGGCCTGGTACTTCCCCGAGTGGGTCAGCAACGAGCGCCCGTTGACGTCGCCGATCGCGTACAGCCACGGCAGACCCGGAACCCGGAGCCGGCTGTCGACCCCGACCAACGCGCCCGGCTCGAGCCCGATGCTATCGAGGCCGAGATCCCCGGTCCGGGGGCGGCGTCCGACCGCCACCAGGATCTGGTCGCCCTCGATCCTGTCCCCGTCCCCGAGCTCGGTCCTCACCACCGCATCGTCGCGCCGGACGCTCTGCACGGTGGTGCCGACGCGCACGTCCACGCCATGCTCGACGAGCCCGTCCCGGACCTGGTCGGCCGCGAACGGCTCCTCGCGTGGCAGCAAGCGCGGGGCCGCCTCGACCAGGGTCACGGCGGAGCCCAGATCGCTGAACGCCTGCGCCAGCTCGACCCCGACCGGCCCTCCGCCGAGCACGGTCAGGCGCGCGGGGATCTGCTCGGTCGTGGTGGCCTCGCGGTTCGTCCACGGCCTCGCCTCGCGCAGGCCCGGGATCGGCGGCACCGCGGCGCTGCTCCCGACCGCGAGCACGACCGCCTCGCGCGCCACGTAGAGCTCGTCGCCTACCCGCACCCGGCGCGAGCCGTCCAGACGCCCGTGCCCGCGGACCAGCGTGACCCCGCGGTCCTCGAGCCAGGGCACCGCGTTCGAGTCGTCGCGGTTGTGGATCACCTCGTCGCGACGCGCGAGCGCGGCCGCAACGTCAAGCTCCCCGGTCACCGCCTTGGCCGCACCGGGCACCCGGCGCACCTCGGCGAGAGCCTGGGCCGGGCGCAACAGTGCCTTTGAGGGCATGCAGGCATAGAACGAGCACTCGCCGCCGACCAGCTCCGCCTCGACGATCGCCACCGCTCGACCCTTGCCGGCCAGACGGCCGGCGACCACCTCACCGGCCGGCCCGGCGCCGATCACGATCACGTCGAACGACCTACCGGCTGTCGCGCTCATGACACTCACCGCGATCGGTGCGGTGGTTGCGCAAACGGGAGGGCGGTGCGCCGCGGAGGACCCAGACCCCGTCGTCCCCACGGCTGAGCGCACCGGAGCGGGCGAGGTCCGCCATCGCGCAGATCGGTCACCGAGCCCACTTCGCTCACCGGGTGGCGAGGATCACCAGGAGCAGGATCAGGAACACGATCACGAACCCCAGCCAGGCCAGCGGCCAGCGCCGGTTCCAGAACTCGGGCTTGGCACGGTCGCGCGAGTAGCGACCTTCGGGCGGCTCGCCGACCCAGTCGTCATCGTCGTGGTAGCCGGGCATCTGTTGTGACAGTACCCGCGACGGGACATGGCTGATCGCGGATGGCACCGCTGCGGACGCCGCAAGTTACAGTTCTCGCATCGGGCCGCGCGTGGCAACAGTGATCGTCGCCTTGGCGATAGTCGGGTGCGGCTCGAGCACTACGAGCCACGTCAGCACGAGCGCCGGCTCGGTCCCGACACCGACGGTGACCGAGCGGGCGCACCCTCAGGTCGTTCAGCCCGTCGCCGGGGTCGTGCCGGTGAGCGGCACCCCCGCTCAGTCCGATCCACCGGCCATCGCCACCACGCCGACCCACAACCTGCCCCCGAGCGGACCGGCAAGCGACAGCAGCGCGCCGGCGGCCGGAGCACCCAGTGACGCCGAGGTGCGGGCCGAGATCGCTCGCTTCCAGCTCGCGATCGCGCGCTATCACCTGGACCGCCTCAACCTCTCCAGCGCGCTGCTCGACCCGGCTCAGCTCCCGCCTGGCCAATACAACACGAGCATCGCCTCGGTGTTCACCGACTACGGCCTGCCGATCGCGTGTGGCGGCGTGCTGCAGATCCCCCGGCTCGGCGTCGCCAACAAGACGCTGCCGTGCGGGACCGAGGTCATCTTCCGCTACGGCGGCCGGGCGATCCGGGTCCCCGTGATCGACCGTGGCCCGTACATTCCGGGACGTGCGTGGGACCTCACCGGCGCCGCGGCCGAGGCGCTCCACTTCCCGGGTCTAGGACCGATCGAGTGGCGGATCGGATGACAGGCGGCTGGGAGAAGGCCCCAGCCGCCGCTCCACCGGGGGCACGGGCGTCGGAGCCGCCTCCCGATCGACCCAAAACCCGCCCACCCAGGCGGTTCGGCATGATGGGGGGGTGTCCACTCCCCCCTCATCACGTAGTGTCAAGATCTCCGCCGACGAGCGCACCGGCTGGTCATCCGAGCGTCCGCGCCGCGATGGAGCGCCCCCTCGACCGGCCGACGTCTCCGTGCGTTCGCGCGTGCTTGCGCCCTCGGACCGGCTGCGCTACTCCCCCGGCAGCCTGCTGCTGATCGTCGGCGCCGTGGCATCCGAGCCCGACCGCTTCGCCGAGCGCGTGGTCGAGGAGCGCGGAGCAGCCCTCTCGCTGAAGAAGGTCCGCACGCTGCTCAGCGGACGCGTCGAGGCGGACGAGCTCGCGGCCCGCGCGCGCGAGCTGCTCGACGCCGCGGTCCTCAAGCGCCTGCAGGCCAAGCAGACCGTCGTGATCTCGATCGAGGGCTTCGACGCCGCCGAGCGCGAGCACTACGTCCGTCTCGCCCACGGCCAGCGCCGTCCCCGCCATCTGATCCTGCTCGACGCCCGCCGCGACCAGGTTCGCGACGAGGAGCGTCCGGCGCTCGACGACCTCCGTCGCTCGCTGGACGCCGGCGAGCTCGGCCGCGAAGGCTTCCAGACGGTGCTCAGACTCGGCGGCAACGCGCTGATGGAGCTCAAGCGAATCGTGTTCCAGCCGCCGCCTCGGGAGGACTAACCCGCCGCGTCCCGGGAGATGGGCACCCGGAACTCACAAGCGCTTCCCCGCCTGTGGCTTCGCCACGCGCTCCTCGCCGCGGCCGCGCTGGGAGCGGGAGGCCTGGCCCTGCTCTCCTACGCGACCGGGGCGCTGAACGGTCTCGAGCGCCAGACCGTCGACGCCCGGTTCGCGGTCCGCGGTGCCGAGCCGACCGGCGGCGGCGTGGTGATCGTCGGCGTGGACCAGAGGACGCTGAGCGCGATCGGCGCTCGTCCGCCGATTCCGCGCCGCTATTACGCGCAGGCGCTCGACCGTCTGCGAGCCGCCCATCCCGGCTGATCGCGATCGACGCGCAGTTCATCGGCACGACCGACCGTCGTGACGACGGCGCACTGCTGGCGGCGGTCGCGCGCGACGGACCGGTCCTGCTCGCCACCCAGGACTCGGCGGATGGGACGCTTCCGGTGCCGGCCAACGTCCCGCACGCCCCCGGCGCGGCGCTCGGCAGCGCCGCCGTGGACACCGATCCGGACAACGTGCTGCGTCGGATGATCTACGCCGCGGTGAGGCTGAAGACGTTCGCCGTCGCCGCCGCCGAGCTGCTTCACGGACGGCCGGTCAACCCGAGTCACTTCCCGACCAACCATGCCTGGGTCGACTTCAAGGGCCCACCGGGAACGTTCCCCGTGTACTCGCTGATCGATGTCGTGAACGGCCGCGTTCCGGCCGGCCGGCTCGCCGGCAAGACGGTGCTGGTCGGCGTGACCGATCCCGTCGGCAAGGACGTGTTCGTCACCTCGGCGTCCTCGACGCCCATGTCGGGGGTCGAGTTCCAGGCCAACGCCCTGTCGACGATCCTGGACGGGTTCCCGTTGCAGCCGGCGTCCGACGGACTCGAGATCGCGCTGCTGTTCGTGCTGGCCGCGGTGCCCGCCGTACTCAGCCTGCGCCTGTCCGCGCTTTCGGTCCTGATCGCGGCGATCGGCGTGCTGCTCGTGTTCCTCGTCGCCGCCCAGCTCGCGTTCGACTCGGGAACGATCGTCTCGATCCCCGACGCGATCCTGGCGCTGGCGCTCGGCACGATGGGAGCCGTCGCGGCCGAGTCCCACGTGCAGCGCAGGCAGCTGCGGGACCTCCAGTCGGTGCTGCACCTGCTGCCGGGGCCCTCGGATTTCTTCGTCTCCTACCGCCGTGGGCAGAGCGAGCTGGCGGCGAACACGCTCCGAGAGGGCCTGGCTCGCAAGTTCGGCGAGGATCACGTGTTCATGGACACGGACGCGATCCACCCCGGCGAGCAGTGGCCCCGCCGGATCGTCGAGGCGATCGAGGCATGCCGCGCGATGCTGGTCGTGATCGGCCCTCAATGGCTCGAGGCGGCGGATTCGGACGGGTCCCGACGGCTGGACGACCCCGACGACTGGGTGCGCCGCGAGATCGAAGCCGGCCTCGGGAGCGAGCAGATCGTGGTCGTGCCCATGCTCCACGACGGCGCCCGCGGGCCCCGGCGCGATCAGCTGCCCGATTCGCTCAAGCCGCTCGCCGACTGCCAGTCCGTGCAGCTCACCGGGCGTGACGTCGATCGCTGGATCGAGGAGCTCGCGCAGCGGATCCACAAGGGACGGATCAGGAGCCTCGGACCTCTGGGGCGCCCCGCCTCGGAGCAGCCGGGAACGACCGCCTGAGCGGGGGCCCCGTCCTTGTCTACGCCACCCGGGCCAAATAGACTCGGGTCTCGGATCGGGGGTGCAGTTGACGAGACGCAGGAACCGTGGGTATGCGAGGAACGGGCCGGTCTGGAGGCCGAGTGTCCTGCTGCCGGCGTTGATCGTGCTCGCGGCGACGATCAGCGGATGTGACACGTCGTCGACGACCACGGTCACCATGCCGGCGACGTCAACGGCGCCGGTCGCCACCACCGTCCCGACCTCCGCCGCCACCACGGCCGCCGTCGCCGCGCCGGGCTGCGGCAGTCTGTGCCAACAGGCGGCGCCGGCGGCCGGTAACCAGGGTCCGAGCGCCTGCGCGCCCCAGGGGTGCCTGAAGTGCCCCCAGCCGGATTGCTTCCTCGTCCTCAGCCAGAGCGCACCTGTGGCCGGCGGCGCGTTCAGCGTCCGGGTGCAATGCGTGTGGTCGCGCCCGTGCGTCGGTGGTCTCACCGTGTGGAAAGCGGGCAGCCTCTCCCCCAGCGACCGTGTCGCGGGCTCGGATTTCAGCGTCCCCGCCGGGCAGACGGCGGACATCGCGATCGGGCTGACCCCGCTGGGGAAGCAGCTCGTCGCGCCCGGCAGCAGCTACCGCGGTGATGTGTACGTCGAGCTTCAGGGCGCCGGCGCCGTGGATGGCGGCTACCCGCAACCGACCCTGCTGCTGCAGGGCTGAGCGCAGTCGTGAGATCGAGACGGCTCATGGCGGCGCTTGCCCTGATCACGCTGCTGATCGCGGCCGGCCTGTCGGGTTGTGGGGGGGTCGAGCTCATCGACCACCGTCTCGGCGACCCCTACCTGGGCAGCCCGAGCCGGGCGAGGAGGTCGAACAGCTCGGTGGCGGAGGAGGTGACGCTCATCGCGCCGAGCTCCAGCGCTCGGGACTTCGTGCGCGCGACCGCAGGTGCGCTCGCGTACACGATCACCGGCGTCGTGACGCCGAGGTCGCGCAATCCCTTCAGCAGCTTCAGGCCGGCGTCATCGCCCTCGCCCTGACGGCCCATGTCGGTGACGATCACGTCCACCGACCGGCCGCCGCGCGCAGCGCCAAGTGCCTCGTCGGTGCTCGCCGCCTGGATCACCTCGACGTCCTTGCGCTTGAGCGTCTCGACCTCGAAGGCGTTGTTCTCCGGGTAGTCATCGACCCACAGCAAGGTCTGCAACCGGCGCGGGGCGGCGGCGTCGAGCGGCGCCGCGACGGCGCCGCCCTCAGCTTTGGCACCGGCGTCCGGCGCGACCTCGTCGCCGAGCCCGATCACGTGCTCGCGCAGGTCCTCGAGCCTCGAGGCGAGCTGGTCGGAGGCCTGCTGGACCGAGATCTCCATCCCTCCTGCCCTGACGGTGAAAGCCCGCGAGCGCACGACGTCGCGGACGCTGGGCAGCAGCCGCCACACGACGCCACCGACCACCACCGGCCAGGCAAGACCCGTCACGAGGTTGACGACATTCTCACCCGATGACGCCCCGACGAGAACTCCAACGTGCATGTGGCGCGAGCATAGACCTCGATCTTGCGGTAGCTCCCGAATCGCGTCGCTTGCAGTAGGCGGCCGGGCGGGCCGCGGTGGGGCGTTTAGACCCTATGGAGGAGCTGCCGGCTCCGTGTCGAAGTGGTCGGCACTCCCCGCGCAGGCTGCGGGGTAAGTCTTCGCGCTGAGGATTCCGGCCTCGGCGCGGGGCCCACAATCCACGAGAGGAGTGCCTAATGGCTGACGGTATCCGTTGGGTCGGTCTTGACGTGCACGCGCACGAGTCGACGATCGCGATCTTCGACCAGGGGACAGGCGAGCTGAGCACTGCCCGGATGGTTGGGCGTCCGCATCAGCTGCTGGAGCGGCTGATGGAGGTTCCCGTGCCGGCGCGGATGGTGTACGAGGCGGGCCCGACCGGCTATGGGCTGGCGCGTCGCGCGCGGGCGCGGGGGATCGAGGTGTCGGTGTGCGCACCGGGGCGCACGGAGCGGCGGCCTGGTGATCGGATCAAGACCGACAAGCGCGACGCGGTCCGGCTCGCACGGCTGCTGGCGGCCGGGGAGCTGGCGATCGTGACGGTCCCGTCGCTGGAGCGCGAGCGGCTGCGGGACCTCGTTCGCTGCCGGGAGGACATTCGCGCTGATCTGATGCGCGCCCGCCACCGGCTCGGGAAGTTCCTGTTGCGCCGCGAGGTGTATTGGGAGGGGCCGGGGCGTGCGTGGTCGCGAGCGCATCGCGCGTGGCTCGCCGGCCTGCGGTTCGTCGATCACGCGTCGCAGGTGACGATGGCCGACTACCTGCACGCGCACGACGTGCTCGTCGCCCGCCGTGACCGGGTCGAGGCCGAGCTCGAGAAGCTCGTGATTGAGTCGCCGTGCGCGCAGGCGGTCGGTCGGCTCAGGTGCCTGCGCGGGATCGACACGCTCTCTGCGCTCGGGCTGTGCGCCGAGATCGGCGAGTGGGAGCGCTTCGATCACCCCGACCGGCTGTCGGCCTACCTCGGGATCGTCCCGTCCGAGCACACCACCAGCAGCCAGCGTCGCCAGGGGTCGATCACGAAGGCCGGCTCGACGCACGCGCGCAGGCTGTTGATCGAGGCGTCCTACCACTACCGCCGTCAGCCGGGGGTCGGCGAGCTGCTCGAGCGCCGCCAGCGCGACCAGCCGCCAGAGGTGATCAACATCGCGTGGTCAGCGCAGCGGCGCCTGCACGCCCGCTGGCGTCAGCTCAAGGACGCGCGCAAGAAGCCCAACGGCGTCGTCGCGGTCGCGATCGCGCGCGAGCTCGCCTGCTTCTGCTGGGAGATCGCCACCTGGTCAGGCTCCCATCCCGACCCGGTTCCGCCGGCGTCCATGCCGGCGGGCGACCCCCTCACGCAGGCACGCTCCATCCCACCGAAGCAGGAGCCCACGATCGCCTGAGACCCCAACCCCCCTACAACCCGTTGCGGCTGACGAGGCGGCCCGAGCGTCCCGGCACTCGCGCACACCCAGTCCGCGGCACCCCCATGAGCAGCCCGGCGTCAGCCGACGGTGCTCGATTTTAGACAGCGGACGTGCGACGAAAACAAGGTCTTGGGGTACCCAGCCCCCGCATATGAGGCTGACCAAACGTCGCGAACTCCGCGGACGCCCGGACCGCCCCGCCAGCCGCAACCACATCAACTCAACCCCTGCCAGAAAGGAACCATGAACGCTGCTCGCTTGACAACCGCTCCTCCATATGGGGGGTGTCGGGCTGGGTGCTGCGGGGTGTTGGTTGGGCGTCTGGGGGGCGCGCGGTGGTGTTTTTGCCCGAACGCGGAGGTGTTGGGGTGCTTTGCGGGCAGGCTGACGCCCGGGGGTTCGCGTGGTTGGTCGTCGGGGAGGGCGCCGCTGGTGGCGCCGCGGGTCAGCCGGTTGGGGGTGGGAGCGCTTGCAGGCGCTTGAACGCGGCGGCGAGCTGCCCTGCCCAGGGCCAGTCGCGTGCGAGCCGCAGGATCGTTTTGCGGGCGTGGCGGGCGATCCGTCCTGATTGGTGTAGCAGGCGGTATCGCAGCCGCTTGAGCTCCCATGCGCGTGCTTGGTCAGCGAGGCACAGCTGCCTGGTCCACGCGACGATGTCTTGCGCGAGCATCACCAGCCACAGCCATACCTGGTTGTGCTCGAAGTCCTTGAACGGGAGGTTACGCATCCCGCAGTCCTTGCCTTGGCGGATGTGATCCTCGACGTGCGCGTGGCCGCGATGGGTCAGGTCGAGCTTGGCGACGTCCTCGCCGGACTGGTCTGTCAGGAACACCGAGAGCCGGTAGCCGTCATGGTCGGCAAACGACTGCTGGTCGCCTTCGCGCAGCTTCGTGCGCCTGGCGATCAGCCGCGATCGCGCAGCCCACGCGGACAGGTCGACACGATCGGTGATCTCGACCACGTGCGAGTGATCTCGCTCGCTGCCGTCTACGCGGATCGCGTTTATCCACAAGGCTTCCGGGACCGCGACGAGCGCCTCGCGGACCGGCTCTGAGAGGTCAAACCCGAACGAGAACAGCAGCTCCGCCTCGCGGCAATATGTGGTCAGCTCATGCGTTGCGCCGGCGCCGTCGGCGCGGATCAGGATCTCCCCGTCAAGCGCCTCCGGGTCGAGCTGCGCAAGCGCGAGATCCAACACGGCCTTGTGATCGGCGGCGGTGTTCGAGCCGGCGTTCCCCGGCCGCAGGATCCCTGCGGGCGCCTCGCCGGTCCCGTCGAGATAGCACAGCAGCGGATGATGGCCGTAGCCGCCCTTGAAGTTCCCGGCCGCGTGCTCCTTCTCCGAGCTGGCGCTCGTGAGCGTCGCGTCGATGTCGATCACCGTCCGCTCAGAACGACTGTGCCATCTCGCGATCGACCGCTCCGGCCGCGCCCCGAGCTTCCACGCCCGCGCTCTGGAGAGCGCGACCGCCGCGCGCAACCTGCCCAAGCACTCCTCGTCGATCGAATCGATCACCCGGAACGCCGTCGAGTCAGACGCGACGTTGCCATACAGGTCCGGCTGGTCACGCTGAGCTCCCAGGTCAGCCAGACAACTCCCGCCGTCGGCGAGCATCACCGCCAGGTCGCGCAGCACTATCCCCGGGTCATGCGCCGACGCGCGTTGCCGGGTCGGGGCCATCGCCGCCGACAGCGCTCTTGTCAGCCCGACCCGGTCAGCGACGCCGGCGATCAGCGCGCTGCCGGCATGCCCGACCATGCCCGTCCCGTCCGCCCGAACATCTAGCTTGTCAACCAGTCCATCACGCGCCACCATCTGGGTGATCCTCCTGAGATCGGGAATGCTGCTTCGCAACCCGCATTCTCCCTGCTCAGGCGGACGTTCCCGCGCCGATGGGGAGGTTGACGTAGAAGATCCAGCGCCACGACAGGTTCGTGGTGAAGAAGCCGCCAAGCAGCGGGCCGATCACGCTGGCGAGCCCGAACACGGCGCCGAACAGCCCCTGGTACTTGCCGCGCTCCCGGGGCGAGACGACGTCGCCGATCGCCGCCATCGTGCTCACCATCAGGCCGCCGCCGCCGAGTCCCTGGACGGCGCGGAACACGATCAGCTCGGTCAGGTTCTGCGCTGCCCCGCACAGCGCCGACCCGATCAGGAACACGATCAATCCGACCTGCAGCACGACCTTGCGCCCGTACTGATCCCCGAGCTTGCCGTAGATCGGCGTGACCGCGGTCTGGGCGAGCAGGTAGGCGGTCACCACCCAGGAGATGTGGTTGAGGCCGCCGAGGTCACCGACGATCGTCGGCAGGGCGGTCGAGACGATCGTCGAGTCGAGCGCCGCCATCAGCATCACGAGCATCAGGCCCGTGAACACGACCGCTACGCCGTGGCGTCGGCCGGCTGCCGGCGCGGTCGCGCTCGCGACGCTCAGGTGTCTCCCACAGCTGCCGCGGCCGACCGCACGGGTCGATCTTCTCACCTGCGGTTCGCGCGCGCGAGAAAGGGGAGCACACGGGGGGGCGGGAGCACACGGGGGGGCGCACACGGGGGGGCGCACACGGGGGCGCGCACATGGGGGGCGCACACGGGGGGGCGCACATGGGGCCCACGCCGTGCATATCATCGCGCCATCGCGATCGCCGCCGCCGAAAGCCATCCCTCCGCGACGCCGTTCGATCCGGCCGTTCTGCAGCGCCTGCTCGACGGCCCCCACGCCGAGATCCGCGCCCGCCTTCCCGTCGGAGTTCGGCGGCATGGACGACCCGGGCGCGAACATGGCCGCGTTCGAGACGCTGGGGCTCGGCGACCTCTCGCTGCTGATCGAGTTCGGGGTCCAGTTCGGCCTCCGGGCCGGGCCGTGCATCACCTCGGCCAGCGGGCCACCACGAGCGCTTCCTGTGCCAGATCGCCACGCTCGAGCTCCCCGGCTGCTTCGCGATGACCGTGGCCGCCCACGGCTCCGATGTGCAGCACCGGCAGACGACGGCGACCTACGACGCGGAGACGCACGAGTTCGCGATCGATACGCCGGCCGACGAGGCGCACGAGGAGCACATCGGCAACGCGGCCGTCCACGGCTTCATGGCCGCCGTGTTCGCCCGGCTGGTCGTCGGCGGCGCATCGCACTGGGTCCACGCGCTCGTGGTTTCCGATCCGCGACGGCGACGGCACCCTCTGCGACGGCGTCCGGATCGAGGACTGCGGCGAGAAGCTCGGAATCCCCGATGAAATCCTCAGAGCCCCGATCGGCCCCCGCGATCCGGCCCCGGCGGACCGGTAGCTCCCGCCGGCTCGCGCTCGGCGCCGCGCTCGGCCTGGCGGTGCTGGCCGGCGGCTGCGGATCGGGTCGCGCGTCCTCGGTATCGAGCTCGCCGGCGCCGGCCGCGCCGGCCCCGGCACCGGCGGTGACGGCGGCGACAGCAACCGCCAAGACCACGGCGGCGCCGTCACATCGCCCGTCACGACCCGCCGCCCACGCCGCCCGGCCGGCCGGGCCGCTGCGCGGGAAGGTGGTGGTGATCGACCCGGGGCACAACGGCGGCAACGGCGCCGCGCCGGACGCGATCAACCGCCTGGTCCCGGCCGGCGGATTCATGAAGGCGTGCGACACAACCGGCACATCGACCGACTCTGGCTACAGCGAGGCCGCGTTCAACTTCGACGTCGCGATGCGGCTGGCCGCGCTCCTCCGGCATGAAGGCGCCCACGTGGTGCTCACGCGGAGCAGCAACGACGGGGTGGGACCGTGCGTGAACGAGCGGGCGGCGATCGGCAACCGCGCCCGCGCGGATGCGGCGATCTCAATTCACGCCGACGGCTACCTGCCGTCGGGCCAGGGCTTTCACGTGATCGAGCCGGCCCTCGTCGCCGGCTACAACGACGCGATCGTCGCCCCGTCCGCGCGGCTCGGCGGGATCCTCCGCGACGAGATGGCCACCGGCTCGGGATTGGTGCCGTCCACCTACCTCGGCCACGACGGGATCGACGTGCGCGGCGATCTCGGCGGGCTCAACCTCTCGACGGTGCCCAAGGTGTTCCTGGAAAGCGGCAACATGCGCAATCCGCACGATGCCGGGCTGCAGACCGACCCCGCCTGGCGCGAGCGCCTGGCGCGGGTGATCGCCGCGGCGCTGACGCTGTACCTGACCGGTCCGGCTCGAAGCTAGCGCTCGCTGTCGCCCGGGTTGCAGAGCTTGCCCGTGGCGGGGAGCAGGTCCGGCTGGACTCGATGGGCCAGAACCCGGCGCATCGCGCGTCCAGGTCCTGGAATCGAGGAGACGCGCGCGACCGAAACGCCGCGCGCGCCTGCCCTCAGGAACTCGTACTGCTAGATCTTCGTGACGTTCGTGGCCTTGGGGCCCTTGTCCCCGGCCTCGGCGTCGTAGGAGACCTTCGCTCCCTCGGGAAGCTCCCGATAGCCGCTCGAGTTGATGGCCGAGTGATGGACGAAGAGATCCTTCGTGCCGTCGTCGGGGGTGATGAAACCGAACCCCTTGTCGGCGTTGAACCACTTGACGGTTCCGGTGGCCATGTTTGGTCCTCCGTGCTCTGGTGCTGCGAACGCGGAAGAAGCTAAGCAACGACTGCGGGCGCTGGCACTGTGTCAGCCCGAGCCGTTTGCTCGAACCGCCGCCAACGGTACAGGAATCCGAAGTCGGCCATCGATCAGGGCGATGGCCGCAACGCTACTTGCGCGGTGGCTTGGGCGCTCGCGGCGGTCGCGGCGGTCGCGGCGGAAAGCGCTTGCGCTCTTCCTCGGTCATCTTGCGCACCGTCAGCGATCCGTCGTCGAGCTGGCGCTGGATCTCCTCCAGCTTCTCCCGGCGCTTCTCGGCGGCGCGATCAGCGGGCGAGGCCATCACGCTCCTTCCCGGTCGCAGCCCCGCTTTCGCCCTGTGCCTCTCGCTGTTTCTCGGTTGCGGCCTCGCGCTCCGCATGCGCCAAGCGCTCCTGCGCGGCCGTGGCGGCTCGCTCCAGGGCCTCGAGCCGAGCCGTGCTGGTCGGTCGCTGGCCGTAGGCCTTGGCCCGATAGATCGCGTAGCGCTCGCCGTGGTAGCGCGCGTCGGCCCGCAGGGCCTCGAGCTCCCTCGTACTGACCATCTAGAACCCCCGTTTCCGGGCGTCCTCGCTCAGCGCACGAGCCATCTCAACCGGCTCGGTGCGCCGCCGCAGCTCCGCCACCCGCTCGTCCTGAAGCACGTTCTGGCGGTCGACCGCGTCCTGGAGACCCTCGAGCGCGTGCTCCAGATGCTGGATCCGCTGCTCCAGGACCGCGATCCGGGTCTCGCTGTCGAACTCGCCCGGCTGCTCGCGGACCGGCGCCGGCGGGCGCGAGGACTTCAGCTCGCGCAGCCGTTCCACGATCGCCCTGACCTCGCCCCGTGCGGGCCGTCCGGCTCGAGCGTCGTCGCGTCCGCGGTCTCTTCGCATGTTCAGGATGTCTCCGACCCTCTGTGCCGTTGTCGCGCGAGAGCAAGAGGGTAAGAGCCCGGCGGGCGATCGGCCTGGGCCGAGCCACGACGATACTCCTCCAGCCCGCGTTTATCGAACCGGCTGGCGGTTCAGGCCGAGCCGGCGGGCGCTTCAGTAGTCCGCCCCATAGCGGAGGACGTGATTTGCGCCGATGCGGCGCGGACCGGGCGAGCGTAGGTTCTGATCAGCGGCTGTGTCCGCGCGCTACTTGTGCGCCAGCTGGAAGCAACCAGTGCGCCAGCCGGACGGTGGACGCGTGAGGCGCTTGCCCAAGTCTTAGAGGTGAGGATCATGACCCGCGCCACCCTCAGCACATCACCACCACCGCCGGTGCCGTCCACCACCACGGAGCATACGGCGCTCGAGCTCTCGACCGGGGCGCGCACGCTCGGCGAGATGCTGCTGCGCAGCGAGGACCGGCCCGGGGTCGCGCTGAGCCACAAGGAGGGCGGCGTCTGGCGGGAGGTTTCCTACCCCGAGCTGCTGAGCTCCGCCCGCGAGATCGCCCGAGGGCTGATCGCGATCGGCGTGGAGGCCGGCGAGCGGATCTCGATCCTCGCGGACACACGACCAGCGTGGACGCTGGCCGACGCCGGCGCGTTCTGCGCCGGCGCCGTCGTCGCGCCGCTCTACCACACGAACTCGCCCGAGGAATGCAAGTACGTGCTCGAGCACTCCGAGGCCCGGGCGGTGTTCTGTGAGAACGCCGAGCAGGTCGCCAAGATCGAGCAGATCCAGGCGGGCTGCCCGCGACTGAGCCACGTGATCGTGCTCGAGGGTCTCGGCAGCGAGTCGGTGCTGACGCTCGATCAGCTCATCGCCAGAGGCCGGGAGATCCCGGATGGCGCGGTGGAGGAGCGCGTCGCGAGCGTCTCACCCGACGACCTTGCGACCCTCGCCTACACCTCCGGGACGACGGGGCCGCCGAAGGCGTGCATGCTGACCCACCGTAACTTCATGGTTGCGACACACACGCTCGAGGAGCGCCTCGACCTCGCCCGGGCCGAGGCCCCGGTGCGGTTCTTCATGTTCCTGCCGCTCGCCCACGTGTTCGCGCGCATCGTCGAGGTGTTCACGCTCGACGTCGGCGGCACGCTCGTGTACTGGCAGCGTGACCAGAAGCGACTGCTCGAGGACTTCAAGGAGGCTCGGCCGACCTACTTCGCCTCCGTCCCCGCGCGTCTGGGAGAAGGTCTATTCGGCCGCGACGAGCGGGGTGGCCGATCAGCCGCTGCCCAAGCGCGCCATCTTCAGCTGGTCGATCGGGGTCGGGCGCCGCGTGCGCGAGCACGAGCGCACCGGCCGCGCCCTCGGCCGAGTGCTGACGCTCGAGTACAGGCTCGCCGACAAGCTCGTGCTCTCGAAGGTCAGGGACCTGTTCGGCGGCCGACTCGTGCTCGCGGTCACCGCCGCGGCGCCGATCGCCGAGGAGGTGATCGAGTTCTTCGACGCCTGCGGGATCGTGCTCATGGAGGCGTGGGGCATGACCGAGACCTGCGCGGCGGGCACGATCAACACCGAGGAGGAGACGAAGCTCGGCACGGTCGGCAAACCGGTCTCCGGTCTCCAGATGCGTGTCGCCGACGACGGCGAGCTGATGGCGCGAGGCGGGAACATCTTCACCGGCTACTTCAAGGATCCGGAGGCGACGGCTGCCGCGTTGACCGACGGCTGGCTCGCCACGGGCGACCTCGGCACGATCGACAGCGATGGCTTCGTGAAGATCACCGGGCGCAAGAAGGACCTGATCATCACCTCGAGCGGCAAGAACGTGACGCCGTCGAACATGGAGAACGCGCTCAAGCAGTGCCGCTGGGTCTCCGAGGCGGTCGTGTACGGCGATCGCCGTCCCTATCTCGTGGCGGTGCTCACGCCCGACCCGGAGGAGGCGCCCAAGCTCGCCGAGCAGCTCGGCGTCTCGGCCGACCCGGCCGCGATGGCCGGCAACGCTCGGGTCCGGGCCGAGATCCAGCGGGTCCTCGACGAGGTCAACGCTCGCTACGCCCGGATCGAGCAGGTGAAGCGCTTCGCGATCCTGGATCGCGAGCTGACCCAGGCCGCCGGCGAGCTGACGCCGACGCTGAAGATCAAGCGCGCCAAGGTCTACGAGGAGTTCGCCGAGGTGTTCGCCGGCCTCTACGACGGCTGAGACGCTGACCGCATCAGGCTGTCAGTTGGGTTGACAAAGCGTCGGCGACGCACTCGGCATCACCCGGCAGTCGGTTCACACCAAAGAGGGAAGATCGATTCCATGACCAGGCGCTCACCGGCGCGACCGCGCACCACCCCTGGTCCACGTACATGTACGCGCGCTAGGAGGCCCGGCGACACGAGGACCGGCGGGGACGGAGCAGGTCGGCGCGCATCGGCGCCACGAAGCAGCGCTCCCCCGGCCGCTCGCCGGGCTCGCCCAGCCGCTCGAACGCCTCGGCCAGGTCCTTCGCGTGCGCGTCCATGATCGCCGCGCGCTCCGGATCGACGCTCACCATCCGGTGGTGGAAGGCAGCCAGATCGGCGATCGACAGCCGCACGTCGTACTCGACCGTGAGCGCCCGGTCGAGTCCGGCCCGCGCGGCCTGTGCGAGCGCGGCCTGTGCTGCGGCCCGGGCCTCGAGCTCATCCTCGACCAGGCTCGTGAGCGCGAAGAAGTCGCCCTGCGCCAGCGGCTCGGCCACGTACACCACCCCGTCGGACCGCAGCACTCGGCACGCCTCGCGGAGCGAGGGCGTGAGATCCGTCGCCGGCACATGGTGCAGCGTGCGCATGAACACGACGATGTCCGCCGAGGCATCCGCGAGTGGCAGCGCCTGCGCGCATCCGACGAGGTACCGGGCGTCGCTGCCGGCGTCACGGGCGAGTGCAGGCGCGAGCTGCTGTTCGGAGATCTCGACGCCGACCACCCGAGCGCCACGGCTCCTCAGCCCGCGGACGAGCGCCCCGCCCCCGCAGCCGACGTCGACGATGTCCCGCCCGGCCGGCTCGAGGAGCCGCTCGAGCATCGCCAGGTCGGAGGTCTGGACGCGGGAGCTCACGCGGCGCCGGACGCGCCCGAGCCGACGCGGTGGCGGACGCTCTCGAAGCACGCGAGGATCGCCTGGGCCGAGATGTCGATGTCGGCGGACGTGGTCTGCCAGCTCACGACCGAGACGCGCATCACACTCTGGCGGCGAAACGTGCTGCCGCCGAGCCAGCAGGTCCCGTCCTGCTGGACGCGGTCGATGACCTCCTCGGTGACCTCGTCGCTGGCGTCGAAGCGGACCAGCACCTGATCGAGCACGACGTCGTTGAGTACCTCGACGCCGTCATGGCGCGACAGGGCCAGCGCCATCCGTTGCGCGTGATCGCAGCAGCCGTCGATCATCTGCCGTACCCCAGAGCGGCCGAGTGAGCGCAGCGCCGCGTACACCGACAGC
>CAWFKF010000147.1:0-26921 GCA_963816005.1 uncultured Solirubrobacteraceae bacterium | reverse complement strand
CCAGCCACGACGCGGCGAAGGAATCGAACCTTCCAAGCGGGGGGCTGCCCCGCCCTGCCGGTTTTGAAGACCGGATGAGCCACCAGGCCCGTGCCGCGCCGCCGCTGATCCTAGGGGTGCCGGATTGGCGACTGCACCTCAGCCCCCGAGCCCGTGCTCCAACACGCCCTTGACGTTCGCGTCGAGCGCGTTCAGGCGATACAGCGCGACCGCCTCGGCGGATGCGAACCTCCGGCCCGGCGCCTGCTCGGGGCCGTGGTGGCAGAGCACGCAGTGCAGCAGGGCGAGGCGGCGCTCCTCGTCGAGATCGCCGGCGCGGTCGGTCAGGATCCGCTGGCCGATCTGGATGTGGCCGAGCAGGCGTCCCTCGTCGGTGAGGCCGAACTCGGCGCCGTAGGTGAACTCCTCGGTGCGGCCGAGGTCGTGGACGATGGCCGCGGCGAGGAGCAGGTCGGAATTGAGCTTGGGATGCAACTGACAGAGGTCGTGGGCGAGCGTGGCGACCGCGACGGTGTGCTCGAGCAGGCCGCCGAGGTAGGCGTGGTGGCCGGCGCGGGTGCAGGGCGCTCGGCGCCAGGCGGCGCGGAGCGCCTGATCGGCGAGCAGCGCATCGAGCAGCGCGCGGTAGCGGCGGTCGAAGACCTCGGTGACCAGATGCTCGAGGAAGCCCTCGAGCTCGTCGAGGTCACGGTAGGCGGAGGGCAGGAAGTCGGCGGGATCGGCCTCGCCGGCGGCGGCGCGGGCGATCTCGGCGACCTCGAGCACGAGCTCGTCGCGGAAGCGCTCGACGCGACCGGCGACGCGAACGAGGTCGCCGCGCTCGAAGCGGCCGGCGAGCGCGTCGGCGTCCTGGAAAGCGCGTGCGGGCATTGCGGTCGTGCGATCGCGGAGCTCGAGGGCCAGGTAGGCGGACCCGGTGCGGGTGCTCAGGCGGTCCTTTCGCGTGCACGCGAACACCCCATCGACGCTCTCGCCGGGGCGCAGGGCGCTGAGCAGAACGGCGGTTGTATCGGCTGGACTCATACGCCCATGATGTACGGTGGACCGGATGCAGCCACTGCGATGGGAGCACCGCCCGGATGGTCTGAGGGCCCCTGCACTCGTGTGCGCCTTCAAGGGCTGGAACGACGCCGCGGATGCCGCGTCGACGGCGATCTCGTTCGTCGCCGGAGCGCTCGGCGCTGAGCGGTTCGCGACGATCGACCCCGAGGACTTCTACGACTTTCAGGCCACGCGCCCGCGGATCACGCTGGTCGAGGGTCGCGCGCGTCAGATCGTGTGGCCCGAGGTGGAGCTGTTCGCCGCGCGCGTGCCGCGCGCGCCGCGCGATCTGATCCTGCTCTCCGGCAGCGAGCCGTCATTCCGCTGGCGGGGCTTCTGCCAGCTGATCGTGGAGTTGGTCGAGGCACTCGGCGCCCAGCTCGTGGTCACCCTCGGTGCGCTGCTGGCCGACGTTCCCCACACCCGGCCCGTGTCGGTCACCGGGCTCGCGTCCGATCCGGCCCTGGTGGCCCGGCTCGGGATGAGCTCTTCTTCCTACGAGGGGCCGACCGGGATCGTCGGCGTCCTGCACGCGGCCGTCCAGGACGCAGGCCTGCCGTCGGCCAGCCTGTGGGCCGCCGTTCCGCACTACATCGCCGCCGCCCCCAACCCCAAGGCGGCGCTCGCACTCGTGCGTAAGCTCGAGGGACTGGTCGGAGTCGCCGTCGACGCTTCCGGGCTCGAGACCGCGGCCGCCGACTACGAGCGCCAGGTCAACCTGGCGGTGCAGAGCGACCCAGACATCCAGGCCTTCGTCGAGCGCCTGGAGCAGGCCGCCGGCGACGAGGATCCGGACGAGCCGGGTTCGCTGCCGTCAGGCGACACGATCGCCCGCGACCTGCAGCGCTTCCTGCGCCAGCGCGACGACGACGCCGAGCAGTAATCCGGTCGGCCACTCCGTGCGCGGCCGCGCTCCGAGCGCCTACCGCTCCGCGGCCGGGCAAACCAACCGGTAGTCGCACATCGAGCAGGCCGCGAACGACGGCGTCGGCTCGAACCCCTGCGACAGGATCCCGTCGGCGACCTCCATCGCCACCTCGAGGATCCATTCGCGCCCGCCCTCATCGGAGGGCACGGCGACCTTCTGGTCGTCCAACAGGTAGTAGTAGGCCTGCTGCGAGGCGTCGAGCCGCCACGCCTCCCGGGCCCCGACCGCGTACAGCGACAGCTGGACATCGTCGGCGAGCTGCGCCGCGCTCTTGGGTCGCCCGGTCTTGTAGTCGATCAGCTCGTACTCGCCGCCCGGCAGGCGGTCGACGCGGTCCACCCGGCCGCGGAGCAGGTGCGGCCCGAGCTTGAACGTGAACGGGCGCTCGAACCACATCGGCTCTGACTCCTCGGATTGGAAGCGGGCGTGGTAGCGGGTCAGGGCCGCCGCGGCCTTGCCGCGCAGCTGGCGCTCCTCCTCGGAGTCGGCAAAGCCGCCGCGGCGCCAGCCCGCGTCGAGCAGCCCGAGCAGCTCGGCGAGCGTGCCGGAGCCTTCGCCGGCGTGGAAGCGCTCGAGCACCTGATGCACGAGGATGCCGAAGCGCTGGTGGATCGTCGGCTCCTGCGGGATCCGGAACACGCGCGCGAACTTGTACTTGAGCGGGCAGGTCCGGTAGGTGTCGATGTCCGAGGCCGACAGGACGACACCGTCGCCGCGTTTGGGCAGGAACGGATCGAGCGACGGCTCGTCGCGGGCGGCCATCGCCTTGGCGCGCCGGCCGGCGTCGCGCTCGGCGTCGAGCAGGTACTCGTCGAGCGCCGAGGAGGTGAAGATCTCCCGCTGCTCGGACGTCACGGCCTGGAGGATCCGCGAGTTGACGTCCCGGAGCGCCTCGGTGACGCTCTGCCCCTCAGGCCGGGCGATCAGCGCCGCGACCTTGAGCAGCTCGAGGTAGCGGACGACGGCGTGCGAGACATCGAGGTCGGTGTCGAAGCGCAGCTCGCCGAGACGACCGCCGGCGCGCATCGTGCCCTCGAGCAACTCGTCGCGCAGCAGGCGATAGGTCGAGTGGAGCGTCTCCGCGGGTCCGAACAGCTCCTCCTGCTTCTCCTCCCACTCCGCACCGAGCGCGACACGCGCCTCCTCGACGAGCGGGGAGGGCCCGTGGGCGCTGCCCCGCTCGCCGGCCTCGGGGTAGGCCAGCACCGCTCGCCCCCCCGCCCGAGTGATCGCGACGTAGAGCAACTGGCGGAGCATCGCGCGGCGGTTGTCGGCCGTGTCGGCGGGGATGTCCTCGCGCAGCAGCGCGTCGGGGATCTGCTCCGGAACCGACGCTGCGAGGCCGGCGTGCAGCCCGAGCACGTACACGTGATCGGCGTCCAGCCCGCCGGCAGCGCCGAGCTCGAGCACCTGAACGGCACCAGCGCCGGTCAGCTCCGGCTCCTCCTGCTCGCGCAGGCCCGAGTCCGCCACCGCCGCGATCGAGCGCGCGAACTCGCGCGGCGTCGCCTGCGGCGCCCGGCGGACGTGGGCGGAGGCGAGCTCGCCGAACCGCGCCAACGCCCGCAGCCGCTCGACCACGTCGGCCTGGGCGGCGAACAGCTGCTGGCGACGGAGGCCAAGCCGCTCGATCAGACGGTGAACGTAGAGGTCGGGCCGGGTCGTGTCGAGCGCGGCGACCGCGGAGCGGTAGAGCTTCAGGAACACCCGGATTCGCTCGCGCGCCTCGGGCGGCACCTGCGGCGACTCGGTGGCGGCGGCAAGCGCGGCGACCATGTCGAGCTTGCGCCGGCGCGCGATCTGGGTGCAGCGGGCGATGTCCACCGAGCGCAGCTCGACCGGGGGCCTGGCCAACGCCCGCACGACCGCCCCGGCGTCGGCCGGGTCGGCCAGCAGCCGCAGCCACGCCAGCACGTCGCGGATCTCGGCCCGCTGGAAGAACGCCGCCTCGCCCACGAGCCGGTGGGCCACGGCGCGCTCCTCGAGCGCCACCGCCACCGCCTGGCCCTCGCGCGCGACGGCCGAGACGAGGATCGCGATCCGGCCGGGCTCAACGCCCTCGCGGGAGATCAACCGCTCCACGTCGGCGGCCACCGACTGGGCCTGCGCGCGATCGTTGGCGCAGCGCCAGAACCCGACCTCGCCGCCGGACGGAGACTCCGCCGGCTGCGGGCTCGCGGCCACGACGCTCGCGGCGCGCGCCACCCGCTCGCGGCAGCGGAGGCCGCGGTCGAGTGAGACCGTGTGCGTGTCCCCACCGGCGAGGTCACGCAGGCGGGCGGCGCCCGCACCACGGAATCGCCGCAGTGCCGCCCGCGGGTCGCCGGTCGCGGTCAGGCCACCGACCGCCATCGCCCCGGCGAGGCTGGCGGCAGCGAGGTCGAGGTCGTGCGCGTCGTCGATCAGCACGTGCTCGAAGCGACGCGCTGTCCCGGGGCGCTCGTGGACCATCCGCAGCGCCTCGCGCACGAGGTCGCCGGCGTCCCGGGCTCCCGCTGCGCCGAGCATGCGGTCATGGGCGCGATAGACCTCGGCGAACTCCTGCTCGAGCGCCGCGCTGGCGCCGCCGTCGGGCGCGTCCAACAGCGCTCCGTCCTCCCCCTCCGCCAAGGCCCCCGCCCAGTGGGCGTAGTCCTCGGCGGTCACGAGCTCGGCCTTGAGCCGGTCGATCCGCCGCACGAAGCCGCTCAGTAGGGCGGTGGCGCTGCCGCCGAAGTCGTGATGGCGCAACGGGAGCTCGTCGATCCGCCCGAGCAGCATCGCGAGGCGATCACCCGCACCGAGCACCGAGGAGAGCGCGGCGTTCTCCCAGCCGGCGGCGTCGAGCAGCCGCGCGGCCAGCTCGAGTGGGGTCTCCACGCACAGTTCCTCGTAGCCCCGCTCGAGCCTCTGCTCGAGCTTGGCGCGCAGCGCCTCGGCGGTGGCGGCAGTCGGGGTCAGGACGAGCACTCGCTCGGGCGCGGAGCCCTCGGCGACGAGCGCGAGGAAGCGCGCCGCGATGACGCACGACTTGCCGGTCCCCGCCCCGCCGACCACTAGCAGCGGCGAGCCCCGGTGCATCACGGCCTCGAGCTGTGGACCGAGCAGGTCTCGATCGTGCGGCATCTCCACTCTGACAGCATAAGTACGTCATGGGCACCACACGATCGGCAATCGACGCGGACTGGCTGTCCGCCTGCCGCCGCGCCGTGGCCGGGCTCGAGCGCGTGCTCGCCGGCGCTCCGAGCACCGCCGAGCGCGCGCTGGAAACCGGGACCCGGGGCCACGGCGGAGACCGCACGCTCCTCATCGACCGCGCCGCGGAGCTCGTCGTGCTGGGCGAGCTCGACGCGCTCAGTGCGGACGGGTACCGCTTCACCGCACTGTCCGAGGAGGGCGGCGAGATCGACTACGGCGACCCCTCGGTGCGGGTGATCATCGATCCGATCGACGGCTCGCTCAACGCGAAGCGCGGGGTCCCCCACCATGCGCTGTCGATCGCGGTGGCGGCCGGGGAGCGAATGTCGGATGTTGTGTTCGGCTTCGTGTACGACTTCGGACCCTCCGAGGAGTGGTACTCGCGACGCGGCGAGGGAGCCTGGCTGAACGGCGCGCGCCTGGATCCGACGCCGGGCGAGCGTCGCAGCCGCGACGGGCGGCTGGAGATCCTCGGTATCGAGTCGGCCGATCCGCGCTGGGTCGCCACGTCGATCGATGCGCTGGTCGAGTCCGCCTACCGGCTGCGCGCCATGGGCACGATCGCCTCCTCGTTGTGCCAGGTCGCGGCGGCGCGCTTTGACGGGATGCTCTCGCTGCGCAACTGCCGTGGGGTGGATGCCGCTGCCGGTCAGCTGATCATCCGCGAGGCGGGCGGCCTCGTGAGCTTCCCGAGCTTCGCGGACCCGCTCGGGGCGCCGCTCGACGCCACGCCGAGCTCGCCGATCATCGCCGCGCGGACGGCCGAGACGCTGCGCGAGCTCGAGAGGATCCCGGCCGTATGATCGATTGGATCCTGGCCGAGCGAATCGCCGGCTACGTCGCGGGCCCCGGGGAGAACGGCGCTCCGACCTCGAACCTGCCCGAGCTCGCGGCCGAGAGCGAGCGCCGCGTGACCGCCTATACGGGGCTCACGCCGGCGCAGCCGCTACCGCCGCCCGAGGGCGTGACGCGCAAGGAGTGGGTGGCCAGCAACGTCGGCGCGATGAAGACGATGCTCGACCCGGTGCTGGAGCGCGCCGGCGAGGGCCTCGGGCCGCTGCGCCCGGCGATCCAGCTCGGCCTCGGCGTCGTGCTGACGACCGAGGTCGGGGTCCTGCTCGGCTACATGGCCCAGCGGGTCCTCGGCCAGTACGAGCTCGTGCTGCTCGATCCGGCGGAGAACGGCCGGCCCCCGCGGCTGCTGTTCGTGCTGCCCAACCTCGGCCAGGCCGTGCGCGCTTTCGACGCCGAGGAGAACGAGTTCATGACCTGGGTGGCGCTGCACGAGGTCACGCACGCGGTCCAGTTCGCGAGCGTGCCCTGGCTCCAGGGCCACGTCGCCGGCCTGGTGCGCGAGCTGTTGGCGACCGCGGAGCTGCGGATCGACAGCCAGCGCAAGCTGCGCCTGCCCACCGGCGAGGAGATCCGCCGCACCGTCGCTGCGCTGCGCCAGGGCGACCTGATCTCGCTGGTCACGAGCGAAGCCGAGCGCGATACGCTGGACCGCGTCCAGGCCGTGATGGCGGTGATCGAGGGGCATGCCGAGCACGTGATGGACGTCGTGGCGCCGGATCTGCTGCCCTCCCTACCCGAGCTGCGGGCCGCGCTCAACCGCCGCCGGAAGTCGCAGTCGGCCCTCTCGCGGCTGCTCGCGAAGCTGCTCGGGCTCGATCTCAAGCTCAAGCAGTACGAGCAGGGCAAGCAGTTCTGCGACGCCGTCGTGCTCGAGGGCGGACCGGGTGCGCTGCACCGCGTGTTCTCCGGACCCGAGGCGCTCCCGTCGCTCGCCGAGCTGCGCGAGCCGGCGGCGTGGGTCGCCCGGACGACCCCGCGCGAGCTGACCAGCGGCTCCTGACGCACCTGGTGCCGCGCCCCCGGCGGCCTATGCCCTCCCCCACGGGCATGCTCCCTCGCCATATGCGCCCCCAGCGGCTACGGTCGTGTAACCGCATCGCCCGTTTGGTTTACAAACACATGTTCGGTGTTATCCTCACACCGCACAGACTTAGAAGTAATATCCTTAGTCCCACGGGAGCGGAGCAACCGAAACCAAATGGCTACCAGCAGCAGCAATCCCAGTGCGCGCAAGCCCGCCACACGAAAGACGCCGACGGCAGCGCGTACGCGTAAGCCTGCCGGCACGGCCTCTACGACCACTTCGACTCAGCCTCGCACTCCGGTCGAGCAGGTCCAGCAGATCGCCGAGCGCGTCGTGCTGGTGCCCGTCGGTGCGAGCCTGGTCGCCCGCGAGAACATCGGCTCCACCGTTCGCGGACTGGCGACCAAGTACAGCACCCGCAAGGGCGTCGAGCGTGAGCTGAAGCGCTTCGAGCGCCGCGGCGTCACCGCCCGCAACCGCCTCGAGCGCCAGGTTCGCCGCACGCGCACGAAGCTCGAGCGAGAGCTGCGTCAGCGCCGGACCCGGGTCGAGCGCACGGTCAAGCAGAACCGCCGCCGGCTCGAGCGCGAGGTGCGCCAGGTCCGCAAGGATCTGGAGAAGCAGTCCAAGACTCTGACCTCGAACGTCGAGAAGTTCGTCACCGACGCGCAGGAGCGGATGAACTCAGCCGCCTAGCAAGCAACTTCCCCCGCCGGCGCCCCAGGAGAGCGCCCCAGCGGGACAGGTTCGCCGGCCTCATATCCTCGCCGGCGAATGCAGCACCCTCTCCTCCCTCAACCGCCGGGGCGTCACGCAAGTGGCGCCCCGTCGGTCCTTAAGCAGCCGTCCCGGGGGCCACCGTCGGCGTCGTGACGCGGGCCGCCGCCATGCGATGCGCCGAAGACCCATTTCGCGCGTTTGGCAGAATGGGTTCAATGCCCACCAAAGAACAGGTAATCGAGTCCCTCCGCGCCGTGATCGACCCCGAGCTCCGGCGCGACATCGTCGAGCTCCAGATGGTCCGTACGGTCGACGTACACGAGAACGGCGTCGTCGATGTGATGGTGTCCCTGACGACCCCCGGCTGCCCGATCCGCAGCCACTTCGAGAACGGCGTCGCGCAGGCCGTCCGCGGCCTCGACGGGGTGGCCGGCGTCAACGTGTCCTTCGACGTCCTGTCCGACAAGGAGAAGGCCGCCCTCGGCCACAAGCTCGGCCGCAGCGCCCTCCCCCAGGGCGCGCTCGCTCAGGTCAAGAACGTGATCTGCATCGGCTCGGGCAAGGGTGGCGTGGGCAAGTCGAGCGTGACCGCCAACCTCGCTGCGGCGCTGACCGCGGACGGCCGTCAGGTCGGCGTGCTCGACGCGGACGTGTGGGGCTACTCGCAGCCGCGGATGCTCGGCCTCGGCGCCGAGCGGCCACACGTCAACGCGGAGCGCAAGCTGGTCCCACTATTGGCCCACGACGGCATCAAGGTGATGTCGATCGGCTTCTTCGTCGAGCAGGACGCGGCCGTCGTGTGGCGCGGCCCGATGCTCCACAAGGCCCTGCAGCAGTTCCTCGAGGACGTGGAATGGGGCGAGCTCGACTATCTCCTGATCGACCTGCCGCCCGGCACAGGCGATGTGTCGATGACGCTCGCGCAGCTTCTGCCGCAGGCCAAGTTCCTGATCGTCACCACGCCGCAGCCGGTGGCGCAGAAGGTCGCGCGCCGCTCGGCCGAGATGGCGAGCAAGGTGAAGCTCGAGGTCGCGGGCGTGATCGAGAACATGTCGGGCTTCGTAGCGGCCACCGGTGAGCGCTACCAGTTGTTCGGCGAGGGCGGCGGTCAGCTGCTGGCCGACGAGCTCGACGTGCCGCTGCTCGGCAAGATCCCGCTGACGATGCCGCTGCGCGAGCAGTCGGACGCCGGCCTACCGATCGTGCTCTCGGATCCCGACGATCCCGCCGCGCAGGCGATCCGCCAGGCCGCACGAGGGCTGATCGCGCTGTCGCCGATCGAGCTGCCGGTGATGCAGGAGCCCGCTCCGGCCGCCGCGCCCAAGCCGGTCGGCATGTCGCTCCCGATGGCCTAAGAGCGTGTTTGAAAAGAGGTTGTGAGGGGGGTGTTGTCGAACTTTGGGGCATGTCCTCCAAGACGCGGTATCCATCAGATCTCACCGACGCTCAGTGGGCGTTGGTCGAGCGGTTGTTGTCTGCGGCGAAGCCCGGTGGTCGGCATGAGGCGCACCCGCGGCGTGAGCTGGTCAACGCGATCCTGTACCTGCTGCGGACGGGCTGTTCGTGGCGTCAGCTGCCGAAGGACTTCCCGCCGTGGGAGACGGTGTACTGGCACTTCAAGCGGTGGCGCGATGACGGCTCGCTTGATGCACTGCACGACGCGCTGCGCGAGCGGGTGCGGGAGGCTGAGGGACGCGATCCGCAGCCGACCGCGGCGATCATCGACGCGCAGTCGGTCAAGGGCGCAGACACCGTCGGTCGCGCCACGCGCGGCTATGACGCGGGCAAGAAGGTCAATGGCCGCAAGCGCCACATCGTGGTCGACACGATCGGCCTGCTGGTGATCGTGCTGGTCACCGCCGCCAGCGTCCAGGACCGCGATGGCGCTCGTCCCACGCTTGAGGCGGTCCGCAAGGCGTTCCCGACGATCAGCCTGGTGTGGGCCGACGGCGGGTACGCCGGCAAGCTCGTGGAGTGGGCCAAGATGACAGCACGGCTCGTCCTGGAGATCGTGCGCAAGCCCGAGGGACAGCGCACCTTCGAGGTGCTGCCCAGACGCTGGGTCGTGGAGCGAACGCTCGCGTGGATCACCAAATGCCGGCGACTGGACCACGACTACGAGCGGCTGCCCAAAACCTCGGTCGCGATGGTCAAGTGGGCGATGATCGGCCTGATGACACGACGACTCGCCCCGGCACCCGGACGCCAACCCTGGACAACCCCATAAGCCCTTCTCAAACACTTACTCAGATGGCACCTTCAGCTATCACGAATGGGGACTCGAGCCGGATGAGGACGTGAACGACCTGGATCTCGTGCTCGAGGCGAACCCCGCGAGCTGGATTGACCGTGCCGAGCTGGAGCGGCGCCGCAGCGCCAGCATGGTCGATTTCGAGTGGCGCCGGTTCTCGTGTGGTCAGTGGTCGATGGGCGAGTCCTCGGCGATCTCGCCCGTGGAGTGGGCCGCATGCGGCCAGCCGGGCCTTGAGATTCCCGCCGGGGCGGGAGGCGTCCGGATCGGCGTCGACGTGGCCTACAAGCACGATACGACCGCCCTGGTCGCCGTGTGGAAGCCCGGCCGGGAGGACATCATCGAGGTCCACCCGCCGATCGTGCTCACACCGCCCGAGGACGGCACCAGCCTGCCGATCGGCGACATCCTCGGCGCCTGCGTCGCCTACGGGGACCGGTGGCCGAAGTGCACGTTCGTCGTCGATCCGCAGGCGTCGGGCGAGTTCGTGGCCCAGAGGATCGACGCCGAGATCCCCGGCGTGACGGTCGCGACGCATTCGCAGGCGCATGGGCCGATGTGTCTTGCCAGCGAGCGGCTGGCCGGTCGGATCGCGACCGGGCGGATCGTTCACCCCGCCGACCCAACGCTGTCGGCCCACGTCCTAGCGGCCGGCGTGCGAACGGTCGACACGCGCTGGCGGTTCACGAAGCCGCGCGGCTCGGCGCTCCCCATTGACGCCTGTATCGCGCTGGCGATGGCCGGATCCTCGTTCAGCGAGCCCGAGAAACCGAGCGGGATCGCGAGATTCCCGTGACCCAACCCCCTGGAGCCCCAATGCCCGAGCCGAAACATCACCTGACCTGTCGCTGGGAGGAATCCGACGGGCTCGTTATCGCTCAGAGCTTTCGCGATCGGTCCGAGTGCGGCGTGGCCCCTCCCCCGATCCGGGAATGCGTAGGAGAGTGGCATCCCGGGGAGACGATCTGCCCCGAGTGCGGCGAGCCGCTCTGCGCCGAGTGCCTGAGCGACCCGCACGGAAACGCATGGACGAGATGGTCTACAAGGTCTGCACCGTCTGCGGCGTGATCTGCGAAACGGGCCGCTGCGACCGCCACAAGCGCCGGGATGAGCGCCCGAGCGCCAGCCGGCGCGGCTACAACCATCGCTGGCGCATTTTGCGCGCCCGGTTCTTGCGGAGGTTCCCGGTCTGCTGGATGTGCGGCGGCGTGGCCAGCGAGGTTCACCATCGCAACTACGACCCATTGGGCCCGCCGGACGATCGCACGTGGATGAGTTTGTGCGGGACGTGCCACCGGCGGGTGACTGCCGAGGACAACAACCGAAAGTGACCACTGTTGGGCGCGACGATTGATTGGCGTCCGCAGCAATTAGACCTGATGCGGTTGCTTGAGGGTCCGGAGACGACACACGCCTTCTGCTGCTCGCGCCAGTCGGGGAAGACGTCCGTGTCGGCTGCTGCGGCGGTGTGGAATTGCACGATGCGCGATGACCTCGATGCGATGATCCCGCGCGGGCGCATCAGATATTGCCTGATCGCGAGCCCTTCGGAGGATCAGTCGCGGGAGTTTGTGCGTATCGCTGCGGCGTTCGTTGAGGCAAGCCCGATCTTGCGCAGCTTGGCGAGCGTGAAAAGCGACCGCATCGACTTCGCATTGCCGTCTGGTGCGAAGACCGCGATCCTTGCGATGCCGGCGCGCGACTCGTCGGCTCGTGGTAAGAGCGCGGCGCTGGTCGTGCTAGACGAGGCAGGTCATCTGGCCGATACTGAGGGGCCGTCGAGCGATGAGCGTCTGTTTGCTGGTCTGACGCCGTCGACGATTGTGTTCGGCGAGAAGGCCCGGATCTTGCTGGCGTCCACCCCGCATGGTGAGGGGAATCTGTTCCACAGGATCGTGACGGAGGCTGAGGCGGGTCTGTTGCCTTCGGCGCGGGCGGTGCGCAGGACGATCAAGGAGATGAACCCGGACGTCACCGATTCGTGGCTGGAGGCGCGGCGCGCGGAGCTTGGCGAGCCGATGTACCGGCAAGAGTACGAGGCGAGCTTCGAAGCGGGGACGAGCAACTTCTACGACCTGTCCAAGATCGTGTTCGATGATCGTCCTGCGACTCCTCACGAGGGTCGCAACTGGCTTTGCGGTCTAGACGTAGCGTTTCACGCTGATATGACGGGGGTGTGCGTGATCGGTGAGAGCGTGGACCGTCGCGGCGAGCTGGTGGTGGGCGCGGTGGCGGGTTTGGCGCCTAAGGGCTTCGGGGGTGCCGCGGTGTCGTTTGAGCGGCGGCGCGCGCGCGAGGATCAGATGTTGGACGAGGTTTGGCGGCTGATCGCACCATACGCGCCGGGCAGGTTGCTTACGGACGTGCATCAGGCGCCGGCGGTGTCCAACTACTTCGGTCGCCGTGGCTTGAGTGTGCAGGTGGTGAACGTGACGGGTCCGATGCGCACGTCGATGTTCGTCGCTGCGAGGGCGCGGTTGGAGGACGGGAGTTTGCGGGCGTGGTCTCACCCGCAGGTGCTGGCGGACCTTCGGCGGGTGCGTGGCACGGGCGCTGATGGCATTGAGCTGCCCCGCGCTGGCGGTTCCCATCAGGACGTGGCTGTTGCCTTCTGCTTGGCGGCGTGGCAGTTCCGCGGCGTGTCGGATGCGCCGCCTGGCCGGGTCTCGGCGGGCCCGAACAGGATCGATGAGCGGTTCGCCGCCGAGCTTGGCCCGGTGGCCGGCGGTGCCGTTCCGGGTCGGCCGGACGTGGACCGCAAACAGTTCGCTACGCCGCCGCCGGGGTGGTCGGGCCGCCAGTCGATCCGTGACATGCAGTGGTGAAAGTTTCCTTCACTCGTGGCGGGTTTCGGATTCGGCGACCAGCCCGGCGAGCCCGCGAGTTGACCGATCCGGGCGGGTGCCAGGCCGACCGCCTCAGCGAGCCTTTGGTACGTCCAGCCGTCTGCAAGCGCTTCGAGCACGAGCGTGTTTCTCCGCTCTCTGACCCGTTCGACGCGGACCTCCGCGATGGCAAGGTCGCGTCTCGCGCGTTCAGTTCAAGTCGCCCCGTGTCGATCTCCCACACGGTGCCTCGGTTGGTGCCGACGGCGTGGTGCTGCAGGGCATCGACACCGTCCACGGCGACCGCATCGTCACCTACGGAACAGCGACTGCGACGGCGTCCATGATCGCCGGACGCGGCTCGATCGCCGCCTGCGGGGGCAACATGCTGGCGGTCGTCGGCGTCGGCCGGATCCAGATGACCGTGTCCGACAAGCGTTTGGCGATGGTCTTCATCGGCAGATCGGCGCAGTACCTCACGCCGAAGACGCTTGCGTACCTCTCGCCCGCGTGCTCACCCGATGGCTTCGCCGTGGCCGCCGTGCAGTACCCGAACGGCGGCAAGGTCACCGGCCCGGCGACGCTCACGATCGTGACCGTCAAGAACGGGAACGCCTATCAGCCCGCTCCGAGCGCCACCTTGCTCGACTCGAGCCCCGATTGGGGTGAGACCGGCGTTCTCTACGGCCGGACACCGCCGGGCGGCAGCACCGCCCAGCTGTGGTACGCGCCGGCCGGGAGCGGAGCACACGACACCGGGCTGCGCGCATGGGACACCGGCATGACTGCGCTCGCCTGGGACTAGAGCGCCACTCCGCCGATCGGCGTCGGATGATGTGCGCGCGAGCGACACATAGCGGCCTCGCGGCCGTCGCGGTGGCGCTACTCGCCCTCGGCGTCCGGTCTCGTTGTAGGCGATCCCGAGCGTGCTCTCGATCCAGCACGCGAGCGGGTCGGCGATCGTCTCCTCGTAGGTCCCAGGCGGGGTATGGGGTGGCGTCTTGGTTGTACTCTGGATTCCACTCCTCCGTGCCTCCGCTCAACGCTCGAGATGAGCGCCAAGCGTCAGGTCACGATCGGACGCTGAGGTTGGGGCCAGTTCAAGACGTCGCAGTGGGGCCAGTTCAGACCATCGTTCTCACCCAGGCCCGAACTCAGGTCCGGGCCACCACGGAGTTACCGAAGGAATCCGCTGTCAAGCCCCGACACCCCGTGAACACCTACTTCTCGAGAATGTCGTCGAGTGACGCGGTCCACGTGAATGGGGTGGCGTCTTGGTTGTAGTTGGCGAGGTAGGTCTCGATCGCGGCGATCAGGTCAGGGACGGAGTGGAACACGCCGCGTCGGATCGCCATCGACACCGTGGGGCTGAAGAGCGTCTGACCGCCTGGCTCGAAGTCGCGGTTCGGCCCTGGCTGCCTCGCCGCGACTTCGGCCTGTCTGCCCCCTTGCCCTAGCGGACGGTTACGCTCTGCACCCGGCTGTGGATCACCGCGCCGTTCGGATACGCCCATCCGAGACGCACGGCGCCGCTGGCCGGGAACGCGATCCGGACGTCGAAGTAGCCGCGAGGGTTGGTGATCGTGACCGTCTTGACGGCCTGGAACGCCCCATGCGAGCCGCGCTGGTACTCGATCTGGACCTGCTGTGCAGCGCCGGTGTCCTGCTTGGCGAAGGCCGCCGGGCGGACACAGCCCCAGACCTCGAGCGTGCGGCCCTTCCGGGTCGAGGTGACCGGGAGGTACAGCGGCATCCGGAATGCGTCGTAGGTCGCCTTGCGCTTGCCGCGTGCGGTCACCAGGCCGCTGGGGAAGTTCCCGGAAGCTGGGTCGACGAGCAGGTACTGGATGTAGGACCTGATCCGCGGGTCGCGATAGCTGATGTACTCGGCCCAGTTCAGGTACAGCGACGCCGTCGTGTAGTTCGGCTGCCCGAGCTCGGGCGGATTGGTGCGGTATCCGTACTCCGTGGAGTAGATCGGGAGCCGGGCGCGCGAGCCGTAGGTCCGCTGGAGGCGGTCGAGCACCCGTTCGAGGACCGGGATCTGCGGCAGGTCGGTGTACTGGTTCGGACCCGGGTTGGGCCAGGTCTGGCGGTTGGGGGCCAGCCCCTGCGGATAGGGGTGATCGGCGAACCCGGTGGCCTGGAACAGACCAGGATGCGCGTTGCTGAACCCCCGCGATCCGGCCACCGTCGTCGGGCAGCCGCGCGCCGCCGCGGCGGATCCCTGCAGCGGTCGGTAGGAGGAGTCGACGCAATAGAGCGCGTTGATGAAGCGCAGTGGCACCATGCCACCGAAGACGCCAGGCTGTCCGCCGGTCGTGATGCCCCGGGGCGCGACCTCGCCGATCAGAATCGTGTCCCCCCGGTGTCCGGTGCTCTGGAGCGCGCTCCAGCCCGCGTCGAGCAGGTTGCGGTAGAGCATCGGCGCCACCTCGACGCCGGTGCGGTGGATCTCCTGCGGAGCCAGGTTAGGCCCGTAGTTGGGCTCGTTCCACAGCGCCCAGTAGTGGACGGCGGGCAGCTGCGTGCCGCCGGCCGGCGTGTAGCTGCCGCTGTAGCGCCGCCCGACGGCGGTTGCGAAGGCGTGGAACTCTGATGCCGAGGGCTTCCACTGGCCGTGCGGTCCGCCCGGGGAGCCCGAACCGGTCGCCCACAGGGGCGCCGGTCCGGTGAGCGTGAAGTCGACGGCGATGCCGCGAGCCTGGGCCAACTCGACGATCGCGTCATAGGGCGCCCAATTCTGTGCCGGATAGGAACCGGGATCGGAGGCGGAGAACCTGCCTGGCTTGTGGCGAGCGTTCGGGCTCGGCGCGATCGAGTTCCAGAACAGGAACACCCGCACCCGGGCGACGCCGAGCGTGCGCAGCGTGTCGAGAGTCCCGGCGGGATCGCGCTTCAACGCGCCGTCGTCCTGGAACATCGGCTCCTGGGTCGAGGACGCTCGCGCCGGCGCCACGTGCAGGGCGAGCGCGCCGGCGGTGAGGACCAGCAGCAGGGCGAAGGGGGAAAGGAGTCTGTGGGCTCGGGGCATGATCGACCTAACGTGTTGATCGGGTCCGAAGTTGCGGCGCAGGTCAGCGCTCTACACTGACGGCATGGCTTCTGCACGCGATCCTGCCTGAAAGGCGACGAGGGCCGGCAGATCTGGACTGAGTAGGCGATGCTGGCCTACAACACCAACACGCTCGCCGTCCGGACCCGGTGAACACTCCGAAAGCTCCCTCGACAGAGCAAACCCATTCACGAGAAACGGCCGCGCGAGATCACTTCGCGGCCGTTTCGTATCTCACGAGTCTTTCCGAGGGCCCGGCGGCGGCGAGGACGTGCGCCTGTTCGCGAAGCAAGGCGCGGAGCTGGTGGTGAAGCGGAGCATCACCGGCGCGTCCTTCGTGCCCCTGTACGGCGAGCGCGGCTATGCGCTCGCCGACGCGCCCGCACAGCCCTGATCACTGCCGATTCCCGATCCGCGGCTCGATCGTGAATCGTTGCTCGGTCGAGCGGGTGACGCTCGTGCCGAGCTCGCGGCACGCGTGGCTGAGACGGGCGGCGATCCAGTCAGCGTCGGCTCCTTCGGCCAGGCGCGTGTAGCAGTACCCCAGGCGCAGGCCGACGAGCTCCAGCTCCGGGTCGGATCGCGGGCGCCAGATCGCCAGCACGCCGAGGTTGTTGCGCAGCTCCGGGACGACCATATAGTCGTCGAGCACGTCGCCGAGGTCGAACAGCGTGGGACCGCCATCGTTCCAGCCCACGCCGTGGAAGAGGTGCGCCGAGTGCCCGGCAACGAGATCGGCGCCCGCCGCGTGCAACGCGGCGGCGGCTCGCCGCTGCCAGCGCGACGGCCGGGTTGTCATGTTCGGCCCCCAGTGCGGAAACGCGATCACGAGATCGCAGTCCTCGCGCAGCGCTCCGATCTGCGCGAGCAGCCACTCGGGAGGCCCGTCGCGCATCCTCGCGAACGCAACGCCCCAGCGCTCCGGCGCCGCCGCGTACTCAACGGGATGGTCCGTGACGGCGATCAAACCGACGCGCAGGCCGTCCACCGGGACGGTCACAGCGGAGCGGGCGGCGTCGCGTTCAAACCCGGCGCCGCCAGCAGCGATGCCCGCGGCTTCGAGCAGCTCGAGCGTGTCCTGGAGTGCCTGCTCGCCGAAGTCGAGCGCGTGGTTGTTCGCCAGCCCGACGGCACGGATGTTCATCGCCTTGAGCGCCTTGACGGCAGCCGGCGGCCCCCGGAAGAAGAACGGCTTGCCCTCGATCAGCGGGGTCGGTCGCCCGCGCTCTGAGATACAGCACTCGAGGTTGCACACCACCAGATCCAGCGAGCTGGCCAGTTCCCGAAGCTCAGGAGCCCACAACGCCTCCGGCGGCTGGCGCTCCACTGCCTCGACGACCATCCGGCCGAGCATCACGTCGCCCAACAGCCCGATCGCGATGCCAGCGGATTGCTGAGGCACCGTCTATCCCTTGACGACCCCGAGCGGCACCAGCTGCGCCACCCGCCCGGCGAGGCCTGCCTGCTCGACGACCGCGACAACCCGCTCGACGTCCTTGTAAGCGAACGGCGCCTCCTCGGCCAGGCCGCGGTTGGACGGGCAGCGCACCACGATTCCCTGCGCCTCGAGCTGGTGGCGCAGCTCCGCGCCGGTGATCTGGCGCCGCGCACCGGTGCGGCTCATCCGCCTGCCGGCGCCGTGACAGGTGGTGCCGAACGACCGCTCCATCGCTCCCTCCCGGCCAACAAGCACGAAACTGCTCGTGCCCATCGAGCCCGGGATGAACACCGGCTGCCCAACCTTGCGAAACGCGCGCGGGATCTCGGGCGAACCGGCGGGAAACGCCCGCGTCGCGCCCTTGCGATGCACGCACAGCTCCCGCCCGTCGTGGATCTCGAGCTTCGCGACGTTGTGCGCGACGTCGTACACCTGGAGCGTGCCCTCCGCGATCCGCGGCCCGAGGATCCGCGCCACCGACTCGCGCACGCGATGCGCCAGCACCGCCCGATTGGCCCACGCGAAGTTCGCAGCACAGGCCATCGCCGCCAGGTACCGCCGGCCCTCGGGCGAGCTCAGCGGCGCGCACGCCAGCTCCCGGTCGGGCAGCGTGATCCGGTAGCGCGCCTGGACCGCGTCCATCATGCGCACGTAGTCGCTGCACACCTGATGCCCGAACCCGCGCGACCCCGAGTGAATCAGCACCGTCACCTGGTCCTCGCGCAGGCCGAACACACCGGCAGCCTCGGGATCGAGCACCTTCGCCACGCGCTGCACCTCCAGGAAGTGGTTGCCCGACCCGAGCGTCCCGAGCTGATCGGAGCCACGCACGCGGGCCCGCTCCGACACCGTCGCCGGATCGGCGCCGGACAGACAGCCCTCCGACTCCGTGTGCTCGACGTCCTCCGCGGTACCGATCCCATGCTCGGCCAGCAGGATCCTCGGACCGTGCACCAGCACCCGGTCAAACGCCGGGCCCTTCAGCCTCAACGCACCGCCGTGGCCGGTGCCGACCGGCACGCGCCGGGAAATCTCGTGCACCAACGCCGCGGTGCGGCCAACGAGCTCGCCGACGGTCAGCGGCAACGCAAGCAGCCGCACACCGCAGTTGATGTCGTACCCGACCCCGCCGGGCGAGACGATCCCATCAGGCGGCTCGGTCGCGGCCACGCCACCCACCGGGAAGCCGTACCCCTGATGGATATCGGGCATCGCCAGCGCCGCCCCCGTAATGCCCGGCAGCGTCGCCACGTTCTGCAATCGAGCTCCCGCCTCACGATCCGAGCAGCCCTCGAACCGCTGCAACACCATCACGACCGCCACGATCATCGGCGGCACACAGTTACGACCCGAATCCGCGAACAGATCAGCGAACATCTCATCCGGGAACAACCGGAAACACTCGCGATGCAACAACCCGTAGATCGAGTCAGGAGACACCCTCGACTCGCAAAAGCCGGTCGTCGTCGTGAACACATCCGCCTGCGTGGAAGTCAATCCAAGGCTCATACCCTCAAGCATGACTTGAGACTCAGACGGACCGGACCCCTCAACCCGAAAAACACCAACCTTCTAGTCTAGATCTAGAACGCCTGGGCGCAGCGGCTGCCGCGGACGTGACCGCAACTCTGGCCCGCCGCCCGGGTTTGCTGCAGAGGGCGATACATACCAGCTACTACTCTAGGAGTTCATCTTGAAAGTACCGGGATCCGCTCGCATGATGCGGGCATGTTTGACAGTGGTTGTGGCGGCGATTGCCGTCTCCGCCTCGACGGCGGCCGCGGCCTCCGCGAAGACGCTCTACGTCTCCAAGACCGGGAGCGACGCGAACGCGTGCACGAAGAAGGCGTCATGCAAGACGATCGGCCACGCGGTGGCCCAGGCGGGCAGGGGCGACACGGTGAAGGTGTCTGCGGGCATCTATGCCGAGATGGTCACGATCGGCAACAACATCAGACTGGTCGGCACCGGCGCCACGATCGACGCCACCGGCCTCGCCAACGGAATCGTGATCGCCGGCCCGCGCTCCCCCGGCGCGGTCGTTCGTGGCTTCAAGGTCGAGAATGCCAACTTCGAGGGGATCCTCGCCCAACACACGTCCCGCCTGACGATCTCTGGCAACGTGGTGCGCCACAACGACCTCGGCATGTTCGCGTCAATGCCGCAGGGCGAGTGCGCGCCAAGCGGCCAGGTCCCCGGTGATTGCGGCGAGGGCGTGCACCTGATGTCGGTCACCAACTCGCGCGTGACCGGCAACCTGGTCACTGACAACAGCGGCGGCATCCTGCTGACCGACGAGCTCGGCCCGACGTCCGGCAACACGATCTTCGGGAACAGGGTCCTCGGCAACCTCTATGACTGCGGCATCACCGTTGCCGGCCACAACCCGAACGCGGTGTCGACGACGAACGGCAAGCTGGCGCCGAAGACTGGCGGCATCTACCGGAACACGATCAGCAACAACGTCTCCAACGGCAACGGTGTCAAGGGTGAGGGCGCTGGCATTCTGCTCGCGGTGGCCGGTCCCGGCGCGGCCGTGTACGACAACGTCGTGCAGGGCAACACCGCAAACGGGAACAACCTCGCGGGCGTGACGCTTCACCTCCACGCTCCGGGGTCCTACCTAAACGGCAACCAGATCATCGGTAACCGCCTCAGCCACGACGGCCTCGGCGGCGACCGCGACTTCGGCGTGAGCAGCACGATCGGGATCCTGGTCGGCAGCGCCGTGCCGCTAAACGGGATCGTGATCAGCGCTAACAAGATCAGCAACGTTCACTACGGGATTTGGACCAAGAACGTGAAGAAGATCAACCGCTTCTCGAACACGTTCGCCAAGAGCGTGGTCGTGCCGCTGACGCAGTCCTAATCGCGTCACGCGGGACCGGCTGAGGCCGGTCACAAGTTCAGGGAGCCGGCTGACCCGGGAGGGTCAGCCGGCTTTCCTGCGGGTGCGCGGGCTAAGCCTAGAACGCGCTCGTGCCGTTCGGGGTGCCGAGCCCCGTCGGACCGTCGTAGCCGGGTTCGGCCGTACAAAGGTAGGAGCCGCCGCACGAGCCGTTGGAGCCACTCGTGACGTCGAACAGGGAGCCCGTGTGGCTGTAAGGGAAGCTGCCGTAGCTAACACGGATGCCTGGTTGCCCGCCAGCGCGTAGACGCTCGCGACGATCGGTGAGGCGACGCTCGTGCCGCCGAAGACGAGCCAGCCGCCCGTGCGGTAGGTGTCATAGACGGCGACGCCCGTGTTCGGGTCGGCGTCTGCAGACACGTCGGCGACGGTGCGGTTCGAGCAACCAGAACCCGTCTGCCAGGACGGCCTGGGCTCGAACGCCGAGCAACCCGAGCCGGCGCCCGACCACGCGGTCTCGCTCCATCCGCGCAAGTTCGACGCGCGCGTGAGCGACGTGCCGCCGACGGCGGTCACGTACCCGTATGACGCCTGAAAAGTACCTCCCGCGCGATTCGTGGAGCGCGGAGCATTTTTCGCGCTGGCAAAAGGACTCGTCCTTCCGGCCGATCGACCCTGAGTGGACCGCTGCCCGGAACGCGGCGCTGGTCGCCGCCGGCTTCGATGAGGACGCCTCCGAACCCGAGCGCGACCCGGGCAAGATGACAGCACAAGACCATCTCGATCGACTCCAAGGAGCCCGATGACCGCCACCACACAGGTACCGAGGTTTGTCCTCGGTGCCAGCAACAAATTGGACGGCAGCCTGATCATCCCGGACACGGTCAACATGCCGCCCGCGGTCGAGGAGGCGAACGACGTCGCCCGGCTGGCGATCGAGGACTTCCGGCTTACCTCATACCAGCTCCGCACGGCGCAGGCGGGTGTTGGTCAGGCCAAAGCGGCCGACGCGGCAGCCGATCGGGCGGCGATCGCTGGCGGCACCGCGCTCCCCGGCGACAGACAGAAGGCCGCGCCGAAGGCCGTGGAGGCGCTCGCCGTCGCCCGCCGCCGCTGGGAGGCTGCCCGCGGCCTCGCCAAGGACGCGAACGTCTTGTTGGCGAGGGCGATCAGCAGCGAGCACGGCGCCTGGATGCCGGCCGCCGAGCGGGCGGCCGAGCAGCTCGAAGCGGAGGCGCTCGCCGCGCTCGATCAGCTCGTAGAGGTCGCCGACCGTCTGGCAGCCCAGCGGTCGGTCGTCGCGGCGCTCGGGAAGTGGCCGGTCGGTGGCGGCGCGCTGACGGTCACCACCCTCGCGCCGATGCCGGCCGAGCATGTCGAGCGGCTCCGCGATGAGGCGCTCGCACGGCTCGACCGCGCTGATCAGCAGACCGGCCAGCGCGACCAAGTGGCGCGCGATCTGCCATCGCTGGTCGCCGCGGTCAGGCGGGCGATCACGGGCCCTAAGGAGCGGGTGGTGCTGACCCGGAGCTGAGTCACCGCAGCTCCCCCGGCCGCATTGGTAGATTCTCGAGTGTGATCGTCGCCTAGGAGCGTGGGTCGCTATCGGCTCGCGGGGCAGGTGAGCAGTGAAGATTGGTGCTCTTGGTGGTGGTGACGGGCGGCGGTCACAGCGGTCTGCGCGTCCGTCGCCGGGGTGGCTGAGCGTTGGGGGGGCTTCTGGCCCTGGGGAGCCGCCCCCGGGGCTTGTCAGCTGGTGTTGAGGATCGCCAGGCCGCCTGCGCGGTGCAGCTTGAGCAGGTTGTGGATCGCGCACTCCAGTCGCCACTGCGCACGGGCGGCCGGTTTGCCACGTATCAGGACTCGGCGGCCGTCTTGGACGGTGCCGATCTGGCCGAACACCGGCTCGACGATCGCTTTGCGCCGGCTGTAGATCGCCCGGCCTTTCTTGGTTCTGGTCTTGCGCGCCATCCGCTGCTTGGGGGTCGCGTCGGTGGGGATCGGTCCGCGCGGTGCCGGCGGCTGGGGCTCTGAGTGCTTGAACCGCCCAGTCGCGATGTAGGGATCAACTCCGTGCTGCTCGCAGGTCGTGACGTTCTCCTCGGAGAAGTAGCCGCCGTCCGCGGTCATCACCGCGCCGTCGGGCAGCTCGGCGCCGATCGCCTCGAGGTTCTGATCAAGCTGCTCGAGCGCCGGCTGAAGCTGACACTGATCGGCGGCCTCATCAGACAGCTCCGCGACGACGATCACCTGGGCGACGGAGTCAACGACCGCCTGGCCTGAGTAGCACTGGTGAAAGGACCCATCCGCGGTCTTCATGATCTTCGACTCAGGATCGGTGAAGTTGCGCTGTGCGGTGGGCTTGGGCGCGAACGGGTCGCGCCCATCACGCGGCGCTCGCGGCTGCTTGCCTTGGGCCTCAAGCTCGGCGCGCCGCGCGGTCTCCGCCTCGCGCCTCGGCCTCGAGTGCCTCCTTCGCCTTCCGGATCTTCGCCAAACGCTGCTCGCGACGCTGAAGCTCCTCAGCCTCGAGTGCCTCCTTGGCCTCCCGGATCTTCGCCAGCCGCTGCTCGCGACGCGTCAGCTCCTCGGGCAGCTCGTCGCCGCGGCGATCGGGACCGAAGCGCTCATCCTCTTCGGCATCGATCTGCTCGGCCTCGGACAGCAACGCCGCGACGTTCGCTTGGATCTCAGCGATTTCAGCCTCAAGCTGCTGCTCCTTGGTGACCATCCGCTCATAGCTCATCGCCTTATGCCGCGAAGCGTTCGCGCGCAGCTTCGTCCCATCCAACGCCAAGCTCCCAAGCCCGACCAACTTCGCCTGCTTGCACAACCGCAGCGCCTGCACGAACAACTCCCCCAACGCCTCCAGATGCCGCTTGCGAAACCTTGCGATCGAGCGGTAATCAGGGGGGTGCAGGTCCCCTGGAGGGACGCAGGCTTGAAGAGTCCGATCGAGACAAAAACGCTGCTTAACTGGTAGTTTGAGGTCAACCTAGACCCGCTTCGACAAGGGGCCACTCGGTTGCAGAACCAGCAACGCGAAGCCAGTGTTCGCGGCCTTTCGTAATCTCGCGGCTCGGATTGGCGGACGAAATCGACGCTAAGGTCAAGCCGCGCCCTCGAATCGCCCGTAGATTCAAGCCGCAGTGTCCCTCTGGGGGACCTGCACCCTAATCAGGGTGCTGGTCGGCGCATAACATCCGCACCGCCACATCCCTGAACGTCGCGCGCTCCAGCTTGCGCGAAGACATCACCGCGTTCGCGTACCCGTAGATCAGCAGCTTGACCATCAACCTCGGGTCATACGGCGGAAAGCCACGCTCCTCCTCATAAGAGTCATAGATCGCCTGAAGGTCAAGCGTGCCGGACTCCACCAAGTCAGACACGAAATGCGCCAGATCCCCCTCCGGAACCCACTCCGCCAACACCGGCGCCATCAACAACACCTGGTCGGGGTCATACCGACGAAAGGTCTTCTCCTCACCCACCGCCCGACGGTCAGCCACCACCGACTCGTCGGCCTCCACCTCCACCAACCGCTCCTGCGCCACCGCCATTGCCATCCGATCCTCCTGGTCGCGTGCACCAGAAATCGTCTTAAACGCACCGGACGTTCCCGCCGAACGGTTGACTACTCAACCGCCCGGCATAAAGCGGTTACTGACCCAGGCTCCTAGTAGTGCTTTGTGAGGTCGCCCAGATTGACCTCAAATCTCATTTATCTGGAATCCAGCGCAACGCGTGTTCAAGCCAAAGAAGGAATTTGGCGCCGCACGTCGTGGAGGACCGAACACCCCGACCTCACAAAGCACTACTAGGAGCCTGGGTCAGTAACACTCAGTCTCATTAACGACGCCCTGAGAGCCGTTCTGCGGCCATCCGAGCGATCGCCGCTGGTGAATTGATCCCCTGAAACGGGCCAAAACGGCGTTCTACGGGCATTGTGACCCACGCTCCTAGGGATGGGCTAGGCCCCGCATTGCAGCCCCAACCTCGGGGAGGGGGAGCCAGGGGCATCGCTCTGGAACTCGGATGGGTCGGCACGTCTCCTCACGGGTAGCCCAGACGGGCTCTTCGCGAGCCTCGGCCGGTTGCAAGGCACGCGAGAAGGATTCCTTCTTGGGCGGGATGGCTCAGCCGGTACCGGTGCGGTGCTCGGTAGGACGGCGCATCCCGGACGATGCGTGTGGCCTACTACGGATGCCACGGTCTCGCGGACTGGGTACGAGTTCAGGTAATCATGAATCCTGATCGACACGTCGCATACACGATGTTCGCTTTAGCGTTCTTCCTAGCTGCTCTCACTGTTGGGCTCCTGCTGTTGATGCCCGTGTTGGACGCCGCCACATGACACCTCTTCCGCGCGCAGGCGCGCCCGGTGAGCCAAAGCTTCTCGCGTCAGAGCCAGCCTGAGCGGCGGAGAGGGCCACCGGTGCCGGTGTAAGGCTGCTGATGCTGTTCAGAAAGCGATGCACCCGCTCATCGGATTCTGATCGAGCTGAAGCCCCGATCGAGGTCCCGACAGGTCCGGCCCGTCGAGAGAGCCGTGTCGGGATACCACGCAGGCGACAACGCCGTCATTGACCGATCGCGAGGTCAGCGACAGCAACGACGATCAATCCGAATCCGACCGCACAAGGCTGCAGTAGTGGAATGGAATTGCACGCACTACTGCAAAACGCCCAAATCCCACTTTCAGGTACATCACCTCCTCAGAACCTCAACCTCACCGCCCCGCAGGCGTGACATGTACGCGTCAGGGTCACGTCGCGAGGCAGGTAACGAGCAATGCTCTCATCGATAGGGATTGCCGATACGACGGTAGACCAACGCATCGAACACCAGCAGCGCAGCTATGGACAAGAGGCCGATCATCTCAATAACCTCCTCGCCTCTTTGATTCGATTGGAGGTCGAACACCTCAGGGTTACTTGTTCGACCAGGACGGCGCATCGGGGCGATGCCGCAGAAAATGCCCGGGAACTACGGATCCTTCTTAGGAGTCATGAATGAATTAGTGGGTTGTGGCAGGATGTTGGGTTGTGGTGGCGTATCGCGAAGGCATGATCGATGAATCGCGGATTGCGGAGCGTTATCGGGGGTTGGGGCCGGAGTTGAACGAGCGTCAGCGGCGGTTGTGGGCTGCGTCGGAGGCGCGTGCGTGTGGGCGGGGTGGGATCGCGGCGGTTGTGCGGGCGACGGGGATCGGCAGGAACACGGTGGTGCGTGGGATCGCGGAGTTGCGGGAGGGGACGAGGCTGGAGGCGGGTCGTGTCCGTCGGCCGGGTGCGGGGCGCCCGCGGTTGACGGAGTGTGATCGGAGCTGGTGGGGGCGTTGGAGGCGTTGGTGGATCCGGATACGCGGGGGGATCCGTGCTCGCCGTTGCGGTGGTCCTCGAAGAGCTTGGCGAAGCTCGCGGGGGCGTTGGTGGCGGCTGGGCATCAGATTTCTGATCGGAGCACGGGGAAGCTGTTGCGGGGGCTCGGGTTTCGGTTGCACGCCAATCAGAAGACCAGGGAGGGGAAGGATCATCCCGACCGTGACGCGCAGTTTCGCCACATCAACGAGACCACGCGGGCGGCGCTGGCGGCGGGCGAGCCGACGATCTCCGTGGATGCCAAGAAGCGGGAGCTTGTCGGGGATTTCAAGGCTGTCGGGCGGGAGTACGAGCCGACCGAGCGGCCGGTCGAGGTTCGCTGCCACGATTTCAAGGACAAGGATCTGGGGCACGCGATCCCCTATGGGGTGCTCGACCTCGCCGCGAATGAGGGGTTCGTGTCGGTCGGTGTGACCAACGACACGAGCGCGTTCGCGGTCAGCTCGATCCGCGCGTGGTGGATGCATCTCGGCCAGAAGCGCTACCCGAACGCCACGACGCTGCTGATCACCGCGGACGGCGGCGGCAGCAACTCCAGCCGCACCCGGCTGTGGAGGACCGAGCTGCAAAAGCTGGCTCTCCGGGCATGATCGGGGGTGACGACACACGAACACGCGTTTTCTTTCTGGCCCTCCGAACCGCGTCACCCGTATTCCGCCACGACGCTCGCTCGACCCCGGGATGACCCGGTGCGCACGCACGGCAAACGGCGCAACGAGAAGGGAATGGAGCAGGCAGCTCCCCGGCACGCCACGACCCCCGTCAACGCGGGCAGCGACCCCGACGCCCCCCAACGACGCCCTATGGGGTGAGTCTCGCCATGATCATCCGGATGCGCCTGTGCGCAGGCGCGGCCATCCCTGGCCGCTTGAGCACGCATCCGCTGTGCCCACGATCGCCGGGCACGGGCCCCAGCGAGCCGTCCACAACCCAGCAGCAGAGGCGCACGCGACTTCCACCCGCCGCTCCGACGACCAAAAGCCCTGCTCAGGACGGAATCTCGATCGAGAGTCACCCCCGATCATCCACGGAGCCCCCGAAAACTCGCCAACGAGCTACAGATCGCGATCCTGTCGCCACTTCCCGCCCGGAACCTCGAAATGGAACAAAATCGAGCACCGCCTGTTCAGCTACGTAGCCTGAACTGGCGCGGGCGGCCGCTGGAGAGCCTGCAAGTCATCATCGACCTGATCGGATCGACCACGACCAGCACCGGCCTGAGTCTACGCTCCCCTCGCCCCCGCGAATACGAGAAAGGGATCAAAGTCACCGACGCGGAGCTGGCCGAGGTGAACATCATCCGCGACGAGTTCCATCCGGACTGGAATTACACGATCCACCCAACCCAAAAGGGCCCACTAATTCATTCGTGACGACT
>CAWFKF010000146.1:0-56508 GCA_963816005.1 uncultured Solirubrobacteraceae bacterium | reverse complement strand
TGGCAGCGGACCGCCCCCGACCCATATCGGGTGACGAACGGCTGGTGAAGAGCAGAATCTCCGCTTCCGCCGCCACATCGCCGCCCTAGCATGTGGCGATGCGGCGTGTCGTGGTGTGGATGCTCGCGGGTGTGGCGGCAATCGTCCTCGTCGCCTGCGGTGGCTCGCACCCCGCCCGCACGACGACCGCGACTCCGGCGCCCGGCGCCGGGCGGACGACCGCTCCGGCATCTCCGGCGCCGGGGGACGAGTCAGGGCGCCGTGTCACCGGGGAGCGGCGCGGCCGTTTGGCCGACCTATCACGGCCAACCGGCACGCACCGGAATCGCCGCCGCCGGGCCCGCCCTCGGACGGGTGCACCGCCTGTGGACCGCAGGGGTGGATGGCGCCGTCTACGCCGAGCCGCTCGTCGCCGGCGGCCGGGTGATCGTCGCCACCGAGAACGACTCGGTCTACGCGTTCGATGCCATCACCGGCCGCAAGCTGTGGCGGGCGCACCTGGGCACGCCGGTGTCCGGAGGCGACCTGCCGTGCGGGAACATCGCCGTCTCGGGAATCACGAGCACGCCGGTGATCGACCCCGCCGCGCGGGTGATGTACGCGGTCACCTTCCAGCGCTTCGAGCACCGCCTCGTGGCGCTTGATCTCGCCACGGGCGCGGTCCGCTGGCAGCGGGCGATCGACCCGCCGGGCGCCGACCCGCGCACCCACCAGCAGCGCGCTGCCCTGGCGCTCTCGCACGGGCGCGTGTACGTCTCCTACGGCGGCCTCTACGGTGACTGCGGCAACTACCACGGCTGGGTGCTCGGCGCCCCGGCTGCGGGCCCGACCGGAGCGCTTCTCGGCTACCGCGTGCCCACCGGTCGCGAGGGCGCGATCTGGGCCCCGTCGGGACCGGCCGTCGATGGTGCCGGCAACCTGTACGTCGCCACCGGAAACGGCAGCTCGACCTCGAGCTTCGACTTCGGCAACGCGGTCATCCGCCTCACGCCGACGCTGCGCCCGAGCGGATTCTTCGCGCCGTCCGACGCCCCGGCGCTGAGCGGCGATGACCTCGACCTCGGCTCGACCGGGCCCGTGCTGCTACCCGGCTCGCGCGCGTTCATCATCGGCAAGACGGGGGTCGGATATCTGCTGAACACGCGCGCGCTCGGGGGCATCGGTCATCCCGTCGCCTCCCGCAGCCTGTGTGCCGCGGCCTTCGGCGCCGACGCCTTTGCCCAGGGGACGATCTACATCCCGTGCACCGACGGCATCGCCGCCGTCCGTATCGCCGGCGACCAACTCCAGCCGGTTTGGAAGCAGAGCGCCGCGACCTTCCCCCCGATCCTCGCCGGTCCCGGGCTGTGGGCGATCGGCAGCGGGGTGATCGATCAGCTCGACCCGCGCAGCGGCCAGGTGCGCTTCAGTGCGCCGATCGGCGACCCGGCTCACTTCGCCACCCCCGCCGCCAGTGGCGGTCACATCTTCGTCGCGGCCGGCGGGCGGGTGTACGCATTCGGCTAGGCCACACCGACTCGGTTGCGGTCCCGGTCGTAGACCGGGGTTCCGTCCTACCGCGCCGTGTAGGCGACCTGAGCCCCGAGCTCGTCAGAGACGGGTGGCGCGCTTGCTCACCCCTCGCCCAACAGGACATCCCGCTCGAACGCTGTCTCACGCTCGTTTGACGTTTGCTGGACGGTCGCTTGGGAGTGTGGACGCGACACACACACCCACCAGGAGGTCATGTCATGTCTGTGATCGCGGATCGTCGCGAGGACCGCCGTCGCTCGCGCCGCGCTGTCATCGCGCTGATCGTAACCGGCCTCGCCGGCCTGTCGATGGTCGCGCAGGCACCGCCGGTCGCTGTAGCGAAACCCAGTCCCGCGTGGACACCGCAGGTCGCGCTCGCGCCGTTCGCCGGGGACGTGGGCACACTCGGATCAAACGGCTCCCTGATCGCGGTGGATCCCCGTTCGACCCCGGCGGGGCGGTCTTCCATGCCCGCGTCGCCGGCGCGCTGCTAAACGCGGCACAGGTCCAGATCTGGGTCATCTACCACCTCGACGGCCAGGTCTACGGTCCCGTGCCCAACAGCGGCGAGTCCGCCAACTGTCGACCGAGCTACGGCCTCGACGCCATGCGGCAGCTCATCATCATCCAGAAGTAGCGGCGAGAGAAGCACGGCGGTCCAGGCATCGGGCCGATCGTCAGAGAATGGCCTCGAGCGCCTGCTCGACGCTGGTCTCCCCGCCGTTGACGTAGAGGATCCGTCGCGCCGCGCGCGGCTCGGTCAGCAGGGCATCGAGCACGGCTGCGACGTCCTCACGCGTGATCTGGCCACGGTACGGCTCCAGGTCGATGCGAACGTGGCCGGTGCCGGGCTCGTCGGTGAGGCGGCCGGGCCTGACGATCGTCCATTCGCGATCGCTGGCCTGGACCGCCTCGTCGGCCTCGGCCTTGGCCCGCAGGTAGACGCTGAACGTGTCCTCGCCGGCCGGGGGAGCCTCGGCGCCGACCGAGCTGATGATGAGATAGCGGGGCGCGTCGATCGCCACCGCCGCCTGCAGCAGCTTGATCGCGCCGTCGCGGTCCACGGTCCACTTCCGCTCCGGCCCGCTCCCGGGTCCGGCGCCGGCGGCGAACACCACCGCGGATGCGCCGGTGACGGCCTCGGCGATCTCCGGCACGCCCGCGCGCTCGAGATCGCAGAGCACCGGCTGTCCGCCGGCCGCGCGTACGTCGTCGGCGTGGTCCGGGTTGCGGATCAGGGTTACGACCGTCTCGCCGCCAGCGCTGAGCCGCCGCGTCAGCGTCAGCGCGATCTTCCCGTGGCCTCCGGCGATGGCGATCATCGGCTCAGCCTACCGATAGATCCCCGGCGCTTGCCGTCAACAGCGTTCGCCGGTTACCCTCGCGACGTAATGTCTGGGGAACTGTCGCACAGGCTCGCGGGGTTGGCGCCGGCGGCGCTGATCGCCGTCTTTGCCGCGGTGGGCTGCGGCGGGTCGAGTCAGACCGTGACGAAGACCCTCACCGCATCAGGCGCTCCTGCCTCGCAGCCCACGGTGACCACAAGCGCGCCCGGGACGTCGGCCCGCGCCTATCTCGGCGCCACGAGCCAGGGCCTCCCGATCTCGTTCGTCGTGACGCCAACGTCGGTCGATTCACTCCGGTTCGCGTGGCGGGCGACCTGCGCGGATCACCAGACGCACCAGAACACGATCCTGTTCCCGAGCACGCCGATCACGGCTGGGGCCTTCTCGGCATCGGGAACGCTGAACACCGGTGCCTCCTCGTCCGTGTCCGGGCAGGTGCACGGGAGCGCGGCATCGGGCCGGCTGTCGCGGAGCGGGCCGAGCTCATTCGGCACGACGTGCACGGACACCGGCGTGACCTGGACCGCCCACTCCACCGGCTGACCCGAGCGAGCACGCCGCGGGCCCGGAAGCCCCTACGCATCCGCGGAGTTGAGCTCCGCCGAGGCGGGGTCGAGTAGCGTTTCCGCGATCAGGTCACCGACCCCGAACGCTGCCCGTGCCAGTCCGGGTACCGATGCACGGCCGCGAGGAGCGCGAAGGACGTGTCCACCGGCGCGGCGACAACCGAGCCGGCGTGGCCCTCGATCCGCCTCATCGACGCTCAGCCGCGCGCAACCCGCACGTGACGGCGCTCAGCCCGCGCCGCCAGAAGCACTCGACCTCGTCGAAGCCGGCATTGCGCAGCGCACCGAGCTCCGCCTCGAGCGGGAAGTAGCGGTCTTCGCCCGCCCAGGCCGCGAAGTGGCCGTGAGCCTCGGCGGCGGTGATCCCGTGATCGCCCATCCGCGTCGCCACGCGATCGAACACGAGCCGGTTGAGCCGCGCGCCTTCGGTCACGGTCGCGTCGAGGTTGATCAGGGCGCCGCCGGGCGTGAGCGTGTTGTGGATCGCGGAGTACAGCGCCGTCTTGGTCTGAAGGTGGTGGACGTGATGTAGCGCCAGGGAGGCGACGACGGCGTCGGCGGCGGGCAGCGGGTCGTAGGAAGCTGCCCCGGTGGAAGGAGATCCGATCGCGGAACCGCGCGAGCCTCCGGCGGGCCTCGGCGAGCATGTCCGCGTCGACATCGAGCACGCGTCTCACCGGCGGCCATCGGGCGAGCGTAACCGACCCCGAGCCAGAGTGGCCGCGGGGCAACCCTCACGCAGCGATGACCGGCGGTCAGCGGTCGCCTCGAGCCCACAGCCGAGGCCGCCGTTCTGAGCTACCTCCAGGCCCACTCGGCCGGAGGCTGAGCGCCATCAGCGGAGCCCAGGCGACGCGTAGAGGGTGTCGCGACCCCCGTAGACTGAAAGCGTCCAGCGACCCAACCGCCACGCATACCGAGGAGCACGATGTCGACGTCGCCCGCAGACTTCAACGCCCAGATCATCAACGAGTTCCGCGCCAACGAGGGACGCGTCGGCGGCCCCTTCGACGGCGCCACGCTGTTGCTGCTCCATCACACCGGCGCGAAGTCCGGCACGAGCCGCGTGAACCCGCTCGCCTACATGGCCGACGACGGGCGCTACGTCGTGTTCGCCTCCAAGGCCGGGGCGCCGACGAATCCCGACTGGTACCACAATCTCAAGGCCCACCCCGACACGCGGATCGAGGTCGGGACCGACACGGTCGATGTCGTCGCCAGCGAGGCGACCGGCGAGGAGCGCGAGCGCCTGTTCCGCACGCAGGCCGAGCGCAGTCCGCAATTCGCCGAATACGAGCAGAAGACCCCGCGGGTCATCCCGGTCATCGTCTTGACGCCCACCGGGAGGGCCTGAGCGCGGGCTGAGCGCCCTAACCGGCGGGCGTGATCAGGATGCCTACACGGCGCGGGCGTCCAACGTCCATCTAGACTCCGCGCATGCGTTGGGGACGAGGGCAACGCCGCGCTCATGGCGTCCTCTGCGCCGTGCTGCTCGTCGCATCGCTTGGTGGTGTGCAGGCGTCGGCCGCTCGTGGCGCGGTCGGCGATTCGGTGATGACGTTGCACACTGGTCTGCTCGCCGGGCCGCCGCTGATGGGGCTCGGAGTGCAGTGGGATCCGTATGACTCCTTCCGGCCCACCCAAGCCGATTGGGAGCGGACGTTCCAGCGCCTGGACTTCATGCATCCTGGATTCATGCGGATCATCGAGCCGGCGTCGGACTACTTCGCCGGCTACGACGCCGCGCACAACCCCGTGTATCGATGGAAGTCTCCCCACGTGGTCGAGCTGCGGACGATGCTCAGCTACGCCAAGCGCCGCGGGATCGCCGTCGTGCTGGGGGACTGGTCGGATCCATTGATCGGTGGCGACCCGCGCGTGCCGGCCGACTTCCTCGCGCAACTCCACGACGGGTTCGGCTATACGACCATCAAGTACTATTACGGCGCGTGGCAATTACTACGCCATGTGGCAGTGCATTTGGGTGTGTCAGCGTGATAGTATTGACTGTGTGAAGAGTGACGCTAGACGGGTGTCAGGCACGACTCGGGAAGCGCTGCGTGAGCGGGGTGTGAAAATGGTGTTGGCCGGACGCACTCACGCGGTTGTGGCGCAGTCCTTGGGGGTGCATCTGCGGACGGTGTCGCTGTGGATGGCTCGCCACCAGCTCAGGGGGTTTGAGGGACTGAGGGAGGGGCGGCGTGGTCGGCGCTCGCGCGAGCAGATGGCGCTCACCGACGCCCAGCAGGCAGAGCTGATCCGACTGATGAAGGGCACGAACCCCGATCAGCTGCAGATTCCCGGCGTGTTGTGGTCAAGGCAGGCCGTCAAGGCGCTGATCGAGCGGCGGTTCGGGCTCGGGCTCAGTCGCCAGACGGTCGGTGTCTACCTGCGGCGCTGGGGGTTCTCGGGCAAGAAGCCGCAGCGGCGGTGGCTCGAGCAGGACCCCGAGCGGGTGCGGGTGTGGCTCCAGGACGAGTTCCCGGCGATCCAGGCGCGCGCGCGGCGCGAAGGGGCGCGGATGCTGTTCGGCGATGAGATGGGCGTGCGCGCCGGGCAGACCGCCGGCAAGAGCTACGCGCCGATCGGCGAGCGCGCGATCGTGCCGCTGACCGGCAAGCGCTTCTCGGCCAACGTGATCAGCGCGATCGGTGCCGACGGCACGCTGGTGTTCGAGATCTTCGAGGGCAGCTGCGATGAGATCCGCTTCCTGGACTTCCTCGACAAGCTGCTCGAGCATTTCCCCGAGCGCAAGATCTTCTTGATCGTTGACAACGCCTCCTTCCACAAGTCTCCCGCGGTCGAGTACTGGCTGCTGGACCATCCGCGGATGGAGCTGTTCTACCTTCCACCGTACGCCCCGGAGCTCAATCCCGATGAGCTGCTCAACCAGGACGTTCACACCCACGTCGCGCGACGCCGCCCATCCAACCTCGCCAAGCTCGTCACTCTCACCGTCGAGTATCTCGCAACCCGCACAAGTGAGATTGTCAGCAAGTACTTCGACGGCGAGTACGTCGCCTACGCCAAGTAACCACGCACTAATTGCCACGCAGCGTAATACAACGTGATCAACGAGCCCAACGACCTCGGGGGCACGTGCTATTTCGGCTGCTGGACCGGGATGGTCACGGCGCTGTCGGCCGAGTTCAGACAGCGCGGCTTGAGCAGCTGGCTGAAGCTGGTCGGGCCAGACAATTCCAATTCGTGGGATGACACGCCGGGTGCGCGGGCCCTCGACACGACGTCCGGGCTCGACACGGACAACCCGATCGGCGGTGATTCCTGGCTCACCTACACGTTGCACGCGATCCCGGGCCTGGTCGGAGCCTACGACTCACATCGCTATGGGACGGTGGGGGGAGTCGAGGCCGGCGTCTACGAAGATCAGATGCGCGCGCGCCGGGAGCAGATCAGCAATCTCGACTCGCCGCAGAAGATGTACTTCGGCGGCGAGGTGGGACTCACCGCCAGGCAGGTGTCTCCGTTCTCTGCCCGGGACGGCCCTCGCGCTGCGCGGCTGCTGGCACCGTTGATCGACCCGAGCGTGCAGCCGCGCGTCAGCCCCTTCGTCGACAGCCAGCCTCACATCCGGGAGTTTGCCTACGGGGTGTGGACGGCCGACATGGTGATGCAGGGGATAGATGCGGGGATGGCGGGGGCGAGCGCGTGGGATCTGGACGACGCGATGCACGTCGGCGGTCAGTACGGCAGCCAGAATCTCAAGCAGTGGGGCTTCTGGAATTCGTTCGGGGGGCAGGACGGGTATCCCGCCGCTGACCTTGGGCTGCGTCCCTGGTAGTACTCCTGGTCCATCCTTGCGCGGAGCTTTCCTGCCGGTAGCGAAGCGCTCTCCACACCGGATTCTGGCGTGCGCGGACTGCGGGTCGCGGCCGCAGAGATCCCGAATGCAGGCCGGTACGACCTGTCGTTCGCCGTGGTCAACGACTCCGATGTGCCGCGGTCGATCACGCTCACGGTCCCGGCGGCCCTCGACCCGTTGACGTTGACCCGCTACGACTATTTCGCCGGTGAGCGCCCGGTCGACGCCGCCGGGCTCCCGCTGCCGGCGCAGGTCCTCCAAGGTGTCCAGCCCGCCGCGGGCGTGACGGTCCAGCTGCCGTCCCGCGGACTCGTCGTCCTGAGCTCGCTCGGATCCGGCACGTCGACCAGTGTGAACGACGGCACGGGAACGCTCGTTGACGGCCTCGGCGACTGGCGCAAGGTGTCCTCCCACAGCAGCGGCATGAGGCTGGCCCACAGCAAGCCGGCCGACTTCAACGACGACCGCTCACGTGCGACGGCGACGGGGAAGCGCGCCGGGTACGTGGTCTATCGCGCCGGCGCGATGACGAGCTTCGAGCTGAAGGTCTACTACCAGCAACGGCTGGGCATCGGCGCCTACGGGTCAGCGGATGGCAAGGCGTGGGCGCCGATCAGTCTCGCGTCCACGCATCCGGCTCCTGCACTCGGCGGCCGACGGTGGTACCTCGCCGAGATCCTCCCCGACCGGGCGCTTCCGGTCGGCACGAACTGGCTCAAGATCAAGCTCACCGACCACCACACCGAGCTCTCCCAGGTCGCTATCCGAGCCGGATGAGTCGGCACAACGTGCCACCGCGTCCGCGCCATGCGATGCTTCGGCGATGAGGCGGACGCTGGTGGGCGCGATCGGGATCCTGGTAGTGCTCGCGCTCGCGGCTGGGGTCGGGGCCAGGACGATCGTGCCGGCGCCGGCCCTCGACGCCAAGGCGATCGATGCCCGCGACCTCGCGCCGAGCGGGATCCGGGTGTCGGGCAACCGGCTCGTCGATGGACACGGCGCGCAGATCCGGCTGCGTGGGGTCAACCGCTCGGGCACGGAGTATGCGTGCGTCCAGGGCTGGGGGATCTTCGACGGGCCGAGTGACGCCGCGTCGGTGCAGGCCATCTCATCGTGGCGGGTGAACATCGTGCGCGTCCCGCTCAACGAGGATTGCTGGCTCGGAGTCAGCGGGCTCAACCCCGCCTACTCGGGAGCGAGCTATCGCGACGCGATCGTCGCCTACGTCAAGCTGCTGCACCGGTACGGGATGTACGCCGAGCTGTCGCTGATGTGGGGCGCGCCGGGGAGCAACCGGGCGACGAGTCAGCCGATGGCGCCCGATGCGAGCCATGCGCCGGCGATGTGGACCTCGATGGCCAGCACGTTCCGACACGACCGCAACGTGATCCTGGCGCCGTGGGGCGAGACAGGGACCGGCTGGACGTGCTTCATGCGCACGGGGTGCAGCGACGAAGCGGTCTACGGCCCCCAGAATGCGCATTACCAGACGGCGTCGATGCAACAGGCGGTCGACCGAATGCGGGGCGCCGGGTACTCGGGCGTGATCGCCATCCCGTGCATCGACCTCGATCTTGCGGTAGCTCCCGAATCGCGTCGCTTGCAGTAGGCGGCCGGGCGGGCCGCGGTGGGGCGTTTAGACCCTATGGAGGAGCTGCCGGCTCCGTGTCGAAGTGGTCGGCACTCCCCGCGCAGGCTGCGGGGTAAGTCTTCGCGCTGAGGATTCCGGCCTCGGCGCGGGGCCCACAATCCACGAGAGGAGTGCCTAATGGCTGACGGTATCCGTTGGGTCGGTCTTGACGTGCACGCGCACGAGTCGACGATCGCGATCTTCGACCAGGGGACAGGCGAGCTGAGCACTGCCCGGATGGTTGGGCGTCCGCATCAGCTGCTGGAGCGGCTGATGGAGGTTCCCGTGCCGGCGCGGATGGTGTACGAGGCGGGCCCGACCGGCTATGGGCTGGCGCGTCGCGCGCGGGCGCGGGGGATCGAGGTGTCGGTGTGCGCACCGGGGCGCACGGAGCGGCGGCCTGGTGATCGGATCAAGACCGACAAGCGCGACGCGGTCCGGCTCGCACGGCTGCTGGCGGCCGGGGAGCTGGCGATCGTGACGGTCCCGTCGCTGGAGCGCGAGCGGCTGCGGGACCTCGTTCGCTGCCGGGAGGACATTCGCGCTGATCTGATGCGCGCCCGCCACCGGCTCGGGAAGTTCCTGTTGCGCCGCGAGGTGTATTGGGAGGGGCCGGGGCGTGCGTGGTCGCGAGCGCATCGCGCGTGGCTCGCCGGCCTGCGGTTCGTCGATCACGCGTCGCAGGTGACGATGGCCGACTACCTGCACGCGCACGACGTGCTCGTCGCCCGCCGTGACCGGGTCGAGGCCGAGCTCGAGAAGCTCGTGATTGAGTCGCCGTGCGCGCAGGCGGTCGGTCGGCTCAGGTGCCTGCGCGGGATCGACACGCTCTCTGCGCTCGGGCTGTGCGCCGAGATCGGCGAGTGGGAGCGCTTCGATCACCCCGACCGGCTGTCGGCCTACCTCGGGATCGTCCCGTCCGAGCACACCACCAGCAGCCAGCGTCGCCAGGGGTCGATCACGAAGGCCGGCTCGACGCACGCGCGCAGGCTGTTGATCGAGGCGTCCTACCACTACCGCCGTCAGCCGGGGGTCGGCGAGCTGCTCGAGCGCCGCCAGCGCGACCAGCCGCCAGAGGTGATCAACATCGCGTGGTCAGCGCAGCGGCGCCTGCACGCCCGCTGGCGTCAGCTCAAGGACGCGCGCAAGAAGCCCAACGGCGTCGTCGCGGTCGCGATCGCGCGCGAGCTCGCCTGCTTCTGCTGGGAGATCGCCACCTGGTCAGGCTCCCATCCCGACCCGGTTCCGCCGGCGTCCATGCCGGCGGGCGACCCCCTCACGCAGGCACGCTCCATCCCACCGAAGCAGGAGCCCACGATCGCCTGAGACCCCAACCCCCCTACAACCCGTTGCGGCTGACGAGGCGGCCCGAGCGTCCCGGCACTCGCGCACACCCAGTCCGCGGCACCCCCATGAGCAGCCCGGCGTCAGCCGACGGTGCTCGATTTTAGACAGCGGACGTGCGACGAAAACAAGGTCTTGGGGTACCCAGCCCCCGCATATGAGGCTGACCAAACGTCGCGAACTCCGCGGACGCCCGGACCGCCCCGCCAGCCGCAACCACATCAACTCAACCCCTGCCAGAAAGGAACCATGAACGCTGCTCGCTTGACAACCGCTCCTCCATATGAGCCCCCGCATATGAGGCTGACCAAACGTCGCGAACTCCGCGGACGCCCGGACCGCCCCGCCAGCCGCAACCACATCAACTCAACCCCTGCCAGAAAGGAACCATGAACGCTGCTCGCTTGACAACCGCTCCTCCATATGGGGGGTGTCGGGCTGGGTGCTGCGGGGTGTTGGTTGGGCGTCTGGGGGGCGCGCGGTGGTGTTTTTGCCCGAACGCGGAGGTGTTGGGGTGCTTTGCGGGCAGGCTGACGCCCGGGGGTTCGCGTGGTTGGTCGTCGGGGAGGGCGCCGCTGGTGGCGCCGCGGGTCAGCCGGTTGGGGGTGGGAGCGCTTGCAGGCGCTTGAACGCGGCGGCGAGCTGCCCTGCCCAGGGCCAGTCGCGTGCGAGCCGCAGGATCGTTTTGCGGGCGTGGCGGGCGATCCGTCCTGATTGGTGTAGCAGGCGGTATCGCAGCCGCTTGAGCTCCCATGCGCGTGCTTGGTCAGCGAGGCACAGCTGCCTGGTCCACGCGACGATGTCTTGCGCGAGCATCACCAGCCACAGCCATACCTGGTTGTGCTCGAAGTCCTTGAACGGGAGGTTACGCATCCCGCAGTCCTTGCCTTGGCGGATGTGATCCTCGACGTGCGCGTGGCCGCGATGGGTCAGGTCGAGCTTGGCGACGTCCTCGCCGGACTGGTCTGTCAGGAACACCGAGAGCCGGTAGCCGTCATGGTCGGCAAACGACTGCTGGTCGCCTTCGCGCAGCTTCGTGCGCCTGGCGATCAGCCGCGATCGCGCAGCCCACGCGGACAGGTCGACACGATCGGTGATCTCGACCACGTGCGAGTGATCTCGCTCGCTGCCGTCTACGCGGATCGCGTTTATCCACAAGGCTTCCGGGACCGCGACGAGCGCCTCGCGGACCGGCTCTGAGAGGTCAAACCCGAACGAGAACAGCAGCTCCGCCTCGCGGCAATATGTGGGACTCCTCGTCGTTTAGACCCTATGGAGGAGCTGCCGGCTCCGTGTCGAAGTGGTCGGCACTCCCCGCGCAGGCTGCGGGGTAAGTCTTCGCGCTGAGGATTCCGGCCTCGGCGCGGGGCCCACAATCCACGAGAGGAGTGCCTAATGGCTGACGGTATCCGTTGGGTCGGTCTTGACGTGCACGCGCACGAGTCGACGATCGCGATCTTCGACCAGGGGACAGGCGAGCTGAGCACTGCCCGGATGGTTGGGCGTCCGCATCAGCTGCTGGAGCGGCTGATGGAGGTTCCCGTGCCGGCGCGGATGGTGTACGAGGCGGGCCCGACCGGCTATGGGCTGGCGCGTCGCGCGCGGGCGCGGGGGATCGAGGTGTCGGTGTGCGCACCGGGGCGCACGGAGCGGCGGCCTGGTGATCGGATCAAGACCGACAAGCGCGACGCGGTCCGGCTCGCACGGCTGCTGGCGGCCGGGGAGCTGGCGATCGTGACGGTCCCGTCGCTGGAGCGCGAGCGGCTGCGGGACCTCGTTCGCTGCCGGGAGGACATTCGCGCTGATCTGATGCGCGCCCGCCACCGGCTCGGGAAGTTCCTGTTGCGCCGCGAGGTGTATTGGGAGGGGCCGGGGCGTGCGTGGTCGCGAGCGCATCGCGCGTGGCTCGCCGGCCTGCGGTTCGTCGATCACGCGTCGCAGGTGACGATGGCCGACTACCTGCACGCGCACGACGTGCTCGTCGCCCGCCGTGACCGGGTCGAGGCCGAGCTCGAGAAGCTCGTGATTGAGTCGCCGTGCGCGCAGGCGGTCGGTCGGCTCAGGTGCCTGCGCGGGATCGACACGCTCTCTGCGCTCGGGCTGTGCGCCGAGATCGGCGAGTGGGAGCGCTTCGATCACCCCGACCGGCTGTCGGCCTACCTCGGGATCGTCCCGTCCGAGCACACCACCAGCAGCCAGCGTCGCCAGGGGTCGATCACGAAGGCCGGCTCGACGCACGCGCGCAGGCTGTTGATCGAGGCGTCCTACCACTACCGCCGTCAGCCGGGGGTCGGCGAGCTGCTCGAGCGCCGCCAGCGCGACCAGCCGCCAGAGGTGATCAACATCGCGTGGTCAGCGCAGCGGCGCCTGCACGCCCGCTGGCGTCAGCTCAAGGACGCGCGCAAGAAGCCCAACGGCGTCGTCGCGGTCGCGATCGCGCGCGAGCTCGCCTGCTTCTGCTGGGAGATCGCCACCTGGTCAGGCTCCCATCCCGACCCGGTTCCGCCGGCGTCCATGCCGGCGGGCGACCCCCTCACGCAGGCACGCTCCATCCCACCGAAGCAGGAGCCCACGATCGCCTGAGACCCCAACCCCCCTACAACCCGTTGCGGCTGACGAGGCGGCCCGAGCGTCCCGGCACTCGCGCACACCCAGTCCGCGGCACCCCCATGAGCAGCCCGGCGTCAGCCGACGGTGCTCGATTTTAGACAGCGGACGTGCGACGAAAACAAGGTCTTGGGGTACCCAGCCCCCGCATATGAGGCTGACCAAACGTCGCGAACTCCGCGGACGCCCGGACCGCCCCGCCAGCCGCAACCACATCAACTCAACCCCTGCCAGAAAGGAACCATGAACGCTGCTCGCTTGACAACCGCTCCTCCATATGGGGGGTGAATCCGGGGGTGGGCGGCCGGGTTGTTGACGTGAGGGTGCCGGGCCTGCCCGGCGATCGTTGCCAGATAGCGGGGCCGAAGCCCGGGTCAAGCGGCCGAATCTCCTGCAAGCATCGGGTTCGCGGGGACGCTGGAGCTGGGCGGGGCTGCCGCTTGACGCGCGGCGCGCGGCGCCGCTACCACGCCCCCGGCGAGGCGGCTGGTAGCGAGGGTTTGCAAGTTGCGCACGTGCTGGGCGACCCGCCGCCGCTCTTCTGCGGCAGGCTGCTGGCTGTTCGCGAAGGTCAGCAACTACGAGGAGGGCGACGTGCGGGTCACCACCGCATTCAATCGGATGCTCGGGCTTCCGGGTGCATGGGTCAGGGACGTGGCGTTCGGGTCGGAGGCGATGATCGTGACCGTCGTGCTGCGCGCCGAGAAGCCGGTCTGCTCGGGCTGCGGCGCGCGCGGCCTTCAGGTCAAGGAGCATCGTGAGAAGCGCTGGCGGCATCTGGATCTCGGGGCCTGTCGGTGCGTGATCGAGTGCCGGCTCAGACGCCTGTACTGCCCGGGCTGCGGCGACGTGTACGAGGCGGTGCCATGGGCCCGCGCGGGCGCGAAGTACACGCGCGAGTTCGATGATCTGGCTGCGTGGCTGGCGCAGCAGATGAGCCAGACCCAGGTCACGAAGTTGCTGCGGATCGGTTGGAAGTCGGTTGGCAGCATCCTCGAGCGTGTCGTCGCGGACAAGCTCGACCGGGGCCGCTTGGACGGGCTGGTGTGGATCGGCTGCGACGAGGTTTCATACGGCGCCGAGCACAAGTTCCTGACCTGCGTCGTCGATCACCAGCAGGGCCGGATCGTGTGGGCGGCGCCGGGCCGCAACGCCAAGACGTTGCGGGCGTTCTTCGACGGGCTCACCGACGAGCAGCGCTCGTCGATCAAGGCCGTCTCGATCGACATGTCCGCGGGGTATGAGAAAGCGATCCGCGACTCGGTCCCTGACGCCCGGGTGTGCTTTGACCCGTTCCATGTGGTGCAGGTGCGCCACGAGGCGCTGCCGGTTCGTGCGGGGTGCAAGACCCTGCCGCCGGGCTGTCGCGGCAGCCCGGTGAAGCTGAGGACAGTCTGACCCCGGAGCTGCGGGCGAGGACGGCAAGCAGTCCTGACAACGACGCGACGTGCGGGAACTATCGGACCGCGCGGGCGCGGCAAGCAAGACCGAAAGGCGTAACGCAAGTGCACCAGTGGCAGAACCCCCTTGAGTGTGGATCCCGGCTCAAACCCGATGGATACGGGCTGGGTCAAGCGGTGAGCGAGTCCCCGGATGCACGGGGGACCGTCCCGACCGGCGGATTGATGCGCCGGGAAGGGACCGCGACGCGCGGTCCGCGTGAGCGTCGCGGCAGGCTCGCAGGGGAAGAGCTGGGCGCCGACCCGGACAAGCGAACGGCAGTGAACGTGGGAACCCGACCGGTGTCGCCGACGTGCCCTTCGCGGTGCAGGCAAGGCGCAGCGTCCGCCGATGGCCCGGGTCGGGGGCGGAGCTCTCGTAGTAGTCCGAGCCCGGGAGAGCCGGGTACATGGCGAAGGGGAGCAGCGGGCTTGCAGCGCCCGTCTGGAATGCGAGGAGGTCGCCGGTGAATACTGGCGCTCCATGGCCCGCGCCGAAGGAGGCGCAGGACAGGGTACTCGGGATTCAGCGCAAGCTGCACAAGTGGGCATCTGATGATCCCAATCGGAGGTTCAAGGACCTCCACAACCTCGTCTGTGACCCGGCCACGCTGATGATGGCGTGGCTTCGGGTCAGGTCGAACAGAGGGTCGCGCTCAGCCGGCGTGGACGGGCAGACCGCCCGCCATGTCGAGCAGCAGGTGGGCGTGCAGCGGTTCTTGGACGGGCTCCGTGAGGAGCTGCGGTCCGGGAGCTTTCGGCCTCTGCCGGTCAAGGAGCGGCTGGTTCCCAAGCGCGGGGGGAACTCCGGCGACTCGGGGTGCCTGCCCTTCGCGATCGCGTGGTTCAGGCCGCCCTCAAGACGGTGCTCGAGCCGATCTTCGAGGCCGACTTCAAACCCTGCTCCTACGGGTTCCGGCCCGGACGCCGCGCCCATGACGCGATCGCCGAGATACACATGCTCGCGACCAACTCCTACGAGTGGGTTCTCGAAGCAGACATCACGGCGTGCTTCGACGAAATCTGGCTCTCCGGGCATGATCGGGGGTGACGACACACGAACACGCGTTTTCTTTCTGGCCCTCCGAACCGCGTCACCCGTATTCCGCCACGACGCTCGCTCGACCCCGGGATGACCCGGTGCGCACGCACGGCAAACGGCGCAACGAGAAGGGAATGGAGCAGGCAGCTCCCCGGCACGCCACGACCCCCGTCAACGCGGGCAGCGACCCCGACGCCCCCCAACGACGCCCTATGGGGCGAGTCTCGCCATGATCATCCGGATGCGCCTGCGCGCAGGCGCGGCCATCCCTGGCCGCTTGAGCACGCATCCGCTGTGCCCACGATCGCCGGGCACGGGGCCCAGCGAGCAGTCCACAACCCAGCAGCAGAGGCGCACGCGACTTCCACCCGCCGCTCCGACGACCAAAAGCCCTGCTCAGGACGGAATCTCGATCGAGAGTCACCCCCGATCATCCACGGAGCCCCCGAAATCTCGCATTCGGCCGTTCAGGACCGGCTGCGGGCCAGAGTCGCGGACAAACGCGTCATGGCGCTGATCAAGGCGTTCCTGAAGGCCGGGATCCTGACCGAGCTCGGCGGCCAAGAAGAGACGCTCGCTGGCACCCCGCAAGGCGGAATTCTCTCGCCGCTGATCGCCAACGTCGCGCTGTCCGCGCTGGACGAGCACTTCGCCCACGCATGGCAGACGACGATGGCGACACGGCCCGAACGGGAGAAGATCAGACGCCGAGGCGGAGCCACATACAAGCTGTGTCGTTACGCGGACGACTGTGTGCCGAGAGCGTGGAGGGGGTCGCTGATGTAGACGGTGATCTTTGAAGCGGTGCTGCATGAGAGATGGAGGAGCCAGGCCGATGGTCTGGTGGCCCTCCGCGGCCGCCCTGCAGGGGGAGGCCGTAAACCACCGCGAGGTGCGTCGGTCAAGAGCCGGGGTGCTGAGCGTCGCGGAAAAGGCGTGCTGTCAGCGCGTCAGGTGTGGATCACGAAGGCGAGCGAAAGCGATACCACCGTTGAAGTGTCGAAAGCGTATCGGTGACATTCAAAACCGGGGTCGAGTCATTGCCCCGGGAAGAGCCTGGCGGGAGCCTGCTGATTGGCCAGGTGGGTGTCCGGCATGGATGGTGGCGCGAGCGTGGTCTGGGCTCTTGTGTGGAACTCGGGAACCTGTCGCCCCGATGGGACGGCCGGCCAGTGGAGCGGTCGTGGCCTGCGGCTGGTTGTCTGGAGCGAGAACCCCAAGCAGCAGATCTGTGAGGGGGAGAGTAGTGATGCGGGGCACAGGGGCGGACCTGACCGTAGTAGCGATGAAGGTCCTGTAATGGGGCTGGAGCGAAGGGGCTCCTCCACGTTGAGGGTGGGTAGCGTCCGGGGCGGTTGATTGCCTGACCGGCTTCTGATCGTCGATGATGGGAGCCGTCGGATGCAAGCGCAGGATCTTCTTCTCTTCCAGGCAGCGCTGGGGTTGAGCGACCCGTGGCAGGTTGTGAGCGTCGACTTTGACGCTGAGGCCAAGCGGCTGGATCTGCGGGTCGACTTCGCGAAGGGAGCGCGGTTCCCGTGCCCGGAGTGCGATCGGACGGGGCTGAAGGTGCATGACACGGAGGAGAAGACGTGGCGGCATCTGGACTTCTTTCAGCATCAGGCGTATCTGACCGCGCGGGTGCCGCGGGTGGAATGCCCGGAGCACAAGGTCCGGCTGGTAGAGGTGCCGTGGGCGCGGCCGCGGTCGGGGTTCACGCTGTTGTTCGAGGCGTTGGTGATGGCGATGGTCGGTGAGATGCCGGTCGCGACCCTCGCCGGCCTGGTCGGCGAGTCGGACATGCGGATCTGGCGGATCGTGCATCACTACGTCGATCGGGCAGTCGAGGCGCAGAACCTCGAAGGCGTTGAGCGGGTCGGGATCGATGAGACCAGCTCGCGGCGTGGGCACGACTACGTCTCGGTGTTCGCCGACCTGGACGAGCGCCGCGGGGTGTTCGTGGTCGAGGGCCGCGATCACGAGACGGTGCAGGCGTTCTCGCTGTTTCTGGAGACGCACGGCGGCGATCCCGGCCAGGTCCATGAGGTCTGCCAGGACATGTCCGAGGCGTTCCTGAAGGGCACGCTGACGTACCTCCCGAAGGCGGAGATCACGTTCGATCGCTACCACATCAAGTCGCATCTCTCCAAGGCCGTCGATGAGGTCCGCCGCGAGGAGGTCAAGCACCACCGCGAACTGTTATCGAACACGCGGTACATGTGGCTCAAGCGGCCGGCGAACTTGACCGACCGTCAGCGCGATCTGCTCGACGAGTTGCTCGCCCAGCCGCTGGACACGGTCCGGGCGTACACGCTCTCCCAGCAGTTCGACAGCTTCTATGAGATCGATGATCCCGAGACCGCCGAGGAGTACCTGCGCCGCTGGATCGCCGAGGTCGAAGCGACCGACCTGGAACCGCTGCACAAGTTCGCCCGGATGCTTGAGGATCACTGGCTTGGGGTGATCCGCTGGCATCACAGCCGCGTCTCAAACGGACTCTTGGAGGGCCTCAACTCGCTGATCCAAGCCGCGAAACGCAGAGCCCGTGGGTACCGCTCCAACCGCAACTTCATCGCGATGATCTACCTCATCGTCGGCAAGCTCAACGCCGGGCCCGTCACTGCCTGACCCACCCAGAACGTGGAGGAGCCAGCGAAGGGGAAGGGTCGTCCTGGCTGGCTTTCGGGTCAACCGCCTTCGGGTGGAAGGAGCCGGGTGAGCGAGCCGAAACCGAAGTCGTTTGTGATCTCCAAACGGGCTGTTTGGGAGGCCTATCGGAGGGTCAAGGCGAACAAGGGCGGCGCCGGCGTTGACGGTGAGTCGATGGCGGAGTTCGAGGTTGACCTCAAGGACAACCTGTACAAACTCTGGAATCGGCTGTCGTCGGGAAGCTATTTCCCGCCGCCGGTGCGTGCGGTTGAGATACCGAAGCGGGACGGCAGCTCTAGAACGTTAGGGGTGCCGACCGTGGCGGACAGGATCGCCCAGACGGTCGTGCGCTCATACCTGGAGCCCGACGTGGAGCCTGTGTTCCACGAGGACTCTTACGGGTATCGGCCGGGCCGTTCGGCGCATCAGGCGTTGCGGGTGTGCCGGGAGCGCTGCTGGCGGAACGACTGGGTTCTAGATATGGACATCAAGTCGTTCTTCGACAGCGTTTCATGGGACCTCACGCTGAAGGCGGTAGCTCATCACACCGACCTGCGCTGGGTCCTGTTGTACGTGGAGCGGTGGCTCAAAGCGCCGCTGCAGCGCGAGGACGGCAGCCTGGTCTGGCGGGATCGCGGAACCCCTCAGGGTTCGGCGATCTCACCTTTGCTCGTCAACATGTTCATGCATTACGCGCTGGATGCGTGGATGGTCAGGGAGTACCCGGCCGTCCAGTTCGAGCGCTACAGCGATGACGTGATTGTCCACGCTCGAAGCGAACGCCACGCCCGATTGTTGTGGGCGGCGATCGCGAAGCGGTTGGCGGAGTGCGGGCTTGAGCTCAACGAGCGCAAGACTCGCGTCGTGTACTGCAAGGATGCCGACCGGCGTGGCTCCTACGAGCACACGTCGTTTGACTTCCTGTCGTACACGTTCCGGCCGCGGCTGTCGAAGAACAGGTTCGGGAAGCACTTCGTGAACTTCTCTCCGGCGGTGTCGAGCGAGACGAAGACGCGGTTGCGGCGCGAGATGCGCCGCTGGGGCGTCGCTCGCCGATCGGACAAGACCCTCACGGACCTGGCGCTGATGTTCAACCGCCAGCTCCAGGGCTGGATCAACTACTACGGAAAGTTCTACAAGTCCATGTTGTATCCGGTCTTCCGCCACTTCAACGAGACGCTCGTGAGGTGGGCCATGCGGAAATACAAACGACTGCGCCGCCGTCCCCGGCGAGCACGCAGGTTCCTTGCCGACGTCGCGAGACGCCAGCCGGGCCTGTTCGCGCACTGGCGGTTCGGTGTGCGCCCTGACGGTTGGACGATGGGAGCCCGGTGAGCTGAGAGGTTCACGCCGGGTTCTGCGAGCGCCGGAGGGTGAGACTCCCTCCGGCGACTCTCCTCGTCATCTGCGTCGCGGGCAGCCGTGAGCACGCCGAGGCGCTGAAGGCCGAAGTCGAGCAAGTGATCGCGCCGCTCGGCCTCACGCTCTCCCCGGAGAAGACCCGCGTTGTGTCGATCGATGACGGGTTCGACTTCCTCGGATTCGCGATCAAACGCGTCCGGGGACGTCACGGCCGGATGGTGATCCATACCTACCCGTCGAAGCGGTCACTCCAGGCCGTCAAGGCGAAAGTGCGCCAGATCACCAAGCACACCGGCCCCGACCAGGAACCCGACCAGCTCTTGCATCGCGTCAACCGCGTGCTGCGAGGCTGGTGCAACTACTTCCGCCACGGCGTCTCCTCGGCGACGTTCGGCTATCTGCGCCACTACGCCTATTGGCGAGTGGTCGGCTGGCTGCGCCGAAAGCACCGCAAGCGGAACTGGGAGTGGCTGTTCCGCACCTACCTCAAGGAGCGGTGGCCCGCCCACAACGGCGTCGAACTGTTCAACCCGGCGGCGGTGCACACAACGCGCTACCGCTACCGGGGCGCGCAGATCCCGCTCCCGTGGACGGCCGGCTACATCGCACTACGCGACCACGCCACGGCCATGGACTACCTGGAAGGACTGATCGCCAGATGACCACCGGCATACCCGTGGAGAGCCCGGTGCGGGGGAACTCGCACGCCGGGTTCGGCGGGCGGCCCGCGGAAACGGAGCGGCCGAAAGGCCGCCACCGCGCCGCGGGCCGACCCTACCTCGGCTCCAAGGCGACCGACCAGGTCCGCCGCGCCGAGTACAACAAGCACGGCCGCTCCGGCAGCGACACCGGCAAGTGGATCAAGGGCGTGCGCTACTCGCTGCTGAAGGATCCCGCCAAGCAGACCGCCAAGCAGCTGCTCCGCCTCTGCGAGGTGCAGCAGACCAACAAGGCCATGTTCCGCGCCGCGCTGCTCTACGGCGAGCTGCGCTACATCTACAAGGTCCCCAAGGACCAAGCCACCGAGCGCCTGGACGCGTGGCTGGCGTGGGCATCCCGATCGCGGCTCAAACCGTTCGTCAAGCTCGCCCGCACGATCCGCAAACACAAAGCCGGCGTGCTCGCCGCGGTCGAGCTCGGGATCAGCAACGGACGCCTCGAGGCGCTAAACAGCAAGGTCAGGTTGCTCTCCCACCGCGCCTACGGATTCCACTCAGCCGACGCGCTGATCGCGATGATCTACCTCTGCTGCGCCGGCATCCAGATCGCCCTCCCTCACAGATACAGATGAGTCACCCCCCATATGGAGGAGCGGTTGTCAAGCGAGCAGCGTTCATGGTTCCTTTCTGGCAGGGGTTGAGTTGATGTGGTTGCGGCTGGCGGGGCGGTCCGGGCGTCCGCGGAGTTCGCGACGTTTGGTCAGCCTCATATGCGGGGGCTGGGTACCCCAAGACCTTGTTTTCGTCGCACGTCCGCTGTCTAAAATCGAGCACCGTCGGCTGACGCCGGGCTGCTCATGGGGGTGCCGCGGACTGGGTGTGCGCGAGTGCCGGGACGCTCGGGCCGCCTCGTCAGCCGCAACGGGTTGTAGGGGGGTTGGGGTCTCAGGCGATCGTGGGCTCCTGCTTCGGTGGGATGGAGCGTGCCTGCGTGAGGGGGTCGCCCGCCGGCATGGACGCCGGCGGAACCGGGTCGGGATGGGAGCCTGACCAGGTGGCGATCTCCCAGCAGAAGCAGGCGAGCTCGCGCGCGATCGCGACCGCGACGACGCCGTTGGGCTTCTTGCGCGCGTCCTTGAGCTGACGCCAGCGGGCGTGCAGGCGCCGCTGCGCTGACCACGCGATGTTGATCACCTCTGGCGGCTGGTCGCGCTGGCGGCGCTCGAGCAGCTCGCCGACCCCCGGCTGACGGCGGTAGTGGTAGGACGCCTCGATCAACAGCCTGCGCGCGTGCGTCGAGCCGGCCTTCGTGATCGACCCCTGGCGACGCTGGCTGCTGGTGGTGTGCTCGGACGGGACGATCCCGAGGTAGGCCGACAGCCGGTCGGGGTGATCGAAGCGCTCCCACTCGCCGATCTCGGCGCACAGCCCGAGCGCAGAGAGCGTGTCGATCCCGCGCAGGCACCTGAGCCGACCGACCGCCTGCGCGCACGGCGACTCAATCACGAGCTTCTCGAGCTCGGCCTCGACCCGGTCACGGCGGGCGACGAGCACGTCGTGCGCGTGCAGGTAGTCGGCCATCGTCACCTGCGACGCGTGATCGACGAACCGCAGGCCGGCGAGCCACGCGCGATGCGCTCGCGACCACGCACGCCCCGGCCCCTCCCAATACACCTCGCGGCGCAACAGGAACTTCCCGAGCCGGTGGCGGGCGCGCATCAGATCAGCGCGAATGTCCTCCCGGCAGCGAACGAGGTCCCGCAGCCGCTCGCGCTCCAGCGACGGGACCGTCACGATCGCCAGCTCCCCGGCCGCCAGCAGCCGTGCGAGCCGGACCGCGTCGCGCTTGTCGGTCTTGATCCGATCACCAGGCCGCCGCTCCGTGCGCCCCGGTGCGCACACCGACACCTCGATCCCCCGCGCCCGCGCGCGACGCGCCAGCCCATAGCCGGTCGGGCCCGCCTCGTACACCATCCGCGCCGGCACGGGAACCTCCATCAGCCGCTCCAGCAGCTGATGCGGACGCCCAACCATCCGGGCAGTGCTCAGCTCGCCTGTCCCCTGGTCGAAGATCGCGATCGTCGACTCGTGCGCGTGCACGTCAAGACCGACCCAACGGATACCGTCAGCCATTAGGCACTCCTCTCGTGGATTGTGGGCCCCGCGCCGAGGCCGGAATCCTCAGCGCGAAGACTTACCCCGCAGCCTGCGCGGGGAGTGCCGACCACTTCGACACGGAGCCGGCAGCTCCTCCATAGGGTCTAAACCGAGAGGAGAGCCGATTTGTGTTGGCGACTTTGCTTTGCAGAACCGCACCGGCCAGAGCAGAACGAGAGCGTCTCGTCGGTGGCGCGCAGAATCGAGGCGCTGCGTAAGGCGGGGCTGAGGTGCGCGGCGTGCTGAAAGCGTCAGCAGCGTTGGTTGTTCGCGGCCGATGTCGATCGCGCAGGGTAGGGCAGGATCGGACTCGGAGATCGTGGCTCAGTCGCATGCCTGATAGCCGATCGCGAAGCGTCCGGCGCGGAAACCGCGCTCGCGCAGCTCGAATGCGATCGCCGCTGTGGCTTGCGCGGCGAAGTCGTGCTGGGTGTCTTGTAGCGGTAGGTCAGAGACGATCAGGTAGCGCGGGCGGGCGCCCGGCGCAGCGTAGATCGGCGAGCAATGCGAGGCGGGCAGCGCTTGGGCCTGGCCGCCCGCTGCGGCGCTCTGGGTGACGCTGCCGCCGGCGATCGCGCTCCCGGCGGTGACCCACACACCAGCGGCCCCGACCCCGACGTCGTACAGCGACGCGGCCGGCGCCGTGAACCCGACCGCGCTCGTGGTCGCGTCGATCCGGGCGAGCGTGCCATCGGCATCGGCGACCCATGCCGCGCCCGCGCCGACCGCCAGCCGGCGCGGCACATGCAGAATCCCGATCGAGATCGTCGCGGTCACGCCCGCCAGCACCGGATCGATCCGGGTCACGCTCGCGGAGTTTGCGTTGAGTACCCACACCGACCCCAGGCCAACGGCAACGGCGATCGGATACGGCGACTCCAGCCCCGGTTGGGCAACGATCGGGATCCGCGTGACCCTCCCGGTGTGCGGATCGATCCGCAGGACGGTGGCCGATGGGCCGCTGATCGCCCACACCGCGCCGGCGGCGACGGCCACACCGTTGACGCGGTCCCGGACGTCATAGGTGCGGACGACGCTCCCGGTGGCCGGGTCCGCTCTGCGGAGCAGCCGCGAGCCGTCGGTGATCCACACGCCGCCCGCCCCGGCGGCGATCGACCACGGATCGAGCTCGTTGCGGTCATCGAGCACCGACAGCGTGTCCGACGAGCCGACCCGGCTCGTGCTGAGCACTGTTCCGTAGTCCGGGCTGAGCTTCACCAGCCGTCCGCGCTGGCGGTCCACGACCCACACCGCGCCCTCACCGACCGCGAAGTCGCTCGGGAACGCACCGACCTGCGCCACCCTCACGATCGCGGGCGTACCCGCATCCACGAGCGACACCGTGCGGGCAGCATCGCTCGTGACCCACACCTGCCGCCCGCTGACCTGCAGGCGCGCCGGGGTCCCAGCGATCGACACCGACGCCCGCAGATGTCCCGTCGTCGGATCGATCAGACCAAGCGAATCTGGCCGCAGCGAAGCCAGGCCCGCCCCACCACCACCCCTACCGAGCACAGTCGCGGCCAGCGCCGCGACGAGCAGCAACCCGGCACCGACCGCGAGCATCACGCCCCCGCGGCGGGCGCGACGCGGCACTAGCCGCTCGATCGCGGAAGCCCGCGGCGGCGGCTGCAGCGCCGGATCGTGGGCGAGGATCGCACGCTCCAGCTGCTGGAGCGCCGGCCCGGGCTCGATCCCAAGCTCATCAACAAGCTCGCATCGTGCCTGCCGGTAGCGCTCCAAAGCGTCGGCCTGCCGCCCCGACCGGTACAGCGCGAGCATCAGTTGGGCCTGCAGACGCTCCCGCAGCGGGTGCTCACGCACGAGCGATTCGAGCTCGCCCACCAGCGCTGCGTGCTCGCCCAGCGCGAGGTCGGCATCGATGCGGTCCTCGAGCGCCGCCAAGCGCGCCTCCTCGAGCCGGGCGGTCTCGGCTTGCGCGAACGGCGCGTACGCGAAATCGGCGAGCGGCGGGCCCCGCCACAACCCCAACGCCTCACGCAGCCGGTCGCTCGCGCCTCGCGGGTCGCCCGCCTGCAGCGCCCGGCGACCCTCAGCGACCAGCGTCTCGAACCGGTCGAGGTCAACCTGGCCGGGCTCGGTCTGGAGCATATAGCCGTGTCCGCGCGTGACTAGCACCCCATCCCCAAGCGCCTTCCGCAGATTCGACACGTACACCTGGACCGTCTTGGCCGCGGTCGCCGGCGCACGCTCCCCCCACAACTCGTCGATCAAACGATCCGTCGCCACCGCCTCACAACGATGCAACAGCAACACCGCCAACAGCGCCCGCTGCTTGGGACCGCCGAGCCCGAGCGAGCGCTCGCGCTCGATGACCTCAAACGCCCCAAGGATTCGAAAACTAAGCACCTTCTGGCCCCCCACAACGCTACCACCGGCCACCAAGCCCCGAGAGAGCCCACGTCAACCCAGCCATTTACCGATCTCCAACCGCTTCCAACCTGTCGCAAACCGGCGCAGCCCAAGGTCTGCAGCGCAATCGATCGCAGCCCGCGATCGACCAACCACAAGGAGCGCGAATGACCCGCCATCGCCTCACCACCACCGCCGCCGCCCTGAGCCTCGCGCTCGCCACCGCCGCGAGCGCGACGCCCGCGGCCTGGGGCGACCCCCCGCCGCCCGCGCACGCCCAGCCTGCGACCGCACACGCACCCACCCGCACTCCGGCGAGCAGCGCCCTGTGCGGGGACGTCTGCTCCGGCCACGGCTACGGCCCCGTAGACGTCACCACCCCCACCCCGGCAAGCAGCGCGCCGTGCGGGGACGTCTGCTCCGGCCACGGCTACGGCCCCGTAGACGTCACCACCCGCACCCCCGCAAGCAGCGCGCCGTGCGGGGACGTCTGCTCCGGCCACGGCTACGGCCCCGTAGACGTCACCACCCCCACCCCGGCAAGCAGCGCGCCGTGCGGGGACGTCTGCTCCGGCCACGGCTACGGCCCCGCAGGCGTCACGACCACGATCGTGCGCCCCGTGGCCACAAACCAGGGCTTCGACTGGGCCGACGCCACCATCGGCGCCGCCGCCGCGCTCGGGCTGATACTCGTCGCGACCGGCGTCGCACTCCTCCGCGCACGCCGGACCGAATCGCACACACCAACCGACGCACGGACCGCAAGCTGACCCGGCCGCCCAGCCCAGACCCGCCCAACGCGACAGCGCCCGGACATCAGACCGGGCGCCGCCGCTCACGACCAGCGCACTCGGTGCGATCGCCGCACTACTGCTCTCAACCGGAGCGGAAGTCCTGAGCAGCCGAGATCACTGAGCCGCAACCGGCGACCAGCAAATCAACAGCTTGCCGGACCGCCGAGTGCCGCATCGCCAGGCATTACGCAAGTGCCCGCAAGCATCGCCAGCGCCGCCGGTTGAGGAAAGGACCGCTCTGAGCCACGACGAGCGAGGCGGCTGCCTCAGGCTACTTGTAGCGGGCTCGATCGACCGGATCGGGCCGTCCGCGCTGCTGGTCCGGAACGCCACCAGCAGCGCCGCCGGTCCGTGGCGCGGCTGCTGCTCTGCCGGACGACGCGGACTGACGACCATTGGCAGCGACGCCGATCAGACCCCAACGCATGATTCCAACTGACCTGCTCTTGTCTCGGCGCGGGCATCGCACGCTCGGCGCCGGCGTTTCTCGTTTGCGCGGCCAGCGGGGGTCGGGAGCGCTGGCGCCGGGGCCAGGCGCTCCGAGCCGGCGGCAGCGCCCTGCGTGCCGCGCTTAGGAGGGCACTCATGGCCTGCGCCGGGATGCTCGTCGCCGGAGTAGAGCAGGAGCCGGGAGAGTCGGCGTCGAACCGTCAGAGCTGCTCACGAGCGAGCGTGTCATGGCCGCCGGACTCGGCCTGAACGGGCGGCACGGGCGGTCGGTAACGGTCCGCTGAGTCTTCGTGCTATCGCGTTGCGGCACCCACCAACAGCTCGCACGGCCCGATAAAGCCATCCGCGCCGTCGAACTCGGCGAGCGCCTCTCCAACCTCTTGCCAGGCCGCGTCGCGACCGGCCTCGTCAAGGCCTGCCAGCATTTGGTGCAGGGCGCCGTAGGATTCCTGTTGCAGCCGTAGGCACTCGGCAGCCGACGTCATGCGTAGGGGTGATGGTACGGCTTGGACGCTGACGTCGCTAAAGCCGGCCTGTCGAACGCGGCTGCGAGCACTCCGTCGCTGCTGAGGCTGAACGGTCCCGGCTGGCCTGGCAGGGGTGGTGCCAGCTGGGCCCGGCGGCGGATGATCCCGACCGCCACCGAGAAGAACCGGCCGTTCTCGGGCGTTGACCATGCGACCGCGGCTAGTCGCCCGCCAGGGCGCAGGACGCGTCGCATCTCGGCCAACGCGCCCAGCTGGTCAGGGAAGTAGATGATCCCGAGGCGAGAGATCACCGCATCGACCGACTCAGCCTCAATGCCGGCGAGACTCTCGCCGTCCAGCTCTCGGGTCTCCACGTTCTCCAGGCCGGCGCTACGGGCGGCGGCAGCGGCGTACTCGAGGATCGCGGGCGACAGGTCCGTCGCCAGCACATGCCCGGCGGGCCCCACGCGGCGCGCCGCGGCCAGCGTCTGACCTCCCGCGCCAGCCGCCACGTCGAGTACGCGCGCGCCGGCTCGAACGCCGGCACCGTCGAGCATCGCTTCAGTGGCCGGGCCGAGCCAGTCCTCCAGCGTCGGACCCCAACGGTCCCATGCTTCGGCCGCCTCCTGCCACTGCTCCCGCGTGGTCGCCTTGAACTTGGCCGGATCAAACGTTGGTGACCCCACGGTTATCTCCTCGAGTCGCCCTCAGCATTGCGCGGCGGTCCGTTCGCTCGCCGCGCCACCGTCAGCGCGAGTCTATTCGCGGTCCCCGCTTCTCGCCTCGAGCACAACGCGTCCCGGCAGCGCTCGGCGCCGGTCCGATCGGAAGGCGCCGGCTCCCCTGCAGTCCGCGCATAGCGAGACTGCAGGCGGCTGGGCGGAGAGGCACGTCCGGACACGAAAGCGAGTCCGGCTCGACGATCGTGCGCGTGTCGAAGCGCTCGTCCGCGATCGGGCGGCGCCGGCGAGCCCTCCGTCGCCAACGCGATCGCCAGCCTCGAGTTGTCCGGACGATTGGATTCCGTCGAAAGGGATCGTCCCGCGGCCGCCGCAACTGCGGCGAACGCCCGGGCCACCTTGACCGCCAGATCGTTAGCTCGATGGCCGGAATCCCATCGTGAGCAAGCACGCGGTGCGTTTGCTGAACCACCCGGAGCCAGCTAACGGAAACAGGTGCCGGCGCCTGCTCTTGCCGGAGCGCGGCAGTCTCGACGCTGCCCGGCGGCAGACTTATGCTCGTGCTCGCGTGGGCAGCGAGGAGCTAGCTGCTGGTTTTGTCCGGTTGCAGCAGCCTTGCGGCAACGCACGAGACGGCTGCTCTGTCACGAATGGAGCCGTCAGTCAACTGGGGCAGCGGGCTGCCGCTGCTCGTCTAATTCTAATGCGACAGCGTTCCGGCGGCCGACGAGCGCGTGTTCGAGCAGCGCCTAGATCCGGTTCGGGCTGCCGTGCACCTGAGGCTCCGGGCCGCTCTGCTGCTTCACGATGCGGCCGCCTCACGCCTGCGGTCGGTAGGCCAGGTAGACAACGCCGTTCTCATACGACTCACATGCCGCAAGCGACAGCTTGCCAGGCCCGGCCTCCTCGGGGGCCAGCCGCGGACCGGGCCCACGCATGAGCGGGTAGACGAACAGATGCAGCTCGTCGACCAGGCCGTCCGCGAGCATCGCTCGGACCAGCGTGCCGCTGCCACTGACGTAGAGGGCGCCGTCGACCTCGTTCTTCAGATCGCGGATTGCGTCGGGGTCGTAGGGCCCGATGATCTTCGAGTTCCTCCACGTCGCAGTCGTGAGTGTCGCGGAGACGACGTACTTGGTGGTGTCGTTGAAGAACGGTGCCCCAGGATCGTCCTCCACGGTCCGCGTGGACCACGCCGGCTCGAACATCTCGTAGGTCCTGCGCCCGAGCAGGATCCCTCGGCAACGCTCGGTGACTGCGCCGAGGGCCTCCCATCTTCGGGTCGAAGCCGTAGTCGAACGTCCACGTCGGCGCGTCGATCACACCGTCGAGGCTCATGAACTCGTGTACGTGTATCGCTCCCACCTTTTAACCTCCGTATCGATGTTGCCACCGGGAACCGCGGCGCCGGCAGCTCGTGCAGCTCTCGAATCTCCCGGTTCCTTCCCTTCCGGGCTGGATCTAGTGACCGGCTCGGGCCGGGAAAGTCATCGGGTGCCGTTGCCTCGTTCACGGACGCGGCGATCATGGCACTGCGTGAGCTGCGCCGGCCGCTGCTGAGAGTCACTGCTGCTTACTTGGTCGTCGGCCCGCACGTCGATCGTCTTGGGTGGGCGGTCTTCCACGGTGTCTGCGTCGATACGCCGACCCGCCAGCGGGCCGCGCTCGAGCATGGCGGTGATCGTCGGGCCTCTCTCTCTCCGAGGCGCACACCTTCCGCTCGCGGATCAGATACCGCGCTGGTGCATTCACAGCGCCGCGTCCAGCGCCGATATGGATGCGCTTGGGTGGGAAGCACACCAACGATCTGGTCAAGCGCCGCGCCCTTGACCATGCCTCGCCATGGTGCCACAACCCGCGGTGGCGACATCGGGCCGTCCCTCAAGGCCCTGGGTAATCTGTGGCGCGGTCACGCGCGCTGCAGGGCGACCGCGATGACCGGCATCGAATCCTTGGTCGCGTCAGTCGGCGTGGTGCTCGTCGTCGGCTTCGCCGTACACCGACCCGGCCGACTCCTCATCGTGGCCCGCGTCTCGCATAATGCGGGCCGGAGTGTGCTGATCGCCGTGAGATGCGTTATCGATCAGAGCCTGCTCGGCGAGCTCAAACCCCTCGGACTCTCCTCCTCCTGCCTCATCCACGGCTCGGCGCTCCGCGCGCCGGCGCTCGAAGCGACCGGCGACGGGCTCGGAAGGCGCGTCCTCGTCCATGCCCGAACTGTACTGCCTCTCCTCAACACCCAGAGCGCCGCTACTCCTCTCGCGGACGTTCACGTGAACCCGATCGCAACAGGTTTGCTCGGGCTCGTCCACATGCGCGGGCATCGGCCGATTTGCCGCCAGCGGACGGGCCCCGTCTCCCACGGAGCTTGCCCGACGCGGAATCGTTCGCTGCCGCGCCCACAGACGAGACCCGCGCGACCGCGACCCGCCTGCCCCGCGGCGAGGACCCCCAAGAACATCACGTTTACAAGCGCGCGCTATATGCACGTTCGCCGAGTCGCAGGCGGCCTGAGCGGCTCCCGGCCCGACGGGATCGCAGAACGCGGTCAGCCGGCCGCCCGTAACACCGCGAGGATCCTTGGGTGGCCGTCGATCTCCAGCTCGTCGACGATCTCGATCTCGTCGAAGCCGACGATGCGCGCCAGTCGCCGCAGACCCTCCGATGAGAAGCCCCAGTAGACGAAGTCATCGCGCGCGTACACGTCACCAGGCTCGTGAACCTCGATCGCCGGAGCGTTAGCGGCCGGGTGCGAGCCGTAGGTCTCGAGCACGATCTCGCCGCCCGGCGCCAGCACGTCCGCGAGCGCCCGCAGCAAAGCGATCGGATTGGTCACTCGGTGGAGGATCCCGAAACACAACACGACATCGAAGCGCTCGCCGAGCTCGCGCACGTCCAGCGCATCGATGCGCCGGTACTCGACCCGCGATCCGACCAGCCCAGCGACCGCGCGAAAGCCCATGCCGCCCGTCAGTGCGACGCCGAACCGGGCACGCACCCAGTCAACGTACTGCTCATTGTCGAGCGCGACGACCCGCCGCGCGCCGCGGAACTCCGCGAGGAAGCTGTAGAAGCCGTCGAACGCGCCGACGTCGAGCACGCTACGGCCCGCGAAACGATCCGCGCCGAGCACCGCAAGGCGGTAGCCGTGGTCGCGGGCGATCCCCGGCGTGTAGACCCCGGGAGCGAGCGCGAAGGTGTGAAACCACAGCGGAACCGAATCCCGGACGCGCTCCGCGTCCGCAACCCGCGCGCCGACCGCCAGCACGTCCGCGACGGTCCGCTCCGCGCGAGACGTCCCGGGAATCGGCTCGATCGACTCGACCGCGTCTGCAGCACCCGTCAACCCATCAACTCCAATCTCGTTCACATGACGTTCACGCCAGCATCACAGGTTCGCGCCTGCGGCTGTCAGCACCCTGCCCGCCCCGACGTCATGACAGCGACGCACGACCCGGGCAACCTGGGCTTGGCGAACACGCGCCAGCCGGCACATTTGCGACTGATCGGGCTCTCAACGGGCACAGCCACATCGTCGAGCTCGGCCAATGCGTGCCACTGGCTGGGACTGCCCTCCACCGGCACGCCGGTGTCGCGACTGGACTTGATCGCAGGATCGATCCGCGACCAGCGTGATCAGCCAACCTCCGATGCTCCCAGGCATGGCCGTCATCGTCGCGGCCGGCGTCCTGGTTGCCTCATGTCCGGCGGCGGCGTGCGCGCGGTTGCCGACTCGGCGCTGGTACGGGGCCGCCAGAGCAGCGAGCCTTTAGCCACGACCCGGGATCGAAGGTTCAAAGTTCAGCGTCGACCGCACTGGGTACACCAACGGATGCCCGAAAGATGGGGTGCAGACGTCGAAGCGGCCGTGGTAATACAGCAGTCGCTGGGTGCTGTTTGGTGGAATGACCTGGAGACCGTAGGCGGAGAAATAGTGGGGGGTGCAGGCGGAGCGGGCACCGCCCGTGTGGTAGGTGAGGCTGAAGTACGCACGCTGCCAGGGATGCAGAACGACGTTCTTCGCCTTGAAGGCGCTCGCGCGATCGACGCTCACGTGGATCAATCGTGCGCCGCCGTCAAGCAGTCCGACTCCTAAATAGCCCTGAAGGTGGCAGGTTGCCGATCCGCCGTTGCGCAGCGCGAAGTCCCAGCCGGTGGTGCCGGCGGCGCCTAGGAGCGTGGGTCACTATGCCGCAGAACGCCGTTTTGGCCCGTTTCAGGGGATCAATTCATCAGCGGCGATCGCTCGGATGGCCGCAGAACGGCTCTCAGGGCCTCGTTAATCGAGACTGAGTATTACTGACCCAGGCTCCTAGGAGCGTGGGTCACAATGCCCGCAGAGCGCCGTTTTGGCCCGTTTCAGGGGATCAATTCATCAGCGGCGATCGCTCGGATGGCCGCAGAACGGCTCTCAGAGCGTCGTTAATGAGACTGAGTATTACTGACCCACGCTCCTAGCTCACGCACAAACCCCAGAATCAGGTTCGACTGTGAGCACCGCGGCGTTGTCGAGCCGAAGCTGGAGGGCGGGCGTGCGACCACGACAACAAGGAAACAGCACACCGCGATCAGCGCGACGCACAGTCGCCCCGACCGGCGGGCGGGTCGCTGACCGAGAGGGCTCGCTGCCAGAGCGGCGGCAGATCTCTGTTCGGTGTCCTTTTGCGACATACCTCCACCTACCTCGCTCGTAGTCAATGGTCGTGGGTCAGGGGGGTCGGTCCGAAGGCGGCGATTCCGAAGTCGCCACCGGCGTAGATGGTCGAGTCCGATGCTGCCAGCGCGAACACTCCGAACAGGTTCTTGGGGTTCCAGGCGGTCGCGCGGCCGGCGGCGTCAAGCGCGGCGATGCCATCGCGTGCGCGGCCGCCGATCCTGGTGAACTCGCCCCCGGCGTACACGGTCGAGCCCGATACCGCCAACGAGTCAACGCTCGCGGCGACATTCTCATAGTTGGTTTCAGCGTAGGGGTTCCAGGCGGTCGCTCGGCCGGTGGTGGCGTCCAGCGCGGCGATACCGCCGCGCGAGCGGCAGCCCATTGAAGTGCAGCTCGCGCCGATCGCGGTGAAGCTGCCGCCGGCGTACACGATCGAGCCCGACACCACCAACGCGAGCACCGGGGCGTTGGCGTTGGGATTCCACGCCGTCGCTGCGCCGGTGGTGGCGTCCAGCGCGGCGATGCCGTTGCGGGCGCTGCCGCCGATCGAGCGGAAGTAGCCGCCGGCGTACACGACCGAGCCCGACACCGCCAGCGTGCTCACCGGAGCGCTGGCGTCAGGGTTCCACACGGTCGCACGACCGGTGGTGGCGTCGAGCGCGGCGATACCATGGCGGGCGCTGCCGCCGATCGACCGGAACGCACCGCCGGCGTACACCGTCGAGCCCGATACCGCCAGCGTGCTCACCGGAGCGCCCGCGTTGGGGTTCCACGCGGTCGCACGGCCCGTACTGGCGTCCAGCGCGGCAATGTAGTTGCGGGCGCTGCCGCCGATCGACCGGAACCCACCGCCGGCGTACACCGTCGAGCCTGACGCCGCCAGCGCGTCCACGGAGACACTAGCGCCGGGATTCCACGCGGTCACGCGGGCGGTAGTGGTGTCCAGCGCAGCGATGCGGTTGCGCGCGACGGCGCCGATCGCCGTGAAATACCCGCCGACGTACACGGTCGAGCGCGACACCGCCACTACTTTCACGCCGTCACCGATGGCGACGGGGTTCCAGGCGGTCGCGCGGCCCGTTCTGGTGTCCAGCGCGGCGATGTAGTTACGCGCGCGGCCGCCGATCGAAGTGAAGAACCCGGCGGTGTACACGGTCGAGCCCGAGACCGCCAGCCCCAGCACGCCGCTGTTCGCTCGGGGGTTCCAGGCGGTCGCGCGACCGGTCCTGGTGTCCAGCGCGGCGATGGAGTCGCGCGCGCGGCCGCCGATCGAGCGGAACCCACCGCCGGCGTACACCGTCGAGCGCGACACCGCCAGCGCTTTCACGGGGGAGTCGGCGTTCGGGTTCCAGGCGGTCGCGCTACCGGTCCTGGCGTTCAGCGCGGCGATGTAGTGACGCGCATGGCCGCCAATCGAGGTGAAGTTGCCGCCGGCGTAGACGGTCGAGCCCGACACCACCAACGTGCTCACGCCGAAATAGCCCGCGGCGTTGCCGCTGGCGTTCGGGTTCCACGCGGTCACCCGACCGGTTCTGGCGTTCAGCGCGGCGATGTAGCTGCGCGCGCGCCCCGCGATCGAGCGGAACTCACCACCGGCGTACACCGTCGGTCCCGACACCGCCACCGCGTCAACGGCTCCATTGGCGCCCGGGTTCCACCCGGTCACCCGACCCGTCCTGGCGTCGAGCGCAGCGATCCGGTTGCGCGCCCGCCCGCCGATCGAGCGGAACTCGCCACCGGCATACACCGTCGAGCCCGACAGCGCCAACGCGGACACCCAAGCGCTGGCTCGAGGGTTCCACACCGGATCGACACTGCCATCGGCCCTCACATGCGCCAGGTTCGCGCGTGCAACACCACCCACCACGCTGAACTGACCGCCCACGTAGTAGCCGCCGTGGCCGTCAGGAACCGCCGCGTAGACCGACCCATCGACCTTCGGAAACCGCGCCACCGGCAACCCACTCGCGCGGCCGACCGGCACGCCACCCCCCGTGTAAGGACCAACATGTGTGAAGCGGCCACCGACGTACAAGAGCTTGCCCACCGGCAGCACCGAAGTCACCATCCCGTCCGTGCTCCACATCGAAGACGGCACCGAGCTCGTACCCGCGGCCTGCGCCACCGCCGGCACCACTCCAAACGAGCCCATCGCAACCGCGCTCAGCAAGGCAAGACCGACTGCCCCGAGCCCTCCGCGGCGAGCACCGCAACCGAGACGAGATGTCCAGCTCGTGCCCATACCCTTCACGGTAGGACGCCACAACGAGCGCTCGACCGTGGTCCACCGCACGGTTCCGGCTCAGACTACGGACACCCACCGCCCACGCGCGCCGACCAGCAGCGGGCGTAACCCTCCTAACCCCTGCGCGAGTCGAGACACTCCCCCTCGCGACTCTGCCCCTGTCACCCCAACCGGGAGCGAGTGCGCGCAGACGGCGGCCGGGGATGTCTCGCCCGTGGCCTGGTCTTCGCAACTCTGCTCGGCTCGGGGCGTTGATGGAGTTGTGGTCCCGAGTCTCGTTGGGCGTGCCCTGCCGCGCGTTGTCGCGTTGGCTGTTATCGCGGGGGCATTTGGCTGCGTGTGGGCAGTCTCGGCTTCGGCGGCGTTTCCTGGCCGCGATGGGTTGTTGGTCGTGCAGCCGCTGCACGGGTCGGGTCTTGTGCTGGTGCGGTCAAACGGCACGGGTGGCCGGCGGATCTGTCTGAACACGGCTGTGTGCGGGTTGCCGGTCAACCCGGTGTGGTCGGCGGACGGGCGTGAGCTCGCCTATCGCGATGGTCCGAAGGTCCTCGCCGGTGGTGGGATCGATTCGGGGGAGGTCTTCGTGATCTATCCGGACGGGAGCTGTCTGGAGTGTCCAAGCGCTCCGCTGAATCGGCCCGTGGCACCGATCGCGGCGACCGATGGGCCGAGCTTCCTTGCGGACGGGGAGTTGGGCCTGGTGCGGGGACGGGCGGCGGGTCTGCCTCCGGACACGATCATCGGGGTCGGTATCGACGGGCTTCGATACCGCAAGCTTGCCGGGCCGGCGTCCTCGCCGGTGTGGTCCTCCCAGGGGCGCCTGGCTGAGGTTCGTCAGATCAAGCACAAGGATCAGGTGTTTGTCGTCGACAAGGTCGGGGCGCGGCCGCGTCAGCTCACCCACGACGGCGCGAGCTCGCCTTCGTGGTCACCGCACGGCGCGTTCTTGGCCGTGGTTCACGCCGGATCGATTGAAGTGATCGATCTCCGTGGGCGGGTGGTCCGCCGATTGGCGCGGGGTCACGCGCCCGCATGGTCACCCGACGGGCGCGACATCGCGTTCGTCGCGACCCACAACCGGATCGCCGTGATCTCGGGTCGCGGGGGAACGCCGCGACTCGTTGGCGCCGTGCGCGGGAGACACGTCGATTGGCAGCCGATACCCACGCGTTCGTCCGGCCGGTGCGTCGCACCGCCCGGCTCGAGGACCGTGACCTCTTCTGCGGACGCGATCATCACGACCCGATCAGGCCCAGATCCCGCCGGTGGCTCGACGGACACGAACACGAGCTGGCTCGGCTGCCTGAGAGCCGCCGGGCGCCAGCGGATGATCACGTTCACCTCCCAGCCCGAATACGACGGCGACGACGCCCGAGTCTTCGCCACCGCCGGCACCTACGTCGCGTTCGTGCGAGACGTCTACCTGCCTTTCCGCACTTCTGGATCGCTATTTGGCCCCCCATCCTTCGGCCTGCTCGGCGGCCTGCATGGAGAGCGCTTCGAGTTCTGAGATGAGCTGGCGCAGCCGGCGGTTGTTCTCGAACCAGGGCTGGTAGCGCTCTAGCTGCTCGGTGGTGAGTCGGCGGGTGACGGTCTTGCCCTGAACCTTGCGTGTCCAGGTGATGTAGGGGCCGTGCAGGCGGGGTGGGTCTGCGTGGCAGGCGCAGTTTCGCTTGCCGCAGCGGTTCATCGCGACGTTGATCGTGCCGGGCAGTACTGGGCCGATCTGCGCGAGCTTGGCTTGCAGCTGTTGGAGGCGCGGGTCGGGTGGCTGGGGCTTGTTAGGCATGGATCTGTTCCGTCCGAGAGTATCTCTACTCTCGGACGGATGAGAAATCATGGACTGATGATCGCCCACACGCCGAGCGATCCCGCCGAGAGGTTGGAGCTTGCCTCGCAGACGCTCGGCGCGTTACCGATCGTCTGCCACTTCTTGGATCGGATGCGCCTGGGGGTGTTGCTCGAGCGCCATCTGCCGCCGCCCGACGCGCGCTGCCGTCTTGAGCCGGCGCGGGCGATCGGCTTGCTGGTGCGCAACCTATGCGTATCGCATGAGCCGCTCTACAGCCTCGGTGAATGGGCTGCACCGTTTGACCCGGCGCTGCTCGGGCTGAACGCCGCGCAGGTGGCGGAGCTGGGCGATGATCAGGTCGGCCGGGCGCTCGATCGACTGTTCTGCTGTGACCGCGCGTCGCTTCTTACCGAGCTCGTGCTCGGCGTGATCGCGGTGTTCGAGGTCGACTGCTCGCAGTTGCACAACGACTCGACGTCGATCACCGTGCACGGCGCCTACCGCGCGGCGGACGGGCACGAGTCTGCCGGCCAGCCGACGCCCAAGGTCTGCCACGGCCATAACAAGGATCATCGTCCGGACCTCAAGCAGCTGCTGTGGATCCTGACGGTGTCCGCTGACGAGGCGGTGCCGTTGGCCTACCGGCTCACCGACGGCAACACCAACGACGATCAGACCCACATCGAGACCTGGGAGGGGCTGCGGGCGCTCGTCGGCTACGCGGGCTTTCTGTATGTCGCGGACTGCAAGCTATGCACGCGCGAGCAGATGACCCACATCGATCAGCGCGGCGGGCGGTTCGTGACGGTGCTCCCCAGAAGCCGCAAGGAGGACGGCTTCTTGCGCGACTGGGTGCAGACCAACACGCCCCAGTGGAGCGAGGCGGAGCGCAAGCCCGGCAAGCGAGGCGACGATCCCGATCTGGTGTGGTGCACGGCGCCCGCGCCGATCCCCTCCGGCGAGGGCTACCGGATCATCTGGGTGCGCTCCAGCGCCAAGATCGGCCGCGACGCCCAAGCCCGCCAGCAACGCATCGAGCGGGGGCTGGGAGCGCTCGCAGAGCTCCAAGCCAGGCTCGCCGGCCCCAAGAGCCGCCTGCGCACCCGCCAGGCGGTCGAGCAAGCCGCCGCGGCCGCGCTCGACCAGGCCAGCGCCGAGCGCTGGATCGCCGTCACCGTCACCGAGACCGTGCAGGAGACCTACCGCCAGGAGAAACGCGGCCGGCCCGGCAAAGACACCCGCTACCGCAAGCACACCACGACCCGCTTCGAGCTGCAGTTCACCGTCAACGCCGACACCGTCGCCTACGACGCCCACACCGACGGGTGCTTCCCGCTGATCACCAACGACCAACAGCTCGCCGACGCCGAGCTACTCGCTGCCTACCGCTACCAGCCCAACCTCGAGAAACGACACCACCAGCTCAAGTCCGTCCAGGACGCAGCGCCGGTGCTGCTCAAGAGCGCCGAACGGATCGAAGCGCTGTTCTGCTGCCACTTCGTCGCGCTGTTGTGCTGCTGCCTGATCGAACGCGAGCTACGCCAGGCAATGGCGCGTGAGGAGATCGCCGAGCTGCCACTGTTCCCCGAACAGCGCGCCTGCAAGCAGCCGACCGCGGCGCGCACGCTCGAGATGTTCTCACGCCTGGCCCGCCACCGCCTCTACAACGACACGCGGCACCTCAAAGACTTCGCGCCCGAACTCACGCCACTCCAAGCACACGTGCTGGAGCTCCTCGGCGTACCGGCGGCCGTCTACACCGGCTGATCAGACCCGCGCAAGTGGGGGCGGATATCGCGCCTGAGAAGTGCGGAAAGGCAGGTCTACAACCACGTTAGCGGCAATACGAGCACAATCGAGACGTTCGACCTCGCCACCGGCCTCCAGACGAACGCCGACATCTTTGCCGTCCCGTGGGAAGGCACATCCCAGCCGCTACAGAGTCTGCTGCTCACGCCGGCCGGCGACACCGCCTGGCTCCAGATCAGCAGCAGCTATGACGGCACGCAGAGCACCACCTACGCCGCCGTCGGCGCGCACGACGCCAACGGCACCCGCAGGCTCGATTCCGAAACGACGACGACGCCCGGCCCCTCCACCCCGGCCCCCGGGCTCGCCAACCTCAAAATCGTCGCCGACCAAGTCCAATGGACGCACGACGGGACAACCCGCTCGGCCACGCTCCGCCACTGAGCGCAACCGCTGCGACTCGCCAACCGATGACGAACACGAATACCGACGCGACCCCAACGGCAGCGACCTCTCGCGCGCGATCGAAACGGCAGCGCTCAGCAGGCAGCGGCGAGACCCTCGGTTCCAGCGCTGAGCACGAGCCAGGATCGCCGCGCGGATCACTGCTGGTTCGGACGAACTGCAGCAGCGCGCCGCCGACATCGCCGGACTGCTCCATCCGCGATTGAGCAGTCGTCTCGCCCGCCGCCGCCACACTGCTCCTCCTATGTTCTGCGTCCGGTTATGTTCTGGAGGCCGCTCTGGGACTACGTTTTCCCTGCGTGATGGATTTGGCGGCGTGAGCTGCAGAACATAATCGTCCTCGGCGCGTCGAGGCTTCCCATGTTCGGTTTGGTCGATCTGATGGGAGGCCGTGATGGGTGGACGGTTGTGGTTGCCGGTCGCTTCGGGGCCGCTGGCGCCGTACGCGTCGGGGTATGGGTCGTGGTTGGCGGCTCGGGGCTATTCGCAGTGGACGATCAGCCATCGGCTGCGGCAGCTTGAGCTGTTGAGCCGTTGGCTTGAGAGCGAGGGGCTGGCTGCTGGCGAGTTGGGGCCGGAGTGCGTGGAGCGGTTCTTGCTGGCGCGTCGTGCGGCTGGTTATTCGCCGTGGTTGTCGGCGCGGAGCGTGGTGCTGCCGGTTGGGTACCTGCGGGAGGTTGGTGTTGTCCCGCGTCCGCCGGCGGTTGTGGCGGACGGTCCGGTGGAGGAGGTGCTCGACGGTTACCGCCGTTACATGCTGTCCGAGCGGGGGGTGAAGGAGCGAACGGTTGCGGGCTACGAGCCGGATGGTCTTCAGCGACGGGCAGGCGACCGTGGCGGTCGCGGCGTGCTTGGCGAGCAGCTGTCCGACTCCGGAGCGGGTTAGCGGCCGTCCTTGGCGGGTGGGGAACAGCGGCTCCTCAGGCTCGCCTTGGCGTTCTTTGAGCCACTGGCGCAGGACCGCGACGGTCTCGCGGGTCAGGGTGGCGGTGCGCTTCTTGCGGCCTTTCCCGGTCCCGCGGCAGTGGGCGCCGGTGTCGAGGCTCACGTTGCTGATGTTCAGCGTGACGAGCTCGGTGACGCGCACGCCGGTCTGGATTGCTGTGAGCAGCAGCGCGTGGTCGCGCCGTCCGAGCCAGGTGGTCCGGTCCGGGGCGCGGAGCAGCGCTTTGATCTCGTCGAGGTTGAGGTAGTTGACGCTGTTTTGCTCGTGGCGTTTGAACGGGATCGCGATCACGCGTCCGATCGTCTGCAGGTGCTCGGGGTGGCGTATCGCCATGTACCGGTAGAGCGAGTGGATCGCCGCCAACCTGGCGTTCCGGGTCCGGGCGCTGTTGCCCCGGTCCTGCTCGAGGTGGGTGAGGAACGCGCCGATCATTGGCGCGTCGAGGTCGTCGATGTCCAGCTCACGAGGTCGACCGTGACGTCGGGATGCGCTTGCCGCGCAGAGCCCGTAGGCGATGAACGTGTTGCGGCCAGCGGTGCGCAGCGAGATCGCCGTCGTCACGATGAGGAGTGCAGCGTAGGCGGCGGTCGCGGTGGTCGAGCTGTCATCTCTGACGCGCGAGACCGCGGCGGTTAGCATGCCGGCGAAGGGATGAGCGTGACCCCTTCGAAGGTCCATTCCATGGTGATGACGCGACGGTTCTCGGTGCCGATGTCCCGAATCCGCTCACGGTGCTTCGGGTCGGGAACAGCTGCCCGTGGGCCTGCCGTTCCGCGATCTTGCTTCGCAAGGCACCGGGCGCAAGCCGGCGGCATCGGGATCTCACGTTGACGTTGTCGCCCGAATGCGTCTTCCTATCCGAGTCGGCCCGTGGATTGAGCAGTGCTGGCCAGGCGTGATCGGGGATCGAGGTGAGCGGCAACCCCGATCACGATCGAGCGCGCCGCGAGATCTGCGCGGTAGGGTCAGGCTGAACCCACGAGGGACAGCAAGTCCGGCGATGGCTCGGGAGGACATGATGAAGGCGATCGTTCAATTGCGGTAACCAAACCCAACGCGGTTACGCGCGCAACCGAGTCCGCAAAGGCGAAGACAGAGGACGACGCCAGGATGATCGATTACGTCTCCCAGGCGCCGGAAGCTGCCCAGGAAGACCTTGCATCGATCGGCGGCAGCCTCGGGGCCGGCGCACGCGAATTGCGTAAAGACGTCCAGCGGATGCTGCGCGACGCGCGGCGTGACCTGAAGAAGATGAGCAAGTCACTGCAGCGCGATCTCGAGCAGTTGCAGAAAGATCTGACGAAAACCCCGGCCAAGAACGGCCGCGCGAAAGCGTCTGCGCCTGCGGCAGGCAAGAGCCGGTCGAAGGCACACGCGGCATCGCATTAGCGGAGGCCTCGGCTTCGATCTCCCCGGAGGACTATCGAGGGGCGGTCGATGCCGTGCCCCGGGTCGTGGGAACGCGGTTGTTGTCCTTGCGCAGGGCGTGGCGGCGGATCACGTATCGCCGCAGCTCGTCCGCTCCCCAGACGATGAACGGGAATGGGAGCGCGAACAGCAGCTCGACGGGGCTGAGCGCCGCAGTCGCCAGCAGTGACTGGAACAGCGGCACGTAGATCAGCACGGCCGCGAGCATGAGCTCGAATGCGATTCCCCAGAGCAGCAGACGGTTGCTGAACACCCCGACCGATCGCAGCGACGCGCGGTCGGTGCGGGCGGCGAATGCGGTCCCGATCTGCCCGGCGATCATGCCGAAGAAGGTCATCGTTGTCGCCGTCACGTAGGCGTGATGCAGGGGGTGCCCGGTCCCGACGGGGTCGCCTGGGTGCCAGCCGGCGCGTAGCAGCACGAAGAAGAAGCCGGCCATTGCCAGAATCGCGCAGATCAGGCCGAGGAACAGCCACGCGCGTAGCAGCATTGGGGGACGGATCACCCCTTCCGAGCGCGGGCGCGGCGGCCGTTGCATGAGCCCCGGCTCGGCTGGCTCGCGCCCGAGTGCCAGCGCGGGCAGGGTCTCGGTGCCGACGTCGAACGCGAGCAGCTGTAGCACCGTCAGCGGGAGCGGGATCTTCCCTCCACTGAGAGCGAAGACCATGAATGGCGTGACCTCTGGGGTGGCGTGGGCGAAGATGTGGCGTCGGGCCTGGCATCAGCCTGTGCATGTGCCGGCTTCAACGAAGCCGGGGCCCGAAGACCCCGGTGACCCGGACAGCCCAGTCCGCATCGAGAAGGGGCTCACCACGCTTCAACGAAGCCGGGGCCCGAAGACCCCGGTGACCCCCGATCTCGCAAACGCCCTTCGCGCCTCAGACGAGCTTCAACGAAGCCGGGGCCCGAAGACCCCGGTGACTCCACGTCAGCGCACAACGCCGGGTTACCGTAGATGGTGCTTCAACGAAGCCGGGGCCCGAAGACCCCGGTGACCGCCGCCACGATGGCCTGCGGCAGCGGATTGCCATCGCTTCAACGAAGCCGGGGCCCGAAGACCCCGGTGACAGGATGTGGCGTTCATGTTCGCGATGGACACCCTGCTTCAACGAAGCCGGGGCCCGAAGACCCCGGTGACCGCCGCCACGATGGCCTGCGGCAGCGGATTGCCATCGCTTCAACGAAGCCGGGGCCCGAAGACCCCGGTGACAGGCCATGACCATCCTGAGCGCATTGCTGCTTCCCTAGCTTCAACGAAGCCGGGGCCCGAAGACCCCGGTGACCTGGAGCACCGAGCCGTCCGCGGGCGGCTGATACGTGCTTCAACGAAGCCGGGGCCCGAAGACCCCGGTGACCGCTCCACGAAAATGTTGTCGCAGAGCACGGACTCTTTAGCGTGCTGCGAGCGCTGCGCAAGTGACGAGCGCTTCGAATGTCGTTGGGGCCCGGACCGGCCGCGATACCACCTTCTGAGCAGCGATTTTTGACCAGCGAGCGCCATCAGAGTATTGAGCGTCGCAACCCTCGCGTCCTCGATCCGACGTTCCTCGGTCAGGTACACCACGCTGTTGCTCTCGCCGCTGTAGGTCGGCGGCATCGCACGAGTCCCGACACCAGCCGCCGGTTGAAGCCGCACACGCAGCCGCAACGCAGCCGCACCCCGCACCTCATCGCGCCCTGCGCCGCCAAGCGCCTCGGTCAACAAGTCAAGCATCGTGCAGCCCCCTCAACCTCTTTGTGGCCAGCGCCCCGTCGATTCGCTCTTTCCGCACGTCTGGTCGTCTCTCGACTTTCGCAGTTTTCGGTGGGTGGACGGGTGCGGGGCGGCGCCTCGGTCGTGGCTGTCGGGCTGATGGTTTGAGCGCCTGACCGGACGCTGGTAGGGAGGAGCACCGGCGGCTTCCCCGAAGCGGTGGTTGTTCACGCCATTTCCGCGGTCGGGCGGGAGGCCCGTTCGCGGCTGCCCATGGGGGTTGCCGCCGATGCTCTGCGTCCCATCTTCGCTGGAGGAGCTTCTGCTCCTGTTCGCGCCATGTTTCTCTCGCCCGACGTTTGAGACCTTCAGAGCGCTGGTCGTGGGGCAGGTCTCGCAGACGTCGCTGCGCACGGTCTGCGGGATGCTGGTCGGCTCGAGGCTCTCCGGGGTCTGGCATCACTCCCGCGCGCACCGGTTCTTCAGCTCGGCGGAGTGGTCGGTCGATGAGCTCGGGCTGATGGTTGCGGAGCTGATCGTCTCCCGTTTGGTGGGAGCGCAGGAGTCGCTGGTTGTGCCGGTCGATGACACGTTGGTGAAGCGGCGGGGGCGCAAGGTGTTCGGCTGCTTCTGGCATCACGACGCGACCGTCAACAGCAACAAGGGATCGCTCGCGTGGGGCAACAACTGGGTCACTGCCGGGATCAACGTCAAGCTGCCGTTCCTTGAGCGGACCGTCTGCCTGCTGGTGCTCTCGCGCCTCTGGCGCCCGCGGCGCAAGGAGATCCCCAAGCACAAGCCAGACCCCGAGCGGCCCTCAAAACCCCGGTTGGCCAGGGAGATCCTGTGCCTGCTCGCCAAGCGGTTCCCGGCACGCAAGATCCACGGCGTCGGCGATGCCGCCTACGCGAACGGCGCGTTTGCGGGCCTGCCGGAGAACGTCACGATGACCTCCCGCCTGCGCTCAGACGCCGCGCTGCACCGGCTGGCGGCGCCCCGCCCGCCCACAGGGCAGCGCAAGCGCGGCCGGCCGCCCAAGAAAGGAGCGCAGCTGCCAAAGCTGGCGCAGATCGCCGCTGATCCCGCCACCGATTGGGTCAACACGATCGTCCGCCGCTACGGCAAGACCGAGCAGGTGATGGCCCACCCGTTCCAATGCCTGTGGTATGAGGCGTTCGGATCCCAGCCCCTCCAGGTAGTGCTGATCCAGGACACCACCAAGCCCTCCGGCTACGAACTGGCGCTCGTCTCCACCGACCTCGACGCGAGCGCCGCGCAACTGATCGAACGCTACGCCGAGCGCTGGCCGACCGAGGTCGCCTACGAAGAAGGCAAGGAGCTGGCCGGCGTCGGACAGGCTCGCAACCGCGCCGAGAAGGCCGTCCAACGGACCGTCCCGTTCCAGTTCCTCGCGATGTCACTGACGATCATCTGGTACGCGCTCTCAGGCCACCACCCCGACGACGTCAAAGAACGCCGCGAACGCCACCCCTGGTATCTCACCAAGACCACCCCCTCATTCACCGACATGCTCGCCAAGCTCCGCCGCGTGATCATCGCCAACCAATTTCACCCAGGACGGGGGTGCGCGCCCACACCCCGAGAAATCACCAGCGTCCAGCAAGCGTGGGCGTCCGCCGGACTATGAACTGCAAAAGTCGAGGTCGTCTATTTCTCCCCCCACCCTTCGGCCTCGGCCGCGGCAGTGAGTGACAGTGCCTGAAGTTCTGAGGTGAGCTGGCGTAGGCGCCGGTTGTTCTGGAACCAGGCGCGGTAGCGCCGCGCCTGCTCGGCCGTGAGGTTGCGGGTGACGGTCTTCTGGCTGACCTTGCGCGTCCACGCGAGGTAGGGCCCGTGCAGCTGGGGCGGGTCGTGGTGGCAGTGGCAGCCTGGGTTGGGGCAGCGGATGTGGCGCTCGGCGACCGTTCCGGGGAGGCAGAACCCGAGCGTCGCGAGCTCTTCGAGGATCTGTTGGAGGCGCCGTTGGTGCTCGGGCGCGATCGGCTGCTGCTCGTCGTCGGGGTGGGGTTGGGGGTGCTGGTCGGGCATCGTGGTCGGGTTCGTCCGGTAGCTACGGTACTAATACCGTAGCTACCGGATGGATGATTCATGACGATCAGCGCAGAGCAACCGTTCGAACTGGCCTCGCAGGCGCTGGGAGCGCTGCCGATCCTCGGCCACTTCCTCGATCGGCTCGGGCTCGAGCATGTCCTCGAGCGGCATCTGCCCGACGACGATCAGCGCGTGCTGATGGCGGCCGCCCGGACGATCAAGGTGCTGGTGCTGAACCTGTGCGTGGAGCGTGAGCCGCTATACGGGATCGGGGAGTGGGCCTGCCGCTTTGAGGCGGACGCGGCTGTCACTTGAGCCAGGCGAGGTGGCGCTGTTGTGCGATGACCGCGTCGGCCGGGCGTTGGATCGGTTGTTCGACGCAGATCGCGCGTCGCTGTTGACGGAACTGACGCTGGGGGCAATCAGGGAGTTCGGTGTTGACTGCTCGCAGCTGCACAACGACTCGACCTCGATCACTCTGCACGGCGAGTACCTGCAGGCCGATGGGCGCGAGCGGGGCGGCCAGTCAACGGCCGCCGCGAAGCGCGGTCACAACAAGGAGCATCGCGGCGATCTGAAGCAGCTGCTGCTGATCCTGACAGTGTCGGCCGACGGGGCGGTGCCACTCGCGCACCGCCTCGCGGACGGCAACGTGACCGACGATCAGACGCACATCGAGACGTGGGACGGGCTGTGTGTGCTGGTTGGCCGCCATGACTTCCTGGAGGCTCCGAGGGTGATCTGGGGTGAATCTTGAGCTGGTTTGGCGCTGGTTGCAGCGGTTCTGAGCTTTTGGCGTAGCGGCAGGCGACGCGCACGAGCCGCGCCGTAGGCTCGCGGGTGTTCAAGTTCCTCGAGCTGGAGGTCTAGCCCGTGCGCGTCACTGCCGCATTCTGTCGTCTGCTGCGCTTGGAGGGGGTGTGGGTGCGCGGCCTGCGGTTCGGTTCCGATCGTGTCGTTGTGCGCGTCGCGCTGCGCCGCCAGCGGCTCATCTGCCCGGTGTGCGGGTACGCCACGATGGCGCGCGAGGGTATCCAGGATCACGAGTCGGTCTGGCGCCATCTGGACCTTGGCGTCTGGCGACTCGAGATCCGCGCGACGCTGCGCCAGCTGCGCTGTCCCGAGCACGGCGTGCATGTCGAGGGCGTCCCATTCGCGCGTCACCGCGCCGGTTTCACGCGCGACTTCGACGATCTCGTCGCGTGGCTGGCGACGAAGGCCGACAAGACGACGATCACACGGCTGGTGCGGATCGACTGGCAGACGATCGGGCGGATCATCAAGCGCGTCGGCGAGGAGCATCTCGCCCAGGCCGACCGGCTCCGGGAGCTGTTTGAGATCTCGATCGACGAGGTCGCGTGGCGCAAGGGCCACCGCTACCTCACGCTCATCGCCGACCACGCGCGCGGGTGCGTGGTGTGGGGAACTGAGGGCAAGGGCCAGGCCGCCGCCGACGCATTCTTCGACGAGCTCGACTCACCGCCTGAGGACCCGCCGGCGCACGCCGGGCAGCCGTCGTGGGAGCCTGAGCCGGCGATCATGGTCCCGTTCGGCCCGTGCCCGATCGTCCCGGCCGGCGACGGCATCCCCGGCGCATGGCTCCAGGACGGCAGCGAGATCGAGCCGGCGATCTTCGCACGCGCGTCCCGGCTGACCGCGGTCTCGATGGACATGACCGGCGGCTACGCCAAGAGCGTCCGGGAGCACGCGCCGCAGGCGACGATCGTGATCGACAACTACCACGTCGTGCAACTCGCCACCAAGGCGCTGGACGAGGTCCGCCGCGAGCACTGGAACGAGCTGCGCCACGCCGGCCAGGCCGGCGCCGCCAAAGTGTTCAAGCACGATCGCTGGGCGCTGCTCAAGAACCCTGCCGATCTCACCGACCGCCAAGCGGCCACACTCGCCGCGATCCAGGCCGGCGGAGGGAAGGTCGCGCGTGCCTGGGCGATGAAGGAGATGGTCCGCGCGATCTTCGCCCCCGGCCTCACCGTCAAGGCCGTCAGCGAGCTGCTCGACCGGCTGCTGTCCCGCCTCTCCCGCTGCCGGCTCGCCCCGTTCATCCGCTTGGGCCGCACGATCCGCAAACACCGCGAGGGCATACTCGCCGCCCGTCGCCTGAAGTTGAGCAACGCCCGGGCGGAGGCGCTCAACAACAAGGTCAAACTGCTGGTCCGCCGCGCTTACGGGTTCCACTCCGCGAAGGCCGCTCTCGCGCTCGTTCACCTCGCCTGCGGACCAGTCACCCTCACTCTCCCACACGAAAACTCGCTGTGACTTCACCCCAACTCACCCTCGGAGAGCCACTTCCTGTATGTCGCCGACAGCAAGTTGTGCACGCGCGAGCAGATGGGCCACATCGAGCGCCACGGCGGACGGTTCATCACGGTGCTGCCGCGCTCACGCTCAGAGGACGGGCGGCTGCGCGAGTGGATGAGCACGCAGGCGCCCGATTGGGTCGAGGCGTGTCGGCGGCCCGGCAAGCGCAACGGTGATCCCGACCTGGTCTGGCGGGTCTGCCCGGCGCCGTTCCCGACCACGGAGGGATACCGCATCACCTGGGTGCACTCAAGCGCCAAACAGCACCACGACGAGAGCGCCCGCGCCGAGCGGATCGACCGCGCCGGCCACGCCCTCGGGGAGCTATCGGAGCGCTTGGCCGGCCCGCGCGCCAGGATCACCACCCGCGTCGCCGCCGAGGAGGCCGCCGCCGCGCTGCTGACCACAAGCGGCGGCGAGCGCTGGGTGTCGGTCACGGTCATCGAGACCGTCGAGGAGCGCTACCGCCAGGAGAAACGCGGCCGACCCGGCAACGACACCCGCTACCGCAAGATCGCCAAGACCCGCTACGCGCTCGAGGTGAGCGTCGATGCCGAGCAGGTCCGCTACGACGCCGCTTCTGACGGTCGCTTCCCGCTCACGTCCAACGACTCGGAGCTGACCGACACTCAGGTGCTCGCCGCCTACCGCTACCAGCCGAACCTCGAGAAGCGCCACCACGAACTGAAATCCGTCCAGGACGCCGCGCCCGTGACACTCAAGAGCCCGTTCCGGATCGAGGCGCTGTTCGCCTGCCAGTTCATCGCGCTGCTCACCAACTGCCTGATCGAACGCGAGCTACGTCGGACGATGACCCATCACAACATCCCCGAGCTGGCGCTCTACCACGAGCAACGCGCCTGCACCGCCCCGACCGCCGCCCGCATCCTCGACGCCTTCACCAACGTCCAACGCCACCACCTCACCCGCGACGGCCAACGCATCCAGACCTTCGACCCCCAGCTCACCCCGCTGCAACACCAGCTACTCGAGCTGCTCGGCGTACCCGCCAGCGCCTACACCACCGACCCCGACCGCTGACCCCGACCGGCGCCCGCGATGGGGGACGGATATCGACCACCAGACGTGCGGAAAGGGCGGCGTGAGCAAAGGCCCCGGAACCGTGATGCGCCGCCTAGAGGCCGCTCTGACCTCCGAACGGCAGCGGATGCCCGAACTCGCTCGCAACGTCTACGGGCTCGACGCCGGCGCCGAGCCCACTCGCGCGCAGATCGAGTCGGTGCGCCGCGCTGCCAAGCGCCTGGCCGACCAGGGGCGCGCGGAGGTCGCCATGCGCTACTGGGAAAACTGGGTCGGAGACATTGGCTCCGGGCGTTACGTTGAGCGCGGATACCTGACCGCGCGCACCCCGCTGACCGAGGCCGAGCAGAAAGCCGAGCTCGAGAGAAGCGGCAACCTCCGGGTGCTGGCTGAAATGTTGGGCGCGGAGAAGGTCGACTGATGGCCGGGATTGCACGCAGACACAGCAAGGGATGCGCGTCCCGCGCCGGCGGCAAGTGCGACTGCAACGCCGGATATGAGGCGAGCGTGTACATCGCCCGCGACGGCCGGAAGGTCCGCAAGACATTCCAAACGGCCGCTGAGGCGCGCTCGTGGCGCGCTCACGCCGCGCGTAGCGCCCTGATCGGCGGGCTCCGGGCCCCCACATCGCTCACCGTCCGCCAGGCCGCACTGGAGTGGCTGGAGGGCGCCGAGAGCGGCATGATTCGCAACCGGTCCGGCGATCCGTACAAGCCGAGCGTGCTCCGCGGCTACGAGGAAGCGTTGCGGCTGCGGGTACTGCCCGCGATAGGCGCGCACAAGCTCGCGGACATTGCCGTCCCGGACGTGCAATACCTAATCGACCGCTGGCAAGCGGACGGGTTGAGCGCCAGCGCGATCCGCAACACGCTCCTACCGTTACGAGTGATCTATCGGCGCGCGGTCGCCCGCGGGATCGTCGCGGTGAACCCGACCGCTGGGGTAGAGCTTCCCGCGATCCGCGGTACCCGCAACCGGATCGCGTCACCCGATGAGGCCGGGGCGCTGCTCGACGCGCTCGAGCAGGATCGGGCGCTGTGGGCAACCGCGCTCTACGCCGGCCTGCGCCGCGGCGAACTGATGGCGTTGCGATGGGAGGACGTGGATCTTGCCGCCGGCGTGATCCACGTCCGCCGCTCCTGGGACCGGCATGCGGGCGAGATCGCCCCGAAATCCCGCGCCGGCGTCCGCCGGGTCCCCGTCCCAGCCCGGTTACGCGACGAGCTCGTCGAGCACCGCATGAGCGGCGACAGCGACGGGCTCGTGTTCGGCCGGCCGGACAGGAGCCCGTTCAACGCGTCCACGGTCGACGGCCGCGCTCGCCGCGTGTGGAAGGCCGCCGGTCTTGAACCGATCGGATTGCACGAGGCACGTCACACGTTCGCGTCGCTGATGATCGCCGCCGGCGTGAACGCGAAGGCACTCTCGACGTACATGGGACACGCAAATATCGCCGTCACGTTCGACCGCTACGGGCACCTGATGCCCGGCAACGAGACCGAAGCGGCGGGCCTGCTCGACGCGTACCTAGACCGCGCGGACACCGCCGCGCGGATCGCTCAACTCGACACGGACGCCGGATGACTGGCGCACACAGTGGCGCACGAACGCACAAGAATTGCTCTGAGCAGCCAGTTCGCGCGAAACGCGCCGGTCTCGAAAACCGGTATACGTGCAAGCGTATCGGGGGTTCGAATCCCCCCCTCTCCGTTACACATTCCGCGGAATCTGCCCATATGCGGGCAGTTTCCTCGCCTCCGAGGGGGTCGCGCGGTCGCGACCGAGTGCCGCTCAAGACGGTTCAAGACCGCTCCTGGAGGGGTCCGACTTCCCCACAACTTCCCCACAGTCGGATTCGGGAACGCTGGCGCTGCGAGCTCGTTCATGCGATTCCGCAAGATAGGCGTCGAGCAGGACGGCAGCCTCTCCCTCCGATCCGGGGAACAGGTGGCCGTAGCGGTCGAGCGTGACCGTGATCGACGAGTGGCCCATGAAGGTCTGTAGTGCCTTCGGGTTGACACCCGCCGCGATCATCAGGCTGGCGAAGGTGTGGCGGCACTCGTGCAGCGTGATCGGGCGCAACTGCGCGTCGCGCCAGGTGTCGTTCGCCCGCTTGCTGATCGTCGACGTGGCGAACGGCGTGCCGTCGGCGCGGCCGAACACGAGGGCGTCGGAGGCCTCGATCCTGTGCTGGACGAGGTAGTCGCGCAGGACCGCGGCGATCGGAACCTTCCGGCGCCCGGCGATCGACTTCGGGTCGATCACGCCAGCCTTCACGTCCCACGAGCGCTCGACGCGGAGCACGCCGCCGGCGAGGTCGACGTCGACCCATCTGAGTGCCTGCAGCTCGCCGCGCCGGAGGCCGGCGTAGAAGGCGGTCGCCCACAGCACGCGATCTCACCGCCGGCGCGGCGTCGATGAGCAGCTGCGCCTCCTGGGGTGTCGCGAAGCGCGTGCGGCGGCCCCTGACGGCCGGGATCTCGATCCCCATCGTCGGGTTGACCTGGATGTCGCCGCGTGAGTAGCGCGCGACGGCAGATTGCGCGCAGCGGCAGGAGCGCGTTGCGGACCGTGGCGGCGCTCATGTCGAGCCCGGCAAGATCGTCGGCAAGTCGTTGGATGTCGAGGCGGCGCAGCTCTTGGAGCTTCGCTCCACCGATCTCCGGGAGCATGTACTCGCGGAGCGCCTGCTCGTAGCCGCGCACGGTCGACGGCTTGTAGCGGTCCCCGGAGCGGTTGCGGATGCCTCCGTCCAGTGCGCCAGCGAGCCAGGCGTCGGCGAATTCGCGCAGGCTACCGGCCGCGCGGCGACGAGCACGCCGCGGCGCAGGTCGACTCGGGCGTCCTCCCGCCACAGCAGCGCCGCCGCCTCGCTGGGAATGTCTTCTGGATGCGCTCTGTCCCGATGGCTCCACACGAAGGCTCTGAAGCCTGGCGTGCAAGTACACTGCTCGCCCTGAAGCGATCGGCAGGTCCGGGCATGCCTGACCTCGATTCCGGCTTGTCTCGCTCTGGTTCCGCTTCCTGGGCCGCTCATCACGCCCCACTCGGTCGGCGATCTAGAGGCCGCCGAGCGTACGGTGGGCGTTGTCGTCCATCCAGCGCTGAGCTCTGTCGATCGGGATCAGGCGCCGGCGGCCACGGCGGACGATTCGGAGTTCGTGCATCATGTGCTGCTCGAGGAAGTCGACGCTGACCCCGAGCGCCTCCGCCGCCTCGACCTTCGACACCGCCAGCCGCGGGATCCCCGATTGCGCGGAATGAGCCGGCGGTGAGCTGTTGCGTGGTTTCGTTGCCACAGTCGTGGGCGGTCAACCAAGACGGTGTCTGCTATCTTATCATACGTTATACACTGTACTGATCGTTTGTTGTTGGTGATCGTGCCTCGACCGTGACCGAACCGCTTCTCACTCCGGCGCAGGTGGCGCAAGAGCTGCACGTGACCGTCGGCACCGTGCGTCGGTGGATTACGACGGGCGAGCTGCGCGCTGCCAAAGCGGGACCGCGCCGATGGACGGTGCGCCGCTCGGACCTGGACCGGTTCCTGGCGACCGACGCCCCTTCGACCTCGGCGGTCGGCGCGCCGTCCGAGGATCCGGCGTTCCTGCGGCACCTGGTGGCTCCGGATGAGCGTTGAGCGCGCCAGGGAGCAGCTCGAGCTATCCGAGGGACGCTGGCAGAACGCGGTCTGCGATCACACCCAGCCGCCCCCCGATTCCGGCTTCTCGCGGCGCCTGCGAGCGCTCGCCGACGCCGCCGCCCAGGAGCAGGCCGCCTACCGCTACGCCGATGAGGAGGGCTTCGGGTGGCAACCCGGGCCCCCGTGGCTTCCCCCGCGGGAGCTCCGCCCCGCGCCGTGGCGCTCGTCGATCGCCCCCGCGCACGTCTGGGAGCGGTTCGACGAAGTGATCGAAGGCCTGTCCCGCGCACGCACCGGCGTCAGCGTCGCCGCCATAGCGCGTGCCTTCGGAGCGCTCTCAGAGGCCGCCTGGGAACTTGCAGCCGCCGTCGACGACCAGGCCCAGCAAGCACGAGCCAGCCAGATCTGAATCTCCGTTCTTCCGCCAGGCGTCACCTTCGACATCGACACGTAGCTCGGTAATCGATCCACCGTTCGCCTGTCCTCACCGCCCTTCTGACCCCGATCCCCCGTGAATGCTCTTCACCAAGTGCCCGCCCCAGCCCCCGGTTCAGAGGACCAGCCGATCTCACTACAACAGCCGAGCCGGACTACCCGAACGCAACATGTGGAGGGCGGGTAGTCCGGCTCGGCTGCCCACCACCAGGTCGCGCCAATCCCCAGTGTTTCCGGGGGCTCGGGCGGACACAGGTATTCGCCAAAGTACTCGCCGTCGACGAGGAGTTAGGTGAGCACTTCGGTGAACAGCCCCCTCCCCGTTGCGACGCCAGTTTTCAGCGCTGCCGGCGCCGTCTCGACGGCGACCTACGGCCTCCCTGTGGGCGAAGTGCGACAGCGCGCGATGCACGAGGTGAGTCCTCCCTTCGTGCACGCCGACTGCTCCGCGGCGAGGTCCGGTGCGAGGCCCAACTCCCGCCGTTTGGCGAACGGGTGGGCCGGCGCCGGGTACTACATTCGTGCGGCGCGGGTGCCGCGGCGTGCCCACGGGAGCCCGACCCGGCCACCCAGGGGAGCGCCGTGTGCCGAGCCGGAAGCACCTTGGGGTCCGGCTTGACGTTGGTGGTGCTGCCGCCCAGATCATCCTCTTCGCCGATTCTGGGTGGAGGTTGCGTGATCTCATCCTTTTTGGCCGATGCCATTCCTCGCGCTGGGGCATAGCCTCGTGTCATGAAACTCACCAACAGGGCAAACACATCAAAGCGTCCAATGGGCCGTGCTGCGATGCGCACCACTGTCGCGACGGCAGCCGTTGGCACGCTGATCGCGCTCGCTGGCTGTGGGAGCAGCAGCAAGCCGGCGTACTGCACTGATCGCACCAACCTCGAGAACTCGATCAAAGGCCTGACGAGCCTCAGCGCCAGCAGCGGCGTGAGCGGCCTGAAGTCGCAGCTCACGACGATCGCGAGCGATGCCACGTCAGTAGTCAACGGTGCCAAGAGCGACTTCCCGAATGAGACCAGCGCCGTCAAGACGTCAGTCGACGCGCTTGAGAGCGCCGTCAAGGCGCTCCCGACGAGCCCTTCGGCGACACAGGTCGCCGGAATCGCGAGTGATGCGGCCAGCGTCGTGAATTCGGTCAACAGCTTCACGACCGCCAGCAAGTCGAAGTGCAGCTGACACGTCAGTCCGCAACGACGTGGAACGTGTGCGTTGAGGTGCTCTTGGTGGTGGAGCCGTGCAGCGAGAAGACGGTCGGGAGGCCGACGGCGCTGCCGGGCCTTCCGGGCCAGGGCTGCTCAGCCCGCTTCCCAGGCCGGGGGTGTGTGTGATGGCGGGAATGAAACGGCCGAGGACGATCGAGCGCCGTATGAACCGGTTCCTACGGGAGCCGATTTCGGTACGCAACGCCGCGAGCGTGATCGTGACGGCGACGTTCATTATCGTGGTCGGCGGCGGGATCGCCATCAGAGCGATCGACCATCGCGAGTACTCGAGCATCTGGATGGGCATGTGGTGGTCCCTGCAGACGGTCACAACGGTCGGGTACGGAGACGTGACGCCCAAGGACACGGCCGGCAGGATCGTCGGCGCGATCGTGATGCTCGAGGGGATCGCGTTCCTCGCCATCGTCACGGCGGCGATCACCTCGACGTTCGTGACGCGCGCGCAGCGCGAGCAGAAATCCGGAGAGCCGGCGGAGGACACGGTGGCGAAGGCATCCGTCGACCCGCAGATCGAACAGATGGCCGCGCAGCTCGAGCGAGTCGAATCGCTGCTGCTGGAGCTCACGAAACCGTGAGTCGCAGCGCCACCGAGCCCCAATCCGCAATCGCACCCGTTCAGACATGAGCGCTGGTCCTGACGATCCAAGCCGGCCGCCGTCACCGGAAGCCAGCAACCTCGCGAAGGATGGAACGCCGGCGGCGGATGACACCTCGCCGCCTCGCGGGCGAGGCTCGAGGAGCCGGATCAGGCACGGTCTGTCAGAAGGGTGGCGGCTTGCGAAGATTGCCTATCGCGACCCCGAGCATGTCGCCGAGCGGATCGCGCTGCATAGCACGCAGAGCCTCGGCGAGCCGTCTCTGGAGTGGGCACAGCGCGTCCGCAAGGAGCGCGAGGGTGTACCGCGCGCGGTCATTGCCGAGCAGGTGCGCACCGATAGCGCGAAGGTCGCAGCGATCGACGGGGGGTCGCCGGCACGCCGTTCCTGATCGCGCTGATCCCCGGCTACCTGCTCTACCTCAGGCAGGAGGCGCGGATGCTGCTGCGCACCGCCGCGCTCTATGACCGCGACCCGCTGGCGCTCGAGACCGCTGCCGAGATGCTGGCGCTCCGCGGCGTGGAGCCGACGGTCGACGCCGCCCGCTCGGCCCTGCTCGCGGTGCGAGACACACCGATGCCCGAGAAGCCGACCGCGCGCCGCCCATGGCGTACGTGGGTCCGCGCCGTCTACGTGATTCTGATCTACGGCGGGTTCGTCTCCGCCCCCTCCGACAAGAGCCAAGAGGGGGCCCACCCATGGGTGAAGACCGGGCTCGGGTTCCTGGCCTTTGCGATCGTCTGGGTGGTCACGTGGGTGTTCCCGCTCAGCTTCATAATCGCGATGGCCTGGGGCTGCGACAGCAGCGCGCGTGACCTCGGGCGGCGAGCGCTGATCTTCTACGACAGCGAGCCCGACAGCGCGCAAGCGGCGATCGCCGCCGCCAAACAGCAAAAGGACCCCGGACACAACAAGCGCCAGATCCTGCGGACCATACTGCTGATCTTCTCCATCGCGCTCCCGATCGCATTCATCGCGTTCGTCGACCACGAGCGCCAGCGCACCGGCATCACCCCGCTCACCGCCGTCGGCGGCCTCGTCGCGCTGTCGCTCGTAATCGCCACGGCCGTCGTGGCTACCCGCCGTTAGACGCAGCCGCTTGCCTCACGCTCCTCGCGTCACTCGGGGCGCCGCGCTCTGATCATTCGACGACCGATCATGTCGCTGATCGACGTCGCGACCCAAATGATCAATGTCGCGAACACGTACGTTTGAAAGCCATGGATCGCAAGCCCGCTAATAATGGCGTTGACGATGAGCAATGCGACGATCGTTGAAGCGAGGGCCAGCAGTCCGGCGAGCGCTATCGACGGCTCATGAACAAGCACGCGAAGGGCGAGCATCTGAACCACAAGGTGGACGAACCAAAAGACGAGGGTTGTCTCAACGACAGCCGTCGCGTCGATCGAGAACTTGCCGAGCACCGCGCTCGCGACAAGGATTCCGACCGCGATGCCGACGAGTGAGGTGCTGAGTCGGATCCCCCAGCGAACCAACATTGGCTGATCACAACGACGCGCTAGAGGCCCGTTTTGGCGGTGATCCTGCCGGATTTGACCGCCGTCGCAAGCGCTTGGTAGTCGCTGTCGTTTTGTTCGGCGTACGCCTTGGAGAACTCGACGATCGCACGGTCGAAGCTGTCGCTGTTGCCGAGATAGGAGGCGATCGCGATCCGGTCGCCGCTGCGCGCGTGCGCACGGGCGAGTGTCCAGCCGCACAGCTTGCCGTACGTGGCCATGGCCTTCGGGACCATCTGCTCGATCTCCGCCGAGCCCTTCCAGTCCTTCAGCTGGCGGCCGTAGAAGTCGCGCGGCCTGCCGTCGAGCCCGGAGTCGATGTGCAGCCAGCCGAGGAAGATGTCCGAGGTGGCCTGCATCAACCGCTGCCCGACGACCACGCGCTCGCCGTGGTTTGAGAACTCGCTCGGGTCGAGGAATTCTTCCAGCACCGACGCTTCGGCCTCCTTCATCTGCAGGAACAGCGGGTCCTGGCCGTCGCGGCCGAGCAGCAATGCGATATACGCGCGGGTGCCGACGCTCCCGACCCCGACCACCTTGCGCGCGAAGTCCATCAGCTCGAACTCCTCCAGCAGCACCCGCCGGTCGAACTCGAGCGTCTCACGGTAGCCGCGCAACAACTGGCGAAGCTCTTCGAACATCTCATCGCGCTCTCTGCCTTGCACGAGCTGTGCGATCGGCACGATCAGCGGCGATTGATCGACGATCCGTGCCTTCCCGTCGACGACTTCGGTCAGCTTCGAGAATGCCGTCATGCTGTCCTTCGTGCGCGCCTTCGCGACATTCTTCTCGGTTCGCTTGACCATCTTCGGCTTGAACTGCGAGCCGTACTCCTGGATCGCGCTCTCGATGTCCAGATGCGAGTACCACACTTCGAGGTTCTTCATGCCGGCGAAGTTGGCCATCGCGGTGCGGTACTGACCGACCGTGTCAAGCACGATCCGCTCCTGTTCCTTCGCGCGATAGCCGTTGTCGCGGGCCGCGATCAGCATGCTCGCCGCCAACCGCTTGACATCCCACTCCCATGGACCGGGAAGCGTCTCGTCAAAATCGTTGACATCGAACATCAGGCGTCGCTCCGGCGAGGCGAACACGCCGAAGTTCGACAGGTGCGCATCCCCGCAGCACTGCACGTTCAGTCCCGACCGTGGCGTCGATGCGAGGTCATTGGCCATGATCAGCGCCGCCCCGCGATAGAACGTGAACGGCGAGACCAGCATCCGCCCGTAGCGGATCGGCACGAGCTCAGGTACCCGCGTCTTCGCCTGACGCTCCAACAACGCGACCGGATCAGCGCGACTGGCCGGCGGCTCGAACTTCGCATGATCCGCCCGCGGCACCTCACTCCGCGCCGCCTTGCCCCGCGCAACCCGCTCCGCCACCGACAAATGCGCAACGGGCGCGGGCTCGGACTTCTTCCCCGGCGCGGCTGTCCCGCGTCGCGCGGCGGTCTTCCTTCTACTTGGAGTTGTCGTCGCCATCGCCGTTCCTTCCTTCCCTCAACCCGTTATCGCACCGGCGCGTTTCACCGCCACCGACTGTTCACAATTGGTGTCGCATCAGGCCACGCCGCCGAGCGACGCAGCGCATCAGCCAAAAAGGTTGAGATCAGGCTGCCGATGATGATCTGCAGGGAAAACGCCGCGGCAGGCAATCTGTCCGCGGACGGATTCGTCGTCGGCCCACGTGGAGTTGTGGTGGCGGCGACTCCGATGACGAACGGTCGCCGTGCACCCCCGATGGCGTGGTCGCCTCCGGTGAAACTACCCAGCCCGTTCGTTTGGCGCTGATCTGCGGGTGTCCC
>CAWFKF010000145.1:0-30109 GCA_963816005.1 uncultured Solirubrobacteraceae bacterium | reverse complement strand
ATCGATGCCCTGCCCGATTGGCAGCAAGCCATCTGCCGCGAGGTTCGCGATCTCGTCCACGCGGCCGACCACGAGGTTGCCGAAACGATCAAACGCACCAACCGTCCGTACTTCGTACTGCAGGGCAACATCTGCGCGCTGTTGGCGGCGAAGGACCACGTCAACGTGTTTCTCTACGACGGCGCCATCGTCCCTGATCCGGCGGGAATCATCACCGGCGGCCACGAGAACAAGAGCGCGCGCACGTTGTCCATCCGCCAGGGCGAACACATAGGAGGACGAACGCTTCCAGGCCGCCGCCGCCCGTTGGCACGCGCGCTTCGTCCTGGAAGCGGACCTCCCCTTGCGCGAGGCTGAGGGCGTGATGACGCTCCTGTGTCGCCTGCGCGGCGCTGACCGCCACATCGTCCGCCGCCGGCTCCTCCTGTCCGTCGAGCGAGCAGGACTGACGACCCGTGAAATCGACTCGGCGGTAGGCGCCGAGCGCGTGACGCGCCCAGGTGACGCCACAGCAGCCCGGCAGTCATTGTCGTGCGCGCGCACTCGGCCGCATCGCTCGCTGCGGGTCTCGCGTCGTCCGAATAGACGCCCTCGTTCGGAAGCCTAGGCACCGCGGCAGCTCAGTCGGCACTGAGCCTGTCTGCGAGCTGGCGGCAGCGCCGCGCGCCGAGTTGCTCGATGGCGATCGCGTGCACCGCGGCCCTCGCACAGATCAGAGGCGCGCTTCCCGAGGACGAAGGGGCAGAACTGAGCGTCCCGGTGCGGTTCTGGTGGTGGCAGCCGAATGTTGCGCAGGAGATGGCGCGCATGATGCCAGCCCCTCGATGGGAAGACCTCACGGCCAACTACTCCCAACGCACCCTTGAGTCGCTTGAACCGCTGATGTCGTGGAGAGCCGTCCCGCCGCGCGGCGGCCGACTCCTGCTCTGGCACGGTGCGCCGGGCACCGGGAAGCCGACGGCGGTCCGATCGCTCGCGAGGCAGTGGCGATATACCAGACGTCGCCGAGGCCGTCGACAGCCCCAGGCGGCTCACCGACGACGAGCAGCACGCCCGCCGAGTGCTTGACGTGGTCCCGCGGGTGCCCACCCCGGTGTGGGGCCGTGATGAGCTTGACACGGGTGAGATGTGGAACTCGAACTCCGTGATCGCGTGGGTGATCGCGCGCAGCGGGATTGACGCCAAGTCGATCCAACCGCCGCAAGGAGGGCGCGCGCCGGGCTGGCGGGCCGGCGTGGTCGTCGCGAGCAGAGCGGACGCTGAGGAAACGGCCGCCGCGAGCCCGTACCAGCAGCCAACCCTCGACCGCTGACCCCACCGCGCTTGCCAGCCTTTCCGGGAACCGATCGCCTGGTGCACCTGCATTGGCTGCCCCGCGGGCACCTCCAAGACGCTGCGAAGCCACCCGGCTTGCGCGGGACGGGCGCCTCTGCGGTCGTGCCGGCGCCCTGCGCGTCATCGACGCGGCGACACGCCCCGAGTTCCGCGCGAAGGGGGTGCGCTCGCTGACTGGGCGAGATGCACGCGCCGACGCAAAGGCAGGACCACAAAGCGGCGGTAGGAGTGGTCGCTGGTGAATCAGTTCGGGGCTCACAGGTCTGAGAGGCTGGTCGTATGATCCTGTCGATTAGGCTTGCGGCTCTGCCTGATGCCGAGCCGGTTGTAGCGTTGTATCTGCGCGCGCGGAAGGCGGCTGCGCGGGCGGGAAGCATCCCGCCGTCGGTTCACAGCGATGACGAGGTCAGCCGCTGGATTACGCACTTCGTGATCCCGAAGCTCGAACCTTGGGTCGCGGAGCGCTCCGACGGGACGATCGTCGGGATGCTCGTTCTCGACGACGAGTGGATCGACCAGCTCTATGTCGAGCCAGACCTCACGGGCCAGGGGATCGGCGCGCGACTGCTGGATCTCGCCAAACGGGAGCGGCCGCAGGGTCTGCGGCTCTGGACCTTCGTCTCGAACTCAGGCGCGCAACGCTTCTACGAGCGCCACGGCTTCGCTGAAATCGAGCGCACGAACGGGAGTCACAACGAAGAAGGGGCACCGGACATCCAATACGCATCGATCTCGGCCTGAACGCTCCACTGGTCAGCGGCCGAGGCCAGGACGCTGCCCGGCGATGCTCCCCCGTCCCGCGTCGGGTCGGAGTAGCGCGTGGACGCCGAAGCAGGCCCTCGCCGGTCGCAGTCGGCGGACCCGCTCGTCGCCAGTTGCGCAACCGGCGCCCGTCGCCGGCGGAGGGATCATCCCGACGGCCCTGCTTTCCCGCGACAGCAGGGCGTACGCAGCTGTTCCCTGCTTCGCGCTCAACTGAGGGAAGACACCGACACCATCTGACGGCCCGAGCTTCCCTGGGTTTCGCCAATCTCGAGCATCCGGTGCTAGCCGCGTCTCGGCAAGCACCGGCCACCGAAGCAGGAGTCCGCCGGGCCGTGACCCGAGTCCTGAAACAGCCCGAGGCTGCGTGGGTCGGCTTCGCTCCAATCTCGACCGCCCCGGATGTTGCCATCCGCGGGATCGCTTTGATGCATCGCCTCGGCAAGCCCGCACGATCGCTTGGGCGACGCGGCGATCGCCGGTCCGGTGCGCCCGCCAGCCGTGCCGGACGATCGGGATTGCCCGCGCGGTGTGCATGGGCGCCGGAGCTCGCGCGGCTGCCTTTGTCCGAAAGGAGCAGTGACGCGGCGGTGGGCGAGACGACTGCTCCGTCACGGATGGAGCAGTCCGTCGACGTCGGCGGTCGCGCTGCTGCAGCTCGTCCAAGGCAGCGGTCGGGGTTAGCTGGAATCGAGCAAGCACCGGCTCCTCCTTTCGCGGAAGAGCAGGGCTTCCGACCGGTTACTTACGGCGCCGTGGCAGCCGGTGGCGCGGTCGGTCTCGCAAGCCGCGAGAAGCAGGATCTCGCTGCATCGCCCGCCGAGGCCCGCTTTCACGGTCGCGCGCACCCCGGCGCGATGCCGGCGATTGGAGGTAGGTTTCCCGGATGGTTCCCGCACGCCTCACCGTCGTCACGCTCGGCGCCCGCGACCTGGCGCGGCTGCGCAGCTTCTACTCCGCGCTGGGCTGGGAGGTAGCGATCGAAGCCGAGGACTTCTGCGCCTTCCAGCTCCGCGGCGCCTTACTGGCGCTGTTCCCCAGGGAGAAGCTGGCCGCCGATGGTCAAGCGCGAGCGGCTGCACCCGCGCGGGGCATGCGCGGCTTCAGCCTCGGCATCAACGTCGATCGCCCCGAGCAGGTCGACGAAGCGATAGCCGCAGCCGAGAATGCGGGGGCCACGGTGACCAAGGCGCCGTCGGCCCCAGCCGAGTTCGAAGGCCGCCATGCCTACTTCGCCGATCCTGAGGAGAACTATTGGGAGGTCGTCTACCTCAGGGGCGACGGACCCGGCCAGCAGGCATTGATCGAGCGCTCGGAGAGCCCTAGGTTTGCATGGCAGTCGTCGCCGGTTTGATCCGCGCCCGGCGGAACAAGACGGGTCCCGCCTTGCCCGCGGCGCGGGCACTCCCGGCCCGAGTGGTTGCTGACCCGCTCTGCGCGGATCTCGCGCACGTCGCACCTCCGGCGTCTAGCGCGAGCTGGGCGCCGGCCGCTGAGGCGCGCTTGCCGCGCCAAGCAGGGCGGGCTCCGCATACGGCGGGAGGCCCGTCGCGGCGGAATAGCAGGTCTTGGACGCACACGCGGGGAGCTGACGTCGCTCCCGCTTCGACGAGGGGCAGGCCGTTATCGCGGCGAGATAGCGCGATGCGCGCCGCTTGCTGTGCGCTTCCTTGGCTTCTGGCGCGCCGACTCGGGTCGCGATCTCGGGGTCGACGGGCGCTTCGAGCAGGCGGGGCTGCAAGGAGGCCAACGCCGCTGCCGTTTCGCGCGCGACGGAGCTGACGTACCGCCGCCGCTAGACGGGGGCCGGCGCGGGGGCCGGCTCGGAGCCGGGCTGTCGTGTTGGTATTCGTCCGACGAAGAAGATCGCGACGGCTGCGATCAGGATCAGGATGGTCAGGCCGGCGCGGAGCCCGTCGAGGCGGGCTCCGGCGTTGGCGTCGAGCGCCGCCTTGGTCGCCTCGGAGCTCGCGCCGGCTTCCTTGGCGGCGGCCTCGAGCTGCTTGTCCGACATGAACGGGATGCCGCTAGCCAGCTCGGTCTTGGCCTTGTCTTTGACGCTCTGTGGGACCGCGCTGTTCATCTCAATGTTCGTCAGGAACGAGGCGGTCAGCCCGGCGATCAGGACCGAGCCTGTGAGCGCTGTGCCCAGCGATGCGCCCAGATTGGTCACGGTGTTCTGCACGCCGCCGACCTCCGAGCTCTGCTCGTCGGGAACGGCCGAGACGGTCACGGCACCGAGCTGCGATGCCAGCGCGCCGATGCCGAGTCCGACGAGCAGCAGGGGAACGGTCACGATCTCCGCCCCCGCGTTGACATCGATCGCAGCGAGCAGAACCAGCATCCCGAGCAGCATCGCGAAGATCCCCGCCCGCACGACCAGCCGCGGCGAGACGTCCGGCCACAGCCGGGGTACGCTGAGGGCCGCCGCCAGCAGGGTGACGGACAGCGGCATGATCCGCAGTCCGGTCGCGATCGCCGATAGCCCGAGCGCTACTGACAGGTAGAGCGGGATCAGGAAGAAGATCCCCATCTGCAGGAGGTACTGGAAGAAGAACATCGTTAGGCCGCCGTCCAGCGGCTGGTTGCGCAGCAGCGCCGGGTCGACGAGCGGCTCCTTACCTCGCGCGACCATGCGTGCCTCCCAATGCAGAAACGACCAGACCAGCACCAGCCCGCCGACCATCAGCCACGGCACCGGCGAGATTCCGAACCAGTGGGGGGCGCCCGACTTTGGTACCACCCATCCCCAGGTTCCGGACTTGAGCACGAGACTGCCGGTGATCATTGCGACACGCTGTGGCGGCGCGATCGAGACTGCCGGAGGCGTTCCTGGAGGAGACGTATCGCGGTGTCCTCGAGCAAGCCACGTCTTGTCCACGTCTCTGACCCGCCGCCTAGCAGTACTTTGTTAGACGCTGTCACTCGTCCTGGCGTAGCGGATGAAGGTGGAGTTGGTCGAGGTCGACGGGCTGCTGGCAGGTCTGGCAGCGGCTTGCCCAGCACTTGAAGAGCGGCTGCAGCAGGAGTACTGCTTGTTCGAGGGTGAGGCCGTAGGCGGGGCCCCCCTAACGCATCTCCGGGTCCACTCTGAGGACGAAGATGGACCCGGAGATGCGTTACTGCCGGATGTCAGCGCAGCGACGCGCCGCCGCCGGCATCGATGATCGCGCGGCGCATGATGTTGGGTCGGCCCTGGTTGGCCTCGAGGATCTCGCGGATCTGCCGGACGTAGGCGCGCTCGTCGTCCTGGCGGTTGGCGTGCAGCTGCATGAGCATCAACAGCCGGTTGGTGCGCTCGCGGTTCTTCAACCCGTACGCACGCGGTTGGATCGACGCGCGGACCGGGTTGATGAACGCGTCCAGCGGCGAGGTTGTCAGCGGTATGTCCGCGGGCCGCTTCCAGCGCGGTCCGCGCCGTTGGAACTGCTCCTCGACAATCCGCCCGGTGCTGTTCAGCCAGTCGCTCAGGCGGGGGATGCCGGCGGCGTGTGCGCGCTTGAGGAACGGCGCCCAGAACGAGGGGCCGGTGAACGCCGCCTCGACCTGCTCCAGCAGCTCGTCGATCGCGTCCTTGTGCTGGCCGTCCTCGGCTCGGATCTTGCCCATCAGCCGCTCCAGCGCGCGGCGCAAGTGCCACTCGCACAGGTACAGCTCGGCGTCGGGGAAGCGAGCGCGAACCGCGTTTGTGAGGCCGTGGTCGTTGTCGCACACCACCCGCGGCGGCGCGCCCCCCAGGACGCCTAGGAACGCCTCCCAGTCAGGCTGCGACTTGCTTGTGAAGGCCTCCAAGCGCCACAGTTTCGGGCGCCCTTCCTCATAGCCCATCGCGCAGAAGATCCGGAACGCGATCCGGTGGCGGCCACTGTCTGGGTCGCGGACCCTGAACGGCAAGTCGTCCAGCAGCAGCGACCCACTCGCCGGCCACTCGCTCGGGCGGTAGGGCTCAAAGACGACCGGGGCGAACACCTCCACCCAGTCCATCACCAGCGATCCGTGCCGCGAGAACCGCAGCTCGCCGCTACCGGGGTCGGACCGCAGTCGCTTCGCCCGCTCCCGCGCGACCAGCGCCGCGTCGCGGTAGGTCGAGCCGGCCCCGACCATCTTCAACGCCTCGGCGATCCCCCGAGCGACGAACTGATACTTGCGCGCCGCGTGTGGACCCTCGTGGAGGTCGACGTCGCGCTCGCAGGCCTCGCAAGCATCCGCCCAGGACTCCTCGCGCGGCAAACGCTCGGTGAAGCGGTGCGAGCGATCGCTGTTCGCCGGGACGCACATGTAGCGCTGTCGACGGTGCTCCGGCGGACCGTGACGACCAGCAAACCGCACCCGCGACCCGGCGTGCTCCGGCCTCGGACAGACCGCCTCGGCCTGGCTCCAGCTCTTCCCACGTGACGACATCGCTCACGCCAACATAGCCCCACCACCAGACGACTAACGCATCTACGGGATCACTCTGCGAGCGAGAATGATCCCGAAGATGCGTTAGGGGGGGCGGGGCTAAGGTGGACGGAGGCGCTCAAGGGTGAGGAACCCGTGGGCGGTGGTGACGAGCGCGGTGTGGTGGTACCACCCCAGCCAGGAGCGGCCTTCGTAGTGGTCGAGGCCGAGTTCGCCCTTGAGCTGGCGGTAGTCGAGCTCGATCTTCCAGCGAAGCCGCGCGAGGCGGGCGAGCCGTCCGGGCTTGGTGGAGGCGGGCAGGTTCGCCAGCCAGTAGTCGGTCGGGCAGGGCTTGCCTTTGGGCCATTCGGCGATCAGCCATTCCTCGCGCGGCGGGACCTCGACGCCGTTGGCCCATCGTTGGTCGTGCGCTCGCCAGTGGTGCGCGGCGCGGACGCGCACGAACATGAACCGGGACTTGAGGTGCCTGCCGTCGGGCCCGTCGCGGAACGTGACTGTCTTCAGTCGCTTCTCTCCCAGACGAGCAACCAGCGCGCCGATCGACTCCGCTTCGCGGTCCGGGTGCGGGCGAGTGTTGGGGCGGCCGCGCTTGCCGGCGGGCTGCTCGGGCACGGTGAACGTCGTCTCAGGCGCGAACACGGTCGTCTCCGGCGTGACCGACAGCACATACTCAAGACCCGCGCCGTGGAGCTTGTCACGCAACTCGGTGTTGTTCCCGTACGCGCAGTCGCCCAACACCGGCGCCCGCTTGACCTTCCAGCCCGATGGCAGCAGCGGATCCGCGCCGTGCTCTACCACCACGGGCTCCCGCGCCGCAGCGATCTGGACCTGCTCACAGCGGCCGGGCGCGACTGGCTCACGGAGCTCTCGCTGTCCGACGCGGCGCGCGAGCAGATCACGATCGCGCGCTGCGGATGATCGGCGCGCTCGACGCCCAGATCCCGGCGATCGACAAGCAGTTGCGCTCCTACGCGCGGCGCCAGACCGGCTGTCGGGCGCTGATGAGCCATTACGGGATCGGGGAGCTGACCTCGGTCGCGATCCTCGCCGAGCTCGGCGACTGCCGCCGGTTCAGCTCATCCCGATATGCCGTGCGTTACGGCTGTCTGGACATCACCGTGCACGCCTCCGACCGCCGGCGTGCGCCCGGTCACCTCTCCCGCCAGGGACCACCGGTCCTGCGCTGGGCGCCGTACGAGGCAGCCCAAGCCGCGACCCGCCCCGGCTCCCCCGACCACGCCTACTACCGCCAAGCCGCGCAGCGACTCGGGCACAACCGCGCTTGCCTCGCGATCGCACGAAACCTCCTCAAACGCAGCTACCACACCCTCAAAGACCTCGGCGACCAGGCACTCGCGCCCGCATGAGACCTCGTGCGCGCCACGCCCCACGTCAACCGATGCACCGCGGCCAGCTCCCCGCAACCTGCTGCCGCCACGTCCGCGTGAACGGCCTCCAAAGACCGAGCGGCCGCACCGCAACTTCCCCCAGCGGGAACCCCATCACCATCATGTCGCCGACCCGGTAGCCAACCCGAGTCGCGGACCGAGATAAGCATGGGCACCCGCGCGCACACCAACCAACCTCAACAACTTCAGCCGGGAGGGCTTGACACGGCCGGACTGCACAGATAAGCAGGAGCGCGACGCGGTGCGCGGAACGCGCCTGCCTCAAGAGCGGTAGCCCCCGAAGCGCGTCTCGTCGTAGCTGGCTGATGATTGAGCGGATTGATGCCACGGGTTAGGAGCAACGCCGAGTCGTTTCTTGGTCAGCGGATCGTTGGGGGCCCGGCTTGAGATCCCCTCGTGGGCAGACTTCGCCTTTACGGTGCTGCGTGGGAGTGCTTGTCTCAGGAGTTCGGCGCATCACCGCGGGCGGGGTTGTGGACGCGGAGGAGCTTGTGGGTGATGTGGTCGCGCACGTGGCCCGAGGGAGTGAAGGTTGTCGGCGCGGTGTGGGCTTGCGGCGGCAGGACGATGCCGTGGTTGGTCGCGGGGTCGGGCTCGGCGGCGTGTTCGCCGCGACCAACCACCGCAGGCGCCAACCCCAACACCAACAGGCAAGCGCGAACAGCTGAACGGCGGTACGAACGACGACACGCGCCGGCGCCCGGCAGACACGCGCGGGCGCCCACGCGCTCTCTGATCGCCGCATCGGGGATTGCGTCGCCGCGCGGCGACGCAATCCCCAGCAGCCCGACACTCTCCGAGATCCCGACGCCTGCACGCCCTCGGACACGACCAACCGTCAGCGCTTCCGCACTGGCCGCCAAGCGGGTGCGCCCGTCGCCACGTTCTCCAGTTGGACAAGGACCAGCATTGGACGACGGCGGTCAACCGGGACGCCTCCTTTGCCTCGGAGCGCGGACGTCCGGGACGTCGCCGTCCTCAGCGCTGACTGCCGCATCGCCAGCTCAAGCAGGTGCGTCGTTCGTCGCGATCGAGAGTGTCGGAATTGAGCAGAAGAATGAGGCCTGCAGCCAGTGGCATGAGGACTGCCCCTCGGCCCGCGTTGCAGGAGCCAGCTTCTCTTCGCGTTAGCTGATTCGGCGCGATCCAGCAAGCGCTGGCGGAGGTCGGGCGAGATCCCCGACCGCTTGCTGACGACCGGCTCCGACCACAGGCAGCTGGCAAACACCGCCAATCGCCAGACGACCGCTTTCGCCCAACAGCAGTCGTCGCGAGCGCTGACGCCGGACGACTTCTCCGCCGCGAAAGCAGAGCCACGAGGGCGACGTAACGCATGTAGGCGTAGACCAGCAGCCCGCGTTGGGGCGATGGCTGCGACGCGCACGATGCTCCGGATCGTGACTTGACCGAGGTTCCATGGAGCCACGTCGTTTCGATGCGCCGACGAAGCCGGCGTCTGTGACTCAGGATTTGTGTAGATCGGGGGAACTGGAGCGTCGCAGCTTCTGTGCCTCTACCAGGATTGGTCTGTCGGCAGGACGGCCAAGACATTGACGAAGGGCGCGCTCTCGCGGTCGATCGGCGTCACCTGCAGCGTCGGCTCGAACACGATCCGGCGCTTCAAGGCCGACAACCACGGTTCTCTGATCGGCAAGGCCAGCTACCTCTCAGTCTGCGCCCGTCGCGATGGCTGGGTCGGCGAGCATCGGCATGGTCTCGGCTCGCCGTCCCGGCCGTCGAGCGCTTTCGCGGCCGACGTGACGCGGGATCGCCTGCGCGGTCAGCGGCATGGACGCTGATGCGCTCCACTAGGAGCGTGGGTCAGTAATACTCAGTCTCATTAACGACGCTCTGAGAGCCGTTCTGCGGCCATCCGAGCGATCGCCGCTGATGAATTGATCCCCTGAAACGGGCCAAAACGGCGCTCTGCGGGCATTGTGACCCACGCTCCTAGGCTGCGTCTGACGACACCCCCGACGGCGCGCAGATCATCGGCGAGAAATGGCGCAGTACGGCGAATGGACCCGCAAGGGAGCGACTCTCAGTGACGTGAGCGCTCGCAAGGAGTACGGGGTCGACTCGGATTTTGTCGTCAAGGGCATCAACGCCGGAAAGCTCGAATATCGCGAAGGGGCGGTGCACGGCAACCCGTACATCCGCGTGCTGAGAAGCCAACTCGAGGCATACATCGCCGAGGAGCTCGGCGACGATTACCTGCGCACGTGGCAAGAGAAGACGGAGCTGCGGGCAATCAATCAAGAAGTAACAAAGCTGCGCAAACGCCTGGATGAGCTTGCCGCCAGACAAGCCGAGATCGAACGCCGCCATTGACGGCTGCGCAGGCCCGCCGAGTCGCCACGGCCAAAATCACCAGGGATCCGCGCGCGAGCATCCCGCGCGCCAGCGCTCGGTCCTGCTCGAGCCCGCAGGCCGCCGTTCTGATCGCCGGCTCCCGGATGACCCCGTGCGCTCACGCGCTCCGTGGTCGTCGACCAATCGAACGGCCACAAGCGCCTGGCCGACCGTTGGACGCGCCTCGGGCTACGGCTCGCCGACGGAGCAGCAGCGCGGCCGGCCTAGCTGCTATCGGCGTGGAGCAGCAGCACGTGATGATCGGCACGCGAGCCCTGCATACGCTGCCGCACATGCATCGCGCGCCGACCGCCTCGGATTGCGCGGCCTACAGAACCCACGGCTCACCGACGGCAGAGACGCGCTTTCACGACTTTGCATGGCGGCTCGACTTTCGCAGTTTTCGGTGGGTGGACGGGTGCGGGGCGGCGCCTCGGTCGTGGCTGTCGGGCTGATGGTTTGAGCGCCTGACCGGACGCTGGTAGGGAGGAGCACCGGCGGCTTCCCCGAAGCGGTGGTTGTTCACGCCATTTCCGCGGTCGGGCGGGAGGCCCGTTCGCGGCTGCCCATGGGGGTTGCCGCCGATGCTCTGCGTCCCATCTTCGCTGGAGGAGCTTCTGCTCCTGTTCGCGCCATGTTTCTCTCGCCCGACGTTTGAGACCTTCAGAGCGCTGGTCGTGGGGCAGGTCTCGCAGACGTCGCTGCGCACGGTCTGCGGGATGCTGGTCGGCTCGAGGCTCTCCGGGGTCTGGCATCACGCCCGCGCGCACCGGTTCTTCAGCTCGGCGGAGTGGTCGGTCGATGAGCTCGGGCTGATGGTTGCGGAGCTGATCGTCTCCCGTTTGGTGGGAGCGCAGGAGTCGCTGGTTGTGCCGGTCGATGACACGTTGGTGAAGCGGCGGGGGCGCAAGGTGTTCGGCTGCTTCTGGCATCACGACGCGACCGCCAACAGCAACAAGGGATCGCTCGCGTGGGGCAACAACTGGGTCACTGCCGGGATCAACGTCAAGCTGCCGTTCCTTGAGCGGACCGTCTGCCTGCTGGTGCTCTCGCGCCTCTGGCGCCCGCGGCGCAAGGAGATCCCCAAGCACAAGCCAGACCCCGAGCGGCCCTCAAAACCCCGGTTGGCCAGGGAGATCCTGTGCCTGCTCGCCAAGCGGTTCCCGGCACGCAAGATCCACGGCGTCGGCGATGCCGCCTACGCGAACGGCGCGTTTGCGGGCCTGCCGGAGAACGTCACGATGACCTCCCGCCTGCGCTCAGACGCCGCGCTGCACCGGCTGGCGGCGCCCCGCCCGCCCACAGGGCAGCGCAAGCGCGGCCGGCCGCCCAAGAAAGGAGCGCAGCTGCCAAAGCTGGCGCAGATCGCCGCTGATCCCGCCACCGATTGGGTCAACACGATCGTCCGCCGCTACGGCAAGACCGAGCAGGTGATGGCCCACCCGTTCCAATGCCTGTGGTACGAGGCGTTCGGATCCCAGCCCCTCCAGGTAGTGCTGATCCAGGACACCACCAAGCCCTCCGGCTACGAACTGGCGCTCGTCTCCACCGACCTCGACGCGAGCGCCGCGCAACTGATCGAACGCTACGCCGAGCGCTGGCCGACCGAGGTCGCCTACGAAGAAGGCAAGGAGCTGGCCGGCGTCGGACAGGCTCGCAACCGCGCCGAGAAGGCCGTCCAACGGACCGTCCCGTTCCAGTTCCTCGCGATGTCACTGACGATCATCTGGTACGCGCTCTCAGGCCACCACCCCGACGACGTCAAAGAACGCCGCGAACGCCACCCCTGGTATCTCACCAAGACCACCCCCTCATTCACCGACATGCTCGCCAAGCTCCGCCGCGTGATCATCGCCAACCAATTTCACCCAGGACGGGGGTGCGCGCCCACACCCCGAGAAATCACCAGCGTCCAGCAAGCGTGGGCGTCCGCCGGACTGTGAACTGCAAAAGTCGAGATGGCGGGCATCGCGCCTCGGACCTGCCCCGCAATGCGCTCTTATGTGAGGCTCTCGCCTCAACGGGTGAGGAACCTGCTTCTCGCCAAACTCGGGCATCGCATGTCGTCGACCGTGCGGCCGTCTGGGGGGATCGGCCGGCGGGCCTGGCCGAGGTTGCGGAGTCGCCGAGGTGCTTGCTGGCGGCCCGATCCGCGGCGACCAGCAAGCACCCTCGCTGTCCCTCGCGTGGCGGAGCGGTCACCTGGGCCTGCGCCGGGGTCGCTGCTGGCCTCGATCTTGCGGTAGCTCCCGAATCGCGTCGCTTGCAGTAGGCGGCCGGGCGGGCCGCGGTGGGGCGTTTGGGGGTGTCGGGTTGGGTGCTGCGGGGTGTTGGTTGGGTGTCTGGGGGCGTGTCGGGGGTCGCGGTGGTGTTTCCGCCCGAACGCGGAGGTGTTGTGGGTGCTTTGCGGGCAGGCTGACGCCCGGGGGTTCGCGTGGTTGGTCGTCGGGGAGGGCGCTGCTGGCGCCGTGGGTCAGCCGGTTGGGGGTGGGAGCGCTTGCAGGCGCTTGAACGCGGCGGCGAGCTGCCCTGCCCAGGGCCAGTCGCGTGCGAGCCGCAGGATCGTTTTGCGGGCGTGGCGGGCGATCCGTCCTGATTGGTGTAGCAGGCGGTATCGCAGCCGCTTGAGCTCCCATGCGCGTGCTTGGTCAGCGAGGCACAGCTGCCTGGTCCACGCGACGATGTCTTGCGCGAGCATCACCAGCCACAGCCATACCTGGTTGTGCTCGAAGTCCTTGAACGGGAGGTTACGCATCCCGCAGTCCTTGCCTTGGCGGATGTGATCCTCGACGTGCGCGTGGCCGCGATGGGTCAGGTCGAGCTTGGCGACGTCCTCGCCGGACTGGTCTGTCAGGAACACCGAGAGCCGGTAGCCGTCATGGTCGGCAAACGACTGCTGGTCGCCTTCGCGCAGCTTCGTGCGCCTGGCGATCAGCCGCGATCGCGCAGCCCACGCGGACAGGTCGACACGATCGGTGATCTCGACCACGTGCGAGTGATCTCGCTCGCTGCCGTCTACGCGGATCGCGTTTATCCACAAGGCTTCCGGGACCGCGACGAGCGCCTCGCGGACCGGCTCTGAGAGGTCAAACCCGAACGAGAACAGCAGCTCCGCCTCGCGGCAATATGTGGTCAGCTCATGCGTTGCGCCGGCGCCGTCGGCGCGGATCAGGATCTCCCCGTCAAGCGCCTCCGGGTCGAGCTGCGCAAGCGCGAGATCCAACACGGCCTTGTGATCGGCGGCGGTGTTCGAGCCGGCGTTCCCCGGCCGCAGGATCCCTGCGGGCGCCTCGCCGGTCCCGTCGAGATAGCACAGCAGCGGATGATGGCCGTAGCCGCCCTTGAAGTTCCCGGCCGCGTGCTCCTTCTCCGAGCTGGCGCTCGTGAGCGTCGCGTCGATGTCGATCACCGTCCGCTCAGAACGACTGTGCCATCTCGCGATCGACCGCTCCGGCCGCGCCCCGAGCTTCCACGCCCGCGCTCTGGAGAGCGCGACCGCCGCGCGCAACCTGCCCAAGCACTCCTCGTCGATCGAATCGATCACCCGGAACGCCGTCGAGTCAGACGCGACGTTGCCATACAGGTCCGGCTGGTCACGCTGAGCTCCCAGGTCAGCCAGACAACTCCCGCCGTCGGCGAGCATCACCGCCAGGTCGCGCAGCACTATCCCCGGGTCATGCGCCGACGCGCGTTGCCGGGTCGGGGCCATCGCCGCCGACAGCGCTCTTGTCAGCCCGACCCGGTCAGCGACGCCGGCGATCAGCGCGCTGCCGGCATGCCCGACCATGCCCGTCCCGTCCGCCCGAACATCTAGCTTGTCAACCAGTCCATCACGCGCCACCATCTGGGTGATCCTCCTGAGATCGGGAATGCTGCTTCGCAACCCGCATTCTCCCTGCTCAGGCGGACGTTCCCGCGCCCCGGCCCGCCCGGGGCGCGGCCGTCAATGAACGATCCAGGCTGGTGCTGAAGAATGGCCGTAGCGTTTGCGGCGACCGTCGGTGCTCCCGTTCACAGATGGCCAAGCGCAAGCGAGGGTCTGTGTATCAACGGCATTGAGGCCCGGGCGTTCAGGCGCCGCCGGAAGGCGTCGGCGCGGGCCGCCGCCCAGGCTCCGTACAGATCGATAACAGTGGACGGCGCGGGCCATTCTCCGGCCTGTAGTCGTTTGAGCGCTTCGCCGCCGCGCCGGCGTGCGTGCGTGCGCAACCAGTCGTACGAGGACGGCGCAGCGCCGTAGCGCGCTCGCCATGCGCGCATCGCTTCGCGAACCCGTTCCCGTGTCCATTCCGGCGCGATCGCGCCGGGATGGCAGCGTTTGCAATACGCGTAGGCGTCGCCCTTGCCGTTCCGTGGCGCGGTGGGCGCGCCGCAGCCGCGACACACGCCCCGGTAGCGCGCCTTGACCGCGCGTGCCTTCTCGCCGGTCGGATCGTAGAGATACGCTTTGACGGTCGCTTCTGCGCGTCCCAGCCGACGAGCGATCTGCGCGATCGACAGACCCTCCTGGTCGCGGTAGTGGCGGGCGAGTTGCGCTGCGCGGCGCCGTTCCGTGACACGGTCGAGCATAAAAACCCCAAGCCTACCGGAGGTGCTGGACAGCCAGCCCCAGCGCAGAAGAAGTCCGTCGGGGAAGCATCCCCCCCCCCCCCCCCCCCCCCCCTGGGTTCCGCCGCACGCAGGTGACCCCGGAGCTCGCGACCTCCTGCCGTGGCCTCGCGTTCCCAGCTGGGGGAACGGGAGGCTCGGTGCAGAGGTTCGATCACCCGACGGCTCCGGCCTGCTCGCCCAGCTCGAGCTCGTCGAGGTCGGAGGCTGAGCCGTGGCCGTCGACATCCAGCGGTGCTCTCGGCGCTCTCGTCGACGATCGACGCGTCGTGGTGTCGTGATCGTACGGGACTGGACCGCCCCCGGTTCGCTCGGCACGCTTGTGCGATTGGTACAACCGGGGGCCTTGAGCTCGACTAGAGGCCGCGGGTGTGTGTCAAGCCGACCCCGCCCGCCGTGCCCTGGTGGCGCTCCTGGAGCGCCGGGACGCGACCCGAGCGTCCCGGGGGGCCCCTGTAGGACCAGCCTACGGGGGCACAGTCAGCCAGGGCCGAGCGGCGCCGGCGTGCCGCGGCCCGTGCGAGCGCGTGTAGAGCCTCCCGCGTACGCTCGAGCGCCGGCCCGGATCGGGCGTCGGGGCTGCGCCGCCACACCATGGCGGCGCGGGTTTTGCCCTGTTGAGGCCCCGGGCGACCTTGTGCCCCGGGATGCGCCGTACTCGGCGCGCGTCGCGCCGAGACTGGCGTTAGAAGCTCCTATGTCAAGTCGGAGTCGTAGGGCGTGAGGTAAGTGGGGCCCCCCTTGGGGCCCTCAAGAGAAGTGCCAAGCGGGGATAGTGCAACGTGTGGGTTGCCGATGGACGCTTTGGGAGGCGATTTGCGGCGTGTGAGGACTGACCGCGACGGATGGGGTCGCGGAAAGGGAAGGGTGGGAAGGTCGACGCTCCCCACCTTGTGGCCCCCTTGTCGCAGCCGAGGTTTGCGCGCGCCGGCGGCGCCGTCAAGGAGGCCCGCTGCGCGGCTTCGCTGCGCTCGGCCCTGACGGACCCGTTCCTTGACTGCGCCGCGGGTCGCGCGTGGTTATGCAGCGAGGAGGGGCTGGGCGGGGTGCGCGGCCAGGTCGCGGGTCATGCGCCGATGGACGACATCTGACAGGTGGCGCTTGAGGATGCGGCGGGCCTCCTTCTTGGTGTGGTTGTTGGCGCGCGCGGCCGCGTAGAGACGCTTGGCGCGTGGCTCTGAGCGCAGCTGGGTGATCGCCATCCGGTAGAGGATCGCGTTCACGCGCCGGTTGCCGCCGGGGTTGTAGCGGTGGCGGACGGGCTCGCCGGGCCCCTCGGCGGTCGAGGCGGCCAACGGCGCGGTGCCGTTGAAGCGCGCAAAGCCGCCCTCGGTAAAGCGCCGCGGGTCGCCAACCTCGACCAACAGCTCGGCGACCGACACGGTCGAGAGTCCGCACAGCTCGCCCAGCGTGCTGCCGCTGGCTTGCACGAGAATGGCGAGCTCGCGCGTGATTGCCTTCTCTTGTGCGTCGAGCTTGGCGATCTCGACGCGATAGCCGCCCAGCACGCCGAGCCGCAGCATCGTCGGCGGATCGAACCGTCGCCGGCGCGTGTGGCGGGCAAGCGCCGCCAGCCGCGGGCGCACCTTCTGTGTGTCGGGGAGCCGCTCGATCAGCGCGAGCGGCAGATCGCGAAGCAGAGCCTCGGCCTCTGAGAGCAGATGCTGACGGCGCTTGAGAAGCGAGCAGCGCGCCCGCCACCAAACGGTCAACAGCTCGGTCTGCTCGTCCGGGCCGGCGTCCTGGCCGGCACGCTTGAACGCCTTGGGCAGCAGCGGGTGCGCCACCGTCTCGCGCGCGATCCGCTCCGAATCAAGCACGTCAGACTTGCCACGCTGGCGGGCGCGGTCCTGACGGCCGGTGCGATTCGGACACACGTCGCGCACGTCATAGCCTCGCCCGACCAGGAAGATCGCCGTGTGACGGCCCCATCCAGAGGCGCCCTCGACCCCGAAGCGCACGATCTGACCGAACTGCCGCGCCCACGCCTCGAGCGCGCGATGCCCGTCCCACGAGACGCGAAAGTGCTCGCTTCCCACGATCCCGCCGCGCGGATCGACGACCGTCGCCGTCAGCGTCCGCTTGTGCGGATCGACCCCGACCACGTTGCCCGCCCGATCGGGCGTGATCAGCGTGCTCGACGGACCCGGACCGGGCCCAACATGCAGACGATGACTGCTCATGACAGTTCCCTCCTCGCGCGCGGGCTGCGCGCTACGGTTTGAAGCGAACCGGTCGACAACGTCCCGGTCGGGATCGACGTCAAGCAGATCACGTCGGCAAACGCTCCTATCAGGTCAGACCGGTTCTCGAAAGCCGGACCGAGGCCGACACTTCTAACGAAGGACACCACAAGGGGGGTCCAGACAATATTTGGGTCAGGCCCCGGTCCCGGCTTTCGACCCTAACGCGAGCCGTCGCCCGCGCAAGGCGAACCCATTTCAACACCGGGACCCTATGGAGGCCGGCCGGTCGTCGTGTCGAAGGTAGGTCGGCACCCCGCGCGCCTGGCGTGCGGTGAGTGAGACGTGCCGAGGGTGACGCCTCGGCCGTCGACCGCACATCCATACGAGAGGTACCGACCATGGCGAAGGTTCGCAGTTGGGTGGGTTTGGACGTGCACGCGCGCTCAGTGCTCGCGGTCACGATCGATGGTGAGTCGGGCGAGCAGCGTACGCGACGACTTTCAGGGACGACGAGCGAGGTGGTCGAGTTCTGCGGTTCGCTGTCGGGCCCGACGCGCGTGGCGTATGAGGCCGGGCCGACGGGCTACGGCCTGGCGCGAGCGCTGGAGCTGGCCGGCGTCGGGTGTGTCGTCGCGGCGCCGGGCAAGATCGAGCGTCCGAGCGCCGATCGGGTCAAGACCGATCAACGCGACGCCGAACGGGTGCTGCGGCTGTTGATGATCGACGGCCTGCACGCGGTCAGGGTCCCCAGCAGCCAGGAAGAGGCGCTACGAGACGTCGTGCGCGCCCGCGAGGCGGTCCGCGGCGACCTGATGCGCGCCCGCCAGCGACTGAGCAAGCTGCTGTTGCGCCACGACGTCTGCTACGAGGACACCGCCAGTGCGTGGACGATCCGCCACCGCTCGTGGCTGACCAAGATCGACCTGGGCCAGCGCGGCGCGCAGTTGACGCTGCTGGAGTATCTCGGCGCGATCGACGCGACCGTGATCCGCCGCGACGCGCTGGACAAGGCGATCGCCGAGCTGATCCCCGGCTCGCCGTGGGTGCAGACCGTCGCGCGGCTGCGCTGCCTGCGCGGGATCGACACCCTGTCAGCGGTCGGACTGTGCGCCGAGATCGGCGACTTCGCACGGTTCGATCGCGCCGGGCGCCTGATGAGTTACCTCGGGCTGACCCCGTCAGAGGACACCAGCGGCGATAAACGCCGCCAAGGCGCGATCACCAAGACCGGCTCGCGCCACGCCCGCCGGCTGCTGGTCGAGGGCGCGTGGCACTATCGCCGCGCGCCCGCCAAGGGCCAGGCACTCCAACGCCGCCAGGACGGGCAGCCAGCCCCGATCATCGAGATCTCCTGGCAAGCCCAACGACGACTGCACCGCGTCTGGCAACGACTGGACACCCAGCGCGGCAAGCGCCGCACGATCGTCGCCGTGGCCGTCGCCCGCGAGCTCGCCGGTTTCTGCTGGGCGCTTGCCAACGCCGACTGACACCCAACCCATTGCACCACGTCGACTGAAGAGGCGGCAGGACCCCTGGCCCCCGCGCGAGAGCATCCGCGATCTAACTATGAGCAGGCCCCACCCGGGGCCCCACGCTCGATCTTAGACAGCAGGGCTCTCACGACGAAAACCGGTCCTGCGGAGACGGTAGCCAACCCGTGCACCCGCGTATAAGAGTCTGACCGCGCGTCGCGCACCAGTCAGGCCCTGCCGCCCCTTCAGCCGACAAGATGCCCGCCCCAGCCGCGGGCATCCGGTGCTTAACCCTTGACAAACCGGCCTCCATAAGAGTTAGCGCGCGGGGCCACCCGTAGGTCTTTTGGTAGCATAAGACGGGTCGGCTGAGGTAGGGCCTCGGCGAGGTGCCTTGCGGTCCTTTTCCGAGACCCCCCTCCCGAACCCGGCGTGACCATTTCTGATCACCGGGCTCTCCAGCGACTATTCCGTGGTTTCACGGAGGACACTCAATACCGTTTCGGCGTTCTGCATTACGCATACCTCCCGGTTCTCGGATGTCCAGTCACCTGTGCCCCTTCGCCCTGTGGACGGCTTTCCCGTCCTCCCTGGTGCGGCGTGACTCGCACGGCTACCACGGGCACTCCGTCACCATGGGGCTCGCGCCCCGCAGGTGATCCCGCGTTCGTCCCTGTTATACGTCCGAGCACGACGTAGGCGTCCCACTCATCCCCTTGATTGCCCTCGCTGGGCAACGCTCCACGCTCCGGAGGTTGCGGCGACCCTTCTACGATGCCGCCGCAGAGCGTGGCGCCGGTCTCGGGTGTCTTTCCGGCGGACTGGCCTTTACGTCTTCTGGGGATTGGGATATCAGGCAATCCAGCTTTCGCCATCTTGCGCGGGTCTCGCGACGCGCCGCCCCTGACACCTGGGCTCGACCGCCGCTTTTCTGGCATGCGCTTGTCCCGCTCACCTTTCGGATCGCAGTAAGCCATCAGACCCAAGGACCCTCCTCCGAGTCCCTCCCGGCTGCGCCGGGGATACAACAGGGCGCCTCGCGGCGCATTAGAAGTAGGCCTTCACCGTCGCTGGTGACCGTCCCAAGCGGTCGGCGATCTGAGCAATCGATAGCCCCTCGCCCTCGCGGAAGTGGCGAGCGAGCGCGACGGCACGACGGCGCTCGGCGACGCGATCGGAGGCAGCCACGGGATTCGGCACCACACAGGCGAACTTAGCAACGGCGGGTGGCGTTTTCGGGGTCTCCCGGCATGGATGTGGACACGGTGAGAGCCCGATTCTGGGTCTGAGCGGGTTCTTTGCCGTCTGAGGAAGTTCTTGCAGTTGCGCGCTGGTTGGCGACGCGCCCGCTGCCCTCACTGGCAGGCTGTTGGCTGTCAAAGGTCAACGGCTTGCAAGGAGGGACAGCGTGCGCGTCACGACGGCATTTTCCAGGCTTCTGCGCCTCGGCAAGGGGGTGGTGGTGCGGAAGGTCCGGTTGGAGCCCGACCGGGTGATCGTTGAGGTGGCGCTTCGCCGCCGGCGGCTGGTGTGCCCGAAGTGCGGGTACTCGACGCGGGCGCGGAAGGACACGCGGCCGGAGGACTCGGTGTGGCGGCATCTCGATCTCGGGGTCTGGCGGCTGGAGGTCCATTGCCGGCGTCGGCGGTTGTGGTGCCCGGTGCACGGGGCGCGGACCGAGGGCGTCCCGTTCGCCCGGCCGGGCTCGGAGTTCACCCGCGACTTCGAGTGCTTGGTCGCGTGGCTGATGGCCCGCACCGACAAGAGCACCGTCAAGCGGCTGTTGCGGATCGATTGGGACACGGTCGGGCGGATCATCAAGCGCGTCTGCGACGACGAGCTCGATCCCGGCCGGCTCAACGACCTGTTCGACGTCGGGATCGATGAGGTCAGCTGGAAGCGCCAGCACAACTACCTCACGCTCGTCGCCGACCACCAGCGCCGCCAGGTCGTGTGGGGATGTGAGGGCAAGGGGCAGGCCGCCGCCGATCAGTTCTTTGACGAGCTCGATCCGTCGCCCCCGCCGCCAGAACCCGAGCGTGTGGCGCAGCCCTGGCCGCCGGAGCCCGCGATCATGGTCCCGTTCGGCCCCTGCCCGACCGTTCCGGCCGGCCACGGCATCCAGGGCGCCTGGCTTGGCGAGGGCGAGGAGCTCGAGCCGGCGATCTTCGCGCGCGCCTCCAGGCTGCGCGCCGTGTCGATGGACATGACCGGCGGCTACGCCAAGAGCGTCCGCGTCAACGCGTCGCAGGCGACCATCTGCATCGACCCGTATCACGTGGTGCAACTCGCCAACCAGGCGCTGGACGAGGTCCGCCGCGCCTACTGGAACGAGCTGCGCTCCCTCGGCGACCAGGACGCCGCCAAGCGTTTCAAGGACGCCCGCTGGTCGCTCTTGAAGAAGCCCGAGAAGCTCACCGACACCCAAGCCGCCACCCTCGCCCGGCTGAAGGCAGCCGGCGGCGAGGTGTGGCGCGCCTACACCCTCAAAGAAGCCGTCCGCGGGATCTTCGAACCCGGCCTGGACATCGAGGACGTCACCATCCTGATCGACCGGCTCCTCTCCCGCCTCGCTCGCTGCCGGCTCGCGCCGTTCGTCAAGCTCGGCAAGACGATCCGCAAACACCGCGACGGGATCCTCGCCGCGATCGGCCTCGGGATCAACCAAGGACGCACCGAGGCGCTCAACAACAAGGTCCGGCTCATCACCCGCCGCGCCTACGGATTCCACAGCGCGAAGGCCGCGCTCGCGCTCATCCTGCTCACCTGCGGACCCATCACCCTTCACCTCCCACACGAACTACACGCCCTCGGAATCGCGTGACACTGACCACATCGATGCCGAGAGAGCCCGTTTTCGGCAAGCCTCCCCTGCCACCTGCCCCGTCGTCGTCAAATCCCCCGGGAACGCGCCCATCCGCCGTCAGGCCGAAGTACCGCTCGCGCGGGAGAGCGGGCACCGGCTCATTCGCGTCCCAGGTGACCAAAGTCTTCTCCTTTCACGCCTGCGGCGGCTTGCTGGGCATCGGGCGAGCGGCTAGCACCGCCCGGTCGCGGACTTGTGCTTCGTCGCCATTGCGATAGTGCGCTGCACGCCGGCGCGAGAAGAAAAGGAATCGTCGCGGTGGCCGACGCCGCGCGATCGCGTCCCGTCGGAAGCGATCGCGCCGACGCAGCGGGGCGGACACTCGCAGACCGGGCGATTACGAGCGTCTCGGAATGCCGGTTGCGCTAGCTCGCTGGAGTCGGAGTCGATCTTCGGCAAGCGGTCGCGGATGTCCGAGGGACTGCCCTCAGGTGCTTGCTGGCCCGCGCTGGTTCGGCTAACGCCCGGAGGTGGGCTTCTGCAATCGCCGCGGAGCGGCACTCTGGTCCGGGCCGGCTCGGAGGCTGCTGAGATTGCTCACTCTCGGAAGTCTGCCCGCGTGCGATGACGACTGCCGCTTGGCCGGGCGGTTGCGGGAGCCTCGCGGCGGTGATCGAGGGGGTCCCGTACTGCTGCGTTTAGCCATAGCAGAAGCCAGGTCAACGTCCACTGCCGACTACCGTTTCGAGCGGGGTGCTAGCAAAGACGCTGCAAGCACGCCGGCGGCCACGGTCCCGCTATCCGCGCAATGGGCTATCTATCTAACTCAGGCTGAGCACAACGACACGGGCGATCTACGCGTCGGCCTGAGAGCTCACGTCTCGCCCTCTCGCGCGAGCCACACGGCGGCCGGTGCTCGGTTCGCCTTGACCGAGGGTCGGCTGCCCACCACGGCCGTCAACCTGACTCAAATAGATAGCCCCCTCCGCGCATAGGGGGTCCGTCGCCGGCGACGGCGAGAGACGCGCAATGCCGGCGTAGCAGGGCGATCACCGACGCTTCGTCGCAGACCTATTACGGCGCGTGGCAATTACTACGCCATGTGGCAGTGCATTTGGGTGTGTCAGCGTGATAGTATTGATTGTGTGAAGAGTGACGCTAGACGGGTGTCAGGCACGACTCGGGAAGCGCTGCGTGAGCGGGGTGTGAAAATGGTGTTGGCCGGACGCACTCACGCGGTTGTGGCGCAGTCCTTGGGGGTGCATCTGCGGACGGTGTCGCTGTGGATGGCTCGCCACCAGCTCAGGGGGTTTGAGGGACTGAGGGAGGGGCGGCGTGGTCGGCGCTCGCGCGAGCAGATGGCGCTCACCGACGCCCAGCAGGCAGAGCTGATCCGACTGATGAAGGGCACGAACCCCGATCAGCTGCAGATTCCCGGCGTGTTGTGGTCAAGGCAGGCCGTCAAGGCGCTGATCGAGCGGCGGTTCGGGCTCGGGCTCAGTCGCCAGACGGTCGGTGTCTACCTGCGGCGCTGGGGGTTCTCGGGCAAGAAGCCGCAGCGGCGGTGGCTCGAGCAGGACCCCGAGCGGGTGCGGGTGTGGCTCCAGGACGAGTTCCCGGCGATCCAGGCGCGCGCGCGGCGCGAAGGGGCGCGGATGCTGTTCGGCGATGAGATGGGCGTGCGCGCCGGGCAGACCGCCGGCAAGAGCTACGCGCCGATCGGCGAGCGCGCGATCGTGCCGCTGACCGGCAAGCGCTTCTCGGCCAACGTGATCAGCGCGATCGGTGCCGACGGCACGCTGGTGTTCGAGATCTTCGAGGGCAGCTGCGATGAGATCCGCTTCCTGGACTTCCTCGACAAGCTGCTCGAGCATTTCCCCGAGCGCAAGATCTTCTTGATCGTTGACAACGCCTCCTTCCACAAGTCTCCCGCGGTCGAGTACTGGCTGCTGGACCATCCGCGGATGGAGCTGTTCTACCTTCCACCGTACGCCCCGGAGCTCAATCCCGATGAGCTGCTCAACCAGGACGTTCACACCCACGTCGCGCGACGCCGCCCATCCAACCTCGCCAAGCTCGTCACTCTCACCGTCGAGTATCTCGCAACCCGCACAAGTGAGATTGTCAGCAAGTACTTCGACGGCGAGTACGTCGCCTACGCCAAGTAACCACGCACTAATTGCCACGCAGCGTAATAGAGGAGCGGAAACCCCCGGGTTATCCCGATATCCCTAGGTTTCACGCACCCCAGAACCGTCTCTCCATCGCAAAAAAACGCGAACTAGCAGGCACTCTTCACTCGTCCTGAAGTAGCCACGCCCAAATGCGCCGCGAGGCGCTCTGTTGTATCCCCGGCTCAGCCGGGAGGAACTCGAAGGTGGGTTCTTGGGTCCAATGGCTTACCCAGATCCGAAAGGTGAAAGGAACAACAGCATGCCAGGAAGCGACGGTCATGCCCAGGTGTCAGGGGTGAGGCGTCGCGGGACCCGTGTGATATGGCGAAAGCTGGATTGCCTGAATCCCAATCTCCAGAAGACGAAACTCGGAGTCCGCCGGAAAGACACTTGTTACCGGCGCCACGCTTTGCGACGGCATCGTTCGCTGGTTGTCGCAACCTTCGGGGCGTGGAGCGTTGCCCAGTGAGGGCAATCAAGGAGATGAGTGGGACGCCTACGTCATGCTCGGACGTACAACAGAGACGAACGCGGGATCAACCTACGGGGCGCGAGCCCCATGGTGACGGAGTGCCCATATTAGTCGTGCGAGTCACGCCGTACCAAGGGGGACGGGAGAGCCGTCCACAGGGCGAAGGGGCACAGGTGACTGGACATCCGAGAACCGGGAGGTATGCGTAATGCAGAGCGCCGAAACGGTATTGAGTGTCCTCCGCGAACCACGGAATAGTCACTGGAGAGCCCGGTGAGCTGAAAGGTTCACGCCGGGTTCGGGAGGGGGCCAGAGGAAACGGAGCGTTGCCACCGCGCCTCTGGCCTACCTCAGCGCCGGCAGCGGAAACGCGACGGGAACCCGGGACCAGGTAGCCAGCCCCTCCAGCTGGCGGTCCCGCATAACCGGCCGGATACGGGCTTGGTGCCCGGGCTCGAAAGGGTGCTGACGCGGTCAGGTGAGCCTGTGAAGAGGAAGATGACCGAGATCCCGGAACCGAAGGACAAGCTGGACGCCACGACCACGGTCGCGGTGAGTGGACCAGAGGACGACGCTGAGCGCTGGCGCCAGAGCGACTGGCGGCGCGCGGAGGCGGACGTACGGCGGTTGCGGCAGCGGATCTTCACGGCGAGTAAGGCGGGAGACCTCAAACGGGTCCGCCGGTTGCAGAAGTTGATGCTCCGGTCACGCGCGAACACGCTGGTGAGCGTGCGGCGGGTGACGGAGCGCAACGCTGGCCGTCTGACGGCAGGCGTGGACGGCGAGGTCGTGCTGACCCCGGAGGCCAAGATGCAGTTGGTCGACAGGATCCAGCAGAACACCGAGCCGTTCAAGGCGATGCCGGTCAGACGGGTGTACATCCCAAAGAGGGGCAGCAGCACCAAGCGCAGGCCATTAGGGATTCCCGTGATCGTCGACAGGTGCCATCAGGCACGGGTCGTCAATGCGCTGGAGCCCGAGTGGGAGGCGAGGTTCGAGCCGAGGTCCTATGGATTTCGGCCCGGCCGTGGTTGCCAGGACGCGATCCAGGCTCTCTATGCAACCGCCAAGGGCAAGAGCTCGAAGCGGCAGTGGGCGCTGGACGCGGACCTGGCATCGGCGTTCGACCTGATCGCCCACGATCACATTCAGTCGATGATCGGCACGTTCCCCGCCAGGGGGATGATCCGGCAGTGGTTGAAGGCTGGCGTGGTCGAGCAGGGCCGGCTGCATCGCACTGAGGACGGTGTTCCTCAGTGCGGTGTGGTTAGCCCGCTGTTGTTGAACGTCGCCCTGCATGGGATGGAGCAGGCCGCCGGAGTCCGCTACTACCCGACCGGCAACAGTGCCGGGAAGGCCGTGGCGGGTTCACCAGTTCTGACCAGATACGCCGACGACCTCGTCGCTCTCTGCCACACCAGGCAGCAGGCGCTCGAGGTCAAGGCCCGGCTCGCCGCTTGGCTGGCGCCCAGGGGTCTGGCGTTCAACGAGGTGGTTGCGGATTTCCGACCGCCTCGCGCTACCCGCCTTCACGACCCCACGGTGTCGTAGGCGTCTCTCTAATCCCACGGTAAGGGCGCTCGCGGAGGTGGAGCGATGAGCGTCCGTCCCCGCGGTCCACTGCCAGCCGACAACCGAGCGCCAGAAGGGTATCTGCGCCGACCTGATCGCCCGCTACCAGCAGCACTGCAGACAGGACACCCTGCCGCGCGGCGGGCGCGGCAGCTTCTACGACTTGCGCCCGGACGGGATGGCCAACGGTGTCCGTACCGCAAGCCCGACTCCGAGAACCCGATCAAGGGATTCGGCCCTATGGAGGCGCATCCCGCCGCCGTCCAGGAGGTGCTCGTGCTGATGCGCCGTGCCGGGATGATCCCCGAGTCGTGGGTCGCCGACGCGCGCGCTCCCAACGCGATCGGTCCGGACGCCTACGAAGACGCCGACGACTACGCGCGGCAGGAGATCGAGAACATGGCGAGCTACTTCGCGCTCGACGCTCAGCGCGATCAGCCGGTCTACATCGAGGTGCTGTGCGAGGCCGCCGACCTGCAGCCGCGGCTCGCGCGCGTCGCTGGCGAGTACGGCGTACGGGTCTACAGCGGCGCGGGCTTCGACGGGCTGAAGGGCAAACGCGCCTTCGCGGAGCGAGCGATGAACCGCGACGTACCGACCGTGGTGCTGGCCATCGGGGACCGCGACAAGCACGGCAACGACATCTACATCGCTGCCGCCGAAGACTCCGTGGCGTGGGCCGACGGCGAGGGCTACGTCAACTCGATCGACACGACCCTTGAGCAACTACCGGTCGAGCGCATCCACGGGCTGCAGTGCCCTGCGCTGATCTTCTTCCGCTTGGCGCTGACGACAGATCAGGCGAAGGAGCTTGATCTGCTCGACGCAGACGGCAAGGCCGAGGTGGACGGCGTCCCGGTCCCGGTGATGGACGGCTGGCTGACCGAGGCCATCGAGGCGCTGCAAGACCCGGCACGCCGGAAGTCGCTGCGCGCCAAGGAGGAACGCGAACGCGAAGGACTCCGCGACGCCATACGCCAGGCGCTCGACGACGCCGACGAGGGCGACACATGACCGCCCGCCACGACGTCACAGCCCGTGAAAGCGACGCGGCCCGGGTTGACCGCCGGGCCGCGTCAAAGACCTTTCCCAGGCACGAGAAGGAGGTTCGCTCAGGGTAGCGCGCGACGGCCGGTAGCGCGCGGCGACATAGCTAGGCGAGATCGAAAGATCCCCCAGTAGGTGTTCGGTCTACGGCGGCCGGACGGGCGTTGGTGAGGGCGTAGCCAATGGGTGGCTCGTCGGAGAGAAGCTCGGAGTTGTAGGAGTCCTCCGTTTGGGTTCTGGGAGTGCCTAGCGAACGGTCTTGAACTGGGCGTAATCGCTCTCTCGAACGTGAGGAGGGGCGCTATGCGCTGGGGCAAAGAGAAGGGCCGGAGAGCCGGTCTTACGTCAACTACTGAGGAGGCTGAAGTGAGTTTCAAACAGCGGGAGGCCAGGAGAAAAGAGCGCGCGGCCCTCGCGCGTGATCGAGTTGAGTCGCCGGGGAAGGCGCGGCAGCTACACACGGTCCCAGGAAAGCCGAGCGCGGCCGAGAGGTGGTGGCTGACGATCGTGACGAAGGCGACGTGCTGCGCGAATCCTGCGTGTCGAGGGATTCTGCGCGAGGGCGCGAGATGGTGTTTCGCAAGGTGCCGCTGGAGGCGTTGTGCGTGGCGTGCGCTGATTGTGCGGGGATCTCGTATTACGCTGCGTGGCAATTAGTGCGTGGTTACTTGGCGTAGGCGACGTACTCGCCGTCGAAGTACTTGCTGACAATCTCACTTGTGCGGGTTGCGAGATACTCGACGGTGAGAGTGACGAGCTTGGCGAGGTTGGATGGGCGGCGTCGCGCGACGTGGGTGTGAACGTCCTGGTTGAGCAGCTCATCGGGATTGAGCTCCGGGGCGTACGGTGGAAGGTAGAACAGCTCCATCCGCGGATGGTCCAGCAGCCAGTACTCGACCGCGGGAGACTTGTGGAAGGAGGCGTTGTCAACGATCAAGAAGATCTTGCGCTCGGGGAAATGCTCGAGCAGCTTGTCGAGGAAGTCCAGGAAGCGGATCTCATCGCAGCTGCCCTCGAAGATCTCGAACACCAGCGTGCCGTCGGCACCGATCGCGCTGATCACGTTGGCCGAGAAGCGCTTGCCGGTCAGCGGCACGATCGCGCGCTCGCCGATCGGCGCGTAGCTCTTGCCGGCGGTCTGCCCGGCGCGCACGCCCATCTCATCGCCGAACAGCATCCGCGCCCCTTCGCGCCGCGCGCGCGCCTGGATCGCCGGGAACTCGTCCTGGAGCCACACCCGCACCCGCTCGGGGTCCTGCTCGAGCCACCGCCGCTGCGGCTTCTTGCCCGAGAACCCCCAGCGCCGCAGGTAGACACCGACCGTCTGGCGACTGAGCCCGAGCCCGAACCGCCGCTCGATCAGCGCCTTGACGGCCTGCCTTGACCACAACACGCCGGGAATCTGCAGCTGATCGGGGTTCGTGCCCTTCATCAGTCGGATCAGCTCTGCCTGCTGGGCGTCGGTGAGCGCCATCTGCTCGCGCGAGCGCCGACCACGCCGCCCCTCCCTCAGTCCCTCAAACCCCCTGAGCTGGTGGCGAGCCATCCACAGCGACACCGTCCGCAGATGCACCCCCAAGGACTGCGCCACAACCGCGTGAGTGCGTCCGGCCAACACCATTTTCACACCCCGCTCACGCAGCGCTTCCCGAGTCGTGCCTGACACCCGTCTAGCGTCACTCTTCACACAGTCAATACTATCACGCTGACACACCCAAATGCACTGCCACATGGCGTAGTAATTGCCACGCGCCGTAATATCGCCCGTCTTTGCGTTGGGAGCAGTCGAGGAAGGTGAAGGTCCGGAAGGGTGCGGCGTGGATGCGTGATGCGGCCGCTACGAGCACAACCAGTAAGGAGGAGCGATGATGGACAGAGAACTGACCTGGACCCGCGAGCAGTGGGCCGAAATCACCCGCGAGCAGTGGAGGGCGCTGACCCGAGAGCAGCGAGAGCGCGCCCGCGAGCTCGCCGCCAAGCACATCATCGACCCGCGGACATGCGTGACGTGGCTCACGACCGTGGACTTCCTCGATCCCTACGGAGAGGATCCCGACCATGTCCATGGCGCCGCCTTGGGCCGCTATTGGTTCGTGGCCGATCCCGATGTCGGCCCGTTCGTCGAGGAGCGGGCACTGCGAAAGCAGCATCCCGAGATCCCGAATGACGAGTTGGCGGCCCTGATGCGAGCCGCAGCAGCGCGGACAGGATATACGCTCACCGACGCTGCCCAGGACGGCGACCTCCGGGACGACGATCGGCCGCGGTGACGCGCGCGCGTGTCCTCCGCCCGCGTTCGGGGAGGAGCAGTGAGCGACAGGGAACCCGCATGCGCAATGTGCGGCGACGGGCGCGAGGGGCGCAACGCTCCGCCAGGACGAGCCGCCGCGCGGCTGGGGATCCTCCCCTGTCACGTGGCTTTGGCTTGGACTTTGGTGCGCCGTTGAAATCCACGGCGCGCCTTTCTTGGGGGCGTCGGGCGGACACGGTCCCAGGCGCTGGCGCAGAAACGATCTACCCGATTTAGGGTGATCGGCGGCGGTTCATCGAGAGTGGCGCGCCGGATCGACGCCACTCTGCCGCGAATCGAGGCGGACTGGTGCCGAGCTGGCTGTCGCGGCGTAGTTTCTCCGCAGCCCTCGCCGAGGTTCAAACGGATGCGGGCGCACCACCGAAGCCTGACGATGAAGTAGGCGAAGTCCGCCGAACCGACAAGTCACCATTGCATCGGTAGGAAGGAAAGGGGAAGATGGGATCACCTACCAACATGCGCGGGGACGCACGGCCTCAATTCGACTACGAGCGCGCCGTGGACGAGGCGCGCATGTGGGAGGGCGCGCGCGCGAAGGCGGAGGCGCGCGCGAAGGCGGAGGCGCGCGATAACCATCGCTTCCTCGTTGGTGCGTACATCTTCGCTGTGCTCGTGCCGATCGTCGGCATGCTGACTGCCCTGTACACCGCAGTCGCCGGGCGGAGGGCTGCGGTCCGGCGACACGCCATCGCCATCGGCGCGGTGGCGTTGCTCGCAGCCGGGGGCTACATCGTTGCGATCTTGGCGATTACCAGCGGTACCCGGGACCGCAACGTCGCAAGCGACCTCCGCGCGCTCATGGACAGCAACGGCATCCGGTACGAAAGCGTCAGCGGTTGCGTGCATCAGTCCGGCAATCAGTACGTCTGCACGGTCAAGCAGAGCGGGCGAGTGATTACCGTCCACGTGACCGACGACGGGAAGGACGTCTACGAGCAGGGCATCGCGCCCGTTGCGTAAAGCTCGTCCAAGGGCTGGGGGTTGAGATCAGCGGTGTAGGCGCTTCTGGCAGCGCGCACACACCGCTTGCAGGTTGCTCGGCTGGTCGGTGGCGCCGTCCTCGACCGAGACGCGGTGATCGACTTCGGTTGCGGGAGGCCCCGCACAGGCTGGCAGCGATGCACGTCACGGTCGAGAACACAGGTTCGCAGCTTCCGCCACGCCCGCGTGGACCCTGCTCAGCGCGCATCTCGCTCGGGCTG
>CAWFKF010000144.1:0-32337 GCA_963816005.1 uncultured Solirubrobacteraceae bacterium | reverse complement strand
GCCGCCCGAGCCGGACGGTCGCGCGCTCGCCGTGATGAACGAAATCGAGCGGTGAGCCCTCGGTCAGCGTGTAGGCCGCCTGCGCGGGCTCGACGTTCACGAGCAGCCGGCGATCGCGGTAACAGACCCGGAACGCGAGCCGGGTGAGCTCCTGGGGCAGCCGCGGGGCGAAGCTGAGGATCCCGCCGTGGTCGCGATGCCCCCGAGCCCGGCCACGCTGCCGATCCACGTCCCGGCGAGGGACGCGATGTGGAGCCCGTCGCGCGTGTTGTGCTCGAGGTCGTCGAGATCCATCAGCGCCGCTTCGCCGAGATAGTCGTAGGCCAGCTCGGAGTGCCCGACCTCCGCCGCGATAACGGACTGGATGCACGCCGACAGCGACGAGTCGCGCACCGTCAGCCGCTCGTAGTACTCGAAGTCGCGCGCCTTCTGGTCCGCGGTGAAGGTATCGCCGCGCAGGTACAGCGCCATCACCAGGTCGGCCTGCTTGACCACCTGCTTGCGGTACAGCTCGAAGTAGGGGAAGTGCAGCAGCAGCGGGTACTGCTCGGGGGACGTGTGCTCGAAGTCCCACACCTGATGCTGGGTGAAGCTCTTGGCCTGGAGATGGACGCCGAGCGCGGCGTCGTACGGAATGAGCATCGCCTGTGCGGCATCGCGCCAGCCGGCCGTCTCCTCGTCGTCGACGCCGAGCTCGGCGGCGAGGTCCGGCTGGCGCTCGGCCGCTTCCGCCGCCGCGCGAAGGTTGCGCTGCGCCATCAGGTTCGTGTAGAGGTTGTTGTCGGCGATCGCGCTGTACTCGTCGGGTCCGGTGACGCCGTCGATGCGGAACCGACCGACGGCGTCGTGGTGACCGAGAACGCGCCACAACCGGGCCGTCTCGACGAGCAGCTCGAGGCCCGCGTCGCGCTCGAACGCGTCGTCGCCGGTCGCCGCCAGGTAGCGCACGACGGCATCCGCGATGTCGGCGTTGATGTGGAACGCGGCGGTCCCCGCCGGCCAGTAGCCCGAGCACTCGTGACCGCGGATCGTCCGCCACGGGAACGCGGCGCCCTGGAAGCCGAGCTGCCGCGCGCGCTCGCGGGCGAGGTCGATCGTCGCGTGTCGCCAGCGCAGCGCATCGCGAGCCGCGTGGGGCGCGGTGTAGGTGAGCACCGGCAACACGAACGTCTCCGTGTCCCAGAACGCATGCCCGTCGTAGCCCGGTCCCGTCAGGCCCTTGGCGGCGATGGCCCGCTGCTCGGCGCGCGCGCCCGCCTGCAGCGTGTGAAACAGTCCGAAGCGCACCGCCTGCTGCAGCTCGGCGTCGCCCTCGAGCTCGACGTCGGAGCGCGCCCAGAAGTCATCGAGATAGGCGCGCTGCGCGGCCAGGAGCGCGTCCCAGCCCGTGTGATGGGCCTCGGCGAGCGCGGCCGAGACCTGATCGCGGATCCAGGGCATCGAGCGCTGGCTCGACCACCCGTAGGCGAGGAACTTGATCACCCGCAGCGGCGTGCCCGGCGCGACCTCCGCGCTGACCATCACGCGGGCCACATCCTCGGAGCTCTCCTCGCTCGCGTCCGTGCCCGGCGGCCCGTCGATCACGTGCTCCATCGCCGCCGCCATGGTGAGGCCGCTCGCCGTCGTCACGTGGGCCAGGATCGCCCCTGTGTCGCGCGCGGCGGAGTACAGGGAGCGCAGTGGAGCGCTCAGCATCGCCGCCGCCCGCGGGTCCGCCTCCGTGTCGGGCAGCGGCTCGTTGGCGAACAGCTCGGACTGGACCACCACCGGGATCGTCTGCTCGAGCGGTTCGACCTCATACAGGATCGCGGCTACGGCTCTCTGCGCGAACGACACCATCCGGGTCGAGGAGACCCGAACGGCGGTTCCTGTCGGCGAGACCCATTCGGCCGTCCGGCGCAGCACGCCGAGGCGCAGGTCGAGGACCCGCTCGTGGCTGCGCAGCGTGCCGTAGCGCACATCGAACGGCTCGTCCTCGACCAGGAGGCGCAGGATCTTGCCGTTGGTCACGTTGAGAACCGTCTGGCCGGCCTCCGGAAAGCCGTACCCGGCCTCCGCATAGGGGAGTGGCCGTACCTCGTAGAAGCCGGCCAGATAGGTACCCGGCAACCCGAACGGCTCCCCCTCGTCCAGGTTCCCGCGCAGCCCGATGTGTCCGTTGGACAGCGCGAACACCGATTCGGTCTGCGCGAGCTTGTCCAGGTGCAGCTCGGTCTCCCGCACCGCCCACGGCTCGGCCGGGAATGCCGGATGCTGGATCACGGCGCCTGCAGGAGCTCGGCCAGGTCGCGCACCACGACGTCGGCGCCGTGCGCCTTCAACGCGTCGGCCTGCCCGGCGCGATCGACGCCGACCACGTGCCCATCGATGATCGCCTCGAACAGATCCTCGATCCCGGCCGCGGCCAGGACGTCGCGGCAGTTGGTGCTCGACGACACGACGGCCCGCCGCAGACCGGCCGCACGTACCGCCTTGACGTACCGCACCGACCCCTCGTACGGCTCCACGCCCTGGTCGTGAATCATCTTCAGGACGATCTCGTTCTTGCGGTTGCCGATGCCGCCGCCCGCCGCTGCAGGTACTCGTCGAACGTGTGCTTCCACGCGGCGGCGTGCACTTTGGCCGTCTGCGTCAGCACGCCGTCGAGGTCGAACAGGCCCGCTGTCACGCCGTCGGGTAAGCCGAGGGTCATGCCGGACTACTGGAGATACTTCTCTACCGTGTCGGCGTCACGGACCCCGGCCTCGTCCGGGTCCTGACCGGCGCTGCGGCGCGCCCGCCGTTGACGCAGCAGATCCCAGCAGCGGTCGAGCTCGACCGAGATGTGCTCCAGGCGCCGGCGATCGGCCGCCAGTGCCTCCTCGCTCTCCGCATCGGCCTCCTCGCGGCTGAGCAGCGTGTGCTCCTCCTGCACGAGCGACTCGATGCGGCCCAGAATCGGAGCGTCGTCCATACGCGCAGGGTATCCGACCACGGAAGCCCGGCCCACCCGCGGCCGGGCTCCCACAGCCCGGCTACCCTCGGGCCGGCACCTCCTCCTCGCCGAACACGATCAGCCCGTGCAGGATGTAGATGCACAGCGCGAAGATGGCCAGCGACCACCACGGGTGGGCGCCGCCGATCGACAGCAGCGATTCGAGTGCGCCCAGGGTGGCGGCGACGATCCCGATCACCCGGCCGTAGCCTCCGCCGCCGATCAGGGAGAATCCGGCGGTGAGCTGGATCACGCCCACGATGATCGTGATCCATCCCCAGGTATGGAGGCTCGAGAAGACGTACTGGGTGTTGTCGAAGAAGTGAGCGTTGCCCACTGCCGCGATGCCGTAGATGATGTTGAGCACGCCCGCGATCATCAGCAAGATCGCGACGAAAACGGCCCGACCTGCACCTTTCATTGCGCTTCCTCCTTCGCCCGCCGGCTCCGGCGGCCGCTAGGTTCCTGTACTCGGTCCGCCTGTAAATGTGGCGCGAGGGGCCCGGTCGGGCATCACCCCATCGGTATGAGGCCGGGCAGGCTCAAGGTCGGCCCCGGCGGTGGCCATGATCGCGGTGATCTGCTCCGGCCGCCGCGCGGCCGCGCGGGCGCACCGGTGATCGTGGAGGGTCAGCCGTGGGTGCGGTGGGGACGAACGCCGCCCGGCCGTCGCCGTCGGCGACCCTGGCGCGCCGCGGTAGCCTTGATCAGGTGAATGGGCGGGCGACGCGTGGGCACACGCTCTAAGGGCAAAGCGGGCGTGAGCCGGCGGGCGCTGGGCGCGATCGCGACGGCCATCTCGGCGGCGTTGCTGCTCGCACCCGAGGCGCTGGCGCGCGCGGGCGGCGGCAGCTCGGGCTTCAGCGGCTTCGGTCGCGGCGGTGGGGGCGGGTTCAGCGGGCTCGGTCATGGGCATTTCTTGTTCATCCCGGTCGGCGGCGGAGGCGGCCTGGTGCTGTTCATCCTCGTCCTGGTGATCGTGTTCTTCGTGCTCCCGCGGGTGATGATGTGGTGGCGGGGCCAGCAGAGCGCGGGCACGGCCTCCCGCCGCAAGGTGGCAGAGCGCAAGCGACGCGTGGAGCTGGCGGCGGCGGAGGCGGCCGAGGACGACGCCGCGTTCGCCCCCGACCAGGTCCGCGCCCAGGCAGCGAAGCTGTTCCTGGAGATCCAGGCGGCCTGGGACGCCGGTGACCGCGTCCGCCTGCGTGGGCTCGTCGCGCCGGAGCTGCTGGCCGAATGGGAGCGACGTCTCGACGACTTCGACCGCAAGGGCTGGCACAACCGCGTAGCGCCCGTGGGCCGGCCGACGGTCGAATACGTGGGCCTCACCAACCGCGGCGACAATCGCGCCGACCGCGTGGTGGTGCGGATCGAGGCCAAGCTGCGCGATTACGTCGAGGACGCCTACGGGCAGCGCGTCGGTCGCGTCGACGCGGTCGGCGACACCAGTCGAGTGCGCGAGTTCTGGACGCTGGTCAAGCGCGACGGCCACTGGATCCTGCAGTCGATCGAACAGGGCGCAGAGGGCTCGCACCAGCTGAGCGAAGGGGTCCTCGCCTCACCCTGGGCCGACGAGCAGGCGATGCGCGATGAGGCCCTGGTCCAGGGCGCGGTGCAGGATGCCGTGCCCGAGGGCACGAAGATCGCCGAGGTCGCCGATCTGGACTTCACCGGCGATGGGCGCGCCGCCGCACTCGACCTGTCGGTCGCCGACGGCCGTTTCGCGCCCGACATCCTCGAGGTCGCCGCCCGACGCGCCGTGGCCGCCTGGGCCGACGCCGTCGACGGCGACGATGGCCCGTTGCTGGCCCTCTCCCGCCCCGAGGCAGCGCGCGAGATGCTGCATCCGGGCGACCCGAGCGGGCACACGCGACTCGTAGTGCGCGGCCTCGAGGTGCGGCACATCCAGATCGTCGCGCTCGACGCCGCAGCCGAGCCGCCGACGATGACGATCGATCTCGAGCTCACCGGCCGCCGCTACATCGAGGACCGCGACACTGCCGCGGTTGTGGCCGGCAGCCAGTCACGGGCAGTGAAGTTCACCGAGCGCTGGACGCTCGCCCTCGACGGGCCGGCCGACGAGCCGTGGCGCCTCGCCGCCGTCGGCGCGCCCGCGGGCCGGCCGTAGACCGTTTGCACCGACTCGCCTCACTGAGGCATGCTGCCTGGCCCGACCAGGTCGCCGCCGAGATCCTGATCGACGCCTCGACGCTCGCCGGTCGCCGCTTTCGCGACGAGGAGCTTCACCTGTGGACGCTCGGCGCGGACGGCAGACCCAACCGGATGCGCCATTACGTCGACACCGCCAAGCACATCGCCGCCGGGGCCGCAGTTGAGTGAGGTCGCGGAGGCCGTTCGCGCCGTCCTCCGCGGCCAGGCCCAGCGGGTCGGGTTCCGCGATGCCACGGTCGCGGAGGCGCACCGGCTCGGCCTGATGGGCTGGGCGCGCAGCGACGAGGACGGCGCCGTGCGCGTCCACGCCGAGGGCGACCCGCACAAGCTCGCTGAGCTCGTGGGCTTCCTGCAGGAGGGGCCGCCGGCCGCCCGGGTGAGCGATGTCGAGATCGAAGCGGTCGGAGTCGAGGGCCACGAGCAGTTCGCGATCCGCGGCGTGAGCGCTGGGACCTTCGCCGTGCTCGAGCGCGCAGCTCCGACGCGCGGGTTCGAGCTGCAACTCGAGGTCGAGGGCGCAATGCGCGCCTGGGCACTCCCCAAGGGGCCCTCGCTCGACCCCGCGGTCAAGCGCTTCGCCGTCGAGGTCGACGACCCCACCGGGAAGAGCGACGCGGACGACGTGAGCGTGTGGGATCGCGGGACCTACGAGCAGGGCGGACGGGTCCCGTGGCCCGAGGCGCTCGCCCGCGGCCACGCCGTCTTCGTGCTGCACGGGGCGAAACTCCGCGGCGGCTTCGCCCTGCAGCGCACGCGCTCCGGGAGCCGGGCGCAATGGCTGCTGATCAAGCGCCGGGATGAGCAGGCCCGGCCGGGCTCAGACGTCGCCGCCGAGAGCGCCGGTCAGTAGCTGAACATCGTCGCGCCGTCGTCGATCCGCTGCCACAGCGGGGTGGCGCCGCCGATCTGCGCGGCATCCTCCCGAACGCTCGACCTCGTCCCACGATCCGGTCAGCGTCGCCCACCCCAGTCCCCGCTCGAGCAGCTCGCGATCGTCGGGGCCGAGATTGAGCCTTCGTTGATCCGCGGACGGTGCGCGTGCGTAGAGGGGTGTTGAGAGCGCTTGGTGGCGGGGCTGAGCGGGCTCCAGCACCATTCATCATCGACCCCAGGAGGGGCAATGTCTCATGCACGCGAAGTTCCGAGCAGTGGCCTGGATCGTAAGCAGTTCCTCGGCCGCACGGCCGCTGCCGGCGCTAGCGCGTTCGCGGGCGCGTCGGCGTTGGGGGCTCTCGTCCCGTCGTTCGCGGCCGCCAAGAAGGGCGGCGTGACCAAGGGCGACATCGAGATCCTCGCGGCAGCGCAGATCGCCGAGGCGCTCGCCGTCACCACCTACACCAACATCATCGAGGTGGCGCCGTTCTTCGCCCGGCTGGCCTCAGACGATCAGGGGTATCTGAAAGCGGCCCGGCAGGAAGAGATGTCGCACTACCTGCTCGAGAAGAGCGTGACCGGAAAGCCGTCGCCGTTCACGACCTTCTACTACCCCCCGAAGATGTTCTCCGACGCCCAGACGACGTTGAACACCCTGGTCACGCTCGAGGACGCGTTCATCGCCGCCTACCTGGTCGGCGTGCGGAACTTCAGCACGCCCGACCTTCGTGTCACCGCCGCCCGGATCATGGGAATCGAGAGTGACCACCGCACCCTCGCCCGCGTCGTCGCCCCCGGCGTGGCGGCCCAGGACGGCGGCCCGATCGAGCGGGTGACCGGGATCCAGGGCAAGGCCGAGAGCGTCGACCCGCCCAACAACAACGGCTACGAACGGACCCTGCGATGGACGAAGATCAGCAAGGCCATCACCGCGCTGACCCCGTTCGCCGACAAGACAACCGCCGCCAAGGCCGGGTTCGACACCACCAAGCCCTACCAGTTCAAGCCGTTCAGCCCGACCCTGCCCGAACCGCTGGGCGAGTTCCACTCCTTCATCGGTTGACACAAACACCGACGCGACCGGGGTGGCGAGCGATCGCCACCCCGGGGCCGCCCACGGTGCAGCCCGCGCCGCCATCGACCTTGCCGACGAAGGTGACGCCATGCCCGTTGCGCGACCACTGCGGCGGCTGGAGCGTGATCGTCGCCTTGACCGGAATCGACTGCGGGCACGCCGCCCGATGTGGCCGCCGATCCGATCAGGCCCGCGCAGGTGGATCCAGACTCAGGCCGCCGGCGCTTTCACCGAGACGATGTAGCCGCGCACGTCGGATGCCGGCTCCGAGTAGGCGTCGCCGAGCGCCGTCTCGATCGCGGTCATGTACTCCTTGGCCCAGTCGGGGAGCTCGTAGTCGATCGCGGCCAGGAACTCGAGCGTCGCGGCCAGACGGATGTCGGCGATCGACGGTTCGGAGCCGCCGATGAACGGCCTGCCGTCGAGGAAGAACGCGCGGTAGGCCTCGAGCGGCGCCGCGATCGCCGCTTGGGCGTCCTTCTGGGCTCGCGCCTTCATGTCCTCACCGGCGTCGGAACAGCCGACCTCGCCCGCGTACTGCGGAAAGCCGAGCACCGGGTAGGTGGCGCGCGCGACGACGGGATAGAGCGTACCGATGAGGTAGAACATCGCGCTGTCGACCATCGCCCGTTCGCTCGCGTCGCGCGGATAGAACTGCTCCAGCCCGTGTTTGTTGCACAGGTACTGCATGATCGCGCAGCTCTCCCACAGCGACCCCTTGGGCAGCCCCTGCTCCTCCAGCAGCGGCGTGAGGTCGGCCGGGTCCTTGCGCAGGAACTCGGGGGTGCCCTTCTTCCCCCACATGTCGAGCTCTTCGAATTCGAGCCCGGCGGCGCGGACGAAGATGCGGACGCTGAGGTTGTTGACGCTCGGCTTGAGGATGCTCAGCGTGTTCTCTGCCATGTGGTCCCTCCAGAATGCTGCGGTTACCGCACGGTCGACTCCCCGTACGGATGCTTGGCCGATCGGTCCTCCGAGAGCGACGCCCGCGATCGGGTGACGAGCGCCTCGATTGCATCGGCGAGGTGAACGGGGTCGATGTTGTAGTCACCGCGCGCGACCCGGATCTTGTGCGCCTCGAGCAGCACCTCGGCGTGGGTGTGGCCGTCCGGCGGCTCGAAGCGGTACGAGGCGAGCTCGATCAGGAGCCCGAGCGGATCCTCGAAGTAGATCGAGTCCATGAACCCACGATCCTTGACCCCGCTGTGGCGGATCTGCCGCTCGTCGAGCCGTTCCACCGCCTGGAGGAAGGTCGCCCGCGAGAGCGAGAACGCGACGTGGTGCACACACCCGACGTCGGTCGGAGTCCGCTGCGGATCGGGCGTGCGCTCCTCGCTGGTGAAGACGGTGACCAAGCGGCCGTCGCCCGGATCGAAGTAGAGATGGCTCTCCGACGCGTTGTCCAGGTTGGGCTGTTCGAACACGAACGGCATGCCCAGCACGCCCTCCCACAAGTCGATCGACGTCTGCCGGTCGGCCCCGACGAGGGTGATGTGGTGGACGCCCTGGCTCTGGAGCTTTCGCACGATTCCTCACCTCGGCTGGTGGTGAACGAGTTTCGACTTGTAGCCGCTGCGCTGCAAGCTCCCCCACGGCACAAGCTGGACGCGCGTTTGGACGACGAGTACATCACGCAGCCGGCCGCGGATCGCCTCGGCGAGAGCGGGATCGGCCGGCTGGCCGCGGGCGAGCTCGACCCGCACGGGAAGCGGAGGCTCCTGCTTCACGCCCGGCGCGGCCGGCTCGACCAGGATGTGGCCGCTGACATCGGGCACGAATGCGCCCACCACTTCGCGCACGGCCGACGGGAACACGTTGACACCCCGGACGATGAGCATGTCATCGGTGCGCCCGACGCAGCGCACCCGCGGACCCGTCCGGCCGCATCGGCATGGACTCGTCCGGACGGTGACGTGATCGCGCGTGCGGAACCGCAGCAGCGGAGCCGCGCGATGGCGGAGATGGGTGAGCACGAGCTCCCCCGTCGCGCCGTCCTCCACGGCGATGCTCGCGCCCGTGCCCGGCTCGATCAGCTCGGCATGAACGAAGCCGCGCGCCCCGAGGTGCATCCCGTCCTGCCGCTCGCACTCGCCCCACAGCGACACACCGATGTCGCCAATGCCCATCGCTTCGGTCACCCGAGCGCCCCAGCCCTCCTCGAGCCTGGCCCGGAACGCGGGCTCGCCGCCGCCCGGCTCGCCCGCGACGAGCACGCGCTCGACGCTTGATGCCGGAAGATCGACGTCGTGCTCGGCGGCCGCTTCGATCACGTGGGCGGCGTAGGAGGGTGTCAGCACGGCGGCCTGGGGCCCGAGGCGCTGAATCGCCTGCAACAGGCGCTCGGTGTTGGCGCCACCGATCGGAACGTGGCACAGCCCGATTCGGTCGAAGGCCGCAAGCGCGGCGCCGGCCACGAACGGCCCGGCGTTGTAGGTCGAGACGATGCGCTGCCCGGCGCTGACGCCAGAGGCGGCATAGCTGCACGCCGAGCCGGTGACCCAGTTCTCGAGATCGGCCGCCGTCAGCGGGACGTAGCTGGGCGCGCCGGTGGTTCCACTCGTCGAGTAGATCCTGGTGATCTCGGGTGGGGTGGCACAGAGATGGGCGCCGATCGGGTCCTCGGGCGTGCACGTCGCCCTGAGTTCGTGCTTGTCGGTGAGCGGCAGGTGCGTGATCTCGGCCAGCCCGCCGGCATCCCGTTCTGAGGCGCATCCCGCCCCTGCCAGCTTGTCCCGGTAGAAGGCCGAGCGGGCGAACAGATAGGCGACCTGGGCGCGGTAGTGCCGATCGTCGAGTGCGAGCTGCTCAGCCCAGGGGCGGGTTTCGAGCTCCGGCGCGATCATCGGTCACGGGTCCTCGTCGGACATCGGCTGATACTCGATTGCCGCCTCGGCCCGGCCGGCCATCAGGAACCCGAGTGGCTGATGCTGCTCCTCGGCGAGGTGGGCGAGCAGGCCGGCGGTACGGGCGAGGATCGGGATCGCCTTCACCGCGTCCGGCGAGAAGCCGAGCTCGAGCATCACGGCCGCGATCGGCATCGAGACATTCATTGTCAGCGGCTTGCCCCAGACCTCGGCCGCGGCATCGCGCAGGCATCGCGCGAGCGTCACGTAGGGGCCGCTGATGCCCCGCACGTCCGCGAGCTCGAGGATCCGCTCGGCGCGGGGGTCCACCGGACCGTGAACCGGATGACCGAATCCCGCCAACCGGCCGCCGGCGGCGTGGATCGCCCGCGCCACACCCTCGGCCACCGATGCGGGGGTGGCGCCGGCCGTCACCTGCTCCTGGGCGTCCACGAGCAGACGCGCGCATGCCTCGGCGGTGCCGAGGATCACCGGGCCGCAGCCGAGGATCCCGGCCGCCACGGCCCCCTGCAACGATCCCGGCTCCGCGGCGAGCGTCATCCGCGCGGCGACGTTGGTGGGCATCATCCCGTGCTCGGCGATCGCGATGAGCAGCAGATCGAGGAAGAAGCGCTGATCCTCGGTCGCCTCGCGTCCGGTGAGCAAGAGGTGGAAGTACTCGGTGAAGCTCAGCCGGCCCATCAGATCGCCGCACAGGTCACGGCCTCGCACCTCCACCCGGTCGGGATAGGCCTGACTGATGTGACTGACTCCTGGCCCCGGGCTACCGATCTGCATATCGCCTCGGGCCGACCCTACTGCATCACTCGGGCGGGCCCCAGTGCATCGTGCGACGGCCGCCGGGTAGTCTGCGTGGATGCCGTCCGGATGGCCCACGCTGTCCTACGAGGAGTGGAGCGCGACCTGCGACACGCTGCACGCGCACACCCAGGTCCTGGGCAAGCTCGCCGTGGCCCTCGCCCCGCCGGAGCCGCAGCTTCAGCACGCGGCCTTGCGGCTGACCGCGCGGGGGTGGGAGACCGCTCCGCTCCCGGCGCCCGACGGATCGGGGGCACTCGTCGTCACCCTCGACCTGCGCACCCACCAGGCCGTCGTCGAGCACAGCGACGGCGCGGTGCGGCGGATCGCGCTTACCCCCGACCGCCCCGTGGGCGAGGTCACCCGAGAGCTGCTGGCCGCGATCCGTGGCGTCGCGGGACCGGTCGAGATCAACCCCACGCCGCAGGAGGTTCCGTGGACCGTGCGGCTCGACGACGACGACGAGCATCGCCACTACGACCCGGGCCAGGTCGCCACCTACTTTGCCGCGGCAACCCGCGCGGCGCTCGTCCTGGCCGCGTTCAGCGCCCCGTATCGCGGTCGCCGCACCCCGGTCAACGCCTGGTGGGGCTCGTTCGACCTCGCGGCCAATCTGTTCTCCGGTTTGCCGGCGGATCCCCCCTCGGATGACTTCATCATGCGCAACGCGATGGACGCGCAAGAGGTTGCGGTTGGCTGGTGGCCCGGCGACCAGCGCTATGGCAGGGCGGCGTTCTATGCCTACGCCCATCCGGCCCCGGAGGAGTTCGCCAACGCGACGCTCTCGCCCGCGGCGGCGCACTGGGACACCACGCTCGGCGAGTTCATCCTCGACTGGGACGATGTCTGCGCCAGCCCCGACCCGTTTGCAGCCGCGCTCGAGTTTGCCCGCTCCGCGTTCCACCATGCCTGCCTGGTGTGCGACTGGGATCCAGCGCTCCCGGCCAGTGCCGAGGGACAACCGCCGCCGGTCCGCTGACACTCAGTCGCGGTCTGGCTCCCGTGCGCTCCTTGACGTGTCGCTCCGCGCTCAGGCCGGCTTGGCGCGCCAGCGCGGCCCCCTCCGCGGCCCGCTCGCGCGCGGCCCGTCCCAGACGGTGAGAATCGTCGCCGGCTGCCCACCGAGCAATTCACCCGCGCGTTCGATCGCGCACTGCGCGTCGGCCGAGCCGTCATAACAGATCAGAATCACGCCTACCTCCGGTTCGCTGTTGCCGCTCTCGCTCACTCAACCGACCGGGCCCGCCGCCTGCCATCGGGCGCGAGCCAGTCGCGTGAAGTCAAGCGGCGCTGACGGCGCGGGGCTCGGTCGGCGTACGAATATCGACTCGCCCGGCGGGAGCTCGCGCAGCCGCGCGCGGAGCTCCGGCTGACGAAGATGAGCGCCAACCGTCTGGGCGGCGGTGTCGATCACCTCGTGTCGTCGCTTTGAGCTCATCAGGTTGGTGCCCATCGCATCGAGGTCCTGGACCGTCGGCTGGATCAGGACGACCTCGGTTCCGCGCTCTCGCACCTTCCTCGCTTCGTGTCCGAGCCGCCGTCCCGAGGCCTGCCGCAGCACTGCGGCCGCGCGCTCGCCGAGCGTGCGGTTCTGCGGGGCGTGCAGCGAGGAGGTGGGGTTCAGACAGATCACGAGATCGAGATCGCGGCCGGCGACCACGTCCAGATTCGACGTCGACGCCACGCCGCCGTCGACATAGCGGCAGCCGCCGACCTCCACCGGCCGATAGAAGCCGGGAATCGCACATGAGGCGGCCACGGCGTCGGCCAACGACGCGGCCGGAGCGTCGGCGCGCCCGAAGGCCACCCGGCGACCGGTGGCGTAGTCGCAGGCCATGATCCACAGGTTCGGGTGCGCCGGCCAGCCATCGCCGGCGACGCGGCGGATCGTCTGCTTCAGCGGCTCGGGGGAGATCAGGCCCTGCGGCAGCCAGCCGGCGATGACCGCCGCCGGCGAATACCGATACGGGCGCGCAAGCGAGGCCAGGGCAAGCGGCCAGGAACCCGGGCCCAGCGCCGGGACGCCGCGGTGCAGCTGATACTCGGCGCCGGCCGACCGACTCGCGGCACCTGAGCCGGGGTCAGTCCCCTCGACCGCGTCCAGGGTCTCGCCTGCCGAGTGCGCGAGCATGAACCACGGCGGCACGCCCGACGCCAACAGCCCCCCGATCATCGCCCCGGCCGAGGTGCCGACGAGATACTCGGCACTGCCCGGATCCCAGCCGGTCTCGGCCGCCAAGGCATGCAATCCGCCCACCAGCCACGCACCGCCGAGAACCCCACCGGCGCCGAGCACCAACCCGACCCTCACACCGCCACCGGTCCGCGCGGCTCTCGATCGCATCATCGAGATGGTCCTCGCTCATCAGGCCGGAGGGCATCCGTAATCCGCGGCGGATTCCCGTGGCTTTTCCCCGATGCGCTCACTGACCGGCGACGCATAGCCTTGAGTGCATTCGGTGCTTTCGGCTGTATTACCTGCCGCCGACGTTCAGAAAGTGGGCCGCTGGTCGGCAAAGAGGCTGTGGTGGAGGGCAGCTGTGGCCCCGGGGTGGGCAGTGGTATCCCGGGTTTGGCCGCGAGTAACACCGACCGAGAAGTCGAGGGGCAATTGTGAGCAGAAGGCTAGGCTCAGACTCGCCGGGTTCGTAGTGATCCTGGGCTCGATTGCCTCAATGGCGACAGCTGACGCGTGGGCACAGGGCGCCGCTGCTGTCACGTACGTCCCGAACCCACTGCGCAGTCCCACCACCGGCGGCGGACCTTTGTCATGTCCGGATCCGGCGGTCACCCAACTTGGCGCGCGGCATACGTGGGAGATCGCCTGTACGACCGATTACGGCCAGGCAAACCCTCGGCGTGCCGCGGGAGCCGCGTTTAGCATGTACCGGTCGCACGATTTCGTCCACTGGCTCCCTGACGGCTTCGTCTTCGGTCCCGGGCATGAGCCATGGTGGGCGGAGCCGTCCACAACGGGGTATCTGGATGGCCGCTACTGGTCTCCTGAACTGCACCTTAATCGACGGTCAATGGGTCGTTTACTTCTCCGCACGGGTGAGACCGCAAGTGCTCGAACGGCTTGCGCACCGCCATGTGGACCCGGCACCTTCGTGCTGGGAGTGGCATTGGGGGCCGACTGTCCACGGCCCGTGGCACAGTCGGATCCTCCACTACGCCGGACAGTTCAACAACGTCGTCGGCAACGGGCACGAGCTCAAGGGCGGCACGATTGACCCGACAGAGGTGCAGGACCAGCTGACCGGCGTCCGATACTTGCTCTGGGTCAAGCAGGCCAATCAGATCTGGATCGGTCGGCTGTCCACCGACGGGCTGCGCCTCGACAAGCACGTACATTTAGCGCTCGGTGCCGACCGGAGCCTCCGCTGGGAGTGCGCGAAGGGTGGCAGCCCATGCGTGATCGAAGGACCGTCGGCCTATGCTGAGCCAGACGGCACGATAAAGCTGCTCTTCAGCGCCGACAGCACATGGGACGGCTCGTACAAGGTCGGTGTCGCCGCTAGCAGCGATCCAGACCACACCCCGTTCATCACCGACCCTGAGCCGATCCTAACGACAGGACGTGCGTTTGTCGGCCCAGGCGGGGAATCGCAGCCTGTCGCTGGTCCCGGCGGTGAAAGCTACCTGTTCTTCCACGTCCAGTTGCACGCGTCGCACGCGTCGCAGGCACGGTATCTCGCCATGGGCGTCTTCCACGACGACGGCCCGTGGCCTGCGGTGAGCGACGGTCACCCGGAGCTCAACAACGCCGTGTCCGCGCATGCCGGATCGCTACAAGTCATCGACTTGACGGGAGGCCAGTGACGTTCACCCGACGGCTCTGGTGGCGCCGCCTGGGGCGGGCACCTGCGGTGAACCCAGCTGTCATTTCGACCGACGTTCTACAGCGTAGCTGTCGATTCCCATTCAGATCTCAGTGGGATTCCCGACTGATGTCAGCGGATCGTCCCACTCGTTTGTCAATGAGCGGATCGGCGGCGGGCAGCCGATGATCCTGGGCGCGACCTCGCCGTGAATCGGTGATTGCGTGCATCCGTCAGCCGGACAAGTACGGACACGATGACGGCCCGCACGCCATAGCATCACAGTGGCCCTGATGACGTCCGACGTGGAACCCGAGGTTCAAGTCGACGCGGCTGGTGCGACCCGCGCCACGAGGCGCGCGCTGCTCTCGTCCGAGCTCGAGGCCGCGCCCGAGGTGCCGGCGGAGGCCCGCGAGGAACTCCTGGCGCTCAAGTCCGGGGCGGCGTTCGTGTGCGCACGGCCCGACGGGGACATCCGCGCCTCGCGCGCGTCTGGCGAGGGGCTCTACGTCCAGGACACACGGCACCTGTCCGAGCTGCGGGTCACGGTCGGTGGGCGGTCGCCGGTGCTGCTCTCGTCGGTGATGGAGTCGGGACATCACGCGGTGATCAACGCGACCAACTCCGAATTGAGCGGGAGCGAGCCGCCCGTGCCCCAGGAGACGCTCAATGTGCGCCGGACGGTGCTGATCGCGGACCGTCTGTTCTATCGCGTACGTGTGCGCAGCTTCCGTCCTCACCGCGTTGCCACGGTCGTCGAGGTGTCGCTGGCGGCCGACTTCGCCGATGTGTTCGAGGTCCGACGCGTGGGGCGGCGCACGACCGGGCACGTGGCGCCGGCGACGAGCGACGGGAGTCATGTGCGTCTCCGCTACGTGGCGGCGGACGGTCAGCGTCGAGACACGCTCGTCGAGTTCAGCCCGCTCCCGTCGCGCGTGAGGGTCGACGGCGGCCGCGCGGTCGTGGCGTGGGACGTGCAGCTGGACGCGGGCGAGGCGACGTCGCTGCTGATCACCGTTCTGCCAGCGGGCAGCGGGCGCCGGCGCGCGCGGCCGACGCTGGACAGAACGGCCGCGCGGCTCGAGTCGGCGCACGCCGACTGGGTCGCCGGCTGCGCTCGCATCAGCACGGACAACGAGCTGTTCGACCGGCTGATCGACGCGTCCGTGCGTGACCTGCATGCGCTGATGACACCGGTCGCCAACTGTCAGCTGCCGGCGGCGGGGATTCCCTGGTACGTCGCGCCGTTCGGCCGTGATTCGCTGCTGAGCGCCTGCGAGGCGCTGATGGTCAATCCCGAGGTCGCCCGCGGCACGCTGCTCGTGCTCGCCACGCTCCAAGCCCGCACAGACGAGCCGTGGCGTGACGCCGAGCCCGGTAAGATCCTGCACGAGCTGCGCGCGGGCGAGCTCGCCCGCACCGGGCACATCCCGCACACGCCGTACTACGGGACGGTTGACGCGACGCCGTTGTTCCTGATGGTCGCGGGCGGCTACTACCGCTGGACGCTCGATCTCGACACGATGGCCCAGCTGCGCCCGGCGCTCGACGCCGCGCTCGAGTGGATGGACGAGTGGGGCGATCGCGACGGCGACGGATTCCTCGAGTACGAGCGGCGGTCGCCGGCGGGCCTCGTCAACCACGGCTGGAAGGACTCACACGACGCGATCGTGCACGCTGACGGGTCGCTCGCCGAGGGCCCGATCGCGCTCGTGGAGGTCCAGGGCTACGCGTACGAGGCGAAGCTGCGCATCGCCGACGTGTACGAGGCACTCGGCGACGCGCCCCGCGCCCACCGGTTGCGGACCGAAGCCGGCGCGTTGCGAGCGGCCTTCAACGACGCGTTCTGGAACCCGGATGAGGGGTTCTTCGCGCTGGCCTTGGACGGGCGTAAGGCACAGGTTCGCAGCGTCACTTCCAACCCCGCGCATTGCCTGTACTGCGGGATCGTGGACGAGGACAAGGCCGCCCCGGTGGCGGAGCGGTTGATGGCGCCTGACATGTTCTCCGGCTGGGGGATCCGGACCCTGTCGAGCCGCTCGCCGGCCTACAACCCGATGAGCTACCACAACGGCTCGATCTGGCCGCACGACAACGCGATCGCCGCCGCCGGCCTCAAGCGCTACGACTTCGACGCGGCGACGTCGCGGATCGCCGCCGGGCTGTTCGAGGTTGCCGCCGGCGCGCGTGACCTTCGCCTGCCCGAGCTGTTCTGCGGTTTCCACCGCGATGGGTCCAGAGCCATCGTCCCCTACCCCGTCGCTTGCCTCCCTCAGGCCTGGGCGGCGACAGCGCCGTTCATGCTGCTCCAGGCCATGCTCGGGATCTCCGCCCAGGCACCGGAGAACAGACTGACGGTCGACCGCCCGCGACTGCCGGACTGGCTCGCGAGCGTCGAGCTCGGCGACGTCCGAGTCGGCCGCTCGAAGGTCAGCCTCGCTTTTCGCCGGATCGGATCGAGCACGGGGTTCTCGCTGCTCGAGCAGGAGGGTGACGTGCGGGTCACGATGTCGACATGACTCGCGTGCCGGCCGCCGGGTCGACCGACCTGGTGATCAGCCCACCGCCGGCGCGGCGATTCGAGGCGGTCGTGTTCGACTGGGACGACGCGGCGCTTCCTGACCGCGGCGCCGGCACCGCGGGCCTGTGCCGTCTGATCGAGGATGCGTGTGCGGCCGGCATCGAGCTCGCGATCATGAGCGGAACCGAGATCAGAGACCTCGACGGCCGCCTGCCGGCGCGCCCGGCGGGGCCCGGTGGTCTCGTGCTGCTGCCACGTCGCGGTACCGAGGCCTACGAGGTCGATGAGCGCGGGCCCCGGCTGCTTGCGCGCATCATCGACGGGTCCGCGCCGGCGAGCTGGATCATCCGCTGGCTGTGGCAGCGCGGGATCGCGGCCGACCAGGTTCTGCGCAGCGCTTCGCGCGGGGGCGGCCTGGAGACCTTCGCCGCCCTGCTCGAGGACCAGATCGCCCGGCGAGCGGACGGTGAGCTGCCGATCCTCGATCCTGACCCCACGTGGATGCTGTCGATCGAGGGTGTCGATCCGCTGCTCGAGCGCGTGCGCGAGTCTCTGCTGACCCTGGCCGACGGCCGCCTCGGCACGCGCGGGAGCGTGCTGATCGAACAACCGGGCAGCGACCCGGCGGTGCTGATGTCCGGGGTCTATGCGAGGCGGGGCGCGGAGACACACCTGCTGCCCGCGCCGCGCTGGAACGTCATCACCACAGTCGACGCCGCCACGGACCAGGTCAATCGCGTGCTCGATCTCCACGCCGGCGTGCTGCACCAGCGGGTGGGATCGGGCGCCGGCCGGCTCGACGCGCTGCTGCTGTCCTCGCTGGCTCGGCCCGCGACGGCAGCGCTGCGGGCCGTGGACCACGGCCGAACCATGCTCGCGGCGGCGCCGCTGGCACCGACGCGAGGCCGCCACGAGGACGGTGAGACCGACGATGGCTGCGTGTGGATGCGCGTGACCGGCCGCCCAGGCTCGATCGCCGCGGCGGCCCACGACGAACTGCGCAACTACCGTGACAACCGGGTCCTCGACCGCATCGCGGCCTACGACGGTTCCGCTCACGGGAAGGCTGATCCACTTGTTGCCGTCGACCGCGTCCAGATCGCGCGGAGACTCGGATTCGATCGGCTGCTGTGCGAGCACCGGCGGGAATGGGCGTCGCGCTGGGAGGACGCAGACGTGCGGATCGACGGCGATCCGGAGCTGCAGCTGGCGGTCCGGTTCGCGGTCTTCCATCTCCTGGCCAGCGCCCCGGAGCAGGACGAGGCGGCGATCGGAGCACGGGGACTCAGTGGGAACGCCTACCGGGGACACGTGTTCTGGGACAGCGACGTCTACGTGCTGCCATGCCTCGCCGCGACGCGTCCGCGCGCCGCTCGGGCGCTGCTCGAATATCGGGTCCGGCGTCTGGGTGTGGCGATGCGCACGGCACGCGCACAAGGGCGGACCGGGGCCCGGTTCCCGTGGGAGTCCGCGGGATCCGGTCGGGACGTGACGCCGGCCCGGATGCGCGACGGCCGCGGAGAGCTGCGACCGGTGCTCACCGGCCCGCTCGAGCAACACATCATCGCCGACGTCGCGTGGGCTGCCGCCTGCTACATCGACTGGACCGGCGACCGGCAATTCGCCGACGGTCCCGGACGCGCGCTGATCGTGCAGACCGCCCGCTGGTGGGTCTCGCGGATCGAGACCGACGAGCACGGACGCGGGCACATCCGCGACGTGATCGGCCCGGACGAATACCACGAGCACGTCGACGACAACGCGTTCACGAACGTCATGGTGCGCTGGAACCTGCGCCGAGCGGCGTCGGTGGCCGACGGAGTCGCCGACGACAGCGAGCGGCGGCGCTGGCTCCAGCTGGCCGACGCGATCATCGACGGCTTTGACTCTGCCACCGGTGTCTACGAGCAGTTCGCGGGCTTCCACGCCCTCGAGCCACTGGTGATCGCGCAGCTCGCGCCGCAGCGGCCGATCAGCGCCGACATGCTGCTCGGTCCCGAGCGCACGCGCGCAGCCCAGGTCGTCAAACAGCCCGATGTGCTCATGCTGCACTGCCTGATCCCCGACGAGGTGGCCCCCGGCTCGCTGGAGCCGAACCTCGACTTCTACGAGCCGCGGACCGCGCATGGCAGCACGCTCTCCCCCGGCGTCCACGCGGCGCTGCTCGCTCGCGCCGGCCGCACCCGGCCGGCGCTGGAGCTGCTGCGACTGACCGCCGCCATCGACCTCGACGATATCGGGCACATGACCGCCGGCGGGCTGCACCTCGCCGCCATGGGCAGCGTGTGGCAAGCGCTCGTGCTGGGCTTCGCCGGCCTGCGGCCCGTGGGCGACGCGCTGGCGATCGATCCCGTGCTCGCGCCCGGCTGGGAGGCGCTCGACGTGCGGGTCCGCTTTCGTGACAGCCACGTGCGGGTCCGGGTTTACCAAGACTCCGTCGAGCTCACCGCCGACCCGCCCGTTCGGGCGCTCGCCCCCACCGGAGAGTCCGTGCCGCTGGGCCGGACCGCCCAGACGTTCGAGCTTCGCCCGCCGTCACCCAGGAGGGAGCCATGACCACCCTGCTCGCCGCGCTCAACTCCAACTCATCGGCGGAGCCGGTGCTCCGCACCGCCGTCTCCCTGGCCGGCCTGTTCGATGCGTCCGTGGTCGTACTGCACGTCACCGAGGAGGGCGTCACCAGCCACGCCCCGGAGCTCGCGCGCGCGGCCGGCGTCGAGCTGCGCGAGACCGCAGGTGCCCCGATCGAGCAGATCGTGGCGGCCGCGCAGGACGCGGACGTTGCGGCGCTCGTCCTCGGCGCGCGGGGAGCTCCGGCCGGCCCGCAACCCGCGGGACACACCGCGCTGGAGGTGATCACGCGCGTGCACAAGCCCGTCGTCGTCGTCTCTCCCGACTCCCACCCGCGGAAGCACGTCCACCGCCTCCTCGTGCCGCTCGAGGGGAGCACCGATCGCTCACAGGCGCTCGAGCGCGCGATCGAACTGGCTCACCGCCGGCGGTTGGAGGTGCTCGTGCTCCACGTCCACTCGCCGGAGACCGTGCCCGCCTTCGCCGACCACGCCCCATACGCGGCCGGCGCCTGGAGTCAGGAGTTCCTCGCACGCTACCTGTCGCCTCCGGACCACCGAGTCACGCTGCTGCGCCGCCTTGGCGTCCCCGCGGACGACATCGTCGCGGTCGCACACGAGGTCTCGGCGGACCTGATCGCCCTGGCCTGGAAGCAGGATCTCAGCCCCGGCCACGCGCGGGTCGTGTCCGAGACGCTCACCCACAGCGACATCCCGGTGCTGCTCCTACCCGAACACACAGCCGAACGTTGACCTCCGCCCCGGATGCCGCGGACCGTAGGCTCCGGGCGGGCGACGCGCTCACGCCTACGCGCGCGGACCGGGAGTCGCACCGCACCTCTACGCGTTCGTGCGGGCGCTCGCGACGATCTTTCTGAGGGGATGGTTCCGGTTCCGCGCCAAGGGCATTGAGCACGTGCCGGCCGAGGGACCGGCGATCGTCGCCCCCAACCACAAGAACTTCCTCGACCCCTTCTTCATCGGGCTCGCGCTGCACCGTCACGTCCGCTTCATGGCCAAAGCGGAGTTGTTCAGGGGACCGCTGGCCTGGCTGTTGAACCGCCTTGGGGCGTTCCCCGTCCGCCGCGGTGCGGCTGACGACGAGGCGCTCGAGACCTCCCGGGCGATCCTCGCCGCGGGCGGGCTGGTGGTGGTGTTTCCGGAAGGAACGCGCATCGCGGATCCCAACGCGCTCGGCTCGCCCCATCACGGCGCCGGCAGGCTCGCGCTCGAGACCGGCGCCCCGATCGTCCCCGCGGCCATCACCGGAACCGCCCATCTCTGGCTCGGCGCGCTCCCCAAGCTCAAACGCGTTCAGATCGCGTTCCTCCCCCCGGTTGCCGTGCAGCCGGCCGAGGACCGGGAGGAGGTCACGGAACTGATCGACGACCGCGTCTGGCCTGCTGTCCGCGATGAGTACGGGCGGCTGCGCGCCCGCCCTGGGCTGATCGCCGCCGGCCTCGCCGCCCTCGGCCTGAGCGGCGGGCTGCTGGCCCGGCGCCGGCTCGAAGCCGCGAGGCAGCCCCGACTGCTCGGCGTCGTGGTGCCGCGCAAGCTGCGGCGCAAGCGAGCCCGACGCACCTGGCCGCGTGTCAGGAGGCGGTCGGCGTGATTGTGACCGTCTCTTTCTTTGCCGCTTTCGGGAGGGGGATCGTCACTTCGACGACGCCGTCCTGCGTCTTGGCCGCGATCGCCTTCGGGTCGACGCCGGCCGGGAGCGCAATCGAGCGCGAGAACGATCCGTATCGGCGCTCGCGCCGTACGTAGTTCTTCTCCTTGTGCTCTTTGCTCTCTTCGTGCTCGCCGGACACGGTGAGGATGTCGTCCTCGACTTCGATCTTGACCTCTTCGGGCTTGATCCCGGGCACATCGGCGCGCACGATCAGGTTGCCGCCGTCGCGCTCGACGTCGATCGCCAGCGTCCAATCCCGCTCGCGGCCAACGGTGAGGTCGTCGAACATGCGATCAAAGCGAGTTCTCAACTCGCTCAGCTCACCGAACGGGTCCCAGCGCGTGAGTACTCCAGGCATGCGTAGCCTCCTTGGTGGATGGTGAGTTCGGCTCAACCGCGAGTCAGGAACCATCGCCGGCTCCGATCACACGTCCGAGCGCGAGTTCAGGGTGTGTCGCCCGAATGCCAATGCAGGCGGTGGCCGACCGACTGGGACGGGTCGAAGGAGCGATGCCGAGCATCAGCGCGCTCCGAGGGGGAGAGGGGAGCGTGTCAGGCGAGCCGGGCGCCGTCCCCACCCCGCGCGCCGGGAGTCCGCTTGGATCGCCCGCTGGTAGACGGCCTCGTAGTGCGACGCGATGATCGATATGTCATAGCGAGCCGCCACGCTCGCGCGGCAGTCGGCAGCATCGATCGAGTCGAGGCGGTGGACCGCGCTCGCCATCTCGGCCTCGTCCGCGACGAGCATGCCGTTCACCCCGTCGATCACGATCTCGGTGGCCGCACCTTCCGGGAACGCGATCACCGGGGTGCCGCAGGCAAGCGCTTCGACCATCACCATCCCGAACGGCTCCCGCCAGCTGATCGGCATCAGCAATGCCGCTGCGTCGGCGAACAACCCCAGCTTCTCGACCCCGCCCACTTCGCCGATGTAGCGGACGCTGGCGTTGTCGATCTGCGGTTCGACCAGCCTGTGGTAGTACGCCTCCTGCCCGGCTTGGACGGGGCCCGCGAGGACGAGCCTCCGGCCAGCCAGGCGGGCAGCTCGAATCGCGCGGTGCGCGCCCTTCACAGGGTCCATCCGCCCCACCCATAGGAGGTAGTCCTGCTTCTCCGTCCGCAACGGCCAGCGCTCGACGACAACCGGATTGGGCACCACGTCAGCGATCCGTACCCCGGCCGGAGCGCTCAGAGCCTGGGAGCGACTGATCGCGACGAGCCGGGCCTTGTGTCCGTGGCGCCGGTAGAAGGGGGCCGTCTCTTCCACGAACGCCCCATGGATCGTATGCACCACCGGAGCGGCAATCCGATCGGCCATCGCCAGCGCCGTGAATCCCGAGTGGTCGTGCACGACGTCGAACGCCTGGCCGAGCTCGGCGGCGAGGTCGATCTCCCCCCACGCACAGGCGACCCAGTCGGACTCCACCATCGAGGACCCAATCTCGTGCGGGTGAGCGGCCTCGAGCGGCGTCCGCAGACGGGCGTCCGAATGCGATCCGGGGGCGGCGAACAGCGTCACCTCGTGCCCGCGAGCGACCAGCTCCTGGCACAACACGTCGACCACCGCCTCGATCCCGCCATAGGCCAGCGGCGGAACCGGAAACCACGGCGGCGCCAACACGGCGATGCGGAGCCGCTCTCGGCGCGGACCGCCGGCGAACCGAGAGCTCGGCGACAGCCCGTAGCGCGTGCTGCTCACGTACGGCGAAGTGCGCGCGGTCAGCGCGGCCACTGACGGGTCAGCTGGTTCTATCTCGACTTTCGCACTTCATAGTCCAGCGGCTGCCCATGCTCGTTGGACTTGCGCTATTTCCGCGGGTTGGGGGGCGCATCCCCGTCCTGGGTGAAATTGCGCGGCGATGATCACGCGGCGGAGCTTGGCGAGCATGTCGGCGAACGAGGGGGTGGTCTTGGTGAGGTACCACGGGGAGCGTTGGCGGTGTTCCTCGACGTCTGTGGGGTGGTGGCCTGAGAGCGCGTACCAGATGATCGTTAGGGTCATGCACAGGAACTGGAAGGGGACGGTCCGCTCGACCGCTTTGCGGGTGCGGTTGCGCGCGTCGCCGACGCCCGCCAGCTCCTTGCCTTCCTCGTAGGTGACTTCGGTTGGCCAGCGCTCGGCGTAGCGCTCGATCAGCTGGGCGGCGCTCGCGTCGAGGTCGGTGGAGACGAGCGCCAGCTCGTAGCCCTGGGGCTTGGTGGCGTCTTGGATCAGTACCACCTGGACGGGCTGCTGGGCGAACGCCTCATACCATAGGCATTGGAACGCGTGGACCATCACCTGCTCGGTTTTGCCGTAGCGGCGGACGGTTGTCTTGACCCATTGGGTGGCAAGGTCGGTCGCGATCTGCTTGAGCTTCGGCAGGCGCGGACCCTTCTTCGGCGGCCGGCCGCGCTTGCGCTGCCCTTCGGGCGGTCGGGGCGGCGCTAGGTGATTGAGCGCGGCGTTCGCTTTCAGGCGGGAGGTGACGGTCACGTTCTCCGGCACGCCGGCGAACGCGCCCGAGGCGTAGGCGGCGTCGCCGACCATGTGGATCATCCGCCCGGGGAACCGCCCCGCCAGCAGGCACAGCATCTCCCTTGCCAGCCGGGGTTTGGATGGCCTGAGCGGATCTGCCTTGCCCTTCGCGATCTCCTTGCGGCGCGGGAGCCAGAGCCGGAACAGCACCATCAGGCAGACGGTCCGCTCAAGGAACGCAAGCTTGACGTTGATCCCGGCGGTGACCCAGTTGTTGCCCCACGCGACCGCACCCCGGTCTGAGTTTGCGGTCGCGTCGTGATGCCAGAAGCAGGCGTGAATCTTGCGCCCTCGGCGCTTTGCCAGCGTGTCATCGACCGGCACGATCAGCGGCGCGCCGGGCTCGAGCAGCCGCTCGACGATCAGATCCGCGATCCGGAGCCCGAGCTCTTGGACTGACCAGCGCGCACCGCTGAGGAACCGGTGCGCGCGAGCGTGATGCCAGACCCCGGAGAGCCTCGAGCCGACCAGCATCCCGCACACGGTGCGCAGCGACGTCTGCGAGATCTGGCCAACGACCATCGCCCTGAACGTCTCAAACGTCGGGCGAGAGAAACATGGCGCGAACGGGAGCAGAAGCTCCTCCAGCGAAGATGGGACGCAGAGCATCGGCGGCAACCCCCATGGGCAGCCGCGAACGGGCCTCCCACCCGACCGCGGAAATGGTCATCGAACAACCACCGCTTCGGGGAAGCTGCCGGTGCTCCTTCCCCGCACCTCTGCGGCGCGCCCGCTCAGCCGCCCAGACCGCTCACAACGACCACCCCGACATCGTCACCCCGGCCGCGTCCGCATGCCCGCTCACAACCTCAAAAGTGCGAAAGTCGAGTTCTATGGCGGTCCGGAATTTGCCCTGGACTGCGGCCATGGCGGGCTCCCAGCGCTCAGTTTGTTCGATCCGAACCGACAGTACGGCTCGGTTCGGGGACATGTGGAGGGCCGTTTTCCGTGCGATAGATACGGCCAATTACGCATGTCGCCGTCCCGGCGTTGCGCTACGCAACGCCGGACGACAAGCCGCTCCGTGGCCCCTACTGATCGATGCGGCGGCCTTGCGCTGATGCCGCCGCGTCGGACACAGCGTAGCGTAACGCTGAGAGGGATTACGTCCGAGGAGGCTGCGATGCCGAGCACACACGACACCCGGACGGTGACGGGCACTCGCCACCGCGCGATCGTCGAGTTCCTGAACGGCGCCGGCGTCGCGTTTGAATTGCTCGAGCACGAGCCGACGATGAGCGCCGCGGCCGAGGCCCGAGCGATGGGCCGGCCGCAGGACGAGGTCGCCAAGACGGTCGTGCTGCACGATGGCCGCGCCTTCGTGCTCGCGGCGATCCCGGCGGCGTACCGGCTCGACCTGCACAAGATTCGCGCGGTGCTCGGCGCCACCCGACGTCTGCAGCTCGCCGCCGAGGATCAGATCGCCCGGCACTTCCCGTTCTTCGAGGTCGGAGCGCTGCCACCGTTCGGGCCGATCGTCCCAGCGGCAGAGGTGATCGACGTGGCCTTGACTCGGCACGAGCGCATTGTCTGCCCGGCCGGCGACCATCGTCATTCGGTGCTGATCGCCCCGCAAGACGTGATGCGAATGACCAAGGCACGGACCGCCGATATCTGCGAGGAGTGACGACAAGGCCTCAGCGGACCAGCGCCGCGACCCCCTGCACGAGCAGACTGGCGCCGAACAAGCCCACCAGCCAGCCGGTCACCCGCAGGCCGTTTGCGTTCAGCCACCGGGACATCGCTTGGACGCGCTCGGTCGTGGTCTCGGGCGCGACGAGGTAGCCCACCAGCGGGACCTCGAGCAGCAGGAACATGATCGCGTTGAACAGCACGATCAGCGCGAGCTGCTCCAGCGGGCTGTAGTGCCCACGCGCGATCTGGCCGATGGCCAGAATGTAGAAGGGCCCCGGTAGGTCGATCGCCGCGCCGATCAGGAACGCGATCTTGGCCGAGGCCTGACCGAGCCGGCGCTCAGCCCAGGAGGCTCCCGCCTCGGCCTTCGCCTTCGCGGCCCGGCGGCGGCGCTTGCGCCGGCTGCGCCAGCGGTCGATGAGCGCGTGCCCGCGCGATGAGGCCATCAGCCATGCGAACAGGAGCGCGACTGTGCCGGCCACGATCGAGTTGGCGGGATGAGGGGAGTGCTTCGTGCTGCCGAGCACCGTGTGCCCGTTGTTGAACAGCACCAGCAGGCCGATGCCACTGGTCAGGCTGGCGATCAGGCCGCCCGCGAAGAAGGCCAGCAGCAGTCCCCGGGGCTCGGGCCGCGAGACGATGATCGCGACACAGGCGAGCAGCGTCGGAAACACGCTGGCTCCGAACGCGAGCAGAATGACCGTGCCCACGACACCGTACGTTCGCCGCCGGCGCGGCGTCGCCCTGCGCGGCGTGTCCGCGCGCCGCCGCCGACGCGGTTGGCTGACGCGGAGAGCGGCGCCCGGGCCCCCGAGACCCGAGCGCCGCCCTTGGCGGGCGTCGTTCAGCGAACGGTCGCCACGACCGTTGCCCTACCTACGACCAGCCCGCCCGTGAGGGCCGAGGTGCCGAACGCCTTGTCCAGCGCAGCGGCGGCCCCCGCTGTGAGCTTCGCGACCACGCCCCCAAGCGTGATCGTCTGACCGCTCACATGCTCGGTCAGCCCGGAGAGGTCGAGGCTGAGAATCGACGTCCGCACCGAGCCCAGCAGAGCCGTGAGGTCCGGGGTGGCGTTGACGTCGATGAAGAAGCTGCGCACGTCGACCGTGGTCGAGCCCGCTTTCAGCTCCAGGCCACCGGAGTGGCGGATCTGACCGACCAGCGTCTTGGCGTTGACGAGGCCACCGGTGATCGGGAAGGCGATCCCAGCGCTTCCGGCGGACGCCGGAGCGATCGGCGCCACCGACACGCCGAGCATGGTCAGCGCCTGCGCCGTGCCGGGGTCGAGCGCCAGCGTCGTGGACCCCTTCACGATGATGAACTGGGCCGGCACCGCATGCACGCTGACAGTCCCGAGCGGCAGACCGGCCTTGAACGCGTGCACGTGGAAGGCGCCGTTGAGCGCCTGCGCGGCGAGCGCCGTCAACGTGGCGCGGACATCGGTGACATGTGTGCCGAGACCACTGCGGGTGATGCGCGCGTGGCTGGTGTCGAGGTTGATGATCTTCACGCGCTGGCCGCCGACCAGGGCTGAGAGGCTCGAACGCGAGGCGATCTTGACATCGAAGGTGGTGAGCCGGACGTGGGTGCCACCGGCGCTCAGCTCGAGGCCGCCCGAGTGCTCGATCACGCCGGCTGCCGTGGCCGGATCGATCCGCCCGTCGGTGATCGGGAAGCTGATGCCGCCGTGGGCGACGGTGGCGGGGCGTACGAGACTGACGTTGACGCCGAGCGACTTCAGTGCGGCCGCTGTGGCCGGGTACAGCTTGAGCGTCGTGTAGCCACCGGCGAGCTTGACGGTGGCCGCACCTGCAGGTGCAGCGACGGCGAGACAGGCGACGAGCGCGGCAAACAGAGCTACCAGGGGCCGGACGCGGCCTCTTGTGCGGGACATGGGATCTCCTTCGTGTTGGTTCCCTTGCCCGAGTTGTCCGACCGACCGCGACGGGGCGGTTGAGAAAGATTTGTTGGTCGGACTGCGGCTCGGTTGCGTATACCCAGGTGCATGTCGACCGTCTGGGTCTCCTCCGCACCGCGCCTGCTCGCCCCGTCCGTCACACTGGGACCGCCCGTGAGCCGTCGCAGCGAACCGAAACGCGAAGAACTGCGTCTCGTCGCGGGGCTCCGTCGCCGCGACCCCGACGCCCTGCAGTCGCTGTACCGCGAGTACGGCGCCACCACGTTCGGTCTGCTGCGGCGATTGCTGGGCGATCACCAGACGGCAGAGGACGTCCAACAGCAGGTCTATCTCGAGGTCTGGCAGCGGGCGCCCGACTACGACCCGCGCCGCGCCTCCCTGCTCACCTGGATCATGCAGATCGTGCGCTCCCGGGCGATCGACCAGCTGCGCCGCCGCGTGCCCGAGCCCCATGATCCCGGCGCCGTGGCGCTGACCGACGACGGTGACGACGGCCGAGCGATCGACGAGCTGCTCGAGCAATGGCGGGTCGTGCACCTGCTGCGCGGCCTGCCCACCGAGGAGGCCGCGATCCTTCGCATGCGCTTCGAGCAGGATCTCACCCAGCGCGAGATCGCTGAGCGCACCGGACTCCCGCTGGGCACCGTCAAGACGCGTATGGTCTCGGCGCTGAACCGGCTGCGAGAGATGATCGAGCGCGAGGAGGCAGCCGCATGAACGAGCGGCCGGACCCGACCGATTACCTGCTCGGCGAGCTCGAGGAGCCCGACCGTACCCGAGCCACGGGACTCGAGCGTGAGGATCCCGCCTTCGGCGCCGAGGTGGCGCGCCTGAAGCCGCTGGTGACGCGGCTGCAAGGGCTGCCGCCGGACGCCTGGGAGACCGTCGACCCTCCTGCGCTCGTGCTGCCCCCCGACGCGACGCCGGCGCCGGCCCGGCTTGATCCCGGGACCGAGCGGGCCCGCCGCTCGCGCTGGGGACGGCGGATCGTGCTGCGTCCGGTCACCGCGCTCGCGTCGTCGGTCGCGCTGCTCGCGGGCGGCCTGGCGATCGGCGTGGCGCTCGAGTCCGGCGGCACGGGCGGGGGCAGCGCCAGGACCGTCGCGTCGCTGATGCTGCACCCGCTGGCTCCGGCGGCCACGCCGGCTCTCGGCACAGCCCGCCTACTCGCGAAGCCGGGCCGCCTCGAGGTCTCGCTCCGCGGGGTGCGCCCGAGCCCCCCCGGGACGTTCTACGAGCTGTGGCTGATGAACTCGCCCGGCGACCTGGTGTCCCTGGCCTCCTTCCGGGTGCCGGCATCAGGGAAGGTGACGATGGAGGTCCCGCTCCCCGTCAGCCCCAGCTCCTACCACTTCGTCGACGTCTCGCTGCAGCCGGCCAACGGCAGCCCGCGCCACTCAGGCGACTCGGTCCTGCGCGGTCCGATCAGCTGAGCCCGACCGCGTCGGCCGTGACGCCGGCTCGGGCTTGGGCTCGGCGGCGGGCACGAACGTGAACTGGCTCGGGTCGATCAGCTTGGTCTGGGCGATGTACTCGCGCATGAAGCCGGGCCAGTTGGTGACGATGCGGCCGTGCTCGTCGCGGTACCAGGAGTCGCATTGCGTCCACGCCGTGCCGGCGAACCGGGCCTGCACCTGCCGGTCGCTCTCGGCCTCCACCTCGGGCCGGACGTCGATTGCCGCTGCGCCGCGGTCGCGCACCTGCTGCAGCGCCTGGCGCAGGTACCCCGCCTGGGCCTCCAGATACACGATGATCGAGCCACCCGAGGTGTTCGTGTTGGGCCCGTACATGATGAACAGCGACGGGAACCCGGGCACCACCATGCCGAGATGCGCGTGCGGGCCGGCGGCCCAGGACTCGCGGAGGCTCGCTCCACCGGTGCCGGTGATGTCCATCGGAAACATGAACTCGGTCGTGCGGAACCCGGTTCCGTAGATGACGCAGTCGACCTCGTGTTCGGCGCCATCCGCCGTCACCAGGCCGGTCGGCGTCATCCGCTCGAGCGGCTCGGTGACCAGTCCCACGTTGGGGCGCTGCAGTGCAGGCAGGAAGGAGGAGCTGAACAGGATGCGCTTGCACCCGAACGTGTAGTCGGGCCACGCCTTGCGTCGGACCTCGGTGTCCACGAGCTGCCGGCGCATGAACGTGGTCGACATCGCGCGCACGACTCGCCCGAACGTGTTCGGATGGCGGATCGCCAGCGTGAGCGACTCGGTGTACTCGAAGATGTACTTGCGGCGGTAGCCCTGCAGGCCCGGGACCCGCTGGATCGCCGCCTTGACCGGCCGCGGGTAGGCGCGATTCTTGCGCGGCATGAACCAGTTGCCGGTCCGCTGAAAGACGACGAGCCGCTCGACCTCCTCGGCGATCTCGGGCACGAATTGGACCGCGCTCGCGCCCGTCCCGATCACCGCCACCCGCTTGCCGCGCAGGTCGTAGTCATGATCCCACCGGGCCGAGTGGAAGCTGTGGCCGGCGAACTGCTCGCGGCCCGTGATCCGGGGGTAGGACGGCTGGTGCAGCTGCCCCGTCGCCAGCACCACCGCATCGGCCTCCCACGCGCGTCCGTCCGTGCTCGTCACGGTCCAGCGACGCGTCGCTGCGTCCCAGGTGCACGATCCGACCTCGGTGTTGGGCACGACCAACCGGTCGACCCCGTAGTCGCGGGCGACCGCGTGCAAGTAGGCGAGGATCTCCTCCTGCGGCGAGCACAAGCGCGACCAATCGCGGCGCTGCGCGTACGAGAACGAGTACAGATGACTGGGTACGTCGCACGCGGCGCCCGGATACGAGTTGTAGAACCAGGTGCCGCCGATGTCCGGCCCCCGCTCGAGGATCGTCAGGTCGGTGAATCCGTGCCGCTGCAGCTCGATCGCAGCGGCCAGACCCCCAAAACCGCCGCCGACGATCACGATGCTGGGCTGATTGGTCTCCGACATGTGCGCAACCTATCGTGGATCGGGCGGGTGATTCGCACAACCGAGCCCGCCCCGGGATGCGTAGCCTGTCCGTGCGCTCGATGATCGTCCCGGCGCTGGTCTACGACGCCGGCTCGAAGATCTGGTGACTGTCGCGCGTCGCCGACCGGAGCTCCCCGGACAGCGCGGAAGCTCCTCCCTCTCCGACACCACGGCGCGATATGGTTCGCCTGTGACCGAGATCGCCGTTCCGTCCGCGGCGAGGCCCGCAGCGGGACCACCGCCCCAGATCCAGATCCCGGAGTTCGAGATCGTGCCCCGGAAGGGGCTCGTCATCGTGGCCGCGGTGCTGGTGATGCTGATCGCGGCGATCGCCGTCAACAAGCTCTGGCCGCTCGTGTTCCTGCACGTGGCCTTCGGGGCCGGATGGACGATCATCGACCTGTTCCTGGGCTTGATCCTCGGCCCGATCATGGGTCGCATGTCGGTCCCGGCCCGGGTCGAGTTCACCACGCGGCTGATGCCGAAGATGGTCCTGATCATGCCCACCGTCGTGGCGGTCACGCTCGCCGCCGGCTGGCAGCTCGGCAACAAGCTCGGCACCGTGCAGTCGAGCTATCCCCTCCACGGCTGGCTCGTGGCCAGCTACGTCGTCGTGGGCGTGATGGCGGTGCTCGCGCTCGGCCTGCTCGAGCCCGCGAACATCGCCGTCCTGTTCGAGCTCAAGAAGCCGCGTCCCAACCCCGAGGTGATCGAGCGCCTGATGAAGCGCTTCATCTACTGCGCCGGCATCCTCGGCGTGATGCAGGTCGCGACGCTCGTGATCATGACCAAGCTGGCCTCGGGATGAGCGATCGGAACGGCGGCGGGACGGGCGAGCGCCGGCTCCCGCCGGTGACCCAAGTCGGGATGCTTTCGCTGGCGCTGATCGTCACTGGCGGCATCTACCTCGCCGCCCACATCCCCCAGCACGTGCCGCTCGCGCCGGCGGTCGCGCTTCTCGCCGCGTCGGCCCTGTTGCTGATCGGGAACCTGTTCTCGCTCACCCGGGTCGACGGCTTCGCGTGGCCCACGTTCTTCGGCGTGGCGAAGTGGTCGCTGCTGGCCTACGCGCTGATCGCCGGTCTGATCGAGTACGCGTTCCTGCGCAACCACCTGCGCGGCGGCGCCCTCATCGTGCTGACCCTCTCGCTGGTTGTGTTCGCGATCCACGTACCGACGTTGATCGGCTTCACCGTCGCGCGGTTCGCCGACGCGTAGGCGGCGCGCGAAGGCCCGGGTTAGCATCCAGCCGGTGTGGCCGCCTGCAGCGCTGACCTTCCTCGAGGAGCTCGAGGCAAACAATGATCGTGACTGGTTTAAGGCCAACCGCGCCCGCTACGACGCCGACCTGCTCGCGCCCGCCCGTGAGCTCGCGGACAAGCTCTCCCACCTCGGTCGGCCGAAGATCTTCCGGCCCTACAACGACACCCGCTTCCACATGCGCCCGCCGATCAAGGAGAACATTGCCGTGGCCATCGGCTACGGCGACGCCGGCGGCTACTACTTCGAGCTCTCACTCGACGGACTGTTCGTCGGCGCCGGCCTGCATCACCCCGCCACGGACCAGCTCGAGCGCTTCCGCGCTTCCGTCGACGACAGCCGCCGCTACAAGGCCGTCGAACGCACGTTTCGGACCGCCCGGGACGCCGGACTGAGCGCCACCGAGCCCGAGCTCAAGCGCGCCCCGCGCGGCTACCGCCCCGATCACCCCCGGATCGACCTCCTGCGCATGAAGTCGATCACCGTCCACCGTCGCCACGACCTCGAGCCCTGGTTGCACGAGCCGGTCTGCGACGAGGTCGTCCAGGCCGAGCTCGAAGCGGCCAAGCCGCTCGTCGACTGGCTGGCCAAGACGATCGGGGCGTCGACGCGGCCCCAAGCGCGCTGAGCATCCCGTGATCGCTAGGATTGGCTCCCGTCGCACCGCCGCACGTCCGCGGCGAAGCAGCACCTGCGCCCGTAGCTC
>CAWFKF010000143.1:0-20026 GCA_963816005.1 uncultured Solirubrobacteraceae bacterium | reverse complement strand
CGATCAGCGCCTGCGACGCGAGGTCGCATGCATTGAGTGAACACGTTGATTGGAGGTTCGACGATTATCGAAGGCGTAGTTCCGGGCTCGTGCTCAGTGGCCTGGCCTCGGCCTGACGTGCGTCGCTGGCGTCCCCGGCGGGGTTCGAAGCATCAGGCAAAAGCCCAAGGGCGCCCGTTCCATCCGGGGGCCACAGGCGAGAGGCAGATTGGACGGGTGAAGAACTTAAACCTCTGGCTGATGTCTCGTCATGTTGAGCTCCGCCGATGGAATGTAGTAGCGGAGTGCAAGGACTGGCCGCAGAGAAGCGGCAGGCGCCGGCTGGGGATGGTGCCCAGTCGGGAAGAGCACCGCTGTCCTCGGGGCACAGGAGGCACCCACCCCGATCGTATCTCGTGCGTGCGAAACGTGGTAACCCCCGTCGGGGTCCGGTGCTGTCTGGCCGGTAAGCCGACCGCAAGGAAGGCCCAACCCCCCGGCGGGAATCTGATGACCGAGAAGCGCAATGCCGACAGTCGAAAGACAACAGGAAACCGGAACACGAATCGCCGGCCCCTTCAGCCGGCCGTTCCGCATAACTGGCCGGATACGGGACGCAGTGCCCGGACCCGAAAGGGTGCTGACGCGGTCAGGTGAGCCTGGGAAGAGGAAGATGACGATGACCCCGGTACCGACGGACAAGTTAGACGCCGCGACCACGGTCGTGGTGAACGGACCAGAGGACGCGACGAGCGTACGGCGGTTGTCTCAGCGGATCATCGCGGCTTGCTTGAGCCGGATGCATTGAAAGGTGCTAGTCCGGTTCTGAGGGGGGCCGGGCGCAGCGATGCGCCCGGCCTACCCGGTGATCGACCGGATCAAGACCGAAGCCCGCAAACGCAAGGTCAAGGTCCCGATCGTCGTTGACTTCATCCACGTCCTTGAGTACCTATGGTCAGGCTGCTGGTGCTTCTTTGAAGAGAGTGACCCGGCCGCCGAACGGTGGGTGCACGAGAAGGCGCGCGCCGTGCTGGAGGGCAAGGCGGGGATCGTCGCCGCCGCGATCCGCCGCAAAGCGACCCGCCTCGCGCTCGAGCCCAACAAGCGCCAAGCCGCCGACCGCTGCGCCGACTACCTACTCGCGAAACGACCCTACCTCGACTACCCCACCGCCCTTCAGAACGGCTGGCCGATCGCGACGGGCGTGATCGAGGGCGCCTGCCGCCACCTCGTCAAAGACCGCATGGACATCACCGGCGCCCGCTGGGGCCTGGCCGGCGCCGAGGCGATCCTCACACTCCGCGCGCTGATCAGCAACGACGACTTCGACCAATACTGGACCTTCCACCTCGCCCAAGAACACTGCCGCGTTCACGCATCACGCTACGCCCTCGGCGTCATCCCAGCACCCGCGTAACTCCCTCCAATGGACCTGCACCCGATTCTATTGGCCCGCGTCCGCGCCGAGCCTATGTTCGCATCGTGAGCGAGCACCACCGCCGCGATCGGCGGCGGAGCCGCGAAAGGCTCACGGCGGGCCGCGGCGGCGGCCGGCGCGTGGAGACGTTTGAGCAGCAGACCGTGCAGGCCGCGTCAAGAGCGGCGGCTGCGAGTGCGTGGTGCTCGCCGCGGGCGCGTTTGGGTGCGTGGTCTGAACGGTTGCTGGCAGACCGTGTAGAGGATCGCGCCTTGGGCGAGGGTGCCCGGCGCGACCGCGGATCAGTCGTCCAGATCCGCAGATGCACAAGGGTGTGGACTGGCGGAAGCGGTCTGCTCATTCTGGAGGGTCCGGCCCTTATTCTTTTCGAGATGCTCGCGCTGCCCGCCTCCGGCAAGCCGCGCCTGCGCGGCGTCTCGCATCAGTGGGCATGTCTGTGTTCGGTGCCGCTCGGCGTCGCGCTCGTGGTCGCGGCCGGGAGCGCGCGCGCCCGCATCGCCGTGACGGTGTACGCGGTCAGCCTCGTGGCGCTCTTTGGGGTGAGCGCGCTGTATCACCGCGTCAACTGGCGGTCGCCGTCCGCGTGGCGCTGGATGCGCCGGCTCGACCATTCGATGATCTTCATGCTGATCGCGGGCACCTACACGCCGCTCGCCCTGCTCGCTCTTCACGGGCCGCTGGGCACCGCGACCCTCGTGGTGGTGTGGGCGGGGGCGCTGGCCGGCGTCTTGTTCAAGCTCGTGTGGATCGACGCGCCGACATGGCGGTTCGCCGTCGCTTACATCGCGCTGGGCTGCGTCGCGGTGGCGGCCTTCCCCCAGCTCGCGGTCGCGATCGGTGTCGGCGGCTTGACGCTGTTCGGGCTCGGCGGCGTGCTCTACACGGTGGGTGCCGTCGTCTACGCGGTGGGGCGCCCGGACCCGATGCCCGCGGTGTTCGGATACCACGAGGTGTTCCACGCCCTCGTGATCGTTGCGGCCGCGCTCCAGTACGCGGTGATCGCGTTCTGGGTCGTGCCGCACTGAGAACGCACCGTAATCGCGAGCGTGCTCGTTTACGCGCCTACACGCATCCGCTCGCCCAGCGCCAAGCTCACGACCCCGGCCGGGTGGCTGCTGGCGTACCGCCTGAACCTCGCGTTGATCCGCGAGACGTCTACGCGCCCGACGGCGACGGCCGGTTGCTCGTCTACGTCACCGCGCGCCCGCGCGTACGACGAGACCGGCAAAGGACGACGGATGAAAGTCAAGGGCCTGGGACCAACTTTTTGGGTTGATTTCGGACGGCGGATCGGTCGCGTGTGCTGTTCCGAGGGCGGCAGATCGGCTGCTGTGGACTTGGTTTCGGCCGCGTGGCGCTCGATCGGCGCAAATTCGGCTGTTTGCGGGTGCGCGGGATCGGCACCGGCGGTTGCCGGCGTGTTGGCGGTCGATCGTGTGGGTTGTAGGCTGCCGGTGGGCGCGAGTCGATGACGTGTCAAATAGCAGACGTCAAGGGGGCTCGTGGTCTGCCGCGCGACGTTGCCCTTCGAGGGCCTGTTATGCGCGCCCCGGTGTCACGGTCGCGCCCGCTCCCGTTCGTGGCGCAGTTGCTTGCCAGTCGCGAACCATCCGCACGTAGGAGGCCTCGGCCTGCTCGGCGAGCTTGCGCTCGGCGTCGCGCATCGCCTGGTTGGTTGACCACACGCCGGCCGCCTTCGTGTCGTAGCGCTTCGCGCCGGCGGTGAGCTCGAGGCGGCGGAGCTTCTTGGCGGTCAGCGATGGCTGCTGGTGGGCGTATTGCTCTTCGCGGGTGAGTAGGCACCAGAACAGGCACGCGAGCTTGCGGGCGGCGGCGACGACCGCGATCTGATGGCCGCGGCGGGCGCGCAGGCGCTCGTAGAACGCGTGCAGCGGGCCGGGCTGGCGCACGACGCTGAATGCCGCCTCGACCATCGCCCAGCGCGCGGACGCCGAGCCCTGCTTGGAGATCCGTCCGCTGCGCGCGGGCTCGCTGCCGGACTGGCGGACCTTCGGGTCAAGGCCGAGATACGCGGCCAGCTGCCGGGCGGTCTTGAACCGGCGGATGTCGCCGATCGCCGCCAGGAACGACGCGGCGCAGATCACGTTGACGCCCGGCACGCTCATCAGCCGCCTGGCGTCCGAGCACGAAAGCATCTGGCGGGCGATCAGTCTCTCGACCTCGGCGATCTCGGAGTCGAGAAACTCGACGTGGCGCATGCACCCCTCGACCGTCTCGCACTCTTCGACCGGCAGCTCGAGCTGCCGCAACCACTGACGTCCCTTGACGCCGAACAGGTCGCTGACCGGCGGGCGGCCCTTCAGCCGGCGCATCAGCACCGCGTGAACCTCGTTCTTCGCGCGCGAGCGGGACCGGACCAGCTGCTCACGGCGCCCCAGCCGCCGGCGTAACACCCGCGTGAGCTCATCTGGCGTCCACACCCCGTCAAGCTCGCCGCCCCAGAGCAGCTTCGCGAGCGTCCGCGCGTCCAGCCGGTCGGTCTTCGCCCTCGCCTGGCGGATGCCCGTGTCATCAGGGCTGACCACGATCACCTTGGCGACGTGCGGCTCGAGGATCCGCAGAATCTCCCACGAGCTTCCGGTCACCTCCAACGCCACCCTGTCCGTCGCCAACAAGCTCTCCGCCAACACTTCCAGCGCCTCCGGCGTCGACGCAACCCGACCCGCCGAGCGCACCCTCCCGTCCTCGCAGATCGCGATCTCACAGAAGTCCAGGTGCACGTCCAACCCGATCGCTCTACCGATCTCCTTCACGGCCAGCCTCCTAGCGTTGAGTGAACGGGAGAAGCAGCGGGCAAAACGACACAGACGGATACGTGCTCGCGGCACAATCGGGGCAAGTCGCAGGGGCGGCCACCGAAAAGCACGGGCTCGAAGCCCATCGTCCAAAACGGCCTGCCCACACTGCGTTCTCCCAAGAAAGCCCCTGTCCCGATCACGACAAGTACGCGATCACGACAAGACTTCCTGTAACTGCATTTTCATGCCCCGACAAGCGCAAGTACACCGTTGCGCAGATCGCTGCCGAGTTCGGCGTCAGCCCCGACGATCTACCGGCACCTCGCCAAGACACCGGGATAGGACCCGCGGCCTGGGCTCGATGGGGGACAATGCAGCCGGCGCCATGGCTCAGCGGCCATCGCTTTAGCGGCACTTTTCATTCGGTTGTTCCCCATCCCCCGACACGTAGCGGCCTCGTCCATTAAACGGCCATTTATGAGACGCCTACAGGCCCCATAGGGGCCGTGCAGGCGGGGTGGGTCTGCGTGGCAGGCGCAGTTTCGCTTGCCGCAGCGGTTCATCGCGACGTTGATCGTGCCGGGCAGTACTGGGCCGATCTGCGCGAGCTTGGCTTGCAGCTGTTGGAGGCGCGGGTCGGGTGGCTGGGGCTTGTTAGGCATGGATCTGTTCCGTCCGAGAGTATCTCTACTCTCGGACGGATGAGAAATCATGGACTGATGATCGCCCACACGCCGAGCGATCCCGCCGAGAGGTTGGAGCTTGCCTCGCAGACGCTCGGCGCGTTACCGATCGTCTGCCACTTCTTGGATCGGATGCGCCTGGGGGTGTTGCTCGAGCGCCATCTGCCGCCGCCCGACGCGCGCTGCCGTCTTGAGCCGGCGCGGGCGATCGGCTTGCTGGTGCGCAACCTATGCGTATCGCATGAGCCGCTCTACAGCCTCGGTGAATGGGCTGCACCGTTTGACCCGGCGCTGCTCGGGCTGAACGCCGCGCAGGTGGCGGAGCTGGGCGATGATCAGGTCGGCCGGGCGCTCGATCGACTGTTCTGCTGTGACCGCGCGTCGCTTCTTACCGAGCTCGTGCTCGGCGTGATCGCGGTGTTCGAGGTCGACTGCTCGCAGTTGCACAACGACTCGACGTCGATCACCGTGCACGGCGCCTACCGCGCGGCGGACGGGCACGAGTCTGCCGGCCAGCCGACGCCCAAGGTCTGCCACGGCCATAACAAGGATCATCGTCCGGACCTCAAGCAGCTGCTGTGGATCCTGACGGTGTCCGCTGACGAGGCGGTGCCGTTGGCCTACCGGCTCACCGACGGCAACACCAACGACGATCAGACCCACATCGAGACCTGGGAGGGGCTGCGGGCGCTCGTCGGCTACGCGGGCTTTCTGTATGTCGCGGACTGCAAGCTATGCACGCGCGAGCAGATGACCCACATCGATCAGCGCGGCGGGCGGTTCGTGACGGTGCTCCCCAGAAGCCGCAAGGAGGACGGCTTCTTGCGCGACTGGGTGCAGACCAACACGCCCCAGTGGAGCGAGGCGGAGCGCAAGCCCGGCAAGCGAGGCGACGATCCCGATCTGGTGTGGTGCACGGCGCCCGCGCCGATCCCCTCCGGCGAGGGCTACCGGATCATCTGGGTGCGCTCCAGCGCCAAGATCGGCCGCGACGCCCAAGCCCGCCAGCAACGCATCGAGCGGGGGCTGGGAGCGCTCGCAGAGCTCCAAGCCAGGCTCGCCGGCCCCAAGAGCCGCCTGCGCACCCGCCAGGCGGTCGAGCAAGCCGCCGCGGCCGCGCTCGACCAGGCCAGCGCCGAGCGCTGGATCGCCGTCACCGTCACCGAGACCGTGCAGGAGACCTACCGCCAGGAGAAACGCGGCCGGCCCGGCAAAGACACCCGCTACCGCAAGCACACCACGACCCGCTTCGAGCTGCAGTTCACCGTCAACGCCGACACCGTCGCCTACGACGCCCACACCGACGGGTGCTTCCCGCTGAGATCGTTTGCAGGGACTTTGCGTGTCCGCAACCCGTGTCCGCAATCAACGTCCCACGATCCTGGCCGTCCGCGGGTTTTGAGCCGATCCGCAGGATGCTGATCGGCTACGCGCGCGTCTCAACCGTCGAGCCGAACTTCGCGCTTGCACACGTTCGACGCGCTCAAAGCCGCCGGCTGCGAGCGGTGCTTCATCGACACCGTTTGCCAACCCGCCTGCGACGTGGGGCTTCCAGTTCGGCGAGGCTCTCGGCGCGCGTGTAGCCTCGCTCGGATCTCGTCCCCCACCAACGACCCGCTCGACGCGCACCGGGTAGCACCGGAGCGCAGCCTGGATCAGCGCATAAACGCGCTCCGCAGAGCCAACGAAGTCCGCACGCTTCGCGCGCAGCTCAAGCGCGACCTCAAGGCCGACAGGGTGTCAATCGGCGCGCTGCTGCTCGACCCGCCCCCGTACCTTCAGACGGCAAAGGTGTTCGACATGCTGCTCGCGCTCCCCAAGTACGGCCGGGTGAAGGCCACCAAGATCCTGCACAGCTGCCGGGTCTCGCCCAGCAAGACATTCGGCGGTCTGACCCAGCGCCAGCGCACCGATCTCGCCAGGCGTCTTGACCGCTAGCCGCCTGACCCAAACACGGCGAAAGGCCACCCGATCGACTCTCCTTGGGAGAGTCGAGCCGGTGCAGTCGCGCCCCCGTCGGCGATCACCGCGTACTCGGTGATCTTTCCCTCGCTGATGATGAGGCCGATGGCGAGCGGCAGTTGCCCGACCCAGACGTGCGGCCAGGTAGCCCGTCAGGTTGGCGCGATGATTAGGCGATGCACTTGAACTGGCAGCCAGCCCCCGGCGTGACGAATCCGAACGAACCGTGGCTCTACAGCGTGAATGATCCGGCGGGCGAGGTTCTCGCGCTACTGGACCCGTGGGTCGACCCGCCGCCCGGCGCCGATGACGCGATGATCGGACGGTGGCGCCTTGTGCGCTACAAGCTGCAAGACGACTCCGAGCTGCTGAACGCGCTTGCGGAGCATCCGGAGGCCGGGGACTTGCCACAGGAACTCAAGCTTGTGGTCGGTTCGGTGCTCGGTCAAGACCCCAAGTCGGTGCAGGCGCTCGGCTGCGCGCGGGTCCTTGAGCTCGTCGGGGACGCGGGGCGTGGCTGGGTGGCGGAACGCACCGAGCGGGCGCTGCGCCAGCTGCTTGCCCTTATTCGCGTCGGCGAGCGCGAGGAGGTCCTGGTCTCTCGGGGCGAGCTGGCGGAACTCTTGGCGCGCACGGCGTTGCTCCACGATTTGCTTGACGATTGGGTCGAGAGCGGCGGGCGGTTCACCTACCTGTACGGGTTGGTCTCGGCCATCAACGACCGCCGCGCAGGGCTGCTTGACGCGATGGACGAGCAGCCGACCTCGCTTGATGAGTGGGCGCGCCACCTGCGTCACCGGATGGTCGAGCATCTCACCGGGGCGTCAGATGACGCCGAGATGAGCCACGAGCAGGCCGACGACCTCTCGTGGACAGCGGCGATGGCGCTGGCCGATCCAAGCAATAAGGAGTCCCATTGCCTGACACCGCACAGAAAGTGAGAGCGATCCTCAGCCGCACACTGCGCGAGCTCGACGAGGCGATCGAGAACCCGAGCGTGAGTCGGTCCTCTCCGGCCTGACTCAGCAGTGAGCTCGAGGTCGCTTAGGACTCTCGCACGGGCAGGGGATCGCACGTGGCCCCCGGGGTCGATGGCGACTGCTCGCCGCCCGGCGCGAGAGTGCGGACCGCAGTTGATCGGATGCCGGTGGGGCGAGATCAGGCCGCCCCGGCTAACGCGACACTAACCGGGTAGCTGCACGGCCACAGCGCCGAGTGAGACAACCTTCGTGCGAGGCATCAAGCCTCTGTGTGTCAACGATAGGGAAGGTTCTATGCGTTCAAGGCTTCTCATCCCTAGCCTGGCCGTCGTTCTGATCGGCGTCGCCGGCTGCGGGAGTAGCAGCAGTTCGAGCACCAGCAGCACCACTGCGAGTACCCCGGCTACGGCTACTGCCAGCACGCCGGCTTCGACCGGCACGACCACGACTTCGGCGGGGGCGAAGGTCAAGAAGGCCCTGAGCCGGACCTACGCCGTGAAGATGACCGGAGCCGCCGAGACCCCGGCCGGTGCGCCCGGCGGCACGGCCAAGGCGGTCGTGACCCTGAGCACCAAGACGGGCAAGGTCTGTTGGACCTTCACGTCGCTGAGCGGTGTCAGCACCCCGACGGCCGCACACATTCACGTCGGCGCGGCCGGCAACTCCGGCGTTGTCGTCTTGCCGTTGTCGACTGGCGCGACGTTCAAGACCAAGGGGTGCGTCTCCGCGAGCGACGCGCTGATCAGCCAGATCGCGGCCAGCCCGCACGGTTACTACGTGAACATCGACAACGCGCAGTACCCGAATGGGGCCGTCCGCGCGCAGCTCTAAGCGACTGGGACCCGGGCCGGGCGCTGGTGCTCGACCCGGGTCGTTCGAACCACAAACGGGTTCGGCTTGCTGGAACCGGACGTCCCTATGAACGCCGCACAAGACAGCGGCTTGTCATCCGCCGCCGTGCTCCCAAAGCTAGCCGCCCCCGCATCAGCCCCGGCGTAGACCGGGCGTCTCACGCGGTCCACCAGCCTGGGCGCCAGTGCCACCAAACAGGGTTTTTTGGAGCGGCCACAGTGGACGCTCCGCAAACCGACGGCGCGAACACGATCGAGAGCGATCGGTGCCTGCGCAACTATGGCGATGGAGCCGTGTTGTAACGAGGCTGGAGGCGCAGAATTCGCGCCTCAGATCCACCTTGACTGCGAGAAGGAGGTAGGGATGAAGCGAGCCATTCTGTTTGTCGGGTTGACGGCGCTGATCGCCGTACCCGTCGCGGTTGTCGCGTCGGCGGCAACGATCTCATCGCCGTCGGTCACCACCGGCGGCTCCACTTCGATCACCACTAGCGGTGCGTCCGTGCAGGGCACGGTCAACCCCGAAGGGCACGCCACCAATTACGCGTTCCAGTACGGGACCACGAACGCATACGGGCATGAGACGACCCTGAGGGCGGCCGGCGCCGGCACTACGGCGATCCCGGTCTCGGCCACGATCGGCGGACTCATCTCCGGTACCGCCTACCACTACCGGGTGATCGCGATCAGTGCCGGCGGTACGGCCACCGGAGTCGATCAGACGTTCACGACCGCGGGCACGGCACCGCCGCCGCCGCCGCCGGTGAAGCCGGTCGTCAAGACCGGAACGGCCGGAACGGTGACCACCGGCGGGGCGACCGTGTCAGGCTTGGTCAATCCTTCGGGGCTGGCGACGAAGTACTACTTCGAGTTCGGCCCGACCTCGGCCTACGGCTACCAGACCGCTGCCGTGAGTGCCGGGTCGGGTACGAGCCCAAAGTCGGTGAGCGCCGTGCTGAGCGGCCTGGCCTCGAACCAGATCTACCACTACCGGCTCGACGCGGTGAGCTCTGCCGGGACCGTGCTGGGCGCGGACGCGAGTTTCAAGACCGCGACGCCTCCGCCCGGGGCCTCCGAGCTGCGCCTGTTCGGGCGCACCGGCTTCGTGTCACCGTCCGGAGTCGGTGGCGTGCTCGTCGGCTGCATCGGCCAGACGCTGTGCCAGGGGAGCCTGGTGGTGTCGCGTGGCGGCGTCACGCTCGGCGAGCGCCCGGTGTTCTTCGTCGGTGCCAACGACGGTGGCGTGGTGCACGTGTCGCTCAACGCGACCGGGCAGTCGATGCTGAACCGCGCGCATCACCTGCGCGTGAACGTGACCGTGAGTGGTGGGGCAGGGCAGCCGTCCTCGGCCGTGCTGACCCTGGTGCAGTTCCAGTGAGACGCCGGTCCACGACGGCCCGGCGCCTCTAGGCATCATCGACGGGGGTAGCGAGCCCCGCTCCCTGGACGGAGCGGGGCTCGGTGGTCTTGAGATCAGCTGTGTCGGCGCTGGTCGCAGCCGTGGCAGACCGCTCGGCAGTTGCTCGGCTCATCCGAGCCGCCGTCGGCGACGGGGATGATGTGGTCCACCTCGCTGGCGGGCCTGCCGCATAGTCGGCAGCGGTGCCGGTCGCGTTCGAGGATGCGCTTGCGCAGCTTCCGCCACGCTCGGGTGGAGCCTCCTCGGGCGTGGTCGGGGCAGTAGGAGCCGGGGCTCAGCGTGCAGGTCAGGCAGGCGTCAGCATCACATCCAGCCGACGACTTCGAGGCCTTGCGGCTAGTGTTCGACGCGGTCGAGTGCCATCGCCACTGCGACTACGGCGTCGATGTTCTCCCCTGCCGCCCGTGACGGGCGGTCGATGCGCCATCCGCGCCGTGATTGGCGTCGATCGCGGCCCAGACGAGCCGTTCGAGCAGCTGCTCCGCATAGTGCCCGTCTTGTAGATGGGATGCGACGACCCGCTCGCTGAGCGTGACGCGGACGGCGTCGCCGCCGGACTCGCTGGCTTGGACGATGATCCTCGGCATCTGGCCTCCCTTTAAGGCATTCGACAACGCACGTACGAGAATCCGGACCCACACCGACAATTGCGGACCGCCGCCTCGCCACCCGACCGCCCACCGCGCACGACCATCGCGACGGGCCGCCCGGCGAGAGGAGAGAAACGAATCCGGGCGACCCAACCGCGCCGACGACCGCCCGCAGCCAGGCGAACTTCGCGACCGCACCCCGCCTCCCTGGAGGACGTGGGATGCGAGAGCTTCGCGGGCGCTCGGACTGATGTCAGCAGGCGTGCTGATCAAACCACCGCGACACCCCGCCCCGCCACCATCGACATTCGGAGGGGCCTGCGCCTACCTCCTCATGCAAAGGGCCAAACGGCAGAACCACCCCGGAGCCCGGCGCTTCCCGTCGTTCCCTTATCGCGCCGTTCCGATCAACATCAACCCGCCGCATGGCGTCAGCCCGACGTTCGAGCCCGACGAGATTTGCCCTGGATCGGTCCGGTCAAGCGGCGAGCCGGCGGCGGGCTTTCTGCACGGACGGCAGCGCGCTCTTCGCCCGCGCGAGCGGACGGGCGCGCACGTCGACGCTGGCGGGTTTGGCCGCGATCGTGATCTCCTCGCCGGTCGCGGGGTTGCGGCCTTGGCGCTTCTTCTGCGCGGGCTTGACGCGCACGGTGAGCTGCACGAGCCCGCCGATCCGGACCTTCTGCGCGTTGCCGAGCTCGTCGAGGACGACGGCTTCGAGCGCGTCGAGGACGCGCTTGGTGTCAGCCTTGGCGAACTCCGCGCGGTCGGCGACGGCGGCGAGCAGCTGCGGCTGGGTCAGCGCCACGGCGTCCCCCTCCTTGAGTCGAGAGTCAGCGATCGTGATCGTGCGCGGGAAGGGCAGCCGCCAGGACGAGCTGCCGCTGCCTGTCGATGTTGGCGAGGCGATCGTCTCGTACCTCAGCATCGCTGCACGTGAGGAGGAGGAGCGCGACGCGGTGATCCTGGCGGATCCCGGGCGGCGTCAGCTGAAGCCGGCCGTTCCCTCCGAGATCGAGAATCAGGCGGACCTCCAGCGGTGGCATCTTGCGGTCGCAGTGGCTCGGCATCGGGCTCCCGCCGCGCGAGCCGAGGAGCTCTGGGACATCGCGCGAGACCTGTGGGCAACGGCGGGCGCGGACGCACTGCGCGGCGAGCAGGCATCCATACCTCCGCCCCGGGACACCCGGGGCGAGCAGTTCCGCCGCAGGCCCCGTCGCGTGTTGTGACCGTCTAGCGCGTTCTGAACGATCACGGCGATGTCTTCAGCCGCTTCGCCCTCATAGAGCGCTCTCGCTCAAGTCGGACGCGTGCGCGACGCCGGGCCGCCCGGTCGCATTGACGGAGCGGACTCGATGACCGCCGCGGCGATCGCGTCTGGCACAGGATTGGGGAATGTGTAGGCACGCGCATCCGTTGACGGGAGCCGGTCGGCGCCGGGCGCTCCTCGCAATGGTCAGTGGATCAGACAGGTGGCGTACTCGCCGCTCATCCCGGCCGCCTCATGCAAGATCAGCATCCGGTGCTTGATCGGCCTATCGTCATAGACCAGGAACCGTTCAGACATCCCGCTCAGCGACACGATCGCCTCGTCTGGAAAGAACCGCAATACCCGGTCGACCGTGGCGGATTTGCCGGCCGCGCTCGGCCCTTCAGCACAACCGACACGATCCGCGCAAGCAGCCGGCTCGTGGCGCTGAGGTACACCAGCTTGCTCGCCGTCTCCTCACCAACATGACCGAGCCGCCAACAGATCCCGGATATTCTAGGTCCGCGAACCAGACCGTAGCGGTGTCCGCGTCGCGTGGAAGATCGTCCCCGCCGTCGCCGAGGCGCGACGTCCGCTGCGGCCACACGACGCGTTGCTAGCGGGGATCTCGTCGGCGAGCGCGAGCGCCTTTTCCAGGATCTCCTCGAATTGAGAACGCCGCTCGTGTGCCACCTGGACTGGGTCCAGACCATCGGCCGGAATTTCCGCGGCGCCCACGGCCAAAATCTGCCGCACGCAGGCCGGGGTGGGGCGAGGCCCCACCGTTCAGCAATCAAGGCGGCCGTCTCGCCCTCCACGCGGGCGATCAGGATCTGCCGATCTCGCGCGAGCCGTTCGCCCTTTGATGACATCACCAAGTGCTACCACGCAATTCGGGGCACCTCACATCTGGGCTCAACAGCCTCCCAGATCGCTGCGATCGCGCTCGTGGCTCCGAACAGGACCTTGCCGCGACATCGCTCCGTCCGCCAGCTCAACTCCGACGGCTTGCGCTGGGCGCTAGACGAAGGTCCCGAGGCCGGCCTGCCGGCTCGGCTCGCGAGACCACGGCGTCTAGCGGGGTGCCGCCGAGCGACTCGGCGGCATCCGGTGCCCGGCCGTTGGTATTGCGAGGATGTTCGCCGGAAAGATTCACTGAATCCGGCGGTCACGCGGCGCCTTATCCGCCGCCGGCCCGGCTGGCGATCAGGCCGCAGAGCATCGTCAGGCAGAACGCTGCGATGACGATCCATAGCACCAAGTTGATGATCACGAGCGCGAGGAACACGGTCCCGACGGCGCCACCGACGGCGCCAGTGGCCGCCTGCGCCACGACTGCTGAGCGCCAGTGCTCGGAGCGCCGGCCCTGCATGAGGTAGGGGTCCAGCGCGAGGAGGGCAACGCCGCACACAATCAGGGGGATGGCGGCGGCGTGCATCACCGACTGCAGGTCGGCGGCTGGAGTGGCGAGGATCAGGAAGAAGTCGCCGTGGCGGATGGAGTCGGCGGTCGGGAAGAGCAGCGCCAACAGCCCGGTCGCGATGCATACGATCGATCCATAGAGCCCGAAGCGCAAGAGATCGCGGGGTATGACGGCCCCCGCCTTCTCGTGAATGACGCTGCGGCTGAGCAGAGACTCGAGGGCGGAACCGCCGCCCCGTGATCGGGGGACCGGGTCGGTTGAGGTCATCGCTTCGTTCCTCCTATTTCCACTGCCACTGTGCAAGCAGGCACCACTCGACGATCGGCCATTCGGGGTGCCTGACCCCACCCAGAATGATCGGGTCGAGCCCGGTGGCGGCTCCCACGAGCGCGAGCGGAGCGACCGCCGCCGTCACCGCGGCCCCGGCTCCCTTCAGGAACAGCTTGGTCGCGGCGTCCAGACGGCGGATCAGCCGCTCATCCTTCTCGCGCAGATGTGCCGACGCGGGCACCAGTTGCGGAATCGCATCACCCTCGCGCCAGGTATCCGGCAGCTGGTGACCCAACCAAACCAAATCCGGGCTGACATGAGCCCGGGCGAGCTCAGTTAACTTGGCGTGCTCGGCCTCGGGGATCGGGATCTTGCCGCCGTACTCCGCGACTGTCGGGTCCTCGATGTGATCGACGAACAGCCAAGCCCCCGATGGTGAGCGAGCGATGATCTGCCGCTCCGGGAGGACGGTAGCGCCGACAAGCCGCAACTCGTAGCCGCGGTGGCGGGCAGGAGCAAGCATCCGCTTCTCAGCCAGCTCGATCAGGCCAGGTTCGACATCGGCCGAAAGCCAAGGGACCGGTAATACGGACGTAGTAGACACGGCTTCCAACCTCCCTCGCCTAGTGTTCCCCGCCGTTAATTCGTTTGAGAAGTCGTGAGAGTGACTCAAGGATCTGTTCGGCGGTCTTGACCCAGATGAACGGCTTGGGGTTCTCGTTCCATGCGGCGACCCAGCCGCAGCATACCGCACTTAAGCTATGAACTTAAGGCGCAGGACACTAGGTCATCGGAAAGAGTTGTACCGCGATTCCCCCTCGCTCACCAAGACGCTATCGAACCGAGTCCAGGCCAGGCGGAAGACTTATCGAAGCGTCCCCGATCCAGCCGCGGGCGTCCGTGATCGATCTCAGCTTCGACACCAAGGGGGTGATCGTGACGCTCGGTCTGAGACGCCGCCGACGCAGGGTGTGATCGGAGTACGGGCAGACCGGCCGCCACTTGGAAACCGCCGCCCGCGAGCTGCGAGGAGGTGAGCGGTCTGGTCGCGCCGGCGCCGAACCCGCTGCCGCCTTCAGCGCCGCGCGCGCACTCAGCCCGTGTAGGCGGACGACCGCAGCAACACTGCCAGCAGCGCCCACCGGCGGCGATGAAGATCCCGCGCAGCGCCAGCGCCAGCGCGATCCCGAGCGTCAACGCGCGTGTCTGGGCCTCGGCCGGGACCGCGAACGTGCTGATGATGATCACGAACACGAACAGGTTGTCGACCGACAGGCTCTTTTCCACGACGTAGAGGGCGAGGAACTGCGTCCCGAGGCTCTAGCCCGCCAGCAGCCCGAGCAGGACCCGAACAGCAGCGCCGGTACCACTTGGTGGTCGTTGTCGTAAGTGCCTGGCGTCTTCACGAGCTCATTTCGTCTTTACGGGCGGAAGATTCGTGACTCGAATTCGTCAACGAACTTTCGAAAGCGACCACTTAGATCAGCGACCAAGTGGCCGCGCGGCGGAAGCTCATCGCCGACTCAGGGCTCGATGAGCCCGCGGCGGATCGCGTAGCGAACGAGTTCGACCCGGTCGTGCATCCCGAGCTTCTCGAGGATGTTCGTCCGGTGCCGGTCGACCGTCTTCTCGCTGATCACGAGCGTCTCGGCGATCTGCTTGGTGCTGTAGCTCTCGGCGATCAGCTTGACGATCTCGGTCTCCCGCGGGGTGAGCGGGTCCTCACGCATCGAGGGCAGAGCGTCACGCGCGTCTTTGAGCAGGTCGCGGATCGGGGGTGTCATCGCGCCGGGGTAGAGAAATCTCTCTCCCCTCATCGCGGCGCGGCACGCCTCGACCAGGTCGCGATCGGCGACCGACTTCAGGACGTACCCTGCGGTGCCGGCCTTCAGTGCCTCAAACAGGTAGCGCTCGCTCTGATGCATCGAGAGCATCAGGATCCGCAGCTCAGGACGACGACGGTGAAGCTCGCGTGCCGCCTGCAGGCCGGTCATTCGCGGCATCGAGATGTCGAGTACCGCGAGATCAACCTCGGGCGCCAGCCCTCGCTCGATCGCCTCAGCACCATCCCCGGCTTCCGCCACGACCTCGAGGTCCGGCTCCGCGTCGAGCACCAGCCGCAGCCCGCGCCGCACCAGCGCGTGGTCATCGGCGAGCAGCACCCGCGCTTTCAGCGGCGTCATCGCTGGTGCTCCAGCGGCACCGCGAGCCGGACGCGGCATCCGCCGACGGGGGATGCCGGCTCGATCGTCAGGGTCGCGCCGATCAGCGTCGCTCGTTCACGCATCCCGCGCATCCCGGTTCCCGCGATTTGGCCGGCCGGTAGCCCGCGTCCGTGATCGCTCACGGTCAACGTCAGAAGATCGCCGGCGTGCTCGAGCTCCAGGTCAGCCACGGCGGCTCCCGAGTGCCTGGCGACGTTCGTCAGAGCTTCCTGCGCGACGCGGTAGACAACGAGCTCGACCTCAGGCGAGAGCGCTGGGAGCTCAGCCACGCGCTGCGTGATGCGTAGCCCGGTGCGCTCGGCGAACCGCTCGCACAGCACCGCCAGCGCGCTCTCCAACCCGAGCTCATCCAGCGCCTCAGGCCGCAACTCGATCGCGATCTGCCGCACCTCCTCAAGGCTGACGCGAACCGCTTCCTGGACCTCGGCCACTTCGCCCTGCAACTCCGGCGCAACGCGCGCCTCGACCCGCGCGAGCCCGAGCAGCACCGCCGTCAGCTCCTGTCCGACCTGGTCGTGCAGCTCTTGCGCGATTCGCAGGCGCTCTGCCTCCTGGCCTGCCAGGATCCGTCCTGTCGCGTCGCGTCGCTCGGCCTCCAGCCGCGCCAGCATCTCGTTGAACGTCACCGCCAGCTCGCCCGCCTCCGACGCCGACGCTGACACAGGCATTCGCTCCCCCTCCCCGGTCAGATCGACCCGTCGGGCCAGTGCCGTCAGCGTCTGCACCGGAGCGACGATCCGGCGCACGAGGTACACGTTGAGGGCCACGGCCAGCAGCAGCACAGCGACCAGCAGCACTCCCTCCTCATCGACACGGAACGACGACACGCGGCTCGGCGCGAGAACCACGATCGTCGCGCCGACCGCCACCATCAGCAGCACGGCATTCAGGCCTGCGACCCGATACAGCAGCGGCAGATACCGCCGACGAGGACCGTCGGGCACTGGAGTGTCGCCGTTCATAGAACGTCAGATCCAGTGAACCAACAACTCAGCACCCGGGCGAACGCCGCCCCAGCCTCCCGATCGAAGGACCCCCGAACGGACCCTCAGCCACATGCCCGGAACCCAGCCCCTCGAGCTTGTGAAGCATCGCCCACATCCGACCGTCCAGACCCGCCTGCGAGATCCTGAGCGTCGCCGCGATGTCGACCCGGTCGATCCCGGCCAGCAGCATCCCGAAGATCGCCTGGTCCTCCGAATCAAGACGCCGCCGCATCGCGCCGGCCAGTGCGGGCGGAACCGGCGGCAGCGACGACCGGCCCCGCGCGACAGCACGGACCTCATCGCACAGCTCAGCCCCGACCCCGCCCTTGCTGACCAGCCCGTCAGCCTCGGCGACCACGCACGCCGCCGCGAGCGGACCGTCACAGTAAGCGGAATAGACCACCACGCGCGGCGCTGGGTCCAGACGCTTCAGCATCCGGCTCAGCCACAGACCGCTGCGCGATCCCAGCTGATAGTCGACGACCGCCACATCGATCGGCTCGCGCTCGGCCATCGACATCGCCGCCTCGGCAGACCCGACCGCATCGACGACAGTCAGATCCGGCTGCTCCTCCAGCAACTGGAGCAGCCCGGCGCGGACCGCGGGGTGGTCATCGACGACCAGCACGCGAAGCTCGTGATCGACAGACTCCTGGCAACGCGGTTCGTCTGCCGCCGCGTCGTGGGGATGGATATAGCCGGTGAGCATTGAAGACCTCCTGATTGGTTCTCGCATCACGATCCCGGACCAGCCATCCCACCGGAATGGGGGCGAGCCCCGATCTCCAACCACGGCAACGAGCGGTTCGCGAAGATCCGCACCAAGGCGGGGATCGAACAGGCCGTGCAAGTCCTCGACGTCGGTTTCCTCGAGGGTGAGCTCGCCCGTGGCGGTCGCGATCTCCGTGTATGTGAGCACACCGGACCCGCCGGCCGCGAGCGATCAGACCCCCCAACCTCTTCAAGCTCCTCGAGTTCCGCTACTGACATCTCGTCGCGTCTCGCTTTCGGCCCGCGCCGCTCAAGCAGGCTCGTGCCGGTGCGTGGCTTGGCGACCAAGGCGAAGCGAGCTCTCGTGTGGCGGGGCTGTTAGCGCCGATGACGCACCGAGTCGAAAGTTTAACGAGCGAGCCTCATACCGCCGAGCGGTTGTCCGGAGGGTCGTGGTGAGCGTGTAGCGGCCGGTGGTTCGGTATGAGACGTCCTGTGTCAACCCCCGGGCGTGTTAGCGGATGTCGGCTTGCCGTCAAGCGCTTCGCGCTCGGCCCTGCGGACCGTCGTACCGGTGGGCGGCGTCGTGCGGGTGTTGATGAGCGATCTGGAAGGGAGTTGAGCGATGGGCAGCGAGAACGGGCAGCGGACGCGGGTGGCGGCGATCTACGCGCGGGTGTCCTGCGAGCGTCAGCGTCAGGCCGAGACGATCGGGAGTCAGCTTGCCGCGCTGCGTGAGCTGGCCGCCGGGCGTGGGCTGCTGGTGGCGGATGATCTGGTGTTCGAGGATGACGGGTTCTCGGGTGCGACGTTGATCCGGCCGGCGTTGGAGCGGCTGCGCGATCGTGCGGCGGAGGGGGCGTTCGAGGTGCTGCTGTGCGATGCGCCCGATCGCCTCGCGCGCCGCTATGCCTATCAGGTGCTGTTGTTGGAGGAGCTGGCTCGGGTCGGGGTGGAGGTGATCTTCGCCAAGGAGCCGGAGCGCTCCGGCTCGCCGGAGGACGAACTGCTGCGCCAGTTCCAGGGGATGATCAGCGAGTACGAGCGCGCGCAGATCGCCGAGCGGACCAGGCGCGGCACGCTGCACCGCGCGCGGGCTGGCGCAGTCGCGGTACTGTCGCGCGGCCCGTACGGCTACCGGTACATCCGCAAGTCAGAGCACGCCGACGCGTTCCTGGAGATCGACGAGGCCCAGGCGCGGATCGTGCGCGAGATCTTCGATCGCTACGCGCGAGAGGGCGAGTCGGTCGACGCGATCGTGCGCGCGTTGAGCGGGCGCGGGGTGGCGACCAGGACCGCTGCCGGCGGCTGGAGCCAGTCGACGATCTGGGGAATGCTGCGCAACCCGGCCTACGCCGGACGGGCCGCGTACGGCAAGACGCGCATGACCGAGAAGCGCGCGCGCTTGACGCGTACCACGCGTCAGCGCGGCGAGCGTCACGGCGGGCAGGCGTGCGAGCGGGTGGGATCCGAGCAGTGGATTCACATTCCGGTGCCGGCGCTGATCGACGAGGAGTCCTTCGCGCTCGCCCAGAAGCGGCTGACGGAAGGCCAGCGGCTCTCGCCGCGCAACACCCGCCGGCCGTCGCTGTTGCAGGGGATCCTCGTGTGCGCGGGCTGCGGCTACTCGCCTACTACCGCAGCCAGACCACGACCCGCCAGGGTCGCGTCTACCACTACTACCGCTGCTCGGGGACCGACGGCTCGCGTCGCCTGCACGGGCAGGTGTGCGGCAATCGGCCGGCACGCCTGGAGGAGCTGGACGAGCTCGTCTGGAGCGAGGTGCTCCGGCTGCTCGAAGATCCCGCGCTGATCCAGGCAGAGATCCAGCGCCTGTTCTTGAGAGCCTGCGCGTGGAGCACCCCGCCAGCCACCGCCGCGAGGGATTGGAGCGCGACCTGGTGCGCGCGCGCCGTGCCGTCGAGCGCCTGATCGAGGCATACCAGGAACAGCTGATCTCGCTCGATCAGCTGCGCGCCCGCTTCCCCGGGCTGCGCAAGCGCGAAGCGACCCTGCAGGCCGAGCTTGACGCGCTCGATGCCGAGCTGCACGACGCCGAGAGCTACCTCAAGCTCACCGAAACGCTCGAGAGCTTCCGTGCGCGCCTCGGCGCCAACGCACAGAGCTGACGATCGAGCAGCGCCAGCAGGTACCAGACGGGTACGTGCTGCGTGACTGCGCATGTCTGCCCAGGTCATCCCTAGGCGCACGATATGCGCTCTGAGCAGGGATTTCAGGCTCGTGGGCGTGCCCTCCCGTACCCTCCGTACCCCCTGTCCGGCAATGGTAAGGAAGGGGTCGACGGTTCAAGTCCGACAGAGGGCTTTCGTAAGTGCCTGCAAATTAGCCTGGTTTCGCAGCACTTGCGCTGGGGCGGCCGTCTCTCGATGTGTTCGCTCATGTCCGCAAATTCCTCGTTTTGTGCGGACCGGCAAGAGATGAATAAGAGATGCCCCGGGGCGGAACTCGCCGCGCCGTCGGCGCGGAGAACTCGCTACCG
>CAWFKF010000142.1:0-137595 GCA_963816005.1 uncultured Solirubrobacteraceae bacterium | reverse complement strand
GTGGTGGAGGTGCTGAACGCGATCTACGAGTTGGGTCGGGCCGGGGCGCGGTGCCGGCGTTGCCGCCGGTCCGTTTCCCCGACCCGCTCGCCGAACCGGACGTGCCCATTCCTGAGCATCCGGCTCTCCACAGGACGCGCGATGGCCGATCCTGTCGCTGATTTCATGCGGTAGCGGTTCCTGGTCGGGTGGTGGCCCGTCCTGTCCGGGTCGCTGCCCACGGCGAGGGGATCCGGTGGCCGCGATAGCGATATCGGGTCACCGGGACCTCGGAGGGCCACGCGAGCCTCGTGCCTTCGCGGCTGGTCCAATTGCGCCCCCAACACCGTCGCCTGAGCTGTTTCCAGGTCAGCCGCGGGTACTTCTTGCGCAGCCAGCGGATCACTCGCCACCACAGGTAGTAGCTGAGATACGCGAAGCAGCGCTTACTCGCGTTATGACGGTGGTAGTTGGTCCAACCCCTGAGGATTGGGTTGAGCGCGTGGATCAACTGATCGAGCGAGAGGTTCAGCGTGCTGCGGTCAGTCAGCGTCTTGATTCGGTGCATGACCTCGCGCAGCGCTCGTTGGCTTGGGAACGTGTAGGCGACGTGCTTGCCAGCGGTCCGCCAGGGTCGCCGCTTGATGCGGAACCCGAGCAGATCGAAGCCGTCGTCGACGTGGGTGACGTGCGTTTTCTCGGGCGAGAGCGTCAAACGCAGCTGCTCCCGCCATGAACTCGGCCGTCTGCTCCTTGAGCTCGTGGGCTTGGGCTTCGGTGCCGCGCACCAGCACCACGAAGTCATCCGCAAAGCGGACCATTCGATAGCTGGGGCGGCCTTCGGCCCGGTCACGCCAGCGCTGGTCGTGCGTGCGCGCTGCCCATGCCGCCTCGAAGTGGCGGTCGAGTACCGAGAGGGCAATGTTCGACAACAGGGGCGAGAGACTCGACCCTTGTGGCGTGCCCGATGGCGTCGCGGTCACGGTGCCAAGCTCGCGCATGACACCGGCGGCGAGGAACCGGCGGACCAATCCCAGGACGCGCTTGTCGGTCACCCGAGATCGCACCTGGTCCATCAAGAGACCTTGATGAATCTGACCCGAAACAGTCCTCGACGTCTCCCTCGATCACCCACTCGTACGAGCGAGGGGCATGGATGAAGAACCGCACCTGCTCGATGGCGTCCTGGGCTCGGCGCCCGGGCCGAAATCCATACGAGGTCGGGCAGAAGTCCGCCTCGAAGATCGGCTCGAGCACAAGCTTGGCCGCCGTCTGAACGATCCTGTCGCGCACCGTCGAGATGCCCAAGCTTCTGAGCTTCCCCGAGCGCTTCGGGATCAACCGCTCACGCGCCGGCAGCGGGCGGTAGGTGCCCGTCTTGAGCTCCTCACGGAGCTTAGACAAGACACCATCCACGCCCAACTGTTCGACCCGCCTGCGGGTCTGGCCATCAACACCGGCGGTTCGCGACCCCCGGTTACGTTTCACCCGCTCCCACGCGACGAGCAACGTCGCGGGGTCGCAGATCAGGTTGAACAGGTCGCCGAAGCGCTGCTGCTCGTCCCCGACTGCCCATCGGTGCAGCTTCGTCTGCCATCCCAGTACCCGCTCTTCCGCCAACTTGGCGTCAAGCGGCGCGAGCGTATTCACGCCCGACCTCCCGAACGGCTTTTGATGCTGCGGTCCTGCTGTCCGCCTTCGCCATGTGGACGGCTTTCCCGCCCTCGGACTACTACGCGGACTCCGCCACGCCCCGCGCCCATCAGCCGGCATCGGGCCTTGCCGGGCTGCCACCAGCAGCCCGGCGCGCACGGGGCGCTTCCCACGTTCGCCATGATCCGTTTGACCGGGTCGGCAGCTGGCTTTACCCCTACAGCCCATCCGACGGGCACTCGCAGTCTCCCGTCGGCCACCACGCCCGGGACTAAACATTCGGGCGTGGAGCGAGCCGCCGTCTAACAGAGCGGCATCGTTGCTGTCGACGACCCAGATCCGCCAGGTTTCGGGTCGTTTGAGGAATCGAGGGGTTTCTACCACCACTTCGCTTTCGCTCTACCTTTCGGTCTTGCTAGCACGCACGCGGGCGTCTGGCAGTGCCGCCCGGCCGTCACGTTGTCGGGACGCTTGACCTCTGACGCGCGATCCCGCGCCTTGGCCGTCCCCAGCTTCTCCGGGCCGCTGCATCAGCCCGGGGCCGGCATTCCAGCCGGCACGGATGAGATGTCTTTCGTCCTTCATCTCCTTTCGCATGGAGCCTCGTGGCGCACGCAGGACTTTCTCGGGTTCTCGTACGGGTTTCGTCCCGGGCGTGGTCAGCATGATGCGTTGGACGCGCTCGCGACCGGGATCCTGCGCAAGAAAGTGAACTTCGTGTTGGACGCGGATATTCGCGACTTCTTCACGAGCCTTGATCAAAGGCAGCTGGAGAGGTTCCTGGAGCATCGCATCGGCGATGCTCGGGTCCTGCGCCTGATCCAGAAATGGCTCAGGGCGGGAGTGATCGACGACGGGGGGTGGTCGGCCACGGAGGACGGGACGGCGCAGGGAGCATCGATATCACCGCTGCTCTCGAACGTCTACCTTCACTACGTGTTCGACCTGTGGGCCGCCCAGTGGCGGCGGCGTCACGCCCGCGGTGAGATGATCATCGTGCGCTACGCCGACGATTACGTGGCGGGCTTCCAGCTCCGTGAAGACGCCGAGCGGTTCCTTGCCGACCTGCGTGACAGGTTCGCGCAGTTCTCGCTGGAGCTGCATCCGGACAAGACGCGGCTGATCGAGTTCGGGTGGAACGCCACCCGGGATCGAGCCAGACGCGGCGAGCGGCGGCCGGAAACGTTCGACTTCCTGGGCCTCACGCATCAATGCGCGAAGAACCGGAAGGGACGCTTCATGCTGCGACGTGTCACGAGCAAGAAGAAGATGCGGACCAAGCTTCACTCGGTCAAGACCGAGATGCGGCGACGCCGGCACCACCCGATCCCCGAGCAGGGGCGCTGGCTGGCCAGCGTCCTGGACGGGCACTACCGCTACTACGGGGTGCCCGGCAACCAGCAGAACATGGCGAAGTTCCGCTTCGAGATCGCCAGGCACTGGCACACGACGCTCCGGCGTCGCAGCCAGCGCTCCCGGATGACCTGGGCGCAGATGTACCGCATCGCGCTCCCATGGCTGCCTCAACCCGCATCCACCATCCCTGGCCACAGCAACGCTTTGACGCCAAAACCCAAGGCAGGAGCCCAGTGCGTTAGGGAGCGGCCGACAAGGCTGCGATCCAGCTGGTGAAAGTCCAGTCATGCTAATTGTCCGTGTCGAGCATGTAGCAACGCCACATCCCGGTTCGGGGGCGGATTCAGCGGTCGTCGCAACGCCAGCTTGTTGACATGATCGTAGGTACTCGTCGAGCGCCTCGGCTGGGGTCTTCCATCCGAGTGTCTTCCGAGGCCGGCTGTTGAGAGTGGCGGCGACAGCAGCGAGGTCCTCGGCGGTGTGTCTGGTGAGATCTGTGCCCTTCGGGAAGTACTGGCGTATTACGGCGCGTGGCAATTACTACGCCATGTGGCAGTGCATTTGGGTGTGTCAGCGTGATAGTATTGACTGTGTGAAGAGTGACGCTAGACGGGTGTCAGGCACGACTCGGGAAGCGCTGCGTGAGCGGGGTGTGAAAATGGTGTTGGCCGGACGCACTCACGCGGTTGTGGCGCAGTCCTTGGGGGTGCATCTGCGGACGGTGTCGCTGTGGATGGCTCGCCACCAGCTCAGGGGGTTTGAGGGACTGAGGGAGGGGCGGCGTGGTCGGCGCTCGCGCGAGCAGATGGCGCTCACCGACGCCCAGCAGGCAGAGCTGATCCGACTGATGAAGGGCACGAACCCCGATCAGCTGCAGATTCCCGGCGTGTTGTGGTCAAGGCAGGCCGTCAAGGCGCTGATCGAGCGGCGGTTCGGGCTCGGGCTCAGTCGCCAGACGGTCGGTGTCTACCTGCGGCGCTGGGGGTTCTCGGGCAAGAAGCCGCAGCGGCGGTGGCTCGAGCAGGACCCCGAGCGGGTGCGGGTGTGGCTCCAGGACGAGTTCCCGGCGATCCAGGCGCGCGCGCGGCGCGAAGGGGCGCGGATGCTGTTCGGCGATGAGATGGGCGTGCGCGCCGGGCAGACCGCCGGCAAGAGCTACGCGCCGATCGGCGAGCGCGCGATCGTGCCGCTGACCGGCAAGCGCTTCTCGGCCAACGTGATCAGCGCGATCGGTGCCGACGGCACGCTGGTGTTCGAGATCTTCGAGGGCAGCTGCGATGAGATCCGCTTCCTGGACTTCCTCGACAAGCTGCTCGAGCATTTCCCCGAGCGCAAGATCTTCTTGATCGTTGACAACGCCTCCTTCCACAAGTCTCCCGCGGTCGAGTACTGGCTGCTGGACCATCCGCGGATGGAGCTGTTCTACCTTCCACCGTACGCCCCGGAGCTCAATCCCGATGAGCTGCTCAACCAGGACGTTCACACCCACGTCGCGCGACGCCGCCCATCCAACCTCGCCAAGCTCGTCACTCTCACCGTCGAGTATCTCGCAACCCGCACAAGTGAGATTGTCAGCAAGTACTTCGACGGCGAGTACGTCGCCTACGCCAAGTAACCACGCACTAATTGCCACGCAGCGTAATAGTAACCCGTTGGTGTTCTCGTTGGTGCCACGCTGCCACGGGCTGTGAGGGTCACAGAAGTACACGTTCAGGCCGGTGTCAATCCGCAGCTGCGCGTGTTGTGACATCTCAGAGCCTTGATCCCAGGTAAGTGAGCGGCGTAACTGCTCGGGCAGTGTCGTGATAGTCGCGGCGATCGCGTCGCGCACCGCCTCTGCGCCATGGCCGGCGAGCGCGGGACCGTTCTTGACCCTCGGACCGGCATCGTCGTCCATCGGCGGGAGGTGCAGCAGCATCGCGAACCGGGTAGTTCGCTCGACGAGGGTGCCGATCGCGGAGCTGCCCAGGCCGAGGATCAGATCGCCCTCCCAGTGGCCGGGCACCGCGCGGTCCTCGACCTCGGCGGGCCGCTGGCTGATCAGGATCGCCTCGCTCACGAAACCCTTGCCGCGAGCTCGGCTGCGGGCTCTGGGAACACGCAGCGCCCGCCCGGTCCGCAGACAGGCTGTGAGCTCGCGCCGCAACGCTCCGCGCCCCTGCACATACAGCGCCTGGTAGATCGCCTCGTGGGAGATCCGCATCGACGGATCATCGTGGAAATCGACCGCCAAGCGGGCAGCGATCTGCTCAGGACTCCACGACCGCGCCCACCGGCGATCCGCGCGGCGGCCGTGACGCCGGCCGATCCACCGCACCGCAGGACCCGCGACAGCGCTCCCGTCCGGCCGCTCGACCGCGCCGGCGAGCCGGTCCTGCACGTATCGCCGGAGATCCTCGTTGGCGGCGAGCTTCGCGGTCTTCGGACGCTTGGCGCGCAGATCGGCGTGCCACTGCGCGGTCGTGGCCCGGTAATCAAGGCTGCCGGAGCGTGCCGCGGCGTTGCGCCGCAACTCCCGGGAGATCGTCGAAGGTGAGCGGCCGACCGAGCGCGCGATCTCGCGCACTCCGCACCCGCGGGCGCGCAGGATCGCGATCTCCTCCCGCTCAGCAAGTGACAGGTAGCGCCCCGACAACGGGGCCTGAGTGACAGTGGGCATCCCGCCACCCTCGCGAAACCACCGGACGCCAACCACTGCCGACACCCCCGCCTCGCCAGCCGCGTCGACACTCGACACACCACGGGCGATCGCCGCCCAGAACCGCTGGCGCTCCTCCCGACGCCCGACCGACGAACGACCCGGCGAGCGCTTCGCGGCTCGAGCGGCCCGATCTGACCTTCGCAGCCTTCCCATCGCAACTCCTCTCATCAAGGTGTTGCGAGGACCGGCTGAACCCGAGCAGTAACCGGCCGGGCGATGCGTGGTGTGAAAGGCCCGGCCGCCCAGCAGCGTTCGCGCTGCTGCGGTGGGAGCAACCTGGGGGCCGAGCGAGCGTAGGAGCCCGAAGGTGATCGAATGACTGCAGCCTCGAAATTGGGCTCCCCACCGAAGTTGCCGTGTGGGGATAGATTCGCGCGTCGAACCCGTCTAACGTGGGGTGAGACCGGTGTCCTCGGTGAAGAAGCGGACATGCGCAGCCGAGGAGCGCGGCGGGGTAAGGGTCCGAGCACCTACGCAAGGGTCGCAGAGATAATGTCGGGAAGGGCCATCTCGCAGCAGGGACTGGCGACAACCTGCGAAGACCTCGCGCGCAAGGCGAGAGCCGAGGCGCGGGGAGGGGGATGGTCTGGCGCATGAGCCCGTATGAGCGAAGACGAGGGGGTAACGCCCCTCCAGGCGGCTTGCGAGGCCGCCCCGGCGCGGGTAACGCCCGTTCCGGGCAAAGGGGCTCTGGGCACTCGGTGGCCACGACAGTGGGTAGGCAACCAGACACTGAGCTGGATTCTGCTGGGCCTGCGTCGTGGCGAAGGGGCGATGCGAACTCCACCGCGTCGGGGCGAAGGGTGCGCCAGCACCGCAGTTTCGCGCGATGGGGGAAGGCCCGCCCTGAGAAATGGCGTGCAGAACCGAGGCCAGAACCGGACTCGGGAAATCCGACCGTCCGGGATCGTAGAGGGGCTTCAGGAAACGTGGCCAGTTGGAGCATGATCTCCACGCGGCGCGCGCGCCTGATTTCTATCTCGACACGCGCACGCTGGGATCTGCGCGGGGGGCCGCCCGACCCGCAAAGCGAAGCCGTCCCTACCGCGATCCGCCTTCTGGGTCGCGAGCAGTCCGGAGAGGTTGCCGTACGCACGATCAGGCCGTCGGCCAGGAACAGGACTCGGTCGGCGTAGGCGGTGGCGGTCGGCTCGTGGGTCACGATCACGGTCGTCTGCCCCAGCTCGTCGACGCGCGGCGGAGCATCTTCAGGATCACCTCGCCGGAGGCGGAGTCGAGGTTGCCCGTGGGCTCGTCGGCGAAGATCACCGCCAGCGTGGTCATCAACGCCAGGGCGAGCGCGACGCGCTGCTGGTGGCCGCGGGAGAGCCCGGTGTCGTCAAGCCCGGCCAGTCGGCTTCCGCTCAGCCAGACCTCCCCACTGGTGGGCTGTCGAGCCCGGCGAGCAGGTGCATCAGCGTCGACTTCCCCGAGCCCGACGGTCCCATGATCGCCGTGAAGCTCGCGGGAGCCAACTCCAGAGTCATACCGCGCAGGGACTCTCCACCGCCGTGTCGCCGTCGCCACAGCGCTTGGCGAGGTCGCGGCAGGCGGACACCGGGTCCTCCACATGGACGCTCCGCTTCTACGGTCGGTCTGTCTGTCTCAACACGTCGCCCGGGGGGCCACCCCAAGGCTCCGCGCGCTCACGCCGGTAGATCCTTGGGACGCACGAACCCGGTCAGCTCGGCGCCGCCGGCCCGCAGATCGCTCCAGCCACCGTGGAGGCTGAGCGTGGCCAGGGCGGCGGTGGGGAACTTGTTCGCGATGGCGGCGAGGTTGGGGTCCTCGCGCCGCCGGTGACCGGCGAGCGTGAGCACCAGCATCTGCAGTCCCGGGTTGTGCCCGATCAGCATCACCGACGCGGTCGGGTCGGGTACCTGGCGCAGCCGAGCCAGCAGCTCGGAGGCCGACGCGGCATAGAGGTCGGGCTCGATCAGCGCCTCGCCACCCGGAGCGGCGGCCTCGAGCGTCTGCACCGTGCGCCGCGCCGTGGAGCAGAGCACGAGCGCCGGCGAGATCTCGTGCGCGCGCAGGTACGCGGCGATCTGGAGCGAGGCCCGCCGGCCGCGCGGGGCAAGCGGCCGCTCGTGGTCGCCGAGCCCGGGATCGTCCCAGCTCGACTTGGCGTGGCGGAGGACGAACAGGGTTCGGGGCGGCGCGTTCATGCGGTCGATTCTCCCGCGCCGCGCGGCGGCTCCTACGAACTTCTTACACGCTGGCCGGTGAGGGCGGGCCTCGCAAGCCCATCCACAGGGGACAAGTAACGAGGTCCCCAGGATGGGGGTTCATCGTAAGACGCTCGCGGTCACGGCCGCGGTTCTCTCGCTCGCCGGCGGCGGCGGCCACCACGGCCGCGACGCGCGGATCGACCCGACGCAGCACGCGGCGCACGCACGCGCGGCGCCACGCCCGGCTGGCCTGATCCCGGCTACGGTGGGAGGGCGACACGCGCCTCCGTCGGGACCGGAGCCCCTCTGAATCGCTAGCATCGCCGGTCCACGGCGAGATAGCTCAGCTGGTAGAGCACACGACTGAAAATCGTGGTGTCCCCGGTTCGAGTCCGGGTCTCGCCATCGGTCAGGGGACGTCGTCCGGGCGGTTCGAGTCCGGGTCTCGCCATCGGCGCTTCAGCGCTTGACCTCCTGCACCATCCAGCTGTTCCCGTCGGGATCGTCGAACGACGCGAACGATCCGTAGCTGCGCCGATCGGGGTCAAGGCCGGGCGTCTGGCCTTGCGGCCCGAAGTGGAACGGCTCGCTGATCTCGACGTCTCTGGATGCGAGATCGGCCACTGCAGCTTCGATGTCCTCGACGATTAGGTGCACCCCCTTGACGGTCCCCGCCCGCTCGGGGTTGCGCATCAACGTGATCGAGCAGGCCGACCCCGGTGGCGTGAGCTGAATGACGCGGAAGTCCCCGTCGCCACGGTGATCGACGTCGACGTGGAAGCCGACCCCCTCGCTGTAGAACGCCTTCGCGCGATCCATGTCGGCAACCGGCATGACGATGAGCTCCAGCTTGTAGTCCACGACCGCTCCCTTTCTCGATGTGCAGCGTGAGACCGCGCGTACGGTCGATTCTCATCGCCGGCGGCCGCAATGGGCGCTCCGAACCGGCAAAACGTGGCATCTCGCGGTCGACGCGCGAGCGCCGGGGAACGTCAAGCCGTAGTACCGGCATACCGTGGCTCGCCGCGCTCGAGGACGCGCGAGGTTCAACGAAATGCCGGTCCCGAGGACGCGCTCCATCTCCTCACGCGGTCATTTCCGCCGGCGCCGACTCCAGCGCCGCCTCGATCGCCGCCATGAGCTCCCGGGCCGAGGCGGCGGTCAGCTCCACCGCGACCCGCGCCGAGGGTCCCTGGATCGGGTTGGCGAAGTCGATGTTGAGCGTGTGCTCTGCCATCGCGTGGACGGGGTGGTCGAAGTAGACGGTGCCGTCGGTGACGTGGAACCAGCTGCCGCCCGGGCCCTTGGCGCTGCCCTCGATGGTCGTCTTTACGGTCGCGTACGTGCACATGGTCAGCCTCCGAGATGGGTCGTGTAGAACGCCGCGATGCGCTCCCAGCCGTCATTGGCCGCGGCGACGCGATAGGAGGGCCGGTCGGGCGAGAAGAACGCGTGGCCGGCGTCGTCATAGCGGTGGAACTCGTGCGGCTTGTCGTTGTCGGTGAGGATCTGATCGAGCTCGTCGACCTGCTCGGGAGAGGGATGGGAGTCCTCGTTGCCGAACAGCCCCAGCAGCGGCGCGCGCAGGTTAGGCAGTCGGTCGACGAGGTTCATGACCTGGAGCGGGAAGCCCTCGGGCGGGGTGCCGATGACGAAGGCGCCGTAGCAGTCGACCGCGGCATCGAGGTCGAGGTTGCACGCCGCCAGCACCGACTGCCGACCGCCCGAGCAATATCCGATCACTCCGACCTTCCCGTTCGACGTCGGCAGCCCGCGCAGGTATGCGGCCGCGCCACCGACATCGCCGACAAGTCGGTGGTCCGGGATGCCGCCCTGCGCGCGTGCCGTCGCCGCGGCGTCGTCCGGCGCCGCGCCCGGCGCTTCGCGCCAGTACAGGTTCGGGCAGATCGCGTCGTAGCCGAGCTCGGCGAACCGGCGCACGATCTCCTTCGTGGCGCGGTCATAGCCGGGCATGTGGTGGATCACGACCACGCCGCCGCGCGGCCCGTCTTCGGTGGGTGTGGCGAGGTACGCCTCGATCCCGTCGCCGCCGTGGCCGGCGATCCGAACCGTCCCTGCCGTCATGGAGTCGCTCATGGGCGCGATTCTTTCAGGCGGGGCGTGTCGGCTCAGACCGAGGCCGAGGATGAGTCAATGGCTGCGCGCACATCGGTGGGCGCTCCCCGGGCGAGGAGAAACTGTGGATCCCGTTCAGCTCTGCTGTATTGGTGATCGGCGCCCAGCACGTGCAGCGTCTCGATCATGATCAGCGCATCGAACACGAGAGTGCGATGGCGGAGGTAGTAGAGGTCGTGGCCGATCTTCCAACCGGTGCCGAGCGTGCTGCCGGCGTAGCCGCACTCCACCTGGGCCCAACCGGTGATGCCCGGGGTCACGAGATGCCGCCGCGTGTAGAAGGGGATCGCTCGCTCGAGGACCTCGACGATGCCCGGCTGCTCGGGACGCGGTCCCACGAGCGTCATCTCCCCGCGCAGCACGTTGATCAGCTGTGGCATCTCGTCCAGATGAGATCTGCGGAGCAGCGCGCCGAGCGAGGTGATGCGTGCGTCGTCGGCGTCGGCCCAGCGGGGCGCGGCGTCATCGGCGACGCGCATCGTGCGGAACTTCAGTAGGTCGAATTGGCGCCCTCGCTTTCCCACCCGTCGCTGCCGGAAGAAGACGGGCCGGCCGTCGCAGACCGCGACGGCGGCGGTGACGGTCAGGAAGAGCGGAGCAAGGACGACCATCGTCACGGTGCAGGTCAACAGGTCGCGCAGCCGTCGCAGGTTTGCTCGGCTCCCGGCCCGCTCGGGATCGAGCGCGGCGCGGAACCACGCCGAGCGAATTACGCCGACCGGCACATGGCCGAGGACACGTTCGTACATCGTTGCACTGTCGGTGAGCCGAACCCGCAGCTCGAAACACCAGTCGACGACGCGCTCCGTCTCAGGGGAAGAGAGCAGGCGGTTCTCAATGACGACCAGGTCGATCCGGTCACTCGAGATCAGATCGACGAACTCCTCGCGGCGCACCGATCCTTGACAGGACGCGGCGAAGACGAACCCGCGCGCCCCGCTCCGCTGGAACTGGAGGGCCAGCAGCTGGGCGAATGAGCGGTCGCCGACGATGGCAACCCGAATGTCCGAGGGAGGTGCGACGGATTCGATGACCGCCACGGCCGCCGCGGTAACGCCGGCGGCCGCCACGCTCAGAACCGCCCGCACGGTGCTTCCGCTCGAGGCGAGGTAGACCGTCGCGACCGCGACAGCCGAGCCCATGACGGCGCCGCCGACCCTCGCGCACGGGCGAGCGACGGGCATCAGGTGGATGGGGTAATTCTCGAGGCGAACGGCGTAGCAGGCGAGCGCAGTCACCAGAGCGACCCACGCGGCCTGGAGCCATCCGAGCGAGGGCGCGGTCACCGCGCCGGCAGCGAGCGGCGGGGCCAGCAGATGCATGAGGCCCGACAGCCGGGAGCGCTGGTGCCACGTCGGGGCTGGGTTGCCTCTCATCATGTCGCCACGACCCCGCGGCCGCTAAGCGAAGCTCCGCTCCCGGACAGGCCAACGACGTGCAACTGTGCAAATGGTTCCCCGGCCATACACATAACGTCGGCGTCCCCAGGGGAGGGGTGGACGGTAGTATGTACTGAGTACCTCCTGGTACATACCGCTGGCCCTGGGGTGGCCTCCCCCGAGGTCTACTGCGAACGCGGGACCTTCAGCCCTAGGACTCCCGCGAACGCGGGATACTCAGCCGCGCAGCGCCGCGTGGAGGGCGGCCGTCGACCCGTCTCCCCGCCCCGTCACCGGAGCGAACCGGTCGCCTTACGCCCCGGCGAGTGCGCTGTGGCCGTGGAGGCCGTTGTGGCCATTAAGGCCGTTCAGGCCATTGAGGCCGTTGAGGTAGTCGCGGCACTCTGCGGCGGTCAGGGGTCGGCCGATGTGGAGGCCTTGGGCGTAGTCGCAGCCGAGGTTGCGTAGGCTGCGGGTGGTGTCTTCGTTCTCGACGCCGTCGGCGGTGACGTGGAGGTGGAGGTTTTGTCCGAGTTCGATCATTGAGCGGACGAGTATGGCGTCGTCGTGGTGGGTTTCCATGCGTGTCACGAATGTGCGGTCGATTTTGATGCCGTCGATGGGGATCTCGTGGAGCTGGGCGACGGTGGAGGAGCCGGTGCCGAACTGGTCGATGGTGATCTTGACGCCGATTGCGCGTAGTTCGTCGAGGGCGGTTCGTGTGCGGCGGAGGTCGGCGGTGATGCGCCGTTCGGGGATTTCGAGTTCGAGCGCGGAGGGCGGCAGTTTGTAGCGGTCAAGCAGGGTTCGGATGATCGGGGGGAGGTGGTGGTCGAGCAGGGTTCGTGTTGAGACGTTGATCGAGACGGAGACGTCGAGGCCTGCTTGGTGCCAGGTGGCGCATTGGGCTAGTGCGGTGTTGAGTACGTGTTGGGTGAGTAGGGTGATGATGCCGGTCTGTTCGGCTAGTGGGATGAAGCCGTCGGGTTCGATGTTGCCGAGTTGGGGGTGGTTCCAGCGGGCGAGTGCTTCGACCGTCGGCACCGCATTGCCGTGTAGCGCGACTTTTGGTTGGTAGAGCACGGAGAGTTCGCCGCGTTCGATGCCGCGGCGTAGTTGGGCGGCGAGTTCGAGGCGGTCGATGCTGTATTGGTCGTATTCTTCGGCGTAGGTTTGGATGGGTGCGTCGGAGGCCTTGGCGCAGTACAGGGCGACGTCGGCGTGGCGCATCAGTTCGGGTGCTGTGGTGCCGTGCTGGGGGAAGTGTGCGATGCCGATGCTCGCGGCTGTGTGCAGGGCGATCGTTTCGATCTGGAGTGGTTCGTGCAGGGCGGCGAGCAGTTGTTCTGCGGCCTGGCCGGCGTGTTCGCGGTTGGCTTCGATCACGACCGCGAACTCGTCGCCGCCGAGCCGGGCGAGCGTGGTGTTGTGAGTGGTCGCTTGGTCGAATCGGGTTGCGATTTCCTTGAGCACGAGGTCGCCGATGTCGTGGCCGAGGGTGTCGTTGATCGCTTTGAAGTCATCGAGGTCGAGGATCATCACGGCGAGCGGGCGGTTCTCTTGGTGGGCGGCGGTGAGCGCGGCGGCGAGGCGCTCGGAGAGCAGCAGCCGGTTGGGCAGGTCGGTCAGGGTGTCGTGGTAGGCGCGGTGGCTGTTGACGGCGGCCTGCCGGCCGCCGATGTAGAGCGCCAGCATCGGCGCGAGGCACAGCGGCACGAGCGCCAGGCTCGAGTCCGCGGCTGCGAGCACGAGCGGAGCGAAGGCGAGCGCGCAGCCGGCGGTCCAGGTCTGGAAGGCGAGATCGTCGCGCATGTAGCGCACGATCGGGAGGTCGCCGAGCAGCGCCGCCGCGGTGCACGCGAGCGCGTGGTTGACCACGAAGAAGGCCACTGCGGCCGCGATCACGATCGGCAGGTCGGTCCCGGTGATCTCTGTCAGCGGTTGCGCTCCGGCCAGCGCCAGGACGCTCGCGGCGGCGATCATCGCCAGCGCGTACTGGGCCGCGTTGAACATCACCTTGATCGGCGCGACGCGTTCGATCGAGTCGGCGAGCACCGAGCTCGTGACGTAGACGAGCGTCGCCGGCCACGCTCCGAACCGGAGCAGGATCGCGAACGCGAACGCGGTCGAGATCGTGACCTTGGCCAGCCCGTGGCGCCGCGAGACCGGTATCGGCAACAGCTCTCCGGCGAGCACGAACACCGACAGCATCGCCAGCAGCGCCGGTGAGTCGACCCGCCACGTCCACGTCCATCCCCACCCCGCCAGCGCGGCGACAGCGAACGCCGTGACCACGGCCGCGTACACGATGAAAGCCTGCGGAAGCCGGGACGTCTGGCTTGCGGTGTGGGGACGGGAGCGCATGCTGGCCTCGTGGGAGGGTCGTGTCAAGTGATCTTGTAACCGTGGAAGAAGCGTCCGTGCTCGCTTTGCCCTAGCCGATCTTGTGCCCGTAGTGCGGGGCGGGCCGCCCGGCCCGCTGCGCGCCGATCTTGTGCCCGTATCGCGGGGCGCGTGGTTTGGCCCGTTGCGCGCCGATCTTGTGCCCGTGTTGCGGGGCGCGCGGTTTGGGCCGTGGCGCGCCGACCTTGCGCGCGTAGCGCTCGCGGCGCTCGACGCTGATCTTGTGCCCGTGGACGATATGGCCGTGCCTAGCCGATGCCGGCGCGGCCGATGCCGGCGCCGCGGACACCGTCACCGCCGCGACCACCACGGCCGCACCGATCACCAATCGCGCTCGCCTCCATCGGATGTCACCCAGCCCGCGCATCTACGGCTCCTTTGCTCTCAACATGCCCCCAAACGATGAGACACAGGGGGGCGGTCGTTCGTCCCGACTGGTATCGACCCCACCCACACCGGCCGGTTCAGTAGTAACTACTGAACCGGCGCGTGAAAACTACTGAGCCGCGCGACAGTCCCCGCTTGACGACCCGGCCTGCCTGTTTGAACATTCCGGGAATGGGTAACCAGGCTCCGATGCCGCCGGCGCAAGCGCTCATCGAGTCGGGGATCGGATGATGCGGACCGCCGCACGAGTCGACTCGGGCGAGCTGTTCGTGCGCTGGCAGAAGCAGCGAGATCAGCGCGCGCGCGAGGAGCTGGTGACGCGCTATCTGCCGCTGGCTCGCAAGCTGGCACGCCGCTACGCGGGCGCGCGGGAACCGTTCGCCGACCTGATGCAGGTGGCGAGCCTCGGGCTCGTCAAGGCGGTCGACCGCTTCGACCCCGAGCGCGGGACGGGCTTCCCGTCGTACGCGGTTCCGACCATCGTCGGCGAGCTGAAGCGCTATTTCCGGGATCTGGGCTGGTCGGTCCATGTCCCGCGCGGAGCCCAGGAGATGGCCCTCAAGGTCGAGGAGGCCCAGCAGGGGCTGACGGCGAGATCCGGCCGGCCACCGACGGTCAACGAGCTGGCCGAGTTCATGGAGCTGAGCATCGAGGACGTGCTCGACGCCCTCGAGACGGCTGCCGCCCACCATTCCGCATCGCTGGATGCGCCCCGCACCGACGACGAGGGCGACACCGCCACGCTGGCCGACATGCTCGGTGAGGAGGACGAGCGCTACGAACTGGTCGACGACACTCTCACGATCGAGTCGGCGATGCGGTTCCTGGGCGCCCGCGAACGTCTCGTGATCACACTACGCTTCGTCGAGGACCTGACGCAGTCGCAGATCGCCGAGGAAGTCGGCGTCTCCCAGATGCAGGTCTCCCGCATCCTGCGCGGCGCCCTCGAGCGGCTGAGAGAGCTCACGCGGCCCAGGCGGCAGTCTGAGCGGCGCCGTGCATTCTCCGGCTGAGCGGGCAGCGGTCACACCGCCGTGGCTGCCGCCGAGCCACGGATAGCGTGGCCTCGAGACGATGACAGAGGCCACCCCGACGATCTGCCTGCAACTGCAGAGCAGGCCGGAATCGCTGACCCTGGTGCGCGCCATGCTGGCGGGCCTGGCCACTCCCCTGGCGCTCGAGCCCGAACTGCTCGGCGACGTGAAGACCGCCGTCAGCGAGGCCTGCAACAACGTCGTCATTCATGCCTACCCGGATCAGCCCGGGCCGCTGCGGATCGACCTGGCTCTGGAGCACGAGGGGGTCGAGATCGTCGTCCGCGACCACGGCGGCGGGATTGGGCGCACCGCGCCGGCCGAGGGCCGGATGAGCGTCGGGCTGGCGCTGATTCGCGCGCTCGCTGAGCGGGCGGAGTTCCGGGACGTTCCCGGCGGAGGCACCGAGGTGCGGATGACATTCACCCGCCGGGACTCCGTCGCCCCGCCCCCGCCGGCCGCTCTCGCCGGCCCTGTCGGCCCGGCGCCGCAGCTCAATGGCGATGCCGTCGTGACGCTGTATCCGGTCTCGTTGCTGGCCGGACTGCTCGGGCGCGTGGCCAGAGCCGCGGCCGCCGGCGCCCGCTTCTCGGTCGACCGCCTGTCCGACCTGCACCTGGTCACCGATGCGATCGCGGCCTACGCGGAGTCCGCAGCGGCGACCGGCGAGCTCGGCTTCGCCGTCCTCGCCGTCGACCGCCGGTTGGAGTTGACAGTCGGTCCCTTCCGCACCGGGAGCGGCGCCCGGCTGCAGCCCGATGCGGGCGCCGAACCGACCTTCTCGCCACTCGCCCTGCTCACCGACGAGCTGGTCTCGGAGCCGGTGGAGGGCGGCGAGATGCTGCGCGTCCTCGTTGTGGACCCCCGCCCGGCCTCAGGCCAGTAGCTCCTCGGGCGAGTCGACGACGGTCAGGCGATCGCCGACCCCGGTCAGGGCGAGCAGGCGCTGTACCTGCGGACCTCCCTTGACCAGCGCGAAGCGCCGGCCGGACTCCTGCGCCTGCTTGTTGGTCGTGACCAGCAGCCCCAGGCCCGTCGAGTCCATGAATTCGACCTCTCTCAGGTCCAGGATCACGAGTCCGCCCTCCGACGCCGCAGCCCGAGCCAGCTCTTCCGCGAGCGCCGGAGTCGAGGCCAGATCGAGCTCGCCGCTGACCGCGATCACCGTGGCGCCCTCCTGGCTGCGCACCGCTATCTCGAAGTGGCCGTTCACGGAGGCCGCGAGCCTACTGATCTTCGCCCGCCCTCGTTCCCGCCGGTAGAGCGATTGCACCGCCGATTCGCATGTGCACGCGCACGATGCTGAGTCCGGGGCGGGTGCGGACCTGCACCAGGTCACAGAGCCCGTTGGCCAGCCACAGCCCGTAGCCCCCGCTGTGCTCGCCGGACGGTCGCCGGCGGCCGGCCAGCGGGTCCTCGATCGTTCCGCGGTCGCGGACCTCGCAGACGAGCTCCTCCGGCTCGGACCAGACGCGCACAGTCCCCTCGCCGCCGCCATGGCGGACGCTGTTGGTGGCCAGCTCGTTGACCCCCATCACGAGGTCCTCCGCTCGCGCCGGGTCGAGCCCCGCCCGGTCGGCTGCGGCCTGCACGAGGCTGCGGATCGTGCCGAGGTCGCCGAGCCCGAAGCGGATCGGTTCCGGCGGTGGCGTGGGCTCGGGCAGCGCCGCCGTGAGCAGGGCGCCGCTGCTGTGCACTCCGGCGTAGTCGCCGCTGGTGTGCTCTCCGTGCTCACCCGCGAGCAGCGGATGGCTGTGGCCGGCCTCCGCGATCACAGCGGGCGGCAGCGCCGTGGTGTCGTAAGGGCAGACGAGGAACAGCGTCGAGTCCCCGAGGGCGAGGTTGAGCAGGCGCTCGTGGTGCTGGCACTCGATCAGCTCGGCGGGATCGCGCTCCGGGTAGATCGGCTCGCCGATGCCGCGCAGCTGCCGGCCTGGGTGCGCCTCGATGAACTCCCGCCAGGCAGGGATGATCCGCGCCGGGTTGCTGCCGACATCGCGCATCTCGGCGAACTGCACCCCGGTGCCGTCCGTGCCCAGCTCTCGACGCAGAAGGTCGATCTTCTGGCTCGACACGACGACCAGCGTCGGTTCGCGGTCCGGCCGGCCCGCGCGGATGAAGTCCGCTGTGCGCCGCACGAAATCCTCGCGCCCCGCGTAAAAGAGGGCGGCGTGTCGGTAGTCGGGAGCGCCGGCCCCGGAGCGATCTGGTACCGACCGGTTCACGGCAGCTATAGCTATCCCGCTGTCTCGGCGGCTAATCATGGATTGGCCAAGCCGGCGGCCGATCCTCAAGGCCCGCGGGACGACATCCAGGTGACGGTCCTCACGAGGTTCCGGGCTGCAGCGGGGGGCGCTGATCCGTAGTCAGCCGCAGTTCGCCGCGGAGGGGCGAGCGGGCCGCGTGGTTACGGACGTGCGCCCTGGCCGTCGCCGAGGCGGTAGCCGAACCCGCGCACCGTGCGGATGAACCGTGGCTCGCGCGGGTCCTCGTCGAGCTTCCGGCGCAGGTTCGAGATGCGCACGTCGACGACGTGGTCGTCGCCGAACCACGACGGCCCCCAGACACGATCGAGCAGCTGCTGGCGGCTCAGCGTCACCCGGTCGTTCTCCGACAGCGCGTCGAGCAACTCGTACTCGATGCGGGTCAGCTCGAGCTCGACGCCGTCCAGCGCTGCGCGCCGCCGGATCGAGCTCCAGCCGGCCGAGACGTCGCACGCCGCTGCCCACGGCGGCCGGCGGATCTCGGTCATCGAGGCGGCGGCCTGGGCGGCGGCGTCCTTCTGCTGATCGGTCGCCGCCATGCTCTGCTCGGTGGCGCGGATCGTCGCGTCGCTCTTGTCCCGGATCGAACCGGCGATCTCGCGGATGGACTCGGTCGAGCGCACGGTGCGCTCGGCGAGCTTGCGCGCCTCGCCGGCCACGACGGCAAAGCCGCGCCCGGCGTCGCCGGCCCGCGCGGCCTCGATCGCCGCGTTGAGCGAGAGCAGATTGGTCTGCTCGGCGACGCTGTTGATCATTTCGAGCACGTCGCTGATCTGCTGGCTGCGCACTCCCGTCTCCAGGGCCTCGGTGGCGGTTGCGTGGGCGTTCTCGGCGATCGCGGCCGAGCTGGCGCTCAGCTCCTCGAGGGTGGCGGCGACCTGCGAGATCGCGGCGGACTGTTGCGTGGTGGCGGCCGCGGCCGCGCGCGTGGCGGCGCGCATCTCGTCGGCGGCGGCGCCGAGATCGCGCGAGGTCGCCTGGATCCGGGCGAGCAGCCGCCGGATCAGGCGCACGGCGTAGGCGGTGAGCACGATTGTCAGCAGGATCGCGACAGTGCCGATCAGGACGCCCATCAGGCGCGCCGTCGCCGCGCTCTGCCGGGCGGCGCTCACCGTGGCCGCGGCCTGCTGGCGCTCGGCATTCGCGAGGGCGCCGAATTGTGTGTTCAGTGCCGCCAGGGCTGTCTCGGCCCGGGTCGCGGCGGCCGTCCTGGGGCCGTTTGTGACCGCCTGACCGAGGGCCGCGATCTGCGCGTCGAGCCGGGTCGTCCCGGCGTCGATGGACTGAAGCGACTGACTCGTCGCGGCGGTGTCGAGACCCGAGGGGTGCAGGCCGAACATGTCGGTGGCGAGCTCGTTGCGCGCGGCCTGCACGTTCGCGAACGCAGTCGCGGTGCCCTGGTTGCTATCGCCCTGGACCGCGGTGGCGATGTCGAGCAGGGCCGCCCGCGCCGATCCGCTCGCGGCGATCGTGTCGACGGTGCCGACAGCCTGGTCGTACCGGCCGGTGGTGGACTGGAAGCGCCACAGCGACACGCCCAGCGCGGCGGCGCCGCAGATCACGATCAAGGTGCCGACGAGGGCGATCCGGCCGGCAGGGCCGGCGAGGCCGGAAGGTCTTCGAGCATGTTCCTTAAGTCGGCTCGCGCGCGCACGGTCCATACGTACTTCTCCGCAGCAGAGGTGCGGAGTCCCACTCGCTGCTCGGCGCGGGGCGGGGCGAACAACAGGGTGAAGAGCACATGCCATTAGCTGCCCCCTCCCCCAGCGCCGGTCCCCCGGCGACGACCCCACCGTCACGCCGCCGTGTGCTCGTGGTCGACGACTCAGCCTTGATCCGCCACGCCGCGACGCTCGCCCTGGAGCGGATCTCGGGCTTTGAGGTCCTCACCGCGGGATCGGCCGAGGACGGGCTCGCGGCCGCCGCCAGCGCCGAGCCCGATGCGATCCTGCTCGACCTGGTCTTGCCGGGTACCGACGGGATGGCGGTGGCGCGGCAGCTCGCGGCCTGTCCGTCGACGCGCTCGATTCCCGTCGTGATGATGACCGCGACCGACCCCGATGCCTTCCGAAGCCTGCTCGACTCCGTCCCTGCCTGTGGGCTGATCGCCAAGCCGTTTGAGGTCACCGCGCTCGGCGACCAGCTGCGGTCGCTGCTGGGGTGGTCGGCGTGAGCGCGATGCCCGCGTCTGCGGACCACGGTTCTGGGGCCTCGGTGTCCGAGTTGCTGAGCGTGATCTGGAACGGACACCGCGAGCGTGTGCAGCAGCGCGTGGAGACGATCTCCGCGGCGCTCGACGCCCTTGCCCGCGACGAGCTCGGCCCAGAGCAGCGAGCCGAGGCCGAGCGCTCTGCGCACATGATCGCCGGCGCCGGCGGCACGTTCGGGTTCGCCCGTGCGACCGAGCTGGCTCGCGAGCTCGAGCATCGGCTCGCGCTGAAAGCCGAGCCCCGCCCGCCCGACGCAGTCGGGCTCGTGATCCTGCTCGACGGCCTGCGCACCGAGCTGGGGCGGGCATGAGCGGGATCGACTTCGTGCACGAGGTCAAGCGACTGCAACCCCTCGCCTCCGTGCTGATCCTGACCGCGGATGACAGCTTCGAGACCGCCGTGGCGGCGATCCGGGCCGACGCCGACGACTTCGTCACCAAGCCGCTGGACGCTCAAGCGCTGCCGGCCAAGATCGCCGAACTGATCGCGGCCGCGCGCCGCCGCAAGGCCGTGGAGCGCGACGTGCTGCTCGCGATCGGCGCCCACCCCGACGACGTCGAGATCGGTTGCGCCGGGATCCTGCTTCGGCACGTCGCCCGTGGTGACGCGGTCTCGGTGCTCACGCTGACCGGTGGCGAGAGCGGCGGCGACGTCGAGGAGCGCGCCGCCGAGTCCCGCGCTGCCGCCGGGTTGATGTCGGTACGCCTGTTCCTGAGCGACCTCACGGACACGAGCATCAGCGAGGGCGGGGCGACGATCGGTGCGATCAAGTCGGTGATCGACGAGATCGGCGCCAAGACGATCTACACGCACACGATCCACGACGTCCACCAGGACCATCGCAACGTCCATCGCGCGACGCTCGTGGCTGCGCGCCAGGTGCCGCGCATCTACTGCTACCAGTCACCGTCGACGAGCGTCGACTTCCGTCCGGCGCGCTTCACGCCGATCGATGACTTCATCGAGGGCAAGCTGCGGGCGATCCGGGCCTCCGAGTCCCAGGTCAAGCTGCGCCGCTACCTGGAAGAGGACCTGCTGTGGGCGACGGCTCGGTACTGGAGCCGGTTCGGTGCAGCCCGCTACGCCGAGCCGCTGGAGGTCGTACGCGACACCGAGGCCGACCGCGACCAACTCGACCACGGCGCCGACGACTTCATTTCACCCGACCCAGACCGCGAGGAGCTCACCCATGTCCATTGATCGCAACGCCGTCCGGCGCGCGTGCTCGTCACCGGCGTCGGAGGACCTGCCGGGCTCGCCGTGATGAAGTCACTGCGCGACTCCCCCCTGATGGTCTACGCGGCCGACATCGATCCCTATGCCGCCGGCCTGTATGACGTTCCCGAGCGCGCGCGGGTGCTGCTGCCGCGCGGCGACGACCCCGGGTTCGTCGAGTTCGTGTTCGCACTCTGTCGCCGGGAGCGGATCGCCGCCGTCGTCCCGACGGTCGACTCCGAGCTGCTGCCGCTGGCCGGAGCGCGTGACCGCCTCGAGCGCTCCGGCGTGAAGCTCGTGCTGGCGCCCGAGCCGACGCTGCGCGTCTGCCTCGACAAGTGGTCGCTGTTCCAGACCTGCACGGGCGTCGTCCGCGTTCCCGCCACGGTGCTGGTGGATGAGGACTTCGACCCCGGGCGCCCCGAGCTCCCGGCGATCGTCAAACCGCGCCTCGGCAGCGGTGGCCGTGGCGTCCGGCTGATCGAGCATCGTTCCGAGCTCGAGCTTCTGCCCCGGGACGGCACTCTGATCGTGCAGGGCTACCTGCCCGGCCCCGAGTACTCGCTTGACGTGCTCGCGAACGGCCACGGAACGGTGCTCGCCGTCGTACCGGGCTCCCGGCTCAAGGTCGACTCTGGGATCGCGGTCACGGGCCGCACGTTGCACGACCTGCGCCTCGAGCTGTTCGGGCGCGAGGTCGCCGAGCTGATCGGGCTGACCGGCGTCGCGAACGTGCAGGTCAAGGCCGACCGGCGCGGAGCCCCGGCGCTGCTGGAGGTCAATCCCCGCTTCCCCGGATCGATGTCCCTGACCGTGGCCAGCGGCGTCGACATGCCGCTGCTGTGCGTCGCTGAGGTGCTGGGAGCGATCCCTCCGGAGGGGCCGCTGCCGTTCGCCGATCTCGGCATGGTCCGCAAGCTCCAGGAGCAGTTCTTCGATCCGTCTCAGATGAGCCGGCTCGAGCGCCGGGCCGACCAGGTACAGCAGGCTCAACTACAGGACGCGGCATGATCGAGGCTGAGCTCCTCCTCCACCGCGACGGCCACGTCCATTCGACCTTCTCGGACGGGGCGGCCAGCCTGGCCGAGAACATCGCCGAGGCCGAGCGGATCGGCTTGCGCGCGCTCACCTGCGTCGATCACGTGCGCCTCGATTCGGACTGGGTGCCGTCGTTCGCCGACGCCGTGCACGGCCTGCGCGGCGAGACCATGCTCGAGTTGCGGTGCGCCGTCGAGGCCAAGCTGCTCGACACGACCGGGGCGCTCGACCTGCCCGGCGGGCTGGGCGGGATCGACTATGTCTACGTCGCCGACCACCAGGTCCCGATGCCCGACGGACCCCGCTCCCCGCGTGAGGTCCGGGCATTGATCGAGGCGGGGGAGCTCGATCCGCGGGTCGTGATGTGCTCGCTCGTGACCGCCACGGCCATGTCGTTGCGCTGTCCGCACCAGGTGCTGATCGCCCATCTGTTCAGCGTGCTGCCGAAGATCGGCCTGAGCGAGGACGACGTGCCGGTGGAGCTGATCGAGGCGCTCGCGGCAGCGGCCGCGGCGAACGGCGCCTGGATCGAGGTCAACGAGCGCTGGCGTTGCCCGACGGCGAGGACGCTGCGCCCATTCGTGCGGCGTGGCGTCCCGGTCCTGCTCGGTACCGACAGCCACCAGACAAAGACCCTCGGCCGCTACGACTACTGCGAAGCGGTCCTGCACGAGCTCGCGGCGGTTCCGCTCACGTCCGGCTGACCGTGCTGTGATGGGCGCGCCAGAGTGGATCCTGGCCGCGCTCGTGACCCTTGGCGCGCTCCCGCTGCTGACCCCCCGAGCTGCTCCGCGCCTACGTCGTCGATGACGGCTCGGATGACGGCACGCCCGAGCTGATCGACGCCAAGGCCGACCAGTATCCCGGGCGCGTGGTCAATCTCCGCCGCGAGAACGGCGGCCAGGGCAAGGCCCACACGATCAACCACGGGTTGCGGCAGATCCAGGCCGAGGGCTGGTACGAGGCGGTGCTGGTGATCGACGCCGACGTGGTCTTCACGCCGGGATCGCTGCGACGGATGACGTGTCACTTCGGCGACCCCGAGATCGGCGCCGTCACCGCCTACATCAAGGAGGGCAGTCGCCCGTCCAACTACATGAATCGCTTCATCGCGTTCGAGTACATCACCGCGCAGGCCGGCGCCCGCCGGGCCCAGAACGTGCTCGGCGTGCAGGCGTGCCTGGCCGGAGGTGCTCAGCTGATCACGCGTGAGAGCCTCGAGGCGGTCGGCGGCGTCGTCGACACGACGACGCTGGCGGAGGACACGGTCACCACGTTCCGGATCCAGCTCGCCGGCAAGCGGGTCGTGTTCGAGCCCCACGCGATCGTCTGGGCCGAGGAGCCGCGCGAAGTCGTCGGCCTGTGGAAGCAGCGGATCCGGTGGGCACGCGGCAACGTTCAGGTCACGCTCCTGTTTCGCCGGGTGTGGCTGAACCGACGGTCGGGGCGACGCTTGGGCGGTGTCAGCTTCGCGCTGATCTGGTTCTCCACCACGCTGATGCCGCTGTTCATGATCGGCTCCTCGACCGGTCTGATCGGGCTGTACGCGATCAATCCGGCCCTGGCCCGGCACGCGTTCGTGGTGCTGTGGGGGATCAACGCGCTCGCTTATGCGTCCATCACCGCGTCGAGCTTCTCCGTCGACCCCGAGACAGCGCGCTGGACATGGCGCGAGGGCCTTGCCTTCCCCGGCGTGGTGAGCCTGCTGATCATGCTGCACTCGGTCGCGCCGCAGTTGTTCGTCGTCGACGGCGCCGCTCTGCTGCGCGACGTCGGGATCGTGTCCTCGGCCACGCTCGGAACGGCCCTGGTGCTGTTCACCTACCTCTGGCTCTCGCTGTCGATGCTGGCCGCCTACGCGGTCAAGCTGCTGGCCGGCTCGGGACGGCTCGAGCGCCTCGTGCCGCCGCTCGTCTACATCGTCGGCTACGGACCACTGCTGTGCGCGATCACCGCGGCCGCCTACGTCGCCGAGCTGCGCGGGGCGGAGCTGCGCTGGGACAACGCGGCGCACGTGCTGCTGTAGCGGCGTCACCCGGTGTGGAGCAGCGACAGCGCGAGCGGCTCCGGGTGGCCGAGGTGGAACCCCTGCGCGAAGTCGACCCCGTACTCGGACAGCAGGCTCAGCGCCTCCGGGGCCTCGACACCCTCGGCGATCGTCTTCTGGCCGAACCCGTGCGCGAGGTTGACGATCGCCTTGACCAGGTGCTGGTTGCCGGCGCTGGACTCGAGGTCGAGTACGAAACTGCGGTCGATCTTCAGGTATCCGACCGGGAGCCTCTGCAGGTAGGTGAAGCCGCCGTAGCCGGTGCCGAAGTCGTCCAGGGCGAGGTCGCAGCCAATTGCGGTCAACCCCCGGGTGAACGCCTCGCCGGCGTCGGTGTCGCGCATCAGCGCGGTTTCCGTGATCTCGAACGTAACGTCTGCGGGACCGGCGCCCCGCTCACGCAGCCGGCGCTCGATCAGAAGCAGCAGCTCGTGGTTGCCGACCGAGTCCGCGGACAGGTTGACATGCACGTGCCGGCCGGCTGCGGCGACCGGCAGCGCGTGCTCGACCACCCACTGGTCGATCTCGCCGATCAAACCGTACTTCTCGGCCACGGGCAGAAAGTCGCCCGGCGGAATCAGCTCGCCCCGTCGGCCGACCATCCGCAGCAGCAGCTCGATCCTTGGCTTGCCCCCGTTGAGCGGGACGATCGGCTGCGCGTACAGGACCAGCCGGTCCTCGTCGATCGCATCGCGAATCCGGCCGATCCAGGTGAGAGCGTTGAGCTCTCGCTGGGCCCGGGCCCGCTCGGCCTTCTCCTCGGTCGTGTCGCGGAACACGACCACGAGACCCCTGACCGCCGTTCCGCTGAACAGTGGGACGGCGGAGTAGGCGACCGGGAACGTGGTGCCGTCCTTGCGCGTGAAGGTGTCGTCGGCTACCTGCACCGCATGACCGTCCTCCCTGACCTTCGAGAGCTCGCTCTCGTCTTCGGGTAGGACCGAGCCGTCGGCGCGCTGGAAGTTCACGGCGGAGTGGATCGGCTGGCCGCGCAGCTCGTCCTGGCTCCAACCGAGCAACCGCGACGCGGCGGCGTTCATCAGCGTCACGCGCCCGTCGCGGTCGAGCACGCAAAGCCCTTCGGCCATCGTCTCCATCACCGCCGTGCGGAACGTCTCGGCCTGGTGGCGCTCGCTGATATCCGTCACCACGATGCCGGCGCCGATCACCTCGGTGCGCGCCGAGACCGGATAGCAGGTCGCGAGCCATGCCCGCGTCTCCTCCGGGGCGTTGAGGTCGGGGATCGTGACCTCGACGTTGACCACCGCCGCTCCGGTCTCGAGCACACGCCGGCACATCGGCGCGATCTGCGGCCACAGGCTCGGAACCACCTCGGCGGCGGGGCGGCCGATGTGGTCCGCGGTCCGAGCGCCGCCGGCCTCGGCCAGCGTCTCGTTGATGCGGTTGATCTGCAGCTCGCGATCCACGAACCCAAACCCGACCGGTGCGGCAGAGAGGATCGTCTCCAGGAGCGTCAGCGCCTCGGTGACGCGGCGCTCGGCCAGCTCGAGCTCGTCCACCTTCTGCACGAGCTTGCGGTTGAGCATGCGCAGGTGCTCGCGCTGGAACTCCTCGGTCGGGAGCAGCTGTGGCGGGTCGCACGTCGCCGCGAGCGCGAGGCCGACCACGCGCATGATCTCCTCCGGCTCGGCCGGCTTGGACAGGACGTGCTCGACACCGGATGCCTCGGCCAGTCGGCGCACCTCGTCCAACGCGTAGGTGGCGGTGCAGAAGATGACCGGGATCCTGGCGATGACCGGATCGCTGCGGAGCTCGCGCACGAATTCGTAGCCGTCGGTGCCGGGCATCAGAATGTCGGCGATGATCAGGTCAGGGTCGTGGGTCCTGGCGAGCGTGAGCGCCAGTTCGCCCGTGTCGGCCTTCAACACCCCGGCGCCGGCGTAGCCCAGCACGGTGGCCAGCAGCTCACGGTCGGTGTCGCGGTCGTCGAGGACGAGGATCTGAGTCATGGCCGTTGCGCGATCGCGTCGATGCGCGTCGACCGGGTGAGGAACCGCTCGATCTCGCCGATGAACGTCTCGGGCTCGATCGGCTTGCGCAGGTAGCCGTCGAACCCGGCGGTCGCGATCCGCTCGCGGTCGCCCAGCATCACCGACGCGGTGACGGCGACCGTGAGCGTTGTGCGCAGCGCGGGATCGCCGCGGATGGCTTCGATCACGGCGAACCCGTCCATCTCGGGCATGCGGATGTCAAGCAGGATCAGGTCGGGCCGCTGCGCCCGGGCGATCCGGATTCCCTCCCGCCCGTCGCTGGCCAGGAGCGATACGTACCCGTGGGCCCGGAGCAGGTAGTCGACGAGCTCGATGTTCTGCTCGTTGTCTTCGATCACGAGGATCCGGGCGGTGCTCATCAGGCTAGGGCAAGGCCCCTAAACGCTTCTCGGGGTGCGTTCTGGCCGTGAGGATGCTCACTTGGATGCGTTGGTCGTCTGGCGTGGCGGCTATGTTGGCGCGACTGATGTCGTCGCTGGGGAAGCGCTGGAGCAATGCCAGGGCGGTGTGTCCGAGGCCGGAGCACGCCGGGTCGCGGGTGCGGTTCGACGGCCATTACGGTTCGCCGGAGCACCGCCGGCAGCGCTATCGGTGCGTCCCGGTCAACGGCGATCGCCCGCACTGGTTCACGGAGGTTCTGCCGCGCGAGGAGTCCTGGACGGACGCTTGCGAGTCTTGCGAGCGCGACGTCGGCTCTCACGAGGGTCCGCACGCGGCGCGGCGCTACCAGTTCGTTGCGCTTGGCATCGCCGAGGCGTTGAAGATGGTCGGGTCCGGCTCGACCTACTGCCAGGCGGCGCTGGTGGCGCGCGAGCGCGCCTGGCGGATGCGCACCGATCCCGCCTGCGGTGAGGTGCGCTTCACGCGCCATGGGTCGCTGGTGATGGACTGGGTGGAGGTGTTCGCGCCGGTCGTGTTCGAGCCCTACCGGCCGCGCGAGTGGCCGGCGAGCGGGTCGCTGTTACTCGACGACCTGCCGTTCAGCGTGCGTTTCGCGGACGGCGGCCCACCGCGGATCGTGTTTCGCGTTTTCTGCGCGATGGGCTACGAGAACGGCCGGGCGAAGATCTGGCGAATGGAGGCGTTCCCGTCCAAGTCCCAGGCCGACTGGGAGGCGTTCCTTCACCGTCTCGAGGGTGCGCCCGAGCGCGTGGTGTGCGACAACGACAGCGGCCTCACCCGCGCGGTGCGCGCCCGTTTCCCGCACGCTGAGTTGTACCTGTGCGAGTGGCATCTGCGCCACGCGCTCGAGCGGCTGATGAAGAACATCCGCGCCCAGCAGCCCCAGCACAAGGAGACGATCGACGAGCTGCTGCCGCAGGTCGAGACCGCGTTCACTGGCCCGTCGTTCTGGGCGCCGTTCCTCGAGCGCGCGCATGCCGCCGGCATCGCGCGCGTGAGCGACTGGCTGAACAGCACCGGACGGATCGTCGAGGATCAGTTCGGTCGGCGTGGGCCGCGCTCGACGCGAGGCGCCGACACGCCGTTGAGCACCTCGCCGATGGACGCCTTCATCAACCCGGTGCGCGACTCGATCCGCCCCCGCGCCTACGGGCTGAAGAACCGCGAGCGCACCAACCGGATGCTGATGCTCATGCAGCTGCACGCCAACCGCCGGGACGACGAGCGCGCCTACGTCAGGCACATCCGCGACCACCTTGAGTCCAACCAAGGCCGCCCCCGTGTCACTCGCCGCGCGATCGTCGACGTCGACCGCGTCGCGTCGCTGCGCTGACCGCCATCCCTACCTGGCCGCCGGCCCGCCCAGCGCGCCGCCAGAAGCAGACGAACGCATCCAAGTGGGCATTCCGGCCCTCAGAACGCACCCCTAGAAGCGTTTAGGGGGGGGCAAGGCTAGGGCGATCCACGCACGTCAAGGGTGAACACGCTGCCTGTGCCGAGCTCGCTCTCGAACGCGATCTCGGCCCCGAGCAGGTTGGCCAGGGTCTGGCAGATGTAGAGCCCCAGCCCCGTACCCTGAAACGGGGTGGCGCCCGGCTCGCCGACCTGTTCGAAGGCCGCGAACAGTCGATCCTGATCGGAGCTCTTGATGCCCCGACCGGTGTCGGTGACACTGAAGCGGGTCACGGCCCCGGATTCATCGGTCAGGCGGGTCAGCGCCAGGCGCACGCGCCCCTGGTCGGTGAACTTGATCGCGTTGCTGGTCAGGTTGATCAGGATCTGGCTCAGCGCGCGGCGGTCGCACTCGACCTCGACGCCGCCGGGGGCGAACACGTCCAGCGCGATCTGCTTCTCCTCGGCCAGCGGCCGCAACCCGGAGGCGACCTCCTCCAGCAGATCCCGGCACGCGATCGGCTCGGGGTGGAGCTCGACCTTGCCGGATTCGATCCGGGCCAGATCGAGCAGGTCGTTGATCAGCGACAGCAGGTGGCGGCCGCTGGACTGCACCATGCGCAGCTGCTTCGTCTGCTCGGCGTTCAACGGGCCCGGCAGCCCCATCAGCAGCGTTCCGGTGAATCCGAGGATCGCGTTCAGCGGCGTGCGGAGCTCGTGACTCATGCTGGCCGGGAAGCGGTCCTTGGCGCGACTGGCGGTCTCGAGCCGGCGATTCGTGTCGCTCAGCTGCCGCTCGAATTCGGTCCGCTCGGTGACATCGCGAATCGCCGCCGTGACCAGCAGGCCGACCTCGGTCTCGAGTGGGCTGAGGCTGATCCCGACCGGGAACTCGCCGCCGTCGCTGCGCCGCCCGCTGAGCTGCAAGCCGGCGCCCATCGGCCGGGCCACCGGCGCGGCGAGGAAGTCGTGGCGATGGCTCTGGTGAACGGCGCGATCGCGCTCTGGGACGAGCACCTCCACGGGCCGCCCCATCAACTCCTCGCGCCGATAGCCGAACATCCGTTCGAGCGCGGCGTTGACCAGTCGGATCGTGCCGTCTCCGTCCATCATCACCATCGCGTCGGGCGCCGCCTCCAGCAGCGTCTCGGCGAAGCTCCGCGTCCGCTCGAGCTCCCGGGACAGCCGCAGCTCCTCGGTGACGTCGCTGGAGATGATCAGGAAGCCCTCCAGGCTCCCGCTGCCGCCGCGGGGTGTCATCACCACGCGGCCCATGAACCGGCTCCCGTCCTTGCGCCGGCGCTCGACGATGCCCTTCCAGCTCCCGTCCTCGAGCGCGCGTTCCATCATCTGCTCCGGAAGTCCCGCCTCGACGTCCGCCTCCATGTGCAGGAGGGCGTGGGGCGCTCCGACGATCTCCGACGGCAGGTAGCCGTAGATCCGGCGGGCGCCCGCGTTGAACCCGACGATCCGGCCGGCGGGATCGATCGCGATCATCGAATGCTCGGTCGAGGCCTCGAGGATCGTCGCGAGGAATCTGACCGCATCCTCCGGCGCCCCCAGACCGTCGACGTCCAGTCGCGGTGATCGAGACATGTCTAGAGCATTATTCGGGTCGGGGGTCGACCCGTACATCTCGCGATTGCAGGATGTTTCGGATCTGTGTGTCAGCGCTGATACGTCATGCAGGGGCCCTATTCGATCAGGCCCGAGCGGATTCCCACGGCCACGGCGGTGGCGCGATCCGACACGCCGAGGCGCTGATAGATGTGCTTCATGTGGGTCCCGACGGTGGCGACGCTGATCTCGAGCTGGTCGGCGATCTGGGGTCCCGAGAACCCGTCGGCGGCCAGCTGCAGGATCTGCATCTCGCGCGGTGTCAGCCACGGCGGGCGCAGCTGGCCCCGGTGGTGGGACAGGAACGCCCCGAGCTCGTATCCGATCGCGCCCAGCGTCTGGCTCAGCCGGGCCGTCGGCCGCAGCTCGTCGCGGGAACAGAGCTCGACCACCGCGAGCACTTCCCCGGCGTGGACGGCTGGGAACACCATCGCCCCGTGCAGGCCGTTGGCGGCAGCGGGCCGGGGACGGCGGAAGCTGGGATCCATGACCATGTCGGCGATGTTCAGCGGAGCCTGGTGCTCCCACGCGATCCCGGGGGCGCCGACACCGCGCGGCAGTCGCAGCGCGCGCGTCGCGGCCTCGAACGCGCTCGTGTCGCGGTCCGGATCGCTCCAGCACAGCCCCACGGTGAGCACATCTCCGCACGGCAGCCACAACGCCGCGAAGGCGCACTCCATCGCCTCGGCCAGCCGCTGCAGCAGGCGGGATCCGCTCGGCCGCAGCCCCTGCCACGCGGCCAGTTCGCCGGACACGGCGATGTGGGCGGCGAGCTCACGGCCGGCCAGGCGGTGGTCGGTGACGTCGAGCACCGTGCCGACGATGCGCTTGGTCCCGCGGCCGGCGGACTCGATCGCGGTGATCGTCGCGCGCAGGTAGCGGACGCCTCGATGGGCGGTCGTGATGCGATATTCGATCGGGGGCGCGGCGGCGGCATGGCGGCTCAGCTCGATGTGCCGCGCCACGCGATCGCGGTCATCCGGATGGATCCGCTCCCGGACGAACGCTCGGGTCGGCGTGATCTCCTGCGGGCGCAGGTCGAAGATGCGGTATAGGTTGTCCGACCATCGCAACAGGTCGGGACCGGGCATCCATTCCCAGCTCCCCAGTCCCGCGACGTGCTCGCCGGACTCGAGCAGGCGTGCACGGGCCACGGGGTCAAAGTCCTCCATTTCGCCGCCTCGCAGCCGTCGAGGTGACCGTTCAGTCACGCCACTCTCCCTCGCGCACGTTGAGAACGCGAAACCACATCAAGTTCCCGGACCGGACGTGCACGGTCGCCCTTCTGTGTTTGCCGTCAGATCGCGCCGACGCCAGCACCGGACACGATCGTCGCGCCGGATACTACTCGCCGAGACCACGGTAACCACCGGAATTGGTCAGATGACAGAAGTTTGGCCTTTCAGTGGTTACTACCCACCGGGGCGGGGTGAGGGTGCGGACGCGCGGGGGTTCCAGGGGGCCGATACGTCAACATGACCCCAAACCTCGACAGCGGACGGATCTCTCCGGAGGCCTCGCTGAAGCTCTGGCAGGAGTACAAGCGCACCGGCAGCCGAAGCCTGCGCGATCGCCTGGTACTGACGCTGGCGCCGCTGGTCAAGTTCGTCGCCTACCGAAAGCTCCGTGAGCTCCCCGCCCACTGCGAGGTCGAGGATCTGATCTCCTGCGGCCTCGAGGCGATGATCCGCGCGGTCGACCGCTATGACCCCGCCAAGGGCGCCACGCTGGAGCAGTTCGCGTGGACGCGGATCAACGGTGCGATCCTCGACGAGCTTCGCCGATCGGACTGGGCCCCGCGCTCGTTGCGCCGCTGGGAGCGCGACATCTCCGGCGCCCGCGATCACTTCGCGACTCTGTACGGGCGCAGGCCGACCAGCTCTGAGCTCGCCGACGCGCTCGGGATCGCCACCACCGAGCTCGATGGCCATCTTCGGGAGATCGCGGTCGCCGAGGTCGGCTCGCTGAACGCCATCATCGCCAGCGAGGACGGCACCGTGGCCGAGCGTATCTCCGGGATCGCCAGTCAGGATCCCGAGACCGACCCCGAACACTGCACGCTGCGCAATGACGCTCAGTACCGCATGCAGCAGGCGTTCGATCGTCTACCCGCCCGCGATCGCCAGGTCGCGGTGCTCTACTACCTCAACGATCTCACCTTGCCCGAGATCGGCGAGGTGCTCGGTGTCTCGGCCAGCCGTGTGTGCCAGATCCACGGCGAGCTGCGGCCTCGCCTGCGCAAGCTGCTCGAAGCCGACCGCGAGCTGCTGGCCAGCGCCGCCTGAGTGGCCGCCTGAGTGGCGGGCTGAGCGCCCGCCGGAGTGGCCGCCTGGAGCTCGACTCGCGCAACGGCGGCAAGGAGTACGACGGGAGCGCGCGCGGGCGCCGTACCATGCTGCTCGGGGGCGAGCGAAACCGGATGGCAGCGTGACCTTCAGATACCAGCTCTCGGCCCATTTCCTGGACGGCCGCGAGCAGCGCGCGGGATTCGTGCTGCTGGCCGCGTTCCTGATCACGTTTCTGTTCATCCGCACCAGCGCGCGGCTGATGCGCAGCCCGAAGGTCACCTGGTGGCCGGGCAGCGTGACCACGAGCGGCGGCCTTCACCTGCACCACCTCGTGTGGGGGATCGTGCTGCTGATGCTGAGCGGCTTCCTCGGGTTCGTCACCCGGCCGCTGAGCCCGTGGACAGAGATGCTGGCCGCTCTGTTCGGCGTCGGCGCCGGACTGACGCTGGATGAATTCGCGCTGTGGATCCACCTGCGCGACGTCTACTGGGCGGAGGAGGGGCGCTCCTCGCTCGATGCGGTCACCGTCGCCGCGCTGATCGGCGGCCTGATCGTTCTCGGGATCGCCCCGTTCGACCTCCACAACGGCACAGCATCGGTCGACACGCTCGCGCTGTCGGTCGGGATCGACATCCTGCTGGCGTCGATCACGATCTTCAAGGGGAAGCTGTTCCTCGGCCTGCTCGGCGTGTTCGTCCCGCCTTTCTCGCTCGTGGGCGCGATCCGCCTCGCGGCGCCCGACTCGGCCTGGGCGCGGCGGTTCTACGAGCCGGGTGGGCGCAAGCTCGAGCGCTCGCAGGCGCGCTTCGCCCGGATTCGCGCGCGGCGGCGGCGCTTCGCCGACGCGGTCGCCGGCGCCCCGGGGATGCCGGTGCCGGCGGGTCTGGCGGCGCCGGTCGGTCTGGAGGCGCCGGTTGGTCTGGAGGCGCCGGCTCCGGACAGGCTCCCGGGCCCCGTCATCGACGATGAGTGAGCCCGCGACGCACGGCAACGTGAGCGAGCCGGGGGCGCACGGCAACGGCGAGGACCGGTCAACGACGGGCCGCGGGGTGAGCGGGCGCGGCGTCGTCAGCGTGATCCTGATCGTGCTGGCCACGGTGGCCGCGGTCGCCGGCGGCGTGACGCTCTACGTGCGCGAGGAGATCGTGGACTCGAGCGCGTTCGCCGATCGCACGGTGAGCGCGATGCAACAGCCCGCGGTGAGACGCGTCGTCGCGCGCGAGATCGTGGTCCAGCTGGTCGAGCACAGCTCCCAGGACCTTGTCGCGGCGCGACCTGTGCTCCAGTCGGTGGTCGACTCGATCGTGGCGTCGGAGCCGTTCGCGGGCGTGATACGGCTCGCCGCCGAGCACGGCAATCGCCTGCTGTTCGAGCGCGCGCCCACGAACGCCGCGTTCGACATCGCCGATGCGGGCACCGTCGTCACCTCCGCGCTGCGCAAGCTCGCCCCTAACCTCGTCAAGTACATACCGCCCCAGACCCAGACCGTGCTCGTGACGTTGCGACGGCGGAGCTTCGCCACCGAGACACTGCGCTTCGCCGACCGCGTCCGGGTGCTGGGCGTGATCCTGCCGCTGCTCGCCGTGCTGCTGGTGGCCGCGGCGATCCTCGTGGCGCCGCGCCGGCGGACGGCGGTCACGCGCTTGGGGATCGCGTTCGGGACCGCCGCCGTGATCTCCGCGATCCTGCTCGAGCTGCTGCGACTGTACGTCGGCTCGCACGTCTACGGGACGCAGGAACTGACCAACGCGGACGTGCGGGGGGCGGTGGGCGGTCTCTGGAGCGCCTACCTGGGTGATCTGATGACGTGGATCCTCGCCGTCGGAGCTCTCGCCTGGACCGTGGCGGCCGCATCGGCGTCGCTCCTGGCCCCCTATTCGGGCACCGCCGGACTGGCGCGGCTGCGCAAGCTGGCGCGAGCGCCCTCCACTCCGGCGCAGCGTGCCGTCCGGGGCGGGGCGGGGATCGTGGCCGGACTGATGCTGGTCCTCGAGCCGATGTGGGTGCTCCGGGTGATCGTCGTCGCCGGCGGCGTCCTGCTCCTGTACCTGGCGATCGGAGAGCTGCTGACCGGGATCGAGCCCGCGACCCCCCGGGTCGCCGGTCTGCGCTCTGGGCGCCGTCGCCGCCGGCTCGTGGCCGCTGTGGTGACGGTGGCCGTGCTGACGGTCGGGTTGGGGCTCGTGTTCGCCCTCGGAGGCCGGGCGCCGGCCGTGCGGGCGAGCGCGGTCCAGACCTGCAACGGGTACGCCCAGCTCTGCTCGCGCCGCCTGGACCAGGTCGTGTTCGCCGGCACGCACAACGCGATGTCGGCCGCCGATTCGCCGGGGTGGTACATCGCCAATCAGGACCGGGCGATCGGGCAGCAGCTGCAGGATGGGATCAGGGCGTTCAAGATCTCCACCCACTACGGGATCCAGGACGCCGCCGCGCACGTCAGGACCGACATCAAGGCCGAGGGCGCGCGGGTCAACCGCGTCGCGGAGAAGCTCACCCCGCAGGCCCGCGAGGCGCTGCAGCGACTCGGCCAGGCGGTGGGCCTGGGCTCGCTCAACGGCACGCACGACATCTGGCTGTGCCACACGCTGTGCGAGCTCGGGGGGACCAAGATGGTCGACTTCCTCGGCGTCATCCGCACGTTCCTGGATCTGAACCCGGGCCAGGTGGTGATCCTGTTCGACGAGGACTACGTCGACGAGCGCGACCTGCAGAACGTGTTCAAGCGGGCGGGCCTGTTCGCGCATCTGGAGACGCTGCAACCGGGCCGTCCGCTGCCTACGCTCGGGGAGCTGATCCGCACGGGCCGCAACGTGCTCGTGTTCGCTCAGAACCCGGTCAGCGGCTCCTACGCGTGGGACATGCCCGGGTTCTCGTGGATCCAGGACACGCCGCTCGGCGCGGTCAAGCCCGCCCAGTTCACCTGCAAGCTCAACCGGGGCGCGAAGACCAACCCGCTGCTGATGATGAACAACTGGGCCGACATCTTCCCGCCCCGCCCGAAGCCGAACAAGCCGCTCGTCAAGCGCGACTTCATCCTTGCCCGAGCCCGCCAGTGCCTCGCGCAGCGCGGGAAGGTTCCGAACATCATCCTGACCGACTTCTACAACCGCGGCGACGTCGTCGGGGCGGTCCAGGAGCTGAACGGGCTCGACGGTGTCCCGCCGGCGCCGGTGACGCCGGTGCCCTGACCCCGGGGGCGCCTACGAGCTGACCGTCTCGCGGGCGGCGGCGAGCAGCTCCTCGAAGCTGGCCAGCTTGACCCGCGGGCGGCCGTGCGGCTCGCCCGCCGCGCGCTCGAGGGTATCGATCGCCTGCCACCCCGAGTAGGTCACGTGGTCCGGGCGGCGCTCGGTGAGCAGTGCCTCGACCGACTGCGGGTCGGGGTCGGCGGGCTCGAGCACGGCTCCCGCGGCGACGTCCTCGAGCAGCCGGTCGACGGTCTCGTTGGCGTCCTTCTTGTTGGTGCCGATCACGCCGCTCGGCCCGCGCTTGATCCAGCCGACCGTGTACTCGCCGCGGATGTGCTCGTCGTCGGGGCCGAGTACGCGTCCCTCGCGGTTGGGAATCGTGGCGCGCTGCTCGTCGAACGGGACACCGGGGAGGGCCACGCCGCGATAGCCGATCGAGCGGAACACGATGCCCGCCTCGATCGTCTCTCTGCGGTCGGTCGCCCGCGGCCGCAGGCCGCCGCTCTCGTGGGGATGGAGCTGGTTGCGGACGATCTCGATGCTCTGCACGCGATCCTCGCCGCTCACGGCAACGGGGGAGACGAGGAAGCGGAGCACGATCCGGCGGCGCCGGCCCGCGGCCCTGGCCGCCGAGTAGCGGGTCAGGATCTCGACGTTGCGGCGCGCGGTCAGGTCACCCTCGCCCTCGATCGAGGCGGCGCTGTGCTCGTCGAGGACCACGTCACGCGGATCCACGAGCACGTCCGCGTCGACCATCTCGCCGAGCTCGAGCAGCTCGGGGTTGGTGAACGCCGCCTGCGCCGGGCCACGCCGCCCGAGCAGCAGGATCTCCTCGATCGCCGACTCGCGCAGCACCTCCAGCGCATGATCGGCGATGTCGGTGCGCTCGAGCTCGGCCGGCGTGAGCGCGAGCATCCGGGCGACGTCCATCGCCACGTTGCCGTTCCCGACCACGACCGCCCGCCGGACGGAGAGGTCGAACTCGAGATGGCGGTAGTCCGGATGGCCGTTGTACCAGGCCACGAACGCAGTCGCCGGCACGCTCCCGGGCAGGTCCTCGCCCGGGATGTCCATCCGCTTGTCGGCCTCGGCGCCGACGGCGTAGATGACCGCGTGATACCGGGAGACGAGATCATCGTGGAAGATGTCACGCCCGAACTCGACGTTGCCGAAGAAGCGAAAGCCCGGCCGGGCCGCCGTCTTCTCGTAGACCCGGGAGACGGCCTTGATGTTCGGATGGTCGGGGGCCACGCCCCCGCGCACCAGTCCCCAGGGGGTCGGCAGACGATCGAACATATCGACGTCGGCGACGAGCCCGGGATGAGCCTTGGCGCTCAGGATGTGTCCGGCGGCGTAGAAGCCGGACGGCCCGGAGCCGATGATCGCGACGCGGAGGGGATTCTGCTCGGTGCCGACAGGGGAGGCCATCGTGGCCCTTACTAAAGCATGTCGGCCCGGTCAGGAGCCCTCCACCGTCTGCTTGAGCTCACCCGCCCGGGCGCCGGCCAGCATGTCGCGGATCGCGCCCTCCACGGGTCCCCGGACGAGCGCGCCGAGGATCCGGCCGAGGTCGGCCTCGATGCGGTACGTCGCTCGGGTCCGGCCGTCGCCGAGGTCTTCGAGCTCCCAGCTTCCATCGACCGACTTCAGATCGCCCTTTTCCTGCGACCAGCTCAGCTTCGTCGGCCCGGCGTCGTAGTTGAAGCGGACGATCGTCTTGACCGTGCGGACCTTCATGTCGGCGGCGACCTCGCAGCGGACCGCGCGACCCTCGTCGTCGCGCTCGAGCGCCGTCATGCCCTTCGTGCCGCCCTGCCATTCGGGGGCCCGCTCCACGTCCTCGACGAGGCCCCAGACCGTGTCGAGCGGGGCGTCGATCTCGGCGGTCGAGGTACCGATCAGATGGCCCATGAATGTCTCCTTCGGGTTGGGGGCGGGTGGGGGCTACGGGTTCCTGAATCGCGACACTAGTGCTAATCCGCCTGGTCGCGGCGGCGCCGGGACTGCTGGCTGCCGACGAAGTTCCCGATCAGCAGGCCGATGACGGTGACCAGGTAGAGCTGTCCGGTGAGCTCCTCGATCACCGCCAGCGCATGGCCGACCGGAGTCGCGGACGAGTAATCGCCGAAACCGGTCGTGGTCAGCACGGTGAAGCTGTAATAGACCCAGATGCTGGAGTCGCCGCTCGTGTGCTGGGCGAAGTAGTACGTGCTCGTGTCGACCTGGGCGATGAAGGCAATCGTCCACGCGAACAACAGGCCGATCGACAGGTAGATGGCCAGCGCGCCGGCCACCGCCTGAATCGTCACGCCCCGCCGGCTCATCAGGCGGACGGTGCCCCGGCTGATGACGATCGGGATCGCCGCGGTGGCCAGCGCGATCACGGCGGCGCTGACGTACTTGGGGATGTCACCGACCGCGATGCCGAGCACGACCAGGACCATCACCACGAGCACGCCGATGGCCTCGCGGCGACGTGTCGTCTCCTTCTGCTCGCGCGCGGTGGCCACGGCGACGATCAGCGCGGCGCCCTCGATCACGAGCGCGACCGCGCGCGACCAATCGGCCGCCGGGGCGGCGATCGTGAACACGACCAGCGCCAGCGTGAGTATGAACACGACGCCGTAGCGGAAGCTGCCCGTCGTGTCAGCGCCGGATGGGGCGTCCGCGGTGTCGGGGCTCTCGACCGTCACGACGCAAGCCTAAGAGGAGGACCGGCCAGGCTCATGGACCACTGTTGCCGGAGTCGAGGGGGTCGGGCATCACCTGATTGGGATGACGAACCGCCATCGCCCTGTGAAAGGGTTTGTGCGCGATGCCTGACGCCGAGCTGCCGCAGCCTGTCGTTCACGACCCGCAGCGGGCCAACCACATGCTGATGCTGGAGTTCGGGGACCGCAAGGACTTCGATGATCCGAAGCTCGAGTACCGGCGCCTGTTCTCGGAGCTGCTGGGGACGTTCTTCCTGGTGCTGGTCGCGGCCGGCGGCGGGATCCTGCACGGCGAGGGCCAGATCAGCCTGGCGGCAGCGGTGGTCGCGCCGGGTCTGATGGTGATGGGGATCATCCTGTTCATGGGCGCCGTCTCGGGCGCGCATTTGAATCCGGCGGTGTCGTTGGCGTTCGCGGTCCGCGGCGATTTCCCGTGGAAGCGGGTGCCGGGTTACATCATCGTGCAGCTCGTGGGCGCGACCTTGGCGTGTCTGTTCCTGCTGGCGGTGTTCGGGAACATCCAGCACCTCGGCGCGACCCTGCCGGGGCCGGGCTACAAGGATTGGCAGGCGTTCCTGATGGAGGTGGTGCTCACCGCCGGCCTGTTGAGCGTGATCCTCGGGACCGCGTCGGCGGCCCAGAACGTCGGCACGATCGGTGCGCTCGGGGTCGGCGGCTACATCGCGCTGGCCGGGCTGTGGTCAGCGCCGGTGAGCGGCACCTCGATGAACCCGGCCCGCTCGTTCGGCCCCGCATTGGTGAGCGGCGACTGGAGCGCCTACTGGGTGTACGTCGCCGGGCCGCTGCTCGGTGCGGCACTCGCGGTGGGCTGCGCGGTGATCCTGCGTGGTCGCGGCGGCGATCCGATCTCCCGCGCGGCCGGCTCAGGCATGCTCGATCGCGGCGAGCTCACGGAGAAGGCCCAGCTGGCCAAGGGCATCGACGAAGGCAAGGTCGTCCCGCCGGGACTCGACCGGACCTGAGGATCGGATGGCACAGCAGACGCTCACGCCGAAGCAGCAGCCGCGCGCGAGCGACGGAGCCCCCGTGCCGATCCCCGGCCTGCGGCCCCGCCCTACTCCGGACCAGCGCGCGGCGGCGGGGAGGGCAGCGCGCAACGAGGTCAGCCGCTCCTCCCAGGCCACGTGGCAGGCGCCGCCGGACCGTGCCGACCTGGTCGAGATCCTGGCCGCGCAGGCCGAGTCCCGGGTTCAGGACCTGATCCCGATCCGCTACGGGCGCATGCTCGTCTCGCCGTTCACCTTCTTCCGCGGCGCTGCCGCGGTGATGGCCGCCGACCTCGCGGCGACACCCACCAGCGGCTTGCGCGTGCAGCTGTGCGGCGACGCCCATCTGTCGAACTTCGGTGGCTTTGCGTCGCCCGAGCGGGAGCTCGTGTTCGACATAAACGACTTCGACGAGACGGCTCCGGGATCGTTCGAATGGGACCTCAAGCGGCTGGCCGCGAGCGTCGAGATCGCCGGCCGCGAGCGCGGATTCGACGACCGCCGGCGCCAGGCGGCGGTGATCGCCACCGTGAGCGAGTATCGCGGCGCCATGCGGCGCTTCGCTCACATGCGCGAGCTCGACGTCTGGTACGCCAAGCTCGACATCGAGGGCCTGATCCGTGCGCTCCAGGCCGAGGGAATGACCGGCAAGAAGGTCCAGAAGGCGGCGGAGAAGGCCAAGACCAAGGACAGCCTCAAGGCGCTCTCGCGCCTCACTCACGAAGTCGACGGCTCGCTGCGGATCGCCAGCGATCCGCCGCTGGTGGTGTCCGTCTCGGATCTGCTCGGGACGGCGGTCGGCGACTTCATCCACGAGATGCGCACGCTGATCGACGCCTACAAGCGAACGCTGACCGGAGCGGCCAAGCGCCTGATGGACGAGTACCACTTCGTCGACATGGCCCGCAAGGTCGTCGGCGTCGGCAGCGTCGGCACGCGCTGCTGGATCATCCTGATGCTCGGCCGCGACTCCGGCGACCCGCTGTTCCTGCAGGTCAAGGAGGCGACCGAGTCGGTGCTCGAGCCGTTCGCGGGCAAGAGCCGTTTCTCCAACCACGGGCGCCGTGTGGTCGAGGGCCAATGGCTGATGCAGTCGGCCAGCGACATCATGCTCGGCTGGGTCAGGGCGGTGGGAGTCGACGGCCAGTCGCGTGACTTCTACGTCCGTCAGCTGTGGGACTGGAAGCGCTCGGCCGACATCGAGACCTTCACCCCGGACATGCTCGTCAACTACGGGCGCATGTGCGGCTGGTCGCTGGCGCTGGCCCACGCACGCTCGGGCGACCGGATCGCGATCGCCGGCTACCTCGGCCGCGGGGCCACGTTCGACCTTGCCATCGCCGCCTTCGCCGACGCCTACGCGAACCAGAATCAGCGCGACTTCGAGCGCCTGACCGCGGCCTGGAAGGCGCACGAGATCACGGTCCAGATGGGGTTCTGACGGGTTTCACCCGATCAGGATGATGCCCCCGCCTCGCTGTGGCCGGATGCTGGGTACGAGTGTCCACCAGAAGCGAGAGGAAGGCCCATGGCAATTGGACCGGTACAGCTGATCGTGATCGGCTTCAAGCACCCGGATTTCCACGGCGAGATCATCGAAGAGCTCGAGCGCCTGCGCGCCTCGGACCAGGTCCGCGTGATCGACGCGCTAGCCGTGCACAAGGACGCCGACGGTGAGATCGAGGTCGCGCACTTGAGCAACCTGACCACCGACGAGGCGATCGAGCTCGGCAGCAAGGTCGGCGCGCTGATCGGGCTCGGATTCGACGGCGAGGAGGGCATGGAGGCCGGCGCGGTGGCCGGCGCCGAGAGCGCCGCCGAGGGCGCCTCGATCCTCACCGACGAGGAGGCCTGGGACGTGGTGGAGGACATCCCCAACGACTCCGCCGCGGCCGTGATCCTGCTCGAGCATCACTGGGCCGTGCCGCTGCGCGACGCGGTCGCCCGGGCCGGAGGCTTCCGCATCGGCGATGCCTTCATCAGCCCGCTCGACCTGGTCGAGATCGGACTGGCCACGGCCGAGGAGGCCGCGGAGCTCGAGGCCATCTCCGGCGGCTCCGACTGACATTCCCCCAGACCGCAGACAAGGAGAACTCATGTTCGCCACTCGCAGAGTCGCCCGTCGCACCAGCCGGCGCGTGGCCCGGCGGCGCATCTGAGCCGCCACCGCTTTCCCCCTGACAACCCGAAGGAGATCACATGAGCGACGAGCCAGACACCCTGTACGTGCTCGCGGCGGCGTACGACAACGTCGACGACGCGATCGCCGATTACGAGGGCATCAAGCAGCTGTACTACGCCGTCAAGACTTCCGACGACTTCGATGCCGCGGTGATCGACAAGGACTCCGAAGGCAAGGTCCAGATCGTCAAGAAGCACGAGCAGCCGACCCGGCACGGCGCCGCCGTCGGACTGGGCTGGGGCCTCGCCGCCGGTGTCGTGGCGGCGCTGTTCCCGCCCGTCGGGATCCTCGGAGCGCTCGCCGTCGGCGGCGGCGCCGGAGCGGCGATCGGCGCCGTCTCGGGCCACGTCAGCGGTGGCATGGAGCGCGATGACCTCAAGGAGGTCGGCGAGACGCTCGACGACGGCCAGGCGGGCCTGATCGTCGTCTACGCGACGAACATGGCCGATCAGATCGCCCAGAACATCAAGACGGCCAACCGGATCGTCTCCAAGGCGACCGACATGGAGGCCGACGCCCTCGCCGCGGATCTGAAGAGCGCCGAGAAGTCGGTGTCCTCCGCCTGATCGCACCGGCTCACGCCGCCGTCTCCGGCCGGGCGGCGGCGGCGTGCCCCGCTGAGCCCCGCCCCCGCAGCTACGCGGATCCCGCAGCGCCACGCGCCCGCGGCTACGCGGATCCCCGCAGCGCCACGCGCAGGATCGCCCGGACGCCGTGCCAGGGATCCTCGGGCATCGCCGCCGACGGGGAGGCGCCGGGATGCTGCGGGGCGATGCGGACGCGCAGTGTGCGCGGCCGGCTGACGAACCGCAGCGGCGGGTCGAGCCGCGCCGCTTCGCCGTCGATCCCGGCGGCGATCGGCTGCTCGGACACGACCTCGAAGGCCGGCACGGACCACTCCTCGATCCCTCGCAGGCGCCGGCCCGAGGCGTCGCTCGAGCCGACCACGGCGATGCCGAGGACGCCGGCGTCGAGTCGTGGCCGCGTGCCCGATCCGAGCGCCCGGCCGAGCCGGTAGGGGTCGTTCGACACCAGCACGACGGCGTTCGTCGACTGGGTGCTCCCATCCGGGCCCTTCCAGCGCAGGTCGAGGCCGTCGCCCTGCGGACCGAGCACGTTTGGCACCGTCTCGGCGATCGTCTTCAGCTTGGCATCGCGATAGCCCGAGCTCTGGACCGCCTCGGCGTAGACGCCCAGCGAGACGTTGTTGACGAACACGCGGCCGTTGACCTCGGCGAGGTCGACGACACGCTCGCGTCCCTGCGTGAACGCGTCGAGCGCCCCGACCACATCGTCGCGGTCGACGCCGAGATCGAGCGCGAAGTGGTTGCGGGTCCCGGCCGGGATGCACACGTACGGCAGACCGCGCTCCGCGGCGACCGTGGCCACGACCGCCTGCGACCCGTCACCGCCGGCCATCCCGACAGCGTCGGCGCCACGATCGATCGCGGCGCGGACGAGCGTCTCGAGATCCTCCCCGAGCTGGAGCTCGATCGGCTCAACCCCGCGCGCCCGGGCCTCGTCGGCGACCTTGAATCGCTCCGCCTTGCCGCCGCCGGATTTCGGGTTGTAGAACAGGACGGCGTGCTTCGGTGCGCGCGCTGCCGGGAGCTCGGCCTTGGTCGTGAAGGCTCGAGCCGCGGCGGCGAGCGAGAGCACGAAGGCGGCGAGGATCACGACATCGGCGAGCACCTGGCCCTCGAGGATCACCAGCACGATCGAGCCGACGAGCAGCGCCGCGGCGACGACGAACGCCACCGCCCGCGCGGCGCCGCCGCGCAGGAATCCCCACCAGGCCGCGCCGGCCCCGAGGATCAGGCACGCCAGCACGGTCAGGCCGCGGGGAAAGCTCTGGACCGCGATGACCACGGCCAGCACCAGCGCTGCCGCCATCAGCAGGATCGAGGCGATGGCTGCGAGTCGGCGGTTCATCGTGGGCTGGTGGTGAGGATCAGCTGCACTTCGAGCTGCTGGCGTCGGTGAAGCTCTTGACCGAGCTCACGACGTTGCCGGCGTCCGCGGCGATCGCGGCGATCTGGGCCGCGGACGGGCTCGACGTCAGTCCCTTGACCGCGCTCGACAGCGAGTCGATCGAGGACTTGACCGCGCTCGTCTCGGTCGGGAAGTCGCTCTTGGCCGAGTTGACCAGCGTGGTGGCATCGCTCTCGATCTTCTTCAGCTGGGTCTCCAGGCCACTCAGGCCGCTCGAGACGTTGAGGCTGGTCAGGCCCTTGATCGAGTTCTCGAGGCTCGTGCGATCGGTGCAGTAGGCCGGCTTGCTGCTGCCGCAGCCGGCCAGCGCGATCACCACGACCGCGGCGACCGCGGCGACCGCGGACAGGGTGGGCGTCCGCAGCCGCGCCGTTGTGCGCCATGTGGATTGCGGGCTCATTGCGCGAGCTCCCGTGCCGGCACCGCGCCGCTGACCGTCGTCCCGCGGCCCGGGAAGGAGTCGATCCAGAGAATGCCGCCGATCGCGGCGATCCGGTCGCGCATGTTCTGCAGGCCGATGCCCGGGAACTGCGCCGAGGGATCGAAGCCCGGGCCGGTGTCGGCGACCTCGAAGCGCAGCACGCTGTCCTCGGACCACAGCCGGATCGCCACCGAGGCGCCGGCGTGCCGGCAGGCGTTCTGCAGCGCCTCGTGGCAGCAGTAGTGGACGGCCGTCTCGAGCTCCGCGGGGTAGCGCCCGATCCGCTTGGCGCTGACCGTGGTCGGCACCGTCGCGCGCCGCGCTTGCGCGCGCAGCGCGCCCGGCAGTCCCACGTCACCGAGCAGATGGGGGTGCAGGCCGTGGGCGAGCAGGCGCAGGTCGTCGATCGCGGTCTCGAGGTCCGCGTCGAGCTCGTCGAGCATCCGCGCGCCGTGCGGGCATTCGTCGAGGATCGCGTCGTGCGCCTCGCCGAGCTTGACCCGGAGCGCGACCAGCATCTGCTGGGCGCCGTCGTGGAGGTTGCGCTCGATCCGCTGGCGCTCGCGGTCGGCCGCGGCGATCGCCCGCCGGCGCGAGGAGAGCAGCTCGGCCTCCATCCGGTGTCGCTCGCTGGCCATCTCCGCCGCCGCGGTGACGATGCGGCTGAATCCGTTGTCGGCGGCCAGCTCGGGATCGAACACGACCGCGGCGACGGCGTCATCGATGTCGTCGACCTCGATCAGCCGCCAGCGCTTGCCGCCGAACGACAGCACGGGAGGGGTCTTAGTACCGGTCTGGGCCTCGCCGGCGGCGTCCTCGTCCGAGCGCACGAGCCTGAGGTTCTGTTCCGGTGCCGGGTCGACCATCCGGGGGAGCTTCGTCGCTCGCGCCAAGGCACGCATCATGCAGATCGGGTGAAAGACCGGGTGAATTCGGTGTGAACAAGCGGGACCGTAGTCTCGCCTGAGCAACCCGTCCGTAGTTTCGACGGATACCGATTCGGTCGCGCTGCGGTTGGCCCCGCGCGTTTACAGATCGACACTCAAGTGGTCAAGTAAAGCGGTATGGTGCGGCCGGGGTATGAACAGATTCAAGCTCGGTACGGGGCACGGATTCACGGCGTGGGAGGCACCAATAACACCTTGGAGGTGCCAGCTCGCATGACGTTGACGGAGGCAAAGCGGGACGTTGTCCCGGGGCCGGAAGGACCTGTGACGGTCGCCATTGCCGAGGACTCGTACCTGATCCGCGAGAGCCTGCTGCACATGCTCGGCCATGACGATCGCGTGGAGATCGTCGCCGTGTGCGCCGACTGGCCGACGCTCGAGTCGGCGATCGCGGAGGAGCAGCCGCGCGTGATCCTCACCGAGATCCGGATGCCGCATTTCGAGGGGCCCGAGGGCCTGCGCGTCGCGTCGCGGCTGCGCCGCACCCATCCGCACATCGGCGTCCTGGTCCTGAGCCAGTACTCCGACCCGGCGTATGCCGAGCAGTTGCTCGAGTCGGGCTCGAGCCGTCGCGGCTACCTGCTCAAGGAGCGGATCCGCCACCGCGGCGAGCTGATCGCGGCGATCGAGGCGATCGATCGCGGGGAGTCGGTGCTCGACCCCAAGATCGTCGACGTGCTGATGCGGGCCCGGACCCGCGCGGCGCATTCGCCGCTGGAGGGCCTCACGCCCCGGGAGCACGAATTGCTGGCGATGATCGCCCAGGGCAAGAGCAACACCGCGATCGCCGAGTCGCTCGTGCTGACCAAGCGCGCGGTGGAGAAGCACGTCAACTCGATCTTCTCCAAGCTCGGCCTGCCGGCGGCCGAGTCCGAGCACGTCAGCCGCCGGGTCAAGGCGGCGCTGATCTTCCTCTCCGAGCAGGACGTGTGAGCGGATGTCCGCGGGGATCCGGGGGCGATTCGCGGATGGCGCCTTTCACCCGATTCGGGCGATGTGCCCCTCGGCGCCCGCCGGTCTAATCGTGTAATGGCCGACGCCACGCCCGCAGCCGCACCGACCGCCGCCCCCGCGCCGCCGTCGCCGTCCTCCACGAAGCATCCCCGCCGCTGGCTCGTGGCCGCGCTGCTGACGCTTGCCGTGATCACCGGCCTGATCGGGATTTTCTCCGTATGGGTCAATCGCCAGGCGCTCAACACCGACAACTGGACCAACACCAGCTCCCAGCTGCTCGAGAACAAGCAGGTCCAGACCGCGCTGTCGGCCTACCTGGTGCACACGCTGTTCACCAACGTCGACGTCGCCACCGAGCTGAAGACGATCCTGCCCAAGCAGCTGCAGCCGCTCGCCGGCCCGGCTGCGGCGGGGCTGCAGCAGCTCGCCGGCCAGGTAGCACCACGCCTGCTCACGCTGCCGCAGGTCCAGGACGCCTGGCGCCAGGCCAACCGGGCGGCCCACAAGGAACTGCTGACGATCATCAACGGTGGCACCAAGGTCGTCTCGACCAGCAACGGCACCGTGAGCCTCAATCTGCGCACGCTGGTCGACCAGCTCGCCGCGCAGGTGGGCCTCAGCTCCCAGGTCAACGCCGCCCGCGCCCAGGTCCAGGGGGCCCTGCCGCAGATCCAGGCCGCCGCGCAGTCGAAGCTCGGCGTGACGCTGCCGGCCAACACCGGCCAAATCGTGATCATGCGCTCCAACCAGCTCAAGACCGTGCAGGACGTCGCCGGCGCGATCCGCCATCTCGCCGTGTGGTTCACAATCATCCCGTTGCTGCTGTTCGCACTGGCCATCTACCTGGCCCGCGGCTGGCGCCGTCTCGTGCTCAGGCGGACGGGCTGGTGCTTCATCGGGCTCGGCCTGCTCGTCCTCCTGGCCCGCCGGATCGTCGAGAACCGCGTCGTCGACTCGCTGGTGGCGAACGAGGCCAACAAGCCCGCCGCCAAGCAGGTATGGCTGATCGGCACCGGCCTGCTGCGCGACATCGCGGTGGCGATGGTGGCCTACGGGATCATCGTGCTGATCGCGGCCTGGATCGCCGGACCGACCCGCCCGGCGACGGCGCTGCGCCGGATGATGGCCTTCGACCTGCGCGAGCGCCCCGGCGTCGCCTACGGCGTGCTCGCCGGCGTGATGCTGCTCGTCCTGCTGTGGGGTCCGACGCCCGCGTTCCGCAACGTGCTCCCGGTGCTCGTCATCATCGCCGTGGCGATCCTCGGCATCGAGCTGCTGCGGCGCCAGACCCGGCAGGAGTTCCCCGACGCCCAACACGGCGATGCCGCCATGACGGTCAAGGGCTGGTTCGGGCGCGGCAAGGATGCGAAGCAGGCCGAGCCGTCCGCGACGGCGGTCTCCGAGGACGCAGTGCAGAACGCACCCGAGCACGCCGCGGCGCCGGCCGCGGGCGCGGTACCGGCTGAGGAGTCGGCGGCGCCGACCGAGGTGCTGGGGCCGGCGAAGCCTGAGTAGGTGGCGGGTCGGCTGGCTGGGCTGGCTGCTGCGATCCCGCCCGGCGCCGGAACGTCAACTGCTTGCCGGCCGAGAGCGGTGGTTGGCCTCGCTGCTGAGCGGCGGGCTGGGTGCGCCCTTCGGGTCACTCAGCGTGCTTATGTCGACAAAGTCGGCCTCGGCGGGGGCTACTTGTCCACATAAGCGTGTCATGCGTGCTCATCTGCCCAAGGTCGCCTCGCCGGCGGAGGTTTGACGACATAAGCACGCTCCAAATCCGGTGCATCGCCCGTCCGGCCCTTGCCGCTGTCCGATCCAGCCCGCCCGGCTGTCCGATCCACCCCGCGGGAACCCGAATCCCCTTCCCCGGCGGCCTTTACCGCTCCGAATCGCAACCGACGGACGAAGCCAAACCCCGCCGCTCGGTCCGCCGGTCCACCGCCCGCGCCGTGACCTGCGCGATTGCCCCGCCGAGCAGCGAGCCGGCCACCACATCCCCGGGGAAGTGGACGCCGGTGTGCACGCGCGAGTAGGCGACGAGTGCGCCGAGCGCGCGCAGCGGGACCGCGGTCCAGGGCAGGACGTGACCGACGCCGGTGGCGAAGGCGAAGGCGGCGGCCGAGTGTCCTGAGGGGAACGACGCCGAGGTCGGCATCGGCACGCGCCGGGCCTCGAGCACGAGCTCGCCGCGCTCGGGCCGGGGCCGGCGCACGAGCGGCTTGACGGCCAGGTTCATCACCGCCGAGGTGACGGCGACCGAGGCCAATCCGGTCACAGCCGCGCGACGGCCGCTGGGGCCGCCGATCAGCGCCAGCCCGGCCGCGGCGGTGATCGACAGGCGCGAGTAGTTCGCGGCCTCCGACAGCCGCCGCAGCGCAGCGTCGAGTCCCGGCGTCGGCGTGCCGGCGACGGCCGCGTACACGGCGCGGTCGACTGCCACCACCTCTTTCCCCCACTGGCTGGCCTGTGCGCCCATCGGGCAGAGCTTCGCACGAATGCGCGGGTATCTACGTCCCGAGCGCCTACGTCCCGAGCAGCCCGGCGCGCGAGGCGTTGGCGACTGCCTCCGAGCGCGAGGACGCGTCGAGCTTGCGATAGACAGCGTGGACCTGGGTCTTGACCGTGTTGGAGGACACGTGCAGCCGCTGGGCGATCTCGCGGAATGAGTAGTGCGTGGGCAGGAACCGCAGCACGCGCAGCTCGGCGGTGGTCAGCGAGGACGGGCCGATCAGCGCGGTCTCGGCTCGGGTGTCGGCCTCGTCCCAGGCCGCGTCGAACCACTGGCGGAAGATCACCACGTCGGGCGTGCGGCGGGCGAGGCGCGAGGCTTCGGCGAGCCGGGCGCGGGCGTCCTGGACGTCGGCCAGGGCCATCGCCGCGCGGGCGAGCAGGATCCGCGTCTCGGCGCCGTACCACGGCGCGAACCGGTCGAGCTCGCGCAGCAGATCACCGCAATGGCGCAGGTCGCGCTTGGCCTCGACGATCAGTCCCTCGTGCGCTCCCACGGCGGCCGAGACGGCGAACGCAAGCGCCGAGGTCGGGGAGTCGCCGAGGTGATGGCGCTCGGTCATCTTGAGCGCGCGCTCGGCGAGGTCCTCGGCGCTCTCCCACTCCTCGTCGTCGATCGCGATGCTCGCGAGCTGCGCTAGGCATCGTGCGGCGACGTCGGGGGCGGCGACCGAGCCGCGATCGACGCCCTCCTCGAAGTGGCGGCGCGCCTGCACCCGGTTGCCCCGCAGCAGGTCCGCGCTCCCGCGCAGGAAGCAGCAGGTGGCACGCCATGGGCTGTGATCGGGCAGCAGCTCCGCGGCCCTGGTCGCGTCTTCGGCCATCGCCCCGGCGCCCATCCGCGCCGCCCAGGCCTGGATGATCGCGACGCCGGCGGGCAGCGATCCGGACCGGGCTCGAGCCGGCGAGCGCTCGATCGCGGCGCCGGCGACCCGGCTCCACTGCCGGGCGCTGTCCAGCTGGCCGGCGGCCAGGTGGCTGTGGGCCATGACCAGGGCAAGCGCTGCGCACCCCTCGATCTGCTCGGCCGTGAAGCAGGCCAGCCAATGCTGAACCGTCTCGTTGCGCCCGGCGCCCAGGTAGCGTGGCAGGTGCGCCCACAGGAGCTTGCCGGCGCGGTTGGCGTCGCCGGCGGCGACCGCATGCTCGATCGCCCGGTCGGCCTCGTCGTGCTTGGCGCACCAGGCGCTGGCGCGGCGGTGCAGCCGCTGCGCGAGCCCCCGGTCGCTCCGTCGCAGCTCCGCCTGCAGCGACTGGCGCAGGAGGCCGTGCAGCCGGTAGGAGCCGTGCTCGGCGTCCAGCGGCGCCAGCGGGAGATTCGAGCGCGCCAGCTCCGCGAGCAGTGCACCGGAGCCCTCGCGCTCGAGCACCTCGTCGCACACCGGGCCGGAGAGGTGATCGAGCACCGAGCCGCTTCTCAGCAGCGTCCGGGCCTCGGCCGAGAGGTCGGTCAGGAACTCGTCCTCCAGATACTGGGCGACGAGGTGGTCCTCGCCGCCGAAGCGAGCCAGCGCCTCGGCCTTGTCGTCATGGCCCAGCAGCGACAGCGCGGCCAGGTAGAGGCCGGCGGGCCAGCCCTCGGTGATGCGCTCCAGACGCTGGACGGTCGCGAACTCCAACTCGAGCCCGGTCGCGCGCAGCAGCGCTGCGGCCTCGCCGGGGGACATCGACAGATCACCCGCTCCGAGTTCGATCAGCTGCCGCCGGGTCCGGAACCGGCCGAGTGCCAGCGACGGCTCGCGGCGCCCGGAAAGCACCACCTGCGCGCCCGGGGTCAGCTCCGGCAGCAGACCCTCGATCGTGTCGTGGAGCATGCGCGGGCGAACCAGGTGCGCGCCGTCGAGTACGAGCACGAACGGCTTCGCCCGTACCAGCACACCGGTCAAGGCGGCGATCATCTCCGCGAGCGGCGCCCGGGCTCGGCGCCGGTGCTCGAGCGAGAGCCACACGAACGGGCGCGTGTCCTGCTCGGCCCACTCGGACAGCAGCGTCGTCTTCCCGTAGCCCGCCGGAGCGGTGATCACGACGAGCGGACGATCGCTCGCAGCCGCCAGCCGGCCGACCAGGGACGGCCGGCGCACCAGGTCGGGCCTGAACGCCGGCACCGGGTCGCTCGCAGCCTGCCCCGGCGGATCGACGCCAACCGGTTCCGCGGCGCCGGACGGCAGACGCTCGCGCAGGTTGGTCAACTTGGCCACGATCACAGCTTGCTCGCGCGGGCGCGGCGGAGCAAGGTGGTACGCCACTGTGTGGCCGGGGGGCGCACACCACCTTTTGGCGCAGCGAATGTGACGGGTACCCATTTGGATCATCCGGTTCGGGTGATGCTCGGGGCATGGTCACGACCTACGGTCGGTCCACATCGGCCCGCAGCGGGCGCGCCGAGCCGGCTGAAGGAGGATCTGGATGGCTGACCTGATTGCGATCGGGTACGACGACACCACCACGGCGGCGGCCGCCGCCGAGGAGGTTGCGCGCCTCACCAACGACCTGATCATCCAGCCCGACGCGGTAGCCGTGATCGTCCGCGATCAAGACGGCAAGTACCACGTCACCACGAGCCACCATCCGGTTGGCGCCGGAGCCACGTGGGGCATGTTCTGGGGCTTCCTGTTCGGCCTGCTGTTCTTCGTGCCGGTGTTCGGACTGGCGATCGGCGCCGGCCTCGGCGCCCTGATGGGCAAGGTCGAGAAGGCGGGCATCGACAAGGAGTTCCAGGAGCAGGTGCGCGGCATGGTCACGCCCGGCACCTCCGCACTGTTCCTGGTCGTCGAGAAGGTGACGCCCGACAAGGCGGTCGACGCCCTGAGCAAGTTCGGCGGCACGGTGCTCAAGTCCTCGCTGTCCAAGGACGCGGAGAAGGAGCTTCAGACGGCGCTGCACGGAGAGCCGGCCGCCGCGTAGCCGAACCGAGACGAACGCCAGGCCCGGGCGGCGGACACCGACGCCCGGGCTTCTTGCCTCACCGATGGCGCCTGAGTCTGAATCCACCTACGCCGAGCCCGTGACGTGGACGCCGGGGGCGCCGCGCTTCCGCCCCCTGCGCCTCGGGATGGCGCTGCTGGTCGGCGCCGTCGCGGTGCTCGTGGCCGCCGCGATCCTGCCCGGGGTCACGGTCAAGACGTTCCTCGGTGCGCTCGAGGCGGCGGTCCTGATCGGCATCCTCAACGCGGTGCTGCCGCCGCTGGTGGCGGCACTGCGCCTGCCGCTGACCTTGATCATCGGGTTCTTCGCCGTGCTGATCGTCGACGCGCTGATCCTGCTGCTCGTCTCCGCTCTGGCGCCGAACGACTTCAAGGTGAACTCGTTCGGGTGGGCGCTGCTGGCCGCGCTGGTGATGTCGGCCGCCGGCATGGTGCTCCAGGTCTTCCTGGGCGTCGACGACGACGACGTGTACTCGCTGCGCGTGATCCAGCGGGTGGCCAAGCGCCAGGGCGAGCGGGCCCGCACCGACGTGCCGGGCATCATCTTCCTCGAGATCGACGGTCTCGCCGCGCCGGTGCTGCGGCGCGCGATGCGCGACGGCAACACGCCCGTGCTGGCGCGATGGCTGGCCGACGGCAGCCACGGCATGCTCGAGTGGGAGACCGACCTCTCTTCGCAGACCGGCGCCAGCCAGGCCGGCATCCTGCTCGGCTCCAACGAGGACATCCCGGCCTTCCGATGGGTCGAGAAGGAGACCGGCAGGATGATGACCTGCTCGGCGCCGGCCGACTGTGCCGAGATCGAGCGCCGTCTGGCCACCGGCGCCGGACTGCTGGTCGGTGGTGGGGCGAGCCGCGGCAACCTGCTCTCGGGCGAAGCCGACGAGGTGATCCTGACCGTCAGCCGGATGGACGCCGACAAGAAGGCGAACCCGGGTTACCGCGCCTTCCTGGCCAACGGCTTCAACGTGACGCGCGAGCTCGTCCTGTTCTTCTGGGAGCTGCTCATCGAATACTCCGCGGCGGCCCGGCAGCGGCGCCGCGACGTGATCCCGCGCGGGCATCGCGGCGGCCGCTACCCGTACCTGCGAGCCGTGCTGTGCGTGCTCGTGCGCGACCTGATCGTGTTCGGCGTCGTGACCGACATGATGCGCGGCCGGCCGGCCGTGTACGCGACCTTCTCCAGCTACGACGAGGTCGCCCACCACTCGGGGCTGGAGCGGGTGGACACGCTCGAGGCCCTGCGCAAGCTCGACAAGCAATTCGGGAGGATCGAGAAGGCGGTCCGGTACGCGCCCCGGCCGTACAAGCTCGTCGTGCTCTCCGATCACGGTCAGACCCAGGGGATGACGTTCAAGCAGCGCAACGGCTACGGGCTCGACGACCTCGTCGAGCGCTCGCTCTCGCGTGGCGACGTGATGGGCCTGGGCGCCGGCGACGAGCACGACACGGCGGTCAGCCAGGCGTTCAACGAGGCGACCGGACGCAGCGGCGCGAGCGAGGAGGAAGGCACCAGCAATTCCCACGCCGTGGTCCTGGGCTCCGGCAATCTCGGCCTCGTCTACCTGATGGAGGAGAACCGGCGGCTGACCGCCGAGGAGATCGACGAGCGCCACCCCAACCTGATCGGGGCGCTCCGCGCCCATCCCCACATCGGCGTCCTGCTCATGCACTCCTCCGAACACGGCCCGATAGCCGTCGGCGCCGGCGGCACCCACTACCTGGCCGATGGGCGGGTCGAGGGCGACGACCCGCTGGCGCTGTTCTCACCCCACGCGGCCGATCACCTGCGGCGGACCGACGGCTTCCCGCACGTCGCCGACATCACGATCAACAGCTTCTACGACCCCGACCTCGAGCAGGGCTGCGCGTTCGAGGAGCTGATCTCGTTCCACGGCGGCCTCGGCGGTCCCCAGACCCGGCCGTTCGTGCTCTACCCGGTCGAGTTGCCGGTGCCCGAGGAGCCGATCATCGGCGCCGCCGGCGTGCACGGGCTACTGACGGGCTGGCGCCGGCTGCTGCAGGGGGAGTGGCGTGCTCTCCCGGACCAATCCGTCAAGGAGCTGGGTCCTGCTCCGGATTCGCCTGTTGCTCCTGTAGCCGCGCCGCAGCGGCCGCCTGTGCGGCCAACGTCGCCGCCGCCCCGTTGACGTTCGGGGAGATCGCGGCGGCCACCTCCGCTCCGGCCAGGCGGGGCGCGACCGTCTTGGCCGGATCCGGCGGTGGTTCGGTGAGCACCACGACGGAGCCGCCGAACCGGTCCTGAAACCCGCGCCGGCGATCGGTGAACAGGATCGGCACGAAGCCCAGCCCTAGCGGGAGAGCGGCGAGGAACAGGCCGAGCAGCCGGCGCGCCGCCTGCACGAAGTGCATCCGGCGCAGATCGGAGCGGAGCAGCTCGATGCGCATCACCCGGGCGCCGGGTGTCTGGCCGGTCGAGGACCAGAACAGCACGAAGTAGGCGATGATCCAGATCACCCAGACGACCCCTCCGATCGCCGCCAGGGCGCCGTGCTGCTTGGGCGTGATCGACAGGATCGACAATCCGAGGGCCACCGCGCCGGCCACGGCGACAGCGACGACGTTGATCACCACGGCGTCGATCGTGAACGCGATCACGCGCGTGACCAGGCCGGCGTACGCGGGCCGGCCGTGCGCGAATTCGAGGTGGATGGGGTGGACCGGCGGCGTGTCCTCGGTCGCTCCGAGCGGAGCGCCCTGCACCGGATCGTCCATCACTCCCCCGGCGGGATCTCGGCGGCGGGGAGCGGCCCGGCGGCGGGGAGCGGCCCGGCGGCGGGGAGCGGCCCCGGCGCGGCCGGGACCACCCCGGCGGCGGGCAGATCGCCGCCGGCCTCAACCGCCTGCGCAGCGATCCGCGGGCTGCGGCGGACGAGCTTGCGCGCGGCTTGCTCGACGCGGTCGTCGGCGACCGACGATCGCGCCCGGAACACGTCCACGATTTGTCCGGCGAAGCTCGTCCCCTGGCTGCTGATGGCCTGCGTGACCGAGGGGCTGCGGGCGATCTCGTCGACCAGCAACCACAGCTCGTCGCTCTCCAGTAGCCGCTGGATCACCTCGTCGACCAGGGGGCTGGCGATCACCTTGGCGATCAGGTGCTTGATGCCCTGGCTGTCGAGGATCTTGTCGACCAGCTCGTTGAAGCGCGGGCTCTCGAGCGTCCGGCTGATCACGTCCTCGGTGCCGGGTGCGAATACGGTTGCGTCGACGACCGCCAGGGCGGTGTTCTCGCCGAGCGCGAGCAGCCTGCGGCTCGTCGCTCGTTGAACCTCGAGCGCCCCGTTGACCGCGGGCCGCAGGACGGGCTTGGCCACGCCGGCCACCGGCCGCAGCGCCGTTCCCACGAGCGACCGCGTGGCACCGAATGCCTCGCGCCACGGCGCCCGTCCATCGGGAGAGCGCGAATCCGGGCGGTCTTCCACGGACGTATTCAACCGCTTCCGGGCAGCGGGCGCATCACGCGGATCGGGTGATGCAGGGAGCATGAGCGCGCGATCGAATCGGAACCTCTTGGGCATCGAGGCGGACGACATCGGGGGACCCGACGGCTTGACCTACGTCGGGCACGCGACCGTCCTGATCGAGCTGGCCGGAATCCGCGTGCTCACCGACCCGCTGCTGCGGACGGGCATCCTGCACGTGCGCCGGCGGGTGCCGGCGCCGGCACCGTCCGAGCTCGAGCCGCTGGACGCGATCCTGATCTCGCACGCGCATCACGACCACCTCGACCCGGGCTCGCTGCGGCGGCTGGCCGGCGCGTGTCCGGTGATCGTGCCGCGCGGCTGCGCTGCGGCCGTTCGGGGCGCGGGCGCACGCGACGTGCGTGAGCTCGAAGTGGGCGAGCACGTCGTGATCGGCGGGGTCGCGATCGAGGCGGTCCACGCCGAGCACGACGGGCGGCGCTACCCGTGGGGACGGCAGCTGCCCGCGCTCGGCTACCTGCTGGACGGGCCCACCCGCGTCTACTTCGCCGGCGACACCGACCTGTTCGACGGCCTGTCGGCGCTGGCCGGACGGGTGGACGTCGCCGCCCTGCCGATCTGGGGCTGGGGCCCGCGCGTGCCGGCGGGGCACCTCGACCCCGAGCGCGCCGCGGAGGCCGTCGTTCGGATTCGTCCTCGCGTCGCGGTCCCGATCCACTGGGGGACGCTGCGGGCACTCGGAGCTCAGCGGGGGCTGCATCCGCACGCGCCCGCGCAGGCGTTCGCGGAGCGCGTCGCCGAGGTGGCGCCGGCGACGAGCGTGCGCATCCTCGCCCCCGGGGAGCGGATGGCGCTGACCGGTCCCGAAACCCGCGACGACCGCTAAGCGGCCAGCTTCACGACCCCGTAGGCGATCACGCCGATCCCGATCACGAACGCCAGCGGGCCGACGATGAACGGCCACCGGGCGCGGACCCAGTCGTTGGCCGGGCGCAGCACCTCGTCGGCGCGCGGCCCCATCGCCACGCACACGACCGCGATCCCGATCAGCGGCAGCGTGTACACGAGGCAGTAGAGGACGAGCAGGAGCAGCTTCTCGGGAGTCGAAACCTCCGATCCCCCGATCAGCGTGATCGCGGCGAAGTAGGGAAACGCCGTCAGCACCTCGAGCCCGGCGATTCCGGCTCCCATGATCGCGCCGGATTGGTGCGATTCCCGCACATGCTCCACCCGCGGACGATCGCGATGCGCCAGCGTCCGGCGCCGCAGCCACACGACCGCGCCGCCGACCACGAGCACCGCGCCGCCGATCGCCACCGCTGAGTACTTGAGCGTCCGTCCCGGCTTGGGCAGGATCGAGACGATCAGGTCGGCGAGACCGGCCGTGAGCGCGATGCCCGAGACGAGCGTGACGGTGAAGGCGGCCAGCGTGAAGGCGACCGTCCGCCGCCCGGCATGCGGCTGCGCGGCCAGGAACAGCTCGGCCCCGATCAGCGACGGGTTGAGGCTGTCCGGCAGCGCGATCGCCATCACCGCGACGGCCAGGCTCAGCACCGTGCTGCGGTAGCGCCGCGCCCGCCGTCGGGTGAGTGCTCAGGCCAGCAGCTTCTCCTTCTGGGCGGCGAACTCCTCATCGGTGAGCACGCCCGCGTTATGTAGATCGCCGAGCTGCTTGAGCTTGGAGATCGTGTCCTCGGACATGCCGCCCGCGTCTGGGGCGGCCGCCGCCGGGGCAGGTGCCTGCTGCTGCTCGAGCGAGCTGATCCGCTGATCCTGCTCGTCCTGGTAGGCAGCCGCCTGATCCTGGGACCGCGCGCGGCTCTTCCCGACCATGTACGCCCCGCCGCCGACGGCGGCGGCGCGGAGCAATGGCCTGCGTCGCATGAATGGCATCTGGCATTCGCCCCCTTACTCGACACCCTCGGGCAGCGCCAGGCCCAGAGCCAGCATGATCTCGGGCGCGGCCGAGACGACCCGCGGGCCGCCTACCTGCGGCGCGACAGCGCGCAGCACGCCGAGGATGTCCTCGGGGGTGGCGCCTTCCTCGAGCGCGTTGGCGATCTGCCATGCATACGAGGCCGGCGGCGACTCGATCGCGATCAGCGCGGCGATCTTCACCAGTGCGAAGGTGCGGGAGTCGAGCCCCGTGCCTGCCTGATACTCCTCCCGGATGCCGATCATCGTGGCGAGCGCGCCGGCGTCGCCACTGGAGAGTGCTGACAGCGCCTCGTGTGTGCTCGGTTCAACTGCGGTCATGTTCCTGCTCCTTTCGCGTAGCCGTCCATTGTGGCCGAATTTCAACTCAGCCCGAGCGGCGCCACATCACCCGGTTGGGATGATTGCCGCCGCGGCCGACGACGTGCCCGGCCGGCTCAGGAGAAGGCGACCCCGCCCCTGGCCTCGTCGATCGGCACGACGGTGTGCCCGAACGGGAACAGCGACAGCGGGATCAGCTTCAGGTTCGCCCACGCGAGCGGGAGTCCGATGATCGTGATCGCCAGCGCAGCCGCGGTGACCACATGAGCGATGGCCAGCTCCCAGCCCACGAGCACGACCCAGATGATGTTCCCGATCAGCGACCCGGCGCCGGCGCCCTCCTTGCGAACGGCCGTGCGACCGAACGGCCACAGCACGAAGCCCGCGAGCTTGAACGCCTGGAGGCCGAACGGGATCGTGATGATCAGGATGCACATGACGATCCCCGCGATCGTGTACAGGATCGCCATCCAGAACCCGCACAGGACGAACCAGATGATGTTGAGCAGTGTCTTCATGCGGTGAAACGATGCTCCCGGGCCGGGCTCCGGACATCGCCCGGATCGGGTGACGCCGCGCGTCTGGCGTGCGGGTCGCAGGTGTGGCACCGGGTCGGACTCAGAACGCGGCCAGGACCGTGAGCAGCGTGCCCACGGCGAGCGCGATCCCAGCCGCCGTCAGCCAGCTCACCAGGGGCGTCTGGAGCTCCTCGAACTCACCCCGGCGCAGCGCCTCGGACGCGCGACGCTGCCGCTGCGCGCCGATCACCAGCAGGGCGACGGACAGCAGCCCGTACCCCAGGCCGAGGACACGGTAGGGCCAGCGGGCGCCGCTGACCACACCGGGCAGGAGACGGCCCACGGCGAGCGCGATCCCGCCGGTCGCGATGCCGGTACGCCACCAGGCGAGCCAGGTCCGCTCGGCGGCGAGCCACGTCCGCCGGGTCACATCGGACGCCGGCGCGGGACCGGAAACCTGTCCGCTGCGATCTGGCGCCGGGGCCACGCGGTCATCGTACGAGAGCGCGGCGGACCATGCCATAGGGGAGGTTCTCGAGCCCGAATCCGGACCCGTCGGCCCCCGGGACCCAGCTCCCGGCGGGCGCCTCAGCCACCGAGCCGGGCCTGCTCCTCGACCGTCCGCTCGGCCCACGGCACCGCCTCCAGACGGGCGTCGGGAATCGGCTCGCCGCTGTCGATGGACTTGCCGTAGGTGCCGTCCTGGAGGCGCTTCTCCGCGCGCTCGATGGCGGCGAGTTGCTCGCGCAGCTGCTCGACGATCCCCTCGTCGAGCTCGTCCTCGTACAGGTTGGTGGCGTCGTCGGCCATGTGCTGATCGACGTCGGAGAGCTCGCTGTCCTCCGATCGGCCGAGGTGGTGCTCGATCTCGGCCTCGATCCGGCTGCGCTCGCGCTCCAGCAGCGTGCGTGCTCGGGCTTCGTCCACGCCCGGCAGCCTACCGCGCCGATCCCGGCGGCGCACGGGTCGGCACAACGTCAGGCTCTAAGCTCGGCCCATGTTCTCCGCGACCGGCCCCGTGCGCTTGCCCGCCGAGTGGGAGCCCCACGAGCGGACCGTGATGGGCTGGCCGTGTCGGCTGGCGCTGTGGGGGGACACGATCCCGCAGGCGAGGTCGGACTACGCCGCCGTCGCCAATGCGATCGCGGCCTTCGAGCCCGTGACGATGATCGCCAACCCGGGCGCCGACGCCGCCGCGGCCAGATCGGCCTGTGGCGAGCGCGTCGAGGTGGTCGAGCTTCCGCTCGATGACTCCTGGCTGCGTGACAGCGGGCCGATCTACGTCCGCGACGGCGTGGGCCGGCGGCTGGCCGTCCACTTTGGCTTCAACGCCTGGGGCGAGAAGTTCTCGCCCTGGGATCGCGATGCCGAGGTCGGCGCGCTGATCGCCGAGCGCCTCGGCGATCCGGTCGTGGAGGCGCCGCTGGTGCTCGAGGGTGGATCGATCTGCGCCGACGGGGCCGGCGTCCTGCTCACCACCGAGCAGTGCCTGCTCCATCCCAGCCGCAATCCCGAGCTCTCGCGCGAGCAGATCGAGGATGCGCTCGTGACCCACCTCGGGGTCGAGCGGGTGGTGTGGCTCGGGCAGGGGCTGATCGAGGACCGCGATACCGACGGTCACGTGGACCTGATCGCGGCGTTCACCCGCCCCGGTCAGGCGCTGCTACAGATGGTCGAGCCCGAGAACCCCAACTACGACCACTGCTTCGAGAACCGCCGGCGCCTCGAGGCGGCCGGGATCGAGGTGCTGGAGCTGCCCTATCTGCCCTACGCCGAGCTCGCCGGTGAGACCGTGGCGGCGGGCTACCTCAACCTCTACATCTGCAACGGCGCCGTGATCGTCCCCGTGGCCGGCGCCGGCAGCGACGCGGATGCGCTGAGGATCATCGCCGGCGCCTATCCGGGTCGTGAGGTCGTCCCGGTGCCCGGCGCCGTGCTCGCCTACGGTGGCGGCGGACCGCACTGCATCACCCAGCAGGTACCGGCCAGATCCGAGCAGGAGGTGCAGGATGGCTGATCGACCGGCGCTGCGGACCGCCTTCCCAGCGCCCGCCTCGCCGGCCCGGACCCGTCCGAGCACGCGACCGCCGCTGCGGGTCGGCGCGGTGCAGGAACGCTGGCACCCCGACCCCGACGAGCACGAGCAGGCGCTTGCCGCCGGGATCCGGATGGCCGCGGGCGAGGGAGCGCAGCTCGTCTGCCTGCAGGAGCTGACGCTGTCGCCGTACTTCGCGATCACCCCCGAGGGCCCGGCCGCGGTGGGGGCGGCGCCCGAGGAGCTCGAGACCGGGCGCACCGCGACGTTCGCGCGGCGGCTGGCCGCTGAGACCGGGGTGTACGTGCACGCATCGCTGTACGAGCGCGCGGATGCACCCGACGGGCTTGGGTACAACACGGCGATCGTGGTCGCGCCGGACGGACGGCTGCTGTCGCGGACCCGGAAGCTGCACATCCCCGTCACCGCCGGCTACTACGAGGATCGCTACTTCCGGCCCGGCCCCGCCGACACGGAGCCGTTTCCGCTCACGGCGCTGCCGGCGGGCGGGGGCGAGGCGCAGATCGGGTGCCCGACCTGCTGGGATCAGTGGTTCCCGGAGCTGGCGCGTGGCTACTCGCTGGCGGGAGCCGAGGTGCTCATCTACCCGACGGCAATCGGCTCCGAGCCCGACCATCCGGACTTCGACACCCAGCCGCTGTGGCAGCAGGTGATCGTCGGCAACGGGGTGGCCAACGGCACCTTCATGGTCGCCGTGAACCGGATCGGGGTCGAGGGGCCGCTGACCTTCTACGGCTCGAGCTTCATCTCCGATCCGTACGGCCGCGTGCTGGTGCAGGCCCCGCGCGACGAGCCCGCAGTGCTGGTGGCCGATCTCGACCTCGACCAGCGCCGCGATTGGCTGGAGCTGTTCCCGTTCCTGCGCACCCGTCGGCCCGACGCGTACGGGAGCCTGACCCGGAGTTAGATTAGGTTCCTATTTGGCCCTCGGACTCAGGCCGAGGCGGACGTGCCGGCGAGCTCGGCGAACCGGCGGATCGCGTTGACGTCATCCGTTTCGTAGACGTCGATGCTCGCGATCAGCCCGTGCTCGACGGCGAGGACCGTCGCCATCTCGATGTTCAGCTCCGGTTCGCCACCGCCACCGCCAGCGCCACCGCCACCGCCACCGCCACCGGCCCGTCGCAGGAGCAGCGAGCCGTGGCAGGCCAGCGTCTGCTCGTCGCACGCGAGCACCTTCGCGACCCGGAATCTGAGCTCGCCGCCCTCCTTCGAGGCGGACTCGAGCAGGGCGATCGCGGCGTCCCGTCCCTCGGCCAGCGGCGTCCCCAGCGAGCGGTGGTCGCTCACCATGATGTCCTCGGCCAGGACCTCACGGACCGCCTCGACGTCGCGGACCTCGACCAGCCGCAGCCACGCCGCGGCCTGACGCTCGAGCGGGAGGTCGCCGAGCGCGCCGGCGCCGCCGCCGAGCTCCGCGTAGCGCGCGACCATCGCGGCCCGGTCGCCCGCGTCGTAGATGTCCACGCTCGCCACCCGTCCCGACTCGAGCGCCCACACCAGCCCCACGCGCAGGGCGGCATGGCCTCCGGCGGAGCTGTTCACACCGCGCCACGTGCCCCGCAGCGCGATCACGGTGTCATCGCATGAGATCACCTCGTCGACGGCGAACGACAGCTCCGGCCAGGACGCGAAGATCGCGCCCGCGAGCGTCCGGGCGTCCTCCTCGCTGCCGAGGCGCTCCCAGCCGAGGTTGCCGTGGTCGAGGATCCGGCATGCGTCGGCCGGGAGATCGAGCAGCGCGCCGACATCGTGCGTGCCGATCGCGCGGATGAACGCGGCCACGAGCCGTTCGGGCGGGCGCTCGCCGAGGGTCCGGGTGTGCCCGCCCAGCTCGGCATAGCGCGCCAGCATCGCCTGGTCGTCGTCGGGCTCGTAGAGATCGAGGCTGACCCACAGGCCGTCCTCGATCACCGTCACGGCGCCGACCGAGAGCGCGACCTCACCCGCCTTGACCCCGTGTCCGCGCCACGTGTAGCGCATCGCGATCACGTGCTCGTCGCACGCGAGCACGTCATCGACCTCGAGTCGGAGGTTGGGCGAGGTAGAGAGCACCGAACGCAGCAGCGCCTCGGCGTGCTTGCGTCCGCGTGCGTTCCCCCACCCGAGCGCGCGATGATCCGTCACGACCCAGTCCTCGACGTACATTTCGAGCAGCGCATCGACGTCATGGGCGGCGTACAGCCGCTGGTACTCCGCCCAGTAGCGCTCCGGGGGGCGATCGCCAAGGATCACCGGTGTGCGGTCGGCCGCGGCCGGCTGCGGGCGCGGCCGCGACCCGGCCAGCCGGGTCGCGCGCTCGGCGCCGGCCGAGTGGCCCTTGGCCTCGTACAGCTCCAGGGCGCGGTGGGCCGCATCCGTCGCCTGGTCGGTCAGACCGCAGGCCTGCAGCACGCTTGCGAGGGCCATTGCCGCATCGGCCTTGTCGGCCAGCGCGTCGGTGGGGTCGGCGAGCTCGACCGCCCGCCGGGCGAGTTCGAGCGCCTCGTGGTTGTGCCCCCGGCGAGCGAGCGCGGCGGCGCGCACGCCGCACCAGGTGATCGTCGTCTTCAGCTCTCCGCCAGCGTGCAGCTCGGCGTACTCCGTCGCCTCGATCGCCTCCTCGTCGCGGCCCTGCTCGACCAGGGCCCGCGCCAGCAGCGCAGCCGCCAGGGCGGCACGGGCGCCGGCGCCGAGGGCCGCGAATCCGTCCCGCCCTTCACGCAGGAGTGCCTCGGCCGCTGCTGGCTCGCCGGACAGTAGCTCGACCATGCCGCCATGGGCCGAGAGCTCCTGCAGCTCCAGCGAGAGACCCAGCTCGTCAACCGTCGCCCGGGCCGCCGCCAGGATCGCCCGCGCCGCGTCGGCGCGCCCGCGCATCGCCTCCAACACCGCCTGGCAGCGCAGCGCATTGCTCTCCAGGTGCCGCTGGCCGGGCTCCATGCGCAGAATCCGGACTACGTCGAGGCAGCGGCCGCTCGCGTTGACGACCGGCGAGGGCCCCCACAGCGCGGCTCGGGGAGCGGCCGCCAGCACGGCCGTGATGCGGCGGCCGTCCTGGGCCTTGCGCGCGGCCAGCAGTGCGTCGTCGAGCGCCGACTCGACGGCGCCGACCTGACCCAGATGGCTCAGCGCCTCGGCGACCACGTGGTGCGCCTTGGCCTCGCCGCGGAGGTCGCCGGCAGCGGCGAGCGTGTCCGCGGAGGCCGACACGCTGGCGATGATCGCGTCGGGTCGGCCGGCTCCGGTGAGCAGCTCGAGCTGGCCTCCGATCGCCTCGCCGCGCGCCTGCATCACCGCGTTCTCGCCGGCGCCGGCGCGGAAGCGCTCGACGATCTCGGCCGCTGCGGCCGTGTCGCCCGCAGACAGCAGTGCCTCGGCCAGATCCCATTGGATCTCGGCCTCGTGACCCGTGTCTCGGTCGAGCGCGCGGCGCAACAGGTTGGCGGCGGCGGACAGATCCTCCCGCGCGAGCGCCCGGGCGCCGGCCGAGTACAGGCTGGCCGCTGCCCGCGAGCCCAGGTCGCGACCGCGGGGGTCCAGCGGACCGAGCTGGCGGCGGTACTCGTGCGCTTGCTCGAGGTGGTAGGCGATCACTTCCTCGTGCTCGCCCACGAGGTCGCCCGCCTTGGCGTGGAGCCAGTCGGCGAAGCGCTCGTGCAGGTCGGACCGCAGCTCCTTCAGCAGCAGGTGATACGCCGCGTCCCGGATCAGGGCGTGGTGGAAGCGGTAGACGGGCTCGTCGATCCAGTACGTGCCCTCGGGCTCGACCATGTCCTTGCGGCGCAGCATCTCCAGGTGGGCGTCGAGCCCGACGCTCACGGGCCCGGGCGCGAGCGCGGCCACGGCACCGCGGTAGAACTGCTGGCCGATCACCGAGGCGCGCTCCACGACCATGCGCTCGTCTGAATGTAGGCGCTCGATGCGGGCCGACAGCAGTGCCTGGATGGTGGGCGGGACGGTGACCGAGTCGATCCCCTGCACCGCCACCCAGACGTCGCCGGTGCGCTCCAGCGAGCCGTCGTCGATCAGCATCCGCAGCAGCTCTCCGAGGTACAGCGGATTGCCCTCGGTCGTATCGAGGATCCTGCGGATCAGCGGCGCGGGCAGATCGGAGACGCCGAGCACGAGGTCGAGCAGGGCGCGGCTCTCCTGCGGGCGCAGCGGCGCAAGGTCGATCACGTCGATCGGCCGTCGGCCCGTGGCGGTGAAGGCGTCGCGCAGCTCGCGCATCTCGGGCCGCGCCATCGCCACCAGCAGGATCGGGGCATCCCGGACCCAGTCGATCAGATGCTCGGCGAGGTCGAGGAACATCGGCTGGCCCCACTGCACGTCGTCGAGCACGACCACGAGCGGGCGACGGCGGGCGATGGCCTCGAGCGTGCGCCGCACGCCCCAGAAGGATTCCTCGACCGACGCCGGATCGGCCGCGCCCAGCACGGATCCCACCACCGCCACGAGCCGGTCGCGGTCGGGGTCGCCCTCGACCAGCGCCGACAGCTTGCTCAGCACCACGTCGGGGCCGTCGGCCTCTTCGATCCCGGCCACGCCGCGCAGCACCTCGGCGACGGGGAGGAACGTGATCCCCTCGCCGCTCGGCTCGCAGTGGCCCGCCACCACCACCGCGTGCTCGCTCGCGTCGCGGGCGAACTCGGCCACGATCCGGGACTTGCCCACCCCGGGAGAACCGATCACCGTGACCAGCCGGCACGCCCGTTCGGCGATCGCCGCCGACAGCGCCCCGTGCAGCCTGAGCAGCTCGCTGCCCCGGCCGACAAACGGGGCGTTGGCCGGAAGGCCGCCGTCATCATCCTCGGGCCCCGCGGCCACCGACAGCACGCGCCAGGCCGGGAGGGGCTCGGCCTTCCCCTTGGCCCGCACCGGGGGCACAGGCTCGAGCCTCACGTGATGGCGCACGAGACGCTGCGTGGCTTCGCCGATCAGCAGCTCGCCCGCCGCGGCCGCCTGCTCGAGGCGCGCCGCAGTGTTGACGGTATCGCCGACCAGCAGACCCTCGGCGCTGATCACGAGCTCGCCGGTGTTGACGCCCACCCGCATCCGCAGCCGGACGTCCCACCGGCCCTCCAGCTCGTCGTTGAGCGCGTCGAGGTCCTCGATCATCGCCGCTCCGCAGCGCACCGCGCGCAGCGCATCGTCCTCGCCGATCGTCGGCGCTCCGAACAGGGCGACGACCGCATCGCCGATGAACTTCTCGACCGTGCCCCCGTGGCGCTGCACGGTCGAGCGCATCACGGCGTAGAAGCGTGTCATCACACTCCGCGACGACTCAGGGTCGAGCTCCTCCTGCAGCTCGGTCGAGCCGGCGAGGTCGGCGAGCAGCACCGAGACGACCTTGCGCACGGCCGTGGTCGGCGGGCGCTCCTGCCCCCCGACGGCCGCCCCGCACGCGTCGCAGAAGCGGGCGTTGGCGGGCAGCCCTGCGCCGCACACGGAGCAGGTTGACTGCAGTGGCTGGCCGCAGCCAGCACAGAAGATCGCGCCCTCTCGGTTCGCGTGTCCACAATCCGTGCAGATCACGGACAACATACTCGCGCCCAGCGGGTCCGCTGTCCACTACTCCGTTCAGCGGGGCAACTTCTTACCGGGGTTCAGCAGCCCTTTTGGGTCGAAGGTGTGCTTGACCGCCTCGTGCATGGCGATCGCGGCGGGCTCCCATTGCCGCGCCAGCGCGCCGCGCTTGACCAGACCGACGCCGTGCTCGCCCGAGACCGATCCGCCGAGCCCGACGGCCAGCGCGAACAGCTCCTCGGCGGCATGGTCGGCCCGCTCCACCTGCTCGCGCTCGGGCGGATCGATCAGGAAGGTCGAGTGCAGGTTGCCGTCGCCGGCGTGACCCCAGCTGCAGGCCTCGAGCCCGTGGCGCGAGCCGATCTCCAGGGTGCCGCCGATCGCCTCGGCGAGCCGGTCGACGGGGACCACGATGTCCTCGCTGACCTTGCCGCCGCGCTGGGCCGTGACCGCGATCGAGACCCCGTCGCGCCAGCGCCACAGATCGGCGACCGCCCGCGGCTCGGTCGGCGCGTACACGGCGGAGGACCGCTCGCCGAGCACGTCGAGCAGCTCGTCCCGGAGCCGGCCGGCCTCCTCGGCGGAGCCGTCGGCCTCGGCGATCAGCAGGAACCTCGCGCCGGCAGGGGCGTTTCCGGGGAAGGCCCCGGCCGCTGCCCGCACCGAGCCCTCGTCGAGGTACTCGAGCGCGGCCACCACGAGTCCGCTCTCGAAGACGCTCCGGACCGCAGCGCAGCCGGACTCGATGCTGTCGTGGAAGGCGGCCACCGGGTACGCCGCCTCCGGCGCCGGCGTCAGCTTCAGCCACGCTCCGGTGACGACGCCCAGCGTGCCCTCGGATCCGATCAGCAGCGACTTGAGGTCGTATCCGGCCACGTCCTTGCGCACCGGACCTCCGATCGAGACCAGCTCCCCGGGGGCCAGGACGACCTCGAGGCCCGTGACCCAGACCCCGGTGACGCCGTACTTGAAGGCGTGCGGCCCGCCGGCGTTGGTGGCGATGTTGCCGCCGATCTGGGACTGCTCGGCCGCGCCGGGATCGGGGGGGAACACGAGCCCGTTCTCCCGCGCTCGGCGCCGGAGCACCGCCGTGGGCACGCCGGCGTCGACCGAGGCGCGCCACAGTCCCGGGTCGAGGCTGCGGACGGCGCGCAGCCGCTCGAGGCCGAGGACGACGCCGCCGTCGGGTACGGCGCCGCCGGTGAACCCGGTGCCGCCGCCGCGGGGGACGATCGCCACGTCGTGGTCGTAGCACCAGCGCACCACCATTGCCACGGCGACCGGATCGGCCGGGAGCGCGACTGCGTCGGCGCGGCCGCGCACGTTCCGGCTCTCGGTCGCGTCGGTCAGGTACTCGCGCACGGAACCGGGCAGGACCGAATCGGCGCCGAGCAGCGTGACCAGCTCACGCTCGATCGCGGTCGGAGTCGAGGGGTGTGCCGACGTCGTCACGGGTCGGTGGCCACGATACCGGTGCGGTCTGGTGTGGTTGTGGCGGTGCAGCGTGGTGTGGTTTGTGGCGGTGCGGCAGGCCGTTTACCAGGCGAACCCCGACCACCCCACACACCAAGCCCCAACGGCCGGCCCCTACGCCACCCGCAACCCCACCCCGACCCCGCCGGCCAGCGCCGCGCCGTACCCGGCTGCCAGCCGCTCCAGCGACGCCTCCCACGTCCGCTCGCGCACGGCGGCCAACCCACCCCGGCGCAGCCGCTCGCGCAGCAGCTCGGACCCCGCCAGCGCCATCAGCGCGTCGGCCAGCTCGAAAGCGTCGGCGGGCCGCAGCAGCCCCGTCTCGCCGTCCTCCACCAGCCCGACCGGCCCCCCTTCCCCAACCGCCACCAACCGCCACCACCGGGAGGCCGCTGGCCTGGGCCTCCAACACGACCTGACCGAACGTGTCGGTGCGGCTGGCGAACAGAAACAGTTCGGCGCTCGCGTACGCGCGCGCCAGCGCGTGGCCTTCGAGCCAGCCCAGGAACGTTGCGTGCTCGCCGAGCCGCGCGCGCAGCTCGTGCTCCTCGGGGCCGCCGCGGCGAGCACCAGGTGCAGCCGCGGGTCGCGGGCGTGGGCGGCCCAGGAACGCGCCGGCCAGCAGCTCTGGCTGCGCCTGACCCGAGCGGACGCCGGCGTAGGCCGCCAGCTCGGTGTGGTAGCTACCGATGAGCGGCAGCTCGAGCGCCCGCGCCAGCAGCGAGGCGCCGATGCCGACGGGTCCGGGGGAGCACAGGTGCACGAGGTCGTAGCGGCCCTCGGCCAGCGCGTCGACGATCGCCGGCAGGCTCGGGACCCCGATCTTCAGGCCGGCGTAGAACGGGATCTCGACCTCCGCCACCGCGCTCAGGCGGCGGTCGACGTCGGCGTCGGTGCCGATCACCTCGACCTCGAACCCCGGCACGCCGCGGTCGCGGATCTGCCGGAGCGTGTGGGTGACGCCGTGGATGCCGCCGATGCCGTCGGCGACGATCGCCACCCGCGGCCGGTCGCTGTCGGTGCGGGCGAGCTTCGCCTTCTCGCGGCCCAGGAACGCGCCCGCGGCCAGCCTGTGACCTTCTCGTGAACGGGGGCAAGGGACCGGGCGCGGTTGCCGAACATGCACGGGGTGACCGCGACCGCCGCCCCCTGCGGGACCTCGATCCTGGCCGGCGCCGAGCAGGTCGTGCTCGAACGCGGCGCGCGCTCAGCGCGTCAGCCGCGCCGGCGCCTTGCGCTCCCAGGCGTCGGTGAGCAAGTCGCTCAGCAGCCCCTCGCCGGTGTTGGCCAGGCTCACGCGGACTGCCGCCAGCCGCTTGCCCCACCACACCTCCGCGCACACCTCCGGGTGGGCCTGCGCGGCCGTCCTGATCCCGTCCTCGTCGACCATCAGGTTCATGTGGCCCTCATCCCACAGGGTGGCGAAGATGCGGCCGGCGACGCGGAACGAGGGGCGCCCGTGATGATCCTGCTCGGTCGCCTCGGGCAGCGAGAGCGCGAGCCGGCGGGCCTGCTCGGCGGATAGCACGCCGGCAACGATACGCCGGCCCGCGATCGCCCCCCGGCTATCCTCGCGCCGTGCACTTCGACCAGCTCACGCCGCCCGAGCAGCGCGTGCTCGGGTGCCTGATCGAGAAGCGCTGGACGACGCCGGATCAGTACCCGCTCTCGCTCAACGCGCTCCGGCTGGCCTGCAACCAGTCCACCAACCGCGACCCCGTCACCGACTACGACGAGGCGACCGTGCGCGAGGCGGCGCAGCGGCTGACGCGCTACGGCCTCGCCCGGCTGGCCAGCGGCGCCGGCAGCCGCGCGATCAAGTACCGCCACCTCGCCGAGGAGGCGCTGGGCCTTGACCGGCCCGAGCTCGCGGTGTTGAGCGTGCTCCTGCTGCGCGGCCCGCAGACGCCGGGTGAGCTCAAGGGCCGGACGGGGCGGATGGCCCAGTTCGCCTCGCCGGCGGAGGTCGAGGCGGTGCTGGAGCAGCTCGGGGAGCGCGGCTACGCGCGACGCCTGGAGCGCCGCCCGGGGCACAAGGAGGATCGCTTCGCGCAGCTGCTCGGCGGCTCGGTGTCCGACGATGCCACGCCCGCACCGGCGCCCGATTACGCGCCGCCCCCGACCACCGCTGCGCCCCCCGGCGCGCCGCCCCCGACCACCGCTGCGCCCCCCGCCCCGCCGGCCCCGACCCCCGCCCCCAACGACCACCGGCTCGACGAGCTCGAGGCCGAGGTGGCCGCGCTGCGCGCCGAGCTCGCCACGCTGCGCTCGGACCTCGGCGCTCTGCGCTCGGACCTCGGCGCCTGATCTCGCCCCCGGGCGCTCATCGCACGCCCAGCCGCCGCCTGCGCGCTGCCGGCGCCAACTGCTCGGATCGCACGCAGCCGGGCGTGGGCCGACGGCCCCGGCGTCAGAGCTTCACCACGAGCTTGCCGGTGTTCTTTCCGTCGAACAGCATGTTGATCGCGACGGGCAGCTGCTCGAACCCTTCGACGACGGTCTCCTTTGCCTTGAGCTTGCCCTCGGCCATCCAACCGGCCAGCTGTGGGACGACCGCGCCCGCACGGCCGAAATGGTCGAGCACGATGAACCCCTCGAGGTGGACGCGCTGGATCAGGAGGTTCGCGAAGTTGCGCGGGCCGGCCGAAACGGCCGGGTCGTCGTCGTTGTAACCGGAGATGAGCCCGCACAGCGCCACCCGCGCGCGCACGTTGAGACGCCCGAAGACGGCCTCCATGATCTCCCCGCCGACGTTCTCGAAGTCGACGTCGATCCCATCGTGCGTCGCGGCCTTCAGCTGGGCGCGCCAATCGGGGGCCTTGTAGTCAACCGCCGCGTCGAAGCCGAGCTCGTCCGTCAGTAGCGCGCACTTCTCGGCGCCACCGGCGATGCCAACGACACGGGCGCCGTGGATCTTGGCGAGCTGGCCGGCCACCGAGCCGACGGCCCCCGCGGCCGCCGACACCACGACGGTCTCGCCCGGCTTGGGCCTGCCGATGTCGAGCATGCCGACATATGCGGTCAACCCGGTCATCCCGAGTGCGCCGAGGAAGGAGCTCGGTGACACGCCGGGGATCGCCGGTACGGGCATCAGCGGGGCGGACGCCGTGGCGAGCACATAGTCCTGCCAGCCCATGAGGCCCTGGACGAGCTGCCCGACCTGGTAGTCGGGCGAGTGAGACGCAACCACCTCACCCAGGCCGCCCGCCCGCATGACCTCGCCGATCGCCACGGGCGGCAGGTAGGTCGGCGTCTCGCCGATCCAGGCGCGGTTCGTCGGGTCCAGTGAGATCCACCGGGTGCGCACGAGCGCCTCGCCCTCCCCGATCTCGGGAACCGCCTCCTCGACGAGCTCGAACGTCTGGTCGTCGATGCGCCCGGCGGGGCGCTCGCGAAGAACGAAACGGCGATTGACAGCGGGCATGCTGGAGCCTCACACGGTCGGGGACGACAAGCTCCGGAACCTATACCGCCGGCGACAGCCGCGCCAGGCCCCAGCCGTCGCGAAGCTTCCGGGTCTTGCGTTTGCGGGGTCGACGCCGAAGGTCTGACAGCCCCATAGCGCGCCCCCTCGAAGGCGGCGGACGAGCGCCCGAATCGCACCCCCGGTAGCCGACGCCCCGCAAGTTTGACGACTGCCGGGAAAGTTCTATTGCGTGTCAAGAGCGTCTGTGGTACGGACCGCTTCCGTCGATCGCAGGAGGTTTCGCATGCGTAGGTTAGGCGGGCCCGGGGCCCATCGAACGTGGAGGGGGCGACGTATGCGTGGTCACCAGGTCAGCTCGGGTGGGCGAGGCGTGCCCGCTTGGGAGAAGTCACGATGGTTTGTTTCTGTCCTCGCGGCACAAGGAGGAGGGGGTTTCATGGACGCTCGGCACACTTCCCGCCATCGGGTGCGACTGTTAGTTAGGGGTGGGCCGCAGGTTGCCCGTTGTCCTCGCTGCCGTCGCCGCCGCGCTGATCCTTGCGCCGACCGCATACGCGACGCCCGAGACGAACATAACGTCCGCTGGCCCGCTCACCGACATCGGCCTGGGGAACGAGCTCAGCTGCCAGGTTTCACATGCGGGAGACACGAGCTTCGAGTTCTACCCGCCTTCCGTCTCGCCGGGTGACTGCGGGACGTTCTTTTCGACTGGCGGCCAGCTGTACGCGCCCGACTTCGGAAGCCACGGGGGCACCGCGACCGGATCGCTCGGGTCCTACACGCCGTTCACCCCTGTCAGCCAGTCGGGCGTGACCGGGTCGGGGACCAGCTCCAGCCCGTTCCAGGTGACGACCACGGTCGGGGTGGGGACCACTGGACTGACGATCACCGAGGTCGACAGCTACGTGATCGGCGATGAGAACTACCGGACGGACGTGACCGTCTCCAACCCGGGTACCTCGGCCGTGTCGGGGCTGCTCTATCGAGCCGGGGACTGCTTCCTGCAGAACTCCGACTTCGGCTACGGCTTCGTCGACCCGACGACCAACGCCCCCGCGTGCACGCAGAACGCGAACAACGCGCCGCCCGGGCGGATCGAGGAGTTCGTGCCGATCACCGGCGGCATCCACTACGTCGAGACGTTCTACAACACGCTGTGGAGCGAGATCGGGTCGCAGACCGATCTGCCCAACACTTGTGACTGCACGACCTTGGAGGACAACTCCGCGGGCATCAACTGGGACATCAATGTCCCCGCCGGTGGCTCGGTGAAGTTCTCCTCGCTGACCGTCTTCTCGCCACTCGGCGCGACGTATACGCAGGCGCAGGTCGTGAACGCGAGCTACTCGTGCACGGAGGGGGCAGGTGGTCCCGGACTTGCGTCGTGCACCGGTCCCGTACCGAACGGGAGCCCTATAGACACCTCGACGCTCGGCCCGCACACGTTCACCGTCACCGCTACCAGCCAGGATGGGTTGACCGGGACGGCGACCACGAACTACACGGTCGTCAGGACGACGATCGAGCCGCCGAGCGTGACGATCAAGGAGCCGAGGCCCAACCAGAAGTTCAAGCGCAAGCAGACCGTGCACGTCAACTACTCGTGCAAGGACACCCACAACGGGCCGGGGATCGCCTCCTGCGTCGGCACGGTGCCGAACGGCGGTTTGCTCAACACATCGACGCGGGGGCGGCACGCGTTCACCGTGACTGCGACGAGCAAGGACGGTCAGAGCAGCACGAAGACGATCTACTACCTCGTCACGTAGGGAATCGACAAGCCGTGTGAGCGGGGCCCCCTTGAGCGGGGCCCCGCTCTTCGAAGGCGCGAGCTGCATAATCGCCGGGCCACTACGGCTTTACTCGCGGGTACTGATGTAGCGGGTTGAGCAGGGGTTATTCGGCGCGGTACGCGGCGTTGGCGGTGGAGAATGAGCAGTTGTGGGGTGAGACGGTCAGGCTGGCGGCCGAGAATGAGGGTTTGCGGGCCAGGATCGGGAGGCTTGAGGGGGAGTTGGAGGAGGCGCGTCGGGCGGGGAAGCGTCAGGCGGCGCCGTTCTCGCGCGGGGAGCCTGAGTCGGAGCCGCGTCGGCCGGGGCGCCGGTCTGGTGATGAGCACGGCCGGCATGGGCATCGCGAGCCGCCGGGGGAGGTTGATGAGGGGCTGGACGCGCCGCTCGGGCCACGGTGTGAGTGTGGCGGCGAGATCGAGGAAGACCGGATCGAGTACCAGTATCAGGACGAGTTGCCCGAGCCGCGGCGGGTGCGTCGGCGGTTCGCTGTGCATATCGGCAAGTGCGGCTGTTGCGGTCGCAGGCATCAGGGCCGTCACCCGTTTCAGACCTCCGACGCGCTCGGCGCGGCTGGTTGCATGCTCGGGCCGCGGGCTATCGCGTTGGCGACCGAGCTGAACAAGGAGCTGGGGCTCTCGCCGCAGAAGACCGCCAAGGCGCTTGAACGCTTCGGGATCCGGATCACGGCGGGTGGGATCGTTGGCGCGATCGCGCGTCAGGCCAGGGCGCTTGAGCCGACGTATGAGGCGTTGACCGAGGGGGTCCGCTCAAGCTCGACGGTTGCGCCGGATGAAACCGGGTGGCGGATCAATGGGCAGAAGGCGTGGTTGTGGGCGTTCGCGGGAGAGAACGTGACCGGACCTGATCGCTCCGGGCCGCGGGTACGAGCATGCCGCCGGAGTCCTCGGCGAGAACTACTCGGGGGTGCTGGAGCGCGACGGATGGGCGCCGTACCGCAGGTTAACGGGCGCCAAGCATCAAACCTGCCATGCCCACCTGCTGCGCCGCACCGGCGAGCTGATCGCCGACTCGACAGCGGGGCAGGCGCGCGTTCCGCACGCCGCTCGCCGGATCCTCAAGGACGCGCTCGCCTTGCGCGATCAGCGCGAGCAGGACGTGATCGATGCCGAGGAGTTCGAGCTGAAGGTCACCGACCTCAATGAGCGGACCGACAAGCTGCTCAAGATTCGCCCCACGCACGAGCCGAACCGGCGGCTGCTCGCTCACCTCAAGACCGAGCGCGAGTACATGTTCACGTTCCTCACCGAGCCCGGCGTGCAGGCCACGAACTGGCGGGCCGAGCAGGCGCTACGCCCAGCGATCGTGAACCGCAAGAGCTGGGGCGGGAACCGCACCCACCGGGGCGCCCGCACCCAGCAAGTAACGATGAGCGTGATCCGCACCGCCCGCCAACAGAACATCGACCCCGTCGAGCTGATGACCGCCGCGCAGCGCTCCCGCCAGCCGACCGCGAGCGAGCTGATCACGCTCCCCGCCCGTGCATCCCCGCCCGCGCTGGCCGCCTGAGACACGATGCCCGAGCCAGACCACTTCCCCGAGACCCGCTACCGGATCGTCTGCTACGAGCTCGAATACGGCCAGCAGACCAAGATCTTCGACGCCACCGGCAGAGGATTCATCGCCGTCACTGGCACCATCGACCAGAACAACACGATGCGCGGCAACGGCACCCACGCCGGACCGCTCACACTCCGAAAACGCCTCGCCCGCCTGATCGCTGACGACCCAGACCTCGCCGACTGACCCAACCCGACGCGCTAACTCAATACTCTTCCGGTTTCGCCGCAGACACGGGATGATGCCGCGGTGTCATCCGGCAGTGAGGACGATCGCGCCGCGGCTGAAGCTGCTGCGATCTTTGATGCCGTGCTCGATCCAGAGCGCGGCAAGCGCACGATCTCGCCCGCGCAGATCGAGGCCGACGGCGGGCTCACGGTCGATGAGACAAGACTGGTCGTCTTGAACTTCGGCCTGCCGGCCCCGGACCCGCAGGACGCCTATTTCACAGCTGCCGAGGCCGACGTGCTCGTGCACTTTGGCCGTCTGCGTGAGATCTGGCCGCCGGAGGTCTACCTGCAGATCGTCCGCGTCTATGGTCAGGCGCTCGCCCACATCGCTCGGACCGAGGTCAACCTGTTCCGGCTCTATGTCGAGTCGAAGCTGCGGAGCGTAAGCGACAGCCCGCTGTACGACGCCCAACAGTCAGTGCAACAGGCCTTCGGTGAGCTCCTGCCGCTCGCCGACCCGATGCTGCTCGGGGTACACAGGCGGCGCGTCGAGCACGAGGTCACTCAGGCCGTCGTGCGCGAGGCTGAGATCAGGACCTCGGAAGGCGTGCTGCCGGGCGCAATCGAGGTGACGTTCCTGTTCTGCGACCTCAAGGACTTCAGCGGCTACGCGGAGGCCAATGGTGATGCCGCCGCGGTCGACCTGGTTGAGCGCCTGGCGGTGGTGGTCACAGGCGAGCTTGGGCAGCACGGCCACGTGGTCAAGGCCCTCGGCGATGGGTTCATGCTCAGCTATCCGGAGCCCGGCGAAGCCGTCGCCTGCTGCGTTCGCATCATCGAGCAGATGCGCGGAGGCGGCTCGCCGGGGGTGCACGCCGGTGTTCACCACGGTGTCGTTCTGTACCGCCAAGGAGACTACTTCGGCGGCGCTGTCAACCTGGCGGCGCGGCTGCTTGGGCTCGCTGGGCGCGACGAGCTGTTGGCGTCGGAGGCCGTCGTGCGCGCGACCGCGGGCCGCTTTGACTGGGAGCCGCGCGGCAGTCAGGACATCCGTGGTCTCAGCGAGCCGGTCGGCGTGTACCGCCTGCGCTCGGCTGCCGAGAACTCCTAATTCCGATCCGCCCTGCCCGGAGTAGCTTCTGGCGACTGCGTACATGGTGCCCTCTCGATGACCGCGGACGGTCGTCTGGGTCGACGACCCACCGTACGCCGATGGTGCCCGATGACGAGCAGGCCGACGCGTACTGGGTGCACGCTAGCCTTGCCGAGCAATGCCATCCACCGCCCGCGCGATGCCCGCGCTCGTCGCCGTCGCGCTGCTGATCGTCGGCTGCGGGTCGAGCTCCTCGACCTCCTCCAGCCCCGCCACGGCCGCGACCACGACCGCCCGGGCCCGGGTCGCGGCCCTGCTTCCCAGCCGCTCGGTCCCGAAGCTGATCCCGCCGCCGGGCGCCCCCGAGCGCAGCGTCCACGTCCCCGTGCTCACCTTCCATCGGGTCGCGCCGCTGAAGCCGGACGCGCCCGCGATCACAGTCGATCTCACCGTCGACCCGGCCAACTTCGTGGCCGAGCTGACCGCGCTGCACGACGCCGGCTACCACACGGTCAGCCAGGCGCAGTTGTTCGACGCGCTCTACCACGGCGCCGCCCTGCCGTCCAAACCGGTGCTGATCTCGGTCGACGACGGCTATGTCGACGACGTCACGCGGATCCTGCCCGCGCTCGGGCGCTACCACATGGTGGCCACGTTCTTCGTGATCACCGGGCGCTTCACGATGCCCGGTTTCCTGAACGCCGACCAGGTCCGCCAGCTTGACCGGGCCGGCATGGACATCGGCGACCACACCGCCCACCACGTCGACCTGCGCCTGCTCACCGCGGCTCAGCTCCGCGCGGAGACCCTCGGGTCCCGTCGCGTGATGCAGCGGACGCTCGGCCATTTCGTGTACGCGTTCGCATATCCGTTCGGCGCCGAGGACGCCACCGTCGTCGCCGCCGTGCACGCGGCCGGCTTCACGATGGCCTACACGACCGCCGGTGGCACGACCGAGAGCACCGTCGCGCCGCTGCTGATGCCACGGCTGCACATCGGCCGCGCGGTGACTCCGAGCGGCCTGTTGGCGCTGCTCGGCGGAGCTTGATTGGGCGCGCTCCGCGCGCCTTGTTTTTCCAGCCTGTCCACAGGTTGTGTGGCGGTGTCCACACATGCGCCCAGGACACGCGATCTTGCCCCATAATCCATGCCCGAATGCAGGTTTGGCTTTGCGGTCGGTTTCGCGTCAGCGAGAGCGGCATCTCCACCGAGGATCGTCTGGAGCGTCGGCAAGCGCGGTCGCTGGCCGCCTTCCTGGTGCTGGGTCGCGCGCGGCCGGTCAGCCGGGACCAGCTCATCGCGGCCCTCTGGCCGGAGGCCGGGGAGGGTCAGCGCGACGCCGCCCTGAGGGTGCTGCTGACCTCCGTGCGCCGGGTGTTCGGCGCCGAGTCGCTGCAGGGGCGGACCGAGCTCCGGCTCGAGCTGCCTGAGGACACGTGGATCGACGTCGAGGCCGCCGAGGCGGATGTGGACGCCGCGGAACGGGCACTGGCGCGCGGCGACCACGATGAGGCCGCGTCCCGCGCCCGCGCGGCCGCCGGTCTGCTGGAGGCTCCGTTGCTGGCGGGTGAGAGCGCGCCCTGGATCGACGAGGCCCGTCGCGAGCTCGACGATCTCGCCGTGCGGGCACTCGAGCTCGAGGCCCGGGCGGAGCTGGCCCACGGGCATCCGCGCGACGCCGAGCGGGCCGCGCGCGCGCTCGTGGCCCGGGCGCCGTTCCGCGAGGCCGGCCACGTGCTGGTGATGCACGCGCTCGAGGCGCAGGGGAACACGGCGCAGGCGCTGCTCGCCTACGAGCAGGTCCGGGCGCTGCTGCGCGACGAGCTCGGGACGACGCCCTCGCGGGCCCTGAGCGACCTGCACGCCCGGCTGTTGGCCGGCGACGCCGAGTTCGCACCCGCTCCCGCCCTCACCGGGCCGCCGCCCGTGCCCGCCTCCGTACAACCGTCGCTGCCGGTCGCGCTGGATCCCGGCGACGGGGTCCACTTCGTCGGACGGGAGGCCGAGCTCGAGGCCCTGAGGCAGGCCTGGCACATCGCCAAGCGCGGTGCGCGGCGGGTCGTCCTGGTCGCCGGTGAGCCCGGGATCGGCAAGACGAGCCTCGTGGGGGAGCTCGCGGCCGAAGCCCACGCGGAGGGCGGGATCGTGCTCTACGGCCGCTGCGACGAGGACGTCGGGTTCGCCTTCCAGCCCTTCGTCGAGGCGCTCCGCGCCTACGTCGCTGCGAGCCCGCCCGACCTGGTGCGCGCTCAGACGGGACGAGGCGCGGCCGAGCTGGCCCGTGTGCTCCCCGAGCTGGGCGAGCTGATGCCCGACGCGGTCCCGCCGGCCCGTCCCGACGCGGCGCTCGACCAGTACCTGATGTTCGAGGCCGTGATCAGCTTCCTGGCCGAGGTCTCGCGGACCGCCCCGCTGCTGCTCGTGCTCGACGACCTCCACTGGGTCGCGCGGCCGACGCTGCTGCTGCTGCGCCACCTCGTGCGCTCCCCGCCGGCCATGCAGATCTGCGTCGTCGGCACGTTCCGCGACACGGAACTGCCCCGCTCTCACCCCCTGCTCGAGATGCTCGCCGACCTGCGACGCGAGCCCGGGATCGAGCGTCACGCGCTGGCGGGCCTGAGCGCGGAGCAGGTCGAGGACCTGCTGGCGCTCGAGGTCGACGTGGACCTGGACCCCAAGAGCCGCACTCTGGCGCGTACGGTGCACGAGGAGACGCGCGGAAACCCGTTCTTCGTCGGCGAGATCCTGCGGCAGGTCGCCGACTCGCGCAAGCGGCTCGCCTCCTCCGGCGAGGTCTCGCTCGAGCAGCTCGGGATCCCGGAGGGCGTGCGCGAGGTGGTCAGCCGTCGTCTGATGCGCCTGTCCGAGGACGCGACCCAGGTGCTGACCGTCGCTGCGGTGGGGGGCCCGGGCGTCACCCTGCCGCTGCTCGAGCGCGTGCCGGACGCCAGCCGCAGCCCCGACGCGCTGCTCGACGCGCTCGACGAGGCCGTCCGCGCCCGCGTGCTGGTCGAGTCCGACCGGCTCCCCGGCCGGTACGCATTCACGCATGCGCTCGTCCGCCAAGCGGTCTACATCGACCTGACTGCGGCGCGACGGGGGCGGCTTCACCGCCAGGTCGCGACCGCGCTCGAGGACCTCTACCGGGACGAGATCGACCTGCACCTGCACGAGCTCGCGCACCACTTCGCCCAGGCGGCGCCGGGCGAGGAGGACAAGGCGATCGAGTACCTGATGCGGGCGGGCAACCAGGCGCAGACCAAGCTGGCCTACGACCAGGCGCTCACGCACTACCGCCAGGCGTTCGAGTTGCTCGAGGCGTTCCGGGACACCGCCCACCTGCGCCGCCGCTGTGAGGTCACGATCGCGCTCGGCGAGGCCCAGCGCCGCGCCGGCTACCGCGCCTTCCGCGACACGTTGCTCGACGGCGCGCGGCTGGCCCGCGAGATCGGCGACCCCGAGCTGCTCTCCCGGGCCGCGCTGGCCAACAACCGGGGCTTCTTCAGCTCCACCGGCGAGGTCGATGCCGAGCGCGTGCGCTGCCTGGAGGAGGCACTGGCCGCGTATGACCCTGCCCCCAGCGCGACCCGCGCGCGGCTGCTCGCCCAGCTCGGGGTGGAGCTGATCTTCGGCGGTGATTGGGAGCTGCGCTGCCGCTACAGCGAAGAGGCCGTGGCGATGGCCAGGGGCATCGAGGACCCGGGCACGCTGGCGGTGGCGCTGATGCAGCGGATCGCGACGATCTGGCATGCCAGCACGCTGCGCGACCGGATCGAGTGTGCCGCCGAGGCGGCCGGGATCGCCTGTGATCTCGACGACCCGCTGCTCGCCTATTACGCCGCCGCCTACGCCGCGCTGGCCGCGCTCGAGGACGGCGACGTCGCTGCCGCCGACCTGGCGCTCGAGCGCCAGAACCGGCTCGCCACGACCCTGCGCCAGCCGATCCTGCGCTGGTACGACCTCGTCACCCGCGCCAAGCGCGAGCTGATGGCCGGTTCGCTCGAGGAAGCCGACCGGCTGGCGACCAAGGGCTTCGAGGCCGGGCAGGAGGCCGGGCAGCCGGATGCCTTCCTGCTCTTCGCGGCCCAGCTGCTGGTGATCCGGATGCACCAGGGGAGGCTCGGGGAGCTGGCCAACGCGCTCGCCGCGGCGCCGCGCCGCACGCTCCGGAGCCGGACCGTGCCGCTGCTCACTCAGGCCTACCTGACTACGATCTACTGCGAGCTCGGGCGTCTCGACGAGGCCCGGGCGCCGTACGAGCGGGTGATGGCCCACGACCTCGATGACGTGCCGTACGACTTCTCGTGGCTCTCGGTGATCGCGCTCGCCTCGGCCGCCTGCGCGATGCTCGAGGACACCCATCGCGCCGAGCGGCTGCTCGAGCTGCTCGAGCCCTACCGCGGCGGTTTCGTGGACATGGGCTCGTCCTGGCTCGGACCGGTGTCCCGCTACCTGGGACTGCTGTACGGCAGCCTAGGCCGGACCGGTGCCGCCGAAGAGTGCTTTCGGGACGCGATTGCATCCCAGCGAGCGCTGGGCGCCCGCCCGTGGCTGGCGCAGACGCAGCTCGACTACGCCCGCCTGCTCAGAGCCCGGGCGCGGCCCGAGGACCTCGTCCTCGCCTCGGAGCTCTCTGGTGAAGCGCTCGAACTCGGTCGCACGCTCGGACTCGACTCGATCCTCCGCCACGCGGATGTCGGGGCGTGAGCCCAGCTGCGGATCCGGAAGCGCTTCGATCAGCTGACGGCGGGTGTCGGGAATCGCGTCGCACAGCCGCGCGATCCCCAGCGCGCTGAACCCCAGCAGCCGCACCCGCGAGCACGCGACCACGGTGAACCGGCTCGAGCCCTCGGCCGCCGGATCGATCGCGCCGAAGCAATCGCCGACCACCAGCGGCCGCAGCCGCCGGCCGCCGCGCCACAGCTCCGCGCGCCCCTCGGCGATCACGAAGAACGTCTCGGTCAGCTCACCCTCGCCCACGATCTGCGCCTTCTCGGGCACATCGACCTCGACCGCCGTGCCCGCCAGCGCGCGCACATCCCGCGGGTTCAGCGGCGTGAACGCCCGCATCGCATCGGCATGCGTCCCGAACCCGACATGCTTACCGGCCCCATCGTCGGCACGCTGCAGCCTGCGGCCGGTTCCGAGCACCCTCGGTGCCCTGAACCGACCGCTCATGGCTGCATCCACCGCGCCCCCAACGTCATCCGTGCTCCCGGTGGCACCGGTCCCGTCGTCCCTGATGCGTTTGCTGTCTAGCCCCACGCCGGCAGTCTGCGCCCCACCCGTTGCCGCCCCGTTACGCCAGCGTTGCAGGAGCGGGGGCCGGGGCGCTAACGGCGCCCGCCGGGCGGGCGGGCGCTACGGCCGATGGACCGGATTGCGGTGCTGCTTATGTCGCCAAACTTACCAGCAAATCAACCACTTTGGCCAGGTAAGCATGTCATGCATGCTTATGTGCGCAAAGTCGATTCGGCGGCGGCGATTTGTCGAGATAAGCAGGTCGAGAATCCGGTGCATCCACCCTGCCGCAGGCTCATCCCGCCCCGCCCGCCGGCGCCGCCACCGATCACCCACCGACAGCCCCACAACCAGCGCTACAGAATCCCGATCTCCGAGTTGTCCCCGACCAGGAACCGGTAGGCCCGGGGCTGGCGCTGGTCGCGGCCGATGGTGACGTTGCGGCCGAGCAACGAGGACTCCATCCGGCCGGCGAGGTCGCTCACCGAGGAGCCGGCGAGCAGGATCGAGTGCTCGACCTCGGCGTTGTGGATCGAGCAGCCGTCGCCGATCGCGGTGTAGGGGCCGATGTAGCAGTCGGTGAGGCGGGCCGAGGCGCCGATGATCGCGGGGCCGCGCACGGTAGTCCGCTCGAGGTGGGCGGTGGGCTCGACCACCACACGGCCGTCGACCTGGGAGTCGATCAGCTCGCCCTCGACGTGGGCCTCGATCGTGTCCAGGACGAGGCGGTTGGCGGCGAGCATGTCCTCGAGCCGCCCGGTGTCCTTCCACCAGCCCTTGACGATGTGCGGCTCCACGCGACGGCCGGAGTCCACGAGATGCTGGATCGCGTCGGTGATCTCGAGCTCGCCGCGGCTCGAGGGCTCGATCGCGCGCGCGGCGGCGTGGACGCCGGCGTTGAACATGTAGACGCCGACCAGGGCGAGGTTCGTCTGCGGCTCGGCCGGCTTCTCGATCAGCCGCACGACCGAGCCGTCGCGCAGCTCGGCGACCCCGTATTGCTCGGGATCGGCGACCGGGGTGAGCAGGATCAGCGCGTCGGGCTCGTTCTCGCAGAAGGCCGCGACCAGGTCCTGGATCCCGCCTTGGAGCAGGTTGTCGCCCAGGTACATGACGAACGGCGAGTCGCCGAGGAACGGCTCGGCGGTGAGAACGGCGTGGGCGAGCCCCAGCGGCTCGTCCTGGACGATGTAGGTGATCCTGACTCCGAACCGGCTGCCGTCGCCGGCCGCGCCCCGGACCTCCTCGCCCGTCTCCGGCGCGATGATGATGCCGACGTCCTCGATCCCCGCCGCGGCCATCGCCTCGATCCCGTAGAACAGGACCGGCTTGTTGGCCACCGGGACCAGCTGCTTGGCGCTGGTGTGGGTGATCGGGCGCAGCCGCGTGCCCTTCCCCCCCGACAGGATCAGGCCCTTCAACTCGCGCACCAGCACTAGTACACGCCGCCCAGCTTGCTGTGGTCCCAGCTCGCGGCCCGCTCGGCCGTGAACTGCAGCGCGACGCGCTTGGACGCCTGCGCCCGCACCGCCTCGAGGAACTCCTCGCCGGTGGCGCCGGAGTAGCGCCGGAACAGCTCGACCCCGAACTCGGTCACGAGCTCCAGCTCGCGGTGGATCGTCGTCGTCGCCTCGAACATCACCCCGCGCAGCTCGTGATACTCCTCGCCCGCCTCGACCTGCAGCGTCGCGCGAGCGTCACGCTGCAGGTTCTTGACCTTCTGGGACTTGGCGTAGGTCCAGGCCCAGATCGCGCCGTCGCGGACCGTGTACCAGAGCGGCATCAGGTGGGGCCAGCCGCGGGGGCCGTTGGTTGCGCAGATGACCACGCGCTGTTGATCGAGGAACGTCGCCACCTCCGCGTCGCTCATCGCTATCTGGTCGCGGCGGCTCATGCCTAGCGGATCGACGCGGCGGCGACGTGAACCGCTTCGCGGGCGTCGGCGGGCTCGAGCACGGTCGCGTCCCCGGCCTCCTTGAGCACCTCGCGGACGAGCCAGTCGACGCCGGCGAAGCCGAGTTCGACGATCACCGAGCCGTCCTCGAGCTCACCGACCACGGTCCGCTCCTCGCGTGACCAGCGCGCGCGCTCGGGCGAGATCCACACCTGCGCGCGACGCGAGGCAGGGACCTCGCCGGTCCGCGGCCAGCCGTCGACGTCGGCCGCCGGATCCACGTCCGGGCGCGGCTCGAACGCCTCGCCGGTCACGGTCGCGGACTTGATCCGGTCGAGCCGGAAATGGCGGACGTCGTCCCGCGTGGGGTCGTAGCTGGCGACGTACCACCCCTCGCGGCCGTTGATCAGCGCGTAGGGCTCGACCAGGCGGGAGGAGAACTCGTCCTCGTTCTCCTTGTAGTACTCGAACGAGAGCAGGTGGCGCTGCGAGATCGCGCGCGAGACCACGGCGGCGATCTCGTCGTCGCCGCCCGCCGTCGCGACCTGCAGCCCCTCCTGGATCGGGTTGTCGCCGAGCGCGCCGACGAGCTTCTGGCGCACCGACGCGAGCGAGCCCTCGGGGATGTGCTCGCCGATCAGGTCGATCGCGGCCATCAGCGCCTTGGCCTCGACCGGGAGCAGGCGGGCCGGGCGAGCGAACGAGTCGCCGTAGGGCTCGGGATCGACCTCGATCATGCCGTCGGCGCCGATCTCGGCGTACAGCACGTAGGTGCCGGCCCCGAAGTTGACGACGTTGAGCACCGAGATGTCCTCGCGCAGCTCCTGCTCGGAGATCTTGAGCGCCCGGCACAGCTCGGCGGCATCGAGGCGCCGGCCGCCGCGACCGGCGTCGATCAGGATGCTGGCCAGGGTCACCAGTCGCGCGAAGCGCTCTGGCCGGATCGCGGCATCGGGATGGTGGCCGTTGCCCGAGTCGGCGCCGGCGCCGGCGCTCGCCCGCCCGGGCGCCGCGTCGGCCTCGGAGTCCTCTCCGGCCGCCACCAGCGCGGCCAGCTCGGGCGTGCCGGAGTGGCGCTCGACGAGCAGGCGGGCGCGCTCGCGCAGCTCGACGACGAGCTCGGGCGGCCCGAGGACCCGGGCGTTCTCGCCCAGCCCGAGGACCCAGGCGATCAGCTGCCGGGAGTTCGCGTACGGGGTCAGGAGGATGCGGTCGCCGGCGTCGTCGGCGGGGCGCATTTCGCCGTAGCGCCCGAAGTGGCGCTCGATCTGCCAGGCGATCCGGTGCCCGATCCAGACCTCCGCCGTGCCCACGGGCTCGCCGAACTGCCAGTCGATGCGGTTGGCATACGCGCGCGGGTCGAAGTCGGGCGGGCGCTGGAAGTCGTGCTCGGCCTTGGTCGCGTAGCCGACCTTGCCGCGGATCCGCGAGAGCCGGAACACGCGGATCGCCTCGCGCTCGTGCGAGCGCCCGACGACGTAGAACTGACCGCCCTGGTAGAGCAGCTCGTACGGATCGACGCGGCGGGTGCCGGTGTCGTCGCGCTCCATCGTGTAGTAGTCGAACACGATCGTCTTGCGCCGGAAGATCGCGGTCTCGATCTTGGCCAGCCGCTGGGAGATGTCGTGGCCGCCGGCGGAGCCGGTGATCCCCAGCGCGACCGTCCGCTGCTCGGGCGCGCTCAGCGGGCTCGGCCGGCCCCAGGAGATCTGCTGCAGCGCCAGGCGCAGCGGCTCGGCGTAGGCGAACTCGCCGTCGAGTAGCTGCAGCGCGGTGTGCAGCGCGGCCAGCTCCTCGTCGGTGAACTCGATCGGCGGCAGGTGGAAGTTCTCGGGCGGCAGCGAGTAGTTCTCCTGCTCGACCAGTCCGTCGATCGGCTTCTCGACCGCCAGCATGATCCCCAGCGCCTCCAGCTCGGAGCGATCGGCGTAGAAGCGGCGCGCGAACGCATCCTCGTTCATCGCGCTGTAGCCCTCCACGTCGCGCCTGATCTCGGGCGCCGTGACGGGTCGGCGCTCCGCCATCAGGTACGAGATCAGGGAGAGCTGGCGGATCAGCTTCTCGGTGTCCTTGGCCATGCGTAGTGGCACTGTAGACGGGCAGCGCGGCCCGGTACGGCGCACCGGTCAGGATCCTCGCTATTTGCATGTTTCCGCGAGACCCGCGGAAACATCCCGGCCGCGAGTCAGGCCGCTTTGCGCTCTGGCTCGATCGGCGCGGCGAAGTAGGCGCCGCCGCCGAGCGCCTTGTCGTACGACGACCACTGCTCGCCGGCCGGCAGCTCCTTCTGGAGCCGATCGAAGCTGCCGAGCCGCCCGCCGAGGTTGTCGATCATGTGGACGAGCGTCGCCTCGCGCGTGCACGGCACCACCGGGCTGCCGTGCTCCAGGGACCCGTGGTGGCTGAGGATGATGTGCAGCACGGCTTGCTCGAGCTCGGGCGGGAACCCGTCGAGCCGCTCGATCGCGCGGCGGATGCGGTAGTAGCCCAGCGGGATCTCGCCGTACAGCCGGCCCCGGTCGGACATCGAGATCGCGCCCCCGACGACCTCGTAGGCCTCGAGCTTGCCGATGTCGTGCAGCAGCGCGCCGGTGACGGCGACATCGCGGTCGATGCCGGGGAAGGTGGCGGAGATCGAGCTCACCGCCTGCGCGACCGTGAGGCTGTGCTCGAGCAGCCCGTGGGGGTAGGCCTGGTGGTAGCGCTTGGCGGCCGGCGCCTCGCGATAGCCGGCCCAGATCGCCGAGTCCTCGCCGACCACGAGCGTGAGCAGCCGCCGCAGATGCGGGTTCTGGATCGTGGCCAACAGCTCGCGGAGGTCCGCTTCCATCTGCTCGGGCGCGCGGTGGGGCCCGTCGACCAGCTCGGCGCGGTCGTATTCGCTCTCGCCAGCGGTCCGCATCGATTGCACGGCGACCTGTGGCCCGAAACGATCGTGCACGGAGTACGTGCCGGCGACGTGCACGACGGCTCCGGGGCGACAGATCTCGCGCACCGCGGTGATGTCGTCCCAGACCATCGCCGACACGCTCCCGCTGCGATCGCCGAGCACGACCTTCAGGTAATCGCCGCCTTCGCGGCGCCGTCGCACCTCGACTTCGCGCACCAGCAGCGCCTGCGCGACGTCACAACCATCGAGCAAATCCCGTACTTTCATCGCGCCACGAAGATAGAGTGGCGTGCGGACGGCAGATCGATGACTCGCACCGCGCTCGTGACAGGGGGAACCGGAGGACTGGGAGCCGCAGTCGTGACCAGGCTGCTCGACGACGGCTGGAGCGTGACCGTGCCCTGGATCGCCGAGCATGAGCTGGCGCGCGTGCAGCCGCGGCCCGGTCTGGAGCTGGTCCAGGCCGACCTGTTCGACCAGGCGGCTGTCGCGGCGGTGGCCGAGGTGGCCGCGGGCGACGCCGACGCTCCGCTGCGCGGGGTCGTCAACCTCGTCGGCGGGTTCGCCTCCGGCGGGCGCGTCCACGAGACGCCGGTGGAGGAGTTCGAGCAGCAGTTCCGCTTCAACCTGCGCCCGACGTATCTGGTCACGCAGGCGGCGCTGCCGGCGCTGATCGCGGCCGGCGGTGGCTCGATCGTGTGCGTCGGGACCCGCGCGGCGCTGCAGCCGTTTCCCGGCGCGGCCGGATACGTCTCCTCCAAGGCGGCTGTGATCGCGTTCGCGCAGGCGGTTGCGGTCGAGTACCGCGACGACTCGGTGCGCTGCAACGCGATCCTCCCGAGCGTGATCGACACGCCCGGGAACCGGGCCTCGATGCCGAAGGCCGACCACGACCGGTGGGTCGAGCCGGCCCAGATCGCGGGCGTGATCGCGCACCTGCTCTCCGACGATTCCGTCGCGGTCAGCGGCGCGGCGATCCCGGTCTACGGTCGCGCCTGACGGCGTCTGGTCGGAGCTCGTCAGGTCGGTCCGGCAGAACGTCCCCCAGCGTGTACCTCCGTGCGTTCGCCCATGAGCGCGACCGCACCACTGAATCGCGCCCGCTCATGTACGCCGCGTAGCCGTGCCGGACGCGGCGTCAATACACTCCACCGTGGATGTCGGACTACGCGATCAAGAACCTGAAGGAGGTCGAGGACTCGGCGGCTGACCGCGGCCCCGAGGTCGAGGCCCGGTTTGCGCGCAAGCACCTCGACTCAGATCACCTCGGCGTCAGCTATTTCCGCTACGGCCCCGGCTTCAAGGCGCCGTTCGGCCACCGCCACCGCGAGCAGGAGGAGGCATACGTGGTGGTCAGCGGATCGGGTCGCATGCGGCTCGACGACGAGGAGATCGAGCTGCGCCAGTGGGACGTGGTACGGGTCGCCCCGCAGGTCGGCCGCGCGTTCCACGCCGGACCGGACGGACTCGAGCTGATCGCGATCGGCAACGACCGCCCCGCGGGCGGCGACGGCGAGTTCATCCCCGACTTCTGGAACAGCTGAGGGTCGGGCGCGCGCCGGGCGCGCGTGCGCTCCACCCGCCCCGGCTGTGGGTGCGCTGCCCGGCGCGCTACGTGCGCGCGATCGATGCGGGGTCCATGCCCTCGAACCGCGTCATCGTGACTCGCGCGTCGAGCTCCGCGGCCGCCGCGCCGCGATAGACGCCCTTGATCGGCGGCACGTCGGGGTAATGGCGGCCGTGGCCGATCTTGACGTGGTTCTCGCCCGCGAGGCCGCGATTGGTCGGGTCGGCCCCGACCCACACCGGCTCGCCGCCGCCGATCACGGGCAGCAGCGCCTCGAGCCACGCGTGGGTGTCGACCTCCACGGACTCCTCGCCGCCGCCGCGGTCGGAGGCGAACAGGTAACCGGAGACGTATCGGGCCGCGATCCCGTGGTGGCGCAGCAGGCTCAGCCCCAGGTGCACGAAGTCCTGGCACACACCCGCGCCGACCTCGAACAGATGGCCGAGCGTGGAGTCGACGTAGGTCGCGCCCTGGCGGTACTCGAACCGGTCGGGGATCAGCTCCGAGATCAGCATCAGCGTGGCGAGCGGCGTCGCGGCGGCGCGGGTGGTCGCGAGCAGCGCGCGGAAGGTCTCGTGCCCGATCGCGTCGTCGGTCTGGAGCAGGAACTCGCCGCCGGCCTCGCGGTACGTGGGGTCTTGCAGCGCCGGCCATGGCGCCTGGGAGGGCTGCGCCGGGCGCCTGGTGGCGACTCTCGCGCGCACGTCGATCGTCAGATGCCGGTGCGGCCGCGAGACCTCGAACTCGACCACCTCGGTGCCGAAGTAGTCGGCGTGACGGTGCAGCCTGACCTCCGGATTGAGCCGGACGCTGAACTCGTCGCAGCGCTGGTTCCCGTTCGCCGCCGGCTTGACCCGCAGGGCGTTGAGGTTGTCCACCACGTCGGCGTCGTAGCGGTAGGCGGTGAGGAAGCGGATCGCGAAGTTCATCGGGGGGATGATGGCTGTGCCTACAGATGGACCGCAATCGCGAGTGCGACCGCGAAGTATCGCTCGTCGATGTCGTGGTCCACGAGTTCGAGCTCCTCCTGGACGTGCTTCAGCGTGACGTCCAGCGCGCCGGCGGCGTACGGGGCCCGGCGCTGCAGCTCGAGGTCGGCGATCAGCCGGCTGAGCCGCAGCACGGGCGGTGAGGAGCGCGGCGCCGCGTCGGCGGTGCAGAGCGCGGTGTGCAGCGCCTCGACCGAGGACGCGACCGAGCCCGGGTAGGCGCCGTCATAGAGCAGGAAGCGGGCCACGGGTCCGACGGTCGGCGCGGCTCGCACCGCGCGTCGGTAGGCCTGAAAGCCGCCCACGGCGTGCAGCAGCGCGAGCGCGCCACCCTGGTGGCCGCCGGTCTCGGGCTCGGGCGGAACGGCGACCCTCAGCATCCGCAGGACCATGTCTGCCGCCTCGATCCGGCCGCCGGCCTCGAGGAACGATCGGCTCTCGTCGCGCAGCATCGTGCGGTCGACGAGCCCCCAGAACAGCGCGCAATGATCTTTGACCTCCTGATAGGCGGAGTACGGTCCGGAGGCCAGCGCGGCCGACAGGTCGCGGCCGGCAAGCGACAGGTGGAAGGTGTTGAGCGCCTCCCACATCTCGGTCGAGATCACGTCGCGCAGCGTGCGTCCGCGCTCACGCGCACGCGCGACGCAGGAGACGACGGAGGCGGGACTGTCGGGGTCGAGTGTCAGCAGTCGCGCGACCTCCCCGCGCTCGAGCGGCCTCAGGCCGGCGAGCACGGCCGGGTCGCGCGCGAGTCCTCCGTCGGGGTCCTCGTCGCGCTTGCCGTCCTCGCCGGGCACAGGCGCCTTCGCACCGATGATCGCCAGCACCCCCTCCCATCCGAGCGCGATGCCCTGATAGCTCGGGTCGCCGGCCACGTCGGCGTGGAACACCCCGTCGAGCATACGGGCGGTGTGCTCTGCCCGGGCCAGGTCGCGGCCGAGCCAGAACAGCTCCTGGGCGATGCGCGCGAGCATCGGTGGGCTAGCGGCTCCCGCCTGCGCCGGCGGCGGGATGTGAGGCCTGTTGCTGTTGTTGTTGCTGCTGCTCCTGCCAGCCGCCGTAGCGGATGTCCGGCAGCCGCGGCGGCCGGCGGGCGGGCATGGCGCCCGGTCCCTGATCGCTGACGCTGCCGTCGTCGAGCACCCACGTGTCCTTCGAGCCGCCGCCCTGCGAGGAGTTGACGATCATCGAGCCTTCGCCCAGCGCGACCCTCGTCAGACCGCCCGGAACGATCCGGATCTTGTCGCCGAACACCGCGAATGGACGCAGGTCGACGTGGCGCGGCTCGAGCCGCCCCTCCCCGGTCTCGGTCGGCGCCGTCGAGAGGTGCACGAGCTCCTGAGCGATATAGCGGCCGGGCATCTGCTCGATCAGCTCCGCCTGCAGGCCGAGCGCCGCGGCGCTCGCCTGCGGGCCGATGAAGACGCCCTTGCCACCCGATTCCGAGGTCGGCTTGACGACCAGCTCGGCCAGGCGACCGAGCACGTGGCGGCGGGTGGCCTCGTCGGTGAGCAGGTACGTCGGGACGTTGTCCAGGATCGGCTCTTCGTTCAGATAGAAGCGGATCATCGCCGGGACGTAGTGGTAGACGGCCTTGTCGTCGGCGACGCCGGTGCCGATCGCGTTGGCGATCGCCACCGTGCCCGCGCGGTAAGCGCGCACGAGGCCGGGGACGCCCAGCATCGAGTCCGCGCGGAACTCGAGCGGGTCGATGAACTCGTCGTCGAGCCGGCGGTAGATCGTGTGCACCCGCTGCAGGCCCGCGGTCGTGCGCATGTAGCAGACGGCGTCGCGCACGACGAGGTCGCGGGCCTCGACCAGCTCGACCCCCATCTGCCGCGCCAGGAATGCGTGCTCGAAGTAGGCCGAGTTGAGCGAGCCGGGGGTCCACACGACGACCGTCGGCTCGCCGTCGGCCGCCGGGGCCACCGCCTGCAGCGCATCGAGCAGCAGCGAGGGGTAGTGGTCGACCGCCCGCACGCGATGACCCGCGAACAGCTCGGGCACCAGCCGCGTCATCGCGACCCGGTTCTCGAGTACGTAGGAGATTCCCGACGGCGTGCGCACGTTGTCCTCCAGCACCCGCCAGCGACCGTCGCCGCCGCGCACGAGGTCGCAGCCGGACACGTGGCAGTACACGCCCCCCGGCGGCCGCACGCCGTGCACCGGCCGCGCGAAGCTCGGGCGGCTGACGATCAGCGACCAGGGGACGATCCCGGCGCGGACGATCTCGTGCGCGTGGTAGACGTCGTCGACGAACGCGTTCAGCGCTCGGATGCGCTGGGCCAGCCCGCGCTTGATCGCTGTCCACTCGGCCGCGGGCAGCACCCGCGGCACGAGGTCCAGCGGCCACGAGCGATCGCGACGCTCGCCGTCGGTACCCGCCACCTCGAAGGTGATCCCCTGCTGCATGAAGATCGTGTCCCGGCGGTGCCCCGCCGCGGCCAGCGCCGCGGGTCCGAGCCGGGCCAGGGCGGCCATCAGCGGCGCTGCGTGCGGCCTCGGCTGGCCGTCGTCCTCGAGCAGCTCGTCGCAGCACCCGAGCGGCACGTGGTACCCAGTAACGGGCGGCGACGCGATCAGCTCATCCACCCTGGGATGTGTACCCGCTCCGGGCTCTGATCGCCACGCCCGCGGGGCCAACTGCCGGGGCCCGCGGTTGGCCAGCTGGAGAAAGAGGCCACCTGGGGCGCGTCCCGTCTACCCTTGGGCGCCGATGCGACTCATGGTCACAGGCGCCGCCGGGATGCTGGGGCGAGACGTGCTGAGCGCGGCCACGGACGCGGGACTCGAGCCGATCGGGCTCGCCCGCGCCGCGCTCGACATCACCGACCGCGGCGCCATCGAGGCCGCCATGACCGAGCACCGGCCCGACATCGTCGTCAACTGTGCGGCGTGGACCGACGTCGACGGCGCCGAGGGGGAGGAGTCCCGGGCGCTGGCCGTCAACGGGCCCGCAGCCGGGCACGTCGCCCGCGCCGCCAGGGCGCAGGGGGCGTGGACGATCCACGTCTCCAGCGACTACGTGTTCGACGGCGCCAAGCGCAGCCCGTACGTCGAGTCCGACCCCACCGGGCCGGCGTCGGCCTACGGCCGCTCCAAGCTCGCGGGCGAGCGCGCCGTCGCCGAGGCGGCTCCCGACCGCCACACGATCGTGCGCTCGTCGTGGCTGTTCGGCGCCGCGGGACCCTGCTTTCCAGCCACCATCCTGCGGCTCGCCGCCGAACGCGATCAGCTCACCGTGGTCGACGACCAGGTCGGGTGCCCCACGTTCACCGGTCACCTGGCCCCGGCGCTGGTGGCGCTGGCCAAGGAGCCGGTGGCGGGGGTCGTCCACGTGGCCGGCGGCGGCCACTGCTCGTGGTACGAGCTCGCCGGCGAGATCGTCTCGCGGGCCGGCCTGAGCGCCACGGTCGTGCCGGGCACCACGGCCGGCCTCGGCCGCCCGGCCCCGCGCCCCGCCTACAGCGTGCTGCGCTCCGAGCGCGCCGGCGTCCCCGAGCTGCCGCTGTGGCAGCTGGGCCTGGAGGCGTTCTTGGCCGCGGGGGTCCCGTCGTGAGGCTGCTCGTGTGTGGCGGTGCCGGCTTCATCGGCTCGACCTTCGTGCGCCTGCGGCTGGCCGAGCACGGCGACGAGGTGACCGTGCTCGACAAGCTGACCTACGCCGGGCGGCGCGAGAACCTGCACGACGTGATCGACGCGATCCGCTTCATCCACGGGGCGATCGAGGACCCGCGCGCGGTCGCCCACGCCGTCGAGGGCTGCGACGCGATCGTCAACTTCGCCGCCGAGACGCACGTGGACCGCTCGATCTCCGATCCCGAGGGCTTCATCGTCACCAACATGCAGGGCACGCACGTGCTGCTCGAGGCCGCCCGCGAGCATGAGCTGCGCTACGTCCAGGTCTCGACCGACGAGGTCTACGGCTCGATCGACGAGGGCTCGTTCACCGAGTCCTCGCCGCTGCAGCCGTCCTCCCCCTACAGCGCGACCAAGACCGGCGCCGACCTGCTCGTCTCGAGCTACTTCCATACCTTTGGGCTGGAGGCGGTGATCTGCCGCGGCTCCAACAACTACGGTCCCTACCAGTACCCGGAGAAGCTGATCCCGCTGATGGTCCTCAACGCCCTGGCCGGCGACCAGCTGCCCGTCTACGGAGACGGCCGCAACGTGCGCAACTGGCTCTACGTCGAGGACTTCGGCCGCGGGATCGGGCACGCCCTCGCGCACGGCGTCCCGGGCGAGGCCTACAACTGCGGCGGTCCCGACGAATGCGAGAACATCGCCGTCGTGCAGCGGATCCTGGGGCTGACCAGGCGCGACGAGTCGCTGATCGACTACGTCACCGACCGGCCCGGCCACGACCGCCGCTACTCGCTCTCCTCGGGCAAGCTGCAGCAGCTCGGGTGGCGGGCCCGGACCGGGTTCGAGCAGGGACTGGAGCGGACGGTGTCGTGGTATCGCGACAACGAGTGGTGGTGGGAGCCGATCCGCTCCGGCGCCTACCGCGAGTACTACGAGCGCCACTACGGGCGGGCGCTCCGGCAATGACCGCGGGCGACCGATGGGGAAGCGGCGGTACCCGTGTCTGACGCGCCGGCTCCCCGCGGACGGCACGCCCCGCCCCCGGAGGTCCGGCTGCCGCTGCAGCGGCAGCGCCTGCTGCGGGCGGCGGCCGTGGAGTTCGCCCGCCGCGGCTATGCGGGCGCCAGCTCAGAGTCGATCAGCCGCCAGGCGGGCATGTCAAAGGCGACCTTCTACGAGCACTTCGCCAACAAGGAGGACTGCATCATCGCCCTGTTCGATCACGCCGCCGGGGTCGTGATGACCCATCAGGCTCAGGCCGCGCAGGCGGCCGGGGACGGCGATGCGGCCGAGCGGCTGCGGGCCGGGACGCGGGCGTTCCTGTCCGCGCTCGTCGAGCACCCCGAGTTCGCCCAGACGCTGCTGGTGGAGATCATCGGCGCGGGGCCCCGCGCCGCCCACCGGCGCGACCAGATCATGCAGATGTTCGCCGACGCGCTCGACGCCGAGAACGCGCGCGGGGCGCGCCGCGGCCTGATCAAGCGCTTCGCCTCTCCCTACGACGCGTACGCCGTCGTGGGCGCGATCACCGAGCTCGTCTCGCGCCAGGTGCGTCTCGGCGAGCCCGCGGACGTGCTCGAACTGGCCCCCGTGATCGATCGGCTGATCATCGGGGTGCTGGCGCAGCGGTGAGCCCGGAGCCGAGCGCGCTGCGCGCGCTGGAGCGCGAGATCGTCGACTGCCGGCGCTGCTCCCGGCTCGTCGCCTGGCGCGAGGAGGTCGTCCGCACCCGCCGCGCCGCGTTCGCGCACGAGCGCTACTGGGGGCGACCGGTGACGGGATTCGGCGATCCGGCGGCCCGCCTGCTCATGCTGGGGCTGGCCCCCGCGGCCCACGGCGGCAACCGGACCGGACGCGTGTTCACCGGCGACCGCTCCGGCGACTGGCTGTTCGCGGCGCTGTGGCGCGCCGGCTTCGCCAACCAGCCGACCTCGGTCGCGGCCGACGACGGGCTCGTCCTGCACGATTGCTTCGTGACCGCGGCCGTGCGGTGCGCGCCGCCCGCGAATCGCCCCTCGACCGCCGAGCGCGACGCGTGCGCCGGATACCTCGCGCGCGAGCTCGCCCTGCTTGACGGCGTGCGGGTGATCGTCTGCCTCGGCGGCTTCGCCTGGGACGCGGGGCTGCGCGCGCGCGCCGCGCTCGGGGTGCCGGTGCCGCGGCCCAAGCCGCGCTTCGGGCACGGGGCGGTGCTCGCCTCCGAGCGGCTCCCGCTGCTCGGCTGCTACCACCCCAGCCAGCAGAACACGTTCACCGGCCGGCTGACCGAGACGATGATCGACGACGTGCTGAGGACCGCGCGGGAGATGGCGGGGCTGGGTCCGGCGGGCCCCAGTCGATGACCGCGGCCGGCCGTCCCGTGCTGGCCGAGCTGGCCCTCGCCGATCCGCCCGCGCGCTGGGAGGCGCTCGGCTTCCGCGTCGAGGCCGACTCCGCGATCACGCTCGGCGGCGTGCGGCTCGCGCTCGGAGCGCCCGGCGAGGGGATCGTGGCCTGGACGCTGTGCGGGATCCCCGCCGGCGTCAGCGCCATCGATGGCCTGGTCACGCGCATCGGCGAGCCGGGCCCCGCGCCGGCGCCCGCCCCGCCAGCGCCCGGCGCTCACCCGAACGGCGCCGTCGCGCTCGACCACGTGGTCGTGCTGACGCCCGACTTCGAGCGCACCGTGGCGGCGCTCGAGCAGGCGGAACTGCCCCTGCGCCGGATCCACGACGCCGGCGGCTTCCGGCAGGGCTTCCGGCGTCTCGGCCCTGCGATCCTGGAGCTGGTCGAGGCGGTCGGCGCTCCGCCGGGCCCCGCCTGCTTCTGGGGACTGGTGGCGATCGTCGAGGACCTCGACGGCCTCGCCGAGCGCCTCGGCGGCCGGGTCGGCGCGGTCAGGCCCGCGGTTCAGCCCGGTCGCCGGATCGCGACGGTGCGCACCAGCGCGGGGCTGGGCCCCGCGCTCGCGTTCATGTCACCGGAGCTTGACCCGAGCCCCTAGGAGGACTTCCCGGCCTCCGGGGCGTGGGGGTGGGCGGCGTGGGCGTAGCCGATCTGCGTCAGCGCCACGTCGATCTCGCCCAGGATCGCGGGGTCGTCGATCGTCGCCGGCGCCCTGTACTCCTTGCCGTCGGCGATCGAGCGCATCGTGCCGCGCAGGATCTTCCCCGACCGCGTCTTCGGCAGCCGCTCGACGACGGTGGCGGTCTTGAACGCGGCTACCGCGCCGATCCGGTCGCGGACCAGCTTCACGCACTCGGCCACGATCTCCTCGTGCGGCCGATCGACACCGGCCTTGAGCACCAGGAAGCCGACCGGCAGCTGCCCCTTGAGCTCGTCGGCCGGCCCGATCACGGCGCACTCGGCCACGTCGGGATGCTCGGCCAGGACCTCCTCCATCGCCCCGGTCGAGAGGCGGTGGCCGGCGACGTTGATGATGTCGTCGGTCCGGGCCATCACGAACACGTAGCCCTTCTCGTCGATGTAACCGGCGTCGGCCGTCTGGTAGTAGCCCGGGAACGACATCAGGTAGGTCGACTTGAAGCGCTCGTCGGCGTTCCACAGCGTCGGCGTCGCGCCCGGCGGCATTGGCAGCTTCACCACCAGCGCGCCGGTGTCGCCGGCCGGCACCACGTTGCCCTCGCCGTCGACGGAGCGCAGGTTCCAGCCCGGCACCGGCAGCGTGGGGGAGCCCGCGACCACGGGCAGCGGCTCGATGCCCATGCAGTTGGCGGCGATCGCCCAGCCGGTCTCGGTCTGCCACCAGTGGTCGATCACCGGCCGGTCGAGCTTGCGCTCGGCCCAGTGCAGCGTCTCGGGGTCGCAGCGCTCGCCGGCCAGGAACAGGATCCGGAACTTCGACAGGTCGTAGCGCTTGATGTGCTCGCCCTCGGGGTCCTGCTGGCGGATCGCCCGGAAGGCGGTCGGCGCCGTGAACATCGTGCTCACGCCGTGCTCGGAGATCACGCGCCAGAACGCGCCCGGATCCGGCGTGCCCACCGGCTTGCCCTCGTACAGCACCGTCGTGCAGCCGTGCAGCAGCGGCGCGTAGACGATGTAGGAGTGCCCCACGACCCAGCCGACGTCCGACGCCGCCCAGTACACCTCGCCGGGCTCGACGTCGTAGATGTTCTTCATCGACCACTTCAGCGCCACCGCGTGACCGCCGTTGTCGCGCACGATCCCCTTGGGCTCGCCGGTCGTGCCCGACGTGTAGAGGATGTAGAGCGGATCCGTCGCCTCGACGGGGACGCAGTCGGCGGGCTCCGCGGCCGCGACCGCGTCGGCCCAGGAGATATCACGCCCCGGGATCAGCTCGGCCTCGAGCTGGGGCCGCTGCACGATGATGCAGCGATCGGGCTTGACGTCGACGAGGTCGATCGCGGCGTCGAGCAGCGGCTTGTAGGCGATCACTCGCCCGGGCTCGATCCCGCACGAGGCCGAGACCACGACCTTGGGCCGGGCGTCCACGATCCGGGTCGCGAGCTCGTTGGCGGCAAAGCCGCCGAAGACCACCGAGTGGATCGCGCCGATCCGCGCACACCCGAGCATCGCGATTGCAGCCTCCGGGATCATCGGCATGTAGATGATCACCCGGTCGCCCTTCTCGACGCCGGCGTCGGCCAGTGCGCCGGCGAACTTGGCCACCTCGTCGCGCAGCTCACGGTACGTATAGGTCCGCGCCGTTCCGGTCACCGGCGAGTCGTAGATCAGCGCGAGCTGATCGGCCCGGCCGTTCTCGACGTGACGGTCGAGCGCGTTGTAACACGTGTTCAGCTGGCCGCCCGCGAACCAGCGGTAGAAGGGTGCGGCCGAGTCATCGAGAACGCGTGTCCAGGGCTTCACCCAGTCGATCTCGGCCGCCGCCTCCGCCCAGAACTCCTCGGGTTCCTCCAACGAGCGTCGATAGATCTCGCTGAAGCGCGTCGTGTCGGTCGCTGCCATCTGGGGCTCCTCTCCGCGGGGCTGGTGACCGCCTGGCCGCGGCCGGTGTCTAACGGCCAAGGTTTGTCGTCCCGGCGTCCTCCGCCAACCGTAGCCATCCGGCATCCCGCTAGGTAGAAGTCCACGTCGCTACGCTGGGTGCAAGTGCCGCTGTCAGCCTTCACTCCTCACGTACGTGAATGGTTCAGCGGTGCTTTCGCCGCCCCCACCCCCGCCCAGGCGCAGGCCTGGCCGGCGATCGCCAGTGGCGAGCACGTGCTCATCTCCGCGCCCACCGGATCGGGCAAGACGCTGGCGGCATTCCTGTGGGCGATCGACCGGCTCTCGGCCGAGCGAGCGGACGCCGATGCGGACGCGAACGGGAGCGCCGCGCCCCGCGAGCGCGGTCCGCGCCTGGTCTACGTCTCCCCGCTCAAGGCCCTCTCCTACGACATCGAGCGCAACCTGCGCGCCCCGCTGCGCGGGGTCGGGGCCGAGCTCAGCGTTGCCGTGCGCACCGGCGACACCCCGCAGCGCGAGCGCCAGGCGATGCTGCGCGAGCCGCCCGACATCCTCATCACCACTCCCGAGTCGCTCTACCTGATGCTCACCGGCCGGGCGCGGGAGATGTTCGCCGCCACTCGCTGGTGCATCGTCGACGAGATCCACGCGGTCGCCTCGACCAAACGCGGCGCGCATCTGGCGCTGACGCTCGAGCGGCTGACCGAGGCGGCCGGCCGCGACGTGCAGCGGATCGGCCTGTCGGCGACGCAGAACCCGCTCCAGGAGGTGGGCCGGTTCATGGTCGGCCCCAGCCGCACGTGCCGGATCGTCGACACCGGGGTACGCAAGCAGCTCGACCTGCAGATCCACGTGCCGGTCGAGTCGATGACCGAGCCGGGTGACACGCCGGCGCCGGAGCTCGATCCACTGGCCGGCGGGGAGGCCACCCGGCGCTCGATCTGGCCGGCGATCTACCCCGAGCTGCTCGAGCTGATCCGCGCCCACCGCTCGACGATCGTGTTCGTCAACAATCGCCGCGGCGCCGAGCGTCTGGCCCAGCGCCTGAACGATCTCGCCGGCGAGGAGCTGGCCCGGGCGCACCACGGCTCGCTCGCGCGCGAGGAGCGCGTGGTCGTGGAGGAGATGCTCAAGGCGGGCGAGCTGCCGTGCCTGGTGGCGACGTCGAGCCTCGAGCTGGGCATCGACATGGGAGCCGTCGATCTGGTGATTCAGGTCGAGTCGCCGAAGTCCGTCGCCCGGGGCCTGCAGCGGATCGGCCGCGCCGGTCACTCTGTCGGCGACGTCAGCCGCGGCCGCATTTTCCCCAAGTTCCGCGCCGACCTGCTCGAGTGTGCGGTCGTCGCGCGGCGCATGCGCGACGGGGCGATCGAGACCACCGTGGTCCCCCGCAACGCGCTCGACGTGCTCGCCCAGCAGGTGGTGGCCATCGCCGCCGCCGCCGGCGACGAGGAGCCGGTCTCCGTCGATGCCCTGTACGCGCTCGTCACTCGCACCCACAGCTACGCCGAGCTCAGCCGGGCCCAGCTCGAGAACGTGCTCGACATGCTCGACGGCCGCTACCCCTCGAGCGAGTTCTCCGAGCTGCGGCCGCGGATCGTCTGGGACCGGGTCGCGGGGACCATCCGGCCCCGGCCCGGCGCGCGCCAGCTCGCCGTCACCAACGCGGGCACGATCCCCGACCGGGGCCTGTTCGCGGTCACGCTGCCCGACGGGCGCCGCGTGGGCGAGCTCGACGAGGAGATGGTCTACGAGGCCCGCCCCGGCCAGACCTTCCTGCTCGGGGCGACCACGTGGCGGATCGAGGAGATCGGCCGCGACCGGGTGATCGTGACGCCGGCGCCCGGCCTGCCCGGGGCGGTGCCGTTCTGGAAGGGCGACTCGATCGGGCGCCCGAAGGAGCTCGGCGAGGCCATCGGCGCGTTCGCGCGCTGGGCCGTCGACCGCTCACCTGAGTCGCTCGAGTCCGAGTACGACCTCGATCGGCGGGCGGCCAAGAACCTGGTCGAGTTCCTGCGCGAGCAGCAGGCCGCGACCCGCGTGATCCCCTCCGACCGGGCGATCGTGGTCGAGCGCTTTCGCGACGAGATCGGCGACTGGCGGCTGTGCGTGCTCTCGCCGTACGGCGGCCGCGTGCACGCGGCCTGGGCGCTGGCGCTGAGCGCCCGGATCCGCGACGAGCTCGACCTCGAATCCGATGCGATCTGGTCCGACGACGGGATCATCGTCCACCTGCCTGACGCCGAGGAGCCGCCGGGGGCGGACCTGGTGCTGCTCGACCCCGACGAGATCGAGGACCGCGTCGTGGCCGAGCTCTCCTCCTCGGCCCTGTTCGGCGCCCGCTTCCGGGAGAACGCCGGTCGCGCGCTGCTGATCCCCCGGGCCCGGCCCGGCAAGCGCACGCCGCTGTGGCAGCAGCGGCTGAAGTCCCAGTCGCTGCTCGAGGTGGCCAAGAAGTACGGCGAGTTCCCGATCGTGCTCGAGACCTATCGCGAGTGCCTGCGTGACGTGCTCGACGTCACCGGCCTGGTCGAGCTGCTGACCGCGGTCCACCGGCGCGAGCTGTCGCTGGTGGAGGTGGAGACGCCGACCGCGTCGCCGTTCGCCTCGTCGCTGCTGTTCGACTACGTGGCCACCTACATGTACGAGGGCGACACGCCCAACGCCGAGCGCCGGGCCGCGGCGCTGTCGCTGGACCGCGACCTGCTGCGCGAGCTGCTCGGCCAGGAGGAGCTCCGCGACCTGATCGACCCCGGTGCGCTGGCCCAGGTGGAGCAGGATCTGCAGCATCTCTCCGACCGCTCCCGCGCCGCCAACCGGGACGGCATGCACGACGTGCTCCGCCGCATCGGCGACCTGACCGCCGAGGAGGCGGGCGCCCGCGTGATCGCCGGCCTCGACGCGCCCCGGATGCTCGAGGACCTGCGCGGCGAGCGCCGGGCTGTGCGCGTCCGCCTCGCCGGCGACGAGCGCTGGATCGACGCCGCCGACGCCGGCCTCTACCGCGACGCGCTCGGTGTCGTCCCGCCGGGCGGCTTGCCGGCGGCGTTCGTGGACGACGTGCCCGGGGCGCTGGTCAAGCTGCTGGGGCGCTTCGCCGCCACCCACGCGCCGTTCACCACGGCCGAGGTCCGCGCGCGCTACGGCGTCGACTGCTCGGCGGCGCTGGCTGAGCTCGAGCGCTCCGGGAAGCTCGTCCGCGGCGAGCTGCGACCCGGCGGCAGCGAGCGAGAATGGTGCGATCCCGAGGTGCTGCGGCGGCTGCGCCGCGCCTCGCTGGCCGTGCTGCGCAAGGAGATCGAGCCGGCCGAGCAGCGGGCACTGGCCCGCTTCCTGCCCGCCTGGCAGGGGGTCGACCGCCACCCCGCCTCCGGTGCGGGCATCGACCGCCTGCGCGAGACGCTCGTCCCGCTGCAGGGGCTGGCCCTGCCCGTCGAGACCTGGGAGCGCGACATCCTGCCGCGCCGCGTCGGCACCTACTCCCCGGTCTGGATGGACCAGCTGTGCGCGAGCGGGGAGGTCGTGTGGATCGGCGCCGGGGCGCTCGGCCGGCGCTCGGGCAGGGTGGCGCTCTACTTCCGCGAGGACGCGCCTGTGCTCGGGCCGCCGTCGTTCAAGGGGGCGCCGGTCGACTCCGAGGAGCACGATCTCGTCCGCGCGCGCCTGGCCGCCGGCGCCTGCTTCTTCACCGACCTGCTGGTCGATGTCGAGCTGGCCCCGGAGGCGCTCCAGGAGGCGCTGTGGGACCTGGTATGGGCGGGCGAGGCGACCAATGACGCCTTTGCGCCGCTGCGGGCGCCCCGGCTGGCCCTCGCCCGGGCGCAGCGCGAGCGCCGGCGCAGCGGCCGGGCCGGGGCCTTCGCCGCCCGGCGCCGTGGCGGCGCCGCCGCCCAGGTCCAGGGCCGCTGGTCGCTGACCGAATCCCTCTTCCGCGGTGGCCCCGACGCCGCCGCGCGCCGCCGCGCACTCGGCGAGCTGCTGCTCGAGCGCTACGGGATCCTCACCCGCGAGCAGGTGCTGGCCGAGGGGGTCACGGGCGGGTTCTCGGCCATCTATCCCGAGCTGTCCCAGCTCGAGACGCTCGGGGTGGCCCGCCGCGGCTACTTCGTCGAGGGTCTCGGCGGAGCCCAGTTCGCGCTGCCGGGGGCGGTCGAGCGCCTGCGTGCGCAGACGCCCGCGGAGGGGCCGCCGGTGGTGCTGGCCGCCGTCGACCCGGCCCAGCCCTACGGCGCCGCACTGCCGTGGCCCAAGCGCGCGGTCGACGAGTCGCGCCGGCCGGCGCGCGTGAGCGGGGCGTACGTGGTGCTGGCCGACGGCGAGCCGGTCGTCTATCTCGAGCGCGGCGGCAAGGGGCTGCTGACGCTCGTCGGTCCCGACGATCCGCGGGTCGAGCCGGCGCTGACCGCGCTCGTCGAGCACGTGATGCGCGGGGCGATCACGCGGGTGGCACTGGAGAAGGTCGACGGCGAGCCGGCGATGGCCTCGCGGCTGGGCCCGCTGCTCGTCGCGCTCGGCTTCCAGCAGGGGCCGCGGCGACTGACGCTGAGCGCGTAGTGTCGCGATGCCTGAGGGCGACACGATCCGGTTTGCCGCCAACCGCATCCGTCCCGTACTCGAGGGCCGCGTTCCCGACGAGATCGTGACCCCGCAGCCCCGCCATGCGCTCGACCGCTGGCCCGAGCGCCTCGGAGGGCGGATGGTGACGGCCGTCCATACGCATGGCAAGCACCTGCTCATCCGCTTCGACGGCGGGCTGGCGCTGCATTCCCATCTGGGGATGACGGGGGCTTGGGGCGTGACCCCGGCTGGACGCCGCTGGCGCCGCTCGCCCCGGCGGGCCTGGATCGTGCTACGGGCCGGCGGCTACGAGGTGGTGGAGTTCGACGGGCCGACGCTCGAGCTGCTGACCGAGGGGCGGACCCGCTTCGATCAGCGCCTCGCCGCGCTCGGCCCCGATGTCCTCGCCGACGAGTTCGATCGCGCCCGCTTTCTGGCCCGGCTGCGCGCCGACGACCAGACGCGTGAGATCGGCGATGCGCTCCTCGACCAGACGCTGCTGGCGGGGATCGGGAACCTCTGGAAGGCGGAGGGCTGCTGGGAGGCGCGGATCGACCCGTGGCGCGCGCTGGCTGATCTGTCGGACGCCGAGGTCCTGCGGATCGTCGAGCTGATGCGGCCGCGCATGCGCCGCTCGGGCGACGAGGGGCACCGCACGATTCAGCCCCGCGTGTACGAGTTGACGGGCCGGCCGTGCCCGCGCTGCGGAGCGCGGATCGTCGCCCGCGGCCAGGGCGACGCCAACCGGACCACGTACTGGTGTCCCGGGTGTCAGGCGTAGGGTCGGGCCACCGGTGCTCTGATGCCGACGGGTTGCCGTATCGGGGCACTAGCCTTAGCGGCATGACTGGGCCTCTCAGGCGGGTCGGGCACAAGGGGGCGGACCTGATCGCCCCCGGAAACACGCGCGAGAGCTTCGACGCCGCGCTCACGGTGGGCGTCGACATGATCGAGTTCGACGTCCTGCCTGAGCGCCACGGCGACGGCCTGATCCTGGCCCACGACTACGATGACGCCGGCGGCCGTGGGCCGCACACGCTCGAGGAGGGCCTGGCCCATCTCGCCTCGGAGGCGTTCGCGAGGGTCGAGCTCGACGTCGATCTGAAGCTCCCCGGCTACGAGCTGCGCGTCGTCGAGGCGCTGCGGGCCTACGGGCTGGTCGAGCGGACCCTGATCTCCTCCCAGTACCGCTCGAGCCTCGCGGCCATCCGGGCGGCGGAGCCCGCGATCCGGCTCGGCTGGTCGGTCCCCAAGCTGCGCCGCGACCCGATGCAGTCGCCGGCGCTGGCGCTGCCCGCCCTGGCCGCGCTGCGCGTCGCGCGCCTGGTCCTGCCCGGCCGGGCCGCGGCGGCGATCCGCGCCGGCCGCTGCGACGCGCTGATGGCGCAATGGCGCTTCGTCACCCCGCGGCTGGTGCAGAGCATCCGCGAGGCGGGCGGTGAGCTGTATGTGTGGACCGTGGACGAGCTGTCGCGGCTGCGCGCGCTCGAGGCGCTCGGCGTCACCGGGGTGATCACGAACGATCCCCGGCTGTTCGCGGCGCTGGCCGCGTAAGCGACAACCTCTCAGGCGTCAGCCGATCGTGCAGGTCCCGGCGCTGTAGCCGGCCGGATCGCCGAAGTCGACGTGTTGGTAGCCGTGCCCGGTGTTGCGCGTGGTGCTGCCGAGCACCTTGTTCCCGCGCTTCCACCTGAACGTCGCGACGCCCCGGAACACGAAGTGGACGCCCGCTGGCGGCCGCTTGATCACGAACGTGACCCCGCTCTGATGCGTGCCCGTGGTCGCGCGCCCAAGCCAGAGCACGGAGCCCAGCGAGCCCGAGCCGTTGGGGACCGGCCGGAAGTGCTTCGCGGCCGCCGACCAGTACTCGACCCGGACGTCGGCGTACAGGTTCGCCGCGAATCCGAGACCGGGCATCTGGACCCGGAAGCCGACCACGTCCGGATGGCGGCGCGTGTTGCAGATGTTGACCGTCGCCCACACGTTGCGCGAGTGCGTGGCGCGGCTGACCGCCGCCCGCACCTGGGACGGTGTGGGCCCGCTGCTCCGCTTGGCCGCCGCCGCGGATCCGGGCAGCGACAGCGCCGCCGGCAGGAGTGCGGCTGCGACCAGCGCGGCGCCGGGCAGCGCTCGAGCGCAGCCGCTACGAGTGCCTGGTGTGCGAACGGTCACTACAGGAGACGATATCGGCACCGCGATCGCGCCCTTGACGGACCGTGCTCGACCCGCCCGCCCGCGGCGTGTGGTATTCCTCCCACGTGCCGAGTACCAGCGAGGACACCGCCCAGCTGCTCCGGCGCGTGCCGGTCTTCTCCACGCTCGCCGACGACGAGCTGGCCCGGGTGACCGAGGTCACGGTTCCGCGGCGCTTCGATCCCGGCGAGGTGGTGTTTCGCGAGGGCGATGAGAGCGACACCTGTTACGTCGTGCGCTCGGGCCACGCCCGGGCGATCCGCGAGCACTCCGACGGCCGCTCGATCACGCTCGCCACGTTTGGGCCCGGCGACATCTTCGGCGAGCTGGCCATGTTCGACAACGAGAAGCGCTCGGCGACGATCGAGGCGATCGGCAAGACCGAGGCGATCGCGATCCTGGGTGGCGACATGCGCCGGCTCCTGCGCCAGCACCCGGATATCGCGGTCAAACTCATCGGCGCCCTCGGCCGCCGGCTGCGAGAGACCAACGAGCGGCTGGCCCGGCAGTCCTTCCAGACCGTTCAGAGCCGCGTCGCCCTGGTGCTCGCGCAGCTGGTCGCGGCCGCCCGCTCCGAGGGCGCCCCGGACGGCGACGTGCTGATCACCTCCACGCAGGCGGACCTGGCCCAGCTGGCCGGGTCCTCGCGTGAGTCGGCGAGCCGCTTCCTGGCCGTGCTGGAGCGAGCCGGGATCATCACCCAGGGGCGCGGCAAGCTGATCGTCCATGACTCCGCCGCGCTCGAGCGATACGTCTACTGAGATGGAGTTCTCGGCCGGGGGCGTCGTCGTGCGCGACGGCGAGGTGATCGTGATCGTCCCGGTCAAGCGCGACGCGGACGGCAACCGGGTGCTCGGACTGCCCAAGGGCCATCCCGACGGGGACGAGACGCCCGAGCAGGCGGCCGCGCGCGAGGTCCGCGAGGAGGCCGGCGTGGAGGCCGAGCTGGTCGAGAAGCTCGGCGACGTCCGCTACTGGTACCGGCGCGGCGGCCGGCGCGTCTCCAAGCTGGTCACCTTCTTCCTGTTCGGCTATCGCTCGGGCGATCCGGCCGACCACGACGGCGAGATCGAGGAGGCCTGCTGGATGCCGATCCAGCAGGCGATCAACGCGCTCTCCTTCGCCGGCGAACGGGAGATGGTCGCCCGCGCGCTGTCGCGAATGGCAGCGGATCGGTAGGCTGGCGGCCGTGCGCGTACTGAACTTCTACTCGTCCGTGTTCGCCGACCAGCTCCGGCGCGGTCGCAAGACGGCCACGATCCGCCTCGGCGACAAGTCCCACAAGTACCGCAAGAACGACTGCGTGCTGGTCACCATCGGCTACCAGCACTCGCCGCGCGAGAAGATCTTCAACGCCGTCATCGACCAGGTCGAGGTCAAGCGCGTCAAGGACCTCTCCCCCCGCGACATCGAGCACGACAACCCCGAGTTCCGTCGCGTCGACGAGATGGTCCACTTCCTCGAGCAGATCTACGGCCGCAAGGTCACGATGGACGACACCGTGACCGTGGTCCGCTTCTCCCAGATCATCGAGAACCCCCCGGAGCTGCGCGACCGGCTGCACGGGCTGGGCGGGGCGCAGAACTAGTCGCCGGCCGGTTCGCCGCCGGCGCGTTCGCGGCCCCCGCGCCGGCTGGCTCCCGCGGCGCGTTCGCGGCCCCCGCGCCGGCTGGCTCCCGCGGCGCGTTCGCGGCCCCCGCGCCGGCTGGCTCCCGCGGCGCGTTCGCGGCCCCGCCACCCATCGTCCCACTTTTCGGTGGTGCTTATCTCGACAAATTGAGGGCCCCCCGAGGGTCCTTGCGCAGATAAGCACGCATACGATGCTTATCTGCCCAAATTGCTCTGACGCTGGGTGATTTGTCGACATATGCACGCTTGAAATTCGGTGCATCGCGTCCGGGCCGAGCGAACACCGCTCCGACGCCCGACGTCGCCACCGAAGCCGCCACCAGATCGAGCCGGCCCCTTCCCGGCCGCCGTTCTCCGCGCCGGAGATCGTTTGCACCACGGAGCATCGCCCGGAGCAATCGGTCCGCGACCCCGAAACCACCCAAATCCCTGGCACTCTTCACCAGAGAGTGCCAAACTGGCCTTGAATCGCTGTGCGCACAAGCTATAGTCCGTGTCGTTGGCACTCTTAGCTCATGAGTGCCAAGAGACCACCACAAGCATTCCTTTCCACCCGGAGGTTGCAACACATGAAGCTCAAGCCCCTCGGCGATCGTGTGATCGTTCGGGCGATCGAGGAGGAGGAGACCACCGCGAGTGGGATCGTCCTGCCCGATACCGCCAAGGAGAAGCCCCAGAAGGGCAAGGTCCTCGCCGTCGGCGATGGCAAGGTCAACGAGGACACCGGCAAGCGCACTCCGCTTGACGTGTCCGAGGGCGACGAGGTCCTGTACAGCAAGTACGGCGGCACCGAGATCAAGGTGGACGGCGAGGAACTCCTCGTCCTCCGCGAGTCCGACGTGCTGGCAAAGATTCAGTAGCTCAGGAGAACGACTAAACACATGGCACACAAGGAACTGAAGTACGAGGCGGATGCCCGTAAGGCGCTCGAGGCGGGCGTCGACGCGGTAGCAAACGCGGTCAAGGTGACGCTCGGCCCCAAGGGCCGCTACGTCGTCCTTGACAAGAAGTTCGGCGCCCCGACGATCACCAACGACGGTGTCACGATCGCTCGTGAGATCGAGGTCGAGGACGTCTTCCAGAACCAGGGCGCCCAGCTCGTCCGCGAGGTCGCCACGGCGACCAACGACGTGGCCGGCGACGGCACCACGACGGCGACGGTGCTCGCCCAGGCGATCGTTCGCCAGGGCCTGAAGAACGTCGCTGCAGGCGCCAACCCGCTGGCCCTCAAGCGCGGCATCGAGATCGCGGTCGACCAGGTCGTCAAGCACATCGAGACGCTCTCCAAGGAGATCTCCGGCAAGGAGCAGATCGCCCGCGTGGCGACGATCTCCGCCGGTGATGACGAGATCGGCGACGTGATCGCCGACGCCATCGACAGGGTCGGCAAGGACGGCGTGGTCAACGTCGAGGAGGGCCAGACGTTCGGCATGGACCTCGAGTTCACCGAGGGCATGCAGTTCGACAAGGGCTACATCTCGCCGTACATGGTCACCGACCAGGAGCGGATGGAAGCGGTCCTCGAGGATCCCTACATCCTCATCGCCAACCAGAAGATCGGCTCGGTCCGTGACCTGCTGCCGGTGCTCGAGCAGGTGATCCAGTCGGGTCGTTCGCTGCTGATCATCGCCGAGGACGTCGAGGGCGAGGCCCTCGCGACCCTGGTCGTGAACAAGCTCCGCGGCACCTTCACGGGTGTGGCGGTCAAGGCTCCCGGCTTCGGCGACCGCCGCAAGCGCATGCTCGAGGACATCGCGATCCTCACGGGCGGCGAGGTGATCACCGAGGAGATGGGCCTCAAGCTCGAGAACACGCAGATCTCGCAGCTCGGCCGCGCTCGCCGTGTGGTCGTCGCCAAGGACACGACCACGGTCGTGGACGGCGCCGGCTCCACCGACGCGATCAAGGGCCGGATCAACCAGATCAAGGCCGAGATCGAGAACACCGACTCGGACTTCGATCGCGAGAAGCTCCAGGAGCGCCTGGCCAAGCTCTCGGGCGGCGTCGCCGTCGTGAAGGTCGGTGCGGCGACCGAGACCGAGATGAAGGAGAAGAAGCACCGCGTCGAGGACGCGCTGCAGGCCACCCGCGCCGCCCTCGAGGAGGGCATCGTGCCGGGCGGCGGCATCGCGCTGCTGGCCGCTCAGGGCGCGATCAACGTCGACGCGATCGAGGAGCCGGACGAGCAGACCGGAGCCAAGATCGTCATACGCGCGCTCGAGGAGCCGCTGCGGCAGATCGCTGAGAACGCCGGGCTCGAGGGCTCGGTCGTCGTCAACGACGTCCGCAAGGCGAAGAAGGGCCACGGTCTCAACGCCGCCAACGGCGAGATCGTCGACCTGGTCGCTGCGGGCATCATCGACCCGGCCATGGTGACGCGCTCCGCGCTCCAGAACGCCGCGTCGATCGCCAAGAACATCCTCACCACGGAGGCGATCGTCGCCGAGGTGCCGGACAAGGACTCCGGCGGGATGCCGGGCGGCGGCGGCATGCCCGACATGAGCGGGATGATGTAGCCAGACCCGTTCCGATTGCGAACGGCAGTACTTCGAGGGCCCGGCGCGCGTGCGCCGGGCCCTCGCTGCTCACATGGGCGTCGAGCCGGGAAGATTTGACCGCGCCGCGGCGTCGTTAATCTAGATCAGACCTGAATGCCCATGTCACCCTCGAGCGATCACACGACCGGCCACTCCGAGCCGACCCGGCGCGAGCTCGCCGATCTGTCCGCGCTCGCGGACGGCTCGCTGGCCCCGGAGCGCCGCGACGAGGTCCAGGCCCGGATCGCGTCCTCGCCCGAGCTGAGCGCGCTCTACGCCAACGAGCGCCGCGTCGTCGAGCTGCTCGACGAGCCGCGCAACCAGCCGCCGGCCCCGCCCGCGCTGCGGGCCCGGGTCGACGCACAGCGGCCGACGAACGCCGCCCGCCGGCGTCGCAGGGCGGTCTACGGCGGCGCGCTCGCCGGCGCCCTGGCGGTGGTCGTGCTGGCGCTCGTGTTGCTGGGCCCGGCCGGCGGCCCGGGCGCACCCTCGGTCAGCGAGGCGGCGGCGCTCGCGGCGCGCGGCGTGTCTGCGGCCGCCCCGGCACCGGATCCCAGCGACCCCGGAGTCAAGCTCTCGCGCAACATCGAGGACGTCTACTTCCCCAACTGGAACTCGCGGTTCGGTTGGACCGCCATCGGCCAGCGGGTCGACTACGTCGGCGGGCGGCGCGCGGTGACCGTCTTCTACGATTGGAAGGGCAAGCGGATCGCGTACACGATCGTCGCTTCGCCGGCGCTCGGACAGCCCTCGGCGCCGGTCACGCAGCTGAACGGGACCGCGCTGCGCACCTTCAACGTGAACGGACGCCCCGTGGTGAGCTGGCGCCGGGCGGGGCACACGTGCGTCCTGTCCGGCGACGGTGTGCCCGTCGCCGTGCTGCAGACGCTCGCCGCCTGGAAGGCGCCGGGCCTCGAGCGCAGCTAGGAGCGTGGGTCACAATGCCCGCAGAGCGCCGTTTTGGCCCGTTTCAGGGGATCAATTCATCAGCGGCGATCGCTCGGATGGCCGCAGAACGGCTCTCAGAGCGTCGTTAATGAGACTGAGTATTACTGACCCACGCTCCTAGACTAGCTAGACTAGGGGCCGTGCCGCCCGCCGGCGCCCGCCGCGCCTACTGCCCCCGCTGCTCGCTCGGATCGGCCTGCAGCGTGCGGGCCACGCGCTGTCGCGCGCGGTGCAGCCGGGTGGTGATCGTCGCCTCGCGAACCCGCAGCGCCCGCGACGCCTCGCGATACGACAGCCCGAGCACGTCGATCGCCACCAGCGCATCGCGAAAGTCATCGGGCAGGGCGGAGATCGCGGCGTACAGCTCGGCGGTCTCGATCGAGGACTGGGGGTTGATCGCCGAGCGGTCCTCGACGAAGTCGAGCTCGTCGGGGAGGGCTGTGGTCTGCGGCCGCCGGGCCGCCGTCCGGCGCTGGCTGAAGAACGTGTTGCGGAGCACCCGCAGCAGGTAGCCGAGGTCGTCCTCGGACCGGAGCATGCGGGGCTTGCGGAGCACGCGGGCGAAGGTCTCCTGGACGAGATCCTCCGCCTCCTCACGTGATCCACACAGGCCCCAGGCGGCGCGGTACAGCCGATCGATGTGGTCGCCGAGGGCCTGTGGGTCCAGCTGACGTTCGCTCCCGGACATGCAGTCCCGGCGAGCTTACGGGCCTGCTGCCCGCGCTGCAGCTTTGTGCTCAGTCGCGCAGCTCGGAGAGCGGCCGCGGGGCCGGCCCGACGTACTTGGCGGTCGGGCGGATCAGCCGGCCCTCGCGCCTCTGCTCGAGGATGTGGGCCGACCAGCCGGCCGTCCGGGCACAGGTGAACATCGGCGTGAACAGCTCCGGGGGAACATCGGCGAAGTCGAGCACCACGGCGGACCAGAACTCCACGTTGGTGGCCAGCACCCGGTCGGGTTTGCGGGCCTGCAGCTCGGCCAGGGCGGCCGTCTCGAGCGCCTCGGCCACCTCGACCCGTGGGGAACCGATCTCGCGCGCGGTCCGCCGCAACACCCGGGCCCGGGGGTCCTCGGCGCGGTAGACGCGGTGACCGAAGCCCATCAGGCGCTCGCCCCGGTCGAGCAGGTCCTTGACGTAGCGGTCGGCGTCGCCGACCGCCTCGACGTCGTCGAGCATCTTCAGCACGCGGGACGGCGCGCCGCCGTGCAGGGGGCCCGAGAGCGCTCCCACGGCGCCGGACAGGGCGGCAGCGACGTCGGCTCCGGTGGAGGCGATGACCCGGGCGGTGAAGGTCGAGGCGTTCATCCCGTGTTCGGCGGCCGAGATCCAGTAGGCATCGATCGCCTGCACGTGACGCGGGTCGGCCTCGCCGCGCCAGCGGATCAGGAAGCGTTCGGCGATCCGGCTGGCCTTGTCGATCTCGCGCTGGGGTACGGGCGGCTGGCCCCATCCGCGCGCTGACTGGGCCACGAACGAGAGCGCCATCACCGACGCGCGGGCTAGATTGTCGCGCGCCTCCTCGTCGGAGATGTCGATCAGCTGTCCGAAGCCCCACTGCGGGGCGAGCATCGCCAGCGCCGCCTGGACGTCGACCCGCGGGTCGCTTGAGTGGATGCTCAGCGGATGCGGCTCAGCCGGCGGCAGCCCGGGCAGCAGGCGGCCGTCGACGAGCAGACCCCAGACCTGCCCGAACGGCACCACGCCGACCAGTTCCTCGATGTCGACGCCGCGGTAGCGCAACGCGCCGCCCTCTCGGTCGGGCTCGGCGATCTCCGTCGCGAAGGCGACGACGCCCTCGAGGCCTGACTGGACTTCTGAAGTGACGCTCATTCGGCGATGCTCCTGGCGGAGGTGCAGGGAAGGCGGTGGCTCTCCACAGCGTAGACAACGGCGCCTTCGCGCTGCGTCGCGGAGCGCGACGCCACTAGGCTTGGCCCGTGTCCGAGCTCCTGCGACGGCCGATCGACGAGCTTGCCGGGCTGGTCCGCTCCGGAGAGCTGAGGGCGTCCGACCTGGTGCAGACCTGCCTGACGCGGATCGACGAGCTCGAGCCCGCGATCAACGCCTTCACCCATGTCGCGCACGAGTCGGCGCTCGCGGCGGCCGCCAAGATCGGTCCCGGCGACCCCCGCCCGTACGCGGGAGTGCCGATCGCGATCAAGGACAACCGTCCCGTGGCCGGGATGCCGGTGACGATGTGCAGCGACCTGTTCGGCGAGTACGTCGCCGAGCACGATGCGTTCTGTGTCCGGCGCCTGCGCGAGGCCGGGTTCGTGATCGTCGGCAAGACGACGCTGCCGGAGATGGGGATCCTGCCCACCACTGAATCGCGCCGGTTCGGCCCGACCCGCAACCCATGGGACGCCGAGCGCACGCCCGGCGGCTCGAGCGGGGGCTCCGCCGCGGCCGTCGCGGCCGGCATGGTCCCGATCGCCCACGGCAACGACGGCGGCGGCTCGACCCGGATCCCCGCCGCCTGCTGCGGCCTGGTGGGGTTGAAGGGCGCACGCGGGCGCGTCTCCGCCGGCCCCGACGGAGGCCACAGCTTCCTCGTCACCGACGGTGTGCTCACGCACACCGTGGCCGAGACCGCCGCCGTGCTCGACGTGCTGGCGGGCTACGAGCCCGGGGATGCCACCTGGGCGCCGCTACCGCCGGCGTCGTACGCCGAGCTCGCCGCCCGTGACCCGGGAAGCCTGCGCATCGGGCTCGCGTTCAACATGCCGCTCGAGGGCGTCGAGCTCGATCCGGTCTGCGAGGCTGCCGCCCGCGACTGCGCGGCGCTGCTCGAGTCGCTCGGGCACGGCGTCGAGGAGGCTCTGCCGCCGTGGTCGAACCTCGGCCTGCTGTCGGACTTCACGCGCACGTTCGGGCCCAACGTGTCGTTCACGACGCTGATCGGCGGTCGCCTGGCCGGGCGCGAGCCGGCGGCCGAGGACGTGGAGCCACTGACCTGGGCATTGTGGGAGCGGGCCCGCAGCGAGAGCTCGCTGTCGCTGCTCTCGGCGCAGGCCCGGCTCGAGGCCGTCGCGCGTTCGGTCGTCCGCTACCTCGAGCGCTTCGACGTCCTCCTCACGCCGGCGCTGGCGCGGCGCCCGGTGCCGATCGGCGAGATCCACGGGCGCGGCCCCGACCCCTGGGCGCACTACCAGCGCTCCGGCTCGTTCACGCCCTACACGGCGATGATCAACGTGACCGGGCAGCCCGCGATCTCGGTGCCGCTCTACCACGGCGACGACGGGTTGCCGACGGCCATCCAGCTGATCGGCCGCCCGACCCGTGAGGACACGCTGCTCGCGCTCGCCGCCCAGCTCGAGCGCGCTCGGCCGTGGGCGCACCGCCGCCCGGAGATCGCGGCGGACTGAGACGGTCAGCCGACGCCGAGCACGGCGGGCATCGACTTCGGCAGCACGCCGAGCCGCTCGGCGTCCGCGGTCCCGTGCCGCGAGGTCATGGGGACCTCGAGCAACTCGGCCTCGTCCCAGGTGGCGAACGCGGTCGGCCCGAGCAGCAGCTCGGCTGCCCGCAGCCCGCGCCGCATCACCGGGATCGGCACGCCGACGATCGGACGCCGGCGCCCGAACGACCGCAGCGCGATCTCGACCACGTCGCGGTGGGTGAGCGTGTCGGGTCCGGCGAGTTCGTACCGCGCGCCGTCGGAGGCGGCGGCGAGCGCACCGCCGGGCAGCGCCGCGAGCACGCACTCGGCCACGTCCTCGGCCCAGATGGGCTGAAACGGGGTGCGTCCGGAGCCCGAGATCGGCATCACCGGCAGCAGCGACATCCGCTCGAGCAGGCGCAGGAACGGGTCCCCGGGTGAATACACGACCGACGGCGCGATCACTGTGTGGGTGAGCGAGGACTCCATCACCGCACGCTCGGCCACCGCCTTGGCGCGCATCAGCCGCGCGCGGCTTCGGGTCGAGGCTCCGAGAGCGGAGAAGAACACGAATCGCTCCACCCCGGCGCGCTCGGCCGCGCGCACCAGGCGCCACGTCGCCACCCCGGCCAGCTCCTCGATCGAGCCGGTGGGCTGGTCGCGGATCACCGAGGCAAGGTGGACGACCGTGTCCACGCCCCGGAGCGCGTGGCGAAAGGAGAGGTGGTCGGACAGGTCTCCGAGCGCGATCTGCACCCGGACCCGCTCGACGCCGAGTCGCCGGGGGTCTCGCACGAGGCAGCGCACCTGCACTCCGGCTGCGGTCAGCCGTCGCAGCAGCGGCATCCCGATCGTCCCCGTGGCTCCCGTGAGCAGCAGCATCGCGAGGAGGCTACAGCGGGCGCGAGGAGGCGAGCGCGAGTCGACGCCGGCGGGCCCGCTGGGAGACGGTGCGAGCGCCGCGTCCGTAGAATGCGCGGGGTGCCCGTGCGCACCGGCACCCCGACCTGCTAACGAGCAAGCGCAGAGGAATCGAGACGCCCATGGCCTACGTCATCGCCGAGCCCTGCATCGGCACGAAAGACAACTCGTGCGTTGAGGTCTGCCCGGTCGACTGCATCCATCCGACGCCCGATGAGCCCGACTACGACAAGGTCGAGATGCTCTACATCGACCCGGAGGAGTGCATCGACTGCGACGCCTGCGTCGAGGCCTGCCCGGTCGACGCCTGCTTTGCCGAGGACCAGCTCCCCGAGGAGTGGCAGAAGTACACGCAGCTCAACGTGGAGTACTACGCCGGCAAGACCTGAGTGAGCGGGCGGCGGGCGCGCCGGGAGGCGCGCTCGCCCACACATTGCGCTCCGCGCACGCCCGGCGCGCGCACCTTAGGCCATCGGGAGCGACATGCCGACCGGCTTGGGCGCGGCGGCCGGAGCGGGCTCCTGCATCACCGGCAGCTCGATCGGCGACAGCGCGATCAGCCCTCGTGCGGCCTGGCGGATCGCCTGCGCGGCGGGATCGTCGGGATCCGAGAGCACGATCGGTAGGCCGGCGTCCGACTGCTCGCGCAGCGGCATCGTCAGCGGGATCTTGCCGAGCAGCGGCACGTCGAGCTCGTCGGCCAGCAGCTGACCGCCGCCCTCGCCGAACAACTGGTAGCGCTCACCGGTGGCCGCTACGAAGCCCGACATGTTCTCGATCACGCCCGCGACCTCGAGCTTCACCTTGCTCGCCATCTCGGCCGAGCGGCGCGCGACCTTCTGCGCCACCGGCTGCGGCGTGGTGACGATCAGGAACTTGGCCTGCGGCAGAAGCTGCGCGAGCGTCATCGACACATCGCCTGTGCCGGGCGGCAGGTCGATCAGGAGATAGTCGAGCTCGCCCCATTCCACGTCCTCGAGGAACTGCTGCAGGGCCTTGTGGAGCATCGGGCCGCGCCACACGACGGCCGCGTCCTGCTCGACGAAGAAGCCGATCGACATCACCTTGATGCCGTCGTGGGCCAATAGTGGGACCAGCTTGCGCTCCGCGTTGACGTGTGGCCGCTCGGCGCCGAGGCCGAGCATCCGCGGCTGCGAGTAGCCCCACACGTCCGCGTCGAGCACGCCGACCTGACGGCCGTCCGCGGTCAGCGCCGCAGCGAGGTTGGCGGTCACGCTCGACTTGCCCACGCCACCCTTGCCCGAGCCGATGCAGATCACGTTCTTGACCTGAGCGAGCGCGCCCTGGGGGAGGGCGCTGCGGCCGAGCTTGTGGCCGAGGGCGGCCTTCTCCTTGTCGGACAGGACGTCGAAGGACACGTTGACGCCGGCCACCCCGTCGAGGCCGCGGACGGCCTGCGCGACGCCGTTCTCGAAGTGGCTGCGGATCGGGCAGCCGGGGGTCGTCAGGGACACCATCACATCGACGACGCCGTTCTCGTGTACGTCGACCGTACGGACCATCTGGAGCTCGACGATGTCGCGCCGGAGCTCGGGGTCGATCACGGCGCGGAGGGACTCGATTACCTGTTCTTTGGTGGGCATTGAACCCATTCTGCCAAACGCGCGAAATGGGTCTTCGGCGCATCGCATGGCGGCGGCCCGCGTCACGACGCCGACGGTGGCCCCCGGGACGGCTGCTTAAGGACCGACGGGGCGCCACTTGCGTGACGCCCCGGCGGTTGAGGGAGGAGAGGGTGCTGCATTCGCCGGCGAGGATATGAGGCCGGCGAACCTGTCCCGCTGGGGCGCTCTCCTGGGGCGCCGGCGGGGGAAGTTGCTTGCTAGGCGGCTGAGTTCATCCGCTCCTGCGCGTCGGTGACGAACTTCTCGACGTTCGAGGTCAGAGTCTTGGACTGCTTCTCCAGATCCTTGCGGACCTGGCGCACCTCGCGCTCGAGCCGGCGGCGGTTCTGCTTGACCGTGCGCTCGACCCGGGTCCGGCGCTGACGCAGCTCTCGCTCGAGCTTCGTGCGCGTGCGGCGAACCTGGCGCTCGAGGCGGTTGCGGGCGGTGACGCCGCGGCGCTCGAAGCGCTTCAGCTCACGCTCGACGCCCTTGCGGGTGCTGTACTTGGTCGCCAGTCCGCGAACGGTGGAGCCGATGTTCTCGCGGGCGACCAGGCTCGCACCGACGGGCACCAGCACGACGCGCTCGGCGATCTGCTGGACCTGCTCGACCGGAGTGCGAGGCTGAGTCGAAGTGGTCGTAGAGGCCGTGCCGGCAGGCTTACGCGTACGCGCTGCCGTCGGCGTCTTTCGTGTGGCGGGCTTGCGCGCACTGGGATTGCTGCTGCTGGTAGCCATTTGGTTTCGGTTGCTCCGCTCCCGTGGGACTAAGGATATTACTTCTAAGTCTGTGCGGTGTGAGGATAACACCGAACATGTGTTTGTAAACCAAACGGGCGATGCGGTTACACGACCGTAGCCGCTGGGGGCGCATATGGCGAGGGAGCATGCCCGTGGGGGAGGGCATAGGCCGCCGGGGGCGCGGCACCAGGTGCGTCAGGAGCCGCTGGTCAGCTCGCGCGGGGTCGTCCGGGCGACCCACGCCGCCGGCTCGCGCAGCTCGGCGAGCGACGGGAGCGCCTCGGGTCCGGAGAACACGCGGTGCAGCGCACCCGGTCCGCCCTCGAGCACGACGGCGTCGCAGAACTGCTTGCCCTGCTCGTACTGCTTGAGCTTGAGATCGAGCCCGAGCAGCTTCGCGAGCAGCCGCGAGAGGGCCGACTGCGACTTCCGGCGGCGGTTGAGCGCGGCCCGCAGCTCGGGTAGGGAGGGCAGCAGATCCGGCGCCACGACGTCCATCACGTGCTCGGCATGCCCCTCGATCACCGCCATCACGGCCTGGACGCGGTCCAGCGTATCGCGCTCGGCTTCGCTCGTGACCAGCGAGATCAGGTCGCCCTGGCGCAGCGCAGCGACGGTGCGGCGGATCTCCTCGCCGGTGGGCAGGCGCAGCTTGCGCTGGCTGTCGATCCGCAGCTCCGCGGTCGCCAACAGCTCGCGCACCAGGCCGGCGACGTGGCCCTGGAGCCAGGGCACGCTCGCGAACTGGACCGCGTGCGTGACCTCGTGCAGCGCCACCCAGGTCATGAACTCGTTCTCCTCGGCGTCGAAAGCGCGCACGGCCTGGCCGAGGTTGGGCAGCACGAACAGCAGCCGCGGGGGCCGGCCGTTCTCCGCCGGATCGAGCAGCACGAGCTCGTACTGGCCGAGGACCCGCTGGGCCATGTAGCCGAGCAGGACCCCGACCTCGGTCGTCAGCACGACGCCGAGGCCGAGCTGGATCGCCGGGCGCAGCGGCCCGAGGCCCTCGCCGGCGCGCTCCAGCACCGGGTCGAGCATCGTCTTCATCGCGCCGACGTTGCTGGCCACCCACTCCTTGCGCGTCACGCCCTCGGGCGGCGGTAGCGGCTGCGCCGGCGTGAGCCCCGTATAGGCGGTCACGCGGCGCTCGCTCTCGGCCGCGAGCTCGGGCAGGTTCGAGGTCGGAGCGCCGTTCTCCCCGGGGCCCGCGACGTAGCCGGCGATTCGCTCGGCCAGGATCCAATCGATCATACGGCCGGGATCCTCTCGAGCTCGCGCAGCGTCTCGGCCGTCCGCGCGGCGATGATCGGCGAGCTCGGCGTGGCGTCGAGCGGCGCCCCGAGCGGGTCCGCGAAGCTCGGGAAGCTCACGAGGCCGCCCGCCTCGCGGATGATCAGCTGACCGGCAGCGGCATCCACCCCACGGCAGTTGCGCAGCGAGAGCATCCCGTCAAAGCGCGCCGCCGCGACCTGGCACAACGAGGAGGCGATCGTGCCCATGGCGCGCAGCCGGTAGGCGGACTCGACCAGCGCATCGATCGACGTGGCGACCCAGCGCGGATCGGCCGACTCGATACCGAGGATCTCCAGCCGCCCGTCGCGGCTGCGACGCTCGCCCGGCGTCGGATCCAGGCGCGCGCCGTTCAGCCAGGCTCCCTCGCCGCGTCGCGAGTACCACTCCTCGGAGGGTCCGAAGTCGTACACGAAGCCGAACACAACATCCGACATTCGCTCCCCGGCCGCCACCGCGATCGACAGCGCATGGTGGGGGACCCCGCGCTTCGCGTTGAGCGAGCCGTCGATCGGATCGATGATCACCCGCACCGAGGGGTCGCCGTAGTCGATCTCGCCGCCCTCCTCGGACAGTGCGGTGAAGCGGTACCCGTCCGCACTGAGCGCGTCGAGCTCGCCCAGCACGACGAGCTCCGCGGCGCGGTCGATGAGGAGCGTGCGGTCTCCGCCGTGGCCCCGGGTCCCGGTTTCCAGCGCGCGCTCGGCGGTGCTCGGAGCGCCGGCGAGCACGCGCTCGAGCCCGGCCACGGCGCGGCGGCAGGCGGACAGCCAGTCCGCGTCGATTGCCGATCGTGTGGTGCCCATGACGTACTTATGCTGTCAGAGTGGAGATGCCGCACGATCGAGACCTGCTCGGTCCACAGCTCGAGGCCGTGATGCACCGGGGCTCGCCGCTGCTAGTGGTCGGCGGGGCGGGGACCGGCAAGTCGTGCGTCATCGCGGCGCGCTTCCTCGCGCTCGTCGCCGAGGGCTCCGCGCCCGAGCGAGTGCTCGTCCTGACCCCGACTGCCGCCACCGCCGAGGCGCTGCGCGCCAAGCTCGAGCAGAGGCTCGAGCGGGGCTACGAGGAACTGTGCGTGGAGACCCCACTCGAGCTGGCCGCGCGGCTGCTCGACGCCGCCGGCTGGGAGAACGCCGCGCTCTCCTCGGTGCTCGGTGCGGGTGATCGCCTCGCGATGCTGCTCGGGCGGATCGACGAGCTCCCGTTGCGCCATCACGACTTCGGCGGCAGCGCCACCGCCCTACTGAGCGGCTTCGTGCGGCGGATCGACCGGCTCAAGGCCGAGCTCGTGACCGCCGAGGACTACGCCCACTGGGCGGGGGCCTTGGCGGAGGGGGAGGACGGAGCGCTGTTGGACGCGCCCGACGGCGGCGCCAGCGCGGCGCTCGAGCAGGAGTTCGCCGAGGTCTATCGCGCCCATGACCGCATGCTCGGCGCAGCGGGAGCCCGGGACGCCGGCGACCTCGTGCGCGAGGCGCTGCGGATGGTCCACGAGCGCCCCGGGACAGCGCGTCGCTTCGAGCACGTGCTGATCGACGACGCGCACGACCTCGACCTCGCTGCCGCCAGCCTCGCCGGGGCGATGGCGGTCGGTGGCCTGACCGCGACCGGCGACCCGCGGGCGGCACTGCGGCGATTCCGTGGTGCGGGCGCCGCCCGCCTGCGTGACCTCGCCGGTGGGGACACGCACACGGTCTCACTCGACCGCGGCCTCCGCTGCCCCGAGCGGGTGGCGCGCGCCGCGAGCGTCGTGGCCGCGAGCCCGCAGCCGGCGGAGTCTCCGTCCGGCGGCGAGGTCGGGTTCTGGCGCTGCGCCAACGATCGCGCGCAGGCCCAGTCGGTGGCCGCCGACGTGGAGCGGTTGATCTCCCGCGAGGGCGTTGAGCCCGGCCGGATCGCGATCCTCGTCTCGGCCGTCGCGCGCGAGGGCCAGGCGGTGGCGGTGGCGCTCGAGGAGCGCGCCGTGGCCCACCGGCTCGTGGGCGAGGCGGCGTTCTTCCAGCGGGCCGAGATCCGCGACGTGCTGGCGTGGCTGCGGCTGCTGGCCGACCCGGCCGACGCCGGGGCGGTCGTGCGGGCGTTGGCCAGGCCCCCGGTCGAGCTGCGCTCGGTGGACATCGCCCGCTGCACCCAGATCGCGCGCCGGCGCAAGCTCGACATGGTCGCCGCGCTTGCCGCCGCCACCGAGTCGCCGCAGGTGCCGCCCGAGGCGCGCGAGCGAATCCGGGTGTTCCTGAAGCTCTACCGCTCCGCGGTCGCCGCGCTCGACACGACCCGGCCCGACCTCTACGTTCACCGTCTGATCGAGCGGCTTGGCCTCCGTCGCCAGCAGCTGTTCGCCGCCCAGGCCGACGTGGTCGAGCGGCTGCGGGCGTTGGCGCGGTTCGGCGAGCTCGCCTCCGCCCACGTCCGCCGGGCGCCGCAGGCGACGCCGCGCGAGTTCGCGCGCTCGATCGCGGCGGTGGCGGACTCGGGCCTGCGCGAGCAGGAGGAGCCGGAGCTGACCGGCGCTGGTGCCGTTCAGGTGCTCGAGCTCGGCGCTGCCGGCGGGCTGGACGCCGATCACGTGTACGTGCTCGGGCTGCACGCCGGCCTCGCAGCGTCGGTTCCGGAGCAGATCCCCGACGCGCTGCTGCGCGAGGACATCCCCGCCGACACGGCCGACAACCGCCGCGCGATGCTCCGCCAGTTGCTCTACGTCGCGATCACTCGGGCGGGGGGGCGAGCGGTGCTGGCCTACCCCGAGGCCGGCGAGCGGGGCAGCGCCCACGGGCCCTCCCCGCTCGTCGAGGAGGCGCGTGTCGCGCTCGGTGCGGAGTGGGAGGAGAAGCAGGAGGAGCTGTTCGGACCCGCGGAGACGCTCCACTCGACCTATCGCCTGCTGCGCGACGAGTTGCTCGAGGGCACGATGCGCGCCGGCGGTCGTCTCGGCGAGCTGCGCTTCGACACCGACCTCGATGTCTCGCACGCCGTCGTCCGCTACCTCGAGCTGCTCAAGGTCGCGGCGCTGATCGCCCGGCCTGAGGGGCAGAGCGTCACCGAGGCGCTCCGGGACGTCAACTCGCGGATCCTCCAGGCCGTGACGTCCGAGCAGCGGGAGATCTTCACCTCCTCGGTGCTCGACGAGTACCTGCTCGACGCCGAGCGCGACGCCGGCCGGCGCGCCAAGGCGATGGCCGCCCGCGACGAGCCGTCGCTCGATCCGTTCCTGCCCAAACGCGGCGACGGTGTCGTCCTGTCGGCCTCGGACATCGACACCTACCGGACCTGCCCGCTCAAGTACAAGTTCGCGCGCGTGTTCCGGATCCCGCAGGAGCCGACGATCCACCAGCGCTTCGGCATCCTCGTGCATCAGGTGCTCGAGCGCTTCCACGCCGGCGAAGGCTCCGGCACGCTCGCCGAGCTGCTCGGGCTGCTCGACGCGGGCTGGCGCCGCGGCGGCTTTGCCGACTCCGAGGAGGAGCGCCAGCTGCGCGGCAAGGCCGCGGCGGCCCTGACCCGCTACCACGCCCGCTTCCAATCCGAGGAGTCAGAGCCGATGTGGTTCGAGCGCCCGTTCACGTTCAAGCTCGGGCCGCACCTGCTCCGCGGCCGGGTGGACCGCGTCGACCGCCTGCCGGGCGGCGAGTACGAGCTGATCGACTACAAGACCGGGCGACCCAAGAGCGCGGCGCAGCTCGCCGACGATGTCCAGCTGTCGCTGTACGCGGTCGGGGCCCGGGAGGCGTGGCGGCTCGACGCCTCGCAGCAGGCCTACTACTACCTGTTGGACGACCAGAAGGTCGCCGTGCCCTCCGATGAGGGCGGGCGCGAATGGATCCTCGAGGTGGCGATGGAGGTCGCCGACGGGATCCTGTCGCAGGGGTTCGAGCCGACGCCGTCGTTCGCGGCCTGCTCGATGTGCGACTACCGGTTGGTTTGCCCGGCCGCGGAGCGGTAGGCGCTCGGAGCGCGGCCGCGCACGGAGTGGCCGACCGGATTACTGCTCGGCGTCGTCGTCGCGCTGGCGCAGGAAGCGCTGCAGGTCGCGGGCGATCGTGTCGCCTGACGGCAGCGAACCCGGCTCGTCCGGATCCTCGTCGCCGGCGGCCTGCTCCAGGCGCTCGACGAAGGCCTGGATGTCTGGGTCGCTCTGCACCGCCAGGTTGACCTGGCGCTCGTAGTCGGCGGCCGCGGTCTCGAGCCCGGAAGCGTCGACGGCGACTCCGACCAGTCCCTCGAGCTTACGCACGAGTGCGAGCGCCGCCTTGGGGTTGGGGGCGGCGGCGATGTAGTGCGGAACGGCGGCCCACAGGCTGGCCGACGGCAGGCCTGCGTCCTGGACGGCCGCGTGCAGGACGCCGACGATCCCGGTCGGCCCCTCGTAGGAAGAAGAGCTCATCCCGAGCCGGGCCACCAGGGCCGGATCGGACGCGAGCCCGGTGACCGACACGGGCCGGGTGTGGGGAACGTCGGCCAGCAGCGCACCGAGGGTGACCACGAGCTGGGCGCCGAGTGCCTCGACCAACTCCACGATCAGCTGGCAGAAGCCCCGCCAGCGGAATGACGGCTCGCTGCCGGAGAGCAGGATCAGATCGCGCGGCGCGCGCGGCACGCGCGCGGCGAACAGCTCCACCTCGGGCCACACGATCTGACGCGCGCGACCCTCGACCAGCGTGATCCGCGGGCGCGTGGCCTGAAAGTCGTAGAAGTCCTCGGGGTCGATCGTCGCGAACCGCTCAGCGCCGAGCGCTCCGGCGACGAACGAGATCGCCGTCGACGCGGCATCCGCGGCGTCGTTCCAGCCCTTGAAGGCGCACACGAGTGCAGGGGCCCTCAGACCATCCGGGCGGTGCTCCCATCGCAGTGGCTGCATCCGGTCCACCGTACATCATGGGCGTATGAGTCCAGCCGATACAACCGCCGTTCTGCTCAGCGCCCTGCGCCCCGGCGAGAGCGTCGATGGGGTGTTCGCGTGCACGCGAAAGGACCGCCTGAGCACCCGCACCGGGTCCGCCTACCTGGCCCTCGAGCTCCGCGATCGCACGACCGCAATGCCCGCACGCGCTTTCCAGGACGCCGACGCGCTCGCCGGCCGCTTCGAGCGCGGCGACCTCGTTCGCGTCGCCGGTCGCGTCGAGCGCTTCCGCGACGAGCTCGTGCTCGAGGTCGCCGAGATCGCCCGCGCCGCCGCCGGCGAGGCCGATCCCGCCGACTTCCTGCCCTCCGCCTACCGTGACCTCGACGAGCTCGAGGGCTTCCTCGAGCATCTGGTCACCGAGGTCTTCGACCGCCGCTACCGCGCGCTGCTCGATGCGCTGCTCGCCGATCAGGCGCTCCGCGCCGCCTGGCGCCGAGCGCCCTGCACCCGCGCCGGCCACCACGCCTACCTCGGCGGCCTGCTCGAGCACACCGTCGCGGTCGCCACGCTCGCCCACGACCTCTGTCAGTTGCATCCCAAGCTCAATTCCGACCTGCTCCTCGCCGCGGCCATCGTCCACGACCTCGGCCGCACCGAGGAGTTCACCTACGGCGCCGAGTTCGGCCTCACCGACGAGGGACGCCTGCTCGGCCACATCCAGATCGGCCAGCGGATCCTGACCGACCGCGCCGGCGATCTCGACGAGGAGCGCCGCCTCGCCCTGCTGCACTGCGTGCTCTGCCACCACGGCCCCGAGCAGGCGCCGGGCCGGAGGTTCGCATCCGCCGAGGCGGTCGCGCTGTATCGCCTGAACGCGCTCGACGCGAACGTCAAGGGCGTGTTGGAGCACGGGCTCGGGGGCTGAGGTGCAGTCGCCAATCCGGCACCCCTAGGATCAGCGGCGGCGCGGCACGGGCCTGGTGGCTCATCCGGTCTTCAAAACCGGCAGGGCGGGGCAGCCCCCCGCTTGGAAGGTTCGATTCCTTCGCCGCGTCGTGGCTGGGGATTCCCCTGCATTGGCCCAAGACTTGAGCTACAGGGCTGGCATGGGGTGGAACGTCACAGAGCGTCACTCAACGTCCAGATACGCCGCTTCCCGTACCCACGCCGTACCCACGGAAGCCAGAATCCCGGCCCGGCCGTGCCGTGGGACCATGGACCGATGCCCTGGCGACCGTGCAGGCGCGCCGCTGAGGCTCGTGCCTGACGCGGGAGCCGTTCTGCACGAGCACGCCGCATCGCACCCACGCACGCTCGCACGACACCCAGCCGCGCAGGGGGCTCCGCGCGCTCGACGAGATCGCCAGCGAGTCCGGAGCGCACTCCACCACGGAGGAGGACTACCGCGCCGAGCTACGTCGCCAAGGCATCGACTAGCAGAAAAGCACGATGCTGTGCCTGCCGGGGGTGATCGCGGTGCTGGCGCTCGCGAACGTTCGCGTTCGTCGCGTGCTCGGTCTTCCGTCACTAAGTCGTCACGAATGAATTAGTGGGCCCTTTTGGGTTGGGTGGATCGTGTAATTCCAGTCCGGATGGAACTCGTCGCGGATGATGTTCACCTCGGCCAGCTCCGCGTCGGTGACTTTGATCCCTTTCTCGTATTCGCGGGGGTCAAGGCGCGCGTAGACCTTCAGGCCGGTGCTGGTCGTGGTCGATCCGATCAGGTCGATGATGACTTGCAGGCTCTCCAGCGGCCGCCCGCGCCAGTTCAGGCTGACGTAGCTGAACAGGCGGTGCTCGATTTTGTTCCATTTCGAGGTTCCGGGCGGGAAGTGGCAGACGCGGATCGCGATCTGTAGCTCGTTGGCGAGCTTTTGCAGCTCGGTCCTCCACAGCCGGGTGCGGCTGGAGTTGCTGCCGCCGCCGTCCGCGGTGATCAGCAGCGTCGTGGCGTTCCGGTAGCGCTTCTGGCCGAGATGCATCCACCACGCGCGGATCGAGCTGACCGCGAACGCGCTCGTGTCGTTGGTCACACCAACCGACACGAACTCCTCATTCGCGGCGAGGTCGAGCACCCCATAGGGGATCGCGTGCCCCAGATCCTTGTCCTTGAAATCGTGGCAGCGAACCTCGACCGGCCGCTCGGTCGGCTCGTACTCCCGCCCGACAGCCTTGAAATCCCCGACAAGCTCCCGCTTCTTGGCATCCACGGAGATCGTCGGCTCGCCCGCCGCCAGCGCCGCCCGCGTGGTCTCGTTGATGTGGCGAAACTGCGCGTCACGGTCGGGATGATCCTTCCCCTCCCTGGTCTTCTGATTGGCGTGCAACCGAAACCCGAGCCCCCGCAACAGCTTCCCCGTGCTCCGATCAGAAATCTGATGCCCAGCCGCCACCAACGCCCCCGCGAGCTTCGCCAAGCTCTTCGAGGACCACCGCAACGGCGAGCACGGATCCCCCCGCGTATCCGGATCCACCAACGCCTCCAACGCCCCCACCAGCTCCGGATCACACTCCGTCAACCGCGGGCGCCCCGCACCCGGCCGACGGACACGACCCGCCTCCAGCCTCGTCCCCTCCCGCAACTCCGCGATCCCACGCAGCACCGTGTTCCTGCCGATCCCCGTCGCCCGCACGACCGCCGCGATCCCACCCCGCCCACACGCACGCGCCTCCGACGCAGCCCACAACCGCCGCTGACGCTCGCTCAACTCCGGCCCCAACCCCCGATAACGCTCCGCAATCCGCGATTCATCGATCATCCCTTCGCGATACGCCGCCACCACCCAACATCCTGCCACAACCCACTAATTCATTCATGACTCCTAATGGATGTCGAACCTAGTGGGCGGCCCCAAGCACGCAGGCCCTGACCTCGTCGGCATCGCGGGATTCGCCGCCGCTGATGGCATGCCGAACTCAACTACGACGGCGCCAGTGCGGGATTTGATTGGCCAGTGTCGGCGGCGGTGTGATGGAGGCCTTCGCGGCGGCGACGGTTCGGGTAGACGCTGACCGCCACCTCGCCGTAGTCGGACGAGCGCGCGTTCATGGGCCTCCCGAACGAGTTTCCGCGGCGAACGGTGGAGAGCTTCCCGTGTGCGGCCAGGCAGGTGCGCAGGCTCGCAAGCGTCGAGGCGCGGGGGTCCCGGACGGGGGGTAGGGTGGCAAGCGTCGAGGCGCGGGAGTGGCGCAAGGTGGTGCTGCCCGGAGGGTCCGCCTGCTGGCCGCATCCAGACAGCGCCAGCGTGACGAGCGTTGCCGCGAGCGCGCCCGTCCGCGCCTGCCGCCGGCCGCCGGCCGCCGGCCGCCGGAGGTTCCTGTCAGGCCAAGAGCGGTGATGAGCTGATGAAGGTAGGCGTGCTGGCGTATGACCTGTCCCGGCCGGCCAACCTGAACGCCTGAATCCTCCGGTGGGCTTGCGATTCAGCCGGTTGTACCGATGGTCGGGAGTGAGACAGGACAAATGGCGTGACCGCGGGCAGGCGGTCCCGCGGCGCTGCCCCTTACGGCGTGGCGGCCAGGAACTGCAAGATGCCTCGGTCCAGCGCGTGCGCCTCAAGCCGCTGAAAGGCCGGGTCGGTCAGCATGGCCGCGTCGGTCGAGTTGCGCATGTTGGCGGACTCGATGAGAACCTCGGGGACGGTCGTCAGGTTCAGGCCGGCGAGGTCGTTGCGGAACACGATTCCGCCGGTTCCGTCGTACGTGCTCGGAGGCATTCCCGTGACCGCCTCGAACTGCGTGAGCACGTCCTGACCGAAGCGTTTCGAAGCTGCGATGACATGGTCGTTGGGGCCGTCGGCGACCGGTTCGAGGATGGCGATGCCGCGACCCCCTGGCGGGCCGCCGTCCGCGTGGATGTCGATGGCCACCGACGCGCCTGAGCGGTCGATGATGGCGGCTCTCGTGTTCACGCACGGTCCCACACCCGTGTTGGTGTGCCGAGTCATCACCACGCGCGCGCCCTGCGCGGCCAGCTCCGCGGCCAGGTCGGTCGCGACGTTGAAGTTGAATTGCGCTTCTGTGTAGCCGCCGTCAGTCTCAGTGCCGGTCGTGTTGCAATGCTCCATCTCGCGCCCGTTCCAGATGAGCTGGTTGATGTAGGACGGGTCGTTGAAATTCCCGCCGTTGTGCCCCGGGTCGATGCCGACGGTGCGCCCGACGAGCGGCAGCCCGGCCGGACCCGTGTGGCGAACCGGACCGTTCCGGTCGACCGGTCGGGTGGGTGGTCTACGGCGCGCCGGCTCGGTGACTGTACTGGGGGTCGTAGGGGCCGGCGCCGCCTGCGTTGTCCCGCCGGACACCGGGGATGTGGTCGATCTTACGGTCGGGGGTACGGTGGTCGTGGCCGCGCCCGAGCAACTCGCCAGCAGCAGAGTCGCCGCGGCGGTGGTCGTGGCGGCGGCACGTCGAAACATTGCGATGCGCATGGGGTGGCAGCGTACCGGCGTCCCTTCGGCAGGGCGGCGGGCGGAAGCCCGTCGCTGCGGCCCTTCGCGCACGGTGCGCGACACCGGACGGACGGTCAACGCGCAGCGCACCCACTCAGACCGGTTCGGATGCGCCGGACCTTGACGCGCCGTCGCCACCCCGTGCGGTGGTGCCTCGTCCCGTACACCGCCTCAGCGCGCAGACCTCGCCACCATTTCGGCGCGCCCGAGTGCGCGGGTGACGCTGTCGCCGCGTTTCGGCATCTCGCCTCCCTGCTGACCGAACACGCCCGGCCGTAGTCTGCCCTGGCCGGCTCTCAGCGTCGCGGTGCTTGCCTTCAGCGACCTGTTGGGCACCAAACCGGTCATGGCCGGCTCGGGACAAGCTGTCCTATGCGTTAGAGCCAGACGACACGACGCCCGCACGGTTGAGTTGCACGACGGTCGCCCGCGGGCGAAACGCTTTGCTTGAAGCCCTTCCGTATCCGATGCCGGCGGGCTTTCACTCAGCCTCTCCCGTCACGTACCGGGGCACCTCAGCGAAGCGAGCGACCGGCACGCCAGTGAACACCGACGCCAGGGCGCGCGAAGGGAGATGTGACTCGGTCGGGCCCACCCATCGCGTTATCCGTAGTGTGCACATACGCCGTAGTGCCGGACTGGCGCCGTGGCCCAGCAGAGCCAGTCCTCGCGCGAGGAACCTCGGGCTCCGTCTGAACCCTCAGATGACCCGGACCTCGTAGGCGGCGATGCTGTTGTGGCGGGTGCAACTGCCAGCGCCGGCTCCCTCTCGGCAGCGCCATCCCGGGAGACCTTTCAGCGTCCACCAGCTTTGCGCGTCGCTCGGCCCGCCGTGATGGACGGGCTTGCCGAGCCAGAACCCGCGGATGAGGCGCGTCGCCGTGCTGCAGCTGACATGACCGTTGTACACGGTGATGCGATAGTGCACGGCGGCGAGCCCGTACTCGGGCGGTATCCGATAGTGGAAGCTGCCGCACCGATGCGTCGGCCATGCCGGGAAGGCGAGCGCCGCACTCGCACTGACAGCCACCGCGCACACCACCGCCGCACCGGCCAGCACCAGTCGCAGAGTACGTGTTGCCCGGCTTGTTCCCCTCATCGCCCCTCGTTCGTCGCGCTCTTCGTGTCGCGGCGATGGTACCGGCTAGGAGTGCCAATCCGAACATGGCCGGTACTCCCATGCGAGGCCCCGGAACTGTAACGTGACGGCCGGTGGCCGCAGGGCGCTCTCGGGGCTACGGAACGGAGAGACGGATGAGACGGTGCGCGGTACTGACAGTTGCGGCAGCGATGATGGTGATGCTGGCCGTCGGCTCGCCGGCGGGCGTGCAGGGGCGAACCCGGAGATGACCGGACATCCGCCCGAGCACCAGCGTGCTGGCGTGGGCCATCCGGGCGCGCGGCATCTCCTGCGCGGCGGTCAGGCCCGTGGTGCGGGCCTCGATGTGGCACTGCGCGAACAGCGGATGCCGGCTGGCCGGCGGCTGGCGGTGCACCCTGTCATTCAACGTGCCGCCGCCCGCGGCGGTGTTCACCCGCTGCACGCGCGCCTACCACCGCCAGCAATTCACGTTCCTCTACGGCGGCGGCGCCGGAGAAGAATAGTCGCGCCGGCCACGGGCCGGTTTCGCCTTCGTTGCCAGGGGAGTGCCGTCGCAAAATCCGGCACGACTGCGCATCTGGCAAGAGCGGGCGTCCGTGTCGCCCCGGCTCAGCTGCAGCCCGCGTGCCCGGTGCTCAGGCCGGCGGGAACATTATGAGCGACCCACGCGGCGGTTTGTGAGGTCATCGCAGCGCCGGTCGAGAACGCCCCGTCGGACGGCTTCGCCATGACGTGAACCACGTACCCCTGGTCGCCGGAGCCGACGATGGCGCTCTGCCTGACCAGGTACCCGCCGCCGTCCTCCGGCCCCCACCCGCCCTTGAACGCGACCGGCACACTGGATGCGATTCCGGCGGACCCGGCTCCCCACCGCTGGTCAGACTCGACGTTTCTCATCAGGTCGAGGACGTAACCGGTGTCCTGGGCGGACAGCAGGCACCCGTTCGCAAGCGCCCGGTAAAACATGACCTCCCCCGTTGCGGACCATTCGCTCTGCCCCCACGTCGTGAACCCGCCGCTGTTCGGAGCCGTGTTGATGACCGTGTCCCCGTCCCCCGCCCTGCGCAGCGTCCCCTGCACGGCGGAACTCGCGGCGACCAAGCCGCCGTCGGACTGCTCAAGACCGGAGAACAACCCCTCCGCCGCGCTGTTGTCAGACGCTTCGAGCGCCCGGGTGGCGAGGTCGCGGCCCTGCGCCCCCAGGCTTCCGTTGCGCTGCTCAAATTCAGCCAAGACGGTCGTCAGGACCGGCACTTTCATCGTAGACCACGCATGCCCGACCTGCAGCGAGCCGAAGGTCACGACTGGCCCGCCGCCTAGTGGCGCGAGCGCCACCCCGACCGCCCCCGGCTGCGAGGCGGCGAACCGTTCGAAGCTCGCCCCGAGCGCCGCCGGGTCCAGAGCCGCGCCAGTCGTCGCCGGCGCGTGATGGTGGTGACGGACAGGCGCGGGAGCGGGAGCGGCCTGGGGCGGCGCGGCCGTGACCATGGCCTGCGTGAGCGGGTCCTGAGGGTGCGCTCTAACCACGGCCGCGTCCGCAGCCGTTGAGGCCCGCTTCGCCGAGCTGCTGTGCGTGAGCGCGACCGCGACCGCGAGCGCGGCGACGCCGAGCACGTCCACGGCGACCACGGCGAAGATGAACGCGCGCGAGCGCCACCACGGGCGCCCGCGCGAGCGTCTTCTCATTGGACCTCTGTCTGTCACCAGGAGACGGACGCGTTGTTCGCGCCCGAGCAGGTGATACCCGCCCCGGCGGGCGCGCAATTCATTGTGTACGTCTGGTTCGTGACCGGGCTGTACACCTGCAGAGTGTTCGTGTTACCAGGCGCACCGAGCCACGCCTCGTGCACGTTCTGGGCGAACGGGCAGGACGTATTCGGCCCGGCGATGATGCCGCCACCGCAGTCCGTGCTGCCGCTCACGTTCGCTGAGGACCCGCCTGAGGACCCCGACGAACCGCTGGAGCTGCCGGAGCTGCCGGACGACGAGTTGCCGGACGCGGATGCCTGCTTCGCGTTCTTCGCCGCTGCGGCAGCTGCCGCAGCCGCGGCGCCCTGCGCCCAGGAGATTAGGTTGTCCGAGCCGGTGAGACTGGAGGGCGCGCCGGGCGCGACGACGGCGAGCGGCACGAGCGCGCTCTGCGCGCCGGTCGCGAGCGCCCGTACCTGCGTGCTGGTCCCCGGGTTCCCGAGCGTGCTCGACACGGCCTGCAGGTACCCGTTCTCATCGGTCAGGGCCTGCTGCACCTGCTGGGACAAGGTCGAGTCGGAACTCGGAGCCGCCAGGACGCCCACCGCGCCGCGCGTGGACACGAGCGCCTGCTGGGTCAGCACCGTCGTGCGCTGCGCAGCGGACACGGTCGTCTTCGACCCGTCGAGGGCCTGCAGCGAGTTCGACAGCGACTGGTTCGCGGCGATGAGCGGCGCAAGCGCCGCAGTCAGCTTCGCCCGATAACCGGCCTGCGCGTTGTTGGACGACGAGGAGCTTGACGTCGAGATGACGATGATGACGGCGACCGCGATGGCGACCGCGCCGAGCACGCCCGCGGCAATGAGAACGTTCCGGGTCGTGTGGTCGTACTTCTCCGGCGGCGCCATCGTCCGGGTCGGCTGGTCCGGCGGCGGTGTCGCGTACTCGTACACGCCAGAGGCGAGCGGCGCTCCGCATCCGGGACAGAACGTTCCATCGCCGGCGGCATGCCCGCATTCCGGACAGAACCGCGGCCGGTTCGTCGCGTGTGCCTGGTCTTCGATTAACGCCATGAGTAACCCCCCGGTTCCCGGTGTGCGGCGGTGCGTGTAGAAAGATGCGTCTTGCCCCGGGCTTGTGCGCGTGTGCGACGCAGAACGACGCACCGGCGGGCATGCGGCCCACCACGCCCCTTATGGGTGCATCATATCTTGCAGGTCGCGCCCGCGGTTCGCGTCAGAAGAAAGCCGACATCAAGCGGCCGTAACTACGGAGCTGGCGTGTCCGTGGCGAGTCAAGCGACCGATGTGCAGCCGACAGCGGGGGCCTATTGCCGCGCATCAGGCTGGCCGTGTCGTCACCACCACGTGCCAGAGCACAGTTTCTCTGCGTCGCGACGAGCGCGTCCCTTCAACACCACGACCCCGCCCTCGGCCGTGGCACTACTCATCTAGGTGCCGGAGAGGCGCCGGAGGCTCAGCGGAGTCCTCGCCGCGCGATGATTTGTTCCGACATGTCCACCGAGCCTCCAGAGAAACCCGCTCCTGTGCGGCGTCTGTCAACGCGGCCTGCGGTCCGCGCGGTGCTCCACATTGAACGGACGACAGCGAACGACGCTACGTCGCGTCGCCACTCGCTAGAGAGCGACCTCGCGGCGTTTCGGCAGGCATGCGCCGACTCGAATCTCGGGGCAGCGCAGAGTTCCCTGAAGCGGTGCTTGGAAACCCTCCACGAGTTGAACGAAGATCCTGGATGCTCGCAACGCGGCTGGACCGCTGACAAACGCGATATCTGGCAAGCGCACATGGGAGCACGCAACGGGGCGCATCACAAATCAGCCCACGTCATGGCGTTTCGGCTGCGACCTGGAGGCGCATCGCCAATAGCGTGCTGGTCGCTGCCGCCCGAGACGGTTCGAAGTCCGCACCAACGCGCGGAATACGAGAGCTGGCTGCAAGGCCGGGAGGTACTTCCTGCCCTTGAGATGATCATCGCTCTGCTCAAACGCTCGGTCCCGTCATGAGAACGACGCCGCAATCATCACCCTTCTCGGCCCGCGGCGCCAGGCGCGTCCCACATCGCGCCCAGAGCGCTGCTTCCACGCTCGGGGCATGCTGATCGAAGTGCGCAGTGCCCCTTCGATCGACCGGAAGCTTCGACGGACCTCCCGTGAGTACGCTGGAAGCGTGTCGTGAGTGTTGCCGACATGCCTTACGCTGATGATACCCCGACCCTCGTGCTCCTGTCTGGCGTGCCGGGAACCGGCAAGTCGACCTTGGCCGATGGGATCTCGCTCTGCGCCTTCGGAGAGCGAGCCCGCCAATCACGACCGCGGCGAACGTCTGGACCGCGAGCGCCGCCGTCGCGAGTGCGGTCGGATCGACGTTGTCGCTCAACTCAAGGGCGAAGATCATCCGCTACGCCGCTCCGCCGCCCTCGATCCGAATGGCGTCGTCGTGGTGCGCCGGGCAGTACACGCGCTCGACCTCGACGCCGCGGTCGCGATAGGCCCACCACTCGCCCTCTGCCAGCAGGACCGGATACGACCTCGCCTGGAGCGGCTGGGCCGTGATGGCACCCTCGATCACGGTGCGCGCCTTCTTCCGGTCGCACCTCTCAACGTTGCAGTACAGGAAGTTGTCGTTCATAGCCCCGAGCGTAGGCAACGCGGCGGACACCGGCCGGGTACTGAGACCCGGCCAGTTGATGACGCCGAGCGCCGAGCGGGAGCGCCCGGCCGCGCGGTGGCGACTCCGCGGCGGCGCAGTCCTTCACGGGGTCTTCCAAGGCGGCGTCGTCGTCGAGGAACTGCGCGGCGCTGCGACGGGGCAGTAGAGCGAACTCTTCGCGGGCGGCGGCATGCCCGGGAGGATGAGCCAGCAGACGGCGACGTTAGGGTTCCCGGGCCGAGCGCAGTACTCACCGCCGTAGCTACCCAGGTGAGCGTATCTACCAGTCCAGAGGGACACGCGGACTGGGTCGACGGAGCGGGAGCGGGGGTCGGGCTAGATGTCGTAGGAGTCGGAGCGGGGGTAGTAGTGGCCGGCGGGTTCGGAGTCACCGCGACCTTCGCGGCGGCGATCTGGGCGGCCGTCCCTCCGCACTTCCCAGTCGCGAAATCCGCCTCCGTGACGCACTTCTGCTTCGGAGCGGTCGGAACGCAGAGGACTCCGCCATCCGCGTTGGGCGTGTAGCCGCTCGGGCACTTGCCCGCGACCGACGGAGCGCAATCTCCCGGGTCCGCAGCGGAGGGAGTGCAATACGCCGTAGGAGCCGCGGGAGCCGTCTTCGGCTTCGGGGCTACCTTGACGACCGCAGGGGACGAGGCCGTCTGGGTCGTTGTACTGGTCGGCCTTGCCTGGGGCGTGGTGACCGTCACAGTCCGCGTCTGGCTACCGCATCCAGAAGCCGCGAGTACGGCGATGATTGCGACGACGGTTCGTCTCACGGTCCCATTCCCGGGCGTCAGCCGCCGACGAGTCGAAGCCGCTCCAGAAACGATGCTTGCTTCACCGTCGCGAGCACGACCGCGCGCGCGGCGATCGACGGTGCGATGCCGCCGGGCTTGCGCTGCACGCCCGCAATCCAGGCCGGACCGCCGACGAACTTCACCCGGTGCTCATCCCCCTTCTGCTCCTCCGGCTTCGCGAATCTGACCTCGGATCAACGGGGAAAGCGGATGCCTCGCCGAAGTCTCCTCGTAAGACACTTGGGCGTCTGCGGCGTCTCGCCACGAGCGACCATGCTCGACCGATCGGGCGCGCGTCGTCGTTCCACTACCCGCATCGTCTCACCGCGAAGGGCGTCAGTCGTCTCAGCGTGCGCGGCGACGGCGTGTGCCATGACCGCGGTCAGAGGGTTACTGATCAGCACGATCGTGATCGACAGGATCGGCAGCAACGACGCGGCCGACCGGCGTCGCGCTCTACCGCCCGCACCATCGGCTCGTCCACGTCCAACGAGCGAGTTCTGGCGCGTGGACCTGCTTGATCTGTAGGTTGAGGCCTTGTGCGCGCGGGCGGCATATATCTGCGGCAAGGCGACGAGCTACCCGCGATGGCGGAGGAGCCGTACGCGAGCGAAGCTGTGCTTCAAGAGCTGTTGGCTGACCACCCCGACCTCCTCGCGGGGGATCGGCCAGGGGACGAGCCTCGGAGGTGGCTGTTCGTCTCCCAGGAGATGTCGCTGGCGAGCGACGTCGTACATCTTCGCCTGGATGGCCCAGAGGAAACCGTCGTGCTCTTCGGCAACGAGGTCGATTCCCGCATCCGCGCCCCAGGTATTCGGCCAATCCGACCACAACCACACGGTGCGGATGCGGTCCCGGTACTCCGGCGCGTTGCGCAAGTACCACGCGCAGATGCGCTCGAACTGTCCGCCCCGCACGCCGGGCCGAGCATCGAGCTGACTCAGAAGCTCAGCAAGCGTCATGGCATCCGCATCTAGCCTACCCTCAGGTCCTCGCGGCTCGGGGTGTCATCGATGCCTCCCGCCGCCCAGCGTCGGCGGAAATCGGCAAGGTGCCCGTGCAGCTCGTTACCGCAGATGTAGGACGGTGGACGGCGTGCTATTCGTTGAGGTCGTCGAGCAGGCTCTAGTCTTGGGCTGGCCCGCCTGCGGTCTCGACGCTGAGCAACACTGCCGAGCGGTCGCGAGTCCCGTCCACGGAGAGCGATGCCGCGTCGTTGTGGCGCAGATGCTCCTCGACGAAGCGCGGTGGAGCGTCAGTTTGAGAATCAGCTAATGACGAGCAGCAGGCACAGAAAGCCGAACACGACCGCAGCGATTGCGGATTGGACGCGCATCTCTCGGTCAGTTCGCCGACTTGGGCGCCGACTGACCCTCCGTCCAGTGACGGCCTGGTAGCCGTCAAGTGCAACGATCACGATGCCTAGGGCCAGCAGGATCACCTTGAACATGCCCGTAGGCTATCGGGCAGTCGAGCAGTGCGAAGCTCGGCTCTCGCGACTACGCACGCCACGGCAGCCGCTAATGGATGCGGAAGTGGTCAGTGACGGCCTGCACGTTCAAGAGCCCAAGGACGAGCAGCACGAGAGCGATCGCGCCGATGAGTGCGCACACGATCAGGAGGAAGAGCCCCAGCCGGTAGGGCGTGAAGCGTGGCGTGCGACGTGCCAGTCGCCCAGGCTTTGCGTACCCCGGAAGCGGTTTGGTAGCCATCTGACGAGATCCTACGCGGGGCACGTCTTGAGACTTCGGGTGGACATCAGAGCTGGTGCGTCCCAGGTCGGCCTGGGCGTTGGTCCGCTCAGTATCGGCATCGCAACGACCAGTCTGTAGTTCCCCCTTGCGGGTCTCTAGCGTGCCGATCAGCGACGTACACGGCCAGTCCGGTCGTCGTGCGGCCATGCCTTGCCCTTACGGTCGCTCTCGACAAGGACGGCGCTCGCCCCGTGCTGCTACAAGCGCCGCTCGGAGGAGGCGATCTGGCAGGCACTCGGGGAAACGCGCACGCCAGAGCCGACCCGCCTTGCTGTCCGCGAGCGATCGACCGGCGCTAGGTAACTGCGGTAGCTTCCGCGCATGAGTGGCACGGTCGCGATCCCGTCGTACAAGGACCTGCTGTGGCCCACGCTACGGGCCGTGAGGGAGATCGGCGACTCGGGGACGATCGAGGAGATCGTCGAGAAGGTGATCGAGCTGGAGGGGTTCACGGAGGAGCAGCAGGCGGTCCCGCATGGCGACGGTCCGACGAGTGAGATCGAGTATCGGCTCGCTTGGGCACGCACGAATCTCAAGGGCATGGGAGCGCTCGACAACAGCAAGCGTCGTGTGTGGAGCACCACGGAGTTAGGGCGCTCGATGACTCAGAGCGATGTCCTTCCACGCCATGCCGAGTACGTCGCCCATCTGCGCGAGGCGACAAAGGCCAAGAAGGCCGCGAAGGTTGCCGACGCGGACGATGGAAGCGGTGGCGAGGACGACGCGGATGCGGGTGACTCGAAGGAGCGGCTCATCGAGGAGTTGCTCGCGACCTCACCCGACAGGTTTGAGCGACTGGCAAGGAGGCTCTTGCGTGAGGCGGGGTTCATCTCGGCGACGGTGACCGGCAAGAGCGGCGACGGGGGAATCGATGGGATCGGCGTCTACAGGCTCTCCCTCGTGAGCTTCCCTGCGTTCTTTCAGTGCAAGCGCTACAAGGGAAGCGTGGGAGCTGGGGCGGTGCGCGACTTCCGAGGCGCTATGAGCGGGCGCGGTGACAAGGGATTGTTGATTACGACTGGAAGCTTCACAGCCGACGCGAAGCAAGAAGCCACCCGCGATGGAGCGCCGCCTCGGGGAACAGGTGCAGTGGCTTCACGGGCGTCCTTGACGACCGAGGGGCCGCCTCCTTGGCGACCCCCCAGGCACGACCGGCGCATGAAGCATGTCTACGGCAGAACCACTCTGCCGCTTGCCTTGACCACACCTTGCGCCGCCAGCGGATTGGCGTTCTGCTGGCACTTGCCCTTCACGATGGGCAGAACGCCGACGAACGAGACCGTGGATGTTCCCGAACCGGTGATGCCCTTGTAGGCACCCGTGCCACTGAGTAGCGTAAAGCGCCCACCAGTCTCAGACCTCCGGTAGTGGAATCAGATTAGTGGCGTTGTGCAGGGGTTTTGTTTGCTCTAGAGCTTGCAAAAGTATGTTTGGTTTGGTATTGTTGTGGGGTGTTGAGCGGGTCGACAGAGGCAGGCGGGGATGCGGGCCAGTTGCCGGGGATGCCGGCGCCGTTGGAGTTGCGGTTGGAGGCGGTCGGCGAGGACGTGGTGGTGTCCTGTGGCGGTCGGGCGTTGGCGTGCTATGAGCGGGGTGATCGGGGGATGCGTAACCTCGCGATCGTGTCGTTGACGCGGGCTGGGGTGAAGGGCGTTGAGGTGGCACGCGTGTTCGGGATCAGTGCTGAGCATGTGACTCGTCTGCGGGGGGAGGTCGCTGAGGGCGGGTCTGGGGCGTTGGTGCGGCCGATGGGTCGCCCACGGAAGCTTGATCGGGACGCGGTCGCGCGGGTGTATGAGTTGTCTGATCGGCGTGTCGCGGGCAGCGAGATCGCGAAACTGCTGGGTGTCTCGGAAGCGACGATCTCGCGGTTGTTGGCGCGTCGCCCGGCGCGTGAGGTTGAGCGGCTGCCGGTGAGCGAGCTGGGGGAGGTGAGCGACCTGGCGGATGTGACTGGCGGCGCTGAGACGACCGTGGCGGATCTGACCGCGGCGGACGTCGCTCAAAGCGCCGAGTGTGGGGTGAGCGTGGCGGATCTGACCGGGCCGGTTGAGGTCGTTGGCGCGCGGATCGGTGAGGGTGGCGGCCGGTCGGTGTACGCGGGCGCGATGCTGCTGCACCCGTTCCTGGAGAAGGTCGGCGCGAGCGCGGTGCTCGGCGTGCTCAGCTCGGGTCCTGAGCGGTGCTATGACACGATCGCGGTCGCGCTCTGTGGCGTGTTCGCGTTCGCGTTGGGGACCTCCTCCCTGGAGGGCTCAAAGCACTTGCAGCTCGCCGACGCGGGGCTGCTGGCCGGGATCGAGCGTTTCCCGCATCTGCGGAGCCTGCGCCCGCGGCTCGGGGCGCTCGCGGACGCGGTCGATCCGTTGCGGGTCCAGGTCGCGCTGTCAAAGGCGATGCTGAGCGCCGACAGCGAGCCTCCGTCGGTGTTCTTTGTCGATGAGCACTTCGTTGCGTATACCGGCTGCCGGCCGGTCGCCAAGGGCTGGAACACACGCCGCCGTCATGCCGAGCCCGGAAGGCACGACACCGTGATCGTTGATGACCGCTGGCGGGCTGTGTGTTTCGCCTCAGGCTCTCCGCAAGGCCTCTCAGGCGCGATGCTTGACCCGGTCGACCAACTCCTTGAGATCTGCGACGGGCGACCGTTGATGCTCGGCTTCGATCGCGGCGGCGCCTATCCCAAGACGTTCTGTGAGCTGCGCGATCGCGGGATCGACTGGATCACGTACCGTCGCGCGCCGCTGGCCGTCCCGACGGTCAAGCCTCGCCGCTCGTGGGTGAGGCTCGACGGGCAGCGCCATTACGTGCGCGTCGCTGATGAGCTCGTCGAGCTTGACGGATACGGGAAATGCCGACAGCTGAGCGTGTATCAGGACGGGCGGGTCGTGCTGCAGATCCTGACCAGCGACCTGCGCACCCCAGCCGCGCGCCTCGCGCACACGCTGCGCTGCCGGTGGTGCATCGAGAACACCTTCAAATACCTCGAAGACCATCACGGCCTGCACTGGCTGTGCGACCACGAGATGAGCATCGCCCCGGACACCACGCTACAGCGCAACCCCGAACGCACCACAGCGCTCGCACAGCTTCGAGCGCACGAGCAGACCATCGCCGAGCTCGAACGTCAGATCGGCCAACACACCACCGACAGCAACGCCGCCGACACCAACCCCGCCGAGACGCTGTGCATGCTCCAAGCAGACCTCTACACCGCACAAGCCGCCACCCGCACAGCCAAAGCGACGCTGAAGCCGATCCCCGCGAAGCTGCCCGCCAACGTCATCGACCCCGACGCCAAGCGCGCCACCCCCCGCGTGAACCGTCGCGCGCTGCAGACCGTCCTACGACTGCTGGCCTACAACGCCGAGCTTGACCTCGCCCGCGCGATCAACACCTACCTCGCTGACCCCGACGAATACCGCGCGATCACCCGCCACCTCCTGCACCAGCCCGGACAGATCGACTACACCCCAACCCGGATCACCGTCACGATCGACCCGCCGCACGCCCCCCGCATCGCCCGCGCCCTGAACCTCCTGATCGACCAGATCAACAACAATCCACCCAAGCTCACCGGCGACCGCCGACCGATCAGCTACCAGATCAGCGCAAAACCTTGACATCACGCGCCGCCCTACTACCGGAGGTCTGAGTCTTGGTCTGGGTGAAGTAGCACTGAGCGACACTGCCACCCTGCGTGGCGCGCCCACCAAAGTGCTTGATCCTAATGGTGCCACGCGAGAACTTGATGGTGCCGAAGAGGCTGTTGTTGGGGAAGATGGCTGTTCCGCCGTCAGCGAACAACCCCGTACCGATGGCATTGAACGTGACGCCTGTGGGCGAGGTGGTGATGAACGAGAACTGCTCGGTGCCGGTGCGGGCAGCCGCTACTGCTGGCAGGGCTAGCATGAGGGCTGCTGCCGCGAGGAGCTTCTTCACGGATGCTTCCTTTCTGTTGGGTGAGGGCGTGGATCCTATCGACGGCGACCGTCTATGCGATCTGTTCAAGGAATACGAGTTGGGCGTGCGTCGAACGATCCGACAGATCGAAGATGTCGAGGTCGTCGCCGAGTTCTTTGCGGACCTCTGACGATGTGGCCTATGGACGCGGCGAAGCTCCCTGTGGTCACGTTTCGTGTCCACGAGATCGCGTAGCGCCGGAGCCCTGCGCACGAACCCTCTCGCAGCGTCGTAGAGCAGCGTCGCCTGCTCGCGGCTCGCGGCGGCTGAGGCTTGCTGTGCTGCCCGCTGAGGCTCGCGGAGAGCCCGGCTTGGCCGCGCTGCTGGAGAAGATGGCGCGACCCAGCCGGGTCCCCAAGGTGGCCTCCCCCCTCCCCCGAGGTGGGCGGCTCAGTGGGGAGCCTAGATTCCCTGCGGAGCCAAAGTCAACCGTTGAGCCGTAGAGTGGCCTTAGGAGTCGCTGGGACCGCGTTGCTGCGCTCGCGGCGTGCCTTCCTGGGCCTCGTCATCGGCCCTTGTGCGCGGACCGCATAATCCTCGCCCCAAGTCAACCTCGCCATCCGGCCTGGCAACGAGCCAGTCGCCGGGACCAGCCGCTAGGTTGCTCTTGCGGCCGTGGATGATCTTCAATCAGTTTCCGATGGCACCTGAGGGGATGACGGTAATGCCGTCCCCGAGGATGTTGAGCTACTTCTTCTTCGCGCTGCCACCCTTGCCCGTGAAGCTGATGCTCACCGTCTTGGTCTTCCTCCCGCCACTCGATTTGTTCGACGTGTTGACGCTCACCGCCCACCCTCCGGGCAGATTCAAGGTAGCCATCTGGACCCCTTTGGTTTGGCTATCGAACTCTGACGACGCACAGACTACGCGGCGAAGCGCCAGGGTGAATGGCACCCCACTTTCTGATAAACGATGCGCTGGAGCGCGAGCTTGCACCAGCGCAGCGGTATAGGCGCTTCTGGCAGTGCACACACACCGCTTGCGGGTTGCTCGGCTAGTGGATGCCGCCGTCCGCGACCGAGACGCGGTGATCGGGCTTCGGTTGCGGGAGGCCCCGCACAGGCTGGCAGCGATGCCCGTCACGGTCGAGAACACAGGTTCGCAGCTTCCGCCACGCCCGCGTGGACCCTGCTCAGTGCCCATCTCGCTCGGGCTGGGCATCGCTAGTTGCGCCCTTGGATCCAGCCGACGACTTCCAGGCCCTTGAGGCTGATGTTCGAGCCGGTCGAGTGCCATCGCGAGAGCCACGATCGCGTGATGTTCTCGCCTGCTGATCGGGATGGCCGGTCGAGCCGCCATCCGCGCCGTGACTGCCTGGCTACGGCATGGCTGGCGTGCTGGGACAGCGTCTCGTCGTCAGGGAGTACGAGACGCGGCTCGATGATCGCTCGGTGCGGGCTCTGCCTTTCGCAGCGTGATCGTCGCGATCACCGTGCTGACGCCCGCGACCCACGGCGACTGGACCGCCGAGGCTGCGGACGAGCGACGGCGTCGCACGAACGATCCGAGCAACGGGGTGTGCGTCGGCCGCCACGATCACCGACTGGTCGAGCCTAGCCTGCGAAGCGTGACTGCTCCCGGAGGAGC
>CAWFKF010000141.1:0-71106 GCA_963816005.1 uncultured Solirubrobacteraceae bacterium | reverse complement strand
GTGGTTGTAGACGTCTCGCACGAACGCGACGTAGGTGCCGGCGGTGGCGAAGACTCGGGCGTCGTCGCCGTCGTATTCGGGCTGGGAGGTGAACGTGATCATCCGCTGGCGCCCGGCGGCTCTCAGGCAGCCGAGCCAGCTCGTGTTCGTGTCCGTCGAGCCACCGGCGGGATCTGGGCCTGATCGGGTCGTGATGATCGCGTCCGCAGAAGAGGTCACGGTCCTCGAGCCGGGCGGTGCGACGCACCGGCCGGACGAACGCGTGGGTATCGGCTGCCAATCGACGTGTCTCCCGCGCACGGCGCCAACGAGTCGCGGCGTTCCCCCGCGACCCGAGATCACGGCGATCCGGTTGTGGGTCGCGACGAACGCGATGTCGCGCCCGTCGGGTGACCATGCGGGCGCGTGACCCCGCGCCAATCGGCGGACCACCCGCCCACGGAGATCGATCACTTCAATCGATCCGGCGTGAACCACGGCCAAGAACGCGCCGTGCGGTGACCACGAAGGCGAGCTCGCGCCGTCGTGGGTGAGCTGACGCGGCCGCGCCCCGACCTTGTCGACGACAAACACCTGATCCTTGTGCTTGATCTGACGAACCTCAGCCAGGCGCCCCTGGGAGGACCACACCGGCGAGGACGCCGGCCCGGCAAGCTTGCGGTATCGAAGCCCGTCGATACCGACCCCGATGATCGTGTCCGGAGGCAGACCCGCCGCCCGTCCCCGCACCAGGCCCAACTCCCCGTCCGCAAGGAAGCTCGGCCCATCGGTCGCCGCGATCGGTGCCACGGGCCGATTCAGCGGAGCGCTTGGACACTCCAGATAGCTCCCGTCCGGATAGATCACGAAGACCTCCCCCGAATCGATCCCACCACCGGCGAGGACCTTCGGACCATCGCGATAGGCGAGCTCACGCCCGTCCGCCGATCACACCGGGTTGACCGGCAACCCGCACACAGCCGTGTTCAGACAGATCCGCCGGCCACCCGTGCCGTTTGACCGCACCAGCACAAGACCCGGCCCGTGCAGCGGCTGCACGACCAACAACCCATCGCGGCCAGGAGACGCCGCCGAAGCCGAGACTGCCCACACGCAGCCAAATGCCCCCGCGATAACAGCCAACGCGACAACGCGCGGCAGGGCACGCCCAACGAGACTCGGGACCACAACTCCATCAACGGCCCGAGCCGAGCAGAGTTGCGAAGACCAGGCCACGGGCGAGACATCCTCGGCCGCCGTCTGCGCGCACTCGCTCCCGGTTGGGGTGACAGGGGCAGAGTCGCGAGGGGGAGTGTCTCGACTCGCGCAGGGGTTAGGAGGGTTGTTACGCCCGCTGCTGGTCGGCGCGCGTGGGCGGTGGGTGTCCGTAGTCTGAGCCGGAACCGTGCGGTGGACCACGGTCGAGCGCTCGTGGTGGCGTCCTACCGTGAAGGGTATGGGCACGAGCTGGACATCTCGTCTCGGTTGCGGTGCTGGCCGCGGAGGGCTCGGGGCAGTCGGTCTTGCCTTGCTGAGCGCGGTTGCGATGGGCTCGTTTGGAGTGGTGCCGGCGGTGGCGCAGGCCGCGGGTACGAGCTCGGTGCCGTCTTCGATGTGGAGCACGGACGGGATGGTGACTTCGGTGCTGCCGGTGGGCAAGCTCTTGTACGTCGGTGGCCGCTTCACACATGTTGGTCCTTACACGGGGGGTGGCGTGCCGGTCGGCCGCGCGAGTGGGTTGCCGGTGGCGCGGTTTCCGAAGGTCGATGGGTCGGTCTACGCGGCGGTTCCTGACGGCCACGGCGGCTACTACGTGGGCGGTCAGTTCAGCGTGGTGGGTGGTGTTGCACGCGCGAACCTGGCGCATGTGAGGGCCGATGGCAGTGTCGATCCGGTGTGGAACCCTCGAGCCAGCGCTTGGGTGTCCGCGTTGGCGCTGTCGGGCTCGACGGTGTATGCCGGTGGCGAGTTCCGCTCGATCGGCGGGCGGGCGCGCAACCGGATCGCTGCGCTCGACGCCAGGACGGGTCGGGTGACCGGGTGGAACCCGGGCGCCAATGGAGCCGTTGACGCGGTGGCGGTGTCGGGACCGACGGTGTACGCCGGTGGTGAGTTCCGCTCGATCGCGGGGCGCGCGCGCAGCTACATCGCCGCGCTGAACGCCAGAACCGGTCGGGTGACCGCGTGGAACCCGAACGCCAGCGGCAACGCCGCGGGCTATTTCGGCGTGAGCACGTTGGTGGTGTCGGGCTCGACCGTCTACGCCGGCGGCAACTTCACCTCGATTGGCGGCCATGCGCGTCACTACATCGCCGCGCTGAACGCTAGGACCGGTAGCGCGACCGCCTGGAACCCGAACGCCGACTCCCCCGTGAAAGCGCTGGCGGTGTCGCGCTCGACGGTGTACGCCGGCGGTGGGTTCCGCTCGATCGGCGGCCGCGCGCGCGACTCCATCGCCGCGCTGGACACCAGGACCGGTCGCGCGACCGCCTGGAACCCCCGAGCGAACAGCGGCGTGCTGGGGCTGGCGGTCTCGGGCTCGACCGTGTACACCGCCGGGTTCTTCACTTCGATCGGCGGCCGCGCGCGTAACTACATCGCCGCGCTGGACACCAGAACGGGCCGCGCGACCGCCTGGAACCCCGTCGCCATCGGTGACGGCGTGAAAGTAGTGGCGGTGTCGCGCTCGACCGTGTACGTCGGCGGGTATTTCACGGCGATCGGCGCCGGGGCGCGCAACCGCATCGCTGCGCTGGACACCACTACCGCCCGCGTGACCGCGTGGAATCCCGGCGCTAGTGTCTCCGTGGACGCGCTGGCGGCGTCAGGCTCGACGGTGTACGCCGGCGGTGGGTTCCGGTCGATCGGCGGCAGCGCCCGCAACTACATTGCCGCGCTGGACGCCAGTACGGGCCGTGCGACCGCGTGGAACCCCAACGCGGGCGCTCCGGTGAGCACGCTGGCGGTATCGGGCTCGACGGTGTACGCCGGCGGTGCGTTCCGGTCGATCGGCGGCAGCGCCCGCCATGGTATCGCCGCGCTCGACGCCACCACCGGTCGTGCGACCGTGTGGAACCCTGACGCCAGCGCTCCGGTGAGCACGCTGGCGGTGTCGGGCTCGGTCGTGTACGCCGGCGGCTACTTCCGCTCGATCGGCGGCAGCGCCCGCAACGGCATCGCCGCGCTGGACGCCACCACCGGCGCAGCGACGGCGTGGAATCCCAACGCCAACGCCCCGGTGCTCGCGTTGGTGGTGTCGGGCTCGATCGTGTACGCCGGCGGCAGCTTCACCGCGATCGGCGCGAGCTGCACTTCAATGGGCTGCCGCTCGCGCGGCGGTATCGCCGCGCTGGACGCCACCACCGGCCGAGCGACCGCCTGGAACCCCTACGCTGAAACCAACTATGAGAATGTCGCCGCGAGCGTTGACTCGTTGGCGGTATCGGGCTCGACCGTGTACGCCGGGGGCGAGTTCACCAGGATCGGCGGCCGCGCACGCGATGGCATCGCCGCGCTTGACGCCGCCGGCCGCGCGACCGCCTGGAACCCCAAGAACCTGTTCGGAGTGTTCGCGCTGGCAGCATCGGACTCGACCATCTACGCCGGTGGCGACTTCGGAATCGCCGCCTTCGGACCGACCCCCCTGACCCACGACCATTGACTACGAGCGAGGTAGGTGGAGGTATGTCGCAAAAGGACACCGAACAGAGATCTGCCGCCGCTCTGGCCTCGATCTTGCGGTAGCTCCCGAATCGCGTCGCTTGCAGTAGGCGGCCGGGCCGGCCGCGGTGGGGCGTTTGGGGGTGTCGGGCTGGGTGCTGCGGGGTGTTGGTTGGGCGTCTGGGGGGCGCGCGGTGGTGTTTTTGCCCGAACGCGGAGGTGTTGGGGTGCTTTGCGGGCAGGCTGACGCCCGGGGGTTCGCGTGGTTGGTCGTCGGGGAGGGCGCCGCTGGTGGCGCCGCGGGTCAGCCGGTTGGGGGTGGGAGCGCTTGCAGGCGCTTGAACGCGGCGGCGAGCTGCCCTGCCCAGGGCCAGTCGCGTGCGAGCCGCAGGATCGTTTTGCGGGCGTGGCGGGCGATCCGTCCTGATTGGTGTAGCAGGCGGTATCGCAGCCGCTTGAGCTCCCATGCGCGTGCTTGGTCAGCGAGGCACAGCTGCCTGGTCCACGCGACGATGTCTTGCGCGAGCATCACCAGCCACAGCCATACCTGGTTGTGCTCGAAGTCCTTGAACGGGAGGTTACGCATCCCGCAGTCCTTGCCTTGGCGGATGTGATCCTCGACGTGCGCGTGGCCGCGATGGGTCAGGTCGAGCTTGGCGACGTCCTCGCCGGACTGGTCTGTCAGGAACACCGAGAGCCGGTAGCCGTCATGGTCGGCAAACGACTGCTGGTCGCCTTCGCGCAGCTTCGTGCGCCTGGCGATCAGCCGCGATCGCGCAGCCCACGCGGACAGGTCGACACGATCGGTGATCTCGACCACGTGCGAGTGATCTCGCTCGCTGCCGTCTACGCGGATCGCGTTTATCCACAAGGCTTCCGGGACCGCGACGAGCGCCTCGCGGACCGGCTCTGAGAGGTCAAACCCGAACGAGAACAGCAGCTCCGCCTCGCGGCAATATGTGGTCAGCTCATGCGTTGCGCCGGCGCCGTCGGCGCGGATCAGGATCTCCCCGTCAAGCGCCTCCGGGTCGAGCTGCGCAAGCGCGAGATCCAACACGGCCTTGTGATCGGCGGCGGTGTTCGAGCCGGCGTTCCCCGGCCGCAGGATCCCTGCGGGCGCCTCGCCGGTCCCGTCGAGATAGCACAGCAGCGGATGATGGCCGTAGCCGCCCTTGAAGTTCCCGGCCGCGTGCTCCTTCTCCGAGCTGGCGCTCGTGAGCGTCGCGTCGATGTCGATCACCGTCCGCTCAGAACGACTGTGCCATCTCGCGATCGACCGCTCCGGCCGCGCCCCGAGCTTCCACGCCCGCGCTCTGGAGAGCGCGACCGCCGCGCGCAACCTGCCCAAGCACTCCTCGTCGATCGAATCGATCACCCGGAACGCCGTCGAGTCAGACGCGACGTTGCCATACAGGTCCGGCTGGTCACGCTGAGCTCCCAGGTCAGCCAGACAACTCCCGCCGTCGGCGAGCATCACCGCCAGGTCGCGCAGCACTATCCCCGGGTCATGCGCCGACGCGCGTTGCCGGGTCGGGGCCATCGCCGCCGACAGCGCTCTTGTCAGCCCGACCCGGTCAGCGACGCCGGCGATCAGCGCGCTGCCGGCATGCCCGACCATGCCCGTCCCGTCCGCCCGAACATCTAGCTTGTCAACCAGTCCATCACGCGTCACCATCTGGGTGATCCTCCTGAGATCGGGAATGCTGCTTCGCAACCCGCATTCTCCCTGCTCAGGCGGACGTTCCCGCGCCCCGGCCCGCCCGGGGCGCGGCCGTTAATGAACGATCCAGGCTGGCAGCGAGCCCTCTCGGTCAGCGACCCGCCCGCCGGTCGGGGCGACTGTGCGTCGCGCTGATCGCGGTGTGCTGTTTCCTTGTTGTCGTGGTCGCACGCCCGCCCTCCAGCTTCGGCTCGACAACGCCGCGGTGCTCACAGTCGAACCTGATTCTGGGGTTTGTGCGTGAGCTAGGCGCCGCCGGCACCACCGGCTGGGACTTCGCGCTGCGCAACGGCGGATCGGCAACCTGCCACCTTCAGGGCTATCCAGGAGTCGGACTGCTTGACGGCGGCGCACGATTGATCCACGTGAGCGTCGATCGCGCGAGCGCCTTCAAGGCGAAGAACGTCGTTCTGCATCCCTGGCAGCGTGCGTACTTCAGCCTCACCTACCACACGGGCGGTGCCCGCTCCGCCTGCACCCCCCACTATTTCTCCGCCTACGGTCTCCAGGTCATTCCACCAAACAGCACCCAGCGACTGCTGTATTACCACGGCCGCTTCGACGTCTGCACCCCATCTTTCGGGCATCCGTTGGTGTACCCAGTGCGGTCGACGCTGAACTTTGAACCTTCGATCCCGGGTCGTGGCTAAAGGCTCGCTGCTCTGGCGGCCCCGTACCAGCGCCGAGTCGGCAACCGCGCGCACGCCGCCGCCGGACATGAGGCAACCAGGACGCCGGCCGCGACGATGACGGCCATGCCTGGGAGCATCGGAGGTTGGCTGATCACGCTGGTCGCGGATCGATCCTGCGATCAAGTCCAGTCGCGACACCGGCGTGCCGGTGGAGGGCAGTCCCAGCCAGTGGCACGCATTGGCCGAGCTCGACGATGTGGCTGTGCCCGTTGAGAGCCCGATCAGTCGCAAATGTGCCGGCTGGCGCGTGTTCGCCAAGCCCAGGTTGCCCGGGTCGTGCGTCGCTGTCATGACGTCGGGGCGGGCAGGGTGCTGACAGCCGCAGGCGCGAACCTGTGATGCTGGCGTGAACGTCATGTGAACGAAATTGGAGGTGATGGGTTGACGGGTGCTGCAAACGCGGTCGAGTCGATCGAGCCGATCCCGGAGACGTCTCGCGCGGAGCGGACCGTCGCGGACGTGCTGGCGGTCGGCGCGCGGGTTGCGGACGCGGAGCGCGTCCGGGATTCGGTTCCGCTGTGGTTTCACACCTTCGCGCTCGCTCCCGGGGTCTACACGCCGGGGATCGCCCGCGACCACGGCTACCGCCTTGCGGTGCTCGGCGCCGATCGTTTCGCGGGCCGTAGCGTGCTCGACGTCGGCGCGTTCGACGGCTTCTACAGCTTCCTCGCGGAGTTCCGCGGCGCGCGGCGGGTCGTCGCGCTCGACAATGAGCAGTACGTCGACTGGGTGCGTGCCCGGTTCGGCGTCGCACTGACGGGCGGCATGGGCTTTCGCGCGGTCGCTGGGCTGGTCGGATCGCGGGTCGAGTACCGGCGCATCGATGCGCTGGACGTGCGCGAGCTCGGCGAGCGCTTCGATGTCGTGTTGTGTTTCGGGATCCTCCACCGAGTGACCAATCCGATCGCTTTGCTGCGGGCGCTCGCGGACGTGCTGGCGCCGGGCGGCGAGATCGTGCTCGAGACCTACGGCTCGCACCCGGCCGCTAACGCTCCGGCGATCGAGGTTCACGAGCCTGGTGACGTGTACGCGCGCGATGACTTCGTCTACTGGGGCTTCTCATCGGAGGGTCTGCGGCGACTGGCGCGCATCGTCGGCCTCGACGAGATCGAGATCGTCGACGAGCTGGAGATCGACGGCCACCCAAGGATCCTCGCGGTGTTACGGGCGGCCGGCTGACCGCGTTCTGCGATCCCGTCGGGCCGGGAGCCGCTCAGGCCGCCTGCGACTCGGCGAACGTGCATATAGCGCGCGCTTGTAAACGTGATGTTCTTGGGGGTCCTCGCCGCGGGGCAGGCGGGTCGCGGTCGCGCGGGTCTCGTCTGTGGGCGCGGCAGCGAACGATTCCGCGTCGGGCAAGCTCCGTGGGAGACGGGGCCCGTCCGCTGGCGGCAAATCGGCCGATGCCCGCGCATGTGGACGAGCCCGAGCAAACCTGTTGCGATCGGGTTCACGTGAACGTCCGCGAGAGGAGTAGCGGCGCTCTGGGTGTTGAGGAGAGGCAGTACAGTTCGGGCATGGACGAGGACGCGCCTTCCGAGCCCGTCGCCGGTCGCTTCGAGCGCCGGCGCGCGGAGCGCCGAGCCGTGGATGAGGCAGGAGGAGGAGAGTCCGAGGGGTTTGAGCTCGCCGAGCAGGCTCTGATCGATAACGCATCTCACGGCGATCAGCACACTCCGGCCCGCATTATGCGAGACGCGGGCCACGATGAGGAGTCGGCCGGGTCGGTGTACGGCGAAGCCGACGACGAGCACCACGCCGACTGACGCGACCAAGGATTCGATGCCGGTCATCGCGGTCGCCCTGCAGCGCGCGTGACCGCGCCACAGATTACCCAGGGCCTTGAGGGACGGCCCGATGTCGCCACCGCGGGTTGTGGCACCATGGCGAGGCATGGTCAAGGGCGCGGCGCTTGACCAGATCGTTGGTGTGCTTCCCACCCAAGCGCATCCATATCGGCGCTGGACGCGGCGCTGTGAATGCACCAGCGCGGTATCTGATCCGCGAGCGGAAGGTGTGCGCCTCGGAGAGAGAGAGGCCCGACGATCACCGCCATGCTCGAGCGCGGCCCGCTGGCGGGTCGGCGTATCGACGCAGACACCGTGGAAGACCGCCCACCCAAGACGATCGACGTGCGGGCCGACGACCAAGTAAGCAGCAGTGACTCTCAGCAGCGGCCGGCGCAGCTCACGCAGTGCCATGATCGCCGCGTCCGTGAACGAGGCAACGGCACCCGATGACTTTCCCGGCCCGAGCCGGTCACTAGATCCAGCCCGGAAGGGAAGGAACCAGGAGATTCGAGAGCTGCACGAGCTGCCGGCGCCGCGGTTCCCGGTGGCAACATCGATACGGAGGTTAAAAGGTGGGAGCGATACACGTACACGAGTTCATGAGCCTCGACGGTGTGATCGACGCGCCGACGTGGACGTTCGACTACGGCTTCGACCCGAAGATGGGAGAGGCCCTCGGCGCAGTCACCGAGCGTTGCCGAGGGATCCTGCTCGGGCGCAGGACCTACGAGATGTTCGAGCCGGCGTGGTCCACGCGGACCGTGGAGGACGATCCTGGGGCACCGTTCTTCAACGACACCACCAAGTACGTCGTCTCCGCGACACTCACGACTGCGACGTGGAGGAACTCGAAGATCATCGGGCCCTACGACCCCGACGCAATCCGCGATCTGAAGAACGAGGTCGACGGCGCCCTCTACGTCAGTGGCAGCGGCACGCTGGTCCGAGCGATGCTCGCGGACGGCCTGGTCGACGAGCTGCATCTGTTCGTCTACCCGCTCATGCGTGGGCCCGGTCCGCGGCTGGCCCCCGAGGAGGCCGGGCCTGGCAAGCTGTCGCTTGCGGCATGTGAGTCGTATGAGAACGGCGTTGTCTACCTGGCCTACCGACCGCAGGCGTGAGGCGGCCGCATCGTGAAGCAGCAGAGCGGCCCGGAGCCTCAGGTGCACGGCAGCCCGAACCGGATCTAGGCGCTGCTCGAACACGCGCTCGTCGGCCGCCGGAACGCTGTCGCATTAGACGAGCAGCGGCAGCCCGCTGCCCCAGTTGACTGACGGCTCCATTCGTGACAGAGCAGCCGTCTCGTACGTTGCCGCAAGGCTGCTGCAACCGGACAAAACCAGCAGCTAGCTGCGCGCTGCCCACGCGAGCACGAGCATAAGTCTGCCGCCGGGCAGCGTCGAGACTGCCGCGCTCCGGCAAGAGCAGGCGCCGGCACCTGTCTCCGTTAGCTGGCTCCGGGTGGTTCAGCAAACGCACCGCGTGCTAGCTCACGATGGGATTCCTGCCATCGAGCTAACGATCAGGCGGTCAAGGTGGCCCGAGCGTTCGCCCAGGAGGAGCAGCAGTTGCGGCGGCCGCGGGACGATCCCTTTCGACGGCAAGCAATCGTCCCGCGCCGACCCGGCGGGCGATCGCTTTCCCGATAGCCCGCCGCGCGGCGGGCTATCGGTTTGGCGACGAAGCGATCGTGCAGATCGGCTGCCGGCAGCCGGCAGCGCGCTTGCCCTTCCGCCCAGATGCAGACGCGGCACTCGGCGCGGCGCGGGCACTCCAACGGAACGATCAAGGTGATCAGTCGCAGCGCTCGAAGGGCTCGGGCGCAGTAGCTCGGGTGCCGACGCGCTGACACTTGGCCTCGCCCAATGTGGGAACGCCTCGTGGCTCGTGCTGTGACGACGATCTGACGCCTCAGCCCTTGCCGTTGGGGGGACCTTATGCCTTATTGGGGCCAGCCATCCGGCAGCACATAGCATGCGTGACCAAGACCAGATTCGTCCGGTCTCAGCACGAGGTTGGCCCAGCGCTCGCAAGCGCCACGCCTGACGCCTTCTGAGCTCGCTATTATACCAGCCGTCGAGCCACCATCCGATACGTCCCTCAGCCGGTAAACGCTCCTGCCTTGCTAGGTCGGCACGCGCACGATGGTGCGGGGATGGATCCCCAACTCATCCCGATGAACTACAAACCGGCGCGACCACAGCGTGTGCAATCGGCCGGGGACGAGGACGCGCTCCGTGGCGAGGCTCCGAGCGTTGAGCGCCGAGGCCGACCTCCTGGCGAACCTCCGCCCGTGGCGAACCTCCGCCCGCTGTTGCCCTCGCCGGTCGCCGCCCGTCAGAAGGTCGCCAGCGAGCGCGACCCCGCCGGCCGGATGAACTAGCAGTTCGCCCGCCTTCGAACGCCTCCGTGGCGCGGAAGATGCGCCCACGAATCGAAACCTACGACCGCGACCGCCGTTACATGAGTACAGCCGCTCGGGGGACCGAATCGGAGGCCGAGTCGGAGGCGAGCCGGGGAATCGAGTGCCGGCTCGCCTCGGCGTATCCACGTATTGTCAGCTCCTTCCTCCCGTCCAGCGCGTCGACCTCGGTTGGGGCCGCGCACTCCCGAGGTCCTCAGATCAGATACGGCGGAAGGCCGTCCCGTCAATCCTCTGCGGCTTTACCTCGTCGTGTGCGATGCCGGGCCGCCGCTGCTTGGGCGAGAATCTTCTTGACGACCCTCCGTCACCAATGAGGATCCGCTCACCTACGCGGCCCGGCATCCGTACTTCCCACCTGTCCACGCGGCGGAGGTTACGGAGCCAGAGTCAGCGCCCCGGACCGGCCGAGCTCCGCGGGCTCGGCCGCGACGACGCTCACGGCGCCGAACGGTAGCGCGGAGGGGACCGGGGAAGGATGATGCAGCCAACCGACGGCAACCCGAAGGGAACGGCTCACGATGGAAGTACGAGTACGACGTCGAGTGCGAGAGCGGGATGCGAGCGCTGATCCTCTATGGCAGGTATGACGAGCTTTCGCTGAGCCTCTACATCTGCCGGCTGCCCTCATCATCCGCAGGCGCTGAGATGGAGACCGACCTCACGGTCGAGGAGGCGCGGGCACTGGGGCACGCGCTGATCGACGCCGCCGCCGTCGCCGAGGAGACCCGGTTGAAGGAAGCCGCGCGGAGCGCCCGCGGGCCGAAGTCGTAGCGGCTCTGCGATAGCGCTCACCGGGGGCAGAACGGTAGCGCCGGTCGTCAGCTACCGGCGGCGGACTACTCCTCCTCCGGGTCCTCCAGCGGGTAGTCCTGCAGGTCCATCAGCAGGAACGCCAACGCTACGTCGCGCGTCTCGTTAGGCGTTAGATGGACGTAGATGTCCTCGGCGTCCTTGACATCGCCGGGATCGTTGGCGGCGATGGCCTCGCGGACTCGCGCCATCCTGCTCTCGATGTCCATTACGGGCCAGGCTAGACCCGGCCGCCGGGTCTGTCTAGCCTCAGCTTTAGGCGTAACGGCCGTAACGCGGGCTTGGTTCAGGCCGCGGCGACGTCGGTCTGCTCGATGGCGACGGCGCGCCGCCGGTGGTTCCCTTCATGCGCCGTGACGGTTCGCCGGGGCGGATCAACCGTCACGTCGACATCGTGCCGAGCGGGCCGGCCGCGCGCGCCGAAGCACCGCTCGTGGTCCAGGTATCGCGGTGGGATTCGATGAAGGATATGTCCGGCGTGATGGATGGCTTCGCCAAGTACGTCGATTCGGCGCTGGGCGCGCATCTCGTGCTCGCCGGCCCGGCCGTGAGGGGAGTAGCGGACCGAGGACTGGGGCTGAACCTGGACGCAGAGCCAGGCGTAGGCGTACGGGCTCTGGCTCAACCGGCACGGCGTGAAGCACTACGGGGCGGGCTCGCGCCGAGGCTAATCTGTAAAGCGTAAACGTTGCAGTCGAGGTCCTTGACCGGCGTTGCTGAGCGTCTGCATGTGGCTGTACCCCTACAATCGCCGGCTTGGGTGAAGCTGAGAGAGGCGGACGGATGAGTGGGATGGTTGGCACGGGCTCGCGGACGATGGCTGATCTGATCTCGTTGGCGGCGGCACGGCATGGCGGCAAGCCGGCGCTGAAGCACAAGCTGGGTGGTGAGTGGGTCGGGGTTTCCTACGAGCAGCTCGACCGCACGGTGACGGAGTTGGCGCTTGGGCTTGTCGAGTTGGGGATCGAGCCGGGGGACAGGGTTTCGATCCTGTCGCACACGCGGCCGGAGTGGACCTACGCCTGTTTTGCGACGTTTGCCGCCGGCGCGATTGTCGCGTCGATTTACCAGACGAACTCGGCGGAGGAGTGCCATTACGTGCTGCATCACTCCGGGGCGCGGGCGGTGTTCGTCGAGGACGCCGAGCAGCTGGCGAAGGTCCGCGCTGTCGAGGCGGAGCTGCCGGCGCTGGAGTTCGTGATCGTGATGGAGTCCGCGGACGCCGATGGCGGCATGCTCTCGCTCGAGGTGCTGCGCGAGCGGGGGCGGGGGCGGCCGCGGGCCGAGCTTGAGGGGCGCGTCGATGGCGTCACGCCGGACGCCGGGTGCCTGTTCATCTACACGTCTGGGACGACCGGGCCGCCGAAGGCGTGTGAGCTTACGCACGGCAACTATCGCGCTATTACCTCTGCGCTGGAGACGCAGGACATCGTGCGCGTGGACGAGTGCGTGTACCTGTTCCTGCCGCTGGCGCACGCGCTCGCGCTGGTCGTGCAGTTCCTGGTGCTCGATGTCGGTGCCACGATCGCTTACTGGGAGAAGGACCCGCAGAAGATCGTGGCCAACCTGGTGGAGCTCAAGCCGGCGTTCTTTCCGTCCGTGCCGCGGATCTTCGAGAAGATCTATACGCTGGCGACGTCCGCGGGCGAGGCTGTAGAGCTCGAGCAGGCAACGCGTGTGGGGATCGCGGTGCGCCAGGCGAAGCTTCGCGGCGAGGAGGTCCCCGCCGATCTGCAGGCGGCGTTTGAGCGTGCCGAGCAGGCCCTGTACGTCAACGTGCGCAATTTGTTCGGTGGGCGCTTGCGCCAGGCGGTGACCGGGGCGGCGCCGATCGCTCCCAGCATCTTGGAGTTCTTCTACGCGTGCGGGGTGCCGGTGATGGAGGGCTACGGTATGACCGAGACGGCCAGCGTGGCGAGCGTCAACACCCTCGACGCGATGCGGTTGGGGTCCGTCGGCAAGCCTCTGCCAGGGGTCGAGGTGCGGATCGGCGCGGACGGCGAGATCCTGATCAAAGGCCCCAACATCTTCAAGGGGTACTACCGCGACGCGGAGGCGACGCTCGAGACGCTGATGGACGGTTGGCTGCACTCCGGCGACCTCGGGCGACTCGACGAGGACGGCTTTCTGTTCATCACCGGCCGCGCGAAGGACATCATCATCACGGCCGGGGGCAAGAACATCACGCCCGCGAACCCTGAGCACGCGCTGCGTTACAACCGCTGGATCTCGCAGGCCGTCGTCCTGGGCGACGGCCGCCCCTATCTCGTGGCGCTGATCACGCTGGACCCCGAGGAGACGCCAGCGTTCGCGCGCGAGCACGACCTCGAGCATGACGAGGTCTATCGGTCCGAGTTGATGCGCGCCGAGATACAGACAGCGATCGACGCGGTCAACTCGCACTACTCGCGCGTGGAACAGATCAAGCGCTTCGAGATCCTGCCCGAGGACTTCTCCCAGCCAACCGGCGAACTCACCCCGACGCTGAAGGTCAAGCGCAGCACCGTCCAACAGAAGTACGCCGAGACGATCGACGCGATCTACCGCAGCCCGAGCGACCGCACACCCCAGCCACCTCGCTAAGCCGCTTGGCAGCCGAGTCCTTCACGGTTGAGTCATCTATGGGGGCAGTGAGTGCGGCGTCTGCGCCGCGACCGGCCAGTCCCTAGAAGCTCGACTTTGGCCGTTTAGCCGAGCATGGCGTCCCAGGCTCGTTGGATCGCAGTGATTTTCTGTTGGTAGGGGGCGCGGAGCCGTCCGGGTGAATATTGGTCGGCGATGATCGTGCGGCGGAGCTTGGCGGGCATGTCCGCGAACGACGGGTTGGTCTTCGAGAGGTACCACGGGGCCAGGGCGCGGCGCTCGGCGATGTCGTCGGGGTGATGTCCGTGCAGCGCGTACCAGCAGATGGTGATTGTCATCGTCAGGAATTGGAACGGGACGGTCCGCGTCACGGCTTTCTCGGTGCGGTTCTCGGCGTCGCCGACGCCGGCTTGGTGCTTGGCTTCTTCGAAGCACACTTCGATCGCCCAGCGGTCGGAGTAGCGCTCGACGATCTGGGCGGGGGTGCTGTCGAGGTCGGTGGTGATCAGCGCGAGCTGGTAGCCGGCGAGCTTGGTCGTGTCTTGGACGATGATCACGCGGACGGGGGTGTCGGGCCCAGCGGCTCCCACAGGCAGTCGATGGCGTGCAGCATGAGCGTCTCGGTATTCCCGTACCGGCAGACGGTGTGCTCGACCCACTCGGTGGCGGTGTCGGTCGCGATCTCGGCAAGCTTTCCGAGCCGTCTGCCCCATTTGCGGGGCCGGCCGCGCTTGCCCGTCCGCTCCGGCGCGGGCTGGTAGATCGCGGCGTTTGCGCGCAGGCGGGAGGTGACCGTCACCTGAGCAGGCAGTCCGCGCCACGCCTCGGTGGCGTACGCGGCGTCGCCGACGACATCGATCCGACGGCCGGGCAGCCGCTTGGCGAGCAGATCGATCATCTCCCGTGCCATCGCGGGCTTGCCCGGCCGCTGCGGGTCGGGCTTGTCGAGCTTGACGTACTCGCCGCGGCGTGGCCGCCACAGCCTGAACAGGACCGGCAGGCACACGGTCCGCTCAAGGAACGGCAGCGTGACGCAGATCCCAACGACCACCCAGTTGTTCCCCCACGCGACCGCCGCCTGCTCGCTGTTGGCGGTCGCGTCGTGATGGTAGAAGCAGCCATACACCTTTCGCCCCCAGCGCTGCAACAGCGTGTCATCGACAGCGACCGTGACCGGCTCCCCCTCCGCGAGGAACCGCTCCACGATCAAGCCGGCAAGCGCCAACCCTAACTGATCGGGCTGCCACCGCGCCCGGCTGAAGAACCGGTGCGCGCGCGAGTGCTCCCACACCCCCGACAGGCGCGCGCCGATGAGCATCCCGCACACCGTCCGCCGACCCGTCTGGCTCACCTGGCCGACCAACAGCGCCCGGAACGTCTGAAACGACGGTCGCGTGAAACACGAAGCCAGCAGGGACAGCAACCCGTCCAGCGAAACGGGAACATGAAGGAGCATCGACTGCTCCTACGCAAGTGCGAACTTCGAGTTTGAGCGGTCGTTTGAGCGTTGGGTGAGAAGGAGTCTGCCGTGAGGTGTAGTAGAGGTATGTCTGATGGCGCTTCGCCGAGCTTATGCCGACGAGTACGCGGTTCGTGTGAACCGCGCGGTCGAGTTGCTGGTCGAGCGGTCGCCCGCGGACGCGGTGCGCGCGCTTCAGGCCGAGCATGGGCTTTCGGAGCGCCAAGCGCGTCGGTATGTGAACGCGGCGCTCGAGTGGCCGCATGGTGTGGTCGTGCCCGAGCGGACGGCGGTGTTCACGGTCCGGTTGGCGCCGTCGTTGATCGCCGGGTTGCGCGAGCGGGCGCGTTCGAGCGGTCAGACGCTGAGCGCGGCGACGGCGGAGGCGGTCAGCGCGTATCTCGATCATGCCCACGAGCGACACCGTGGCAAGGCGCGTTGAGATCGAGTTCGTGGGTGACCGGCTCGCCGTCCCACGGCTGGCGCAGGCGTACGCGATCTTGGCGCCCGAGCGGCGCCGTGTGACAGGCAACGAACGGAGCGATGATGAGCGGCGTGGTCTCGCAGGAGCAGGTGCTGGAGCGGGCGGGCAGGGTGGCGGCGATCTACGCGCGGGTGTCCTCCGAGCGTCAGCGCCAGGATCAGACGATCGCAAGTCAGACCGTCGGGCTGCGTGAACTCGCCGCGGCGCGCGGGCTGCTCGTCCCCGAGGACTTGGTGTTCGAGGATGAGGGGTTCTCGGGGGCGAGCCTTCAGCGCCCGGCGCTGGAGCGGTTGCGCGACCGCGCGGCGGAGGGAGCGTTCGAGATTCTGCTCTGCCACGCGCCCGATCGCCTCGCGCGCCGTTACGCCTACCAGGTGCTGCTGCTGGAGGAGTTCGCTCGCGTCGGCGTGGAGGTCTGCTTCGCGAAAGAGCCCGAGCGGGGCGGCACGCCCGAGGACGAGCTGCTGCGCCAGTTCCAGGGAATGATCGCCGAGTACGAGCGGGCGCAGATCCGTGAGCGCTCCCGCCGTGGGAAGGCGCACCGCGCCCGTGGCGGTTCGCACGCGGTGATGTCCGGCGCTCCCTACGGCTACCGGTACGTCAGGAAGTCCCAGCATGTGGACGCCTTCTACGAGATCGACGAGGGCGAGGCGGAGATCGTGCGCGAGGTCTTTCGCCCGCTACACCGAGCGTGGCGAGTCGATCGCGGACATCGCCCGTGCGCTGTCGAGGAATGGCGTTCTGACCCGCACTGGCAAGCACGTGTGGGATCGCTCTACGGTGTGGGCGATGCTGCGCAACCCCGCCTACCACGGACAGGCCGCGTTCGGCAAGACGCAGACCACCGGCCAGCTCGCGAAGCCCACCCGCCCGGTCCGCGCCCGCGGCGAGCGCCACGGCCGCCGCGAGACCAGACGCGATGTCGCGCCCGAGCAGTGGACCAACATCCCCGTCCCGGCGCTGATCACCGACGAGACCTTCCAACTCGCCCAGGCGCGCCTGCAGGAGAACAAGCACTACGCCAAGCGCAACAGCAGAGAGCCCGCGCTGCTGAAGGGCATCCTCGTCTGCCGTGACTGCGGCTACGCGCGCTGGCGGACATCGGCCCGCACCACCAAGCGCGTGATCTACTACTACCGCTGCATCGGCTCGGACAACTACCGTCACGCCGGCGGGCGCGTGTGCTCCAACCGGCCGATCCGCGCCGACGAGCTCGACGCCCTCGTGTGGGGCGAAGTAGAGCAGCTGCTGTCCAACCCCGCGCTGATCAGAGCCGAGATCGAGCGGCGCCTGAGCGCGCTGCGGACCGAAAGCCCCGCCGCTCACCGCCGCGACGGCCTGGAGCGCGAACTCGCGCGCGTGAAGGCTGGCAACGGCCGCCTGATCGAGGCCTACCAAGAACAGCTGATCACACTCGACGAGCTCCGCGCCCGGATGCCGGCGCTGCGCAAACGCGAGGCCACACTCGCCGCTCAGCTCGACGCGCTCGACGCCGAGCTCCACGACGCCGAGACCTACCTCCAGCTCGCCGAGAACCTCGAAGGATTCCTCGCACGCCTCGCCGAGAACGCCCAGAACCTGACCACCGAGGAACGCCAACGCGTCATTCGGCTCGTCGTCCGAGAAGTACTCATCGGCAACGACACCATCACAATCCGCCACTCGATCCCCACCCCGAAAGGCGGCGACTCCCCGGATTGCCTGTTGCGTGGGAGCAGTCGCGGCGGCGCCTCTCGTGGGCAGCCGCGACCGGACTGGCATCCGACGCGGCATCAGGATATGGACAGCCCACGCTTCAAGGCCACCGCCGGTGCTCCTCCCAACCGCCTCCAAGACAACCAACGCCGACAGGTCGCCCCGGCCCCACCCAGACGCCCGCCGCAGCTCGGCTCACAGGCTCAAAAGTGCCAAAGTCGAGTAGAAGCCGTGGCAAAGATAATTCTGGGCCCTGCGGGATCCGCACCGTCGTGGGAGAGCGGCCGGTCTTCATCACACTCGATAACGATCATTGCGACCGGGGTCGATGTGGGCGAAGGCACAGCGGGGGCTGAGGGCGCGCCTCAGAGCGGCTGATTGAGAGCCGTCTCCTCCGATTGGCGCCCTATCTTTCGCGCCGTCTGGACTTACTCAGTTAGCGCACGCCGGGCGTGCGGCGCAGCAGGCGCAGGGCGTGCGTCATGAGGCGTACCCAGAGCTTGTGGCTCATGCGCGGCGGCGGCGCGAGCGGGAGCAGTCGCTGCACGGAGATGGTTTGTTCCTCGGTGTACTTCTGGATCCCGTGGCGCCCGTGACGACGTCCCAGGCCCGACTGCTTGAAGCCGCCCATCGGCGCGTCGACGGAGGCCCACGTCGCCGCGTAGCCCTCGTTGACGTTCACCGTGCCCGCGTGCAGCCGCGTGGCGAATTGGCGCCCACGGGCGAGGTCTGTGGTCCACACGCTGAAGTTCAGCCCGTAGAGACTCTGGTTGGCGCGCGCGACGACCTCCTCCTCGCTGGCGAAGGTCGAGATCGCGACGACCGGCCCGAACGTCTCGTCCGCGAACAGCGACATGTCCTCGCGAACGTCCTGCAGGAGCGTCGGCTCGTAGAAGTGCGGGCCCAGGTCGAGGCGGGGACGGCCGCCGCAGAGCACACGCGCTCCCTTCGCGACCGCGTCCTCCACATGCTCGCACACGACCCTGAGGTGCTCGGCGGAGATCAGCGAGCCCATGTCCGGGCCGTAATCGAGCTCGGCACCCAGCCGCATCCTGCGGGTGTGCTCGACGAGCCGGGCGACGTATTCGTCGGCGATCGCCTCGTGGACGTAGAGGCGCTCGATCGCGATGCACAGCTGGCCCGCGTTGGAGAACAGCGCGCGCTCGGCGCCCGCGACGGCCTTGCCGATGTCGGCGTCCTCGAGCACGATCATCGCGTTCTTGCCGCCCAGCTCCATCGAGCAGGCGATCAGCCGGTCGGCGGCCTGGCGAGCGACCGTCCGGCCAGTGTGCGTGCTCCCGGTGAACATGACGTAGTCGACGCGGTCGATCAGGTGGGGACCGCGCTTGGCCCCCGAGCCGGTGACGACCTGGATCAGCCCGCGCGGGACCCCGGCCTGCTCGAGCAGCTCCAGCGCCCACAGCGCGCTGTAGGGCGTGTGGCCGTCGGGCTTGATCACCACGCCGTTGCCCGCGATCAGCGCCGGAATCGCGTCCGTGATGCCGAGCGTGAGCGGGTAGTTCCAGGGCGCGATGATTCCCACCACGCCGAGCGGATGCCGGTGCTCCCAGGTCGCGGTCAGCAGCGGCAACGCGCCGCGGCGCCGCTGCGAGCGCAGGTGGCGCTCGGCGGTGTTCGCGTAGTAGCGCGAGACGATCGCGACGTCCAGCACCTCCTCGGAGGCGTGGCGACGCGCCTTGCCCGACTCAAGCTGAATCAGATCCAGCACCTCATCCTGGCGACCGAGGACCAGATCGTGGAAGCGCCGAAAGATCGCCGAGCGCTCCCCAAGCGACGTGCTCGCCCACCGCGCCTGCGCGGCGCGCGCCTCGAGCACCGCGCGCTGGACATCGTCCAGCTCGCAGCGCGGCACCCGCCCCAGCGTCTCGCCCGTAAACGGCTTCTCGACGTCCATCGTCTCGCGCGGCGCAACCACGGTGACCCGGGCCGCCAGCGCGTCCAAGCGATTCCGATCGATCCGCGCCGAACCGGTCGGGGGTAGCGCGGCAGGAACATGAGCGGGCGGCATGACGATGGACACGGACGGAGCCCCCCTGGGCTTCAGACGGAGCTGCTCGCCGAATGGTAGCCGGACACGCCGGCCCAACTCTTGGGCACGCGTCCGCGTGGCACGCCACCGCCACACAGGCGTCGCACTCGACCTTCCGGCCTCCATTCTCCCCTCAGAACGCTCTCTGAGATGCGTGAGGGGAGCCGCCGATCCCTACCGCAGGAATGCTGGCACGTTCGCGTTGGACCACGACCTGGATCCGTTAAGGCTGGCATCGTTGGCGCCGCAGCTGCGGCCGGTCTTGCTTCCATTGGCGGCCGGGCATCTGACCGTCGCCACGACTTCCCCGCAATGCGCGCGGGGAGGAGGGCCCACGCACGGCGACTCGCAGTTGGCTTGGAGGGACCGAAGTCAGGCGGGATGAAGTACTGACATGCGGGCAGCCTGCTCCAGCTGCGGACGCCTACCAATCCAGGCTGCCGCTTCGTAAACGCCTGCGGCAGCCTCGCTGCGGACCCGGGAGAGTGCTGCGAACGGGGTTGGTCGGCGCTGCTACCGGCTCCTCAGTGCATCGGCGTGAGCTGGTGCACGTGCTCGCTGTCGAGAATCAGGTACCGGTGTGGCTTGTTCACCAAGCTGCATCGATCAGGTCCGCAACCAGTTTTTGGCCAGGAGGGTGCCCGCAGTTCAGCCGGCCCGTGAGCGCGCGCTGCCGGAAGCGGGAGTCGATGTATCGACGCGGGTCGGTATGTCGGTGTGAGACGTGGGATGATCGTGGCGATGCGCGGTGATGAGGAGCTTGGTCGCAGGGCTGCCGATCTGGCCGGACGGGTCCCGGTGGAGCTCGCGTCGCTGGCCCGCGTCGCTTATAACTATCGCTGGTGCTGGTTCGCGGGCGGTAAGGACGTTTTTCGCTCGATCGACGAGGGTCGCTGGGAGCTGTGTGGCGAGAACCCGGTTCGCCTGCTCCAGGAGGCGTCGGGTGAGGCGCTCGCGCGGGCGGCTGGTGATCGCGCTTTGCTTGCCCGCGTGGCGTCGCTGGAGGACGCTTTCGCGGTGGATCTGGGGCGCCCGCCGGCGGGAGCGGTGGCGCCGGAGCGGCCGATCGCGTTCTTCTGCGCCGAGTTCGGCGTGCACCAGTCGTTGCCGATCTACTCGGGCGGGCTCGGCGTGCTGGCGGGCGACCTGCTGAAGGAGGCCTCAGATCGGGCGCTGCCGCTGGTGGCGGTCGGGTTGATGTACCGCCAGGGGTACTTCCGCCAGCGCCTGGAGGTCTCTGGCTGGCAGCAGGAGTACTGGGTTGACATCGATCCCGAGCGGCTTCCCGCCGCTTTGGTGCGCGCGGAAGATGGGCGGCCGCTGACGATCACGGTGCCGATCCGTGGCAGCGAGGTGAGCGCGCAGATCTGGCGTGTGGCTGTGGGTCGCGTGCCGCTGTTCTTGCTCGATGCCGATCTGCCGGAGAACGGCCGCCTGGATCGGTGGATCACCTCGCAGCTGTACGTCGCGGATCCGATCACCCGCCTCTCGCAATACGCGCTGCTCGGCGTCGGTGGCATGCGCGCCCTCGCGGCGCTGGGGATCGAGCCGGGGCTTGTGCATCTGAACGAGGGGCACGCTGCGTTCGCGGTGCTCGAGTTGGCGCGCGCTGAGGTGGCGCGCGGAGCGTCCGTGGAGGCGGCGCTTGAGGCTGCCCGGCAGCGTACGGTGTTCACCACGCACACGCCCGTCGCGGCCGGCAACGAGACCTACCCCCGCGAGGACGTGATCGACACGGTCGGGGGGGTGGTGGACGAGTTGGGCGTCGATCCCGAGGTGCTGTTGCGACTGGGCCGCTACCACCCCGAGGACGGTGGGGAGCCGTTCGGGATGACGACGTTCAGCTTGCGGATGAGCCGCTCGGCGAACGGTGTCAGCCGCCGCCACGGCGCCGTCGCCCGTGAGATGTGGAGCGGGCTGTGGCCGGGGCGGGCGGTGCAGGCGGTGCCGATCACCCATGTCACCAACGGCGTGCACCTGCCGAGCTGGGTCGGGCCTCCGATGCGCCGCCTGCTCGACCGCCACCTCGGTGAGGACTGGCTGTGGCGGGCGAGCGACGTCGCGACCTGGGAGGCGCTCGAGCTGGTGTCGGACGCCGAGTTGTGGGCGGCGCGGCGTGAGCAGCGCGCGGAGCTGGTGGAGTTCGTCCAGGAGCGCAGCGGGGTCGACCGGCTCGCCGAGCGCCAGCCGCGGGCAGGGATCGAGACGGCCGCTCGCGCGTTTGACCCCGACGTGCTCACGATCGGGTTCGCGCGGCGCACCGCGACGTACAAGCGGATCGGGCTGCTCACCCTCGATCCCGCCCGCACGCTTGCGCTGCTGGGCGGGCCCCAGCCCGTCCAGTTCGTGTTGGCCGGCAAGGCGCATCCCAGCGACGAGGAAGCCAAGCGCGTCGTCCAGGAGATGTTTCACTTCAAGGACGCGCCCCATGTCGCAGAGCACGTCGTGTACCTGCACGACTACGACCTCGGGATGGCCCCGTGGCTCGTGCGCGGCTGCGATCTGTGGCTGAACCTGCCGCGCCCGCCGATGGAGGCCAGCGGGACGAGCGGGATGAAAGTGGTCATCAACGGCGGCCTGAACCTGAGCGTGCTCGACGGCTGGTGGGCGGAGGCCTACGACGGAACCAACGGATGGGCCCTCTCCGGCGAGGTCCAGGCCGACCACGCGGCGCAGGACGCGCGTGACGCCGCCGCCCTGTACGACCTGCTCGAGCAGGAAGTCGTGCCCGCCTTCTACGACCGCGACACCGACGGGCTGCCGCGCTCCTGGCTCGCCCGCATCGCGCGCCTCGATGCGCACACTGGCTCCCGGCTTCTGCGCCGGGCGGATGCTCGACGACTACCTCAAGCAAATCTACGCGCCGACAAGGACCAGCGCCTGAGCCGACCCACGCCGGGATCACCGACAGCCAGCCTCGCACCGCCGCAGCGACCGCCTCGAGGCCGGTTGCGAGGGTGGGGTTGCCGGCCACAGCGTGGGCACGTGCACCGCGTCGCCGTCAGCCACGCGACGGGGCGCCGGGCAATCCCGCGGATACGCGGCGCGGCGGGTAGCGCGCGCAGAATCGGGTGACCCGTCCGCCGCGTCGAGCGCGAACCCCGCCGCACCGCACGGCGATGCGGGACCTTGGGCCTGTGTGGCGCTGGCGGCGATGTCCGCCCAGCGGCGGGCGAGCCAGGATCTCCGGGTCAGCTCAGGCCGCCACAACCGCGGTCAAGGGACCAAGCACGGCGTGTGGCCTCGCCGCTCTACGGTCAACAGACATACTCGCTGACAGAAACATCAAAACCAACAACCAAACGACCCCCGAACCCACCTGACCCAGTCTCCGCGGAACCGGTCCACCTCACCCAACGACCAAAGACAAGGGCCTTGACTCGGGCCCGTCGGACAAGTAAGGAGCGCACGGGGGAGCGGGGGTGATCAGGAGAACAGCCTTCCGGCTTGTTCGAGGTGCCGGGTGGCCTGGTCGAGGTCGTCGTGGCAGCGCTGTACCCAGGCTTCTCCCCAGAAGAAGTTGCAGCTCGTCTCGGCCCGCAGGACCAGTGCGAGGGCATCCTCGAGGTGGCGGTACAGGTCGGGGTTGCCGGCGCCGATCGCGATGGCGTTACGGCGGGCGGCGTCGACCGCTTCGCTGAGCTCTGCAGCGCGGGTGAGCGCCTGCTGCTGGGCCAGGGAGCCGGTCCATTGAACGAACCCAGTGCCGTGGTGCCAACCGGTGTTCCACGCCCCCGGCCCCACCGTTACCCAGCCGTGCGGCCCGTGCCGGTCGAGGTAGTCGGAGATGAACGTGGGACGGATGCCGCCGGCGCGGCCGGCGCGGACCTTTTCCATCAGCTCGGTATGGAAGCCGCTCCAGAAGTTACTGCCGGGTGTCGTGTTGCGAAACCACCCGCCGTTCTCCCCATCGGTGGCGGTCGTGACAAGCGGGGGGAAGTCGCAGTACTGGGTGCGGGCCCTCACCTCTGAGATGAACCAGTCAGCGTCCATGCCGGACTCCTGCGCGTTGGACAGCTCGCGGTCGCGGACCACGACCACGATCTGCTCGCCCCCGAACTCGGCCAGGTGAGGGCGGTAGCGCAGCTCTTCCCAACCCATCGGCGTGAGCGCAGAAACGTGCTCGCTGTCGACAATCACATAGCGGTAGCGGTGACGGCACAGGGCAGGAACCAGGTCCATGGAGAAGCCCAGCTCCGGCGGCCAGAACCCGGGGAAGTGGTCACGGCCGAAGAGATGGGCGGCGATCGCTCGCCAGCGGTGCAGCTGCTCCTCCCGGTCGGCCGGACGGATCAGCGGCAGCACGGGATGGTAATAGCCGGTACCGAGGAGCTCGATCACGCGGGTGTTCTGCAGATACCACAACAGTGATCCGCAGTCGACGACCCCGTAGACGCGACGCTGGAAGTCGGGATTGGCGAGCGTCTCGAGCAGACTCCCCGACAGTGACAGGTGGACGCGGCCGACGTCCTCGTACGGCCACAGCGAGCGGGGGATACGATCCATCGCCCACAGGATCTCCCTGGCCTGCCACTCCTGCGCGTCGAGCAACTGCTCGAGGTTGCCAGGCGGCTGATGAAGGTTGAGGACGAGCGCGAAGTCGATGTCTGCCACTGGCGTCTGGCTCACAGATCGTGCGCAACGGTCTCCGTCGCGCGGCGGGCGAGCTCGGCGCCGTAGTCTGTCCACACGCCCTCGCCCCAGTAGCGGTAGCAGCTGGTCTCGCTGGAGAGAAGGTGTAAGAGCGCGTTGCGGTAGCTCGGGTCGGAGCTGAGGACCGCGCGAGCAAGCACCCGCTCGTGGAACTGCGCGCTGGCGCGCTCCATCGGGATCAGGACGTCATCGTAGCCTCGTACCCAGGAGATGTCGTTCGTCCAACTGCCGCCGTCCATGTGAAAGCGGTCGTCCTCGCGGCCGAGATCCGCGATCACCCGCGCAAGCCGCTCCAGGCCGTCCCCCGGCTGCATTCGGCCCCAGATGCGGTGCTGAAAGAGCGGTCGCACCACCGGCAGGTCCGCCTCGCGCACGCCGCTTGCGAACAGGCGCTCGAGATACTCGGTCCCGGTGAGCATCGCGGTGGCCGACCCCGAGGACTCGCGGACGACCTCCATGTACTTGGACGGGAACTCGTTCATCATCACCCCGCCGTTCTCCCCATCGGCGATCTGAGTCACCAGCGGAGGCACCATGCGACCCCCCAGCTCCCAGCGGCCATGGGTGAGCGCCTCGTAGTAGGGCTGCATCTGTGCGACCAGCTTCGTATCGCTTCCCTGCGTCTTGATGATCGCGACGATACTCGCCGTCTCACCGGTCGAGCTCGTGCAGACCAGCCGGTGGGGCAGATGCTTGCGCTCCACGCCCACGCCGTCCGGCTGCTCAACCGTATGCTCCTGCACGAGCACCCAGCGGTATCCGCAGTCCACCAGCGTGCGCACAAAGTCGTAGGCGACGTCGGGATGGTTCGGCAGCGCCCTCTCCGAGGGAGAGAACCCGCGCACGCGACCGAGCGCCTCCAACCCGAACAGCGCGGCGAAGTGGTGCTGCCATGCTCGCACGTGCAGGCGAAAGTCCTGAACCGGCGTCGACGGAGCGACGGAGTGTCCCCACGGGCAGCCCAGCCACTCCACCGCCCAGCGATAGTTCGGGTCGCAGGTGATCGACCGCAGCGCCTCCAGCACATCGTCGGCGCCCATCACTCGCAGGCCGTGCAGCAACGTGCCTGAGTACTCGAGCATCACCCGCGGCTGCAGGCCCTCGCCGATCAGCTGCGGGATGAACTCCCCCATCCGCTTGTAGCACCAGCGGAACACCGGCGCGTTATGGTTATCGCCGATCTCAGGGTGCTCCTCCATGTACTGCAAGTTGCTGATCAGCCGCGCCGAGCGCAGATCATCGCCGCCGGCGGGAATCAACGGCTGGTGCATATGCAGCGCGATCGCGCAAGCGCTATCGACGCCCGCGAACGGATCGCCCGCGCCATCGCGCCAGAACACGGGCTCCAGACCCCGGCCACGCATTGCCTCGTCGATCAGGCTCTCGGAGCCAGAGATGTTCGGCAATCCATCGACGTACTCGGGTAGCTGATCCATACCACCGTGCCTTGGTTCGCTCACTTGTGCCGGATGTGTTCGTAGATGTTCAGGTAATCCTGGGCCGGTCGCGCCCATGAGTGATCAGTCCGCATCCCGTGCAGCTGCAGCTCGCGGAACTCCGCAGGATAGGCGTACCACAGGCCGATCGCGCGGAACAAGGCCGATTCCAGCGCCGGGTGGTCTGGGTGGTGAAAGACGTAGCCGTTGCGCTCCCAGCCGTGCGAGTAGTCGCGGTCAAACACGGTATCGACCAGCCCGCCGACCGCCGCGCACGATCGGCACCGTCCCGTACTTGAGCGCGATCAGCTGCGTCAGCCCGCACGGCTCGAACATGCTCGGCATCACCAACAAGTCGGCGCCCGCGTAGATCAAATGCGCCAGCTCGACGCTGAACGTGAGCTCCAGATGGCAATCCGGATTGTCGTTGAGCTCGTGCTTGAGACGCCCAGAACTCCGCGCCGATCGCCGGGTCGGGGCCGCTTCCCAGCAGCACGAACTGCGCACCCTCGGCCAGCGCGTAGAACAGCGCATGACGGATCAGATCCACGCCCTTCTGGCGGTCCAGTCGCCCGATCGACGCCACCACCGGCTTGAAGCCGTGGGCCAGCAGGAAACGCTCCCGCAGCGCCTGCTTGTTGACGTACTTACCGTCGATCCACTCGCTGCCGTATCGCGCCGGGATGAACGGATCGATCTCCGGGTTCCACAGGTCGTAGTCGACGCCGTTGAGCACGCCACCGAACTTGCCGCCATGCAGGTGCAGGGTGTGGCCAAGGCCCTGACCCTGCTCGGTGTACTGCGCCTCCCAGGCGTGCTGGGGAGAGACCGTCGTCACAAAATTGGGCTCCGTGGATGATCGGGGGTGACTCTCGATCGAGATTCCGTCCTGAGCAGGGCTTTTGGTCGTCGGAGCGGAGGGTGGAAGTCGCGTGCGCCTCTGCTGCTGGGTTGTGGACTGCTCGCTGGGCCCCGTGCCCGGCGATCGTGGGCACAGCGGATGCGTGCTCAAGCGGCCAGGGATGGCCGCGCCTGCGCGCAGGCGCATCCGGATGATCATGGCGAGACTCGCCCCATAGGGCGTCGTTGGGGGGCGTCGGGGTCGCTGCCCGCGTTGACGGGGGTCGTGGCGTGCCGGGGAGCTGCCTGCTCCATTCCCTTCTCGTTGCGCCGTTTGCCGTGCGTGCGCACCGGGTCATCCCGGGGTCGAGCGAGCGTCGTGGCGGAATACGGGTGACGCGGTTCGGAGGGCCAGAAAGAAAACGCGTGTTCGTGTGTCGTCACCCCCGATCATGCCCGGAGAGCCACAAATTCGTACACGATGCCGCCCTTCATCAGATTCAAGGCGAAGTGATTGAACTCATCCCGCAAGCGGTCATAGTCATAAAAATGATGCGGCCGAGTATTACGGCGCGTGGCAATTACTACGCCATGTGGCAGTGCATTTGGGTGTGTCAGCGTGATAGTATTGACTGTGTGAAGAGTGACGCTAGACGGGTGTCAGGCACGACTCGGGAAGCGCTGCGTGAGCGGGGTGTGAAAATGGTGTTGGCCGGACGCACTCACGCGGTTGTGGCGCAGTCCTTGGGGGTGCATCTGCGGACGGTGTCGCTGTGGATGGCTCGCCACCAGCTCAGGGGGTTTGAGGGACTGAGGGAGGGGCGGCGTGGTCGGCGCTCGCGCGAGCAGATGGCGCTCACCGACGCCCAGCAGGCAGAGCTGATCCGACTGATGAAGGGCACGAACCCCGATCAGCTGCAGATTCCCGGCGTGTTGTGGTCAAGGCAGGCCGTCAAGGCGCTGATCGAGCGGCGGTTCGGGCTCGGGCTCAGTCGCCAGACGGTCGGTGTCTACCTGCGGCGCTGGGGGTTCTCGGGCAAGAAGCCGCAGCGGCGGTGGCTCGAGCAGGACCCCGAGCGGGTGCGGGTGTGGCTCCAGGACGAGTTCCCGGCGATCCAGGCGCGCGCGCGGCGCGAAGGGGCGCGGATGCTGTTCGGCGATGAGATGGGCGTGCGCGCCGGGCAGACCGCCGGCAAGAGCTACGCGCCGATCGGCGAGCGCGCGATCGTGCCGCTGACCGGCAAGCGCTTCTCGGCCAACGTGATCAGCGCGATCGGTGCCGACGGCACGCTGGTGTTCGAGATCTTCGAGGGCAGCTGCGATGAGATCCGCTTCCTGGACTTCCTCGACAAGCTGCTCGAGCATTTCCCCGAGCGCAAGATCTTCTTGATCGTTGACAACGCCTCCTTCCACAAGTCTCCCGCGGTCGAGTACTGGCTGCTGGACCATCCGCGGATGGAGCTGTTCTACCTTCCACCGTACGCCCCGGAGCTCAATCCCGATGAGCTGCTCAACCAGGACGTTCACACCCACGTCGCGCGACGCCGCCCATCCAACCTCGCCAAGCTCGTCACTCTCACCGTCGAGTATCTCGCAACCCGCACAAGTGAGATTGTCAGCAAGTACTTCGACGGCGAGTACGTCGCCTACGCCAAGTAACCACGCACTAATTGCCACGCAGCGTAATAAGGCCGGTGGCCCACAGCACCGCCTCGTCCGCGATCCCCTGATGACCAAAGTTATGAATCGTGTAACAAACGCGCTGATCACCCATCCCCAAGTCCCGGTACATCTCGTACAGCAGCACCGGCACCAGCGCCGTCTGCCAATCATGACAATGAATCACATCAGGCCGCTTATTCGACCGCAGCATGAACTCCAACGCGGCTTTCGACAAGAAAGCAAAGCGAAACACATCGTCCGCCGAGCCATACATATGCCCACGCTCGAAGAACCGATCCTGCGAATGCGGCTCTATGAAAAAGCACTTACGCCCCTCCACAAACCCAAACCACACCGAACAGTGAATCGCTCCGCTAAACCACGGAACCCAGAGATCGTCGTATGCCACCGTGAGGCCGTAGATGCGGTCATACCGCATGCAATCGTACTTGGGCAAGACGATCTCGACGGTGTTGCCGCGCAGCTCCAACTCACGACTAAGACCGAACACCACCTCCCCGAGCCCGCCGGCCTGAGCGACCGGGGCGCACTCCGACGCGACCATCGCTACGAACACCGGGGCACCTCATTTCGCGCCGCGATCCCCCGTTGCCCGCTACGCGCCTGCGGGCATCGCCCGTGCGCGCCGCTGTGGAGGTCGCGACGGACGCAGCTCGCGGTCATCACCTCGCGCGCCGAAACGGTTCGGTGCGCTCGAAGATCGACTTGCCCGGCTGCCGTAGGACTCATCGTCTGACCCTCGCGTGGGTCCGGCCGGTGCGCGACCGCACATACTCATCCTGGCCTGGAGGACCCACTCCACCATCTCCAGGGCCGAGCCGATCACGCCCTGGCGCAGGACCGCGCCCTCCCGTCACGGATGCATCGCCCGCTCGAGCCTCAGCGAACATGCGGACCACTTCGATCGCGGGGTGCTGACTGAGCCTGATCGGCTGGAGCACCCGCTCGGACAGCTATGACCTCTCGGGCGACCGCGAGATCTCCGTGTTCAGATGGTGCGACGGAGCTCCACGCCGTAGAATCGACATACGCGCCTGGCTCGTTGTGCACAAAATCGCTCCTCTCAAGGATCTCTGCCGGACGGGAGCCTTACCGAGCAAGGCACTCTACAGTTGGGCGATCTCCTCGGCTGCCAGTGTCGCTTCGCCGCTCGGAGACTCTCGCCCAGCCGGGCGGATGCAGCGTTCTCACCGGCCGTGAAGGCGAATCGCGCCCGATCCAACGAGCGGGCGACAGTCTCGGTCGCCGGTCGTCTGGGGATGACCTTGGCGGTGGCGGTGCTGCCGTTGCCGTTGGTGATGGCGCTGCTGCCGTCGCGGTTGACAGTGGCAGTTCTTACTATCGCCGTCGCTCGCCCCCGTGTTTCTCGACCTCGGCGGGTTGTTCGTGACCCCCTTCCGGCCGTCTTCGGGTCGGCCCGTCGCAACCCTCACTGCGGATAATGCGCGAAGCGGCGGGGCCGTCAAGCGCCAGATCTCCCGCGACCTCTCCAAGCGCCTCGTCGGCCTCCCTTGACTTTCTTAGAAGCATGGTCGGTATGCGTGCATCAGTAGAAGCACGGTCGATATGCGTGCATCAGGGTGTGCGCGGTCACGCGAAGTGTGATGCCCGCGGGCCCGGCATTGTCACAAGCGCCGTTGGGGTGCTCGCGGGAGGTCGCACGGTCAGACCGCGCACACGAGAACCCGTCGGGCCAGCGCAACGTCCTCGTTGCCTCGTTTGACGGCCCGGGAGCTTGCCAGATCTCATGGCCGCGACGCACCGGCGGGTTGCGCGACGCCGCCCGAGTTGGCGTTTGACGCGCCGGCGATCGAGGAGTGAAGATGTCGCAGGACGAATCGAGGGGATCGGACTGTGGATAGTGTGTAGCTCATGACAGCAGAGCGAGTTGCGGATTTGATTCGTGACCGCGCTTGGAGGGAGATGTCGCTGTGCTTGGTGGATGCCCTTGTGGCCGACTCTGACCTCGAGGAGCGGCCCGATCTTGGGCGAGAGAACGGGAGAATCACGGCGAGGCGACGCACGCGGGAGACCCACACGCGGCGCGGGCGGGGGTCGAGCAGCGGTCCGATCCGCGGTTGGGAGCGGCGGCTGGAGGCGCCTGTCGCGTGACGGTCGAGGCCGAGATCGAGTTGGTCGTGGCGCGCCGGCATTCGGATCCGCACCACCTGCTGGGCGCGCATCCCTTCGACGGTGGCGTCGTGGTCCGTGCCTTCCGGCCCGACGCACGGGAGGTGCTCGCGCGGCCGGAGGGCGGGGAGGCCGTGATGCTCGAGCAGCGCGATCCGGCGGGGTTTTTCGAGGCGCTTCTGCACGGTGCCAGCCTGCCGTTGCGCTACGAGCTCGAGGTGCGCTATCCGGACGGCAACGTGTATACGTTTCGCGACGCCTATGCGTTCGCGCCCACGCTCGGGGAGATCGATCTGCACCTCGCCGGGGAGGGGCGCCACGAGGAGATCTACGAGCGGCTGGGGGCGCACGTGCGCGAGATCGACGGCGCTCTCGGCACCTCGTTCGCTGTGTGGGCACCGGCCGCGCGGGCAGTGAGCGTCGTGGGCGACTTCAACTCCTGGGACGCCCGCCTGCACGCGATGCGCGTGCTCGGTGGCTCGGGGATCTGGGAGATTTTCATCCCGGGCGTCGTGGAGGGCGCCGCGTACAAGTTCGAGATCCTCACCGCGGGCGGCGACATTCTCTTGAAGGCGGACCCGTTCGCGTTCCGCACGGTCGTGATGCCGCGCACCGACTCGATCGTGCACCGCTCGCGCCACGTCTGGCGTGACGCGGAGTGGATGGAGCACCGGCGGGCGACACAGCCCCACGAGCGTCCGATGTCGATCTACGAGGTCCACCTGGAGTCTTGGCGGCTCAACCCCGTGGAGGGCAACCGGTCGCTGAGTTATCTGGAGCTGGCTGACGAGCTGGCCGCGTACGTCGCCGATCTTGGCTTCACGCACGTCGAGCTGATGCCGGTGATGGAGTATCCGTTCTCGGGCTCGTGGGGCTATCAGGTTACCAGCTACTTCGCGCCCACCGCGCGCTTCGGCGCCCCGGACGACTTCAAGCAGTTCGTCGATCACCTGCACGGCAAGGGAATCGGGGTGATCCTCGATTGGGTGCCGGCGCATTTTCCGCGCGACGACTGGGCGCTGGCCCGCTTCGATGGGACGTCGATCTACGAGCATGAGCATGCCCGCGGAGCGCACCCGGAGTGGGGCACCCTCATTTTCAACTACGGCCGCGACGAGGTGCGTAACTTCCTGGAGGCGAGCGCGGTCTTTTGGCCGCGGGAGTACCACGCCGATGGGATCCGCGTAGATGGCGTGGCGTCGATGCTCTACCTCGACTACTCGCGCGACGAGGGCGAGTGGACCCCCAACGTGCACGGCGGGCGAGAGGACCTCGAGGCGATCGCCTTCGTACAGGAGTTGAACGAGGTGCTCCACCGACGCGAGCCAGGGGTGATCTGCGTGGCGGAGGAATCGACCGCCTGGGCGGGGGTGTCGCGCCCCACGTTCCTCGGCGGCCTCGGTTTCGGCTTCAAGTGGAACATGGGCTGGATGCACGACACCCTCGGCTACTTCCAGCGCGACCCGGTACACCGGGGCTACCACCACCATGAGCTCACGTTCAGCCTGCTATACGCGTTCACCGAGAACTTCATCCTGCCGCTCTCGCACGACGAGGTCACGCACGGCAAGGGCTCGCTCTACGAGAAGATGGCGGGAGACCGCTGGCAGAAGCTTGCAAACCTGCGTGCGCTCTACGGCTACATGTGGGCGCACCCGGGCAAGAAGCTGCTGTTCATGGGCGGCGAGCTGGCGCAGGAGCAGGAGTGGAGCTACCAGCGGTCAGTCGACTGGCACCTGCTCGAGCAGCCGGAGCACGCAGGCGTGCAGCGCCTCGTGCGCGATCTCAACCATCTGCTACGCGGAGAGCCGGCCCTGTATGAGCAGGATTTCGATTCCGCCGGCTTCTGGTGGCTCGAACCAAACGACACGGCGTCAAACGTGTTCGCCTTTGCGCGCGCCTCCCGCGGCGGCAACCGCCTGCTCGTGTGCGCGGCCAACCTCTCCCCGGTCCCACGCGAGCGCTACCGCCTCGGGCTCCCTCGCTCCGGCGGCTGGATCGAGGCGCTCAACACGGATTCCGCGCGCTACGGCGGCTCGGATGCGGGAAACCCCAATCGCATCGAAGCGGAGCCGATCCCGTGGCACGGGCAGGCCGCCTCGGCCGAGGTGATGCTGCCCCCGCTCGCCGCCGTCTGGCTCGTACCGAGCTCGTCCGACAGCAAGCGAGCACCGACCGACTAGCCTGCCGCCCGTGCCCCCACGCCCGGATCGGCTCCTCGCACCGCCCGGAGGCGCTTCGTCGAGGTCGCGTGATCGGATCTTCACCTGCACCTCATCGGCGACCTCGTGACCCTCCCTCCGCTCGCTCGATCATTAGCTGGGCCGACCCAACTCCATCTCCAGCAAGCGGTCGGCGATGTTCCAGAGAACGCACTGGCGGGGGCTCACCCGCGATTCACGAGCGCTCACAAACGCATCGCCAGTAGGATCAACGTCCCCCGGCAGGGTGCGCTCCATAGCCAACTCTGGGCCTGCTCCGTTCTCGCTCGCCCTCGGGACGCAATAGTCCCTCAGCGCCGGTGATCGCGCGCCAGCAGCCGCAGATCGTCTGCTGCAGCTTGATCATGCGATGTCGCGCTGGGCCTGATGGTTGCCGAACGCGAGTCGGAAGTCGTGGGCGAACCGCAGTACGGTGTTCGCGGGTCGTCTCATATCATGCCTGCCTCAACACTTTGTGTCTTAGGGCGCTTATGCCCTGAGGGCTCCCGGTTGATCTGTCGCAGCGAGCGCCCGTGGCTTCCTTTCGATCGGGTCGACGCAGAAACCGCTCGAGCGCCCGAGCGTCGTAGAACGATCGCGTCACCCTCACGCGCGCGAATGAAGCACATGCCGTGCTGCCCCGCGCGCAACGTGGACTGCGCCCGCGGGCACACGTCGCGCTGGACGCGGCCATCGTCCAGGCGATGCCAGTGCTGCGTGACAGTGTGTGACGTGGTTGCGGGAGCCGCTGGGGAGCGTGTCGTCGTGCGAGGTGGTGGCTGAGGTGATCGGGGGGCGGGTTGTGTGGCACGAGCGCGGTTGACGAGCTCGACCGTGTTGGTCGAGCCTATTAGTGCTCTGGTAGGTGGTGGGAAGGGTTTTGTAGCTCGGCGGTGAACTTGGTTGGCATGGTTGCTGCGAGTGTGATGGACATCGGGATCGTTGAGGAGTTGGTTGGGGTCGTGCCGTCGGTGGTCGATCGGTTGGCGGAGTTCTTCGTTGATGTCGCGTCGGGTCTTGTGCGCTCGGAGCAGCGGTGGGCTGCGGAGTACTACGCGCGGGCGTTGATGATGGAGGGGGCGCGTAAGTCGTTGGAGCCGATGGTCGCGCGGATGGGCGGAACGAGTGTGGAGTACGAGGCGTTGCAGCATTTTCTGGCTGATAGCCCGTGGGATTCGGCGGTGATTGATCGGGCGGTCGCTGAGCGGGTGTGCGCGGTGATCGAGCCTGTGGCGTGGGTGCTGGATGACACCGGGGTCCCGAAGTACGGTCGGCATTCGCCGGGGGTCAAGCGTCAGTACTCCGGGACGCTGGGGAAGATCGGCAGCTGCCAGATCGCGGTGTCGCTGCACGCCGTCAGCACCAAGGGCACGGTCCCGTTGGGGTTCCGGCTCTACGTGCCCGAGGACTGGTGTCAGGACCCGGTCCGCCGGCGGGAGGCGAAGATCCCCGCGGAGCTGACGTTTGCGACCAAGCCGGCGCTCGGCGGGGAACTCGTCGCGAGGGCGGCGGGCTGGAAGGTCCGCCGCGCGCCGGTGCTCGGCGATCAGGCCTACGGCAACGACGCCAAGCTCCGCACCCGCCTGCACGATGACGGCATCGACTACGTGCTCTCGATCGGCCCGGAGTGCGACGTGTTTGATCCCGGCACCGTCTTCGTCGTCCCTGAGCGCAAGCCCCGATCGCGTGGCCCCGCGCCCAGCGCCCTAGCGACCGACGCCGAGCCGCGGCCGATCGCAGCGCTCGTAGCCGGCCTTGACCCAGAGGCCTTCCAGCCGGTCGCGTTTCGCGATATCGACGGCGGTCAGCTCGTCTCGCGGTTCGCGTTCGTGCGCGTGATCGCCGCTCACCCCGTCACCCGCGATCGCCAAGCACCGCGCGAGGAATGGCTGATCATCGAATGGCCCGAAGGCCACGAGCAGCCCAGCGACTACTGGATCAGCAACCTGCCGGCCGACACCGAACCAGAGCAGCTCGCGCGACTCGCGCGCCTGCGCTGGATGATCGAGCTCGACTACAAACAGCTCAAAGGCGAACTCGGCCTTGACCACTACGAGGGCCGCAGCTACCTCGGCTTTCACCACCACTGCACGCTGGTGACGGCCGCCCACGGCTTCTTGACGCTGGAGCGGGCCGACCCAAATCGCCCGCGGCCGGCCTGACACTCCCCCAAGCGGTGCTGCTACTGCAGCCCGTCTGGAAGTGCTGGACCGGCCGCTGCTCCACCTGCCAACAGCCGATCAGTCTCGACGCTCTACCACTACGCCGACCACCCAGACGCGAGTAACACCACCTACCAGAGCACTACTATTCCGGCGAATCGGGCGCGCCGACAGGCTCGACGCCCCAGCCGGCGTCGCTGAGAGCCGGCCCGATGTTGCAGACCGCGTCGCGGTCCCATTGCTTGGTCTTGTCGTCGAGCTCAATCCACGGCGTTAGGTACGGTGAGATGTGACGCTCGACGTATCGCTGGCCGAGCGCCCAGCCAGTGCTCAGGCGCTCGTAGTTGAAACGCCCGTGTTCGATCTCGGCGAGCAGCTCGACCTCGGCCGCCGTCAAATCCAGGGGACCGCCGTTCTCGACCAGGCGCTTTCCGATGACCGCCAGCTTGTTCGGGATGTCGTCTGCTTGGGCCAGATTCGAGTGTTGAAGCGCAGGCGTCAGCCGCTCCCAGGGGGCGAGGGCGACGTCGTCCGGTGGCTTGTTGCCTTTTTGCTTTTCCGTGTAGTCGTCGTGGATGAATCGCGCGATGTGGTGGCGTAGCCTGCCGTCGAGAGGCGAGGTGGATGGCAAGGTCAGGAAGGCTCGTAACGTCATCGGGTCGACGGGAAGGTCGAGCACGTCGTCACCGGCCAGCGGTCTTTGTTCATCCCCGGGCGATGCGTGGTCGGCGTTCCCGACCGAGACGACCGTCGCCCCCAGGGCTCGCGCGAGCACGATTTCCTGCTCGGTGGGCGCCCCCCCCGGAAGCGCGACGACGCGCACCTCGCCGAGCGGAAAGTCTGAGCTGACCAGGTCGGCCCACATCGCCAGTGGTGCATGCTCGGCCTGCCCCGAGGACCGGTGGTGCAACGTGATCGCGGAGCCATTTCGGACGATGCTGTCGGCGGTCTGCGGATCGCAGCCGGCGGCTGCCCGAAGCGCGCGGGGCAGTGCGCCGTCTGCGTGCGCGGTCAAGATCAACCCGTCGAAGCGGAGGAGCGCGCGAGCGAGGAGCTGCGCGAGCGTGTCGTCGAGCTCGTTCGCCGTAGTCTGCGGTCCGCCGGCAAAGATCACAACGCGGCTTGCGCCGCTTACGGCCTCGCGATCTGGCTGAAGGAACTCGAGGCGCTCATCTGCACGGAGAGGCTGGAGATCGTTCGTCCCGCCCGCGGCGCGGGTGATGGCTATCTCCCGCAGGCACAGAATCGCGCGGACGACGTTGTTCTCGGGCACGGTCGGTCTGTTGAGTGCCTTGCGTGCGAATCCGAGCGGTTGCGCGGGCACGCGTCTCGCATATTCACACCATGCCGTAAACGCCTCCTCACTTCGACCATCGAGCGAAAGCTCACTCGCCGCGAGCCACAGGTTTTGCAGCGATTCGAGATCGACCACGAGTCCGGCACGCACCAGGGCACTGAGGGGCACCGAGTGTTTGACTCCGTTACGCCGCGCCGCGGCCTTCACCACGATCCCCGTCAGCCGGCGATCAGGAGCCGCCATTCGCGGCGCCGAGTCCGAATGGAGATCGACGAGATGACCGTCGAGCAGGCCGTCGGCTCGGGCCTCGGCATCCGCCACGCCGACCTCTCGCAGCGCGCAGATCAGACGCTCGCGCACGAGGATGCGGCGGATCCCGTTTCCGGCCCACGCCAAGTCGCTGATCGAGCGTACACGCGTCGTGGCCAGGTAGGGACTGTGCTCGGTGTGAGCCTCCAGGTGATGATCGAGCTCGCTCTCAGGCTGAGCCGTGACGCGCGTCAGCGGCGCGCCGCTCCCAAGCGCGCGGCTCATCGCCAGGGTAAGGCCGATGCCGTCGAGCTCCTCCAGGCAGGCCACAAGAGCGTGACCGGGGAGCCGTCGGTCTCGTAGCCAACGGTCAGCCTCAAGCGACTTCTCCTCCTCGGGAGCGAGGTCCTTGCCCTCGAGCTCGAGCAGACTCGATTCAGGAAGCCAGCGCTCCTTGAGCTTCCTGACCCGCTCGACCGCATCCGGTCCGATGAGGCCGATCCGCAGCGTGGGCACATAGCTCCCCGTTCGCTCCTCCAGCGCGTACAACTTGTCGCCGCGAAGCCTCCGCAGCGCGGCCAGCACTATCGACTCGAGCAGCGGGTGATCGCCCGCGAGCAGCAAGAGCCGGCGCGCGTGCAGCCCCTCCTGCTCGACCGCGAGCAACGGCGCCTGCTCGTCGCCGTCGCCCGCCGACGGTGTTGGTCCCTCGCCGAACAGCGCGCTGGCCGCAATCGCGTTGCCACCAAAAACGGTGATCGTCGGCACGGAGGCTGCCGGCGCGTCGTCGGCAGCCTTGGCGGATCCGCCCTCCGGTTCGCCCTCCTCGAGGAAACGCTCGAGCGACGGATCCTCGATCTGCACGAGCGCCTGAATGCCCTCCTTGAGCCTCCCGTCTCGGGCAAGCGTTCGCACCACGCTCACGATTTGCGAGTTCACGTAGTCGTTCCCGCTGACCGCGACTATCCAGTGCGCTCGCTCGACACCCGCCCACAGCAGGGTCTCGGCGGCTGTTGCGTCACCGACCAATCGCCACTCGTGCTCGCCCCGCCTTTCCTGCAGGCCGAGTGCGCCCGGGCTGACGTCGACAAGGACGACGTCATGGTCGTCCGCGAGCTCGCGCACCAGCCGCGCGCCGTGTACACCACCGCCGCACACGATCACGTGACCCGAGAGCCAGTGGCGCATGAACCGGCGCCGCAGATGCTCCCTCGCGACCGCAAGCAGCGCCCGCAGGATCACCAGCACCGCCCCCAGCAGCGCGAGCCGAAGCGGCCAGTTGAGGGTCACCGGGTCGCCGTTCGCCGACCTAGCGCCGCCGCCTGCTGGCCCGAGGTCAATCGTGAACAGCTTGACCGCGTGGTAGAGGCTCTGCTCCCATGTGAGTCTCGGGCTGACGTCCAGGGCCCTGAACGCCCACGTCCCCAGCACCACCGTGAGCACAATCAGCCCTCCGACGCGAAGCCACGACGAACGGATCAGCCGATGTTTGCTTCTAGGTCGGCGCAGCCAGCCGACAAACCGCATCGGCCTGCGGAATAGCGGCGTGCCGCCGCGCCGGTCGCGGTCGGACAGCTTGTGAGCCGCGCTGTCGCGTTGGTCGCGGTCGGATTCGTCTACCGCCGCGCGGTCGGATCCGTCGAACAATTCCACCGGCGCGCTCCCGCGGGCCTGCGAAGGGTCAACCTCGTTCTGCGATCCAACCGCCCCCGGCACCATGAGCAACTCTCGCGGTTGGGAACCGGAAAGTCAACGCGGGACTGTAAGACTAGACTTTCGGCCACTCCGCCGCTGTCGGATCAGCGCGGTTCATGTGTCCGTGCGGGAACGCCCGTGGTAGCCGCACGGCCTCGGGCACCCGGAGCCGATTCCTCCATCTCACGGCCCAAGCGGGTGCGTGAAGCGGCGACGTTGGGGCTCCCGCCGTGTGAGCTGTCGCAGCCGTCAGGGAACTGTTCGCGAGCGCTGCGCGTTGCGCCCTGTCGCCAGATCTCGGATGCCGCCTCGGCTGCGGTGCTTGTCGGGACGGGCGGAGTTATCAAGCGAGCTAACTAGCACGGGTTCTGGAAGGGGATCGACGGCTCCGCTTGCTTCCACTCTTGCCGCGCCTGCGGCTTATTGATGTAGTCACACAGCTGGCGCATGTAAACACCGAGCGGATAGTTCGTCCACACCCGAATCGTGCCGTCGTAGCTGCCGGAAGCGAGCGTCCTTCCGTTCGGGCTGAATGCAACGCTCTCGACATAGTCGGTGTGGCCGGTGAGCGGGCCGCCCAGCTGGCGACGGCTTGCGACGTCCCACAACCGGACGGTTTGGTCGCGGCTGCCAGAAGCGAGCGTGCGCCCGTCCGGGCTAAACACCACGGTGTGGACACTGTCAGGGGCGGTGAGCGGCGCGCCGAGCTGGCGGTGGCTCGCGACATTCCACAAGCGGATTGTGTGGTCGGCGCTGGCGGACGCGAGCGTGCGCCCGTCCGGGCTGAACGCCACGCTGTAGACGCTGTTGGTGTGGCCGGTGAGCGGCGCGCCGAGCTGGCGGTGGCTCGCGACATCCCACAACCTGATCGTGTTGTCGAGGCTGGCGGACGCGAGCGTGCGCCCGTCCGGGCTGAACGCCACGCTGAAGACGGTGTTGGTGTGGCCGGTGAGCGGCGCGCCGAGCTGGCGGTGGCTCGCGACATCCCACAACCTGATCGTGTTGTCGGCGCTGGCGGACGCGAGCGTACGCCCGTCCGGGCTGAACGCCACGCTGTAGACGGTGTTGGTGTGGCCGGTGAGCGGCGCGCCGAGCTGGCGGTGGCTCGCGACATCCCACAACCTGATCGTGTTGTCGGCGCTGGTGGACGCGAGCGTACGCCCGTCCGGGCTGAACGCCACGCTGTAGACGGTGTTGGTGTGGCCGGTGAGCGGCGCGCCGAGCTGGCGGTGGCTCGCGACATCCCACAACCTGATCGTGTTGTCGGCGCTGGCGGACGCGAGCGTACGCCCGTCCGGGCTGAACGCCACGCTCTCTACATAGTCGGTGTGACCGGTGAGCGGCGCACCCAGCTGGCGGTCGCTCGCGATGTCCCATAACCGGACGGTCCGGTCGCGGCTGGCGGACGCGAGCGTGCGCCCGTCCGGGCTGAACGCAACGCCGTAGACATAGTCGGTGTGGCCGGTGAGCGGCGCACCCAGCGGGAGACGGCTTGCGACGTCCCACAACCGGACGGTTTGGTCGCGGCTAGAGGAAGCGAGCGTGCGCCCGTTCGGGCTGAACGCGACGCTATCGACGTAGTCGGTGTGGCCGGTGAGCGGCGCGCCGAGCTGGCGGTGACTCGCGACATTCCACAAGCGGATTGTGTGGTCGGCGCTGGCGGACGCGAGCGTACGCCCGTCCGGGCTGAACGCCACGCTCTCTACATAGTCGGTGTGACCGGTGAGCGGCGCGCCGAGCTGGCGGTGGCTCGCGACATCCCACAACCGGATCGTGTGGTCGTAGCTGCCGGAAGCGAGCGTCCTTCCGTTCGGGCTGAATGCAACGCTCTCGACATAGTCGGTGTGGCCGGTGAGCGGGCCGCCCAGCTGGCGACGGCTTGCGACGTCCCACAACCGGACGGTTTGGTCGCGGCTGCCAGAAGCGAGCGTGCGCCCGTCCGGGCTAAACACCACGGTGTGGACACTGTCAGGGGCGGTGAGCGGCGCGCCGAGCTGGCGGTGGCTCGCGACATTCCACAAGCGGATTGTGTGGTCGGCGCTGGCGGACGCGAGCGTGCGCCCGTCCGGGCTGAACGCCACGCTGTAGACGCTGTTGGTGTGGCCGGTGAGCGGCGCGCCGAGCTGGCGGTGGCTCGCGACATCCCACAACCGGATCGTGTGGTCGAAGCTGGCGGACGCGAGCGTACGCCCGTCCGGGCTGAACGCCACGCTGAAGACGGTGTTGGTGTGGCCGGTGAGGGGGCTGCCAAGCTCGTGAGTCTCAGCCACCGCCAGAATGGCGCTTCGGGCGTCTACCGTCGGCGTTATCCGATATGCCCCAAGGCCGAGCAAACTCGAGAGTTGAAGATCCCCTGTGCCCACGGCCTGGCTGGCGAGTAGCTCCGACTGTGCCGTGTTCTCGTTGGCGATCGCGGTACCGCGCTCGATCAGCGCGAAGATCGACAGTGCAACTGCGACCACCGCGACGAACATCGATACACCGGCGATCGTCCGCTGCCGTCGCGTCGCCGCCCGCCTTGACGCCAGGATGAACTCTCGGTGAAGGTTCGTCGGCGGCGCGCCGGTCATGGCAGCGCGCGACAGCCAGTCCTCGGCGACGCGCAGCTCCTCGCCGCGGAGCAGCGGACTCGCGCGGCGGTCGGCCGCATCCCATGCCCTTGCGCGCACAAGGATGCGCGTGTGCGCGCGCACAACGTCGATGTCTGTATCGAGTGCCCGAATCAGCCGGTCGATCCCACTATCGAAGCTGTCCTCAGGCCGCATCATGATCCAGCTCAGGTCGCGGATCGGTTCCGGGATTTGCATCCCCTCCGTGGGCTCATCGATGCAGATCGGGATCAACCGCTTCTTGACGTTAGTCGCGCGCGCCAGCTCGTCGCGGCACGGATCCGACGCGAGCGAATCGGCGCTGAGGACGAACACGAACGCATCGGACCGGTCAATCCCGTCGTCCACAGACAGCTTCCACTGCGTTGCCGGCTCGACGCCTCCACCCAGTTCAGTCGCCCGATCAAGCCACACGTCACGCTCGTGACCCTTCAACGCCACGCGCAAGCGCTCGACGAACTCGGCGTCCTCGCGCGCATAGGAAACAAAAACGTCAGGCACCTTCCGCCCTCACGCAGCTCGACGTGGCCCTCTGAGCCACTGTAGCCGTCGCGGTCAAGCCAGCGCAACCCGTTCGCGTCGAACAGATCGTCAGGCACCAACGTGGCGGAATCGCCTGCAGTGCTGAGCGCCGCCGCTGTCCCGTCTACGTTTGGTCGCCTCCGAATCCAAGACCGACCCGGGCGACCGGTCCTATCCGTTGGTGAATCACGGAGCGGACGATCACCGATCACGGCATCGCCTCGATCGGCTGAACGGTCACTACCACGTGCCTCTGCCGTGCTGGGAGACCCGGCGCTTAGCCCCTGGACGATTGCCCAGAAGTGGCCGCGATTGGCTCAACCCATGGGCAGCTAACCCGCTTCAGGTCAAGATGCCGATCCCGCACCGTGTCGGGTTTAAGACCGGCCGCGACGAGTACGTAGAAGTTGAGACCACACCGGTGGAGCTGCTCGAACTCGACGAAGACTGGCCAGGTCCGATCAGCGCATGGCCGAGGGCCGGAGACGCGAGGGGGAAACCGCAGGTCTTACATCCCGCCCGGCGTCATCGACAGCACAATTCCTGATCGCACCTGACGCACCTACCTCCGCGCGATCCCTTTCGCCCCGGCCACCGGCAGCGACGGACGAGCGGATTGGCGACACCGCGATCACCCGCGCCCGCGGCGCCGGAACCATACCTTCGCCCAAGGCAAGGCCGCGGCTTCGCCCGACGACGACCCCAGCTATATCGGCGCTACTTGAGCCGGGGCCGTGTACGGGCGAGTACTCGGGAGCAGCCTGCACTGCCCTATCGGGCCTTGCACACGGCCGGCTCGTAGATAGGACCGGACATCCGGTGCTACGGCTACAGTCTTCGGCATTCGGATATGTCGCGCCCGTCGATGTTCATTGGATCGTCAGCCGAGGGGCTGACGATCGCGCGAGCTCTTCAAGCGGAGCTGGAAAGCGACGTCGATGGGGCGGTGTGGGATCAAGGCGTTTTCGGCCTAAGCGAGAGCAGCTTGGAAGCCTTGGAACGGCACGTCGGTGAGGTGGACTTCGGGGTGCTCGTGCTCACGCCCGATGACCTGCGGCACAGACGCGGGGCCTCCGGGGACGTGCCCCGAGCCAACGTGCTGTTCGAGGCTGGTCTGTTCATCGGCCGGCTGGGACGTCAGCGCGTGTTCCTGGTGTCGTGTAGAGACGATCAGCTCGACCTAGCGCCCACGCCGTCTCGCTTGGCACGCGACCGGCGTCCGGTCCCCCAAGCTTCAGCGAACGCTCGGCTCAGATCCCGAGGAGTGCTGCCTCGAGCAGACGAGACTGTGAATTGACGGCAAGCTCGCACGGCGCTGTGGGCCGGCTTTTCGCCGCGCGTCTCCTCATGAGTCGCGTCAGGGGCGATTACTCTCCGCTCGGGTTAGTCTGCTGGTCGATGACCTCTCGCCATGCGCGGTAGAGGAACTCGAAGCATTCCTCTGCGATGACATCCTTCCTCGACTTTTGCAGTTCATAGTCCGGCGGACGCCCACGCTTGCTGGACGCTGGTGATTTCTCGGGGTGTGGGCGCGCACCCCCGTCCTGGGTGAAATTGGTTGGCGATGATCACGCGGCGGAGCTTGGCGAGCATGTCGGTGAATGAGGGGGTGGTCTTGGTGAGATACCAGGGGTGGCGTTCGCGGCGTTCTTTGACGTCGTCGGGGTGGTGGCCTGAGAGCGCGTACCAGATGATCGTCAGTGACATCGCGAGGAACTGGAACGGGACGGTCCGTTGGACGGCCTTCTCGGCGCGGTTGCGAGCCTGTCCGACGCCGGCCAGCTCCTTGCCTTCTTCGTAGGCGACCTCGGTCGGCCAGCGCTCGGCGTAGCGTTCGATCAGTTGCGCGGCGCTCGCGTCGAGGTCGGTGGAGACGAGCGCCAGTTCGTAGCCGGAGGGCTTGGTGGTGTCCTGGATCAGCACTACCTGGAGGGGCTGGGATCCGAACGCCTCGTACCACAGGCATTGGAACGGGTGGGCCATCACCTGCTCGGTCTTGCCGTAGCGGCGGACGATCGTGTTGACCCAATCGGTGGCGGGATCAGCGGCGATCTGCGCCAGCTTTGGCAGCTGCGCTCCTTTCTTGGGCGGCCGGCCGCGCTTGCGCTGCCCTGTGGGCGGGCGGGGCGCCGCCAGCCGGTGCAGCGCGGCGTCTGAGCGCAGGCGGGAGGTCATCGTGACGTTCTCCGGCAGGCCCGCAAACGCGCCGTTCGCGTAGGCGGCATCGCCGACGCCGTGGATCTTGCGTGCCGGGAACCGCTTGGCGAGCAGGCACAGGATCTCCCTGGCCAACCAGGGTTTTGAGGGCCGCTCGGGGTCTGGCTTGTGCTTGGGGATCTCCTTGCGCCGCGGGCGCCAGAGGCGCGAGAGCACCAGCAGGCAGACGGTCCGCTCAAGGAACGGCAGCTTGACGTTGATCCCGGCAGTGACCCAGTTGTTGCCCCACGCGAGCGATCCCTTGTTGCTGTTGGCGGTCGCGTCGTGATGCCAGAAGCAGCCGAACACCTTGCGCCCCCGCCGCTTCACCAACGTGTCATCGACCGGCACAACCAGCGACTCCTGCGCTCCCACCAAACGGGAGACGATCAGCTCCGCAACCATCAGCCCGAGCTCATCGACCGACCACTCCGCCGAGCTGAAGAACCGGTGCGCGCGGGAGTGATGCCAGACCCCGGAGAGCCTCGAGCCGACCAGCATCCCGCAGACCGTGCGCAGCGACGTCTGCGAGACCTGCCCCACGACCATCGCTCTGAAGGTCTCAAACGTCGGGCGAGAGAAACATGGCGCGAACAGGAGCAGAAGCTCCTCCAGCGAAGATGGGACGCAGAGCATCGGCGGCAACCCCCATGGGCAGCCGCGAACGGGCCTCCCGCCCGACCGCGGAAATGGCGTGAACAACCACCGCTTCGGGGAAGCCGCCGGTGCTCCTCCCTACCAGCGTCCGGTCAGGCGCTCAAACCATCAGCCCGACAGCCACGACCGAGGCGCCGCCCCGCACCCGTCCACCCACCGAAAACTGCGAAAGTCGAGATCCTTCATCACGAGTGCCTGTACGGCGTCGTGATAGGCCACGAACGCGTGCATCGGCCCCTCGGAATAGTCGGGCTGCGTCGCTCGCCAAACTTCCTCTTCGCGACCTCTCCCGGTCGCGTTATGGGCGCTCTGCTTAGCCCCACGCCGGCCGGCTTCATATGCGGCCTCTTCGATGACGTCAGACACAGCCAACGACTTCGTTGCCCACCAGCTTGCCTCGGCTTGATCGACGGAGTGCGTGCTGGCGCTGACGGGATACGGACAGCGCTGAGCGGCGACCAGCCGCTCGAGTTCGAGCGCGTTCAGGTGCTTAGAGCGCTCGATGAGCCTGACAACGTCCGCGCCGCAGGGCCCAAAGACCTGATGCGCCGGCTCGAGCTCGCGGACGATAGTCAATTCGCGAAAGCCGCCGTAGCGCTCAGCCAGCAGGTTATCCAGCCGGTAGCGCCTCTCGCGATTGGCAGCTTCATGCGCCTCGCGCTGGCGGCGGTATCGGTCGTCGGTGTCGTCAACGCTGAACGGCCGATTGGCCGCCAGCACCGCGTCGTTGCGCGAGGCCTCCATCGCCCGGTGCCATTCCTCAGGCGCGGGGGCAAATGAACCCTTGATCGCCTCACCTTCAACCTCGAACAATCGACAGGGCCATTGCTGAACCTCGATGCAGGTGGCGACATTTCCCGCAGTCAGGTAGGCCGCGGGATAGCGTCCCATCAGTGAGCAGTAATGCGGGAGGGCGTACGTCTTGCCTCGCGCGCTGATGCGTGGGTGGCCGCTGGGCTCCTGCGTCGGGCGGATCGTCTTCCCGACCTCGTAGACCAGATCATCGTGCGGCGGAAACCCGCGACCGTCTGGTTGGCTGACTGTGTAGTAGGTCATGGCCTCCTCGACCTTGATCGCGGCACCGTACCTCACGAGCGAACGCGACAGAAGAGTCCCTCGTCCTCGATGCGCCCGACGTCGACCCAGACCGCGCGGCCGACCGTCCTGAGGCCATCTTCAGCATCCGATGACCAACGTTCACTGCAACAAGGTGACGATCACCCGCTTCGCGCGCGGCTCGCTACCCCTCCTGGTCCGAAGCGGCCAGCACGCCGGCGTGACCCGAATAGGCGTAACCGAGTCGCGCACGATCGCGGGCGCGGCGCTGCTGCCGTCGTTGCGGAGGAGAAGTCCACCTGCACGGCAGCGGACGCGCCCAAGAGCGGGTACTGACGACCCAATCAACGGAAACCAGCGGCCGTGTTGCAGTCGCCGGCCGGGTCCGTATCGCAGCCGGTCGGGATCGCTGACGAGACGGCCTGCTGTAAGGGTGCGACAGTGGCGTATCAGCGCTTGGCGTAGTCGGCGTAGCCCTGCCAATCGATCACAACACACGCCTCATCGCCGACGACCCACGCGTCATGGCCGCGAGCCATGGTGGCGAAGTCACCGGGGCCGTACTCCATTTCTTCGCCGTCGTCCATGACGACCTTCATCCGGCCCGAAACGAAGTAGCCAGTGTGCGCGGCCTCGCAGCTGTCGGTCCCGGCGATTGGCTTAATGTGTTTGGACCACTGCCACCCGGGCTCGAAGGTCGCTCGGCCAACGACTCCATCCTCGGTGTTGATGACCTCGAGCTTGCCCATGCCCTCCTCGAACGGCCTAGTCTCGTCTGAGGCATCGAAGCTCTTGCGAGTCAACCCTGGCATTGCAGCCTCCTTGTGGTAGGGAAGCCCAGCCTACCTCCGAACGGGCACTCCTTCCAGGGATTCACGCAGGGAATAGGACACCCCATGCGAGTAAACGAGAGCTCGCCGGACCCCACCGCGCATATGGCGTTCTGCTCACGCATGCTCGCCACTCCTCTCGTCAGAAGGAGCGGCCTGGCGCGGGCATTGCGGCGCCGTTGGAATCGCGTGAACTCAAGCGCCTGGCTGGTCACACCGGCATGATCGCTTTCGTCCTCCCGCGGCCTCGCGTCGCGCGATCGCTTCGGCGACGAAGCGATCACCCGGATCCGGTCGCCCGCGTGCCGAGGCGCGCTGTCGCGTTCGCTCAAGTCCGGGAGCGAGCTCGGGCACTTGGTGCTTGGCGAAAGCGGGCGCCCGCGGCTTCGGCCTGAAGCTCGTAGCGGGTCTGGTCCTTTCGCTGTTTGCTTGCCCGCAGGCCGCGTGCCGACCGGCTCTAGCTCGCGACGGCAGCCGGTTCGCGCACGCGCGCCACGAACTCAGCAATCGTCCGCGCCACGAGCTCTGGGTCGTCGGACATTGGAACGTGGCCGAGACCTGGCAACTCGATCCACTCGGCATTCGGCAGCATGTTTCTCAGGCGCTGGGAGTAGCGCGGTGAGGGGAGGATCCGGTCGCGGGTGCCCCACGCCAGCAGCACCGGACACGTGACCCCGTCAAGCCAGCGCGGAGGCCCGTCGCGAAGGATCGCGTCCATCAGCTCGAAGTACACGGGGCGAGCGACCGCGTCGCGGACCATCTGGGCTGCCGTAGCCGGGGGTATCCGCTCTCCGTGGGCGGCGACCTGCCACAGCAGCGCGCGGCGCAAGCGGGGACGTCGCATCAGCGAATCGACCCGCGGCAACAGCGCCACTGGGAGCTTGTGGTTGCGGGTGAACAGCATTCGGAGACGCCGCTCGGCCCCGCGATCCCGGCTCCCACCCGCCAGCGGGCGAGAGCGCCACGACCGAGCGCGCCCGGCCGCGTGCAGCCAGCTCGAAAGCGATCCAGCCGCCGAGCCGCTCGCGGAAGGTTCAGGGCTAGGCTTTGCGGGGTGGATCTGTGGCGCTGTGATGGCAGCTATGTTGGGTTCCGCGATGGCGATGGGTTGTGGTCTGGGAGCGGAAGGTACTTGGGGAAGTGCGTCGGTGCAAACGTCTTCACCCCTGCGGGTCTTTACCTTGGGGAGCTGTTGTTGCCGGATCGTCTCGCTCAGGATCCACGCAAGCGTGGTCTGCAGATCAGCCCGTCAGGCAAGGGACAGCGTAGTCCCCGCTCTCGTGGTCCGAAAGGGCCGCGAAGCATGCCTGGCGGTCTCAGCGACTTCCCGTGAGTCCGTCGCGGTCCTGCGCCAAGCGCCTCAGGTCCACGTCAGGTGCGATCGGCCTACGCGCCCTTGATCGGCGTGGCTGGTCCAAGATCGGGCGAGGCATGAGCCGCTTCGCGCGAAGCCGGTCTGTCCTTCGCGCATATGACGCACGAAACGGCGATGGAGCGGCTCGGTCCGGGCTCGGCGGTTCCTCGGCCCCGGGACGGCCGCGAGCAAGATAGCTCCGGCTTTCGGCTTCCATCGGGGCGCCCTTCGGCGTAGGCTCATGTGTGTTCACGAGTTCTTCGGCCTTGCCCGCATGCCACCGACGGGCGGAAGGCCTCAGTCTCGGATTCATGCAAGGCAGATCCTCTTACCGGCCGGGGCGAGCGCGCGCCCGCTTCGACGAGTCGAACAGCAAGGAGGACACCTCGGTGTCGATCACAGACAGAGCGCAATCGATGTCGGCGGCCAGCGCCACGACGGCCGCGGAGGTCCTGGCCTTCGCCAGCGAGCGCAAGGCTGAGATGGTGGACCTGAAGTTCGTCGATGTGCCGGGGGCCTGGCAGCACATGACGCTGCCGCTCGCCGCGCTTGACGAGGGGGACTTTGCGACCGGGCTGGGGTTCGACGGCTCTTCGATCCGCGGCTTTCAGGAGATCCACGAGTCCGACATGCTCCTGATGCCGGACGCGACGACCGCGTTCATCGACCCGTACTACACGCGCACGACCTTGTCGCTGATCTGCTCGATCGCAGATCCGGTTCTGGGCACGCCGTACGGCCGGGATCCGCGATTCGTCGCGCAGAAGGCCGAGAAGCACCTCGTGCAGAGCGGGATCGCCGACGTCGCCTACTTCGGTCCTGAGGCTGAGTTCTTCGTGTTCGACCACCTTGCCTACGAGCAGCGCGAGCACCGTGCGTTCTACGAGATCGACTCCAAGGAGGGGTTCTGGAACACGGGTGAGGTTGGGACGCCCGGACCGAACCTCGCGTACAAGCTCCGGCAGAAGGAGGGCTACTTCCCGGTCCCGCCGGCCGACTCGCTCGCCAACCTGCGCGGCGAGATGGTGATGACGATGGAGTCGCTCGGGATCAGATGCGAGTTTCACCACCACGAGGTCTCCTCAGGCGGCCAGGGCGAGATCGACATGCGCTTCCAGCCGCTGTTGAAGATGGCCGACCAGATGATGATCTACAAGTACGTGGTCAAGAACACAGCCGCGGCGGCAGGCAAGACGGCGACGTTCATGCCCAAGCCGATCTTCCAGGAGAACGGGTCCGGCATGCATGTGCACCAGTCGCTGTGGAAGGACGGCGAGCCGCTGATGTATGGCCAGGGGCGCTACGCGCACCTGAGCGAGCTCGCGATCCACTACATCGGCGGTCTGCTGGAGCATGCTGCTGCTCTGATGGCGTTCTGTGCGCCGACGACCAACTCGTACCGCCGGCTCGTACCGGGCTTCGAGGCGCCGGTCAACCTCGTCTACTCAGCCCGTAACCGCTCGGCGTGTGTGAGGGTGCCGATGTACCACGAGGCGCCGAAGACAAAACGGATCGAGTTTCGCTCGCCCGACCCGACCGCCAATCCTTACCTCGCCTTCAGCGCCCTGATGCTCGCCGGGCTCGACGGGATCAAGCGCGGACTGAACCCCGGCGAGCCGTTGGATGCGGACATCTACGAGCTGCCGCCGGAGACGCTCGCGTCGATCGGACGCGTCCCCGGGTCGCTCGAGGCGAGCCTTGACGCGCTCGAGGCCGACCACGCGTTCCTGCTCGAGGGTGACGTGTTCACGACTGACCTGATCGAATCCTACGTGCGTTACAAGCGCGAGGCCGAGGTCGACGCGATCCGACTGCGGCCGCACCCCTGGGAGTTCGCGCTGTACCACGACGCATAGATCGACTCCCTCAGCTGGAATCCGCAGAAGCTGCCCCCGACCTCCACCGCCGTCCCGCTGCCGCCTTGGACGACAAGGACGTGTCTCGCGACGCCGCCGTCGGGAGGCTCCGATCACGCGCGCTTGTCGTCCATTTCGCAACTCTCGCTCACGATGCACGACGTGGCCGCGTTCCTGCCGATGCAGAAGTCGAGCAGCGCTACGCCCCACCTGGCGCGTGCTGTCGCAATGCCTGAGCGAGCGAGCTTCTGGTCAACGCGACCGTGCGGAGTGCCGCAGATCGTCCAGAACAGCACTGAGATTTCAGTCCGCCCGCCCGTCCGCAGCTCCTCACGGACGGGGCAGGCGGCCGTTACGGACCGTCGATCGCAGGGTTGTGCGGTGCCCACAAGCGGAGGCCCGGACATCGATGACGACGCCGCCGAGCTCCGGGGCGCGCCGAAATGGCTGGGAGCGAGTGCGGTGCCGGACTCGAGGACGCCGGAGCCTGCCCGCGTGGGACGAGTTGGAGATGTGGCCACGGCCCTCGAGGGTCGCTTTCATGGCGCTCAACAGGCCCCCGCGGTCCGGCGTCGCAACCCATAAATCAGCGCGACCCCACGGAGAAACGTCAGGAGATTCCCTTTTCGGAGCCGCTGCACCTCCTCGTCGGTCGCTGAGGTCACGGTGGCCCCACAACCCGTGATCACTCCGACGCGACTTACCCAACTGGATGTAGCAGGGGTAGCAGGGCCATCCGTTTCGCGTTGCAAACCGAATGAACGTTGCGCGGAGGGTTCGGTCCGGTTTCATGTCGTGCCGATTTGCCTGGCGGAGATCTCGAGGTTGATTCTCACCTTGTCGGCGAGGAGAACTCCGCCCTTGTCCAGCGCTTCGTTCCAGGTGATACCGAATTGGCTGCGATCGAGCTCGCCGCGTAGCAGGAGTGCGATCCTTGGGGTGCCGGTGGCGTCAGGGACGGGGCCACGCGTCTGGCCTTGGAGCTGTAGTTCGTGGGTGATGCCGCGGATCGTAAGGTCGCCAGCGATCGTGATGCTGTCATCGTCTCGCTCGATGTCGCGCGAGGAGTAGCTGATCTGCGGGAAGCGCTCGACGTCGAAGAACTCTGCTGAGCACCGTAGGCGATCGTCGCGGACAGGCTCGTTTGTGTCGATCGACGCGGCGTTTATCGTGCCGTGGGCCGTTGCCGTGCCGTCCGGCGTGACTTCAAGCGTCCCTTCGAACTCCGTGAAGCGACCCTGGAGGCTTGCGACCAGCATGTGTCTGACCGCGAACGCGACGCGCGAGCTTGCTGCATCGACCGACCATACCCCGGGTGGGGCAACGCGACTGTGACGGGTCGAACCCGGTGCAGGCATATGATGAGCTGGCCGCACTAGAGTTGAGCTCGTACGAATCCGCGCGGGTATTGGACGCTGCGGATCTCCGCGTAGTAGATGCTCGGATCGGCGGCGATCGCAGTCATCACGGTCGCACCCATGGGCAGGCAGCCCCGATGGTGAAGCCTCGGTCCGGTCGCGAGTGAAACCACGATCGTGCCAGTCTCGCGAGTGGCGCCGCGCAGGATCTGGGCGTTGGAGGCGTCGGTGAACCCGCGCATGTGCGCGAAGCGGTAACAGATCTCGTGTGCCTTGTCGTGGAGGGCGATGACCGCGTCGCCGACGCCGTGGGTCGGTCGGGACTCCGACGTGCCGCTCATCCGCACGACATACTCGACGCTCGGCTTCTGAGCGTTGACGCGCGCCTGGGAGTTCGCCGCGCGCTGGACCCGCCGCATCCCGCGATGGCTACGGATGCGGCCAGCAACCCGCAGATCCCAAGAACCTTGGCGCTCATCCGCCACTGCCGTTCGTGGTTGCGTCCTGGAGGTGCAACATGGTGCTTGTTTCTGTCACCGTCAGCTAAACCCCCGTTGCGCGGCTCGTGAGAGTGGTCTTACGATCGCTGGGAGTTGCCACTCCGGTGCCAAGCGTTCTCCGGGAGTACCGCGCGCGGCGCGTCCACCGCTGCCACGCGTCGCTTGCGCGGTCGAAGAAGGCCCACGGCGTGCAGGGCGATCGGTTCACAAGGCGCCCGCGATCGCCCGTTCACGCGTCAGCCGTGTGCCGTGCACCACATGCCTACTGACGGCGTGGACCTCGGTTACGCCGCAGCTGACTGACCGTTCGCCCGTCTGGTCGCTGACACGTGCTGCCGCACTTCGAAAGCGCAGCACTCAGATCAGGCGGCGCCGGTTGTGGCCAGAGGGGGTTGGTCTGGCGGCCATCCGGCTCGACGTCGACCGCGTCCGGGCTTCGCCTCCTCAGCTACACGTCAAAGCCAGCGAGGAGAGACCACCGTTGCGATCACCGCGCGAACCCAAGGTTCCCGACCGGACACCTGCTTCGATCTCGACCAAGTTCAAAGCCGCCGAGTTCCGGCGGCGGTCTGCCTCGCCAGCCGGCGGCGCGGAGACCTACTCTCGTGATTTGAACATCTCGTCGACGCAAGCCTCAGCCCCCCAAACACGGATAACGAGACGCTCGCATTCGCGTCGTTGCATCACCGCAGCCGCACGCCCGCTTCAGCGACCGGCGGGCCCGCCGTGCTCGTCAGGTCGCGCGCTCGCATTCGCCCAATCTCGAGCGTCCGGCTGCGCGGTCCGCACGATCGCTCATCACCCCTCCTGCCTCGTCGCGTCCCGCGATCGCGGTGGCGACGTTGCGCTCGTAAGCCCGGGCTCCGAGCCGGGCCCGTCCCAGTCGATCTCCGAGCCGGTCCGGAAACGTTGTCGGCTGGCCCCTGAGTTTGGCGAATGGGAGGTGCGCGGCGACGCAACGGCCGAGACTCGCTTTCACTCTTCGGCACGGGTATCACTAGCATCGTGCCGAGGGGGGTTCTGTCGCAAGCTGAGACGGCGGCGGTCCGCTCGTACTGCGTCGCGGCGCCAACCGCGAGATCGCGGTCGATAGGCCCGTGAGGTGTTCGTGGCCCCGCTAGCGAGCCCGCCGCAGCCCGGATATCGGTACGCGCGGATCTCGGGGACGTCCCGGCTCCGATGAGGCCGAAGGCGCCCGAGGCGACGCCTGAGGCGCCGTTCCCGCGCCGAGCAGGGCCAGCGGAGTCGCGGACGAGTTGCCCGTACGACAACGAAGGCAGGTCTGCGTCGGCCGTCGCGAGCCGGCCCGAGCGTGGCTCCTTCACGCCTAAAGCAGTCACGAAGCTGTCCCTTGTCCGCCTAGAACGGGGAGGGCGTCAGCGGCTACCGACGCCCTCCGCAACGTTCAACGATCGCGGATTAGCTCGGGCCGATGCAGAAGACCGTACCGACCCCTTCAAGGTAGCTGATGCCAAGGTTGGGGGGGGTAACCGGCTGGAGGACGGGATTCCTCGTCCCTGCCTCCTGGCACGCCGTTCCGCCGTGGGCTGGGCCGTTGGGATTCGGGGTCGGATTGCCCGGTGAGCCAGCGGCACCAGCAACCGCTGTAAAGCCGAACAGCGAGACGCCGCAAACAGCGGCGGTGGCGATCAATCTCTTCATCACTTACCTCCGAGTGGTTGTGGTTGTCTGGGCGCGATGGCCTAGCCACCCGTCCAACTGATGGCCAGTAGATCTCCCCCATGGGTGGCCATCTTTTCCCCCCACGCTTTTGTCCTGATCTGTCGGTTATCCATCCGTGTCTTGATTGCCGAGACGCGAGTTGGAGGCCGGACTTGAAGAAAGCGGAGGAAGTGATGAGATCCTTGAGGCGTATGACCTGGCGGGCACGCTGCGCGGAGGGGCGTGCGCTCGCTGCCATCGCGAGGGCTCCGACCCAGTCGAGTCCATCCGGTGGTCCGGCACCGTGGCGCTCACCTGCAAGCCAGAACGCGCTCCGCTGACGTTCGAATCCTGCAGCTCCGCTACGACGGGCGGAGGTAGCGGGGTCTCCGCCGCCGAGCGTCCTAATGAGCCTGGAGCTTGACCGCGACTTGCGCGATGCAGGTGATCGCCTCGTCCTTCGGCGAGGGCGCGACCGCCTCGAGCGTCACCCACTGCGCGCGAGAGAGGTGGTAGGTGAGGGTTCCAGACCAGGCGCCGTTGTTGGAGTGGACGGTGGTGCGGCTGAACTGACGGCCCGTACCGTCCCTCAGCGCGAGAGTGAACTGATGCTCGAAGATCCCGCGCTCGGATCCGAATACCGTGATGCTCCCGGGAGCCCGCCGCGTGTGCTCGAGGACGAGGCAGCCACGCGGGAAGCCACGTGTGACGTAGGAGACCGCTCCGGGGACGCCGCTGCGCCACAGCAGGATCAGGATGTGCTGCCGGTCGGGGATTTCGTAGTAGAGGTACTTGTAGCGACCGTCCTTCGGATCAAGCCTGATCCGCGCGTTCGTGCCGCGACGCGTCGCTCGGATGATCGTTCCATCCTGCGTCCTGAGCGTGGGAACCTGCGCCACCCGCGCTCCGCTGACCGTTAGCGACGCCGACGCAAGGGTTGTCGGATCCCCGCGCGTATGCGTGAACCCGTTCGCGATGAGGCGATTCGCGCTCAAGCCCGGTCCGGAGAAACCGATCACCACCCGCAGGAGCCCGGGACGGCCCGGGTCCTCGCGCATGCCGGTGAGCTTCAGCGATGAGCCGTTCCCGGCGCTCGTGCCGGCCACGGCAAGGCATGTGAGCAGCGCAACTGCTGCCAAACCCGGTGATCTTCTTAAGGTGCTCCACATTTCGGGCCCTACCTCGGAGTTGCCGTGCGTCCGTCCCCGGTGCCGAGCGACGAGTAGAAACCTCGCGACAGTTGACGCTAGACCCTGCTCGAGTTCTCGACAAGCGAAGCTACTGCGGTGTCGCGGTGCGTGGTTTGCCACAGCTGGCCGACGCCCGTCGCTTGGACACCGGCGCGCGGCAGTCGCGGCTCGTGCTCCATGTTGGCTGCACGTGGTCGAACTACTTGACGGACCTCTGCCGCCCGGCCTGGTAGAGCTTCAAAGGAGTTCTGGCGGATCCTGGCTGCCGCGCAGCGGCATCACTGAGGGATGCTCGGCGGATTGCACGAGTGGAGACCTCTTCGCGTTAGCTGACTGGGCGCGTTCCAGCAAGCGCTGGCGGAAGCCGGGCGAGATCCCCGACCGCTTGCTGACGATTGGCTCCGACCACAGGCAGCTAGCAAACACCGCGAACGGCCAGACGACCGCTTTCGCCCAACAGCAGTCGTCGCGAGCGCTGACGCCGGACGACTTCTCCGCCGCGAGCAGAGCCACGAGGGCGACGTAACGCATGTAGGCGTAGACCAGCAGCCCGCGTTGGGGCGATGGCTGCGACGCGCACGATGCTCCGGATCGTGACTTGACCGAGGTTCCAGGGAGCCACGTCGTTTCGATGCGCCGACGAAGCCGGCGTCTGTGACTCAGGATTTGTGTAGATCGGGGGAACTGGAGCGTCGCAGCTTCTGTGCCTCTACCAGGGGTGCCGTTAACGAAGCTGTCACCAGGGGCAATGTAGGCGGTGGTTCCAGCACCCGACGGAACCAGCGCAAGCCGTCGCTGCCACGAAGCCCATCACGAGCCGGGACGCCGGTATTCTGCGGGAGCGTGGAGAAGGATCATGATGCACGCGCCTCTCGGAATTACCCCAGTATTGACCAGGCTGGCGAGGATCGCGATTGGACCGCGGAGGACCGGGACGAGAGAGCCGAAGTTCACGACCACGCGTCCGAGAGCCGCGACAGGAAGGCGGATGCTCGGGACGTGCGTGCCGAGGTCCGCGAGCGGGATGGGGAGCATTCTGGAGCGCGTGATGACCGCGCGGCCGCGTTGCGAGACCGTCAGGGAGGGGCCAGTGACCGCGGCGAAGCGGCAGATGACCGCGCGGCTGCGTCGGTAGACCGCGCGGCGGCGGCTGAGGATCGAGCGACCTCTGGCATCGATGATCTCACGGGCGCGTACCGGAGGCATGTGGGGGTGGCTGGGTTAGAGCGCGACGTAGCCAGAGCGAAGCGAACGAAGCAGCCGTTCGCGCTCGTCTTCGTCGACGTCGATGGCCTCAAGGCGATCAACGACTCACGTGGTCACTCCGCCGGAGATCAGCTCCTGCGCGCGACAGTCGCCTCGATCCGGGCTCACCTTCGCTCCTATGACCTGATCGTCCGCTTCGGAGGCGATGAGTTCCTGTGCGGGCTCGCCGACGTGACGATGGCAGACGCCGCGAAGCGGTTCTCGCTCGTGAACGCGGACTTGGCCGAAACCCGGCAGGCATCCGTGACTGTTGGGGTCGCGGAGCTCGAGGCAGACGATGCTCTGGAAGACCTTATCGCGCGTGCAGACCAAGCCCTCTACAGAGAACGCCAGCGGCTGCGACCCGCTGGAGCTTGACGTCGCTGCGGACGAACGCCCGCGCCCCAAAGGGGACGGGCGTGCCGCTGAACGGGATGTAGATTCGGTCGAGTGCTGTATTCGTATTCGGCCCACGAATCATTTGCATTCCCGCTCTGGCGGGATGGCTATTTATCTTCGGGCCCGTACCGTTGGGGCCGCGCGGGAACGGGCCGGGTGGTCGTGTCGACTTCAACCGCAGTCGCGTCAAGGTGGCCCAGTGCTCGGGTCCTGTCAGGAGCCGCAAAGTTGCGTCTTCTAACTCGGGGCACTCGCGTTAGTTAGCAGGCGCGCTTATGGGGGCTTTCTGTAGCAAGCCTCCCCGGCCCTAGCTGCCGCGGAGGGCGCTATGGGGTGGCGTGCAGGTTGTGTAGTTGGTCTGGTGGGGTGGGGCGGCCGAGGTGGTAGCCCTGGGCGTAGTCGACTCCGAGCTGGCGTAGGAGCGCGATGGTTTGGTCGTCGCCGACGAATTCGGCGACGGTTTTCTTGCCCATTCCTTGGGCGAGGATGACGAGCGCTTCGACAAGCAGCCGGTCGTTGTTGTTGTGGGTCATTGCGCGGACGAACTCGCCGTCGATCTTGATGTAGCCGTACGGGAGCTGTTTGAGGTGGATAAAGGAGCCAAAGCCGGTGCCGAAGTCGTCTAGCGCGAAGCCGCAGCCGAGTCGCTGCAACCGCCGGCCGAAGCTTTGGGCTTGTTCCATGCGGGCGATCGCAGCGGTCTCGGTGACTTCGAAGATCAGTCGTTGCGGGTCGATGTTGTGGTCGGCGAGTAGCCGCTCGATTAGGTCCAGCAGGCCGGTGTCTGTGAGTGAGCGGGGGGAGATGTTCAGCGCGATGGTCGCGCCGTCGGGTAGCTGGCCGGAGGCGAGCGTGGTGATGACGCGGCGGATCACCCAGCGGTCGATCGCGGGCATCAGGCCGTAGCGGTCGGCGATGTAGAGGAAGGTGTCCGGTTCGACGGGTTCGCCGGGCTGGTCGACCATCCGGATGAGCGCTTCGTAGCGGCGCTGCGAGCTGTCGGCGAGGTCGACGATCGGCTGGTAGTAGAGGACGAACAGGTCGTCTTGTAGCGCCCGCCGGATGCGGTAGGACCAGTTCAGCCGGGCGCTGGCGCGTGTTTGGCTGCCGTCGGTGGCGTCGTGGATCGCGTAGCGGTCGCGGCCGGCGTCTTTGGCGTCGTACATCGCGAGGTCCGCGGCTGCGAGCAGGTCGTCCTCGTCGACCTGCTGGTGTCCGTCGACGACCACGATCCCGATCGACGCGGACACCTGCAACTGTTGCCCGGGGATGGTGATCGGCAGCTCGGCGAGCGTTTGGACGAGCTCTTGTGCGACCTGTTGGGCGGCGTCGCGGTCAGTCTGGGGCAGCAGGATCGCGAACTCGTCGCCGCCGAGACGCGCGACGGTGTCGCTGTCGCGCAACCGGGTGCGCAGCGCGTCGGCGACGGCGCGGATCACCTGGTCGCCGACGCGATGGCCGAGCGTGTCGTTGATGTACTTGAAGTGGTCCAGATCGACGATCAGCAGCGCCAGCGCGCCGCCGTAGCGGGCCTGGTGGGTCAGCTGGCGGGTGATGTCTCGTCCCAGCACGCGGCGGTTGGCCAGGCCGGTGAGCACGTCATGCTCGGCGAGGTGGCGAAGCTCGCGCTCGTAGCGCTTTCGCTGCCCGATGTCCTGCATCTGGGAGACGAAGTGCAACGGCGCCCCATTCTCGTCGCGGACCAGCGACGCTGACAGCTGGATCCAGAGGACCTGGCCATCGGCGCGCAACAGGCGCTTTTCCAGCTCGTAGGTTGCGATCTCGCCGGCGAGCATCCGGCGGACGTATTCGAGCTGCGCGTCGAGGTCGTCGGGGTGCGTGATGTCCTGAAACGTGCTCGCGAAAAGCTCGCGCTCGGTGTAGCCAGTCATTTCGCAAAACGCCTTGTTGACGTGCAGCCAGCGACCGTCGGGCGAGACGAGCGCGATCCCGATCGGCGCGTGATCGATCATCATGCGCAGGCGCTCCTCGGCCGCCTGCAGGCGAGCCTGCGCCCGGCGGCGCTCGCTGACATCCCGGACCGCTGCGGTGATCAGCAGCCCGTCCTCGGTTCCGACCGGGCTCAACGTGATCGCTACCGGGATCTCGGAGCCGTTCTTGTGGCGGGCGTAAAGGTCACGCTCGACACCCATCGGCCGGAGCGCCGGATCAGCCGCAAACCGGGCCCGGTGAGCGACATGAGCGCCACGCTCGGCGTCGGGGACCAGTAGCTCGATCGACTGGCCCAGCAGCTCGCCGCGCGGGTACCCCAGCAGACGCTCGGTCTGAACGTTGACGGCTTGGATCACGCCGCTCTGATCGGCGACGATCATCGCGTCGGGCGCGGCCTCCAGCAGCTGGCGCGCACGCTCCTCTGCTCGCCTAGCGGCCGCCTCGGCGCGGCGAAGCTCAGAAGCATCCACCGAGACATCTCCCCATGTCGGCGACCGTCCCCGCAGCGTTCCGGTTGCGCACCGGGTGTTTCGTCACGAGGTAGTGGCGGTCGCTGCCGTCTGGGTGCACAGCCGCGAGCTCGAACGTGATTGCGCCCTCCCCGTCGCGTACCGCGCGTTCGGCAGCCTCGATCTCGACAGCCGCCCTCGGGTCATAGCTCTCTGTCGGCGACCGCGCCAGCAGCTCCTCGACCGAGCGTCCGATCAGCTCACCCGCGACGCGGTTGATTAACACCGAACGTCCGTCGAGATCGCGATCGGCGCGTGATCAAGCAGCCCGTGCAGCCGAGCCTCACTCTCGCCCGCGGTCCGCTTGGCTTGTTGAAGCGCTGTCACGTCGCTCCCGGCGCCGACAACGCCGCCGCGCGCTCAACCTCGGCAACCTCGGCCTTCCGCGGGGGGGCGCGCCGCGCGCTTGGCCAAGCTGCCCCGCACAGCCGCGCCGAGGTCATCGATCCCGTCCTTGCTGACGTAGCCGCTGGCCCCGGCGCGCAGCGCGGCCGCGAGCGCCCGCTCGCCGATCCTCCCCGGGACGACGATCAACGGCGCGTTGACGACAGCGCTAGCGACGATCGCCAATGCCTCCTGGAACCCGAAGCCGAGCAGGGCGTACTCAGCCGGCACGACGTCCCACGACCCGTCGCCGGCGGCCGCGCAACTGCCAGCATCGATGACCCGGCGACACTGCACCCTGAACCCCGCGCCCGACAGCTCCGGCAGCTCCGGCAAGATCTGCCGCGCGTCGCGCTCCTCGTCCTCGACCAGCAACACGCGCAGATCCGCAGGTATCGCGGTCCCCTCGGTCGCGCTCACGCGCCGACCCGGATCGGCTCGCTCAGCACCCGGCGAACGACGCGCGTGCGCCCGGCGGACCGCGGCTCTGCTGACAGGTGATCTGTGCTGGTCATACGCGGATCGCGCCGCCCGCGGGCCGTCTGAACACCCTGTGAGGTGAGGACCACCGAGCGTCGCCCGTGTGTTATCGGCCCCAGCAACGCCGACCTTGAGACCGCCGCGGCGGCTGATCGAACCGCGCCCGCCGACCGCGGGAACAGCGAGGACCAGCGGGTCGACGGCCGCCTACCCCGCGGGCGGTCGGGAATGCCGCAGACGCGGCTCTCGGAGGGCTCGATGTGGGTGGTATCGCCATCTGAAAGAGCGCTCAAACATAACAATTCCGGATGGGAGACCAGACCCAGATGCAGGATTCCTCGCATCCTCATCGCGACCAGGGCACGCGCCGCCCGCAGCGGATCGGCTGAGCAGGACACGAACACCACCGCCAGCCCGAACCCCAGACGGGTCGATCACTGGTCTCCTCCCCCCGCAGACTGAAAATACGCAGCTCCGTACCACGACCTCAGACCCACCGCAACCGGAGACTCCATCCACCGAAACGTAGCGGGTCAGCGCCCGCGGACAGCCCCCGCCCCGCACCCCGATCTCACAGCGCACAAACTACGCAATCAGCCGACAACGGTGCCCGAAATCAGCCCGAGGCCCCCGCCGAGCGCCGTCATGTGGGAGCATGCGCGCAGGTGCGCGGACGGAGCTTGTGTGCCTCCATCCGCGCACACGGACACGATCTCAGATGTTCGCGATCTCGCGCTCGGCGGCCTTGAGCGCTCCGGCGCGGATCTTGTGGGTCCGCTCGAACGCAGCGACGTCCTTCGCATGCTGCTCGTCGCCCTCGTCGAGGACCCGCTTCGATCTCGGCGACCGTGAGCTCGTCATAGCCGGGCCACGACTCCGCGCGCCGTACTGCGCTGATGCGGCTCAGCACCGTCGTGCGGTTGTCGTTCTTGTTGTAGGGATCGATCTTGGCAAGATCGATCTGCGAGAGGAGCTACGGGCGTGGGACTCCGGGGTGACATAGTGTCTATTGCGATCGCTCCATCGCATCTCGATCAGCTGATGAATGCGATCGTCGGAGCGTTGCGTCGTATTGCGGGCCGCTGCAGGGTGAGGGTCGCGATCTCTTCGCAGATGACTTCGAGCGCCTCGATTGTCCTCACCGCGACCAGCTGCCACGTAAGTCCAGCTTGTCGGATCACTTGCGGCCAGCACGGCGGCTTTCAGTAATGAGCGCACTTGCGCTTGCTCGAAACATCGCGGGACGAATCTAGCCGGTCCGGCATGGTCTAATGCGGACACCGATGCCGCTGGTCATAGACGATCTTCTTGCTGGGTCTGCATTGGACATTGCGCTGGGAGGCGGCACCAGCGCGCTCCGCCGATTTCTCAAGCTCCCCCCCAGAGCAAAGGTCTTCCATCTGTTGTGGAAGGACTTCGGGAAGCAGACCGGTCTAGGTCGCGACGAGTTTTATGCCTTCGCAAACGACGATCAACTCGCTGCTGTCGTCGACGGTCTCCTTTCCGGAACGATCCTGGCTGACGACTCAACCCGTGAGGCACTCGACGCCCGGATCAGCCGGCGTTTAGTTCGCGTGCCCGAGGCGCAGCGCGCGGATCTTGCAAAGTCCATCGCAGCGGCCACGGTCCGCGCGTGCCCACTCGCGGTTCGCGAGTGGGGAGAAGCTACGGCCCAAATCTCGACGAAGCTGGACGTCCAGTTTGAGCACCAGAGCAAAGAGACGGCCGAGATTCGCTCGAGCATCAGCCGTCTCGCAAATGCACTGGGGGAGCCAGAGTTCGCCAAGGCGTTGCTCATGGGCCCATTGGCCCAGGTCTCGTGTGAGGAGGATGCGACGCGCGCTGAGTTGCTGGAGAGCGACGGCAAGAATGACGAGGCGGCGGCGATCTATCTCGAGATCGCCCAGAAGCTCCGGAGCGCTGGGCTCGCCGCCGTTGCGGACAGCTACGACCTTACGGCCTCTAGGCTGATCGGCGAGTCCGGCCGCACCGCCGATGCTGCGGAGCGCGTCGAGCGCGTACTGCGGGACCAGCTTGGTCGTCATGAGCCAACCGCATGGCTGACAGCACGCTCACTTAGTCGCTGGCGGGACGATGACTGGTTGGCGCGAGCGTGGATCGCGTACACGAACTGGCCCAACGAATCGTGGGCGACGAACGTGCTGCGAGCTGCCATCTCAGAAGACAAGGATCCGGAGCGAGTCCTCCGTTGGATGCAGGCCTTGCTCGAGATCGACGCCATGTATGACGGGCCCGAAGCTGTGATGAGGGATCTTCCGTCCGAGCTCCCTCCGTTGAAGGAGGGACCACGCGTTGACATTGAGCTGCAGCGAATCGACGCGCTGGAGCGAACGGAAGGTGCCGAGGCTGCAGATGAGGCCTGGACGAAGCTTGAGGAATGGGCGGCAGCCCAACCTGACGGTGGCGTCGAGGCCACATGCATGTCTCGGCGCGGTCACCTCCTTGCGCGGAGGGGGGATCTTCCCGGCGCCAGTAGGGCATATCGCCAGGCAATGGCGAAGTGGTCACGCATTGACCATTACGACGAGCAGGTCGCCGACTGCTATTTCAGTCACCTGGCCGCCGAGAGCCTCCTGGGGACAGGCGTCGCCGACTGGACGCTCGCGCCGGTTGCGCGGGCGATGGAGTCACCTCATCCGACTCCATCGGGCGTCGGCCGACGGATGGAGCAGCGTGCCGCAATCGCTCGCATCAAGGGCCAGTTCCGCGAGGCACATCGGGAGTACCTTCTCGCCATGGCAGTCCACCGGCGAGCGGGCAGCCTCGCGGGCGTCCTCGAGACATCGACACGACTGGGAGAGCTCTACGCAGCCACCGACCACCCAATCCACGCTCTGGGCAACTACATCGAGGCTGGCGACGAGCAAGCCGCGGTTGCGCTCGCTAAGACACTCCCTCCGGGCCAGATCAACGAGGGGCTGCGAGCGGCACTCGCGCCATGGGAATCGGGGGTCATCTACAGCCTCGCACGCGATGTATCAACCGGTCTAGACGTCGAGATCGTCACGGAACTTCTCCCGTGTCTCCTAGTCGATGCTGGACGAGAGCCGGACGGCCTCCAATCTCTAGCGCTGATCGATCGGGCGAAGGCCGCGCTAGCGGCTACGGTGCTTCAAGTTGGTCCCGAGTCACGCGGCGCCGCGATGACCCAGATCCGGGCTGATCTATTCAACGAGGGGCTTCATGACACGGCGCGCTCCGCCGCGAGGGCCCTGATCACTGCGACGGACCTCGGCATCGTCGACGCACGAGCCGACCTCGTCGCCTGCTTCCTCCACGAGCACCCACTAGAGCGGATCAATCCCGCCGAGATACCCCACATCGTTAACGGCATGGGCGACCTGCGGGCAGAGATCGTCGCAGCCGCGCAAGGCGGCAGCGAACGAGCCCTCACTGCGCTCCTATGGGCTGCCGCGGACGGTGACGAATGGTGCGCGCTCGAAGAGCTCGCAACTCGCCTCGCCGAGCGGTACACAGCCGTGGAGACTCTCACGTTCGTCGAGGTCGACGGAAAGTCGGTTTGGCGACAGTCTGAGTCCGCCAACTTCGCAACTGGCGGACTTGCGGCCCGTCATGCAAGCGCCTCCGCCCGACAGGCCTTTGTTCAACGAATGCTGGCCATCGCCGGCAATGCCAGCGAGAGTCAGCGGAACCGCTGGAGTGCCGTCTGCGGGTTATTCAACGTCGCGGGCGGACTATCAGACGCCGAGCGATCGCAGCTGTGGGCTGTCGCGGAGCCGCTAGCGCGCGGCGGTATCGAGCCATTGCCTAAGCCAGACCTGCTGTCGGCCGTCCAAATGCGATCAAATGCCGACGTCGAACTTCAGGCGTCAGCCGTTGAGCTACTCGGCCGTCTGCACTCGCTCGGCGTCAGCGTTGACAGCACCCCAATTCGAGATCTCTATCTATTACTGCTCCGTCACCGGACGGCCAGAATCCGCGCGGCCGCGATCGAGGCTCTCATGCATGTACCTGACTTGATCGACCCTGCAGAGCTTCTCCGAATGCTGCCTCAAGAAGATGCGAGCGTCCGCTTGGCGATTGTCAGGGCGCTCGGAAACTACCACCCGGAGATCGCTGCGAACCTCCCAGGAGCGATGCTCGGGGATGAGAGCCGCGAGGTGCGGATGGTGCTCATCACGATCGCTGCGCAGCACGGAGATACCGGCGTTCTCCGCCAGATCGCGTCAGAAGACCCTGACGCCGAAGTCCGCCTGAGGGCGGGCGCCAAGGTCACCGAGTAGGCCTCGGCCCAACTTCGGCCACGCGGGTTGCGAGTGCGCCGGTCATGCCTGACCGCGCGCCCGCCTCTGCGGTCGCGGCAGGGGACAGGCTTCCGGAGATCGGCCGGGGTTCCAGTTTCGTCCAAGACAAGCGCCGTTTGCGACTGTTGGCCGATTCAAACGTATGCCCTGGCCGTGACTTGGCGGCCCGCGTTTAGTCGATCTCACCGGCCGCGGGCTCTGGCCGGTTCTCGATCACCCGCGGCGTGCCAACGTAACCGCCGGTGGCGGCGAGGTACGTCATAACGAGGGCGTCAGCCCAGTGCTTGAAAGCCACGGCGCCGTCCGTGGTGATCTCGAACTGCTGGCGGGCAACCTCGTCGTCGGCCGAGTGCTTTGCGATTGCGAGCGCGAGGGCGACCTCGCCCGCGAACATAAGTGTGATGACGGGGTGCTCGCCGCGATGGTCGAGGTGGATCTCGCACGCTCGGTCGCCCATGCTCGCCAGGACCTCCCGAAGCTGCTCGTCGGAAGACGGGGTGTAGTTCGTCCTTGGCGATGGAACGTGGAACGTGTTGTTGCGTACGTGAGCGAGCACTCTCGGCCCGACCCTCTGAAGCACGTTGCGCACCTTGCGTAGCTCCTTCTGCGCGTCGGCTGGAACGTGGGCCATCAACCGCTTGACATCCCCCTCCTGGGAGTAGGCGTTCAGGCTGTCGAGGGCCTCGACCATGTGAGAGGTGACGAGCCGCACTCGGTACGCGAAGTCGGGACGGTCGTCGTGGGCGGCTTCGATACCGTCGCGCAGCGCGAACTCGATGTCATTGCGCGCGATCGCCATCGCGACGACAAAGCGCGCGTCTATCCGATCGGGGTTGAAGACCTCCGGGATCGGGTCGCCAGTGGAGTTGTCGTCTGGCATGCGGTGACCGTAGCTGTGATGGGCCCGCGATGCGAGTGTCGCAGCGGTCGCTGTCCATGCGATCTGACAGCGTCGGGCGATGTCGATGACGCGACGCGAAACGCCAGTCGCGCCAGAGACAACCGACGGGGCGTACCTATACAAATGCGGCCGCCGCAACGTCCGCGCTGCAGTCGGCGAGAACCGCGTCTCCGAGCCCGGCGGGCCGCATGATCGCATTGGTCTGCCAGCCGGCGCGCGAGCGGACGAGCGCTACGGCGACCGAGCGCTCGTCCAGCGTCCGATCCGGTCCGTCGCAGCGCCGCACCGCTGGATCGTCGCCAAAGCACTCGGCCACCGCGCCGCACCCGGGTGATGAAAGCGATGGTCATAGGTTGCAGGCCGGGGACTGTCTTTGGGCGCAGCTGCCAGCTCACCGGCTTGCTTTGGAGCGACCCAGCGTCCAAAGCGTTTGCGGGGCGAGGTCAGATCCGAGCAGTGGCTGGGGACCGGCATTCCTTCCGCTCCACGACCTAAGATCCGCGCCATGCCGATGATCAGTGAGCAAGCGCTAGCGCAGCTCAACCCGCTCGTTGACGAGGCTCAGGAGCGCGCCAAACATACCGGGGGGCAGTGGACGCTTACCGGCACCGAGCCGGACGTCGGGACCTTGCACTCCCGGATGCACGCCGCGATCCTACGCTGGTCATCACCGGCTGACTCGTATCGCCGCGACGCCGAGCGAATAGAATCGGAGCGGGGTGCCGTTAGGTATAAGGCGATGCAACTTGTCGGTGTCTTGAGAGCGCTGCGCGATGACTACGCTGCAGGACACCTCCGAACGGTTGAGGAGCTCGTTCATGCGGACCTGTTCGCTGATTTCCTTGAGATGGCTAACGAGCTGCTGGCGAAGCGATACAAGGATGCGGCCGCCGTCATCATCGGGAGCGTTCTTGAAGAGCACCTGCGAAAGCTGGCTGGGATCTTTGGAGTCTCCGTGACGGTCGGTAAGGCTCACAAGAAGGCCGACACCATCAACGCTGATCTAGCCAAGGCAGGCGCGTACAACAAGTTGGAGCAGAAGAACGTGACGGCGTGGCTCGGGCTCCGGAACGACGCCGCCCACGGCAACCACGGCAACTATGACCAGTCTCAGGTAGCGATATTCCTGACGAGCGTGCGGGAGTTCATGACTCGGCATCCGGCGTAGAACGATTCCACCAGCGCGATAGCGTTGGACCGCGACGACGCCGATCCCTGGGCTTCTGCTCGGCGACCTCGCTCCACGGCGAGAGGTTCGTCGCCTTTGCGATTGCGCGCGGATCGCCGCCAGGAGTGCGAAAGGGATCGCCACGACCGCGGCGGACGAACGCGCGGGCGTGGCCGCAGGGGTCGCGGGCCGGCGGGACGAACTGTTAGCTGCGCCGCGCCCTTGCGCGGCTCAGCAAGCGGGTGCGACGATGGTTCGCCCGCCGCGCTAGCTCGCCATGTACGTCTTGGCTAACGACGAGGCGCGCCGACTTCTGCATTCGGTGCTCAGGAGCGGCCTTGCCGTCGTCGGCCGCAAGACAGCTCGGATTGCTCAAAAACAGGCGTCTGCGTCTCGCTCCTGCTCTTGGGCGAAAGCGAGCGCGCCGGCGCTCGGGCTGATCGTTAGCTGGACACACCGGACTCGATCCTCAGCAAGCGGTCGGCGATCTCCCGATCTTCTGCTCGCGCTTGCTGGAACGCGTCGAGTCAGTTAGCACGCAAAGGCGCGTGCTCCTGCATTTCCCGGCACCAGCGGCAGTCTTGCCGCCGCTCGCGCGCAGGTGGCTGCTGCTGCTCAAAAGCAGCTGTTGGCGGGGGCGGGGTGAGGACTACTGCTTCGCCGGGTGAATGCGCCAGTCTGACGGCGGTCGATCGACGGGCTCCGCCCTTCTGCATTTAGCCGTTAGGGGCTATCCATTCGAGTCAGGTTGGTCCGGGGTTTCTTCGTAGCGACTGGCCCCGGCCGGCCGCGGCGATCGTTGGCAGGCCGCATCCCGAGCCGGGTGGGCCCCGAGGCGCCACGTCCGCGTGGAATCAATGGTCCCCTACCACCTCGGGCCGTGGGCTGCGCACAGGGGGCGATGATGCTCGACCTGACTCAAATGGATAGCCCTCTAGCCGTTTAGCCCAAAGGAGGGGTCCCTCAGCTCCCAAGGAACACTGCTGCTTTTGTCCGGGCCGGACGGGAGGGCCCTCGCGACGATGCCACCGACTGCCCTGACGACTGATCTCAGACCCCGGCCGGGATGGCTACGGGACGGCAGTACACCTGGCGCCACCAAGGCGCAGCCGCGAACGCGCGCCCCCGGCCGTCTGGTGGTACACATTCGCTCTACGCCAGCAATCTCTCCTTCTGCTGTGCGAACTCCTGGTCGGTGAGGACACTGCTGGCGTGCAAATCACTGATCTGCTTGAGTTTCGTGATCGCGTCTTCGGACTAACCGCCCGAGCTTGCCGGCGCTGTTGGCGGCGCGGTGGGCTTGGGACGCGTCCAACAACGAGATCACGCCACAGAGATGATCCCTAGTAGCCACGGCGGTCCGGACTTGCGGTCTCTGGTTTAGCCGCCCAGGGCGCCGAGGGCGTTGGGCGATCCTCCAGCCAAGCGCCAGCCGACGCGTCGACTGCGTACGCCGGTCAGGCTGTTGTGAGCGTTCTCGACGACATTTGCGTACGCGAGCACGTTCGCGGCATGTTGCGGCGATCGGGCGGCCCGCGAGGTCGGGCCGAGCTCGTCAGTCGTGAGGTCGTAGCCGGGGGGCCAGGTGACAGCTGATGCTGCTTGGTCCAGCCAGCGATGGGTTCTTGCCCAGCGGGACTTCGGCATACTTCCGACGTGGCCGTGGAGCATGATTGCGATCACCGCTTCGGCTCCAGTGAGCCGTTCTCGGTCGGGGTCGAGGAGGAGCTGTTCCTGGTCGACCCGCTCACCGGGCGTCAGACGAACAGCTCGGCGGCGGTGCTCGAGCGGCTCGGCGAGGTCGAGGGGAAGGTCGTGCGGGAGTTGTACGCCTGTCAGGTCGAGCTGATCACAAACATCCACACCAGCGCCGGCGAGGCGGTGCAAGCGCTTGGCGAGCTGCGTCGCGCGGTCGTGCAAACGGGGGCCGGGATCCTTGGATCGGGCACCCATCCCTCGGCGGGTGAGGCCGATGCCGTGATCACCCATAGGGAGCGCTATGAGCGTATCCACTACCTCCTCGGGGACGCTGCAATCACTCCGGTCGGAGCGTTGCACGTCCACGTCGGAATGCCGGACGCCGAGACCGCGATCCGGACGTTCAATGGGCTGCGCCGCGACCTGCCGCTGCTCCTGGCGCTGGCGGCGAACTCGCCCTTTCGTCACGGTCGCGATACTGGCCTTGCCTCAGCGCGTGAGGTATCTCTGCGAGAGTGGCCGCGTTCAGGCGTGCCTCGGGCGATGCGTGACTTCGCGGACTTCTGCGAGATGAGCCGGGTGCTGACGCGCGCGGCCGATGTCCCTGACTACACGTATTTCTGGTGGAAGCTCCGCCCCCACCCTCGGCTGGGAACGGTCGAGATCCGGGCGCTTGACGCGCAGACATCGCTGTCGGACACTGCCGCTCTGATCGCGCTGGTGCACTGCCTGGCCCGCGACGCAGCCGAAACAGCGCCTAGCGCCGACCCTCCACCTGAGGTCATAGAGGAAGCCCTGTTCCGCGCCGCTCGCTTCGGCGTCGACGGCCAGCTTCCCGATGCCCACGGGAGGCGCCACGCGGTCTCGGAGATCCTGGAGGACGCGCTAACGCGGGTGAAGAGCCGAGCTCGCGAGCTGGGGTGCGTCCAGGAGCTCGCGCTGCTACCTGAGCTGTTGCGGCGCGGTGGCGGAGCCGGCGCCCAGCGGGCCATCCACGAGATCGCCGGTATCGATGCCGTCGTTCGGCAGCTGACCGAGCTCACGGCCGCGGAGGGCGCGCGGTTGGAATCTGAAGGCTCCTATGTCAAGCCCCTCCTTGCGAGAGGGTGGCGCGCGGCCACCCGATCGGCCCGTCAAGGATGCCGCTGCGCGGCTCGCTGCCCTCGGCCCTGTCGGGCCATTCCTTGACTGCGCGGGGCCGCGCGCGGTTATGCAGCGAGGAGGGGCTGGGCGGAGTGTGAGGCGAGGTCACGGATCATGCGGCGGTAGATGACATCTGAGAGGTGGCGCTTGAGGACGCGGCGGGCCTCCTTCTTGGTGTGACCGTGAGCGCGCGCGTTAGCGAAGATCGCCTGAGCGCGCGGCTCGCAGCGCAACTGGGTGACGGCCATCCGGTGCAGGATCGCGTTGATCCGCCGGTTGCCACCGGGATTGAAGCGGTGACGGACGGGCTCGCCGGGACCCTCGGCGGTCGAGGCGGGCAGCGGCGCTGAGGCATTGAAGCGCGCGAACCCGCCCTCGGTGAAGCGGCGGGGGTCGCCGACCTCGACCAGCAGCTCGGCAACCGACCGGGTATCCAGGCCGCAGAGCTCACCGAGTGTCGAGCCGCTGGCTTGCACGAGCGCCCGCAGGTGCGCGACGAGCGCTTTCTCCTCGCGGTCCAGCGCGGTGATCTGCGCGCGGTAGTCGTCGAGCATCCGCAGGCGCAGCGTCGTCGGTGCGTCGTAGCGCCGGCGGCGGTTGCGAGCGGCGAGCGCGGCCAGCCTCGGCCGGACGGCCTTGCTGTCGGGTAGCTGGTCGCGCAGCTCCAACGGCAGCTCGCAGAGCAGGTGCTCTGCCTCGTTGACGAGGTGCTGGCGGCTGGTCAGGATCGAGCGGCGGCGGTTATGCCACAGGGCGAGCAGCTGCTGGGATTCGTCCGGGCCGCTGTCCTGGCCGGCGCGCTTGAACGGCTTGGGCAGCAGCGGGTGCGCGAGTGACTCCCGCGCGATCCGCTCAGAATCAAGCGTGTCGGACTTGCCGCGTTGGCGAGCGCGGTCAGAGCGCGGCGTGCGGTTCGCGCACACATCGCGCACGTCATAGCCACGGCCGGTCAGGAACATCGCGGTGTGACGCCCCCAACTCGAGGCGCCCTCGACCCCCCACCGCGCGACCTGACCGAACTGCCGTGCCCACGCCTCAAGCGCTCGATGCCCGTCCCCGGACACGCGGAAGTGCTCGCTGGCGAGGATCCCGCCGCGAGGATCGGCGACCGTCGCCGTCAACGTCCGCTTGTGCGGATCGATGCCGACCACGTTGCCCGCGCGATCGGGCGTGATCAGCGTGCTCGACGGTCCCGGACCGCGCTTCTTGGCTGCTCTCATCACTTGACCTCCCGGCGTAGTGTTGTTGGCGGACCGGCCGACAACATCCCGGTAGGCGCCCCTTCCTCGGGGGCGAACGCTCCTATCAAGTCAGGCCGATCCTCGACGGCACGAACCGAGGTCGACACTTCAGATCAGAGAGAAGACACCGACTTCCCGGGTCAGATCTGAGATGAGTCAGACCTCGACTCTGCCTTCGACCCTAACGCGAACCGTCGCCCGCGCGGGCAACCGAGATTCAACACCGGGAACTGATTGAGCAGGACCACTCGCAGAATTGATCGACGGCGAGAAGGCGGGCCAAGAAGCCCTGAGTCTCAGGAGCGGTCGTGCATTAGACGGGCCCAGCAGCCTCACCGACAATGCCGGCCCCACGCAAAAGGGGCAGTCACGACCGCAACTCCCGACACAGCTGGTTTGGGCTAAAGGCAGCAGCGACGGTCATCACTTCTGCTCTCGAACAGAGCGGAAGCCGGCGGCGTCGGCGACGGGGCTACTGCTATGGAACGGAAGCAGCCACGTCCGGGCCCCTCTGCCGGGGCTCCGATAAGAGTTCTGCTCCCGTTCCAAAAGAGGAGTCTGATGAGGCTCCTGGCGGTGTCCGGAGGCTTCCGCAATCCGTCGAAGCGGCGCTGGGGAGAGCGCCAGTTGAGACCGCTCCTCTCGGCCATAATTGAGCGTCTCACGGGTGGCGATTGAGCGTCGTGGGCGGTCGCTCCCGTGGCAAACGGAACCGACGCCGCGACGTTCTGGCTGGCAGATCGAGTGCGCCCTTTGTCCCCAAGCGCGCGGACGACATGCGCGAACGATCGAACCAGTGATCGAGCACGAGAAGGCCAGGCTCCGCTTCAATCTATCCGGAGGACTACCGAGGGGCGATCGATGCGTTCCCCGAGTCGTGGGCATCCGGTTGTTGTCCTCGCTCGCGACGGCGGATGAGGTATCGCCGGAGGGGCAGCAACCCCGTGCGGGAGCCCACGGGACCTAGAGCGGCAGGTCGATCTCGCCGACGGCTTCGTTGGCTTCCTACGCGATGCCAGCGACCGGCGACGGGGCTGGGGGATCGCGGTGGTACTCATGCGACGAGCCTACGCAGCGGCACGGTCCGCGGGCATCCGGGCTACCTGGTGGTTCTCGTCCGTAGAACACCGACCGCAGCGACCGCCTGCCGGTCGTGATCCTGACCAGCTCAAGCGTGGAAGGCGACCTAAGCAATGGAGATACGTCCCCGGGGGGCCAACAGCCGCGCCTGCAAGCCGTTCGAATTTGACGAGTTGGCCGCCGAAGTCGCGCAGTTTGGCGTCTACTGGCTGACCATCAATCCTGGCGCCGGCGGTCCCGCGGAGCGGCTGTGCGCGCCGTTCACGCGCGGCCGTTGATCGATGGCGGCTGGTTGACCACCAGCCAATAGGCGGCGATCTGGCGGACCAGATCCGTAAACCGCTCGAACTCGATGGGCTTGCGAACAAAGCTGCTGGCTCCGGCGCGATAGGCCCTGCTCACATCATCCGGCGCCATGGAGCTGGTCAGGATCACCACCGGGATCAGGCTCGTCCGGTCGTTGGCGCGAATACGCCGCAGCACCTCGAGGCCATCGGCGTCCGGCAGCCTGAGGTCCAGCAGCACGACCGTCGGCCCGACGTTCAGGTCGTCGGACAGGTAATCGAGCGCCTCCTGTGCATTGGCGGCGACCTCGAGGCGGGTCGGCGTCTCGCGCAGCGCCATCTCGGTCAGCGCCGCGTCGTCCGGGTTGTCTTCGACCAGCAAGAGGGTTGTCGAATTGGTCATCCCGATCACCTGCGCTTTGGCCACCACGATCCAAAACGATCCGAGCCCCGATCCGGGCTTCTTTCCATGATCCTCGTCGCTTCATTTACGACGTGCATCGGTACCTGCCCGCCACACACCGCCGGAGAACTACGGCAGAGCGCTCTCGCCGAGCACCTCCGTCTCTCAAGTTCCAGCATCCGGACCGCCGCGGATCGGATGTACTTCGCGCGGGTGTGGAGCGTTCGCAACGACCAGGGCGACGCGTACCAGGCAGCCGTCACGGAGTGAACCTCGATCTACATCGTCGAGCGTTGTGACCACGAGGTCGGCGCCGGCGTCCGTAAGAAGCTGAGTGTCGTCGAGGCGCGCAATGCCTAGGGCCGCCATGCCCCCGGCCTTCGCCGCCGTCACGCCGGAGACGGCGTCCTCGACGACGAAACAGGACCGCGGTGCGGCGCCGAGCTCTC
>CAWFKF010000140.1:0-29410 GCA_963816005.1 uncultured Solirubrobacteraceae bacterium | reverse complement strand
AGCATCCTCGTGGTCGATGACGAATCCGACCTGCGGGAGATGCTGACGCGTTCGTTCTCCCGCGAGGGCCACCGCGTGATGGCCGTCGCCGACGGCCGCTCGGCGATCGACCGGGCGAGCACCGACCACTTCGACATCGTCCTGCTCGACGTCGCGCTCGGCGCCGGTCCCGACGGGTACGAGGTCTGCCGGACGCTCCGCGGGCGTCGCAACGTCGTCCCGATCATCATGCTCACCGCGCTCGACTCCGAAGCCGATGCCGTGCTCGGGCTCGAAGCCGGCGCCGATGACTACGTCACCAAGCCGTTCGGTCTCGCCGAGCTGCGCAGCCGCATCCGAGCCGTGCTGCGCCGGGCGGGCACGCGGGCGATGGGCGACGAGGTCCTCGTCGTCGGCCCGATCATGCTCGACCGGGCCCAGCGTGAGATCAGCATGGACGGCGAGCCGGTGAAGCTCACGTTCTCCGAGTTCGAGTTGCTCGACGCGCTGATGACCGACCCGGGCCGTCTCCTCAATCGCCAGGAGCTGCTGCGCGCCATCTGGGGCGACAGCGCCTACCGCGATCCGCGCGCGATCGACGTGCACATCCGCCATCTGCGGGAGAAGCTCGAACCGGAGCCCGAGAAGCCGCGGTACATCCTCACCGTGCGCGGTGCGGGGTACCGGCTGCGAGGGCCGTAGTCGTGCCGCCGCGACCGCGGCGCCTGTCCTTCGGCCTCCGCGGCCGGATTGTCGGTGCGCTGCTGGTCACCACCGTGGCCACGCTGGGGATCGCCGCGGTGGCCCTGCTCGGACCGCTGGAGCAGCAGCTGCGCAGCTCCGCGCTGGCGACCCTCCAGCGGGAGGTCTCGCAAGCCACCCCCGGATTCCAGAAGCTCGATCTCAGCGCCTCCCAGACGAGCGCGATGGCGCAGCGCCGGCTGCAGAGCGCCGCCAATGCCCTGGCCGTCCGGATCGGCGCGCCCAACGTCAGCGTGTTCGCCTACCCGCTCGTGCAGCTGACCTTCTACGACGCCGAGAGCGAGCGCGGCGACACGTTCGACGATGTCGCGGCAGCCTTCCGGAACCTGGCCGAGGGCAAGAAGGGCAAGACGGCCGCGGTCCCGAGCTTCGGCACCGTGGAGGGCACCGACGTGGCGCGCGTCGCGGTGCCGATCACGCTGCCGGCCCGGGGAGGCCAGGCCTACGTGCTCGCGGTCCGCAAGACGATCGAGGAGATCCCCGGTGCGGTCAAGGTCGTGCGCACGGCGTTCATCACCGCGGCGCTGGCCGGCGTGGCGCTGACACTGATCCTCGGGATCCCGCTCGCCGCGACGCTGGTGCGGCGCCTGCGCCGGCTCCGTGACGCCGCGCTCGGGCTGGCCCGCGGCGGGCGCTCCGTCGAGGTCCCGGTCGATCGCGCCCGTGACGAGGTCGGGGACCTGACCCGGACGTTCGCGACCATGCAGCGCCGGCTGCAGCACCAGGAGGACGCGCGACGGGCGTTCGTGGCCACCGCCTCGCACGAGCTGCGGACGCCGCTCACCTCGCTCGACGGCATGCTCGAGCTGCTCGATGACGATCTGCGAAGCGGCCGCCCCGACATCGAGGATGCGATCGGGCTGCTGGAGCGCGCCCGCGCCCAGTCGCGCCGCCTGGGTCGACTGGCCGCCGACCTGCTCGACCTCTCCCGGCTCGATGCCGAGGTGGAGCTGCGCTCCGAGCCGATCGAGCTCGGCGAGCTCAGCCGGGCGGTGATGGCGGAGTTCGAGCTCGGGACGAGCGACCGCGGGATCACGTCGCGCCTGGAGGGCACCGACGGTTCATGCTGGGCGCTGGGCGATCCGGGGAGCATCGCCCAGATCCTGCGGATCCTGCTCGACAACGCGGTCCGCGCGACGCCGCCGGGCTCGGAGATCCGCGTCGAGCTGCACGATGGGCGCGGTCCGGTCACCCTGAGCGTCTGCGACGAGGGCCCGGGCGTGCCCGAAGCCGAGCGCGAGTTGATCTTCCAGCGCTTCCAGCGCGGCCGCGCGACCGGGAGCCGTGGAGGCTTCGGGCTCGGCCTGGCGATCGGCCGCGAGTTGGCCGAGCGGATGGGGGGAGACCTCGTGCTCGAGGACCGGCCCGGCCCAGGAGCAACCTTTACGTTGCGACTCCCGGTCGCCCGGGCGCCCGACGAAGACCGCGTCCCGGCTATCTAGCTGACAGCATCAGCACGATGGACGCACAACTGATGAAGACGATGCTCGATGTCGACGAGCATCACTGGTGGTACCGAGGACGGCGGAGGATCATCCGCGCCGAGCTGGACAAGCTCACGCTGCCACCGGATGCCCAGGTCCTCGATGCGGGCTGTGGCTCCGGCCGCACGCTCGAGGAGCTGCAGGACTACGGCGAGGCGCGCGGCATCGAGCTCAACCCCGAGGCCGCCGAGCTGGCGCGTTCGCGGGGCCACGGAGAGGTCGAGGTCGGACGGCTCGAGGATCTGCCCTGGGACGACGAGACCTTCGACCTGATCACCTGCCTGGACGTGATCGAGCACACGCCCGACGACCGGGCCACGCTGATCGAGCTGCGGCGGGTGACCAAGCCCGGAGGCTGGATGCTCGTGACCGTGCCCGCGTATCAGGCGCTCTGGTCCCCCCACGACGAGGCGAACCATCACTACCGCCGCTACCGCCGCTCCACGCTGCGCGCCGCCGCGCGGGAGGCCGGCTGGACGGTCGAGCGGATGACCTCGTTCAACACCCTGCTGCTGGCGCCGGCGGCCGCCGTCCGGGTCGCCCAGCGCCATCGCCGGCGCCCGGCCGAGGAGCAGACGCCGGATCTGCATCTCGGGCCGCAGTGGCTCAACGGAGTGCTGGAGCGGCCGATGAAGGTTGAAGCGCGATGGTTGCAAAGGGGAAGGACTCTGCCGGCCGGCCTGTCGCTGATGGCGATCTTGGCCAATCGCGGCCGGAGCGGATGAGCCCGGGCCCAGCGGGGCCGGGCGAGGGGCTTCCGGCGTGAGCCGGCTGTTCGTCGGACTGTCGCTGGCGCTGCTCGCGTCCGTGGCCCTGAATATCAGCTACCTGATGCAGCACGCCGGGGCCGCGAACGCCCCGGCGGTCGATATCCGCCGCCCGATGCACACGCTCGGCGGCTTGTTCTCCAAGCCGCTGTGGCTGGCCGGCGGGGCGCTCGGCCTCCTCGGCTGGCTGATGCACATCGCCGCTCTCACGCGGGCCCCGATCTCCCTCGTCCAGGCGTTCGTGGTGGGCGGGATCGCGCTGGTCGCCCCGCTGGCCGTGCATTTCCTCGGCCATCATCTCACCCGGAGCGAGATCGGCGGCGTGATCCTGATGGGGGTGGCGCTGTTCGCGCTCACCGTCGGCCGCGGTCACGTCGGGATTCACAGCGGCTTTCACGCCTCGGTGCTCGGCGCCTACTTGATCGTGTCGTGCACGCTCGCGGGCGTGCTGCTGCTCGCCGAGGGCCGGCGCGCCCCGGCGTTCGGCCTCGCCGGCGGGATCCTGTACGGGGCCGGCGACCTGGCCATCAAGGCGCTCACCGGGATCGGCGCCGACGACGGAGCCACGGCGGTGCTGAAGTCGCCCTGGCTGCTGGCCGCTGCGGTGACGAACATCGCCGCCTTCTTCTGCTTTCAGCGCGGGCTCCAGAGCGGCAACGCGCTGCCGGTGATCGCGCTCATGACTGCGGGCACGAACGTGATCTCGATCCTCGGCGGCCTGATCGTGTTCGGCGACCCGCTCGGGCGCAGGCCGGCGTTCATCCTGCTGCATCTGGCCGCGTTCGTGCTGGTCGCGGTGGCGGCTTGGCTGATGGCGCCGGCACAGGCCGCCGTGACCACCGGCGGTGAGCCGCACTGATGCCCGCGCTGGCGGCCCTGATCAACGTCTCGAGCAACCTCGGCTATCTGCTGCCGGCGATCATCGGCCTCGAGTCGATGGGCGTCCCGTCTCCCGGTGAGACGGCGCTGGTGGCCGCCGCCGTGCTCGCCAGCCAGGGCCGGCTCAACATCGTGCTCGTGATCGCGATCGGCGTGGCCTCGGCGATCATCGGCGACAACATCGGCTACCTGATCGGCCGCAAGCTGGGCCGCGAGGTGCTGTCGGCTCCCGGTCCCGGACAGCAGCACCGGATCAAGGCGCTCGACGCGGGCGACCGGTTCTACGACAAGCACGGGTCCAAGGCCGTCTTCTTCGGCCGCTGGGTGGCGCTCGTCCGGGTGGCGGCGGCCTGGCTGGCGGGCATCAACCACATGCAGTTCCGCCGCTTCTTCTTCTGGAACGCGCTCGGCGCCCTGACCTGGGGGATCACGGTCGGCGTGCTCGGCTACGTCGCCGGACAGGCGATCGTCAACGTGATCTCAGAGGTCGGCGTGATCGCGGCGATCGTGCTCGCGGTGGCCGCCGTGGTCGGCTTTGGCTACGTCAGGGTGCGCAAGCGCCGGCGCGAGCTGGACTCCGCCGGGGCGGACCCAGTCGGAGCGGAGTCAACCGGGGCGGAGTCCGCGGAGGCGGACCCGGCCGGGGCGGACTGAGTGCGAGTGGGCCGCGCCCGGTGGTCGCGCAGCACCACGGCGGCTCCGCGCGCCGGCGTCATCGGGACCGGGCGCGCGACCCAGCGCAGGGTCTGCAGCAGGCGGGGGGTGGCGGGGCCGGGCGGCAGGGCGGCGGGGGACCGCGCGGGAGGCCGGGCGGCGGTCACCCTCTGCTCAGGCCTCGCCCTCCAGCCGGGCGCCGGTCGCCTGCGGGGCCGGCGCGCCGGTCGCCGGCTCGGCCGCGGCGGGCTCCGCCGCGGCGGGCTCGAGTGCGAGCGCGCCCGAGTTGATGCAGTAGCGCAGCCCCGTCGGAGCCGGCCCGTCGTCGAACACGTGGCCGAGGTGGCCGCCGCAGCTGCGGCACAGCACCTCGGTCCGCACCATCAGGAAGCTCCGGTCCTTGCGCAGCTCGACTGCCTCGGCCACCGCCGGCTCGTAGAAGCTCGGCCAGCCCGTGCCGGAGTCGAACTTCGTGGCGGAGCTGAACAGCTCCGCCCCGCAGCCCGCGCAGTGGTAGGTCCCATCGGCCTTCACGTCGACGTATTCGCCGGTGGACGGGCGCTCGGTCCCATGCTTGCGGAGGATCTCGTACTGCTCGGGCGTGAGCCGCTCCCGCCACTGCTCGTCGGTCAATTCAGGTTCACGTTTTTCCATGCGCCCAACGGTAGCGACCCCGCACAGTTGGGTAGGGTGACGGTGATGAGATTCGGTCTTGCGATGTTCGTCACCGAAGACACGCCGAGCCCGCCCGAGCTGGCGCGGATGGCCGAGGACCGTGGCCTGGAGTCGCTCTTCTTCCCGGAGCACACCCACATCCCTGCCAGCCGCGAGAGCCCGTATCCGGCCGGCGGCGAGCTGCCGCCCGAGTACAGCCGCACCTACGACCCGTTCGTCGCCCTGACCGCCGCGGCCGCGGCCACCGAGCGCCTGCTCGTCGGCACGGGCATCTGCCTCGTCGTCGAGCGCGACCCGATCATCACCGCCAAGGCGGTGGCGACGCTCGACCACATCTCCGGCGGCCGGTTCCTGTTCGGCGTCGGCGCGGGCTGGAACGTCGAGGAGATGCGCAATCACGGCACCGACGCGTCGCACCGGTTCGGCCTGATGCGCGAGCGCATCGACGCGATGAAGGCGATCTGGACCGAGGACGAGGCGAGCTACCACGGGCGCTACGTCGACTTGGAGCGGATCTGGGCGTGGCCCAAGCCGCTCCAGGAGCCCCACCCGCCGATCCTCGTCGGCGGCAACGGCCCGCGCGTGATCGATCGCGTGCTCGCCTACGGCGACGAGTGGATGCCGAACCGGATCGCCGGCGACGACGCGTTCATCGCCCGGCTCGACGAGCTCGCGGCGCGGGCCGCCGAGGCCGGCCGGGCGCCGATCCCGGTCACCCTCGCCGGCGTCATGCGCGACCCGGCGCGGATCGAGCGCTTCGAGCGCGCCGGCGTCCACCGGGGCCTGTTCTGGCTGCCGGCGGCCGGGCGCGACGAGGTCGAGGCCGCGCTGGACCGGATCACGGCCGCGGTCGAGGAGTACGCGTCGGCTGGGGGGTAGGGGTCGCGGCTGTCCGCCGCGGCTGTCCGCGGTCGGTGGTGGCGGGTCGAACGCAAGAACGGCGGCTGGGGATGGGTTGCGGGCCCCCGGCGGAACCGGCATTTCGTAGCGTCTCGTTGGTCCGCGGCGGCGGCGGGCAACGTTATGCCGGTACGGCGGCCGAACGTTGCTCGCGATCTCGGAAGTGCGCCGAGATGCAGCGTTGAGCCGGTTGATCGGCCCGCGCTACCCCAAATACCCCGCGCCCACCCGCGGATCCACCTCGAGCATCTCCATCACCAGCGTCGACCAGCCGAAGTCCACCGCGCCCATGCCGAGGGTCGTGAACGGGTCGTAGTACTCGCGCAGACCGTGCATCGCGATCGCGCTCGCGACGCTGCGCACCAACTGAGCCGCCTGTTCTGCGTACCCGAGGCGGATCAGTCCCGTCCACACGAGCCACGAGGCGTTGATCCAGGTCGCGCCGCGCCAGTAGCGCTTGATCCCGCCCGGTCCCCGGTCATCGCGGGAGAAGGTGGGATCCGACACGGACACCGAAGGCGGCGCCAGCGGCGTCCAGAACGCGTCCGGGTCGAGCAGGTGCTGCTCGACGAGCCGGTGCCCGATCGGCTCGGGGAGGTCCGGCAGCGCCAGCGGCGCCAGCGCGGCCCAGGTCACGGCGGGCCGGCGGCCCGGCTCGGGGACCGCGAGCGGGTGGAACAGGCCGCTGTCCTCGTCGTACATTCGCTCGACGATCACGCTGGTCAGCGACGACCGGCCGAGCGCCATCAGCGACAGGTTGTGCAGGACGTTGGTCAGCACCTCGGCGCACACCGGCCCGCCGGCATCCGCGACCCGCCGCAGGTCGTAGCCGAGACGTCGGTTGCGGTGCACGAGCGGCACGAAGCCGGGGAGGCTGTGGGCCTGCGCGCCCCAGATCGCGTCGAACTGGGTCGAGGCATCGAGGCCCGACTCGTCCGGCTGGACGATCCAGACCAGGCCGTCACCGTCGAGGTCACGCTGCGCTGCCAGCCAGTCGTGATGGCGCACGATCCCGGGCACGAAGGCGGGATCGCCGACCACGATCCGCCACGCCCAGGCGAGCAGCGGCGGCTGGATGCTCGCGGTCATCGGCGCGTCCGGCGAGGTCACGTTGTAGGTGAAGCGGCGCCGGCCCGACAGCGGCCGGTCCCAGAAGATCGTGTGGCCGATGAAGCCGTCGGGACGCTGCGCGGCGAGCAGCGACTCGAGCTCCCGGCGCCCGCGTGCGGGATCGAAATGGCGCCAGGCGATCGCGGTGAAGCACGAGTCCCAGTACCACTGCCACGGATAGTGGCCGGGGCTGGGGCAGGTGTAGGCGAACTGGACGCCGTCGGAGCTGCGGACGCCCTCGCGCCAGTTCTGCCTGAGCTGCGCCTCGCACAGGATCCGGATCCGGGCGGGGTCGATCACCGTGGGGATTCATATCGGTTATCGCGCCGGCACTAATCTTCCCCTCGCTCGTCGAACAGGAGAGATCACGCCATGAGCTGGCCAGACACCTACGTTCCCAATCCCGACCGCTATGACGGCGTCGCATACGGCCGCTGCGGGCGCAGCGGCCTGCGGCTGCCACCGATATCGCTCGGCCTGTGGCAGAACTTCGGCGACGACCGGCCGCTCGACGGCCGGCGGGCGATTCTCCGGCGGGCATTCGATCTGGGGATCACCCATTTCGATCTGGCCAACAACTATGGGCCGCCGTACGGCGCGGCCGAGCTGAACTTCGGCACGCTGTTCGCCGCGGACTTCCGCAACCTCCGTCACGAGCTCGTGATCTCGACCAAGGCGGGCTACGACATGTGGCCGGGCCCCTACGGCGATTACGGCTCCCGGAAGTACCTGCTCTCCAGCCTCGATCAGAGCCTGACCCGGATGGGCCTCGACTACGTCGACATCTTCTACTCGCACCGCTTCGATCCCGGCACTCCGCTCGAGGAGACGCTCGGCGCCCTCGACACGGCCGTGCGCCAGGGGAAGGCGCTGTACGTCGGGATCAGCTCCTACTCGGCGGGGCGCACCTCCGACGCGGTCCGGATCCTGCGCGACCTGGGCACGCCGCTGCTGATCCACCAGCCGTCCTACTCGATGCTCAACCGGTGGGTCGAGGACGGACTGCTCGACGTGCTCGAGCAGGAGGGCGTCGGCTGCATCGCCTTCTCGCCGCTCGCCCAGGGGCTGCTGACCGACAAGTACCTGAGCGGGGTTCCCGACTCCTCACGCGTGCGTCGCGGCGAGGCGTTCTCGGAGCAGCTGCTCTCCGAGCAGAACCTCGAGCGGGTGCGGGCGCTCAACGAGATCGCGCGCGGCCGCGGGCAGACGCTGGCCCAGCTTGCGATCGCGTGGGTCCTGCGTGACCCCAGGATCACCTCGGCCCTGGTCGGCGCCAGCAGCGTGGAGCAGCTCGAGCAGAACGTCGCCGCCCTGGAGCGGCCCGATTTCGCGCCCTCCGAGCTCGAGCAGATCGAGCGCTACGCACAGGAGGGCGAGGTCAACATCTGGGCGCCCTCGAGCGCCGGCTGACCCGCCGCCCGCGGGCGGCCCCGGGGGCGGGTGTCCCCAACTTCCCTCAAGGCCGTCCGGCGATCGGTCGATCATGATGCCTATCAGACCCTCGGCCCCAGTATCTGGGCACTCGGATCCAGCTGCACCGGTGGTCGAGTTAGGAGAAGGCCATGACCGCTGACCGACACGCCGCCTACGTGCGCTTCAAGGGAAAGCTCGACGATCTCGCCCCCAGCAAGCTCCTGCCCGCCGAGCGTGAGGTCCTCCAGGAGGGGGCGGAAGGGCTCCTCCTGACCCACGATCCCGAGGAGGCCGCGGCCTCCTACGAGCTGGCTGCGCGACAGCTGCGGGTGCTGATCAACAACGGGCGCTGGTCGGAGACGATGGCGCTGCCGCTGCTCGACGATCTCGCCGCCGCCAGCCCGCCGGCCTTCGTGCTCGCCGCCTGATCACGCTGGACCCGCGATCCTTGGCGTCGGAATGACGCGGATCGCGGTCGTGGGACACGTCGAGTGGGTGGACTTCATACCGGTGGCGCATCTGCCGCGGCCGGGTGAGGTGCTGCACGGCGCAGGCGCGTTTGCGCGCGCGGCCGGGGGCGGCGGGGTCGCCGCCGTCGTCCTGGCCGAACTGGGCGCGGAGGTCGACTTCTACTGCGCGCTGGGGCGTGACGACTGCGGCCGCGCGACGGATGCGCAGCTCACCGACCGAGGTGTGCAGACCCACGTCGCCTGGCGCGAGGAACCGACGCGGCGGGCGATGACGCTGCTCGACGAGGCCGGCGAGCGCGCGATCGTCACCCTCGGTGAGCGCCTCGAGCCGCTCGCATCCGACGACCTCGACTGGGAGCGCCTGCGCAGCGCCGACGGGGCCTACTTCACCGCCGGCGACGCCGGAGCGCTGCGATGGGCGCGCGAGGCCCGTGTGCTCGTGGCCACCGCGCGGGCGCGGACGGCGCTCGAGGGGGCGGGGCCGACGCTCGATGCGCTCGTGTACAGCGCCGGTGATCCGCACGAGACCGAATGGGCTGGGCGCGCCGCCCCTCGCGCGCGCCTGCTCGTCGCGACCGAGGGCGTGCGTGGCGGGCACTGGTCGGGCGAGACCGAGGGGACCTGGGCCGCAGTTCCACCGCCCGGCTCACCGCGCGACAGCTACGGCTGCGGCGACTCGTTCGTCGCAGCGTTCACGCTCGCGCTCGGCGCCGGCGCGTCGGTCGCCGAGGCCGCGGCGCGAGGAGCGGAGTGCGGCGCCCGCTGCCTGACCCGCCCCGGCGCACCCTGACGCCGGCGCGCACTGCCTGACCGGCGCCGCCCGAGCGCGCCGGCGCCGCGTAAGCGCCGCCCGCTGGCGCGCTCCTCAGCGCTCCAGCGAATCGGCCGTCTCGAGCCAGACGGTCTCGAGCTCCTCCCGCTCGGCGAGCAGGCGCTGCAGCTCGTTCTGCAGCTCGCCGAGCCGGGAGTGGTCGGTTGCGTGTGCCGCCATCTGCTCGTGCAGCTCGTGCTCGCGCTCGGCGCTGCGCTCGAGCGCCCGCTCGAGTCGCTGCAGGCCCTTGCGGGCCGAGCGAGCCCGCGCACCCGGGGCGACCGCGGTGCGTGCCGCTCCCGCCCCCGCTCCCGCCCCGGGCGCTTCCGCCCCCGCTGCCCCCGCCCCCGTCGTCGCAACCGCCCCCGTCCCCGTCGCGGCTCGGCGCAGCTCGAGGTACTGCTCCATGCCTCCCGGCAGATGCCGGATATCCCGGTCATCGGTGAGCGAGAACACGTCGTCGCAGACCCGCTCGACGAAGTACCGGTCGTGGCTGACCACGACGAGCGTGCCCGGCCAGCCGTCGAGCAGGTCCTCGAGCGCGGTCAGGGTGTCGATGTCGAGGTCGTTGGTGGGCTCATCGAGCAGCAGCACGTTGGGGCCCTCCATTAGCAGGCGCATCAGCGCCAGCCGGCGGCGCTCGCCGCCGGACAGGTCGTCCACCAGCGTGCGCGCGCGGTCGCCGCGGAAACCGAAGCGCTCGCACAGCATCCCGGCGGTGATCTGGACGCCGTCGCTGAGCGTCGCGACGCCGCGGACCGCCTCCAGCGATTCGAGCACGCGGAGCGATCCCGGCACCTCGGCCGTGCCCTGGGAGAGGTGGGCCAGGCGCACCGTAGCGCCGCGCTCGATCACCCCCGCGTCCGGAGTCAGCTCCCCCGCGAGCAACCGCAGCAGGCTCGTCTTGCCCGATCCGTTGGCTCCCACGAGCGCCACCCGGTCGCCGGGACCGAGCCGCCAGGTCGCGCGGCGCAGCACGGCGTGCTCGCCGAACGCGAGCGACACATCGACCGCGTCCAGGACCTTGTCGCCCAGTCGCGCGCCGGCGAAGCGCAGCAGCTCAGCCCGGTCGCGCGCCTGCGGCTCGTCGGCGATCAGCGCATTCGCAGCCTCGGTCCGGAACTTCGGCTTCGCGGTGCGGGCCGGTGGTCCCCGTCGCAGCCACGCAAGCTCCTTGCGTACCAGCGCTCGCCGCCGATCCTCCCGCGCCGCCTGCTGGCGCTCGCGCTCGGCGCGGGCCAGCACGTAGGCGGCGTACCCGCCCTCGTACTGGTGGACGACCTCGTCGGCCACCTCCCACGTCGCCGTGCACACGGCGTCGAGGAACCAGCGATCGTGGGTGACGACGAGCAGCGCGCCCCGGCGCTCCGCGAGATGACCCGCGAGCCATGAGATGGCCTCGATGTCGAGATGGTTCGTGGGCTCGTCGAGCAGGAGCAGTTCCGGGCCGTCGAGCAGCAGCTGGGCGAGCGCGACGCGGCGGCGCTCGCCGCCGGACAGGGTGGCAAGCGGGGTCTCTGGTCCGTCGCGGAATCGGTCCAGATCGACGCCGCCCAGGAGGCCGCCGAGGACCTCGCGGAAGCCTCGCTCGCGGGCCCACTCGTGTGCCGGGTGGCGTCCCAGCAGCTGCGCCCGGATCGTGCCCTCCTCGCCGAGCTCATCGCCCTGGCCGAGCAGCGCCGGTCGCAGGCCGCGGACGCGGGTCAGGAGTCCTACGTCCGGAGCCTCCACGCCGGCGATCAGGCGCAGCAGGGTCGACTTGCCCTCGCCGTTGCGGCCGACCACGCCGATCCGCTCACCGGCCGAGACGCCGAGCGTGACCTCGCGCAGGACGGTGCGGCTGGCGTAGCCCTTGCCGACGCCGTTGAGGTTGACGAGGTTGCGCGGTGCGCTCATCGTCCCCGGATCCTGCCGCGATCGGCGATCGCTATTCGGTCTGGCGCCCGAGCAGAGCCAGGAACCGCTCGATGCGGCCGCGCTCGGGACCCGGGAGCGGGCCGTCGACCTCGACCAGCAACGTCATCGGCAAACGCTCGCGCGCCCAGGTCCGCACCCGGTCGCTGAACCCGCCCCCCACCCACACGAGCGGCAGGGAGCCGGCGAAGGCGATCACGGTCTCCGCCTGCTCGGAGGCGCCGTCCTCACTGCGAACGATGGAGACGGTGACGAGGTCGAGCGCGTGGGCCGCCGCGTTGATCGCCTCCAGGCCACCGTCGTCCACGAGCAGGGCCATCTCGCCGTCGCGCAGCGTCTCGGCGGCCCAGCCGTCGGGCGCACCGGCGAGCGCCCCGGGCGTGCACACCATGCGAAAGAGCGAGTCCACGGGCCGACACGCTAGCTGTCGCGGCGGCCGGGCGGAGTCCGGCTCGTGCGCGTGCCTGGAACTCGCGAGCTACGGGCCGCCGAACTGGCTGCGGAGCGCCAGCACGTTGTTGACGTAGCGCTGGGTGTCGCTGAACATCCCGTTGCGCTGGACCGATGAGAGGCCCTGGTAGTACCCGGCCGCCGCCAGCGCCGGGTCCCCGCCGGTCGAGGCCAGCAAGGAGTGCAGCAGTAGGACTCCGCCGCGGACGTTGTCGATCGCCGAGGCGGGCGCCAGCGGCGCGCCGGGGGTCAGGGTGCGCTGGATCCAGTCCCAGGTGCCCGGCAGGACCTGCATCACCCCGCGCGCGTCGGCGCTCGAGACGAGGTCGTTGTTGAAGCCGCTCTCCTGCCAGCCGATCGCCGCCGCCAGCGACGCCGGGACCCCGTTCGCACTCGCGACCTGTCCCACCTGGGCCGCGGTGACGCGCTCCGGGGTGGGGTAGGGCGGCGCGCTCGAGGAGCCCTGGGCGACCGTCCCGACGGGCTGCGAGACCGCGGACGCGGTGGCGCTGGCACCGCTGCTCGCACCGCCGAGCATCAGCGTGGTCCCCGACAGCAGCAGCGCGTTGGGGTCGATCCCGTTCGCCGCGGCCAGTTCGGCCACGGTCAGCCCGGCGCGGGCGGCGATCGCCGACAGCGTGTCGCCGGGTTGCACCGTGTAGGCGCCCGAGCTCGATGCTGCGGCGCCCGTGCTTGCGGTCGTGGTGTCTGCGGCGCCATCGTCGCCGTCACCGTCGCCGCTCGCGGCGCTCTGAGACGACGACGCTCCCGTTGCGCCCGCGGACGCCCCGGGTCCCTGCGGCGGAATCTGGACGACCGCGCCGGCGGTCAGCTGCGCGTCGGAGGCCAAGCCGTTCGCCGCGGCCAGCCCCGACACCGACAGGCCGTCCGCCGCGGCGATCGAGTACAGCGACTCGCCGGGGCCCACCACGTGGGCGAAATAGGCCTGCGCTCCGGCAGGAACCGTCAACGCCCCGGTGGCCACCAGCGGAAGGACGGTCCGCAGTCGCATTGCGAGCAGTCTCGCCCACCACCGGCGCAGATGGAATGCCTGCAACCTTCGTTTCAGTCCGCTGCCGAGTGCAGGTGATTGCTGTCCACTGTCGTCCCGGCCTTGATGAGCGGCACCGCCGCCTCGTTGGCGCCGATCACCGCGATCGAGATCGAGGCTGTGGTGGGCCTCACATAGCTCAGTCCACGGCGCGGCGGATGAACAGGCGGGTTCCAAGCACGCCGAACAGCAGCAGGGAGAACCCGAGCCCGAGGGCGATCCAGCCGCCGGCCAGATGCGGCAGCGTCGTCAGCGCGGCGCGCAGGCCCTCGCTGATGTAGGTCAGCGGATTGATCAGCGTCAGCACCTGGAACCAGCGCAGATGCTGCAGCCCGATCCAGGGATAGAAGGTGCAGCCGGTGAAGATCAGCGGCGTGAGCACGACCGCGAACGCGACGCTGATGCGATTGGGCGGCACGGCGGTCCCCAGCACCAGGCCCATCGCCCCAGCGGCCAGGCTGCCGAAGAAGAAGATGCCGATCAGGGCCGCCCAGTTGGGTCCGTGCACGTGGATCCCGCCGGGCAGGATCACGGCTGCGAGCGGCAGGATCAGCAGCCCCGCGATCACGCCGCGTACGGCGGCGATCAGGATCTTCTGAATCGCGACCGCCCAGACCGGCAACGGCGCCAGCAGCCGGTCCTCGATCTCCTTGGTGAACGAGAACTCGATCACCAGCGGCAGCGCCGTGTTCTGCAGCGCCGTGAGCACGAGCGTCAGCGCCATGACCCCGGGAAGCAACTGGGTGCCGTAGCCGACCCGCGCTGCGCCGATGTCCGGCAGCACACGTCCGAACACGAACAGCAGGAAGATCGGCTGCAGCAGCGCCTGGGCCAGGAACGAGCCGAACTCGTGCCGGACCGTGACCCAGAGGTCGCGCCCGCACAGCGCGGCGAACGCGCGCACCTGGATGTTGCGGGTGGCGGCGGGAACGTCGCGGGCGGACGCGGCGGCGCTGAGGGCACTCATCCGGACCATCTCCCGCTCACGACCGCGCCGTCGGCTCCGCGCAGCTCACGCCCGGTCAGGTGCACGAACACGTCCTCGAGCGAGCCCTCCAGGCGCCTGAGCTCGATCAGCTCCAGTCCGCCATGCTGCGTGGCGAGCAGCGCCTCCTCGGGCAACCCGCCGGCGCCGCCGGCGCCCTCGCCGTACAGCCGCACGCGCCAGCGTCCGTCGCCGGCCGGCCGCGCCTCGGTGCGCTCGGTCCCCGACACCGCGGCAAAGGCCCCCGACGGGTCGTCGGCCGCCGCCACCGTCACCTCGACGCCGTGCTCGGCGGGGAGCAGCCGGCGCAGCCGCGTCGGAGTATCGAGCGCGATGATCTTCCCGTGGTCGATGATCGCGATCCGGTCGCACAGCCGGTCGGCCTCGATCATGTCGTGGGTCGTGAGGATCAGTGTCGTGCCGCGCTCACGCAGATCGACCATCGTGTCCCACAGGAACAGGCGTGATTGGGGATCGAGTCCGGTCGTCGGCTCGTCGAGGATCAGCAGGCGCGGCTCGTGCATCAGCGCCCGCGCGATCATCAGTCGCTGCGCCATCCCGCCGGAGTAGTTGTTCACGTGATCGTTCTCGCGGCCGCCGAGGCCGAAGCGCGCCAGCAGCTCCCGGGCCCGCTCCCGCCGCTCGCGGCGCCCGGCGCCGAAGTACGCGGCGTGGAAGGTCAGGTTCTCGAGCGCCGTCAGAGCCCGGTCCAGGTTGGAGAGCTGAGGGACCGCGGCGATCCTCAGCTTCGCCGACACCGGGTCCACGCTCACGTCGACGCCGTCGACGAGCACACGTCCGCTGGTGGGCCGCACGCGCGTCGTGATCGTCCCGATCGTCGTCGTCTTGCCGGCGCCGTTGGGTCCCAGCAGCCCGAAGATCTCGCCCTCCAGCACCTCGAAGTCGATCCCGGCCACGGCTTCGGGCCCGTCCGCCTGGTAGCGCTTGTGGAGGTCCTCGACGCGGACCACGGCCACGGATTCGCTTGAGCTCATCGGACCGCCAGACTAGCGACCGTCACGGCTCGGCCGGCCGAGCACCTGTGGTTCAGCCGTCGCTCTCCAGCCGGCGCAGGGCAGCCTGGTCCAGCGTCGTTCCGCGGCTCGGCACGGTGACCGCCGGCGGCAGCTCGACGTGGAGCTCGCCGGCGTCGTCGAGCTGCGCGGTGGCCTCGAGCAGCGTGTGGGCGAGCACGTGCCCGCCGCGCGTGCGGTCCTCGGTCACGAAGTGCAGGTGCGAGCCCACCATCTCGAGGCCCCCGAGCGCGTCGGGGAAGCGGAACCCGACCATCGTGCCCGCGACGCCGACCAGGTCGGTCACCTGCTGGTGGGCGATCACCTCGGCCAGCGGCGGGTACGGCGGAGCCTGCTTGGGCACCGACCGCACGCGGACCGTCGCAAAGCGGACGTCGATGCGGATCGCCGTCGGACGCGGTGCCGCCGCCACGCGCTCGCACAGCCGGCGCTCGAGCTCGGCCTCTCCAAACGGCCCGCGCAGATGCACCCGCGGGCCGGGCGAGAAGGGCACGACCACTGCGTACGGCGTCTTCGACGACAGCTCGGGCATGCTCAGCGTGCCGTCGAGCTCGGCCTTCCACGCCCGACCCTCGAGCACGATCAGCTCGCCGTCGAGGCGGTTGAGCGTCCCGAGCCCCAGGTCTCCGTGCTCGAGCAGCTCCCGTAGCGTGACGTCACCCTCGAACGCGCCCGCGAGCAGCGCCTCGACCGTGGAGGTCTGAAACAGCTCGTGGTCGGGATGCTCCGGGCGCAGCTCCCGGTGACGCAGCAACTCGACGTGCAGCGCACCGAGGAACTCGAGCTCGCTCATCGCATGACCTTACGACACAGCGGCCGCTACCGGACCGCGTGTTCGGGTCGCCTGCGCGTGCGGCGATCAGCGCGACCCGATGTCCGGGGCGGTGCCGCAGTACTGCCACACGAGCGGCGTCGTCGAGCCGCTCGCCGGGCAGCTCGCTACACGGGCGTAGGTGACGCTGGGGACCGAGGCGGTGCCCGCGCCGAGGGCGGGCGAGCCGGCGCCGAGCGCGAAGGTGGTCGGGTCCAGCAGCGGATCGGTGCTCGTGAGGTCGTTGCCCACGGCGCCGGCACCGAACCAGCCCGCGTAGGCCGAGAACGTGCGCGCGGTTCCGTTCACCAGGAACGGGGTCGAGCTGCTGTTGCCGTACCAGAGGTCGTTGTGCTCGGAGTAGGTCCGGTTCGTGTACGTGGCGGGTGAGGGCATGCTCAGGTAGCTGCCGCTGGGTGATTGCTCGAACAGGTTGTCGGCCAGGGTCAGGCTGGGGGATCCGGAGCTCAGGTAGGCGCCGTCGTTGGCGGCGGCGTCGATCGTGTTCGACGCGACCACGAACGCCTCATGCACGGGCTGGGTCCCGGCGGACATGCTGAAGCCGGTGTCCGCGGTGCCCGAGACCGTGTTGCCGAGCACGTAGGTAGTGCCTCCGGTGGCCGACTCACTGCTGAAGTCGATCCCCTTCTGGCCACCGGTGATCGTGTTGTCCTGGACGACGTCGTTCTGGTAGCGCAGTGAGACGCCCGATGTCTGGGAGCCCGCGATCGTGTTGCCGATGACCACTGCGCCGGGTCCCTTCGCGTACACGCCGTGCTTGGGCCATCCGATCGCGGCGTTGGTCCCGGCATTCGTGATCGTGTTCGCGGTCACCGTGAGCGCGCTGCCGCGGCTGTAGATCCCGGAGTCGCCTGTGCTCGTGATCACGTCTCCCTGGACGGTCCAGCCGGCGTCCGCGGCGAGGTTCGAGGCGATCCCGTAGCTCGACGTGTTGGTGATCGTCGAGCCCTCGATGACGATGCCGGCGACGCCGGTCCCGCTCGCCGAGGAGTAGATGCCGGGACCCGACGGATTGGTGACGCTCAGGTCGGTCAGCGTGAGGTAGCCGATCGACCGCAGGAAGACGCCACCGGCCAGCAGCGCCTGCCCGCTCCCGTACGAGGTGACCGTGAGCGGTTGCGAGCGGGTGCCGCTCTCGTTGCTGTGTGGTGAGAGCGGCGCAGTGAACGTCTGGCCGCCCTCGAAGGCAGCCGTGTCGCCGGGCCGGAGCCCGGCGGAATCGACCTTCGTCATCGACTGCCACGGGGCGCAGGGCGAGGTGCCGCTGTTGGCGTCATTGCCGGTCGGGCTCACGTAGTAGACGGTGCCCACCGGGGCGCCGGGAATCCGCCCGAGGCACTCCGACGCGCGGGCCGTTGACGGCAGCGCCGGCAGCAGGCCCAGGAGGACCGCGGCAAGGGCCGGCCCGCGGCGCTGCACGAGCGCGATCCCAAACTGCCGTCCCCGTTGCACGGTGCTCATGGCTGCCACCCCTGGCGACCTGTTCTCCAGCGTGCTCCCCATCGTCTCTCGCCGGCGCTCGCGTGGCGTCCCTCGCGCGGGGGGATATTGGGGGGAGGGCGCGTCGTGTGTCGGGTGAGCCGGGGCTCACCCCAGGCTCAGGCCGCCGGCCGCGCTGCGCGCGTCAGCGGGCCCACGGACCGACGCCGCCGATCCGCTCAACGGTGATGTGGGTGATGTAGCCCGGAGGCGGGTCGTCCATCGGTGGGAACTTGACGTCGGGTCCCAGATAGGTCCGCGCGAGTTGCTGCAGGAGCTCGGGGGCGCCGCCCTCGGTGATCCGGGCGTGGCCGTGGATGACCACGTACTCGGCGAGGCCGATCGCGTTGTGGCTTCCGGCTTCGATCGACAACGCCACTCGGGGATCGCGGCGCATGTTGCGGAGCTTGCGATGGTCGGGCAGGTGCCCGGCGACGATCTCGTCGCCGTCGAGGCCCACCCACACGATCGACACCTGCGGGCGACCGTCGGGCTCGAGCGTGACCAGGTGCGCGAGGCCGGCGGACGCCAGGACCCCGCGCGCGGATTCCGGCAGCGCGGCCACCGCTACGCGGAGCCGCCGGCGTCCAGCCAGCGGGTGAGAGCGCGGCGGCCCACGAGCGTGACCGTGCCATCGGCCGCGATCCAGTCCCGGGCCCGCAGCTCGCCGACGAGTCCGAGCGGGTCCGCGGGTCCGGGCCCGTCCCCGTGAACGGTCAGCAGATGGGTGCCGGGCTCGACCGTCCAGCGTCCCGAGTCCAGGGCGGCCAGTGCCCGGCCCTGCTCTGGCGTGGGCATGTCGAGCGGGTGCGGTCCGGCGGCGCGGGAGCGGTCGGCTTCGGTTGATCCCACCGGGCCCGTGCCCCACACGGTCAGGTCGGCGCCCATCCCCTCGGCCTGGTCGCGCAGCCATCCGACCGCATTGTCGACCCACTCTCGTGCACGCTCCGGATCGACGCCGATCGTGGCGGCGATCTCGTCCAGGTCTACCTGTTGGGCGCGCTCGCTGACCTCTCGGGCGATCGAGCGCATCATCTCTTCGAAGCTGTCGCGGTTCGGAAACTCGTCGCTCATACGCCAATGATCGCAGGTGCGTACAGCGGGCCCGGCGGAGGCCCATTTAGTGGTCGTTGGAGGGGAGCGGCAGCGGGTACCGGCGGCCGGAGCTTGAGCGCTCGGCCAACGAGTGCGGATGTTGGCGCCTGCCCTGCCAGAATGGTCGGGTGCCCGACGAGAACTACCAGCGTCCGGGATGGTTCACCACCAACGTCTTCAACCGGCTCGTCGCCGGGCTCACGCGCCTGGGTGTGAGCGTCTACGGCTCTCGGGTGCTCGAGGTCAAGGGCCGTACGTCAGGCCAGTGGCGTCAGACGCCGGTGAACCTGCTCCGCTACGAGGGCGGGGACTACCTGGTCGCGCCGCGTGGTCACACACAGTGGGTCAAGAACCTGCGTGTGAGCGGCCAGGGCCGGCTGCGTGTGGGGCGGCGGACGCAGCCGTTCACCGCGTCCGAGCTCTCCGACGACGAGAAGCCGCCGTTGCTGAGGGCGTACTTGAAGAAGTGGAAGTTCGAGGTCGGTGTGTTCTTCGGAGGGGTCGGTCCGGATTCTTCCGACGACGAGCTGCGTCGGATCGCGCCGGATCATCCGGTGTTCCGGCTGACCACGCAGTAGCAGCCGTCGTGGCTTGGCTCCCCGAGGGCTTCGTTCACCCCGACCGGGGCGAGGTGTGGGGTTTCGAGAACGTCAACTTCTTCCCCCTGAGGGCTCCTCGTCGCGACCAGCGCGCGCCCGATGCCCTTGCCGTTGCCCTCGTCGCGCGCTAGCTTCGCCGTCGTGGCGAGAAGGCCATCGCTCCGAGCTTCCGACTCCGACCGGGAGGAGATCGTCGGTCGTCTTCACACGGCGACGACCGAGGGCCGGCTGCGGGCGGACGAGCTCGATGAGCGGCTCGGAGCGGCGTTCTCCGCCCGCACCTACGGCGAGCTTGACGCACTCGTCGCAGACCTGCCGGCACCCTCCGCGCACCAAGGCCCGCGCCTGGGCGCGCCGATCTGGACCCGCGGAGCGCTGGGCCTGGCGGCGGTGCTCGCCACGCTCGCCGCCATGGTTGGCGCCGCGCACGAGTCGCAGTTCGGGGCACGCGCACTGGACAGACCGCCGCAGGCCCGAGACCGGTTCTTTGACGTCGTCCCACATGCCCATCACGGCTACGCGCCGATCGCGGCGCTGCCGGCGATCGCGGGCCTGTTCATCACGCTCGCGCTCTGCGTTGCGCTCGGCTGGATGATCTTTCGGGATTCGCCGGCCACGAAGGCCTGAGCCGGCGGCGCTATGCCCCGATCGGGCGCGCGAGCGTGTCGCCGAGCACCCGCTCCAGCTCGGCTCGGAGGTCTGCGGCCGCGCCGGCCGGCAGCGGCCGCAGCGGGGCGCGCAGATCGGAGCGCACTATGGTCCAGGTACCGATGAGCGCCGCGCACGCAGTCATCCTCGACTTCAACGGCACGTTGGCCGAGGACGAGGCTGTGCTGATCGGCATCTACGAGGAGCTGCTGTGGGAGCACGGCGTCGCCTTCGACCCGGCCGAGTACCACCAGTACGCGGGCATCCCCGACCATGACATGTTCGGGCGGCTGTTCGAAGCCCACGGGCGTCCGCTCGAGGCCGACACCCTCGATCGCCTGCTGCAGGACTGCATCGTCCGCTACCGCTCCGCGGTCAGCGAAGACCATCCCGTCGCCGAGGACACGATCGACTTCGTGCGAACCGTGGCGGCCGAGGTGCCGGTGGCGATCGCATCGGGTGCCTTCCGGGCCGAGATCGAGCACGTCCTCGAGCTCGCCGGCGTGGCGCACCACTTCTCGGTCATCGTCGCGATCGACGACGTCACGGCCGGCAAGCCGGATCCCGAGAGCTTCATCACGGCCCTGGCCCGGATCAATCACGAGCGGGGAAAGTCGGAGGCGATCACGCCCGAGCGCACCGTCGTGCTGGAGGACGCGACCGATGGTGCCCTCGCCGCGCGCGCCGCCGGGATGCGCTGCGTCGCCATCCGCGGGCGAGCCTACGACGAGCGCAGCGGTGTCGCCGAGCTGGTGGTGGACCGCCTCACCGCCGACCTGGCGCGAGCATTGCTCGACGGATGAGATGACAGCCGAAGAGCGCGTTGCCGCTGCGATCGACGCCGTGCCGGAACTGCGAGGTGCGCGTGGCTTCGAGCGGCTCGGTGGGATCACGAACGACAACTTCAAGGTGCAGTCACCGGCGGGAGCGTTCGTGGTCCGCGTCGCCTGCGCGGACGGCGACCTTCTCGACATCGACTTCAGCGGAACGTTCGACATGTTCCGCCGCCAGCGCGACTACGAGGCCACGGTGCTGGCCCGCGGATTCGTCCTGCCCGACGGCTACCTGGGCTACGCGGGACACGTCCGGCGGATCGAGGAGCTCTTCGCCGCGCATCCGGTCCCGCTCGTCTACCTGCCACAACGACCTCGTGGCCGAGAACTTCCTCGACACTGCCGACGGCCTGCGGCTCATCGACTACGACTATTCGGGCCAGAACGATCCGTGTTCGGACCGCGGTGACGCCTGGGCCGAGTCGCATCTCTCCCTCGCGCGGCTCGACGAGTTGACCGGGCACTACTTCGGCCAGGTCGCCCCGGCGCTCGTGGCCCGGGCCCGCCTGTGGGCGCTGATGTCCAAGTACGGCTGGACCCTGTGGGCGGTGATCCGCCACGGCGAGGAGGCGGACGCCGAGCTCATGGACTGGGGGCTGGGGATCTACGCGGAGGCCGCCGCGGAGTTCGAGTCGGACGAGTTCGAGCACCTGCTCGAGCTGGTCGCTGGCCGCCGCAGGCCCGGCCGCTGACCGCCCGAGGACCCAGCTCGCCGCCGATGGCGGGTAAGCGCCGGCTCCGTGACTGGGGGTGATGTCACACAGCCGGTCGCCGTCACACACCTGGTCGAACGCAGCCTGTAGACCGTAGGAGACGGATCGCTACGGAACCAAGGGGGCTGCGATGCGGCTGGCGAACGGACATGGGGTCTCCCCACGGCGTGATCTCTCCGAACCATCTCTGGCTGACGGTGCGCCAGATGCTGATCCGCTGTCGCTGTCTGCGGTTCAGATGCGCGAAATCGGCTACCGGACCATCGATCTGCTGGTCCGTCGGCTGACGGATGGGAGCACACCGGCGATGCGGCGCGGCGATCCCGGGGAGCTCGCTGAGCGGATCGGCAGCGACATTCCTTCCGGCCCGACGGCGTGGACGCACCTGCTCGAGATGCTCGACGAGCACGTGCTGACGTTTACCAGCCGGCTGTCTCACCCGGGGTACTTCGCCTTCATTCCGGCGTCGAGCACGTTTGCCGGCGCGCTTGGGGACCTGATCTCCGGTGCACTCGACCTCGACGTTGGCAGTTGGAGCTCGGCCGCCGGGCCGAGCCATCTGGAACTGGTGGTGCTCGAATGGTTCAAGCAGTGGATCGGCTACCCCGCGGATGCCGACGGCGTCCTGGTCAGCGGCGGCTCAGCCGCGAACCTGACCGCCCTCGCCTGCGCGCGGGAGCATCTCGCCGGGCCCGACGCGGAGCGGGCGGTGGTGTACGCCTCGGACCAGACGCACTCGTCCGTGACACGTGCCGCGCGGCTACTCGGCTTCGACCCGGCGCGGATCCGGAGCCTGGCGACCGACGGGTGCTATCGGATGCGGGTGGACGCCTTGCGTCACGCGCTCGAGCGCGACGTGCACGATGGTTTGCGACCGCTGATCGTTGTGGCCAACGCGGGAGCCACGAACACCGGTGCGGTCGATCCGCTCGCGGAGCTTGCCGACGTGTGCCGGGAGTGGGGTCTCTGGCTTCACGTGGATGCCGCCTACGGTGGGTTCGCCGCGCTGACCGACCGTGGCAGCCGGCTGCTGGCCGGCCTCGAGCGGGCCGACTCGATCACCCTTGATCCGCACAAGTGGCTCTATCAGCCCATCGAGTGCGGCTGCGTGCTCGTACGCGAACCCGGGCTGCTGGAGCGGGCGTTCGCGATCGCGCCCGATTATCTGGAGGACTACCGCAGTGGCGAGGTCGACTTCTGTGACCGTGGCATGCAGCTCACGCGCGGCGCCCGCGCGCTGAAGGTCTGGCTGTCGATCAGCAGCTTCGGCGCCGACGCCTTCACCGCAGCGATCGACCGAGCGCTCGACCTGGCCCGACTCGCCGAGCGGCTGGTGGAAGACCATTCGTCTCTCGAGCTGCTCTGCCCTGCGACCCTCGGCATCGTCTGCTTTCGCCGGCGCTTCCCCGGCCTGCGTGACGAGCGGGCGCTGGCGGAGGCCAACGCCGAGCTCGTCGCGCGGTTCGAGGCCACGGGAGACGGGCTCGTGTCAACGACGCGCCTCGGCGGTCGCTATGCGATCCGCATGTGCGTCATGAACCACACCACCGCTCGCGCAGACGTGGAGCGAACGCTGCGCTGGCTGGCCAACGCGCCAGTCCCGATGGGCGTGTGCTCGGAGGGCTCGGACTGGCCCACGCGACCGCCTGTGCCCGCCGAGACCGTGCCCGCGATGCTGCGCCGGTGAGGGTGACGTGCGACGCAGCACCATTCTGCGGCGCGAGCTCGAGGATGTCGGTGTGCGCCGCATCGAGCTTGCCTTCACCGGCTTCAATGTGGCCGAATACGGCGTGTGGGTGTCGGTGCTCGTGTACGCGTTTGAGCGCGGCGGCGCCAGCGCCGCGGCGATCGTCGCCGTGGTGCAGCTGCTGCCCGCCGCCGCCGTCGCGCCGGTGCTGGCGCGGTCGATCGATCGCCGCGGCGCTGCCGCGGCGCTGCGGTGCGGCTACTGGATGCAGGCTGGGGCGCTTACCGCCACCTCGCTGTTGATGTTGTCCGCGGCGCCGGCGCTGCTCGTCTACGGCGCGGCGGTCCTGGCCGCCGTTGCCGTGACCACGACCCGGCCCGCGCAGGCCGCGTTGGTTCCCGTGCTCGTCGGTGCCCCCGAACGAATCGCCACTGTCAACGTGCTCTCGGGATGGGTCGAGAACGCCGGCCTGCTCGCCGGGCCGGCGTTGGCGGGCCTGCTGATCGCGATCAGCGGAACCGGTGCTGCCGTGGCTGCCTGCGCCTTGTGCACCGTGGTCTCGGCGGGACTCACGGCCGGGATCGCGCCCGCAACGGAGAGTTGCGCACCGCCGATCGAGCCCGGAGCACCGAGCTCGCGCCCCGTACAGCACGAGCGTGGAGATCTCACGCTGCTCGTCTCGCTGCTGGGAATCCAGTACCTGGTGATCGGCGTGCTCGACGTGGGCCTCGTGGTGCTGGCGATCCAAGTGCTCGGCCTCGGAGCGCCGGGTGCAGGCTTTCTCAGCGCCGCCTTCGGTGCCGGCGGGCTCGTGGGCTCGCTCGTCGCCGTCCTGTTGATCGGTCGCCGTCGCCTGGCCAGGCCCGCCGTCGCCTCCGCCCTGGGCTGGGCGCTGATGCTCGCCCTGCTCGGCTCACGGCCAACTCGAGCGGACTCATTCCTGCTGCTGGCCGCCGCCGGGAGCGCCCGCAGCCTGCTGGACGTCTCCGGCCGCACGATCCTCGTGCGCGCAGCGCCGGCGGCCCTGCGAGCCCGCGTGTTCGGGCTGCTGGAGGGCGTGGCCATGCTCGGCCTGGCCGTCGGCTCGCTGCTCGTCCCGGTGCTGGACACGCTCGGGGGGCCGAGGGTGGCGCTGATGGCCGCTGCCGTGCTCCTTGCCGCGGTCGCACTCCCCGCGGCGGGTGCCTTGCAGCGGCTCGAGGACAGCGAGCTTGACCCACGCACCTCCACTGCGTCGGCAGTGACCGCAGGGTTGTCCGGTGGAGCGTCCTAGTCCGGCGGGGCTCGTGAGCGGCGCGCTCTCGACGCGGGACCTGCTCGTGCTCGCGGCGTGGGGCGGTGCGGCTCCGTCGCCCCCCGGGCCGTGAACGCCCTGTCACATCATGCCACGGCGGCACCAGGCGTGGTCGTGGCAACGGATCGGCGATATGGTGGCGATCACGAGGCAATCGGTCCACGCCAAGTACGGGGGTGGGTGCCATGAGCAAGCACGTGAGCCCAGCGGATCGCGACGCCGCGCGCGCGCCTCAATGCTCCGCACATCCCCGGAGCCGAAGCGGCGTCGTGAACCGGAAGGGCGTCAGCTACGACGTCGGGCGCGTGCTCGGCACAAATTGGCGCCCGGTGTTCGACCCGCAGGTCGTGCAGCAGCGGCCGAGAGCCTGCGTGCACGCTGGCCCGACCGGCTGGTGTTCTGCGTCGGTTCGGAGCTAACGCTGTTCATGCGGGGCATCCTCCCCGGCAAGACGCTCAACCAGCGACTCACCCACGCATTCTTCCGAGAGGGCGTGAAGACCGGACGCTACGTCGAGCCCTTAGGCGTGTTCCTGACCGACGCGAACACAGCGGTCCGCGAGGTCTTCCACGGGCCGATCACATATGCCGCGCTGGTCTGGGAGACAGTCGACTGGAGCCTGTTTGACTTCGTCGGCGTCGACCACTACCGCGACGGACGGATCAAGGACCGGTACTTGGAACTGCTCCAGCCGCTGTTCGACCACGGCAAGCCGGTCGTGGTCACTGAGTTCGGGATGCGCACCTACCGGGGAGCTGAGAGCTCCGGAACGCTCGGATTCGGCGTTATCGATCACCGATCACAGTTCCTACACCAGCTCCCGGTCATCGGTCGGTTCGTGCGGGCGAGGCTCACGGGGCAGCACCTGCGCGACGAAGGACTGCAGGCCCGCGAGATCGCCGACACGCTCGCCATCCTCGACACGGCCGGTGTCGACGGAGCGTTCGTGTGCACCTTCGTCGAACCCATCAGCCCGTTCGATCAGAACCCCACCTACGACCTCGACATGTCCGCGCTCAGCCTGGTCAAGACCTACACCGACCGACACGGGACGACCTACCCGGACATGAGCTGGGAACCCAAGCAGTCATTCACGGCTGTCGCCAACTACTACGCGGCGCCGGCGCCGTGATCGCCCTTCAGGCTGCAGCTCCCGGCTCGGTCGCTCGACGGGAGTCGTGCTGGGCATGCTGCCGCTTCGTTGGCGAGTTCAAGCTCTGTGCGATCGACGTCTGGACGCAGGCGGGTTTCGGCAGGTGTGGCGCGCCGGCGTGCGCGGCTCACCAAACCTCGAGAGTCGACCTGTTGCGATCACGGCTCTGATTAGAGGATCGGACATCCGCCGGCACGTCGTCATCGATCAACTGACTATGCAGCTCGTACTCGGTGGCTGGTTGGCGGGGAAGGCCATCGCCAGGCCTTGGGCGATGAGGTGGCTCCGCGCTACGTATCCAGGCGAGTAATAGTGAATACCGTCAGGGATGAACCACGCGCGTTTTGCGTGGGCAGCCCAGTCGAATACCCGCATGGTCGGGTGGTGGCGGCAAGCGGCCAGGAGGGCAGCGTTCCACTGCTGCATTGCGTCCTCGGAGTAGGGACCGGAGCCAAGAAGCGTGATCGCGTCGACCCATAGAGCCGGCTGGCGGCCGATGATCGACATCATGTGCGCGATCCGAGTCGCCAGCCCCACCGTTGAGCCAGTGTGCACGTTGTCGACGTCGTTGGTTCCGAGGGCGAGGATCCAGCATCCTCGGAACCCTTCGGTGATCTGCTGCTGGGCGACGGTGGCCGCGTTGGGTTGGCCTTCGAAAGTCTCAACGATTGATCGTGCGCCCGAGATCTCGGGCACGGTAGCCCTCACCCCAACTCTGGCCAGCTGCGCTTGTAGGCGCTGCTTCGGGTTGGGGATGTAGTCGGTCGAGATCTCTCCCTCAGAGGTGGAGTCGCCGATGTAGACGACCGAGCGGCAGGACGTCCGCGTGGGGATCGCAACGGCTGGCCCCGTCCGATGGGCGCTCGCAAGGTAGCTGCCCGCGGGCGGAGTAGGGAGCCTCGGGGGCGGCCCGACGGTCCCGCCCGCGGAGCCGAGACCTGCCGAGGCGGCGGGCAGAAGTCCGGTCAGGCTGAAGACGGCAAGGGAGAAGGCCGCCAGGGTGGTGCCCGAGAGAGCCAGCGTCCGGCGGCGCGCGGTGAGGCGGTGGCCGCTGGAGCGAACCTGTGGCCACAGGCGCGCGAGCGCTCCGTGGCGGATCGGCTCTTCGACGTAGCGCCAGGACAGGCTGGCGATGAGCAACGTGGCCGCCACCTCGAGGGCAGCCCTCGGCCAGTCGACCCCGCTCTGCGCCGGGGCCGCAAGGACGATAATGGGCCACTGCCACAGATAAATGCCGTACGACCGAACGCCTACCCAGCGCAGCGGTCGCCACCCCAAGATGGGGCCGAGTCTGCTCGTTGGGTTGACCACGGCGGCCACCATCGCTGCGGTCGCGACGGACAGCAGGACGAACCCGTCCGGGTAGAGGGAGGGAGAAAAGGAGTCCGTCCTCCAGACGAGCACGAGGATCCCGAAGAAGCCGGCAACGCCCAGCGCATCAAGGAGATTGCGGGCACCCGGGCTCGCACTTGGGCGCGCAGAACGGCTGGGCCAGACCATCGCGAGAGCAGCCCCGATGAGCAGCCCGAACGCGCGGGTGTCGGTGCCCTCGTAGACCCGGGTGGGGTCGTACCCAGGATGGTAGAGGTGACCCATCGCGAGCGCCGAGGCCGCGGCGCCAATCAGGGTTAGGAGGGCAAGCCCCTTGCGGCTCCGCACCCGTCCAGATTCCGAGCAATAGCAGCCACGGCCACACGAGGTAGAACTGCTCCTCGATCGCGAGCGACCACAGATGATCCAGCGGAAGTGGGGCGGCGAAGCGCGCGAAGTACGAGCCGTGCTGGGCGATCGTCGACCAGTTACCGAAGTACAGCGCGGCTGCGAACACCTGCCTCCGAACCGCGGCAAGCTGTGCCGCGTCGAAGAACGCCACCCACACGCTCACCGCGGCCAGCATCAGAAAGAGAGCGGGAAGCAGGCGCCGGGCCCGCCGCAGCCAGAAGATCCCAAGTCCGAGGTCCCCGTGCCGGTGCCAGTGGCCGAGCAGGAGATCGGTGATCAGATAACCGGATAGCGTAAAGAAGACCCCGACCCCCAGCATGCCCCCTTGGGCCCAGGGCACGTTCAGGTGGTATGCGATGACGCACAGCACAGCCACAGCACGGATGCCATCAAGGCCTGCCACGTAACGCTGGCCGCGTTCAACTGGCCGCGGCATCGCTAGGCGCTCCCGCCTCGGGGCGAGCCTTCCCGGCGGCAAGTACCAGCCGTGAGATCAGCAAGTGAAGGGCTCAACATGCAGAAGTCTCCCGAAACGATCGGCCGCGAGATTCTCGGCTCATCGATGCCGCCCGACTCTCACGCACACCCCGGGCACAACAGAGCCAATCGTTGAGCTGACGCTGTCTGGGCCCGACGGTTCACCTTCGGGGAAGAGACAACCATACTCGTCGTACGGCGCACGCGGTGTGCCGGGGGCTGGTTCACCGTCTGCTGCATTGAAACACGAGCTCCTGCTGTCCAAGGATCCGAGGAGCGGTCGAGGTCTCCGTCGTGGGGCGCGCTGCACGATCTCGTCAAGGAGCGCTGACGGCGCGCCCCACGGGTGGGGCCGGGCTGGCGAGCGATTCGCCGGGTTCGGAGCGATCGAGCGTGCGCATGGTGGCGTCGGACGTTGCGTCCAATCGGGTCGTTGGCTGGCCCTGGTGTGCTGAGCCAAGGTCGCGATTCCTCTGAGCGGGCTCCGTGGGAGACTGCTAGCACGATGGAGCTCGATCTTCGCATCGTGCGCAGTACCCGCCAGGTCGCGCTGACCGAAGCCGGCGGCACCCTGCTCGATGAGTCGCGAGTGCTTTACCGGCGCCCTCTTATTAGCGGCCTGCTGTTTGCTGGCGCTGGTCGCCGGCAGCGCGCCCGCCGCGGCGCCGCCCCGGGCGGCAGCGGCGATTGTCGGTGGCGGGCCGGCCGGGAAGCTTCCCGCGATGGCCGACATCCTGATCGGGGCCGATGGCTACTGCGGCGGGACACTGGTGACCGACCAAGGTCGTCACCGCCGCCCACTGCGTCACCGATGAGGACACCGGCGCGCTGGTCTCCGCTCCGGCCAATTACGAGGTCGTCTTGGGGGCCCCATGTCGACAGCATCTTCGGCACCGACGCGCAGCGCAGTCATCTGGATCATTACAGGGTCGCCAGCGTTGCCCGCGATCCGAAATACGACTTCGAAATCCATGCCAACGACGCCGCGGTCCTGACGTTGGCGCGCCGGGCGTCTGAGCAGCCGGTGCCGATCATCGGATTCGGCCAGCCGCAGCTCGACAAGCCCGGGGTCGTGGGCACCATCTTCGGTGGGACTAACAAGGTCTCCTTCCAAGGGCGACTCTCGCGCTCGCACCGGCTCAAGCCCGGCCGCTACACGCTGTACATCACGGCGGTCGATAGCGCCGGAGTGCCCACTGAGGCGCACGCCGTCTCGTTCACGATCGCAAGCTAGGCCACTGTCTCCAAGAGGGCTCTACAGCGTCGGACCTTGCTCTCTGAGAAACCTCTCTCGGCACTCCCGTCCTCGCGCCAGCTCTGGCGCGATTACCTTGATCGCGTCGACCCTGTTCAAGCGAAAGATGCCGCCCGCGGATGGTGTATGGCGCCCCCTCGGAGACCCCGATGCGAAATGGTCTGCCGCAGCGCGCCTTCGCGCGTTCGTCGTATGGCTCGTGGCCCCGACGCAGACCGTCGGGTCCACGACTGGGCGTCAGCGTGCTGCCGTGCCAGCCGCCACGTCTCCCCTCCTCGCATAGGC
>CAWFKF010000139.1:0-17095 GCA_963816005.1 uncultured Solirubrobacteraceae bacterium | reverse complement strand
GCAGTCGACGCTGATCACCGGCTGACCGGCCGCGACAGCCGCATTTGCGACGGTGTTGATGTGCTCGAACTGGGAGTCACGGTCCGGGTGCGATGAACCCTCCCGGGTCTTGACGTTCGCCTGCAGGCTGTAGCCGAGCAGACCCAACAGCTTCGCGACGGTCGTGAAATGCACGGTGTGTCCTTGTTCCCGCAGCGCTGCGGCGAGATTCCTGACACTACGAGACGTCCACACCAAGAGCGACTCCGGGTCACCGCGACGACCAGCTACCAGAACTGTTCCAGATCGCTCAGCAGCGTCGGGTCCTTCTCGGTCAACGAGTGGCGGCCACCACCCCGCTTGCGTACCCGGCCCGGATCGAGATGCTCGCCCTACTCAAGCTCGGCGATTCCCTTCCGGATCGTCGGGACCGAGATCCCCGTCGCCCGGGCCGTGGCGGCGATCCCACCCCGCCCAACTGATCGCGCCTCAGACGCCGCCCACAACCTGCGTTGGCGCTCGTTCAGCTCGCCGGCTAACGCCCGGAACTTCTCACCGATCGCCGCCTCATCGACCACAACCCCATTTTCGAGGCCCGATCAACGAGTCCTGCAACTTTATTTAGCTACGAGCCCTAAGCTGGCGCCATGGTCGAGCCGGAGCAGGTCTGCGACGTATATCTCGACGGCTACCGTACCACGTCGGGGCTGGATTGCGGCTGGTGCGCGAGCTGATGGTTGAGCTTGACCTTGACCCGGAACTGCGCCGGCTCGGGATGTCGAGGACTGGTGACCTGGCCGTCCTCCAGCCCGAGGCCCAGATGAGAGTGACCACCGGAGATGAGTTTCGGGCCCTCCCGCTTCTGGTCTACGTTCCAAGCGATAAGCACAAGTCCATGCCGACCGGGGGGGTCAAGGGGACAATCTGCCCGCCGGGGGTCGACGCGCAGGCGATGCTTGACGAGAGCGCGACGCTTCCGTCTAGGCCCGGGAAGCGATTCTCAACCGATGGCAAGCACTGCTATGCCGCGCATGAGGATGCGCGCGGTGGCTGGCACGGCTGGCCGTGCACGCGCCAGGAAGTCCCGGAGCTGCTTCGGAGGCGCTGGATCACGGATGGCAAGTTGACGCGACGTAGGGCAAACTGAACTGATGGAGCAAGGCACGACCTGGTTCGCCCACGAGGCTGGTGAGCGCGAGACGCTGGCGATCGCGATGCGTTTGTTCGACGATCCGGATTCGGATGCGGCCGATCGCGAAGTTGCGGCGACCTGGGGAGAGCTGTCGATTTGGGTAGGCGGCCGTAACGTCTGTGCGCACCGCGTTCCGGAGCAGGAGCATGACGCGGTTCGGTGGCATTTCCGGGGCTCCGTGGATGATCGGGGGTGACTCTCGATCGAGATTCCGTCCTGAGCAGGGCTTTTGGTCGTCGGAGCGGCGGGTGGAAGTCGCGTGCGCCTCTGCTGCTGGGTCGTGGACTGCTCGCTGGGCCCCGTGCCCGGCGATCGTGGGCACAGCGGATGCGTGCTCAAGCGGCCAGGGATGGCCGCGCCTGCGCGCAGGCGCATCCGGATGATCATGGCGAGACTCGCCCCATAGGGCGTCGTTGGGGGGCGTCGGGGTCGCTGCCCGCGTTGACGGGGGTCGTGGCGTGCCGGGGAGCTGCCTGCTCCATTCCCTTCTCGTTGCGCCGTTTGCCGTGCGTGCGCACCGGGTCATCCCGGGGTCGAGCGAGCGTCGTGGCGGAATACGGGTGACGCGGTTCGGAGGGCCAGAAAGAAAACGCGTGTTCGTGTGTCGTCACCCCCGATCATGCCCGGAGAGCCACATTTCCTCGCGGTCCTCGAGTGGCTCGCTAGCAACTGGGACCCGCTGCTTCACGAAGGTCGCCTTCCCTAACCCAGTCAGGGCATCGACGCAGTCCAGGGAATGGCCATGATCGCTGCCCGATTGCGACTCGAGCAGGTCGACGAATTCGCTGAATGGCAGCGGTGGTGGGAGCGTCATTGCCTTAGAGCCGCGTCCGACGGCGGCCTGTTTCCAAATCTCTACGTCCGTAGGCGGCGGAGCAACGTGGAGCTCTCATGGGACTCGCGCGTAACGGAGTACGCGCCAGATGGCTTCGAGTTCCTCGATGAGGCTGGTCACGAAATCATTGCTCCGGCTAAGGCGAGGGACGCCTTGTGGGGCGTGCTTGACGCATCGAGTGCCGCGCTGGCTAGCCGTTTCCCGAGTCCGACCGTATCTCGTCATTGCGACAGAAGGCTCTGTCGCTGCGCGACGACGAGCGGACGGACCTCTGGGCGGCCCCCGCTTTTCGGTCCACCGCGAGTGAGAGGGTGGTGAATGTAGTGGGGGCAAGGTAGCGGCCTGCTCGGACGGATCACGCCCCCTGGTGCCGCGACCGTCGTCGCGGAGCCGAGCGGAGCGAGGCGTAGCGGCGATGGTCGCGGGCGCGCCGCCCCGGGGAGGGCCCCACCCCTCTTCTCATCGCTTGCTCGGCCTGATCGTTGAGGTCGAGCGGTCGGGTCGCCTCATGCGGCGATCTCGACCGGCTCGGTCCACTGCGCGGCGAACACGGCCGGGGCGCGCATCCCGAGCGATGAGTGTGGCCGGCGGTGGTTGTAGTCCTCACGCCAGTCACCGATCACGACGCGCGCCTCGGCCAGGCAGGAGAACTCCTCGACATCGAGCAGCTCGTCGCGCACGCGGGAGTGGAAGCTCTCGACGTACGGGTTCTGCCACGGCGAGCCCGGCTCGATGTACGCGGTTCCCGTCCCGCTCAGCTCGCACCAGTCCTGGAGCGCGTGCGCGGTCATCTCCGGGCCGTTGTCGCACCTCAGAAACTCCGGGGCGCCCCGCTCGGCGACCAGGCGCTCCAGCACGCCGACGGTCCGGTCGGCGTCGATGCTGCGCTCGACCAGCATCACCAGCGACTCACGGGTGAACTCGTCGACCACGTTGAGCAGCTTCAGCACCCTGCCGTCGGCGGTCTGGTCGAACTGGAAGTCGAACGCCCACACCTGGTTGGGCCGCTCGGCGCGCAGGCGCTGCGCAGGGACGGTCGAGTCCCCCAGCCGCCGGCGCTTGCGCCGCCGCTGCGGCACCCGCAGCCCTTCCTCCCGCCACAAGCGCTGCACACGCTTGCGGTTCACATCCCAGCCCAGCTCGCGCAGGTGATGATGCGCACGGCGATACCCCCACCGCGGACGGTCCTTGGAGAACTGCCGCAACTCGGCGCGCAACACCGCGTCATCCTCAGCGCGCTTGGGCTCATAGCGCTCCGTGGAGCGGTGCTGGCCCAGCACCCGGCACGCCCAGCGCTCGCTGACGCCGAGACGGTCACGAACCATCGCGACCGCCCGGCGCCGACGGGCTGGGCTCACCAGTTTCCCTTCGCGACCTCCTTCAGCGCCCGCACCTCGAGCGCCTGATCGGCGACGATCGCCTTCAACGTCACGTTCTCACGCTCGAGCTCCTTCAGCCGCTTCGCATCATTGGCCTTCATCCCGCCGTACTGGTTGCGCCAGCGGTGATACGTCTGCTCGCTGATCCCCAGCTCCTTCGCCGCCTCAGGGATCGTCTTGCCCTCACCGAGCATCCGCTCGGCCTCGCGCAGCTTGCGGATGATCTGCTCCGGCGTGTGCCTGCGTCGCTTCACGTGATCGTTCCTTCCTCGCCCATGATCCAGGGCGCGAGAAACTCTCACAAGGGTCGGACCGAACTCGGGGGGTCAGGCCACCTCCGGTGTGCTCTGATCGCGGGCATGGGGGCAGAGCCCGATCAGATGATCAAGCGATGGAACGAGGCGACGCAAGTCGGCTACGGCCCGCCGACGCACGGCGAGCAACGTTTCAGTCAGACCACGACGACTTGGTGGTTTGCGGCTCTGGCGTGGCGGCCATCATGTTCGGATCGCTGGCGCCGACAGTGCGCCCGGAGGACGTCAAGTTGATCGTCTCGCTGTTGCTGAGCCAATACCCAGCACGGTCGCCAAAGCAGGAACTCGTCAACCTTGTGCATGACGAAACCGTCCCACGAAACCTGGTAGACGCTTGGCAGCGTGGGTACGAGCTCGCAGAGGACCTTCACGATGCTCTCGCGATCGATACTGAGCAGTCCATCGAGGTCGACGACATCGTCCGACGGCTCGGCATTGATAGGAAACAAGTCCGTCTGACCGATCCAGGGGTTCGGGGCCTGACATTGTGGTCAGCTGACCACACGCCGACGATCGTCGTCAACCTGAACTACTCTCACGGCGATAGCGCAGGAGTGCGCCGCTTCACGGTGGCGCACGAGCTTTGCCATCTTCTTTACGACCGGGAGCAGGCAAATCAGGTGGCAATCGCGTCGGGCGCGTGGGCGCCGGCTGATCTGGAGCGTCGCGCAAATGCGTTCGCCGCGATGTTTCTCATGCCGAGGGCACTTGTCCAGCGTGCCTTGGCGTGGACGTCCAACTCTCCGGCCGAGCTTCAGGGCGCTCAGCAAGTGATTGAGCGGCTCGGACTTCCCGCTACCACCGTGCTTCATCACCTATGCAATCTTGGCTTCATCGACGACGGGGTCAGGGAAGGACTCTTCGAACGACTTCGCATCGATGCAGCCTGGGACGACTGAGCGTCGCGGGGCTACGGCCGGGGGACGGCGAAACATCCGGGAGGGCACGCGGGATGAATCGGAGCCGCACGGTCGGGACTGACCGCGTCGGCCTGCGAACAGGGCTGTCGCGGCACCAGCGACGACGCGCCGGATCCGGCGCCGCTTACCCACTCTCGGGAAGACACCGGGGCTCGCGATTGGTGAGAGCGACGGGAGCCTCTGATCTCGCAGCGCCGGGGCGCCTTTGCACCGGCCGCCGTCGTTCGCCGATAGCGGGCTCCCGAGAACTTGTGCGGAACCGCCGCGCTACCTATCTATGCAGCGCTGCCGGCGTCTGCCGGCTGACCCGGCCCCGTGCGGCGCTCGGAACTGGACGAATCCGCTAGTCCACCGTCGGCGGCGCGAGGATGCTCGGCCGTTGAAAGCATGTGTGCGCTGCCAGAGTTATTCACGACTGGCGTCCCGACCAAGGTTGACGTCTAGCGCCTAGGCTTAGTCTCCAGCCAGCATGGATCTTCCATTTGAGCTGATCGGCGAACTACCCGGCCCGTGGGGCCAGGACTGCGTGGACTTCGCCGCGAAGGCCGCAGAACATGCGTGGGGTGGCCCGGGTCCCGAGCGGTTGGTCCTCGTCCCACTCGTTCCGGGCGGGTTCATCGACACGCTGGCCGAGTTTATGAAGCCGACCGAGTTTGAGCGATGGGTCCAGGTTCTCGGGCCAAACACCCGGATTGCATCGAAGACCTTTCGCGCCCGTGACGACAACGTCACGTCCGTGATGCTTCCGCTTCCTAGGCGAGATGCGTTCCTGACGATGTTCGGTCAACAGCACGTGAACGCGTCATTCACGCACCGAGAGATCGCGGAGAACTATGTCCGGCCAAACGACGAGGATCTGTCGAACAGTCATGTGCTTTGGCACCACTACGTCGCAGAACGGGCACGGCGCGAACTGACGGATGCACTCGGATGGGATTTGGGCGACTTCGACAACACCGAGCTGGCATCGGAGGTTGCTGACGTCGAATCGTTCCTCATCGCGGCGGCTAAGGGAGGCTCGACCGGTAACTTGCCCGACGAGTCTGGGCTCCGAGCTTGGCTGATGCTTCTACGGCTGTGGTGTTCGGCTCTTGGTTGTGCGGACGCCGGGGCGATTCCGGGGTCTCCCGGCATCGATGTGGTCAGGGTGAGAGCGCGATTGTGGTCCTGAGCAGGATCTTCGTACCGGGAACGGGCTTTGCAAGTCGCGCACGAGTCGACCGAGCTGCAGAGGTGGATGTCTTGACGCGCAGGTCGCCCTCCGGGGCGACGTTCATTGCCAGCCAGCGGAGCTGGGCCGGTGCAGTCAAGGATGGCCCGAAGGGCCGAGCGCAGCGAGCCGCGCAGCGGCGTCCTTGACAGCTCGGAACAGCCCAGCTACCAGGGAGATCGCGTCCGACCAGCTCCCCCATGGAGCGCGGCCCGTTCGCACGAGCGCCATCCACGATCCGGGCGTCTTGCCTCAAGCGTCGTGAGCGTCTGCCGTGCCTCCAAAGCCACCCGGTCCCATGGCCAGAAAGCCGAAACCTGACCACATCGATGCCGAGAGAGCCCGATTCCGTATGCGCTCGAGCTGCGTCGATTTCGAGAGCAGCCGTTTGCCTCCGCCACGGATGACGCGTGGAGAGCGGCGACTGACGGGGTGCGAGGCATATGGGCGCATTCGGGGCGCTCAACCGAGGAGCAGGATGCCGTCGCGCGTGACGACATGTGGAAGCCCCTCGAATCGGCGATGCGCGACGTTTGGTCCGCGCTCGTAGAGGGCCAATGAGCACATCGGCTCAAGCTGGGTCTGGCCCACAGCGTCGAAGCCTGGCAGACGCTCATCTTCAGCAGGCCCTCGAAGCGCTTCGCGCCTCAGGTAGCCCCGAGAGCCTGTTCAACGCGGCGGCAAGGTCATCCACGAACCCGATGGTTCAGGCTGCCGCACGAGTTGGCGCAACAGGCAAACGCGTAGGGTTCGCTCGGACGGCGATCCTATTTGCGGCGCTAGCTTCAGAGGGCTTCGCGAACGAGTTCCTCAGCGAGCATCTTGCGCCCGCCGACCTCAAAGCCGTTGATCGAATGCCAACGGTTGAGAAGTACGTCCTCGGTCCCAGGCTCGCATTCGGTTATTCGCTGTTCGATCGGGGCCATGAGCCAATCCAGAGTATCCAGCAGCTCTTCGGATTGCGCGACAAGCTCGTACACGCTCGGCCGCGCGAGGTGCCCGAACGAGGGAGCGTCTTCGATGACCCTGCTGACTTCTCGGAGTACAACCCCGAAGCGGCGGCGAAGTACATCATCGCGGTACCTGATGCGGCGACGGCTCTCACGAGCCGCTCGTCCGAGCCCCTCAGGAACCTCACGGTCGTCGCCATCACGCAGGCCCGGGAGCTCGTCAAGCGGTACGGAAAGAACGCGACTGACCATCTGCCGCGGCTCGATGGGCCGGTCGAAGAGGACCTAGTGATCCAGGCTATCCAAGCGGTGACGGGGCGGTCTCGGGACTACCAGACTCCATCGTCCAACCCGGAGAACTGATTGCGGACGACGCCACCCTCCCCATTTTTCGGCACTCCTCGTGACTTGGGGGTGAATCGGGGGTCTCGGCCGGTTGGTCGTTGGTCTGACGGGTGCCGGTCCCCTGGCCGGCGATCATCGCCAGATAGCGGGGCCGAAGCCCGGGTCAGGCGGCCGAATCTCCTGCAAGCGTGGGGGTTCGTCGGGATGCTGGGGTGATCGGGGCTGCCGCTTGACGCGCGGCGTACGGCTCCGCTACTGACCGAGGCCCGACGGCGGCGTGAGGGGCTCGCAAGTTGCGCACGTGCTGGGCGACCCGCCGCCCCCCGCCTTTGGCAGGCTGCTGGCTGTCAGATGGTCAGCTGCCTACGAAGGAGGGCGACGTGCGGGTCACCACCGCATTGAACCGGATGCTCGGGCTTCCGGGAGCATGGGTCAGGGATGTGGAGTTCTCAGAGCGGGCGGTGATCGTGACGGTCGTGCTGCGCGCCAGGAAGCCGGTCTGCTCGGGCTGCGGGACGCTAGGCCTGCCGGTCAAGGAGCATCGCACCAAGCCCTGGCGGCATCTCGATCAAGGCGGGTTGCGTTGCCGGATCGAGTGCCGGCTGCGACGGCTGTACTGCTCGGGCTGCGGCGACGTCTACGAGATGGTGCCGTGGGCCCGCGCCGGCTCGCCGTACACGCGCGACTTCGACGACCTCACGGCGTGGCTGGCGCAGCAGATGAGCCAGACGCAGGTCACCAAGCTGATGCGAATCGGTTGGGAGACGGTCGGCAAGATCCTCGCGCGGGTCGTGGCTGAGAAGCTGCCGGCCGGCCGACTGGACGGGCTTGCGCTGCTCGGCGTGGATGAGGTCAGCTATGGCGCCGATCACAAGTTCCTGACCTCGGTGGTCGACCACGAGCGCGGCAGCATCGTGTGGGCCACCGAGGGCCGCAACTCCGCCAGCTTGCAGGCGTTCTTCGACGGCCTCAGCGATCAGCAGAAGGCCTCGATCAAGGCGGTCTCAATCGACATGTCGGCCGGCTATGAGAAGGCGATCCGAGCGCCCGAGGGGCTCCCGCACGCCCGGGTGTGCTTTGACCCGTTTCATGTCGTAAAGCTCGGCGGCGAGGCGGTCGACAAGGTCCGCCGCGACGAGTACAACCAGCACGGACGCTCGGGCACCGAGGCCGGCAAGTGGCTCAAAGGTACGCGCTACAGCCTGCTGAAGGACACCGCCAAACAGACCGCCAAGCAGCTGCTCAAGCTCGCCGAGGTCGTGCTGACGAACAAGCCCCTGTACCGCGCGTTCCTGCTCTACGGCGAGCTGCGCTACATCTACCGGCTGCCCTACCACGAGGCCGTCGAGCGGCTCGAGGCGTGGCTCGCGTGGGCATCGCGCTCCCGCCTGAAACCGTTCGTCAAGCTCGCCCGCACGATCCGCAAACACAGGGCCGGCGTGCTCGCTGCGATCGAACTGAACTTGAGCAACGGGCGCCTCGAGGCCCTGAACAGCAAGGTGAGACTCCTGTCACACCGCGCCTACGGATTCCACTCCGCCGATGCCCTGATCGCGATGATCTACCTCTGCTGCGCGGGCATCACGATCGCGCTCCCTCACCGATGAGTCACCCCCAATCGGAGAGGAGAGCCCATTTTTCGGGACTCCGGTCGATTTAGACCCTATGGAGGAGCTGCCGGCTCCGTGTCGAAGTGGTCGGCACTCCCCGCGCAGGCTGCGGGGTAAGTCTTCGCGCTGAGGATTCCGGCCTCGGCGCGGGGCCCACAATCCACGAGAGGAGTGCCTAATGGCTGACGGTATCCGTTGGGTCGGTCTTGACGTGCACGCGCACGAGTCGACGATCGCGATCTTCGACCAGGGGACAGGCGAGCTGAGCACTGCCCGGATGGTTGGGCGTCCGCATCAGCTGCTGGAGCGGCTGATGGAGGTTCCCGTGCCGGCGCGGATGGTGTACGAGGCGGGCCCGACCGGCTATGGGCTGGCGCGTCGCGCGCGGGCGCGGGGGATCGAGGTGTCGGTGTGCGCACCGGGGCGCACGGAGCGGCGGCCTGGTGATCGGATCAAGACCGACAAGCGCGACGCGGTCCGGCTCGCACGGCTGCTGGCGGCCGGGGAGCTGGCGATCGTGACGGTCCCGTCGCTGGAGCGCGAGCGGCTGCGGGACCTCGTTCGCTGCCGGGAGGACATTCGCGCTGATCTGATGCGCGCCCGCCACCGGCTCGGGAAGTTCCTGTTGCGCCGCGAGGTGTATTGGGAGGGGCCGGGGCGTGCGTGGTCGCGAGCGCATCGCGCGTGGCTCGCCGGCCTGCGGTTCGTCGATCACGCGTCGCAGGTGACGATGGCCGACTACCTGCACGCGCACGACGTGCTCGTCGCCCGCCGTGACCGGGTCGAGGCCGAGCTCGAGAAGCTCGTGATTGAGTCGCCGTGCGCGCAGGCGGTCGGTCGGCTCAGGTGCCTGCGCGGGATCGACACGCTCTCTGCGCTCGGGCTGTGCGCCGAGATCGGCGAGTGGGAGCGCTTCGATCACCCCGACCGGCTGTCGGCCTACCTCGGGATCGTCCCGTCCGAGCACACCACCAGCAGCCAGCGTCGCCAGGGGTCGATCACGAAGGCCGGCTCGACGCACGCGCGCAGGCTGTTGATCGAGGCGTCCTACCACTACCGCCGTCAGCCGGGGGTCGGCGAGCTGCTCGAGCGCCGCCAGCGCGACCAGCCGCCAGAGGTGATCAACATCGCGTGGTCAGCGCAGCGGCGCCTGCACGCCCGCTGGCGTCAGCTCAAGGACGCGCGCAAGAAGCCCAACGGCGTCGTCGCGGTCGCGATCGCGCGCGAGCTCGCCTGCTTCTGCTGGGAGATCGCCACCTGGTCAGGCTCCCATCCCGACCCGGTTCCGCCGGCGTCCATGCCGGCGGGCGACCCCCTCACGCAGGCACGCTCCATCCCACCGAAGCAGGAGCCCACGATCGCCTGAGACCCCAACCCCCCTACAACCCGTTGCGGCTGACGAGGCGGCCCGAGCGTCCCGGCACTCGCGCACACCCAGTCCGCGGCACCCCCATGAGCAGCCCGGCGTCAGCCGACGGTGCTCGATTTTAGACAGCGGACGTGCGACGAAAACAAGGTCTTGGGGTACCCAGCCCCCGCATATGAGGCTGACCAAACGTCGCGAACTCCGCGGACGCCCGGACCGCCCCGCCAGCCGCAACCACATCAACTCAACCCCTGCCAGAAAGGAACCATGAACGCTGCTCGCTTGACAACCGCTCCTCCATATGGGGGGTGACGCAGGTGTCGGGGCGGCCGGGTTGTTGACCTGATGGGGTGCCGGGCTCTGCCCGGCGATCGTTGCGAGATAGCGGGGCCGAAGCGCGGGTCAAGCGGGCGAATCTCCTGCAAGCATCGGGTTCGTCGGGACGCTGGAGCTGGGCGGGGCTGCCGCTTGACGCGCGGCGCGCGGCTCCGCTACCACCCCCGGCGAGGCGGCTGGTAGCGAGGCTTGCAAGTTGCGCACGTGCTGGGCGACCCGCCGCCGCTCTTCTGCGGCAGGCTGCTGGCTGTTCGCGAAGGTCAGCAACTACGAGGAGGGCGACGTGCGGGTCACCACCGCATTCAATCGGATGCTCGGGCTTCCGGGTGCATGGGTCAGGGACGTGGCGTTCGGGTCGGAGGCGATGATCGTGACCGTCGTGCTGCGCGCCGAGAAGCCGGTCTGCTCGGGCTGCGGCGCGCGCGGCCTTCAGGTCAAGGAGCATCGTGAGAAGCGCTGGCGGCATCTGGATCTCGGGGCCTGTCGGTGCGTGATCGAGTGCCGGCTCAGACGGCTGTACTGCCCGGGCTGCGGCGACGTGTACGAGGCGGTGCCATGGGCTCGCGCGGGCGCGAAGTACACGCGCGAGTTCGATGATCTGGCTGCGTGGCTGGCGCAGCAGATGAGCCAGACCCAGGTCACGAAGTTGCTGCGGATCGGCTGGAAGTCGGTTGGCAGCATCCTCGAGCGCGTCGTCGCGGACAAGCTCGACCGGGGCCGCTTGGACGGGCTGGTGTGGATCGGCTGCGACGAGGTTTCATACGGCGCCGAGCACAAGTTCCTGACCTGCGTCGCCGATCACCAGCAGGGCCGGATCGTGTGGGCGGCGCCGGGCCGCAACGCCAAGACGTTGCAGGCGTTCTTCGACGGGCTCACAGACGAGCAGCGCTCGTCGATCAAGGCCGTCTCGATCGACATGTCCGCGGGGTATGAGAAAGCGATCCGCGACTCGGTCCCTGACGCCCGGGTGTGCTTTGACCCGTTCCATGTGGTGCAGTTGGGCTCCAAGGCGACCGACCAGGTCCGCCGTGCCGAGTACAACAAGCACGGCCGCTCCGGCAGCGACACCGGCAAGTGGATCAAGGGCGTGCGCTACTCGCTGCTGAAGGATCCCGCCAAGCAGACCACTGAGCAGCTGCTCAGGCTCTGCGAGGTGCAGCAGACCAACAAGCACATGTTGGGGCTCCGTGGATGATCGGGGGTGACTCTCGATCGAGATTCCGTCCTGAGCAGGGCTTTTGGTCGTCGGAGCGGCGGGTGGAAGTCGCGTGCGCCTCTGCTGCTGGGTTGTGGACTGCTCGCTGGGCCCCGTGCCCGGCGATCGTGGGCACAGCGGATGCGTGCTCAAGCGGCCAGGGATGGCCGCGCCTGCGCGCAGGCGCATCCGGATGATCATGGCGAGACTCGCCCCATAGGGCGTCGTTGGGGGGCGTCGGGGTCGCTGCCCGCGTTGACGGGGGTCGTGGCGTGCCGGGGAGCTGCCTGCTCCATTCCCTTCTCGTTGCGCCGTTTGCCGTGCGTGCGCACCGGGTCATCCCGGGGTCGAGCGAGCGTCGTGGCGGAATACGGGTGACGCGGTTCGGAGGGCCAGAAAGAAAACGCGTGTTCGTGTGTCGTCACCCCCGATCATGCCCGGAGAGCCCACATGTTCCGCGCCGCGCTGCTCTACGGCGAGCTGCGCTACATCTACAAGGTCCCCAAGGACCAAGCCAAGGAGCGCCTGGACGCGTGGCTGGCGTGGGCATCCCGATCGCGGCTCAAACCGTTCGTCAAGCTCGCCCGCACGATCCGCAAACACAAACAGGGCGTGCTCGCCGCGGTCGAGCTCGGGATCAGCAACGGACGCCTGGAGGCGCTAAACAGCAAGGTCAGGTTGCTCTCCCACCGCGCCTACGGATTCCACTCAGCCGACGCGCTGATCGCGATGATCTACCTCTGCTGCGCCGGCATCCAGATCGCCCTCCCTCACCGATGAGTCACCCCCAAACGGAGAGGAGAGCCCATTTTTCGACCTCGATCACCCGTCGCTTCAGCCCGTTAAGGATCCGCAGGCCACGTTGTGGCGGTATCTCGATTTCACGAAGTTCGTCGCTTTGTTATCGACTCGGAGTCTCTGGTTCTCGAAATCGTGCCTTCTCGCTGATCCCTGGGAGGGAACGTACACGCGAGCAAACCTTGAGCGAAGGCTCACGGAAGTCACCGAAGTGGGGCGAGATCCAAGCTTCATTCCTCACATGATCGCGGTTGAGAGGTCGATCTATGTCAACTGCTGGCACATGAACGGAGGCGAGTCGGCCGCGATGTGGCGGCTTTACGCCGCGGCGGACGTCGGGATCGTGGTGATATCAAGCTGGGAGCGTTTGGTAGGCAGTCTGGGCAAGGCGGAGCATCCGGCAACGCACATAGTCGGCGGGCGCGTGCGGTACCTGGACCCGGACTCGGCTCCAGTCGATCCCGACGACATCGCGCTCAATGGCTTCTCAGCGCACGGCATCAAGCGGCCCAGTTTCGCTCATGAGCGAGAGGTCCGACTGATGTTCTGGGCGCTTGATGAGTCTCGACCAGGCCCCCAGATAACGGAAATAACGTTGCCCGGAATACGCGTGCCAGTCGATCTCGATGTCCTTGTCGCCGGCATCCGGCTCGCACCTGGATCTCCGCTGTCGCTCAAGGATCTGATCGAAGACGTCTCAGACCGCTACGGGTTCAAGGCATCGATAATGCCATCAAAGCTTGATCGCGACCCGACTGAATACCGCTTGCGCCCGCCGGATTTCTCCTAAGTTGCGGAGCGACGGGACAATGGATCGTCGCGCGCCACCCGAATCACGCTCAGACTCATGCTTCGCTGGAAGTGTTGACAGAAGGCGCACTTAGGCTCTTGGGTCGACCCGGCTCGGCAGCTAGGCCGAAGTTCCCGGTGGTGAGGTAGCCAGATTCCGCTTGTTCCCAGGGTTTTCGGGGGTTCTGGGGTGTTCGGGTCGTGTCTACCGATCGACCACGACGGGGGCGTGGGCGGCGAGGTCGAGCGCTTCGGCTTGCAGCGCGGTAGGCTGGGTGAGCTTCTCGAAGGTGCTGGCGTGGTCGTGCAGGCGGGTGGTGTTCTGGGTCTGGGTCGCGAGCTCGGTGAGGAGCGTGCGATAGCTGTGCGCGGACTGCCCGGTGCTGGTCCGTTTCGTCTGCGCTTTGTGTCGCGCGGCGGGGGAGCGCTCAGCTTTCGCGACGGGATCAGGACTGACGGGCCGGTGCTCGTCGGTGAACAACAACGGCTTCCACGCGGCTTTCAGATGCCAGGTGAGGTGGTAGGCGAGCATGCAGATCAGCACGTGCGCACGAACACGGTCCTCGAGGTGATGATGGATCGGACGGATCTGCAGGTCCGGGCCCTTGATCGATCCGAACGCCCGTTCGGCCTGTTCGAGGTTCTTGTAGGCGCGCACGACATCACCGGTCTGAAGGTCGGTCTCGGTGAGGCCGGTCCGCAGGATGTAGAACCCGTCGAGCGCAGCTTCCGCGGCGATCTCCGCGGTCTTGCGGGTGTAGGTGAACGTGGTGTCAGTAATCGTGGTCTGGAAGTGCTTGCGCATCCGGTAACGCTTCAGCGCCGGACCTGTCGCAAGACCGATCAGGTCGGCCCCGGTGAGCGTCCCGGCGGTGACACGGTGAGCGATCGCGGCTAGGTCGATCTCCGTCGCGGCGAGCAGTTCGTTGCGCTTGCGGGCACGTTGCGCGCCGACCAGCGGGTTGCGGCACACGACCAGTCGTTCGCCGGGGAACTCCGCGACGTCGGTGATCTCCCCGAGGTTCTGCTCGTCGAACAGCGACGGCTGAAACACCCCGGACCGGGCGAGTTTCTTGATCGTCGGCGCTTTCAGCGCGGTGATCCAGTCCACCCCGTCGGTCTCTGACAGCAGCGTGATGTTCGCCTTCGTGACCATCCCACGATCGGCGACGACCACCACCCGCGAGAGACCGAACCGGTCCTTCAACTTCACGACCTGTGACGGCAGCGTCTTGTCGTCGTGCAGCTCGCCGGTGAACACCTCGACCGCGACCGGCCGCCCGTCGGTGTCGCACAACAGTCCGTAGATGATCTGCGGCAGGCCGGGCCTCCCGTCCCGCGAGTACCCACGCTTCCCGAGCGGGCACGTGCGACCCTCGAAGTAACTCGAGGACACGTCGTAGAGCACCATCTCCCCGTCACGCAGGTGGCGGGCAGCGAGACGATCCTCGATCCGGTCCTGGCGCTCCACGAGCCAGTCCATCGCCGCGTAGAGGTCATCCTCATCCGCTCCAACCACGCCGCACTCCTGCGCCAGGGTTGACTGGCCGAGGGTGCGGACCATCCCGAGTTTCGATCCCGGGCCGATCACCCGGCCGACGATCATCGCCACGCACAGATCCCGCTCCCGGCACGGTGAGCGGTCCAGCAGCTTCGCCAGCCCGAGCCGACGCGCCATCGTCAGCGCCGCGGTGACGTGCCCGGCCGGGAGGGAGCGCTCGATCTCGAACGCCTGATCGACGCTCATCACCGTCTTGCCGGCGAGCACGGCACGGATCGCGTCGATCGCTTCGGGCGGGAGGTGTGACAGGTTCGCGAGCGTTTCCTTCTTGACCTTCCCGTCCTGGCGGTAGGAGCGGCGCAGCAACGTCGCGTTGTACTCGTTCTCCCCAGACCGGCGGGTAGTCGTGCTCACATGCATCGCACCGCTTTGCCTGGCTGGCCTTCCCATATCTGGACAATACCCCATTTGTCGACCTGATAGTAGTGGGTACACTTAGGATCAGCAAAAAGGCCGGAATCCCCGCAACTACAGGGATCCCGGCCTCTACAACCGCTGACTACAGGGGGAACTTCGGGCTAGGTCAAAGCCGTACTTTCGGATTCGCCCAAACCGAGCGCAGTGGCCGGCGCCCGAGGGCCGGCAGACGCTGCGCACTGCGGGGGCCACCTGCATAGGCATCGCGCCGATTGTGCACGCCGTCAAGCCCGCCCTGGATTCGGCGAGACGGACCATGCAGAACTAGTCATGGCAGCGGTCGCCTGCGGCGGATGCGCTGGCGGCTCGGCACGCCTCCGCCCCCGAGTTGCGCCCCTCGATCCGGCACGCCCCGTTGACCCTCGTCGTCCCAGATCGTATGGGCGATCGCGCCTCTGGGCATCAAACCGACCGATCAGCAGTTGCTCGATGGGTTTGGCAGGAGGTGAAGTAAGTCCACGGCGCCAAGCGATGCATGGAAAGCTGTTGGCGCGCATGACCCTCGATCCCCTCAGCCCCGGCTTGCGCGAAGAGCTCGTGACCGCCGCGCTCGAGGCGCAGCTTGACACCATCGATCCGAAGCGAGTGGAGCGGCGAGCGCTCGATGTCGCGGAAGCCCGGGCGTTCGTGATCCGGCAGGCCGAGGCGCTGGTCGCTGAGTGGATACGGACCACGAGCAGGCCTGATCCAGCGACGCTCTCAAATCGTCTCGCTGAGCATCTCGGGCCGGAGCTCCTTGCTCCGTATGAGCTCCTCAGTCCGGCGGAGCTTCTGACGGGAATTTTGCCGGCCTCCGACGGCCTGATCGTCCCTGTTCTCCCTGATCGGCCGCAGGTGCCGCTGACGGCAAACGAACTGCTCGTCAACGATCGCAAGCAGCCGTCGATCGGCTCGCAGCTGAAGGCTGAGCTCCAGAGCGCAACGAGTGTTGACTTGATCTGCGCCTTTATCGGCTCTCCGGGCATGATCGGGGGTGACGACACACGAACACGCGTTTTCTTTCTGGCCCTCCGAACCGCGTCACCCGTATTCCGCCACGACGCTCGCTCGACCCCGGGATGACCCGGTGCGCACGCACGGCAAACGGCGCAACGAGAAGGGAATGGAGCAGGCAGCTCCCCGGCACGCCACGACCCCCGTCAACGCGGGCAGCGACCCCGACGCCCCCCAACGACGCCCTATGGGGCGAGTCTCGCCATGATCATCCGGATGCGCCTGCGCGCAGGCGCGGCCATCCCTGGCCGCTTGAGCACGCATCCGCTGTGCCCACGATCGCCGGGCACGGGGCCCAGCGAGCAGTCCACAACCCAGCAGCAGAGGCGCACGCGACTTCCACCCGCCGCTCCGACGACCAAAAGCCCTGCTCAGGACGGAATCTCGATCGAGAGTCACCCCCGATCATCCACGGAGCCCCCCTTTATCGTGTGGAGCGGCGTCGTGACGCTACTCGATGAACTCCGCGGTGTGGTCGGTCGTGATGGAGCGATCCGAGTGATCACGACGACGTACATGGGGGTCACTGATCCTAAGGCGGTTCGTGCCCTGAGCGAGCTCGGTGCCGATGTGCGAATTGGCTTCGACGCTCAACGCACGAAGCTGCACGCCAAGGCGTGGATCATGCACCGACCGCACGGGCTGACCACGGCCTTTGTCGGCTCCTCGAACCTCTCCCATACCGCCATGCATGCCGGGCTTGAGTGGAACGTGCGTCTCGCCGAGGCCGAGGCCGCGTCGGTCATCGAGCGCATGCGAGCCACGTTTGACACCTATTGGGACGACGACGCCTTCGAGGAGTACGAGCCCGCTCGTGATGCGCAGCGACTTGAGCACGCGCTCGGACGCCAGCGGCAGGGCAAAACGCAGGACATCACGAGCTCGAGCTTCAGCGGGCTTGACGTA
>CAWFKF010000138.1:0-114228 GCA_963816005.1 uncultured Solirubrobacteraceae bacterium | reverse complement strand
GTCCTTGACCACCCGGTAGGGGGTCGTGACGAAGCCGTGCTCGGAGATCTCCGCGTAGGAGGAGAGCGACCCGATCAGGCCGATGTTCGGCCCCTCCGGGGTCTCGATCGGGCACATCCGCCCGTAGTGGGTCGGGTGGACGTCGCGGACCTCGATCGGCGCCCGCTCGCGGGTCAGGCCGCCGGCGCCCAGCGCGCTCAGCCGCCGTCGATGGGTGAGGCCCGCCAGCGAGTTGGTCTGGTCCATGAACTGCGACAGCTGGCTCGAGCCGAAGAACTCCTTCAGCGCCGCGACCACGGGACGGATGTTGACGATCGTCTGCGGTGTGATCGTGTCCGCGTCCTCGGTCGTGAGGCGCTCGCGCACCACTCGCTCCATCCGGTAGAGGCCGATCCGGAACGCCTCCTGGATCAGCTCCCCGACCGTGCGCAGACGTCGGTTTCCGAAGTGCTCGTACTCGTCGAGGTGGTCCTGGATCGGCTCGCGCGGCATCGTCGCCGCCTCGGCCGCGTAGTCCTTGACCTCGGCGTCGGGCTCCTCGGGCATGCCGAGCCGCTTGGGCAGCGACACGAGCTCCTTGACCAGGGCGATGATGTCGTCGTGGGTCAGGGTCCGCGTGTCGAGGTCGATGTCGAGCCCGAGACGCGAGTTGAGCTTGTAGCGGCCGACGCGGGTGAGGTCGTAGCGCTTGGGGTCGAAGAACAGCTGGTGCAGCAGCGCCTTGGCCGCGTCGATCGACGGCGGCTCGCCCGGGCGCTGCTTCTTGAACAGCTCGATCAGCGAGCCCTCCTCGCTGCGCGTGACCTCGGGGTCGGACTCGACGGTGTTACGGATGTAGAGCGAGTTCTCGAACAGGCCCAGGATCTCCTCGTCGGTCGCGTAGCCCATCGCGCGCAGCAGGACGGTGACCGGCAGCTTGCGCTTGCGGTCGATGCGCACGTAGACGCGGCCCTTCTTGTCGATCTCGAGCTCCAGCCACGAGCCGCGCGCCGGCATCAGGTTGGCGATGAAGACCTGCTTCTCGCGGTCCTTGGGCTCCATCACGTACGCGCCGGGGGAGCGCACGAGCTGCGTCACCACGACGCGCTCGGTGCCGTTGATGATGAACGTGCCGCGCTCGGTCATCCACGGGAAGTCGCCCATGAACACCGACTGCTCGCGAATCTCGCCGGTCTCACGGTTGATGAAGGCGACCGTCACCGTCAGCGGGCGCGCGTAGGTGAGGTCCTTCTCGCGACACTGCTCCAGGTTCGCGACGGGCTCATCGAAGGTGAACTCGCCGAACTGCACGGCCAGGTTGCCCGTGTAGTCCTCGATCGGCGAGATGTCGTCGATCGTCTCGCGCAGACCGCCTCCGTTGGGGTCGGTCAGCCAGTCGAACGACTTGCGCTGAATATCGATCAGATTGGGGACTTCAAGGACCTTGTTCAGGCGCGCGAAGCTGCGGCGCGTCCGGGGGGCGTGAGCGGATGCCAAGACGGCGACTCCTCGGAGAAATCGAGAGGCGAGCAGGAAGGGCGGTCGGAGGCGCGACGGCTTCCGATGGCGCGACCAGCAAAGATAGCACACGGCATCGCGGCCCTGTGCAGGACTCGCCAGCTCTCACGGACCCCGCCCCGGCGGCCGCGTATGTGGCGCGGTTGCCGTTCAGATGTGGGCGGCTACGACTATCGGCTGACGGCGGTCAGTGTACGGGCAAACCGGCTCGCGAGCAAGCGGGACGCGGGCGGATGGGCGGGGCGCGGTCGCGTGAGCGCCGTGCGACGAGCGGGGGGTCGGGGCGTTGGACAGCGGCTGGGGACGCCGTCGGTCGGAGCCGCGCGCGGTCCCGGGCGCAGCTGGGCCGACGCGGCGTGGCGGCGGGACCTCCGGGTGATCCGCGCGGCCGAGCCTGACCGAGACCGGCGTCAAGACGGAGAGCCGGGCGATGTCGCCCGGCCCCCATGCCGTACCGGATCGGTGCGGCGTGCTACTTCAGCTCGACGCTCGCGCCGGCCTCCTCGAGCTCGGCCTTCAGCTTCTCAGCCTCGGCCTTCTCGATGCCCTCCTTGACGGGCTTCGGAGCCTCGTCGACGAGCGCCTTGGCCTCCTTGAGGCCGAGGCCGGTCGCGGCGCGCACGACCTTGATGACCTGGATCTTCTTGTCGCCGGGGCCGGTGAGCAGGACGTCGAATGCCGTCTGCTCCTCGGCGGGCTCACCGCCGCCGTCGGCGGCAGCGGCGGCCGGAGCGGCAGCGGCGACCGCGGTCGCCGAGACGCCGAACTCCTCCTCCAGCGCCTTGATGCGCTCCGCGAGCTCGAGCACCGAGATGCCCTTCAGCTCCTCGATCCACTCTTGGGTAGTCGCCATGGTTCCTCCTTATGCGTCGGATTCCGCGTCCGACGCGGCGTCCTGTTCGGTGTCGTTCTCTGAAAACGGTGCCGCCGCCTCGGGCTCTGCAGCGGCCTCGGGCTCCGGGGCGGCAGCCGCCTCGGGCTCTGCAGCGGCCTCGGGCTCCGGGGCGGCAGCCGCCTCGGGCTCTGCAGCGGCCTCGGGCTCCGGGGCGGCAGCCCCCTCGGACTCCAGCTCCGCCGGCGCCTCGGCCTCCGCCGGCGCGTCGGCGGGTGGCGTGCCGGTGACCAGACCCTGCTCGGCGATCTGCTGCAACTGGATCGCCAGGCCGGCGATCAGCGCGTTCAGGCCCCGGACCAGACCGGTGAGCGGGGCGGCGATCGTGCCGACGAGCTGCGCCTGCAGCACCTCGCGGGAGGGGAGGCGGGCGATCGAGCGGACTTCGTCGGCGCTCAGCACCTTGCCGTTCAGCAGACCGCCCTTGAATTCGAGGATGCGGAGCGTCCGCGCGGTGTCGCTGAGCGCCTTGGCGGCGAGCGCCGCGTCGCCACGGACGAGCGCCAGCGCGGTCGGGCCCTGGAGCATCTCCTTGAGCTGCTCCGCTCCCGCCTTGTCGGCCGCCCGCTCCGAGAGCGAGTTCTTGACCACGCGGAAGCTGGCGTCGGCGTCGCGCAGCTTGGCGCGCAACGCGGCCGCCTGCGGGACGGTGATGCCGCGATAGTCGACGGCGAAGATCGCGTCCGCCCCCTGGATCTGGTCGGCGATCTCGTCGACGACGGCTGCTTTCTGGTCTCTGTTCATCTCGCTTTCGGCTTCCTCTCACGAAAAACGCCCGCACGATGGCGGGCGTCGAGCACGAGGGTTGACTCGTTTCGAGGCTCCGCCTGCTCCGGTCTTACGCTAACGCGGCCGGAGGTCTGGGGCGTCGTCCTGGTTGCAATCGAGTCTACGCTGCGGCCGACTCCTCGAGGTCGCGCGCGCGCGCCGGGTCGACCTTCACGCCCGGGCCCATCGTGGTCGCGAAGGTGACCGACCGGATGTAGCGCCCCTTGGCCGCCGAGGGCTTGGCGCGGATCAGCTCGTCCATCACGGCGGCATAGTTCTCGAGCAGGCGGTGATCGTCGAAGTCGCTCTTGCCGATCACCAGGTGCACGATCGCGGTACGGTCGGTCCGGTACTCGACCTTGCCGGCCTTGGATTCCTCGACCGCCCTGGCGACATCCATCGTGACGGTGCCGACCTTGGGGTTCGGCATCTTGCCCGCCGGCCCGAGGATCCGGCCGAGCCGCCCGACGACGGGCATCAGGTCGGGCGTCGCGATCGCGACGTCGAAGTCGTCGAAGCCATCCTGGATCCGCTGCGCGAGGTCCTCGGCGCCGACCACGTCGGCACCCGCCTCCTCGGCCTCGCGGGCCTTGTCGCCCTGGGCGAAGACGGCAACCTTGACGTCCTTGCCGAGGCCGTGCGGCAGCGCGATCGTCCCGCGCAGCTGCTCGTCGGCATGGCGGACGTTGAGCCCGGTCCGCACATGGACCTCGACCGACTCGTTGAAGTTCGCGGTCTTGAGTTCCTTGACCAGCGCCACGGCCTCCGCGGGCGTGTACTCGTGCTCGCGATCGAGGCGCTGGCGCGCGTCGAGGTAGCGCTTGCCGTGCTTGGCCATCTAGACCACCTCCACGCCCATCGAGCGGGCGGTGCCGGCGATGATCTTGGCGGCGGCGTCGATGTCGTTGGCGTTCAGGTCCTTCATCTTCTTCTCCGCGATCTCCTTCAGCTGCGCCTCGGTGATCCGGCCCACCTTGTCGCGGTGCGGTTCGGCCGAGCCCTTCTGGAGCGACAGCGCCTGCTTGATCAGGACCGCAGCCGGCGGGCTCTTGGTCACGAACGTGAACGAGCGGTCCTCGAACACGGTGATCTCGACCGGGATCACGGTGCCCATGTCGGACTGGGTCTGCGCATTGAACGCCTTGACGAACTCCATGATGTTGACGCCGTGCTGACCCAGCGCAGGACCGACCGGCGGAGCCGGGCTGGCCGAGCCGCCGACGGCTTGGAGCTTGATGACTGTGAGGACCTTCTTGGCCATGGATTAACCGATTCTCTCGCGAACACGCCGCCGGAGGCGGCCCCTAAATCTTCTTGACCTGGTCGAAGCCGACCTCGACAGGCGTCTCGCGGCCGAAGATCGACACGAGCACCTTGAGCCGCTGCGCATCCTCGTTGACCTCAGAGATCTCGCCCGAGAAGTCCGACAGCGGTCCCGAGATGACCTTGACCGACTCGCCGATCGAGAACTGCGCCCGGCTGCGGGGCCGCTCAGCGGTCTCCTGGTGCAGCAGGCGGTCGACCTCGGCCTGGGTGAGCGGCACGGGCTCGTTGGAGGCGCCCACGAATCCGGTCACGCCCGGAGTGCCCTTGACCAGCGACCAGGAATCCTCGTTGAGGTCCATGTTGACGAGCACGTAGCCGGGCATCGTCCGCTTCTCGACGGTGATCTTCTGGTTGTCCTTCATCTCCGACACCGTCTCGGTCGGCACGACGATCTGCCGGACCGCGCGCTGCTGGTTCAGCGAGACGACCCGATGCTCGAGGTTGTGCTTGACCTTGTTCTCGTGACCCGAATAGGTGTTGACGACGTACCAGCGAAACATTTCTCTTTGGTCCTTTGCGGCGCCTGCTCCGCGCCGCGAATCGACGGCCGGCGTTCGGGCCTCTACTTGAATGACTTAGTCCGGTTGCCTCTTACTTGAGGATGAAATCCATCAGCTTGCCGGCCAGGGCATCGGCGACGCCCAGATACGCTCCGGCGACGATCACGAACCCGAGCACAACCCCAGTGGCCTGGATCACCTGACGGCGATCTGGCCACTGTACCCGTTGCAGCTCGCGCCAGCTTCCCTGCAGGAAGTGGACGAGACGGCTGCCGGTCCGCACCGGGGCCAGGGCGACACCCTCCTCGGCGTCCTCGGCGGCCACGACGGCCAGCTCGGCTTCCTCGGGCTCCAGCGGAGGCCCATCGTCCTGCTGGATGTGAGGGCCGGCGGGGATGATCCCCGGCGCCCGGGTGGACCGCTCCTCGGCTTCCTCGATCTCCTCGAGCTCCCCGGGGCCGGGAACCTCGTCGAGCGCGGGGCGACCCTGCGCGAGCTGTGCCTCGGCCAGCTCGACGTCGGGCGTGGCGTGCTCGATCGGATCCGGGTTGCCCTCGTCGTGCTGTGGGCGCGCAGTCGCGACACCCGGCTGCGCCGAGGGCTCTGCCTGTGGACGACGGCTGCGTCGCTCCTTGTTGCTGCGTTTGCGATTGCGAGCCATCCCGACCCCGTGTCCTCAGCGCGTTTCGCGGTGGGGCGTGTGGCGCTTGCACCAGCGGCAGTACTTGCGCAGCTGGAGTCGCTCGGGGTTGTTCCGCTTGCTCTTGTTCGTCTGGTAGTTCCGGCGCTTGCACTCTTCGCAGGCGAGAGTGGCGGCGATCCGGACGTCTCCACGGGCCATTTACGCGCTTCCCGTACGGATTGGCAGGGCTTGGCGACCGGACCACGGGCGCGAAAACGAACGCCGCCCGGCGCCGCGAGGCAGTTTAGCGCCAGTCGTAAGCGGGGCGCATCCGGTCGGACTCGGCGCCGCGCGCGTTCTCTTCCCGGCCCCTCAGGCCGTCAGCTCCACGGGTCGCAGCTCGAGCTCGAGCAGCCTGTCGCCACGCAGCACGCGGGCGGTCAGCGTCGAGCCGATCGTATCGGCGCTCATCAGGCGCTGGACGTCGTCGACCCGCTCGACCGAACGGCCGCCGAGCTCGACGATCAGATCCTCGGCGCGCAGGCCCGCGCGTTGCGCCGGGCTACCAGACGCGACCTCGACCACCTCGACGCCGGACGTGCGGCCGAGCCGGACGCGGGCGTGCGGCGGCAGGGGTCGCGGGCCGCCGGCGATCCCGATGTAGGCGCGGCGCACCCGGCCGTCGCTCATCAGGGCGCCGACGACGGCGCGGGTGGCGGCGTTGATCGGCACCGCGAGCCCGAGCCCGACGCCGGCCACGGCCGTGTTGATCCCGACCAGGCGCGCCGCGCTGTCGACGAGCGCCCCGCCCGAGTTGCCGGGGTTCAGCGCCGCGTCGGTCTGGATCACGTTGTCGATGTAGCGCACCGTCTGCCCCGAGCGCGCGGGCAGCGACCGCCCCAGGGCCGACACGACACCGGCGGTCACCGAGCCCGCGAAGCCGTTGGGGTTGCCGATCGCGATCACCAGCTGGCCGACGCGCAGCGCCTCGGCCTCGCCCAGCCGCGCCGGCGTCAGGTCACCACCGTCGGCCCTCAGTACCGCGAGGTCGGAGAGGTGGTCGACGCCGACCACGCCGAAGCTCAGCTCGCGACCGTCGACGAACGCCGCGCGGCCGGTGCGTCCCGGCCCGGCGACCACGTGGGCCGAGGTGAGCAGGAAGCCGTCGGGGGTCAGCGCCACCGCGCTGCCGGCGCCGGCAGGGACGTGTCCGGCCCGCGTGCGGCGGGTGATCCGGAGGTTCGACACCGAGGGCGCGAGTCGCTCGGCGACGTCGACGACCACCCGTGAGTACGCGTCCAGGGCCTCGGCCTCGCGGGCGCGGGTGTCGCCGTCAGGGGCATCGGTCAGCGTGCTCATGGCGCTCAGAACGTGACGGTCACGGTCCGCTCATCGGTACCGCGCACGATCGTCAACTCGAGTTGGCCCTGCGCGCGCGCCGCGTCGAGCACCTCGTAGAGCGTGTCGACGCGATCGAGCTCGCGCCCGCCGGCGGAGACGATCAGATCGCCGCGCTCGATCCCGGCCCGGGCCGCGGGGCTGTCGTGCTCGACGACGCGCACCAGCACACCGTCGCGCTCGGGCAACCCGACGGCGTGGCGCAGACGCCGCGCGACCCGTGGGGGCGCGATCGCCACGCCGAGCCGCACGCGCTCGGGCGCCTCCCCGCGGCCGAGCGACTCGACGCGCTCGCGCAGCGCGCCGTCGGCCGGGATCGCAAGGATCAGCCCGCCGTCGACGCGGAGCGTGTTGATGCCCAGCAGGTGTCCGCCGACGTCGGTCAGCGGGCCACCCGAGGACCCGCGCGGGAGCGGAGCGGTGTGCTCGATCGCGCCGGCGATGCGCCGGCCGCGGGGGCCGCGGAAGCTGCGCGCGGCCGAGGACACGAACCCGGGCGTGATCCGAAGACCACGACCGCCCGGATTGGCCAGCGCCAGCACGGCGCGCCCGACCGCCGGCGCCTCGCCGTCATCGGGCCATGCCACCGGCTCGATGTCGCGCGTGTCGACGTCGATCACCGCCACGTCGAGATCGGGGTCCGATCCCGCCACGCGGCCGCTTGCGCGGCTCCCGTCGGCGAAGGTCACGGTGACCTCGTCGTGGCGCAGGTTGTGCGCGTTGGTGAGCACGCGGGCGGGCGCGATCACGACACCCGATCCCACGCCCCAACCGCGTCCGAGCCCGACCACGGCGGGACCGACGTGCTCGGCTGCCTCTCCGACGGCCGCTTCCAATTCCTCAAGCAAAGTCATGGCCAACCTATCCCTCGTGTCTGTGTCTGCGTCTGTATCCACGTCTGCGTCTGCGTCTGCGTCTGCGGAGTCACTTGCAAATTGCAAGTGAGAATTTACCAGAGCGGCAAGGGCTCTGGGCGCGAAGGGCTGCATCTGAGTTCCGGGGGCCGGAACTCAGATGCAGCGCTTCGCGCGCGCCGTAGCATTGACGCCACGCATGGCCGACTCGCCCACCCCCGCCACAGACGCCCCCGGCGCCTCCACGGCTCCGGCCCCGGCCGCACGCGACGAGGACCCCGCCCGCTCCGCGCTCGCCGACGCGCTGGCGGCGGTCGGGGATCGCTGGACGCTGCAGATCGTCGCCGCGCTGCTCGACGGCCCGAGGCGGTTCGGCGAGCTTCAGGAGGACGTGCGCGGGATCGCGCCCAACGTCCTCATCCAGCGCCTGCGACATCTCGAGCGCCACGCGCTCGTGGTCGCGCGCCCCTACTCCGAGCGCCCGCCGCGGTTCGTCTACGAGCTGAGCGCCGCGGGCCGCGAGCTGGCCGGCGCCCTGCGCCTGCTGGCGGGCTGGGGCGCGCGCAACGCCGAGGGGGCGAGCGCGCCGCGGCACGCGGTCTGCGGGACCGCGCTCGAGGCCCGCTGGTGGTGCCCGACCTGCGAGCGCCCGGCCGCCGACCGAGAGGCCGAGGAGCTTCACTTCGCCTGACCGGCGGAGCTGCGGGCGCGACCAGGTCCGGCTCGCATCGGCCCAAACGGGAAGAATCCCCGCATGCTCCGCCTCGTCGGTCTCGTCGTGTCCATCGGACTCGCCGACTCGCTCAACCCCTCGACGATCGCGCCGGCCCTGTATCTGGCCAGCGGCGATCACCCCCGCTCGCACGTGTTCGAGTTCACGCTGGCCGTGTTCCTCGTGTCCCTGGCCGGCGGTGCGGTGATCGCGCTGGGGCCCGGGCAGTTGCTGCTGGCCGCGCTTCCCCACCCCGGTCACACGGTGCGCCACATCTTCGAGATCGTCGCGGGAGTGGCCATGCTCGTCGGCGCCGGGGTGCTGTGGTGGCATCGCGACCGCCTCTCCAGCCGCGAGCTGCCGTCGGCCAAGGCGGAGGGCAAGTCGAGTGCCGTGCTGGGCGCGACGATCACCGTGGTCGAGCTCCCGACTGCGTTCCCCTACTTCGCGGTGATCGCGGCCATCGTGGGCGCCGGCCTTGGTCCGGCACGCGCGATCGTCCTGCTGGTCCTGTTCAACCTCTGCTTCGTGCTGCCGCTGATCGGGATCTGGCTGACGCTCACGTTCGCCGGATCCCGAGCCGATCAGCTGCTCGGATGGGGGCGCAACCTGCTGCAGGCGCACTGGCCGGCCGTGCTCTCGAGCCTGGCCCTGGTCGCCGGCCTGTTCGTGACCGCGCTCGGCGTCACCGGGATCACGCACACCCGGCACCGCCTGGGCCGGCTGGTCGGCCCGTTCCGGCACCTGCTGCGCATCAAGTGACTCGTGCCCCGATTCGAGAGTCCGTCGGCATCAGGACACTAGTAGTGCTCCGTTAGGTATTTGAAGGACTCTGCGTTTTGCAGGCGAATCTTCTTGGCGACGTTGCCGTCGTCGAGGAGGTCATGATGCAGCCTGTGGCTGGTCTGTCGGAGCGGGAGCTTGCGCGGGTGCGCGGGCGACTGGTCGAGTTCAGCGAAGAGATGTTCGCCTCGATGGCGCGCAGCGATCAGCGTCGGTGGGGGGAGTGCTATCTGCGCGGGTTGATGCTGGACGGGAAGCGCAAATCGATCGAGCCGATGGCCGCGAGGCTGGCGGACGGTGATGAGCAGTGCTTGCAGCAGTTCGTGAACCAGTCGCCGTGGGATGAGGTGCCGGTTCGCAAGGCGTTGGCGCGGCGGATGAGCCGCGAGCTCTCGCCGGCGGCGTGGGTGATCGATGACACGGGGTTCCCGAAGTTCGGCAAGTATTCGGTCGGGGTCGCGCGGCAGTACTCGGGGGCGTTGGGGAAGATCGGCAACTGCCAGATCGGAGTGTCGATCAACGCGGCTACCGAGGATGCCTCATGTCCGCTTGACTGGCGGTTGTTCATCCCGGAGGAGTGGGACGAGGACAGCGAGTTCAACCGGGATCGGCGTCAGAAGGCGAAGCTGCCCGAGGGCGTTCATCACGTCGAGAAGTGGCGGCTGGCGTTGGAGATGATCGATGAGCTGATCGGCTGGGGGATCAAGCCGCCGGTGATGCTTGGGGATGGCGCCTACGGGGATGTCACCGAGCTGCGCAGCGGCTTGGATGAGCGGGAGATCGAGTACGTGCTGGACGTCAAGGGCGCGACCTCGGCCTACAGCGAGGCCGTCAAGCCCACGCAGCCGCCCAGGCCCGAAGGCCGCGGCCGACCGCCCGGCTTGCGCTACCGCGAGGATCCCTCCTCGCTCAAGGAGCTTGCGCTCGCCGCCGGTAAGAAGGCCGCGGTCACTGTCACGTGGCGGGAGGGCACGCGCGGGAAGATGAGCTCGCGGTTCATCGCGCTCAGGGTCCGCCCAGCGAACATCCACCTGCGCCGCAAGGCGCACGAGGCCGCAGAAGAACTCCCGGTTCGCTGGCTAATCTGCGAATGGCCCTCCAAAGAGAAACAGCCGACCAAGTACTGGCTCTCGAACCTGCCCGCCGACACGCCGCTCAAGCAGCTTGTGTACCTGGCGAAGATGCGCTTCCGGATCGAGCAGGACTACCGCGAGCTCAAAGACGCGCTCGGGCTCGATCACTTCGAAGGGCGCGGCTGGCGCGGCTGGAACCATCACGTCACGCTCGTCTCGGTCGCGCAGGCGTTCCTCACGCTGGAGCGACAACGCCGCCCGCCAGCCAGGGCGGCAGCCTGACCCTCTTCGGAGTCGTCCGGGAGCTACAAGCGCTCTTGGCCTGCTGGCACGGGACCTGTCCCGTCTGCCGCAGAGAGCTGCCGCCCGACCACCACCTACGAGCCCCGCCCACCTAACGGAGCACTACTAGACCTTGACCGTCAGCTCCTCCGAGGGCTCGCGGGCCAGCTCGTGGGCGAGCCGGCTGAGCAAGTTGGCGAGATCGGCGTGCTGATCGGGCGACCAGCCGTCGAGCAGCCGGGCCAGGCTCGCCCGCCGTTCGTTGACCAGCTTCTGCACCGCCTCCTGCCCGTCGGGCGTCAGCGTCCGGAGCGGCAGACGACCCGGCTCGCGCGGCGCCGCTTCGATCACCATCCCCTGCTCCACGAGCTCCACGAGCGCCTGCTGACCGAACTCGACCGGGATCGCGAACGACGCGCACAGCGCGGCGACGTGCGCGTCGGGGTCCTCGTTCAGTCGCATGAGCAGCCAGCACGCGGCAGGTGAGAGGTCGACCCCGGCACGCTCGGCGATTCCCTCGACCAAGCGACGCCGGCCCTCCCGGCCGACCAGCACGCCCAGGGAGCGGGAGACCTCGGCCAGCGAGTCGGTGTCCTTGGGGACCGCGAAGCTCTCGCCGATCCCGCTGCCGGCGGCGACGCTCTCGCGCAGCGGACGCTCCGGCAGCACCAGGCTCAGCAGGAAGGCGGCGGCGGCCACGAATGCGGCCACCTGGAAGACGGTGTCGAGCGCGTTGGTGAACGCGTGGATGTAGGCGGTGTGCAGCACCGGAGGAAGCTTCGAGAGCGACGCCGGATTGGCATGGGCGAGGCCGCTGGACGCAGCGGCCGCGGCGCCGGCGCCGCTGTGTGGCAGCGACGCCGTCAGCTCGGAGCTGAGCCGGTTGGAGAAGATCGAGCCGAGGATCGCCGTGCCCACGGAGCCGCCGATCGAGCGGAACAGGGTCGCGCCCGAGGTGGCGACACCGAGATCCTTGTACTCGACCGCGTTCTGCACGGCCAGCACGAGCACCTGCATCACCATCCCCAGACCCAGGCCGAGCACGAACATGTAGGCCGAGGCGCCGGCCCGCGAGGTCGTGGCGCTCATGCTCGAGAGCAGCCACAGGCCGACCGCCATCACCGCCGTGCCGGCGATCGGGAACGGTCGGTAGTGACCGGTGCGGGTGATCAGCTGCCCCGACGCGATCGAGGTCACGAGCAGGCCGGCCATCAGCGGGAGGATCTGGAGTCCGGAGCTGGTCGGGCTGGCGCCGTTGACGACCTGCAGGAACAGCGGCAGGTAGGTGACCGAGCCGAACAGCGCGAACCCGACCACGAACCCGATCCCGCTGGTCACCGAGAACACGCGGTTGCGGAACAGGCGCGGAGGCAGCACCGGCTCGTCGGCGGCGCGCTCGGCGAACACGAACAGGATGATCAGCACCAGCGCGCCGATGCCCAGCGCGATGATGAACGGCGACCCCCAGGCGTAACTCGTGCCGCCGAGGGTGCAGGCGAGCACGATCGCGCTCAGCGCCGTGGCCAGCAGCGCGGCCCCGAGGTAGTCGACCTTGTGGTGAACGCGCTCGGGCGGGGCGGGCAGCGTCGCTGCCAGGACCACGAAGGCCACCGCGCCCCGGCCCGCCCGGGGCGCGGCCGTTAATGAACGATCCAGGTAGACCGCGTCAGCCCACCCGACAAATCGGCCGTCCGAGATCGCCTCGACGGTGTGCGTCAGTGTGAGACAAGAGACACGGACAATCGGCGTCGAAGGGGTATCATCGCGCTCAGGGGGGCTCCGGAATTGGATCGACGCCAGCGCACCGGCGGGCCGATCTCCACCCGCCGGGGAGTTGAAGAGAGGGGCTAAGAAATGCCGCGAGTGCCCATCGGGGTCCCATGGCCGTTCTGAGCGGAGCTCCCGAAGGACGGGGTAGCGTCACGGAGCGCTCGTCCGCCTACAAGCTGCTACAGGACCGTGTCAACCAGAGCCAGTGCATACTCTTCCTCGGAGCGGCCGTTCACTACCCCCCGCCCCCCGACTCACGGTTCACCTATCCGGAGGAGCACCGGCCACCGTTGGGGGCGGGACTCGCGAAGCAACTGGCCGCGGGCTGCAGCTTCGCCCGCGACTGCCCTGGCGAAGACGAAGGGCACCTGCAGCGGGTATCGCTGTGCTACGAGCGCGACAACGGCCGAAACCAGCTCGTAGAGGAGATCCGCCGCGCCGTGGACGAGAAGACAAAGCCGTCGGCCGCCGTTCGTGCGCTCGCCGAGCTCCCGTTCCCGCTGGTGATCACGACGAACTACGACACGCTGTTCGAACGTGCCCTGCGCCGGTGCGATGAGGAGAAGGAACCGCAAGTGGGGATCTACAACCCCAACCGGGAGAGCCGCACCCCGGATTACCCGGTCGGTCAGGAACCCTCCGCGAAGCGTCCGTTCCTGTTCAAGATGCACGGGGATGTGAACTCGCCCGAGTCGATCGTGGTGACCGACGAGGACTACATCACCTTCGTCCTGCGGATGAACGCAGCCGAGGGATTCCATCCCCTCCCCGAGACGTTCCTGTACAAGCTGAGCCGCTGCCCGACGCTGTTCGTCGGTTACAGCCTGCTGGACTACAACCTGCGGCTGCTGTTCCGGGACTCCTCGTCGTTTAGACCCTATGGAGGAGCTGCCGGCTCCGTGTCGAAGTGGTCGGCACTCCCCGCGCAGGCTGCGGGGTAAGTCTTCGCGCTGAGGATTCCGGCCTCGGCGCGGGGCCCACAATCCACGAGAGGAGTGCCTAATGGCTGACGGTATCCGTTGGGTCGGTCTTGACGTGCACGCGCACGAGTCGACGATCGCGATCTTCGACCAGGGGACAGGCGAGCTGAGCACTGCCCGGATGGTTGGGCGTCCGCATCAGCTGCTGGAGCGGCTGATGGAGGTTCCCGTGCCGGCGCGGATGGTGTACGAGGCGGGCCCGACCGGCTATGGGCTGGCGCGTCGCGCGCGGGCGCGGGGGATCGAGGTGTCGGTGTGCGCACCGGGGCGCACGGAGCGGCGGCCTGGTGATCGGATCAAGACCGACAAGCGCGACGCGGTCCGGCTCGCACGGCTGCTGGCGGCCGGGGAGCTGGCGATCGTGACGGTCCCGTCGCTGGAGCGCGAGCGGCTGCGGGACCTCGTTCGCTGCCGGGAGGACATTCGCGCTGATCTGATGCGCGCCCGCCACCGGCTCGGGAAGTTCCTGTTGCGCCGCGAGGTGTATTGGGAGGGGCCGGGGCGTGCGTGGTCGCGAGCGCATCGCGCGTGGCTCGCCGGCCTGCGGTTCGTCGATCACGCGTCGCAGGTGACGATGGCCGACTACCTGCACGCGCACGACGTGCTCGTCGCCCGCCGTGACCGGGTCGAGGCCGAGCTCGAGAAGCTCGTGATTGAGTCGCCGTGCGCGCAGGCGGTCGGTCGGCTCAGGTGCCTGCGCGGGATCGACACGCTCTCTGCGCTCGGGCTGTGCGCCGAGATCGGCGAGTGGGAGCGCTTCGATCACCCCGACCGGCTGTCGGCCTACCTCGGGATCGTCCCGTCCGAGCACACCACCAGCAGCCAGCGTCGCCAGGGGTCGATCACGAAGGCCGGCTCGACGCACGCGCGCAGGCTGTTGATCGAGGCGTCCTACCACTACCGCCGTCAGCCGGGGGTCGGCGAGCTGCTCGAGCGCCGCCAGCGCGACCAGCCGCCAGAGGTGATCAACATCGCGTGGTCAGCGCAGCGGCGCCTGCACGCCCGCTGGCGTCAGCTCAAGGACGCGCGCAAGAAGCCCAACGGCGTCGTCGCGGTCGCGATCGCGCGCGAGCTCGCCTGCTTCTGCTGGGAGATCGCCACCTGGTCAGGCTCCCATCCCGACCCGGTTCCGCCGGCGTCCATGCCGGCGGGCGACCCCCTCACGCAGGCACGCTCCATCCCACCGAAGCAGGAGCCCACGATCGCCTGAGACCCCAACCCCCCTACAACCCGTTGCGGCTGACGAGGCGGCCCGAGCGTCCCGGCACTCGCGCACACCCAGTCCGCGGCACCCCCATGAGCAGCCCGGCGTCAGCCGACGGTGCTCGATTTTAGACAGCGGACGTGCGACGAAAACAAGGTCTTGGGGTACCCAGCCCCCGCATATGAGGCTGACCAAACGTCGCGAACTCCGCGGACGCCCGGACCGCCCCGCCAGCCGCAACCACATCAACTCAACCCCTGCCAGAAAGGAACCATGAACGCTGCTCGCTTGACAACCGCTCCTCCATATGGGGGGTGAATCCGGGGGTCCGGACGGTTGGTCGTTGATGTGAGGGTGCCGGCCCTGGCCGGCGATCCTTGCCACATAGCGGAGCCGAAGCCCGGGTCAAGCGGCCGAATCGCCTGCAAGCGCGAGAGTTTTCGGTAGCGCCCCGCTTCTCCGCGCTGCCGCTTGACGCGCGGCGCGCGGCTCCGCTACCCAGCGTGCCCGACTCTCGGACGGTTTCCGGGATGTGTGCAACTCCCAGGGCCCGATTGCGTCAGGGAAAGGCGGCCTATAGCAGGGCATTCTCGGTCGGTCGGGCGGCGGGTCACCCCCAATCGGAGAGGAGAGCCGCTGTTCCGGACGCTGCGCTGGAAGCTCGACCCCGCACAGCACCCACTCAGTTACTCCGTCGACGTGCACCCTGACCCCCTGGTCAGCGACGTGTGGACGCGGGAGCATGACTTCCGTTTCATCGTCGATGACGTGTGGGACTTCGTGCCCCGGCTGTACCACGACGTACTCGGCCGGGAGATGCCGGCGTGAGCGTCCCCGTGCTCGACTGGACCTCGATGTTCGCCCGCTTCGTGCGGGCGGCACGCAGCGCGCCGGCCAAGCCGTACCGCAGCCTCAAGGCGTTTCGGTTCGCGGATGCCGGCATCCTGGCCGCTCGCGATCAGGAGATCGAGCGGCTCGTCCGGCTGATCACCATGTACCGCGGCGTGCTGCTGTACGGGGAGTCCGGCGCCGGGAAATCGTCGGTCGTCAACGCCGGGGTTCTGCCGCGGCTGGCCGAGGACGGCTTCTGGCCGCACCGGGTGCGCGTCCAGCCGCGGCCGGGCAGCGAGTTCGCGCTCGAGCCGATCTTCTACTCCGACGAGGAAGATGACGGCTTCCTGCCCTCCGCATTCGTGAGCGCGGCGCGCGACGGACGGCTCGTGCTCGGCGCCGGCGACTTCGCCGCGGCGGTGTCCGCGGCCGCCGAGGCAGCCCCGATCCTGCTCGTGTTCGACCAGTTCGAGGAGCTCGTGACGCTGTTCCCCGAGGGCTCGACGCTGACCGACACCCAGGCCGGAATCCTGCAGGCGATCGTGACCCTGCTGCGCTCGCGCGACGTCCCCGTGAAGCTGCTGTTCGCGTTCCGGGAGGATTACCTGGCCAGCCTCGATCCGCTCCTGAAGGAGCAGCCGGAGCTCGCCCATCAAAGCCTGCGGCTCGTTCCGCCGCCGCTCCAGTGCGCACCGGAGATCATCCGGGCGCCGTTCGAGCGGTTCCCGGGTGTCTATGCCGCCGAGCTCTCTCCCCCGCTCGCTCACCGCATCGCCGCGTCGCTGGCCGAGCGGAGCGACCGGAGCGATCTCAACCTGTCCGAGCTTCAGATCGTCTGCGCCCGGCTGTGGACGGCCGAGAATCCCGAGGCCTTGCTCCAGTTCCGGGGGATCGGAGGCCTGCTCGAAGACCACCTCAACGAGGCGATCAACAGCTTCCCATCCAACCTCCGTGCGGCAGCAATCTCGGTCCTCAGCCAGATGGTCACCCCCCGGGGCACGCGCAACGTCATCTCGGAGCACGACCTCATCGACCAGGCCGCCAGTAAGGACGGCCTCCGGCCCGACCTGCTGCGCGAGGCGCTCCGGCATCTCGAGCTCGAGTCCGGGCTGATCCGGCGCGAGCGCCGCCACGACATCGACCTGTACGAGATCACCAGCGAGTTCCTGATTCCCTGGATCACCCGCCGCCGCGACGAGCTGCGGGAGGCTCACGCGCGCCGGAGGTACCTGCGGCGGATGGCCCTGTTGGGCGCGATCGCACTCGGGTTCGTCTTCGTTGCCGCGGGCGTCGCGAAGTTGGCCGTGACCGCCAGGGACGGGCAGCGGACCGCTCAGCGTGAGAAGGCGGCGGCGACCTACGTGGGCCTCACCGAAACGGCGCAGGCGCTGCAGCCGACCCGCCCCGACCTGTCCCTGCTGCTGGCCCTCGAAGCCTACCTGCACATCCCGAAGAACTCATCGCAGGCGCTCGCGCGGAGCACGTTGCTGGCCGCCCACGAGGAGATCTGGCGCTCGGGAGTGATCGGCATTCTCCACGGCCACACGGACGCGGTCACGAGCGTCGCCTTCCAGCCCCGGAGCAGCCTGTTGGCATCGGCGAGCGGCGACGGCACGATCCGGCTGTGGAACGCCCGGACGCGCACGCAGGTCGGACAGCCGCTGCGCGGCCCGTACGGCGGCGTCGCCAGCGTCGCGTTCAGCGCCGACGGGACCGTCCTCGCCTCCGGCTACCAGAGCGGCGACGTCGTGCTCTGGGGCAGCAGCACCCACCGTCCGATCGCGCACCCGTCCACGGGTGGAGCCGACAGCGCGATCAGCGTCGCGTTCAGCCCCGACCGCCGCTGGCTGGCCGCCGCCCGCCTCAACGGAACCATCGCTCTGTGGGCGCTCGCCGGCGGCCGACCGGTCGGCCGCCCGGTCCTGCTCAGCGCTCCTAAGGTCAGAAGCATTGCGTTCAGTCATGACTCTGCGATGCTCGCGTCCGCCGGCGGCGACCAGGAGATCAGGGTCTGGCGCCTCGGGTCCGGTCCGGTCCGCGCCCGACGCCGTCGGCGGACGCACCGGTCAACGTGGGGTCACCGCTGTACGCGATCGCCTTCAGCCCTGTCGGTCCCCGCCTCGCCGCCGGAGGCCTCGACGGCTACGTCTGGCTGTGGGATCCCGGCAGCCCGCTCCCCGCGCCGCTGCCCGGCAGCCTGCGCTCGCCGATCTACGGCCTCGCGTTCAGCCACGCCGGCCATACACTCGCCTCGGGCAACGCGGCGAATACGGTCCAGCTGTGGGACGTAGACCACGGGGTCGCACTCGGCCATCCACTCACCGGGCCCAGGGGGATCGTCACCAGCGTCGCGTTCGGCTCCGTCGGTCACGCCCTTGCCGCCGGCAGCACCGACGACACGATCCAGCTGTGGGACTCCCGCCCGCAACCAGGGTTCAACGACCCGCTGGCGACGACTTCGGGTGACGTGGGGGCGGTCGCCTTCAGTCCCACGGCGGGGCTCTTGGCCTGGGCACAGAACACCAGCACGCAGCGCCGGGTCACGAACGCCGAGGTTGAGCTGTGGGACCTGAAGCGTGGGCGCCCGACGAGTACGATCCAGCTCGGCGCCGCGGGCGACGGCGGACTGCGCAGCATCGCCTTCAGCCCCGACGGCTCGCTGCTGATCACGGCCAGCCAGGGCGGCACGGTGCAGCTCTGGCGCATCCCCTCCGGGCAGCCGGACGGACCCCCCGTCTACCAAAACCCAGGCGTCCACATCTACGGTGTGGCCCTCAGCCGGCACGGACGCAGGCTTGCCTTCGCGGGCTCCAATGCCACACTCGGGCTGAGCGATCTCGGCACGCGCACGACGCGAATGCTCCCGGCAACCTCGACGGTGTACGCGGTCGCGTTCAGCCCGAACGGCAGCAGCCTCGCCTCGGGCGGCGACGACCGCACCATCCACATCTGGGATGCCGTCAGCGGCACGCCGAAACAGACGCTCGTCGGCCACACCGACGCGGTGTTCAGCCTTGCGTTCAGCCCCACCGCGTCCCTCCTGGCCTCGGGCGCCGCCGACGACACCGTGCGGCTGTGGAACCTGTCGAGCGGTAAGCAAGTCGTCGAACTCAACGGCCATCAGAACTACGTCAGGAGCGTGGCGTTCAGTCCCGACGGCGCAACGCTGGCCTCCGGCAGCGCCGACGGGACGATCCGGTTCTGGGACGTCTCCTCAGACACCCCGGAGGGCGAGCCGCTCGGCCCGTACGGGTTCGTGAACAGCATCGCCTTCAGCCGTGACGGCTCGGCACTGGCCGCCGGTGGCCGGGACGGGGCGATTCGCCTGTGGACACCGATCACGTTGCCGACCGGCAGCGCCGCGCTCGCGAACGACGTGTGCGGCGTCGTCGGCTCGGGCCTCACCGCGTCCGAGCGAGCGCTGTACGCACCGACCGACAGCTATCACAACCCGTGCAAGTGACCGATCGACGGGCGCGGGGTCAGCGCCAGACGAAGGTGACCGTCGCCTCCGCCGGGAGCGTGTAGACGAAGCTCTGCCCGTCCCACTCGACGGCGAACCGCTCCGGTTGCGCGGCGTTGTTGTGGGCCAGGAGCACCGTGCTGCCGTCCGGGTTCTCGAACGCGACGTCGTCGAGACCGGGGGTCGCGTAGTTGACCCGGTGATAGCGGTCCGGGGAGTTGTAGGTGACGAAGCTCTCCGATCCGATTCTGCGCGCGCCGGGTTGCACGAACGAGCTGAACTGACCGAGCTGGTAGTAGTCGGAGCCGTAACTGACCGTGTGCGTCCGCTCGTCGACGGTGACGATGCCGGTGCAGTGCAGACATCCGTAATCGGGCGGCTGCACGGGACCGCCGTGCGGGTCGAGTGCGACGTTCCACAGCAACACCGCGCTCGCCCAGTTGCGAAATGAGGCGATCATCAACTCGGCGGGTGGACCGGGGGCGATTCCGCCCGAGCATTCGCTCTCGATCTGGTCCAGATGGGGCATCATCTGGTGCAACCTGGTCATCACGCCGGGGTTGCCGTCGTAGCAGTGCCACGCGATTCCGCTCAGCGCCGCGGCCGCCGCCGGGTGAGCGAGCAGCGCGTCCACCCGGGGCCAGAACAGCCACTTGTAGTCATGGCCATAGATGGCGGGGTGAAGGTCCGCCGCCGCCAGCGCCGGGGCGAGATACCGGGCGATGAACATCGCCTGGCCTGGCTCGGAGAGATTCAGAGAGGGATACAGCGCCTGCTGTCCGGGTTCGTTCTGAGGCGAGATCGCTGCCATCGGCACGCCGCGGGTCGCATACGCTTGAATGAACTTCACGAAATAGCGCGCCAGCGGGCCGTAGGCCGAGCTGAGGAGCAGACCGTGCCCGGCGGGGTTGTCGAGCGCGTCGTTCGCCTTCATCCATCCCGGCGGGCTCCACGGAGACGCGAGGATCTGGAGATGGGGGTTGGCCATCAGGATCTGGCGCAGAGCCGGGATGATGTACGCGTCGTCGTGGGCGATGGAGAACCGCGACAGGCTGGGATCCGACTGTCCCGGCGGCATGTCGTCGTGCGAGTACGGCGCGCCGTCCTTGGTGAAGTCCGACGCGCCCATGGGCACGCGCACGTAGCCGAGGCGGATGCCGCGGAGACCGAACAGGTTGTCGATGACGGCGGCGCCGGCGGCCGGCGGGAGCTCGTCGTGCAGCAGCCAGTCCGAGGTGTCGGTGATCGCGCCGCCGACCCCGGTGACGCGCTGGTACTGCTCGGCCTGGTTGACGTGGATCACCGGGATCCCGGCCGGCACCTGCTTTCCGAAGCGAAGCCCGTTCAGACGGGTCAGCCGCTGGGACAGGTCAGCGGTGGTCTGCACCACCGCCACGAGGCCTTTCTGGGCCGGTCGGGGCGCCGAGTCACAACCGGTCAGTGCCACCAGCACGCCGGTCATGAGCACCAACGATCCGGCTTGAGCTGCTGATCGTCTCAGACCCGCTCCGATCTGATGGGACGCCTGGCTCGGAGTAGTGCATCCTGCGACCCCGAGCACAGTCTCCTGGATCCGTCAAGCGGCCGCCGGGGCGGCGCTACCCCGCTTGGCCGCTCCGATCCGCTCCGCTTTTCCCCACCCCGGCGACCGGACTGCACACGCCTTGGTGGCACTTCTCACACCCTGGTCGCCACACCCCACCCTTGGGGGGCTGTCCGCAGCGGGCGGTCGGTGTGACGGTTGCGGCAACGCACCGCAACCGGGACGGCTCAGATGCCGGACCAGGAGGTTTTCACCATGTCATCCCAGTCCGACATGCGCGGCACGAGCCGGAGGGTCAGGCGAGTGCTGGCAATCGTTCTCGCGGGTGTGACCGCGGCCATGTCGACGGGCTCCGCCGAGGCCGCCCACCGGCTGGCGAACCCCCGCCACCCGAAAGGTCGCACATCGTCGCCGGCGCGCATCGCGAGCGCGAGCTCCGGGCAGTCCGGTGCGATGCTCGGCGGCTTCACTTCGCAGGGCTGGCCGGGCTTCTTCCAGCTGTCCCGGAACGGCCGCATGCTGGTGATCGGAGCCATCGGGCTCGACATGTCGTGCGAGCCATCTGGCTTCAATTACTCGATCGAGGACGACTATTCCCGCGTGCCGATCAGCTCGGGCGGCAGACTGCACTCATCGTTCACCGCCTCGCCGACCCTGCTCGCCGACGGCACGACGGTGGGCATGTCCGGATCGATGGCCGGTTCAGTGAACCGCGCCCGCACTCGGCTGTCGGGCAGCTGGCAACTGCGGGCGACATTCGCGCAACCGGGCCAGCCCGCCGATCACTGCAGCTCGGGGAACGTGGGGTTCACCGCCACGCGCTAGCGGGACCACGACGGAGCAGCAGCGTGCCCGGCGGGCCAGCGGCCCGCCGGGCACGCTGGCATTGGTGTTCACACCTGATCGGAGCGACGATGCACGACGACGACGAAATCGAACGCGGCACCCTGCGCCCGAAGGCGCGCCGACGTCCTGGCACACGAGCCGGCCGGGTTCCGGCGGATGCGACGATCCGTGTACTCACACGCTGATGCAGAGGCTATGCTCGGGTCTCGTGACGACCGCAAGGCGTGTGCCAGCACGTAGGTCGGGGGCACGATGAATGAGCCTGACGAGACGCGAGCGCCGACTGCCGGCGAGCTCAAGGCACTGATCGAGGCGGAGCGCGCCGGGGTGCCTTTCGTGCACTGGCGCGACGGAGCCGGCGCGCAGCAGATCATGATGCTCCCCGCCGAGGGGCGGGTGACCATCGGCCGCCGCGCGCAGCCGGGATCCCACATCCCACTGACCTGGGATCCCGAGGTCTCCCGCGCGCACGCGCTGCTCGAGCCAATCGGCGAGGAGTGGATGCTGATCGACGACGGACTCTCGCGCAACGGCTCGTTCATCAACGGGAGCCGCGTGCAGGGCCGCCAGCGCCTGCACAACCGCGACTCGATGTGCTTCGGCAACACCCGTGTCATCTATCACGAGCCGATCGATCCCGAGGGTGGCGCGTCGACCGCGCGCGCGCTCGGCGCACCGAGCTCGGTGCGTCTCACGGAGACTCAGCGCAAGGTGCTGATCGCACTGTGCCGTCCGAGGGCCGATTCGACCTCGACCACGCCGGCGACCAACCCTCAGATCGCCAACGAGGTGTTCCTCAGCGTCGACGCGGTGAAGGGGCACCTGCGGATCCTGTTCGACCGCTTCGGCGTCGGCGAGCTGCCCCAGAACGAGAAGCGGGCGCGGCTCGTGTCGACGGTGCTGAACGCCGGCGTGCTCACCCCGCGCGACTTCTGACCCGGCGCGGGCACAGCCGCCCGCGGCCGGCACAGCCACGCGTCCTCAGCGCCGCCGGAGCGTGATCGTGGTCCAGGCGCCGAGCCGGATGCGGTCGCCGTCGTCGAGCGGCACCCCGGTGTCGCGGCCGACGCGCGCGGGATCGTCGTTCACGGTCGTCCCGTTCGTCGAGCCGAGGTCCCGGAGGGCGTAGGAGCCGTTGGGCCGGCGCTCGAGCAGCGCGTGCATGTGGGAGATGCCGGGATCCTGCCACGGTCCGGCCAGGTCGATCTCCGGGGTGGCCTCGCCGGCGCGCGCTCGGCTGCGGCCGATGCGCACCTGGTTCTGCTCGAGCCGGAAGCACCGCTCCTGCTGATCGTCGGGGAACGCGATGCCGGCGACTGCATGACGTTCGAACTGCTGCCGGTCCACGCTCGCGACCGCCTCCCAGACGGCGACCGATGACCGCTCCGACTCGGCGGCCACCGGCACCGGCTGCGGGGCCGGATCGGCGAAGTCATACCCGCACCGCTCGCAGAATCGGTCGTCCCCCGATCGGGGCGCCCCGCAGCCCGGACACGGACGGCTCCGGACCGCGGGCGAGGTATCCACCTCGTCGTGATTCGCCTGCTCCGCGTCCGGCGGCGGAGCGACCGGCGCCAAAGCAGCGGGAGGCGCCGCGGCAGCGCCGATGCGCGCACCGCACTGGTCGCAGTAGTCGCTCGTCTCGGAGCTGTGCCCCTGCGGACAGACGACGGTCATCTCGACCTAGACGGGCTCAGCCGGCCCGACCCGCACCGTCTTCGTGGAGCGGGTGTCGAGCGCCATCTCGTCGGCGTCCGCGACGTGGCTGCGCAGGCGGACCGTGCCGGTGGCGGGATCCTCGATCTCGACGACGGCCTCCAGCAGCTTCATCGTCGCGTCGTTGCCGCCCTCGGCCGCGATCTGGACGGCACGACCGAGCCGGAACGTCGCCGTCGCCTCGTCACCCGCCTTGCGGGCCTCGAGCCCGTCCTGGATCGCCTCGGCGAGCTCCGCCTGGCCGGTGTAGTGAGCCACCTCGCGGCTGATGCGCGTGGACAGCTGCTCGTCGTCGGTCCAGATCGCCTTGATCAGCGCCTGACTATGAACCTGCTCGCCCTCGACGAGGCTGACGCGAGCCGCGAGCATCTCGTCGCCGATGCCGCGCGGGTTGACGCCGACACAGATGTGGTAATCGCGCGATTCGGTCCCCCACGACCCGGTCGGATAGTCCGAGGTGAGGTCGTTGACCGGCACGCCACGCTGGGTCAGCTCCTCGATCGCCGGTGTCACCTGGCGCACGAGCTTGACCGTGGCGCCCTGCGGCGTCCACAGCCGGATCGACACCTCATGCGTCGCCTTGCCCATCGCCGCCTCCATCATCGCGCGGAAATCCGCCGCCATCTCGGATGGGTCCTTGATGATGTCGACGCTGCCGAGCAGCGTCGAGGCGACGCGCCGCAGCTCGTCCACCTTCCAATCCGTGCCGACCCCGCGACAGTCGCATTGAAAGCGGCCTTGGACCTCGGCCAAGGCGGCGCCGAAGTCCGCGTCCGTCTCGCTGTAGTTCTCCCCGTCGGTCAGCAGGATCGCGTGATGGACGCCTGCGGGCGCGGTCGCCAACATCTCTCCGGCCCGCCGCAGCCAGGCTCCGATCGCCGTGCCCCCTCCGGCATCGAGCCTCGCCACCTCCTGCTTGGCCTCCTCGCGCGTCCGGTCCGAGGCGGTCACGAGCCCACCCCTGCGCGGATACAGCGCGCGTGCGCTCTCACGCCCGGCAATCACGCCGAACTCGACCCCGTCGCGAATGCAGTCGATTGCGGCGGCCGTCGCCTGCCTTGCGGCCTCGATCTTGCCGCGCGGCGCCTCCATCGATCCCGACGCGTCGACGATCACGACCTCGGCGGCGGCGGGCCGCCCCTCGGCGACGGCGTCACGGGTGGCCGTCACGGTCACGACGGCATTGACCTCGGAGCCACCGAGTGGCAGGTACTCGTTCTGGTAGGCCTCGGCTGTGAACGTGGTCATGGTTCCCTCACAGGATCGATGTCGACGACAGCGACGGTGATGTTGTCCCGGCCACCCCGGGCGAGGGCCGTATCGGTGAGCGAGCGGGCGACCGCCGCCGGCCCCGCGCCGGGCGGCAGCGCCTCGATCAGTGCGCCGAGCTCCTCGGCCGTGGGCGCGTAGTTCCACAATCCGTCGGTGCACAGTACGAGCCGTCCCCTGGCCTCCGGCGTGAGGGCCACGACCCGGGGCGCGCGGTCGGGCGCATCGGCGCCGACCCAATGCGTGATCGAGTGGAAGCGGCGATCGCGGGCCGCTTCCTCCCGGGAGAGCAGACCCTCGGCGACCTGCTCCTCCGCCCACGAGTCGTCGACCGTGAGCCGGCGGCAGCGCCCGCCCTCCAGCCAGTACGCCCGGCTGTCCCCGACCCAGCCGACGACGAGCTCGCTCTCGCGCCACAGCGCCGAGACGAGTGTGCACGAGGGCACAGCCCGGTCCGCGCGCGTGGTCCAGGGCACCTGGGCGACGGCGTCGTGAGCGGCGCCGATCGCCGCGACGATGGCATCGCTCGGGTCGCGCGCGGGATCTCCGATCGCCTCGGCGAGGACGGCGCCGGCGGCGCTCGCCGCCGCCCGGGCCGCCATGTCACCGGCACTGGCCGACGAGATCCCGTCGCAGACGACTGCGGCGACGCCGCGGTCGGCGATGAGCTGGAGGTCGAACGCGTCCTCATTGCGCCGGTGGACGCGTCCCTGATCGGTGACGGCAGCGGCGACGATCAGGTCGAGCTCGGCCCGTTCCGCCGCCGGTCGCCGCAGGACGCCGCAGACCGTGCAGTACCCGTCCTCGCCGACGGCGCCGGCGGGCGCGCCGCAGCTGACGCATCCTTCCCCGGCCGGGCCGCCGGCGACCACCGGCGCGCCGCATTGCTCGCAGAAGCGATCCTCGGGTGCGATCGCTGCTGCGCAGGTCCCGCAGCGAAGCCCGGCGGCGGCGCTCATGTCCATGTTCTCGGCCGGACCTGGTTGGCCTGATCGACTAGGCGGTAGCGCTCGGTGGTGCTGGGCGCGTAGCGGGCGAGCGAGCGGTACGTCTGCTCCAACCCGCCACGCAGATCACGCTCCATCATGCGGCAGCCCAGCAGCTGCGCATCGCCCGGCGCCGCCAGGCGGCCCGCCTGGACCAGAGCCAGTGCCGACTCGAGCAACTCCCCGCCGAGCCGAATCCGCTGCTCGCCGCCGAGCGACAGAGCCTCCAGGTTCGTGCCGGCGGCGAGCAGGTCGGCCGCGCGCCGGCCGGCCGCGTCGTTCGAGCCGCCGAGACACCGGATGCGCGCGATCTGGGCGTCGGTGTAGGCGCTCGAGGAGTCCGGCACCCGGTCATATGCGGCCACCGCGCCGTCCCGGTCTCCGGTCGCGAGCCGGCACCGCGCGAGGCCGAAGCTCGCGCTGGTGTACGAGTTGTCGGTCCTCGAGACGATGTCGTACCACGCCGCCGCCGCGCGCAATTCGCCCGCCAGCTCGCAGGCGACGCCCAGCGCCAGCTTGGGCGCCAGCTCACCCGGCACGGCCTCGTAGACCGTGGTCAAGCTCGCCCGTGCGGTGGCGGAATCCTCGCGGGCGAGCGCCGCGATTCCGCGGTACCAACTCGTCCGCCACTCCCACGGATCGTCCGCCTCGATCTCCCCGAGGCACCCGTCAAGGCCGGCCCAGTCGCCGCCATCGAACATCGCCGCGGCGAGGCGCAGCTCGGCGGTGTCGTGACTCGAGACGCGCAGGCGCGGCAGCAGCCGCCGGTCGGCCTGCTGGGGAACGCCGCGCAGCGACTCGGTGAACAGGGCGCTGGGCGCCACCACCGGGCTGCCCTGCTGTTCGGCGACGACCTCCCGTAGCACGCCGCGCAGTTGCTCTTCCATCTCCTCGGCGGACTGGAAGCGGTCGTCCCGGCTCGGTGCCGTCCCCTTGAGCAGGAACCGGTAGAGCGAGTCGTGGCGAGCAAACAGCGGCGTGGACTCCGGCGGTGGCAGCGTGAACTTGAATGCCCCCTGATAGCCGCGGAAGTCGAGGCACATGATCGCCAGCGTGCGCGCGACCGTGAACAGGTCAGAGCAGACCGAGGGACCTTCCGTGGCGATCTCGGGGGCCTGGTAGCCGACGGTCCCGAACACGGCGCTGGCCGGCTCGTCGATCCGGTAGACGCCGCCCAGGTCGATCAGCTTCAGCGAGTCACCGGTCTGGATCACGTTGTCGAGCTTGAAGTCGCAGAACAGCAGCCCTCTTCCATGCAGGTAGCCCAATGCGGGCAGGATCGCGATCATGTAGGCGATCGCCTGCGCGAGCGGAAGCGGGTCCGGCTCGCCGCCGTTGCGCTCGCGCCGGGCAGCGAGAATCTGCTTCAGGCTCTGGCCGCCGACGAACTCCATCACGATGTAGCCCGAGTTCTCGTGCTGGACGAAGTTGTAGATCTTGACCACGTGCTCGTGCTCGACCTCGGCCAGGAAGCGCCGCTCGGCCAGCGCGGCCGTCATCGCATCGTCGTCGCCGGTGTTGAGCAGGCCCTTCAGCACCACCCAACGGTCGGACACGTTGCGGTCCCGGGCCAGATACACCCACCCCATGCCGCCGTGGGCGAGGCATCCGGCGACCTCGTACTGCCCGGCCACCACGTCGCCCGCGAGCAGCTGAGGGGCGAACGAGAACGGCGCGCCGCACTTGCGACAGAAGCCCGCGGCGCGGCCCGGTTCCCCGTCCCGCGCGCGGCCGACCGGCGCGTCGCACCGACCGCAGAAGCGCCGGCTCTCGGGCACCGAAGGCGCCGCGAGCACGGCGGCCGACGGATCCCGGGAGTCGATGGACGGGATCTCGACCAGGCCGGCGCCGAGCCGGCTGCGGCCGCTCGGGCGGTTTCTCGTCGTCGCCGGGCGTCGCCCGGGCCCCGGCGAAGCCACCGTCTGGTCGCTCATGCCCGCAGCCGAGCCGCGCGCGGACTCCTGGGCGTCGGCGGACGCGGACGCGGCGTCCGTCCGGGCCGGGGCCATGCCGCAGACGTCGCAGTACCCGTCGGCTATCTCGCCCGCGCAGCCCGGCTGAGTGCACTTCATTGCGGTGTCTCCTCGGTCGTGCGGGAGCCACTGAGGGCTTCCTGGTAGCGGCGGACGAGCTGCCCGCCGCGCTCGAGATCCGTGGGGGCGTTGTAGAGCTCCTCGCGCGCCGATGTGAACAGCTCCGCCAGGTCGGGGTCTTCGATCAGCCGGAGGTGCTTGGCCTTGGCCTGGTAGGCGTCGAGCAGCGCTCGCAACTGGTTGCGCGCTTCGATCGGAGCTCGGTTGGCGACCACGCTGCGGCGGGCCGCCTCCAGCATCGCCGCCGTGCGCGCGGTCCACCGCTCGAGCGCGATCCGGGCCTCACGCCAGGCGCGGGCCTCCGCCAGCGCGACAATCTCGGCGAGCTCGACGTCGAGCTCGTCGCCGAGCCCGGGCGCGGCCGATTCGGCGTTCGGGGCCGAGATCTTGACGATCAGCTCGTCCCGTGCGGTCTCGGATTCGGCCACGGCCGCGCGCAGCTGCCGCACGAGGTCCCGTGCGACGGTGAAGCGATGCGCGAAGTCCCGTGACAGCTCGGCCGTCGACTCGAGCTCGTTGCGGATCATCTGCAGCTCACGAACGAGCACGTCGAGATCGGCCGAGGCGACGCTGAGCGGATCAGCGGTCACCCCTGCGCCCAGCGCGCCGACGCGCTGGGCGGCCTGCTCGAGGTCGGCGCGCCCGGCCTCGCCGAGCTTCTCGGCGAAGCGCCGCGTCTCGAGCAGCAGCCGACGGGCGCCGTCGAGCTGTGGGACCAGGGTCTCCCAGGCGCCTCCGATCTCGCCCACCACCGTCTTGACGCGGTCGAACGCCGCCGACATCCGGTCCAGCAACTCGGCCGGCGAGCACCGCTGCGTCACCTCTGCGGTCCCCAGCAGGGCGCGATCGGCCATCGGCACCGCGCTGCTGGAGAGCTCGATCGACCGCCCCTCGAGCAGGTCACGCAGCTCGTCGAGCTGCTCGGGCCTGATGCGCCGGGCGCTCCGCAGTTCTCCGGCGCGCTCGAGCAGCGCTTCGAGCAGCCCGTGTTGGCGCCACAGCTCGCTGAGCTCGGCGTTGGCGGCGCTCCACGCGGCGGCCGTCCGTGCCTCGAGCGGCGCCCCCTGCAGGAGCTCGCGTCCGGGGTCGAGCTCGAGCTCGACCAGGTTCTGGCGGATCCGCTCCACCGCCTCGGCGAGTGCCCTGCGCGTCGTGTCGAGGTCTGCGAGGCTCATCTCAACCTGCGTAGTGGGCCGGGGGCGGAGCGGGGGTGGGGCCGAACCGACCGAGCCAGTGGGCGTAGATCCGGCTCCACGTGCCGTCGGCGCGCATGCCCGCCAGGACGCCGTTGACGAAGCGCACGAAGTCCGGGTGCGCTTGGCTGATCGCCATGCCGTATGGCTCGTCACTGAAGCGCGGGCCGACGATCTTCGTGTACGGGTCCTGGGCCTGGAAGCCGAGCAGGATCGCGTCGTCGGTGGAGATCGCGTCGACCGTCCCCTGCTGCAGGGCGACGAGGCAGTCTGTCCGCTGCGGGACGGCGACGGCGATCGGGGCCGGGTGCACGTGCGTGAGGTTGACGATCGAGGTCGAGCCCACGGTGGCGCAGACCCGCTTGCCGCCAAGATCTCCGATGCTGCGGGCACGCGAGTCCGACGGGACCAGGACGCGCTGTCCGGCATCGTAGTAGACCGAGGTGAAGTCGACCTGCTGGCGTCGCGCGCAGGTGATCGTGAATGCGTCGGCGACGATGTCGACCGCTCCCGACTGAATCGCCGGAATCCGTTGCGCGGTCGTGATCGCCTTGAACTCGATCGCGTTCGGATTGCCGAAGATCGCACGCGCGATCTGGCGCAGCACATCGATCTCGAAGCCCTCGAGCTGGCCGTCGCTCGGGTTCAGGTAGGCGAACAGCAGCGTGTTCTGGTCCACGCCCGCGATCAGGCGCCCGCGGCGCCGGATCCGGGCCATGAAGCTGCCGGCGGGCAGGGCGCCCGGCGCCGGCAGCGTGGCATCGGGATGGAGGCTGGCGGTGAGGTCGCCGCACGGTCGGGTCGGTGGCGTCGGCGCCGGCGTCGGCGCCGGCGTGGGCTTGGCGTTGAGCGCGGCCAGCGTCACGCGCAGCGCCTGATCGGAACTCCCGCCACATCCAGCGAGCGCGACGGCGATCACGGCCGCAGCGAGGAGTGCAGTGACCAGGCGTCGCATCATCGGTACTCGTTGATCCGCTGTCGGAGGCCGAGCAGGGCGAGTACGGCGGCAAGCAGCGCGAGCAGCGGGATCGCGATCGAGAGGCCCGACAGGGCCGAGGTCGCATTGCCGGCGTCGTGCTCGAAGCGGCGCTGCGCGCCCGCGATCTCGGCGGCGAGGCGGGCGCTCAGGCGGTCGGACGGCGACACGCCGGTGGCGGCCGAGTTGACCTCCACGTTGACGGCGTCCTGGAAGCGCCCGCCGGTCGCCAGCGCCGTGATCTGGTCGTGCTGGGACCGGTAGGCCGCGAACGTCGTCTGCAGTCCGTTCGCCGCTACCATGGTGCCCGTCCGCCGGGCCAGCCCGGCCACCTCGGCCAGCAGGCCGTTGGGCCCGTCGAGCGCCTGCATGACCGCGGCGAAGTCGGTGGCGGGATGGTCGTCGCCGCCGCGGGCCACGAGCCACAGGCTCTCGTCGCTCTGGGCCCGCGACGCGAGGATCCGGGTCGCCGAGAGCACCTCCACCGAGTCCGAGCCCGAGCGCTGCGCGCTGGCCAGTGCGCTCTGCTCGCCCAGCAACCCGACCAGCCCCCAGACCGTCAGGGCGACGAGCACGGCGGTCGCGGCCACCAGCGGGAGGTTCAGCATCCGCCGGCTCATCCGCGCGAGGTTGCGCTGTTCGAGCACCAGCAGAACGAGCGCTACGAGCATCACGGCGAGGAACGCGACCAGGGTGGCCGTCGCCGTCCCGGACCGGTAGTCGGCGTCGAGCCGTGTGGCCTCGGTCTCGTACAGCCGGCCCGCCGCGGGCAGGATGCTGGTCGACAGCAGCTCGGACGCCTGTCGCAGGTACGCCGCGCCGACGGGGAGGCGCTGGCGATTGTTGGTCCGCGCCGCCTCCACGAGCCCGCTGTAGACCGGCAGGCCGTTCGTGATCCTCGCCACCGAATCGCGCGCCGTCGCGGAGTCGCCGACCTGCCGGCTGAGCTCGGCCAGCGACGTGGTCGCCACGCGCAGGTCGTTCACGTAGCGCGCCCGCCGGGCCGGCGGCTCGAGCCCTCCCTTGAGGAACGTCGTCGTGGCGGTGGCGTCCGCGTCCGACAGCGCGGCGTACAGGCTCACCGCCTGCACCAGCAGCGGCTCGGTCTGGCTCGCCACGGCCTGCGCGGCCTGCGACCGCGCGCGTTCGGCGCTGAAGGCGACGCCCCCGAGGATCAGCGCGCCGACGACGACCAGCAGCGACGCGAGCCCGAGCCGGCCGGGAGTGCTGGTGAGCTGCCCGCGCACCCAGGCCGGGACCGAGCCGAGCGACGGCCGCGTCGTCCGGGCCCGCGCATCGGCGCGACTCGGCGCCTGGCTCGGCACCTGTTCCCCATGGGGTTCAGAGACGGGCATGTCCACGTCGCCATTCTCACCCGGATCAGGGGCGCCGAGGGGCCCCCCATGGTGTCGATTTCGACACCATGCGCGCGCGCCGATCGCCGGTCTCGAGCCCCATTCGCGCCATCACCATCGTGGTACCGCGCTCACGTCCTTTGTTCTCGCCCCCGGCGCGGACTCTATAGGCGACCGCGGCCCGGTGCCAGGGTGCGCGAGCGCGCCCGGAGAACGGCCTTCTGGATCTTCGCGGCGGAGGTCTTGGGCGGCTCCGCGACGATCACCCGCTTGGGGACCTCGAAGCCGGCCAGGCGCTCGCGGACGTGCGCGCGGATCTCGTCCTCGGAGGCGTCGCACCCGGCCCAGCTCGAAGTACGAGTCGGGATCTCGGGGCCGGCGCGGCCCAGGCCGCTCCGGGGCCGGGCCCGTACTTCTCGGCGCCGTTCCGGGTCCGCACCAACCCGTATACGTTCGGGCAGGCCCCCTCGTGGACCACGACCGGCGGCGTGCTGTCCAACGAACCCTACGGCGGGCAGATCGAGCAGGTCTACAGCTCCCGGCTGAACGGCTCGCGCCGGAGCTGCCTGACCTGCGGGCGTCTGCCCGGGCCGAACGGCTTCCCCGCGCAGCGCCGTCAGGGCGACTGGATCCTGTTCTGCTCCTTGGGCGTCCAACCCGAGCACTTCGGCGCGCCGTGCCTCGGCGGCTACGGGAGCGACCTGTACGCGATCCGCCCCGACGGCAGTGACGTCACACGGCTCACGAGCAGCAGCGACCCGGCCGGCGGCGGGCGCTACGACGACCGCCCGGGCGGGGTTCCGTACGACAACTACCCCCCTACTTCTCACCCGACGGCCGCCACCTCGTGTGGACGCGGATGGAGGCATATCCACTCGCCCAGGGGGGGCAGCGATGGGAGATCCTGCTCGCCGACTTCGTCGTCCCGGCCCACGGGCGCCCGCACCTGGCTCACGTCCGCGTCGTGGGTCCCGCGTTCGGTGTCTACGAGACGCAGGCCTGGGCTCCGGACGGCAGCGGCTTTCTGTTCACCGCGTTCGGGCCGCGCCGCTCGCCGTTCCAGTCGACGCCTCCGGGCTGGATGCACCTCGAGCTCTACTACATGCGCCTGTACGGTCGCGGCGTGTCGCCGCAGCATCCTCGCGTGACCCACCTGACCGACGACGATCCGGCCTACGAGGAGCAGGCCGTGTTCACCCCCGACATGCGAGAGGTGATCGTGATGACGAGCCGCGCCCGGCCGGGTACCTGGTACCAGACGGTCATCACCGCCGCCCTGTACATGGTCGACGTCGCCACCGGGGCCGTGCGCCAGCTCACGAACTTCGGCCACGTCATCCCGAGTTCGCATGGAACTTCGATTACACGCGACTGCTGTGGTCGGGCAACGCGCGGCCCGACAGCCACATCACCGGATCGGGACGTTCGCCGGGATCACCGCGGCACAGCGGCGGATCCCGCGGACGCCGGCGCCCGGGCGGTTCGGCGCGCCGATCGACATGGCGCGCGTCCGCGGCGCGGCCGGCGACGTCTTCCGGGCGCCGGCGCCCTCGGTGGCGCCGCGGGCGCAGTCCGGAGGCGCGACCGGCAGCGGGAGCGGCGATCGGCAGACGATCCCGCCCGTGGTCAGCAGCTACCTCGGGCTGCTGCTCGGACAGCTACACGACCTGGCCGCGCTGACCGCGGTGCGGATCGGGCAGCCGACGCTGTGAGTCGCGGGACTGTGAGGCGCGGAGGATAGCCACCGGGGGGGTCAGGAAGGCCCGCAGCGCCGTCGCGTCCGCCGGCAACGCGAGCACGCCCTCGGCGCCGGCCGGGAGCAGGTCCGACACAACGCGATGATCGAGGCCCGCGCAGCGAGACGGGCGCCTACCGGGGCGAAGTCAAGCGGCCCGACGAGCGCTGAGGGGTCGTCGAGCGACGACGCCGATCGCCGAGCCCGCCCCGCTACGAAGGGGTGGGGGCGGGGGCGGCCTGCGCCGCTGCATTGGCTCCGAGGGGCGCGTTGGTCGTGCCCGTGGCCTCGGCCTTCGTCGCGCCCGCGCGCTTGGGCTCAGCCTTGGCCCTGGCCGGCGGCAGCCGCTTCAGACCCGCCAAGACCTTCAGCTCGTGCTCGTAGTACTCGATGATCGTATCCGGATCGGGGACGATGCCGGCATCGACGCGCAGACCGATGGTGACGCCACCGTTGTAGCTGAAGATGCTCACCCCGACGCCGATGTTGCCGCCGGCCGGGACCCAGCCCAGGACGCCGGCGACCGGGGTGCCCGCGAAGTAGATCGGCTGAGTCGGGCCGGACACGTTGGTCAGGACCATCGTGACCTTCTCCGAGAACATGTCGATCATGCGGCGCTCGACCTGGAGCGGGGTCATGCCCATCACGCCGAGCAGCCCGTAGGCGAGCGCGCCTTCGGGCGAGCGCTTGATCTCCTCCATCTGCGCGTGGACGGCGTTGAGACGGGCCCGCGGACCGCGGACCCCCACCGGCAGGCTGAGGTACACGAGCCCGAAGCGGTTGCCGAGCTCGCGCGGGAGGGGCTGATCGAGGGGCCGGAGGTTGAACGGCACCATGGCGCGGATCTCGTCGACCACGTCGTGATGCGCCAGCAGGTAGCGGCGGCAGGCGCCGGTGATCGCGGCGACGAGCACGTCGTTGACGCTCGTGTGGGAGCCGTGGCCGATTTCCTTGATCTCCTGCAGCGAGGCAGGATCGGACCAGGTCACCAATTGCGCCGCACCGAGCTCGGACTTCAGGGCCGACGGAGCGTCGCCCCGGGTCATCAGCAGCTTGCGCAGGGCGCTGGCGTCGGCGATCGACCGGCTGGCCAGGCCGGTCAGCTCGGAGCGTGGATGCCCGGCGAAATCGAGCCCCTCGTGCAGAGCCGACTCGGCCAGGCGCGCGCCGGCGCTCACGGGAGCGGTGAGCGCCGCCAGGCGGGAGCGGCGTCCGGCGTCGGTCGCTTCGGGCGCGATGCCCGCGTCGGGCTCGTCGTCGGTGAGCGACAGGAGTACGCGCGTGAGCGCGATGCCGTCCGCGATGCAGTGGTGGATGCGGGTGACGATCGCGATGCCCGATCCGTAGCCGCTGATCTCGTACAGGTCCCACAGGGGCTTGGAGCGGTCCAGCGGGGTTGAGATCAGCTCGCCGACGAGGGCCCGAAGCGCCGTCCTGTCTCCGGGCGCCTCAACCGCGATGTGGTGCACGTGGCGGCGGAGGTCGAAGTTGGGATCATCCTGCCACTGCGGGATCCCGAGGCCGAGGCGCGGCTCGACCACCCGCTGGCGGAAGCGCGGGAAGCGCTCCACGAGCCGTTCCCGAACGATCTGCTCGCTGCGCTCGCGGTCCGGCCGCTCGTCGAACCACATCAGCGAGTTCACGACCATCAGGTTGTTCGGGCGATCCATGTGCAGCCACGCCGCGTCGGCGTTGGTCATCTGCTGGGTGCCCATGGCGAAACCTCCAGTCAAGTACACGGCGACCGTACGCCCGGAGCGGGCGCGGCGCATCCGCACACCTCACCGATGGGGTGTCCGTAGCGAACACGGCCTGGGCGTATGCCGCCGCCGGCGCTCAAGCCGGGGTCGCGCGGCCGTGCACGAGCTCCCGGAGCTCCTCGAGCCCGCTCTCGATCCCGTATGCGAGCACGTCGATATCGGGCGTCGACTCGCTGTCGGCGCTGATGCCGAACGTGACCGCGCCGTTGAAGGAGAAGATCGCGATCCCGACCGCATGCTCGGCCGCCAGCGGCACGACCGGGTAGATCTCACGCATCAGCGACCCGAACGCGTACAGCGGCTGCTGCTCGCCGGGCACATTGGTGATCGTGACGTTGAACAGCCGCGTCGAGTACTCGGTGCGCGCGAGCGTGGCGTGGACGACCACCGGGGGAGCGAGCGCGGCCAGGTCGAGCAGCGCCGTCAGCCCCCCGGCCGCCCCCGAGGACTTCAGCCGTGTGGTGGCGGCGGCGATCTGCTCCAGGCGAGCCTTCGGATCCTCATCCGCGACCGGCAGCGCGACGAACAGCGATGTGACTCGGTTACCGACCGCGAATCCCGCCGAGGTGTTTCGCAGGTTCATCGGCACCATCGCCCGCAGACCCGCGGGCGGCAGCTCCTCGCCGCGCCCTAGCAGCAGCCTGCGCAGCCCGCTGGTGCACGCCGCGAGCACGACGTCGTTGACCGATCCTCCGAGCTCCCGTCCGATCGTCTTCAACTCAGTCAACGGGACGTGCACGACGGCGTATCGGCGGGTCTGCCCGATCGGCACGTTCAGCGACGTGTGCGGCGCGCCGACGATCTCGTCGCGCATGAGCAGCTCGGCGAGCGCCCGCGAGCGCTCGAACGCCGCCCGGGGATGCCGCACCGCGTTGAGACTGGACCCTGCCGCACGGGCCCCGGCCTGTGCGGCCTGGACGAACATCTCCGGCGGGCTCGGGAGACCCGGGCTGTGGCGATCGCCGGCGCCCGGGACTGGCGCGGCCCTGGGGGGCACGGCACCGTCGTGTGTGGTCCGCGTCCTCGGGACCGGCTCGGGATCGAGCATCAACCCCACGACGTCCACCGATCCGACGCCGTCGACCAGACAGTGATGTGTCTTCCACCCCAGCGCCCAGCGTCCGTCCGCGAGTCCCTCGATCAACACCATCTCCCACAACGGCCGCGTGCGGTCGAGGGGATGCGAGAAGAAGTCCGCGGTCCAGTCGCACAGCTGCTCGTCGCTTCCGGGCGCGGGGAGCGAAGCGCGGCGGATGTGGCTGCGGATGTCGAAACGCTCGTCCTCGGTCCAGTGCGGCCACGACCAGCTGCCGGTGCGTGTGGAGGAGAGCCGCTGCGAGTACCGGGGAAGCCGGCCCAACCGAGCCGCGAGGTGATCACGGACGCGGTCGACGCTCGGCGCCCCGCCCTGCGGCGGCTCGAACACCATCACGCCGCCGATATTCATCAGCGCGCCCTGATCGAGCTGCTCGAGCTCGAGGAAGGTGGCGTCGAGAACCGTCAGCCGATCGGTCATGTGCCGACCGTACGCCTGATCGCCGGGCGTGAAATCGGGGACTGGGGCGGTTTCAGCCTCCGTACTTCGCCACCGGCCGGGCTACTTCGGCGGCAGCGTCTTGGCGTAGTCGACGCCGCGCTTGACCCACGCGGCCAGCTGGCGCTTGGTCTTCAGGCCGTCGGGAGCGACGGTGATCCACCCGTCCAGGCGACGGCCGCCCATCTCCATCAGCGCAACGTCCGGACGCTTCAGGCATGCCTCCGAGTCAGCCGGGTCGATGCGCACCAGCAGGCCGCCGTTGCGAGAGGCGCTGACTGACATGTTGCCGTGGAGGAGGAACGCGAGGCCGCCGAACATCTTCTTCTCGGTGACCGCATCCTCGTCGGCGAGCAGCTCACGCAGCCGGTGGGCGAGATCCTCGTCGTAGGCCATGGCTCGTGCACGAGCCTACCGCGCGGCCCGGCTCGTCGCGAGCAGGCTCGCGCACGCCGAGGAGCCCTTTGCGCGCGCTTGGGCTGACGGCGGGCGAAAGCCGGTGTCCTCGATCACGCTCGCGGTCAACGGTCCGTGGAGGTTCAGGTAACAGACCTGCCTGGATCCCGGCGTCTGGGCGACCGGGCTCAGCGGCTCGTCACCCCAAAGGTAGCCCGCGCCGATGTCCCTGCCGATCCACGCCTCGCACTCGGCCCTCACGTCGAGGCGCGTGGAGGCGAAGATGACCTGGGTCGCGCCGCCCGGCTCGTACACCGTACACGTGGTCGGACCACTCGTTGACGCCGGCAGCGTGACCGCGTCGCCCGAGCCGCCGCATCCGGCGAGGAGCGCGACCGTGACCGCGCACGCGCTCACACACCGCCCCATCTTCACCACACCCGACATTATGCGCTCGGGGCCAAGCCGCCCCTCGCGCGTCGGGGCATTACAGCCAGCCGAACCCCACGCCGAACACGAGGCCCATGGCTAGATCAACCGCCGCGAGGGCGCCGACCCGCGTCCAGCGCTTGCGGGCCGTGGGAGCGTCGTAGACCCACGCCGCGTAGAGGAAGAACCACAGGTAGCCGAACAGGATGATCAGCAGCACGAACGGGGTGTTCCACCACCAGTACTCCCAGTGGAAGACCCCGGCCGCGTGGAGGAAGAGCTCGACCGCGACGCTGACGATCGACAGCCCGAGCCCGACCGCGAGACGGTTCGGCATCCCGAGGATCCGGGTCGCGCGGTCCGCCGGCAGCAGCTTCACATACACGATGCCGGCCAGGGCGAACATGAACATGATCTCCACGTTCAGTCCGATCAGGATCTGGTACGCCGTCGGGCCCGTGGTCGTCCACAGCGCCGCCCGGTTCGATGCCTGCAGAACAAGCGCGTTGATGATCTCGTTGAACCAGTCGGCCAGCCACACCGCGATACCGGCCGCGAGTACATCCCAGCGGCCGCGCTCGACCTCGTTCGCATAGACGTAGATCACCAGCGCGAGCAGCGTGACCGCGTACCACTTGAACAGGTGCGGATCACGGACCTGCCGCAGGGCCTGCAGCGTGAAGTCCGTCCGCGTGGCCAGTAACAATCCCACGGTACCGGACCCTAGGCCAAACCGGCCTATAGAGGATGACGAGTCCACGACCAGTTCCTGAGATCAGCTAATCAGGGCGAAGTCCACGGCAGGAAGGCAAACCCGCGATCGACGGAGGAGCGCTACGGCGCGAACTCTGCTCGACGTCGCCCTGAGCAGCAGCGATGACCGCAGCGCCTATTCGCGACGCGAATGAGCGCCTCGATGCCGTCGAGGATTCGCTCCAGGCCGAAGATGAACTCCTTGTCGGGATGGTCGGCGGTGTCGAACACGCCGGCTGCGAGCACCGCGTGGATAGCAGGAAAGCGCTGTGCGTTGGTGAGCGTCGCGAGCAACTGGCGGTAGCCGGACATCACGTCGTCGGGACTCGGGCTGGTGGCGGCGAGATCGGCGGTCAGCGTGCCCTCGCTGCGCACGTAGCCGCTGATCACCAGGACGACGAGGCGACCGCCCTCGAGAAGTCCTACGGAGCGGTGCGCGTGCTGGCCGGCGTCGACCTGCACGTGCCCTACGGCAGCGTTCTCGCGCTACTCGGTCCCAACGGCGCCGGCAAGACCACGACCGTGAGGATCCTGTCGACGCTGCTCCGCGCCGACGCCGGCCGAGCGCGCGTCGCCGGGTTCGATGTCGTGGCCGAGCGCCACAGGGTCCGCACCGGATCAGCATCACCGGCCAGGACGCATCGGTCGACGAGCTGCAGACGGGCGCGGAGAACCTGCTCATAGTCGGACGGCTGCGCGGCCTGGACCGGGCCGAGGCTCGGCGACGGGCCGCCGAGCTGCTCGAGCGGTTCGCGCTCGAGGATGCCGGCCACCGGCGCGTGGGCACGTACTCCGGCGGCATGCGCCGCCGGCTGGATCTCGCTGCGAGCCTGGTCGGCGACCCGAAGGCGATCTTCCTCGACGAGCCGACGGCCGGCCTTGACCCGCGTAGCCGCCAGGCGATGTGGGACGCCGTCCGGGACCTGGTCCAGGCGGGGCTCGGCGTCGTCCTGACAACCCAGTACCTCGAGGAGGCCGATCAGCTCGCCGGTCGGGTCATGCTGCTCGACGACGGCCGGATCGTCGCCGAGGGCACCGCGACCGAGCTCAGGCGGCCACCTACGTCGTGCCCGGCGTCCTGGTGCTATGCACGGCCTACAACGCAGCTCCATGTAGCGAAAGCGGCGCGGGAGCGCGCCGATCGGATCCGCTCTTGCGCGACGTGAGGACCGGCCGAGCATGCGCGGCGCGGGTCGGCACGAGGTCTCTGTGCGCCGAGTAGTCCACCGCGCAGGCGACGAACGCGATCGCCCGCCAGGAGGCCTGCGCCCGCGAGCTGCCAAGGTGAGCGAAACTCGTCGCGCCGCACCGTGAGCAGCAGCGCCAGCAGGGCGAACGGTTCGACGTACTTCTGCCAGGGGAAGCGGATCGCCAGCGCGCCGACCAGGAAGCATCCGAGGAACACGGCCACCAGTCAGCGTCGCGGCGCCGGCCGCAGCCGCCACCACAGGATCGCGCCCGCGGTCGGCACGAGCAGCCAGAACACGAGCGAGCTGCCGAGCAGCGTGGGGAAGTGGGCGGCGACGTTCCAGATCGCTCCCGCCGCATGGGTCCCCGGCGCCGCCGGAAACAGGAGCAGCAACAGCACCCCAGCCAACGTACCGGCGATCGGTCCGCGAGCGGCGCGAAGGTCGGGGCGGCGACACCGTGCCCGCAACAGCGGCGCCAGAAGCGGCGCGAACAGCACAGCACCGTACAGGCCGATGGTTGCGAGCGTGAGCTCCGAGGATTGCACGACGACCTGTCCTTGCGAGGCGCCTGTGCCGGAGCGTCCCGGCGGGCACAGCCCGCATGAGCTGGGATCGCCGCCCGGCGCCACCAGCCCGTGCCAGGTCGCAAACAGGGCCCCGACCGGCACGGCGGCGAGCACCACTGCCGCCAGACCGAGTGCCCGGTCGCGTCCCGTCCGCCCTCCGCGCAAGGCATACAGCGCCGCGACGGGGAGCATGAATGCGGTGCTCTGCCGGGTGAGCATGGCGGCCGCCAGCGAGGCAGCGCCGGCGATGAACGGGCCCAGGCGGCCGCTCTCCCGGAACCGCTCGAAGCGCTCGAGCGCGAGGACGACGAACAGCGTCGCGAGGTTGTCGGTCACGACCCGGAAAGAGCTTCCGAAGACGTACGGCGAGAGCACGAACAGAAGGGTCAGCGCCAGCGACTGCATCCGTCCGAGCCCCAGCCGGCCATGCAGCGCGCCCTGTGGACGGCTCTCCCGTCCTCCCTGGCGGGGCGCTACTCCCGCGACTACCATGGGCCCTCCGTCACCATGGGGCTCGCGCCCCGTAGGTCGATCCCGCGTTCGTCCCTGTCGTACGTCCGAGCGTGACGTAGGCGTCCGACTCATCTCCTTAATTGCCCTCACTGGGCAACGCTCCACGCTCCGAAGGTTGCGACGACCCTGGAAGCATGCCGTCGCAGAGCGCGGCGCCGGCAACGGGTGTCCTGCCGGCGGATGCGTCTTTTCATCTGCTGGAGATTCGGCTTCAGGCAATCCAGCTTTCGCCATATCACGCGGGTCCCGCGACGCCTCAGCCCTGACACCTGGGCCTGACCGTCGCTTTCCTGGCAGGCTGCTGTCCCTTTCACCTTTCGGATCCGGGTAAGCCATTGGACCCAAGAACCTCCCTTCGAGTTCCTCCCGGCTGCGCCGGGGATACGACAAGGCGCCTCGCGGCGCATAACCAGTAGACGGCGAGCGCGAGCACGTAGGAGATCAGCACGTCGACCAGTCGCAGCCGCCACAGCTCGTACCCGATCAGCTTGCCGATGTACGCCAGTAGTAGGTGGAACAGCGGCGTCTGCGCCGCCGCATAGTGAGCTAGGTCGGGGAACGGCAGCTGGCTCGCGAACCGCTTGATCAGCGGGTAGTGGTACACCAGCTCGTCGCTCGAATGGAAGATCGGCAACGTGACCGTCAGACCGCGCAGCACAGCGACTGCTACCAGGAACGGCAGCGCGAGCACGGCCGGGACGAACCAGCGAGAGTTGAGCCCCACGCCGGCTGCAACGGGTACCGGAGTCGGAAGTTTCCACGATCTAACGCCGTGGCAGACCATGGCCGCGGCCAGGGCAAGCGACTTCGACAAGGCCGCCCGCAGCATCTCTATCAGCGCCACCATTAGCCAAGCCGTCGCCGACGCCTGCGACAACAGCGGGGATGGTCGCGCGGCTCAGTAGTTTTCACGGGCCGGTTTCGGTAGTTACTACTGAACCGGCTGGTGTGGGTGGGGTCGATACCAGCCGGGACGAACGACCGCCCCCCTGTGTCTCATCGTTTGGGGGCATGTTGAGAGCAAAGGAGCCGTAGATGCGCGGGCTGGGTGACATCCGATGGAGGCGAGCGCGATTGGTGATCGGTGCGGCCGTGGTGGTCGCGGCGGTGACGGTGTCCGCGGCGCCGGCATCGGCCGCGCCGGCATCGGCTAGGCACGGCCATATCGTCCACGGGCACAAGATCAGCGTCGAGCGCCGCGTGCGCTACGCGCGCAAGGTCGGCGCGCCACGGCCCAAACCGCGCGCCCCGCAACACGGGCACAAGATCGGCGCGCAACGGGCCAAACCACGCGCCCCGCGATACGGGCACAAGATCGGCGCGCAGCGGGCCGGGCGGCCCGCCCCGCACTACGGGCACAAGATCGGCTAGGGCAAAGCGAGCACGGACGCTTCTTCCACGGTTACAAGATCACTTGACACGACCCTCCCACGAGGCCAGCATGCGCTCCCGTCCCCACACCGCAAGCCAGACGTCCCGGCTTCCGCAGGCTTTCATCGTGTACGCGGCCGTGGTCACGGCGTTCGCTGTCGCCGCGCTGGCGGGGTGGGGATGGACGTGGACGTGGCGGGTCGACTCACCGGCGCTGCTGGCGATGCTGTCGGTGTTCGTGCTCGCCGGAGAGCTGTTGCCGATACCGGTCTCGCGGCGCCACGGGCTGGCCAAGGTCACGATCTCGACCGCGTTCGCGTTCGCGATCCTGCTCCGGTTCGGAGCGTGGCCGGCGACGCTCGTCTACGTCACGAGCTCGGTGCTCGCCGACTCGATCGAACGCGTCGCGCCGATCAAGGTGATGTTCAACGCGGCCCAGTACGCGCTGGCGATGATCGCCGCCGCGAGCGTCCTGGCGCTGGCCGGAGCGCAACCGCTGACAGAGATCACCGGGACCGACCTGCCGATCGTGATCGCGGCCGCAGTGGCCTTCTTCGTGGTCAACCACGCGCTCGCGTGCACCGCGGCGGCGCTGCTCGGCGACCTCCCGATCGTGCGCTACATGCGCGACGATCTCGCCTTCCAGACCTGGACCGCCGGCTGCGCGCTCGCCTTCGCTCCGCTCGTGCTCGCAGCCGCGGACTCGAGCCTGGCGCTCGTGCCGCTGTGCCTCGCGCCGATGCTGGCGCTCTACATCGGCGGCCGGCAGGCCGCCGTCAACAGCCACCGCGCCTACCACGACACCCTGACCGACCTGCCCAACCGGCTGCTGCTCTCCGAGCGCCTCGCCGCCGCGCTCACCGCCGCCCACCAAGAGAACCGCCCGCTCGCCGTGATGATCCTCGACTTCGATGACTTCAGAGCGATCAACGACACCCTCGGCCACGACATCGGCGACCTCGTGCTCAAGGAAATCGCAACCCGATTCGACCAAGCGACCACTCACAACACCACGCTCGCCCGGCTCGGCGGCGACGAGTTCGCGGTCGTGATCGAAGCCAACCGCGAACACGCCGGCCAGGCCGCAGAACAACTGCTCGCCGCCCTGCACGAACCACTCCAGATCGAAACGATCGCCCTGCACACAGCCGCGAGCATCGGCATCGCACACTTCCCCCAGCACGGCACCACAGCACCCGAACTGATGCGCCACGCCGACGTCGCCCTGTACTGCGCCAAGGCCTCCGACGCACCCATCCAAACCTACGCCGAAGAATACGACCAATACAGCATCGACCGCCTCGAACTCGCCGCCCAACTACGCCGCGGCATCGAACGCGGCGAACTCTCCGTGCTCTACCAACCAAAAGTCGCGCTACACGGCAATGCGGTGCCGACGGTCGAAGCACTCGCCCGCTGGAACCACCCCCAACTCGGCAACATCGAACCCGACGGCTTCATCCCACTAGCCGAACAGACCGGCATCATCACCCTACTCACCCAACACGTACTCAACACCGCACTAGCCCAATGCGCCACCTGGCACCAAGCAGGCCTCGACGTCTCCGTCTCGATCAACGTCTCAACACGAACCCTGCTCGACCACCACCTCCCCCCGATCATCCGAACCCTGCTTGACCGCTACAAACTGCCGCCCTCCGCGCTCGAACTCGAAATCCCCGAGCGGCGCATCACCGCCGACCTCCGCCGCACACGAACCGCCCTCGACGAACTACGCGCAATCGGCGTCAAGATCACCATCGACCAGTTCGGCACCGGCTCCTCCACCGTCGCCCAGCTCCACGAGATCCCCATCGACGGCATCAAAATCGACCGCACATTCGTGACACGCATGGAAACCCACCACGACGACGCCATACTCGTCCGCTCAATGATCGAACTCGGACAAAACCTCCACCTCCACATCACCGCCGACGGCGTCGAGAACGAAGACACCACCCGCAGCCTCAGATCTCCGGTAGTAGGGGCTGGTGGGATGTCAAGGTTTGATGCTGGTTTGGTAGCTGATTGTGCGGTGGTCGCCGGCGAGTTTGGGGCTCTCCGGGCATGATCGGGGGTGACGACACACGAACACGCGTTTTCTTTCTGGCCCTCCGAACCGCGTCACCCGTATTCCGCCACGACGCTCGCTCGACCCCGGGATGACCCGGTGCGCACGCACGGCAAACGGCGCAACGAGAAGGGAATGGAGCAGGCAGCTCCCCGGCACGCCACGACCCCCGTCAACGCGGGCAGCGACCCCGACGCCCCCCAACGACGCCCTATGGGGCGAGTCTCGCCATGATCATCCGGATGCGCCTGCGCGCAGGCGCGGCCATCCCTGGCCGCTTGAGCACGCATCCGCTGTGCCCACGATCGCCGGGCACGGGGCCCAGCGAGCAGTCCACAACCCAGCAGCAGAGGCGCACGCGACTTCCACCCGCCGCTCCGACGACCAAAAGCCCTGCTCAGGACGGAATCTCGATCGAGAGTCACCCCCGATCATCCACGGAGCCCCGAGTTTGGGTGGGGTGGTGTTGATCTGGTCGATCAGTAGGTCTAGGGCGCGTGCGATGCGGGGTGCGTGGGGGTTGTCGATCGTGACGGTGATGTGGGTCGGGGTGTAGTGGATCTGTCCGGGTTGGTGCAGGAGGTGGCGGGTGATCGCGCGGTACTCGTCGGGGTCGGCGAGGTATGTGTTCAGGGCGCGCGCGAGGTCAAGCTCAGCGTTGTAGGCGAGGAGGCGGCAGACGGTTTGCAGCGCGCGACGGTTGACACGCGGTGTCGCACGCTGCGCGTCGGGATCGATCGTGTTGGCGGGCAGCTTCGCGGGGATCGGCTTCAGCGCCGCTTTGGCTGCGCGGGTGTTGGCGCGGGCGGTGTAGAGGTCTGCTTGCAGCATGCAGAGCGTCGCGGCCGGGTGCAGGTCTGTCGGGGTGGGGGTGGTGGTGTGCTGGCCGATCTGTCGCTGGAGTTCGGCGACGGTGTGCTCGTGGCCGCGGAGTAGCGCGAGCGCTTTGGTGCGCTCGGGGTTGCGCGCGAGGGCGGTGTCCGGCGTGATCTCCATCTGGTAGTCGCACAGCCAGTGCAGGCCGTGGTGGTCCTCGAGGTACTTAAACGTGTTCTCGATGCACCACCGGCAGCGCAACGTGTGCGCGAGGCGCGCCGCGGTTGTGGTGAGGTCGCTGGTCAGGATCTGAGGGTGTCAGTTCTTCCGTGTAAGCTGACTTTTTGATAGTAACAGTTACTCCTGGTGTGTCAACTAGTGACAGTCAGGTTTCAGTTGTCGGGGATGCGGTCACCGAACTCAATTTTGAACGCGGCCAAGGCGGCTGGCCAGTTGAACACGCGCTTCCATTTGGTCTCGGCTTTGGTGATCGCGAGGTAGATCAGCTTGCGGGCGGCGTCCTCGGTCGGGAAGTGCCCGCGGGTCTTGATGATCTTCCGCGTCTGGCGGTGTAGGGCTTCGATCGAGTTGGTGGTGTAGATCACGCGGCGGACGTCGGCGGGGTAGGCCAGGAACGGGGTGATCTGCTCCCAGTGCTCGAGCCAGCTGGCTGAGATCATCGGGTAGCGGTGATCCCATTTCTCGGCGAACGCTGTGAGCTCGTCTGCGGCGTGCTCGGCGTCGACGGCGGTGTAGATCTTGCGCAGGTCGGCGGCGAGCGGTTTGCGGTCCTTGTAGGACACGAAGCGCATGCTGGAGCGGACCTGATGCACCAGGCAGGTCTGGACGGTCGCGTGCGGGAAGGTCGCCTCGATCGCCTCCGGGAAGCCGGTCAGCCCGTCGACGCAGACGAACAGGATGTCGGCGACGCCGCGGGTCTTCAGATCGGTGAGAACGTGCAGCCAGAACTTCGCGCCCTCCGTCTGCTGGAACCACAGGCCGAGCACGTCACGCTCGCCGTCGAGGTTGACGCCCAGCGCCACGTAGCACGCCTGGTTTCGCACCGTATGCCCGTCGCGGATCTTCACGATCAGCGCGTCGAGGTAGACGATCGGGTAGACGCGCTCCAGCGGCCGGTTCTGCCACGCCTTCGCGTCGCTGAGCACCGTGTCGGTGATCTTCGAGATCAGATCCGGCGAGACCTCGGTGCCGTAGATCTCCGCGAGGTGTCCCTGGATCTCGCGGACCGTCAGACCGCGGGCGTAGAGGCTGATCACGCGATCGTCGAACCCGACCCACCGGGTCTGACGCTTCTTGACGATCTGCGGCTCAAACGTGCCCTTGCGATCCCGCGGGGAGCGGATCCGCAGCGGTCCCTGATCGGTCAGGATCGTCTTTGACGGCTTGCCGTTGCGTGCGTTCCCCACGCCACCGGGCGGCGCCTGATCGGGCTCATAGCCGAGATGCTCGCTCAGCTCCGCCTCCAACGCCCGGTTCAACAGCCGGCGCGTCAACTGCCCCAGCAGCCCGTCCGGGCCCGCGATCTCCTCAGCGGTCCTCGCCCCTGAGAGCAACGCGTCGAGCAGCTCGTCGCTGACTTCCAACGGCTCCTGATCGAGCCCAGGACCGCCCGGCAACCCGGGAAACACCTCTCGCCGCTCCACGGTGCTGAGGTCGCTTCGCTCCTCGCTGACAACAACATCTTCTTCTTCTTGACTGCTTCTGCTGTGAGTTCTCGTAGGCATGGCTGATCCTTTCGGCCACGCTTACACGGTTCCTCCGACACTCCCCAGGATCTGCAGCGCGACGCGCCCGTGCTCGTAGAGCGTCAGCTGCCGGCACTGTCCGTACCCGTCAAGCTGGACCGTCTCATCAGCGACACGCACATAGTGGCGGCGACCGTCGACCGTCACCCACGAGGAGCGCGGCTCGACGGTCGCGGTGACCAACGGCGCGCGACGATATGTCACCCAGTCAAAGCCGCGGTCGTCAAGCTCGCTGAACACCTTCGGGTAGGCGCCGCCGCGGTCAAAGCCGATCATCGCCCGCCGCTCCCCGCACAGCTCGCGCAGCTGATCGAGCGGTCCGAGCATCCCGCCGGTCAGGCCCTGCGGCGGCCCCGAGGCAAAGCACACCGCCCGCCAGCGATCGTCGACAATCACTGTCTCGTGCCGCCCCGGCTCGGCATGACGCCGACGCGTGTTCCATCCCTTCGCGACCGGCCGGGACCCGGTATACGCGACGAAGTGCTCGTCGACGAAGAACACTTCCGGCGGCTGCGGATCGGCGTCGAGCATCGCCTTGGCGAGCGCGAGCTGCACCGTCAGCGGGTCGACCCCGTCCGCGAGCGTCCCGAGCCGCGGGCGTAACGTCCGCAGATGCGGGAAGCGCTCCACGCCGACGAGCAGTCCCGCGTCGGCGAGCTGCAGGTGCTTAGAGCCCTCAAGCGACGAGAAGCCCAACGCGAACGCGAACGTGGCAGCCAACGCGACCGCGGTCGTGTCAAAGGACCGCGACGCCCCCGAGTCCAAGACCGAGAACACGCCGCCCGCGCCGACCTTCTCAAGGAACGGGTGCAGCAGCATCGCGCCCGCGTACACCGAGGAGCCCGAACCCTCCCCGATCCGCGCCGCCACGCTCACCTCAGCGGTATCGCTCACCTCAGCGGTATCGGTCACATCCGCCCCGTCGCTCACCTCACCCGACTCGCTCAACGCCAGACGCTCGACCGCACGCGCCGGCCGGGCCGCCAGCAACCGCGAGATCGTCGCCCCCGAGACACTCAACGTCCGGGCGATCTCGCTGCCCGACACACCCCGATCAGACAGCTCATACGCCCGCGCGACCCCACCAGCATCAAGCTTCGACGGGCGCCCCCGCGGCGGCAACAGCGCCCGCGCCCCGCCCTCGGCCGCGTGCCGGCGCAGCCGGCTCACATGCTCGGGGCGGATCCCGAACAGCGCCGCGACCTCCACACCCGGCACCCCAGCCCGCGTCAACGACACGATCGCAAGGTTACGCATCCCCTGATCACCAGACTCATACAACGCCAACGCCCGCCCGCCATAAGACACCACCACACTGTCACCCACCGCCTCCAGGCGCAGCTGAAGCGACGGCGGCATCCCCGGCAGCTGATCCTCGGTCTCGACGGTCGGCATCTGCTCGTTCACCACCCCACAAGACTACCAAACTAGCGATGATTTCGCAATACCATTGAGCCAAGAAAATCCCTGCTCAACACACAAAGCCAGAATCAACTACCGGAGGTCTGAGCCTACGCAACCTCGGCTGCGACTACGCCCAAGGCCTCCACATCGGCCGACCCCTGACCGCCGCGGAATGCCGCGACTACCTCAACGGCCTCAACACCCAAGCCGCACTCGCCGCGGCGTAAGGCCGTCGGGGTTGCTCCCCGGTCCAGGAGCGGGCACTTTGCCATGGACACTCTGCTGCCTGCCCCTTCACCTGGGGACTGGCGCCTCCCCAGTGCTGCTGGTGGCCGTCCCATCCGGCTCCCCACGTGGCGGTCGGCTCTGCTGATTGCTTGTGGCTGATTCACCCGCGCCTCGCCGGCACGGGCCTACATGATTGCGAGACCGTGGCAAAGGAGACGTCCAGTGGGGTGACGCGAGCCCGGTTGCATATCGCCGTGGACGCGAGATACTTGTGTCATGCTCACGGGGGCTGGTGGGCGAATCTTTGACTCTGCTGCGGCGTGTGCCGTTACGCTGCGCAGTCCGAATCTGAGGCGTGCGCAGGCGGCGTTTGGGCTTGTCTGGGCGGGTGAGTGGGCGGCTACCGTCGCGGTCGGAGTGATCGCTTTCCGGCACGGGGGAGTTGCCGCGGTCGGTCTGGTTGGCGTTGCGCGGATGATTCCGGCGGCGCTCGTGGCTCCGTTCGCAGCGACGATCGCCGACCGAGCGCGGAGGGCTTCGGTCCTTGCGTGGGTCGGTGTCACGCGCGCGCTGAGCCTCGGTGCGGCGGCCGCGGTGAGCGCCAGTGGCGGCCCGGTGGTGTTTGTCTATGTCGCGCTCGTCGTCGCGACCGTGGCGCAAACCCTATTCAGACCGGCGCACTCGGCCCTGCTGCCGACGCTGTGCGCGACGCCGACCGAGCTGACGAGCGCGAATGTGGTGCGCGGGCTTCTCGACTCGATCGCGACGTTGATCGGGCCGCTCACTGCCGCAGCGCTGCTGGCAGTCAGCGGCCCGGCAGCCGTTCTGGGCGCGGCTGCGGCCGCGTCGGCGTTGGCGGCGGTGCTCGTCGAGGGGATGCGCTACGAAGCGCCGCCGCGTCTGACCGAAGCACGGGCGAGCGCTTCGTTGGGTCAGGCCGTGGACGGCATCCGTGCGATCGCGGCGGACCGCGCGCTGACACTGCTTACGGCGCTGACCACGCTGCAGACCTTCATCCGTGGTGCGCTGACGGTGTTCTTGGTCGTAGTGGCGGTCAAACAGCTCGGTGCCGGCGCCGCCGGGGTCGGGGTGCTCACCGCCGCGGTGGGCGCGGGCGCCGTCCTTGGCTCGTTGTCGGCGGCGTTGCTCGTCGGGCGTGGCGGCCTTGCCCGATGGTTCGGGATCGGGGTCGCGCTGTGGGGCGCGCCGCTCGCCGTGATCGGCGTGCTCGCGCACCTGTGGTCGGCGATCCTCATGCTTGCGATCGTCGGAATCGGCAACGCGCTGGTCGACGTGGGCGTGTTCACACTGCTCGCTCGCCTGACAGAAGATGCCGTGCTCGCGCGCGTGTTCGCCGCCTTCGAGGGCATCATCACGCTCGGGGTCGCCGCCGGCGCGATCGTAGCGCCACTGCTGATCAGCGCACTCGGCGTTCGTGCTGCACTCGTTGTGATTGGCGTGATCGCGCCCGCCGGCGTGCTCGCGTGCTGGCGCGCGCTCGGCGTCCTCGACGATCGCATACGAGTCAGGGATGCGGACGTGGCGCTGTTGCAGCGCATCCCGATGCTGCATCCACTCCCAACCATCACGATCGAGCAGCTCGCGACGAGGTTGACTCGCATACGACTAGCGGCAGGCGCATCAGTGTTCGAGCAGGGCGACCACGGCAACGACTTCTACGTGATCGAACAAGGCCGGGCTGACGTTCTCCGCGACGGACAACGGATCAGCACGCTCCGGTCGGGCGACGGCTTCGGCGAGATCGCGTTGATTCGCGGGTGCCGACGCACGGCCTCCGTGTGCGCAACAACACCGCTGACGCTCCGCGCTCTGAACCGGACCGCCTTCGTCGCGGCGGTAACCGGCTACTCCGAAAGCGCACATGCCCTCGATCGTGTGATCACTGACCATCTGCGCCGCTCCAGCGCCAAGCTCGAGGCGCAACTGACAAGTCCGTCTCCTCCACACTGAACGAACGCGGTTGCCACTGCCGGCAGGCTGGGGCTCTTCAGGATTGCGCGGCGCGAGAGAGGCGATCGACCGCGGGCGGTCGGTTCCGCCGGCTATGCGTGCGCGATTCCCAGTCTCCCGCAGGCCCGCTCAGACGGGAAGGAGCTGGCTATGACAGCGCGCTCGTGCGCTTGCACGCTCAGGTGTCGCCGGGGCGAGAACCTTCGTGTGAGGCATGCCAACGGAGTGTTCGCTGCACCTTCCTGCCGGACGGCGCAAGCCGAGCCTCGGAGGCCTCCGCCCCGCGGGTTTCGTCGGGGCTTCGACGCATCGACGGCCAGCCGGGCTCCTGACGCGTCCGTCGCGCGATGGGGCCATCGAACGGAGAGACGTGGCCTCAGGAGGACTCCAGCGACAGCCTTGGCAGTTATCGCTGCTGCTCCCAGTGTGCCTCGCCCGCCTCCCGCGCATCGGCCATTGATCCGAACCCAGCGCTGTGCCAGCCACAAACGCAGAGCGCGAACCATTTGTCGTCGGCCTCCCCATAGACCCCGTAGGCCACGTCGCCCCCATGAGAATTGCCCGCGCCGGCGCCGGGCGGCGAGCCGATCCTGACCACACCTGAGGGGCTGTGGTCAAAGCCCTCGCCAGCGCCGGGCAGCAACCCAAACATCAGCGCTCCCGAGGCGCTCCGCTCGTTTGCATAGGGTTGCAGCGCGGCGAAGTCCTGCGCGTCGTCGTCGCGCCACAGCACGTACCGGCCGACACGGACGCCATATGAGCGGTGCTCGGTGTTGCCGGCCAGGTATAGCCCTCCGAGCTTGAGCATCATCGAGGCGGACCGCTGGTTCGCGAAGGTTTGCAGCGCGGCAACTCGCTGAGGATCGCTCCACAAGACGTATCGCCCGATCCGGGCGCCGTAGCGGCCGTGCTCGCGGTCGCCCGTTAGCTCGTCCGCGCACCCATGTGCGCTGATGATGTCGATCGCCGCGGCCAGCACGCGCTCATCGGCTCGCTCGCAGCGGTCGCTCTTGACCGCACACGCGAGCGTGCGAGCGTCGAGCTCACACGCAGCCTCGACAATCTCATCGCGGTCGCTCACGACAATCACAAGCTACCTCGTCGAGCCCGCGCTCGCTGGAAACCCATCGTCGTCTAATGGGATCGAGCGCATCGAGACCGAAGACTCTGACCAATGGGCGGCGTGGATTCGATAGCATCGCGTCGTGACGGTTGGGCGGCGGAAGGTCATCAAGCCCGAGGAGGCTGCCGCGTTGATCGTCGATGGTGACACGTTGGCGGTCGGGGGGTTCGTTGGGATTTCTGTTCCCGAGGAGCTCCTGATTGCGCTTGCGAAGCGCTTTGGCGAGACTCGCGGTCCGCGCAACCTGACGCTCGTGTTCGCCGCAGGACAGGGGGATGGCGGCGCCCGCGGGCTCAATCGCCTAGCGCACGAAGGGCTGATCCGGCGCGCGATCGGTGCGCACTGGGGTCTCGTTCCGGCACTGGGCGCGCTCGCGTTGGACGGACGGATCGAGGCGTACTGCCTCCCGCAAGGCGTGGTGTCGCACCTCTACCGCGAGACGGCCGCCGGTCGGCCGGGCGTGATCACGCGGGTCGGGCTCGGCACTTTCGTTGACCCGCGGGGCGAGGGCGGTCGCATGAACGCGGTGTCGACCGAGGAGGTGGTGCGCGTCATGGAGCTCGATGGCGACGAGTACCTGTTTTATCCGTGCCGACCACTCGACGTGGCGTTCTTGCGAGGCACGACCGCCGACGAGGAGGGCAACGTGACGATGGAGCGTGAGGCCGCGACGCTGGACTCGCTCTCGATCGCCCAGGCGACGAAGAACTCGGGCGGGATCGTGATCGTGCAGGTCGAGCGCGTCACCACTCGCCACGTGCTCCCGCCGCGCGATGTCCGCATCCCGGGAATCTTCGTCGATGGCGTCGTCGTCGCCGGGGACAGCGCCTCTCAGATGCAGACATTCGCGGAGGCCTACAACCCTGCCTATGTCGGCGAGGGGCGCGTGGAGGTCAACCCGACGGGCGCGACGGTGCTGGACGCTCGGAAAGTAATCGCGCGCCGCGCCGCGATGCTTCTGAAGATCAACGCCGTGGTGAACCTCGGGATCGGGATCCCCGAGGGCATCGCCACCGTGGCCGCCGAGGAAGGGATCCTCGACTTGGTCACGCTCACCGTCGAGGCGGGCGCGATCGGCGGCGTGCCCGCTGGCGGCCTCAGCTTCGGCGCCGCCGCCAACGCGCAGGCAATCGTCGACCAGCCCTACCAGTTCGACTTCTACGACGGCGCCGGGCTGGATCAAGCGTTCCTCGGCATAGCACAGGTCGACCACCACGGGAGTGTCAACGTCAGCCGCTTCGGTCGGCGCGTCGCAGGCGCTGGCGGGTTCATCAATATCAGCCAGGCCGCGCGCAGCGTGTTCTTCCTCGGGACATTCACCGTCGGCGCCGAGATCGAGGTCGGCGACGGCCGGCTGAAGATTTTCCGCGATGGCGCGGTGCCGAAGTTCGTCGACGAAGTGGAACATGTGACCTTCAGCGGCGAGCGGGCCCATGCGAGGGGCCAGTCCGTGCTCTACATCACCGAGCGCTGCGTGCTGCGGCTGGCCGAGGAGCGCCTCCAGTTGATCGAGATCGCGCCCGGCGTGGACCTCGAGCGCGACGTGCTGGCGCGCATGGGCTTTCGGCCCCAGATCGCGCCCGATTTGTGCGAGATGGACGCGGCGATCTTCACCGACAAGCCGCTCGGACTAGGTGAGCGCTCACCGCTCACACTCGATGAACGTGTCAAGTACCACGCGGACGGCAACCTCGTGTTCATCAACTTTGAGGGCCTGATCGTGAATACGTTGGACGAAGCCGAGATACTCGCCAGCTTCCTGGACCGCCGCCTGCACGAGCTCGGCCGCCGGGTCAACCTGATCGTCAACTACGACAGCTTCGAGCTCGGGCGTCCCGCGACGCCGCGATTCTTCGAGATGGTCCGGGAACACGAGCAGCGCTACCTCCTGTGCTCCACGCGCTACTCGACCGACGCTTTCCTGCGGCGCAAGCTCGGCCGGGCGTTCGCGGAAGCCAGGCTCTCGCAGCAGATCCACCGGAGCCTCGAGGAGGCCAGCCACGCGCTCAGCGAGCACGGCCGGAACCGGCGCTCCAACCGCGAGATCGGACCATGAACTGCTTGTTGCGGGCCAGTGCTCGGGTCCGTCTCACCAGCCGCGAACTTGTGTCGTCTAATTCTAATCCTCGCTGTCGGACGGCCGATCGAGTGGCCCTCCCGGCTCCTACGGCAGGACGCGGGTCGGGGTGGGCTGTCATGCCGAGCAAATTCGGGGCAGCGGCGGTGGCCGGTCACCACGTCTTGACGCGTTCGATTGGGCGTCGGTGCTCGATTCGTAGCCGCATGTCGAGCACGACGCAGCCGCTTGTCATGCATCGGACGGGGTTGAGGTCCGCTTCGACCACCTCCGGGATCTCTCGGAGCAGGAGGGCGAAGCGCAGGATCAATTCGCGCAGCGCCTCACGATCGAGCAGAGCGCTGCCGCGGAACCCGTCGAGCTCGGTGGCGACAGCCGCGGAGGAGTCGATCAGTTCACCGGCGTCTGCGTCGGTTACCGGCAGCACGCGGAAGGCGGCGGTTCGTCCGAGCCCGGCTTGGCGACCGCCGAGGCCGACCGCCAGCACGGGGCCGAGGTCGGGATCGCCGATCGCCCCGACCAGCACGTTCGCTCCGCCGGGCGCGACCAGGCGCTGGACGATCGCTCCGGTCCATTCCCGTCCGGCGGCCGCAGCACCGATGCCACCACCGGCTTGGGCTGCCCCGCTGAGGCCGCGGAGATCGCCTCCAGCACCGCCTCCGGGTCGCCGTCGTAAAAGTCGTCGCGCACGCGTCGGCGGCGAGCGTCGCCACGCCCGCGGAGTTGCTCACGATCCCGATCCTGCGTCCGCTCGGCAGCGGCTGGCGCTCGAAGAACTCGGCGGCGTCGAACAGCTCCTCACCGCTACGGAACCGCAGCACCCCGGCTTGTTGCAACAGCGCGTCGACGGCCGCATCGCCGCGCAGCGCCGCGGCCGTATGCGAGCGCGCCTCGGTCAGCACCCGCTCGGCCCGTCGACGCCCCTTCAGAGCGAGGATCGGCTTGCGGCGCGAGACGCGCCGAGCGATCCGCGTGAAGTGCTCCGGGTTGCCGAACGTGTCAACGTACAGGATCACCGCAGCTGTCCGGCCGTCTTGCTCCCAGCACTCGAGCAGATCGTTGGTCGAGACGTCGGCGCGGCTGCCCAGCGAGACGAACATCGAGACCCCCAGCTGCCGCGCCGCGGCGTGACCGAGCAGCCCGATCCCGACCGCTCCCGATGGCGAGCAGATCGACAGACCTCCCGCCCTCACGCTGGCGCCGGTGAACGTGGCGTTCAGGCTGACCTCCTCGGCAGTGTTGAGCACCCCCAGAGAGCTCGGCCCGACCACCCGCATGCCCGCACCCCGAACGATCTCCAGCAGCCGCTCCTCTCGCGCGGGGGACGCCTCGCCTTCGTGCGCAGAGCCGGGTGGGAGGACGAGCAGCGCTCTCGCTCCCTTCTCAGCCGCCTCCTCCGCGAACTCGAGCACCTCGTCGCCCGCCGCGGCGATGATCACGAGCTCCGCAGCGACCTCCAGCTCGCGGAGGCTGCGAGCGGCCCGCATCGAGCGCACCACACCCCCCGCACGGTCGACCGGAGTCACGACACCCTTAAAGCCGCCGCCGCTGATGTTCGCCAGCACCGCGCGGCCGACGTTGCCCGGCGTCGCCGCGGCGCCCACAACGGCTATCGACGAAGGCGCAAGGATGGGCCGCAACGAGGCGACCGCGGCGAGATGGTCGCGCTCGTCGGGCTCGCGCAGCCCGACGTAACAGGCAACAGCCACCACCCGGCCGTCGTGCCGGCCGATCAGCGCCAGGCGATCAACGCCACTGGCCTCCGCGTCCGCGCGCGCGACAGTGTCCGTCCGCCCAAAACCGTGGAAGCGGAAGTGGCGACTCTCCAACCAGAGGCCGTCATAGAACGCCTTGATGTCGTCAAAATCCACCGGCGTCGGGGCCTGCAATCGCAGCGTCGACCCATCACGCAGCGATACATCCCGGACCAACGGCTTCTTCAGCTGCGCCGCCGGAGCCGGCATCAGATCTCTCGGCTGCCGGTGAGGGTCCACACCCGACCGGTAGTCACGGCGCAGACGTTTGCGCACAGGAAATCCACCACTCGCACCACCTCGTCGCGCCGCCCCAGCCGGCTAGCGAGGCTGCGACCAATCACGATGCCGACCCCGCAATGTGCCCCCCTGCCCAGCGCGACTCGGCCCTTCAACCCCTCTCCGGCGTTGCGCCGGCGTTTCTCACGAGTTTCCAAGGTCGTCATCTCTGCTCCGTCTCGTGATCGTTCGCGATCGCTCCTGGAATCCGGAGTTTGTCACGGGCGAACAGGCCGCAGAAACGTGTCCCAGCCGATGTCAGCATTGCCGGGGAGTTGCTGGCAGTGCCCTCGGCATGCCCGAACAAATCATCCTTCACTTATACCGACGGACCGGCCCGCCAGGGAGCGAGGAGACTTCTCCGCTCTCTCAACCGAGCCGGTCAAGCCTGACGAGATCCCGCCCGTTCGTGACGAGATCCTGGACACCCATCAGCCCAGACGCGGGACGCACCCGAGCGTGTTCCGGAGCTCGGCGACGGCGTGGGACGAGCTGTTACGTCGCTCGCCCGCCCGCGAGCCGTCGGCGCTGGAGCCGCTGCGCGATCGGCAGGGCGTTGTGCAGGGAATCGGTCGGTGCCGCGCTAAACCAGCGATGGCCAAGGCGAGCATGGCCTTGAGCCCGTCGGCTTCCTCACGCAACCTGGCGTGCGTCGGTCGCGACTACGCGTCTGCCTGGGTCTCCCCGCTCGGCGGGCGGGACTTCTGTGTGCGGCGTTGGCGTTCAGCAGCGCCTTGTCGGCGCGCTGCAGGAGAGCGTCGCTCACACGCGGCCATTCGCGCAGCAAGTCGTGCACCTCTTCGCAGCACCTGCTGCCGAGGAGAGTGCAGGAACACCGTAGCCGGAGACTGCCGCTCGCGAGCTGAGCGAGCGTGCCGGCGCTAGGGCAGACAGCATGGAGCTCATCCTCGGGAGGGGCGCGGATCGGTGTTGTGGTCACTGCTGGTTGCCGGAGACGGTGGGGTGGTGATGCTGGATGAGGCGACGGACTTGTGTGTCACAGGCCCCGTTCAGCGCCGTCTGCCGCCTGGTTGGATGGCAGATGTTGGGCGGGCAGCTGAAGCGTTCTTGGAGAAGAACGGTGAGGGAGCTGGGTTGAGTGTGGTCTGGGAGTAGGCGACCTGGAAGGTGGTTCCCGAGTTCTGCAGTGGCGACGGTGTCGCCTGTGCGGCGGTACCGTAGGCGATGTAGGTGCGCCCGCCGGGGACGAGCGTGATCTTGGTGGTGCCCCAGAGGCGGCTCGAGATCGATCCTGTTTGGCGCGAGGTGGTCTGTGCGCTGGCGCCGGAGAAGTGCGCGGACCCGAAGTCGGCCAGTGGCAGGGTCTGGCATCGGTTGTTGTTGAGGCATTCCGATGGTGCCTCGACGATCCATTCGGCCGAGGTCACGTCGAGCGCGGGTTCGCTGACGGTTCTCGAGAATGTCTTGTGCCGGGTGCGATTGGTCAGGCTGAGCGTGATGCGGTGCCCGATCGCGGTCACGGTGCCGCTCATGAGGTCGCCGGGGCGAACGGTCATCGCGATGTCTGCGGATGGCGCGGGGACGAGCTCGTACCAGGCTGAGGACAGGACCGCGCCGGAGGCGCTGCAGTCGAGCTCGGTGCCGATCTGTTCCAGCGCGTTGGCGTTGAGGTTGTAGCCGCCGAGTCCGACCCAGATCGCAGAGTAGGTGGGATAGCCCGCTGTGCAGATGGCCGTCGGCTGCCGCCAGAGTGCGGTGACGTTGCGGAAGGTCACGCCGTTCTTGTGCGCGACGTAGCCGGACCAGTTCGAGCTCGTGCCCGTATCAGCCAGGGCGGCACTGGGCACGCCGACGAGCGCGAGTGCGCTTGCCGCGAGAAACGATCTGAACCTGACTGATCTGCGCATCGGATCTCTCATCTGCCGTCGAGGTTGGGGGCGAAGCATCGACGAGGCCTGTTCCATTATGAAACCCGAGTTGCCGACGAAAGTAGCTCGACGGCGCGAACCTTTAGCGAGGCGTTACGCGGACCTGACGCCCCGGCGTCGGCGAGCGGTGGATGTTCAGCGTGCCGGTTTGGGATGTGCCGTTGGTGTGGGACCGCTGGCATCCGCGGGGCGTGTCTTCGTTCACAGGAAACCCACAGCTTGTGGTGTCACGCTGTGCGCATGAGTTCGGCGGAGAGTGCTGATTCCGGATCTCGTGTGCGCGTGTTGGTCGTCGATGACGAGGCGAACATCACGGAGTTGGTGTCGCTGGGCTTGCGCTACGAGGGGTTTGAGGTGATGAGCGCGAGCGACGGGCGCGGGGCGTTGCGGGCTGTTCGGGAGTTCAAGCCGGCGCTGGTGATTCTCGATGTGCGGATGCCGGATATCGATGGCTTTGAGGTCTGCCGGCGGATGCGCGCGGACGGGATCTGGGTGCCGGTGATCTTCCTCACGGCGCGCGACGCGACCGAGGACAAGATCGCCGGCCTGACGATCGGTGGCGATGACTATCTGACCAAGCCGTTCAGTCTCGACGAGCTCGTCGCCCGCGTGCGAGCGATCGTGAGGCGGACCAGCGGCGTCGCGCAACAGGCCGCTTCGGGCCGGTTGCAGTGCGCGGATTTGGTGCTCGACGAGGACAGGCTCGAGGTTCACCGCGGGGATCGCTTGGTTCCGCTCACGCCGACCGAGTTTCGGCTGTTGCGGTTCTTGCTCCTGAACTCGGGGAGGGTCCTGTCCAAGGCGCAGATCCTCGACCACGTGTGGGAGTACGACTTCGGTGGCGACGGGAACGTGGTGGAGACGTTCATCAGCTATCTGCGCAAGAAGGTCGATGCCGAAGGCGAACCTCTGATTCATACGGTGCGTGGTTTCGGCTACAGCCTGCACGCTGCGTCACGCTGATGTCGCTGCGGACGCGTCTCCTGGCTGGGCTGCTGGGGCTGTGCCTGGCTGGGCTGCTGGCGGCGGGCATCGGAACGTATGTGGCGTTGCGTTCGTTTCTGTACAGCCGGGTCGATCAGCAGTTGTTCGCGGCGCGAGGCTCGACTTACCGGGTGCTGGGGTTCGGGCAGAGCGCGGCGGGATCGATCGATGCGAGCCTGCTGAGGGGGGTCGCGCCTGACACGTTCATCGAGGTACGCGACTCTGCGAATCACCTCATCGCGCTCAGTCCAGCGGCCTTCCGCGGGCAGTTGGCGCCGGCGCCGAGCCTGCCCGCCGTGCTTCATCCGCCCGCGGCGGCGAGCTCGGGGGCCCCGTTCTCGACGGCGGTGTCGCGTTTCGACACCGGCGCGGTCAGCGGCTCCGGGACCTATCGCGTGCTCGTGAGCGCGCTGGGAGACGACGGACAGATCCTCGTTCTGGGCGCGCCTTTGGACACCGTCACCGCAACTCTCGGCCGGCTTGTGATCGCGGAGCTGTTGATCGCGGGCGCGGTGCTTGCGTTGTTGGCGCTTGGCGCTTTCTGGATGCTCCGTGCAGGTCTTCGCCCGCTGGAGCGGATCGCGGAGACCGCCGGTGGGATCGCGCACGGCGATCTCGACGTGCGGGTCTCTCCAGCTGATGAGCGCAGCGAGATCGGCCGGCTTGGGCTGGCGCTGAACGGGATGCTCGAGCGGCTCGAGGAGGCCTTCTCTCGCCGCGACCAGTCCGAAGCACAGCTGCGGCGGTTCGTGTCGAGCGCTTCGCACGAGCTGCGGACGCCGCTGACCTCGATCCGCGGCTACGCCGCGCTGTTCCGGCGGGGCGCCCAGGACAATCCCGAGGATCTCGCGAAGTCGATGGCGAGAATCGAGTCAGAGGCGACCCGCATGAGCGCGCTGATCGACGACATGCTCCTGCTCGCCCGCCTGGACGAGCAGCAGTCGCTTGAGCGTGAGCCCGTTGGCTTGTCGCGAATCGCCCGGGAGGCTGCGCAAGACGCCCGGGCCCGTGATCCCGACCGGCCGATCACGGTCGACGAACACGGCTCGGTGGTGGTCCTCGGCGACGAGCGGCGACTGCGTCAGGTGGCAGCGAACCTGCTCGACAACGCGCAGCTCCACACCCCGCCACGAACACCCGTGCATGTCGAGGTCGATACCCGCGCCGGTCAGGCCGTGCTCGCGGTCACCGACACCGGCCCCGGAATCGATCCTGAGCAAGCCCCTCACGTGTTCGAGCGCTTCTATCGCGGGACGCCGGTGGGCAGCGACGACAACGCGCCCCGGACCACGGGAACCGGGTTGGGCCTCGGCATCGTCGCCGCGATCATGCAGTCTCACCAGGGCACCGCGACCGTGCGATCACAGCCAGGCAAAGGCGCGCGGTTCGAGATCACACTGCCGCTCGCGAACCGAACGACGAGCCCGAACGACGCCCCCGTGCCGGCAGTCAACACGGCTGCATCGAGCACCGGCTCACCGCCCCACGAGCGCTGACGGCGCGCGACTGGCGCATCCGGCCATCGCCTGGTGGCGCGGTCGTTGGCTGCCGCTCTCACGCGGGGCGGCTGCGCTGAGAACTCACAGCCAAGCCACAGGTTGAGCACAGGCTGCTGCCAGATGCGGCGGCGATCCTCTGGATACACCTCCAGCCCCTACCCGAAGGGGGAAGCGCAGATGTTCACGCAAGCCATCACCACCAGCGAACCGCCCGGGGCATTCGGACGCGAGAGAGGGCCCGACCGCCTCTACGTCGGCGAGCGCGAGGCGGGGCACCCGGTGATCCTCATCGTCGGGGCGGAGGGTGCTGAGAGCCTGTTCGCCCCGGCACTTGGAGGGTTTGACTGGGGGTGGCCCAGCATGGGGGCCACAAGGCGGCTCGCACGCGCGTTGCTGCTTGACGTCACCGGCCGCGAGCCGCCGGCCGGGATCCGTGATGCACTCGCAACGGAAGAGCTGGCCCATTTTCCGTGGGCGGGTTTCTCGCTCACCGGCCGGCAGTTGCTTGATTGGATCGAGTCGCGCGGCCACGCAATCGCTGACTGGCCAGCCCCGGACGTGACGCCCGGCAATCCGATTGTCTGCGCCGCGTCCTCATTGGACGCGATCGCCTCACGCCGACGTCGCTCGCGACACGCGTAGCGCGTGCCCGGGTGCCTTCACGCGGTGCCAAGGCCGCCTTGGGGTCGTCGCGATGACCTCGCGGCCCGCGACCAGCGCGAGCATCCAGGCCCGGGCTGATCCCACGCTGCTGGCGTGTGATTGTTCGCGTCATCGTGCGGCGGGGCTGGGCCTGGTCATGGCGCTGGTGGTGGGCGTGCTGTTGTGGGTGGATCCGGCGGGCGACGTCGTCGGTGAGCTCGGCGCGATGAATCCGATGTGGCTGGTCGCCGCCGTGGGCCTCGAGCTCGCGTCCTGCGTCAGCTACGTCGTGGTCTTTCGCCAGCTGTTCGATCCGACCCACGGGCGCTCAGCTGGGACGCTGGCCTGGGTCGGTCTTGGCGCCGGCGCACTGTTGCCGGGTGGCAACGTGGCCGGGGCCGCGGTGAGCGGCGTCCTGCTCCACCGCGACGGGGTTCCCAAGCGCCGGCTGCTGGAGCGCGCCAGCACCCTCCTGGTGCTGATCAACGCCGCCTCCGTTGCCGCGGTGGGTGTCGCCGGAGCGCTGCTTCTGAGCGGCGGCGTGACGGGGCCGCACGATTTCCTGCGCGCCGGGCTGCCGATCCTCGTCTCCGTGGCCATCACGGGGAGTGTTGCCGCGATCCCGTTCGTGGTCCGCCGTGCCGGCGACCGCGCGCCCCCACGTGGATCGTGCAGCTCGCCGAGGGCGTCAGCGGCACCGGACGCGCGCTGCGCCGGCCGAACTGGCGAGCCCTGGGTGCCGTCGGCTATCCGATCTTCGACATGGCCGCGCTCTGGGCGGCCTGCGCGGCCACCGGTCACACCCCGGGCTTTGCTGCGCTGATCGTTGCCTACAACGTCGGCTACCTCACGAGCATCGTCCCGATCCCAGCCGGCGTCGGAGTGCTCGACGGGGGACTCGCGGCGGCTCTGATCCTGTACGGGGCGTCCCCGCCGGCCGCCCTCGCGGCGACACTGGTCTACCACGCTCTCGCGGTGTGGGTGCCGGCTCTCGGCGGCCTCGTCGCGTGGGCTCTGCTGCGCCGCGAACAGCGCACCCGAGCGCGAGAGGCGGCCGCGACCGTTCGAACCTCTGATCTGCGAACCGTCGCGGGACTCCAGGGGCAGCTTGCATGAACCGTCTGCGCGGACACGTCCCCTACTCACTGGAACGCCCCCGGAGCCCTGGACACTTGATCCCTAGGTCTGTCCGACCCGTAGTCCTAATCCTGTTCGCATAAGGAGCAGCTCCCTGAGTGGGGTGTCCTGGGCCTCGCGGAAGGTCTGCATCGCCGTCGGTTACGTCTACACCAGCGCCGGCCAGGTGACGCTGGCGGAGCGATGGAGCGGCATCGGCTGGAAGTTTCAGACCACTCCAGACCCAGCGTGCAACGCCCAGCTCGGTTGCAACACAACGCAGAAGGGCGTTTTCTGCACCTCCAGGTCGGCCTGCAAGCGGTCGGAGCATCCGTGTGCGCCACCTCGAGCAACGGCGAGTCAATGGTCTGGGTCGCGGAGCGCTGGACCGGGTTGACGTGGTCCATCCAGAGCCCTGCGAGCCCCGACGACTGCCAAGACACCCACAGCGGCTCGTGCTCGAACGGGCTGGGCGGCGTTTCGTGCACGGCCAGAACGGTCTGCACCGCCGTCGGAGGCTTCGCCGAGGTGACGTTGGCCAAGCGTTGGAACGGTTCAAAGTGGTCGACCCAGAGCACGCCGAACCCCCCCGGACCCGCGGCCGCCATCCAACCTGAACGAAGCGCCGTGTGCGTCAGCGACGAGACCTGCGGTCCTGAGCGCCGCGATGTGCTGGCCCGCGTTGTAGGGTGATCGTCCGCTTGACCTGTTCGGAACCGCATAACCCGGGGATGTCGCACCCAAGACCCGTCGCATTGACGATGGCGCTACCAGCGACGAAGCTCCGAGTGGAGGGTATAACTGCGATCGACCACGGTTGCGGCATCCCGTTGCAAGCTGTTGCCGACGTGCCCCAAACCCGGTCCGCTCCTCGTTACCTGTTCCCTGGGTCAGTTGCATCTGAACAAGGCCGAAAAGGCCGGTACATGTCAGTGTCCCGGTGATCGTCGCGACGCCGGTCTCCGGATCGACATGCCCGGTCCGGTTGAGCTCAAGGTGCGCAGAGGGGGGCGGCGGAGGAGGCGGAGCGAGAGTAACCGAAAGCTTCAGCGTTCCGCCGGTGGGGGCGGTGCCGAGGTCGACGATCAGCATGTGATAGGTCTGCCCAGCGGTCACCGAGAACGTCCCTTGCCCCGCGAAGCACGCCGCCTGCTGGAAGCTCCCGGGCGAGCCGGTCACGACGCCGGTGGCGGTCATGTAATTCGAGCCCGAGGTGTCAACCTGGATCGTCTGATCGACTGTCGGTATGTAGTTGAACCAGACGCTGAAATCCGGCGCGGGCGACGGCGAGGGCGCCAAGCCACACGCAGCGCCGACCTGAGCGTCGATCGGGTCCGCCGTCGCACCAGTCGAGTCCTCCGTCGTGGAGTACGGGAGCGAGCCGATCACGGTCGCGCCCGCAAACGTATCATTGGCAGGAGGTGCCAACGCCGACGCCGGACCGGCCAGTGCCATTCCGAGGAGCATTGAGGCCACCGCGATACCGAGCCCGATGCCTGCGGGCCACCGGGGCGATCGGCCCTCACCAGCGTGCCGGCGGAACAAGGCCAGCGACCCACGCTGTCGGCACTGAAAGATCGATACCCGCAAAGCGCGCATCACATTCCCCTCTTCCCGGTCGCCGACACCCCAGTTTGTCAAGGCTGACACTAGGCCCACCATCAACTAGAGCGGAACCGTAGAAAACCGCAGACCGGGATGGGCCGTGACGCGGCGCACGGCTCGCGCTACACATCTGGAGGTCGTTGCAAAAGGTCGGGCACTCCCGACGGGCCTGCCGCGACGCTGGTGATGATCACCCAATGTGACCCCGAGGCCACAGGACGGCCGCCGACCAATCCAAGCGCGCTCAGGACTACCCGGGTAGCTCCTCGGCCATCCTCGATCACGGAAGGCGGCGTCGTGTCACTAGCCCGGGTGTGCACGCAGTGCGGCTCGACACAGCGGGTTCCACTGCCTGACTCCTGGCTCGTCGCGCGATAGACGCTCACGATCGAGCCTCGCGGCTACAGCAAGAGCAGAATCAAGGTCTGAAGTCGAGCCGAGCGCTGCTTCTCGGCCGATTCGAGATCGCTCGACATGCCGGGGCTGCGCTTCGGCAATCGCCCGGCGGAGGGGAAGTGCCGCGGCCTCGAGTTGACCGGGCCGGCGGCATTCCGGCCAGCAGTGTCGGCGCCGGGGGCGCGAGCAGCCGTCCGCTGTTTACGGCCACGCGATGGGCCGGCGTTGCTGTAGCAGTCTCAGCAGCACCGATCGGCCCAGGCGCGCGGCGAAGAAGCGCCATTCGAACTCGTCAAGGAATCGGCGGGAGTCTGATCGTCGAGGCGCCAGGCGCACCGGACCCGCGCGATCGCCGCGTCTAACGCGATCACTAGCCGCGTAGCGGCGAGACGACGGACGGAATCGTCCGACGCCGCGGCCGTCGACGCGAGCGCCGTCCGCCCGCGGCGGCCATGGGAATGCCAGCCCCGAGCAGATCAGTCGGGGTATTCGTCCTTGCGCCAGGCGCGGAAGTCTTCGGATTCCGCTCTTGGTGTTCGCTTGAGCAGGAAGGAGTGGTAGGGGGCGACGAACGGATCGGGCGCCATCACCGTGTAGGTGTGGTACACGTTCCCGTTCTCGCGGGCGAACGCGATGAAGCTCGGACCCTCGCGTAGGCCATCCTCGAGCTTGGCTCCGATCTGCCGCCCCCAGTCCTGGAGCCACTCTGGCGGGTTGTCGATCATCGCCTTGACCTCGGGCATCTCTTGCGCTTGCCCAGGCGTGAACGCCAGCCCGAAGTCGAACGGGAACTCTGTGCCATAGGTCGAGACGTACGGGAACTCCCAACCCATCCGCTCCTTGTAGGCGAGGAGCCGGTCAATCGGCGCACGCGAGAAACAGATCAGCGTCACGTCGCGGTGGTTGAGGTGCACGCGCGTGGCGCCAAGCTCATCTCCAAGGTTGGAACAGCCGGGACAGGCACCGAGCTCGTAATCGGGACCGAACATGATGTTGTAGGCGAGTAGTTGCGAGCGGCCGTCGAACAGCTCGGCAAGCGTCTTCCTCCCGTCCTCGGTGTCGAACACGTACTCCTTCTCCACGGCAACCCACGGAAGCCGGCGGCGCTGCTCGGTGACTTTCTGCCCGAGCTCGGCGTACTCGGCCTCGAGCTTGGCAAGGTCAGCACGGGCAGCCTGCCATTCCTCGCGAGCCGCAGTCTTGTGATCAGGCATCGTGACCTCCTCTAATGCGCCACCTGGGCTTTGTCCGCAGTGATCGTCGACGGCGCCGATCGACTTCGCATACGTTAGGACCGGCCGAGGACGCCGAACTCATCGCCCCGATCGCTCCCGCGCGATCGGTCCCCGCGGCAGCGTAGGCCGGTCGGGCCCACGCTGGTGAACCGTGACGTTGCCCGTAGGGTGCGGCTTGCGAGACAGCAGTTTCGCCGGCCGCGCCTGGCGCTTTGGGCGTAGGGCCGATGAGTTTTCGACACGGGAGAGGTCAACACTGCCATGACCACGATGCACATGCTTGAAACCGCCGAGGCCGACATCGCTTATGACCTCCACGGCCCGCTACCCACCGCCGCCGAGGGACGTCCACCGCTGTTCATGCTCGGCCAGCCCATGGGCGCCAGCGGCTTTGGCGCGTTGGCGTCGCACTTTCCCGACCGCACGGTGGTCACGTATGACCCGCGCGGCGTCGGCAGCAGCACCCGCAGAGACGGCCGGGTCGACCATTCGCCCACGGTCCAGGCGAACGACGTGCACGCCGTTATCGAGGCGATCGGCGCTGGCCCTGTCGAGATGTTCGCGAGCAGCGGGGGCGCGGTGACCGCGCTCGCGCTCGTGGTGGCCTATCCCGACGACGTGGTGGCCCTGGTGGCACACGAGCCGCCGCTCATCCCGGTGCTCCCCGACTCCGCGGCGGCCGCGCGCGCCCGCGCCAGCGTTCGCGACGCGTACGAGGCCAACGGGTCGAGTGCCGGCATGGCGGCCTTCATCGCGATGACGTCGTGGCGAGGCGAGTTCACCGACGAGTACTTCGTCTAGCCCCCGGCGGATCCCGTCGCGTTCGGGATGCCGACCGAGGACGACGGCTCGCGCGAGGACCCGCTGCTGTCCGACCGGTCGTGGGCGCTCAGCAGCTATCGCCCCGACGTCGACGTGCTGACCGCCGCGCCAACGCGCGTCGTCATCGCCGTGGGCGAGGAGTCCGAGGGCACCTTCACCGGACGCTCGGCGGTGGCCACCGCCGAGCTGCTCGGTCAGCAGGCGACCGTGTTCCCGAGCCACCACGGCGGCTTCCTCGGCGGCGAGTTCGGACACCCCGGCCAACCCGAAGCCTTCGGGCGCAAACTGCGCGACCTCCTCGCCGACAACTGACACCGCCGGACACTTCCCGAGTCAGAGGCGGGAGCCGACGACCAGCTCACCACAGCCGACGCGCCGTCGGTGCGACCAGACGGCACGCATCACGATCGCCGCGTCATCGGGCGAGGTTCTTGACATCGAAACGCCCATGCCGAGCGCCGTCCGCCGGCGCGACGCGAAGGTCCCGCAGAGCGAGCCCAGGGACATCTGCTCCCCGAAGTTGATGAAGCGAAACAGCGAGGAGCACCACCCCACACGATCAACCAGCGCAGCCACCAAGACAACGGGCTGCCGAGCCGGGCGCCAGGACTCTCCAACCATCCCCCGAGAGACTTGACACCGGGCCCTCGTTCACCAGAGGGCGAAAGCAAGAGCGGCCGCCGTCCGGGTCGTTTGCAGCGGCGCCAGAATTGCGGCGGGTGGCTAATTCATGGCCGCGCTTGCGGGGCCGCGCCCAAGCAGCCGTCTCCGGCAGGCTCCCGGACTCCGCGGAATGCGGGACTCCCGCGCCAACCGTTCGCCGGCAGCTCGGCTTCTCGTTCCGAGCAGGAGGCTGCTCAGACCTCATCGAAACCTCCGGTCCCATCTCCAGTGCCGGTAGGTGCGGTGTGCTCGTATTCTGGTGACCGGGCGGTGTCCTGCGCGCTAAGCCAGGCCCGCAAAGTCGTGGTAGTCGATGTGTCGAAAGATATTGTCGTGCAACTCGACCGTAGTTAGCCACTCCTCGTCGATAGCGTGCGCCCGTAGCTGTGCGAGTAGCCGATTGGCCCGGTTAAGATGCGTGCGGATGCGACTCTCAGCATAATGGACGGTTGTTCCCATCGTGATCATGAAGGGCCAATCGCTTGCGCTAGCGAGGAGGACTTCGCGACCAAGCTGGTCTAGCGCGCGCCGCTCAAGACCCTTCGCGTTCGCGTGGTCCCGGGCTATCTTCGCCAGCTCTGCGGTTGCGCGGTGTAGGTGTGGCCATATCCAGTCGTTGGTGTCATTCAGCCACGTATTGCCATAGCCGTACGCACCCCACGAGCTTGCCGCCGGCATCGCCACCTGAAAATCGAGCCCGCTGTCCATAACGTCGGTGGGCGAAGACAACCGGTAGGTCCTTTGGTCGCACGCGACCCTGCGCACGACCACGTCAAGGAACTCGGGTCCCTCGAACCACCAGTGGCCAAACAACTCGGCGTCATAAGGTGCGGCAACAACAGGCGGGCGCTCCAACACTGAGCTCCAGTACTGTATCTGCGTCGCTCGGCCAGATACGAAATCATTGGCATGTTCGCCCGCGGCCTCCAACGCCGCACCACGATCGTAGGGCTGCTTCTCGTGTAGCGGAACGTCGCGTCCCGTGACGCGGTAGTACTTTTAATCCGACATCCCGCCGGCTGCCCTCGGCCAAGCGAAACGGCGCGATTGATGGTTGGTCAAGGTCATGGCCAATGTCGCGGTAGAACTCACGGTAGCGGCCGTCGCCCGGGTACCCCCACTCCGCGCTCCAAACCCGCGCCGACGATTCGCTGTCGCGTGGGAACGCAAACACTCCGCTGGGACAAACGATCGGCGAGTAGGTCCCGAAGATCGGCGGCGGGTCGGCGTACTCGACACCATGTGAGTCGACGAAGAAGTAGGTGATGCCTTCCTCCGCGAGCAAGGCATCGATGCCTGGGACGAAACCGCATTCCGGAAGCCACATACCGGGTGGGTTGCGGCCGAAATGCTCGCGATAGCATTTCGCGCCGATACGTATCTGCGCACGCGCGTACCCGGCATCGAAGCATGGAAGGAAAGCGTGGGTCGCGCATGAGGTCACGATCTCCAGGATCCCGGCATCCTGCAATGATTTGAACGTCGCGACGAGATCCCGCGAGTAACGCGTCTCGAACCGGTGCAGTGCGTCTGCGATCCTGTCGCGGTACATCTCGGCCGTGAAGCGGAAGCGGTCATCGTTCGCGTTCCGCCGGACTTCGGATTCGGCAAGGTCGAGGAGCCTGCCGAGACGCCTGGCGTAACGCCCGACAAGTAGGTCGTCACGGAGCATCTCGAGAAGAGTCGGAGATATTGAGAGAGTGACCCGGGCCCGGATACCATCTCTTAGCCAGCCTTCTGCGACCGCGAGCAGCGGGATATACGTGTCCGTGATCGCCTCGTAGAGCCAGTCTTCCTCCAGAAAGTCCTCATGTGCGGGATGCCGCACGTAGGGAAGATGGGCGTGGAGAAAGATGACCAGATGGCCGCGGTCATCACCATCCGATTCCAGCAAGAGCGCCGTCCGGCCCCTTGTCAAATCGCCGTCACCGTGACCGCCGTCTACGCTAGGCTCGAACTGAGACCAGAGTCCAGAGAGTCATGCGCGATGGTCGCGACGAGCGCAGTAGCTGCTGGCGTGCTCCGAGGTCGCTGTGTGCGCGCCCGTCGCTGTAGCAACCGGACGTGGGCCGGCCAGCACTGTCGATGCAAAAATGGGACCCGCATCCGCTCGGTCCTGAACAGACGAGACTCTCAGCCCAGTCCGGCGAGGCGAGGCTCCGAGCCGGACCCCGAGAGTCGCGCTTCGGACCCCTGAGCGATCGACGCACCACCGATGTTCAGCGGTAGCAGTAGGGAGGATTCTCCGCTGCGGCTTTCAAGAGTGCGGCCGAGCCCGAGCGCGCGACGCTGCTCCGGGCGGCTAACGAACGCCGGCCCGGCGACAGGCCTTGACGTGCTCGGAGGCGCTTGGACCACGGTGGAGCGTGCGAGCACAACCTTGCGGTAATCGTGCAGGATCGCAAGTTCCGCGGCGTACGAGCGATCGGCCTCAGGAAGCGGTACGTCATAGCTGCCATGTTCGGCCCACACTTCGTGCTCGGCGAGGAGGTATCCAGTCGGAACTCCAATGAGCCGCAGAAACGCCTCGCCTCCACCGAGAGAGCCGACAGCGTCGTCGATCCGAGCGACACTTATGTCCCAATACGCATGCGCCCATGTGGGATCGCGCACCATCAAAACGAGCGTATCGGTGCCGTAAGCACTCGGCAGAGGCGCGTCGCTTGCATCGTCCGGCTCAACAATGTCGGTTCGTCGGCCAGCTGACTGGTCCGTCAACGTTATCGTGTCCATTTGCGGCCTCCGGCCGGTCAAGGTTTTGACGGCCTCGCATTGGTATTGAGGCCAGCCGACAGTCTGCAAAGGCGTCACAGAACCCCATGGTAGCCGGTAGACCAAATTCGAACCTCCTGACGGATCCGTGGGTTGTGTCACCGGCCGGGTAGCGGTGGGCAGAGGCCGTCGAGTGTGAGCATCGCGAGCGCGATCACTGCGTCGGGAGAGTGGTGGCCGAAGCCGCGGCGGGTGATCAGCCGGATCTGCGTGTTGACTTGCTCCACTCGCGCGTTCGACAGTCCATTGGTCAGCGCGGCTTCTCCTCCTTCGCGCTGTGCGGTGATCGTCTTGGCGAGCTTGCCGAACGGCTCGAGGCGGCAGCGTCTCGCCCATTCAGCCAGCCGTCGCGGAGCGTGAGCGCTTGATCGTGGGGGACGTCGTAGATCTGGCGCAGTAGCTCCTTGAGGAGGCGGGCGCGGTAGATCGAAGCGTTGAGCTTGTGGATGAGCGTGAGCTTCGGCTGCTGGCGGTCGGTCAGCTTCTCGGGGTTCTTCCAGAGCGCGAACCGCGCGCCCTTGAGATCCTTGGCGAGCTGCTTGTCGCCGGTCTTGCGCGCCTCGCGCCGGTGATCCACGAGGCGTTATCGCAGGACACGAGCTTGATCTGCTCGCAGCGCTCTTTGCCCGGCAGATCCAGGAACTTCAGGACTGTCTTGCGGTCCCGGCCGGCGTGCGCCCACACCAGGCGGCCAGTGTGATGGTCGACCACGACCGTGAGATGCCCATGCCCCCTGCGGACCAGATCTCATCGAAGGCATGCGCGACCGACCGCGCCCCGGAGCCAGCGAGGCGGCCGTGAGCTTGGAGGTGCTGGTCGGGCTGGTGGCGCTGGTTGGCGCGCCTGATCGCGTGGAGGGAAGCGAGCGATGAACGACGCCGTGTCGTTGATCCTGAGTGCGCTGGATCCACGGGTGCTGCGGGCGACCGAGGCCCGGTATGCGCGCTCGCCCGAGAAGATCGGCTAGTTGGCGGGTGCGCGGTGGAAGTGGCGCTCTCGACGCTCCGGCGGCTCCGCGGCGCCTGCGTCGTCGAGGGTGACGGCTGCCGCCCCTCCGGCAGCCGCCCAAGGGTCACGTCGATCTCCAAACTTTCGCCCCGCCCGTCAAGCGCCCAGGCCCCGCCCACCGGCCGAGACTCCACAAACCGCAGCCCGCTCGCCGCTCCGCCTCGAACGCCTGATCAAGCTCAAGCGCGCGCTGCAGCGATCCGATCAACCTGACGATCGCTTGGCGATCGAGGTGGTCCTCGCGGCCGAAGCGGAACAGCACCCGAACCTTCGACTGCTTGGCGACCGGATCCCACTCGTTGTGCGCGAGCTGCAAATAGCCAACCAACCAGTCCTTCGTCCGCCGCTCGGCCCGCCGCAGATACATACCTAGCCCCTGTACGCGAACCCCCGGCCACGCCCCAACCTTCAGCCAAAAAAGGGTGTATTTAGGCAACTCCGACTTGCGCAGCTATCGAAATCGCCCTGAGCAGGGATTCTCCAAACCGAACGATTCGACAATCCGTCTCAGCTGCGGAACTCGGGCCTCGCGCTCGCCCTCGTTGAGGTGAATGAAGTAGGCGCCCGGACATCCCGTCGTGGCTCGGCGTGCGCCGCCTCGTCCGTCGGTGTGCGCGAGCCGGTGGGCCTCTTGGCGCGCTTGGTGGGCTTCTCGGTCATGCTGATCCTCCGAGGGTTGTGCCGTTCGCGGTAGAACTACGGCGGCCGTGCGGGTGGCGCGTATCGGTCGGCGTGAGACCGTAGCGGCCTGCTGGCGAGCTACGAGGCCGCTGAGCCTCAAGGCCTGCCATTCGGAGCGCGTCGTGACGGGATGCTGGTGCGACACGTGGCATGAGTGCCGCGAGCGCGGGGATGCGGAGCTCGGTCGCACGGCCGCCGACTTCGCGGCTCGGCCTGGGCGCCCTGTACGACCTGCTCGAACAAGAGGTCCTGCCGGCCTTTTATGACCGTGACGCGGACGGGCTCCCGCGCTCCTGGCTTGCCCGCATGCGCGCGTCGATGCGCACGCTCGCTCCCGGCTTCTGCGCTGGGCGGATGCTCCACGATTACCTCGAGCAGATCTACACGCCGACAGCCGGCTCGTGAGCGCGACCCACGCGGGATCGCGTCCGGCTCGTGGGCGGCTTGCTGGTGGTCGCCTCTGCTGGTCTGGTGGTCCCGAGCTGGAGGCATCGCCTGCGGGGAGCTGGGGTCAGCAGTCAGGAGAACAGCCTTCCGGCTTGGTCGAGGTGCTGGGTGGCCTGGTCGAGGTCGTCGTGGCAGCGCTGTACCCAGGCTTCTCCCCAGAAGAAGTTGCAGCTCGTCTCGGCCCGAAGGACCATTGCGAGGGCATCCTCGAGGTGGCGGTACAGGTCTGGGTTGCCGGCGCCGATCGCGATGGCGTTACGGCGGGCGGCGTCGACCGCCTCGCTGAGCTGTCCAACGCGCGTGAGCGCCTGCTGCTGGGCCAGAGAGCCGGTCCACTGAACGAACCCAGTGCCGTGGTGCCAACCGGTGTTCCACGCCCCCGGCCCTACCGTCACCCAGCCGTGCGGTCCGTGCCGGTCGAGGTAGTCGGAGATGAACGTGGGACGGATGCCGCCAGCGCGGCCGGCGCGGACCCGTCTCCATCAGCCCGTCATGGAAGCCGCTCCAGAAGTTACTGCCGGGTGTCGTGTTGCGAAACCACCCGCCGTTCTCCCCATCGGTGGCGGTCGTGACCAGCGGGGGGAAGTCGCAGTACTGGGTGCGGGCCCTCACCTCTGAGATGAACCAATCGGCGTCCATGCCGGACTCCTGCGCGTTGGACAGCTCGCGGTCGCGGACCACGACCACGATCTGCTCGCCCCCGAACTCGGCGAGGTGAGGGCGGTAGCGCAGCTCCTCCCAACCCATCGGCGAGAGCGCAGAAACGTGCTCGCTGTCGACAATCACATAGCGGTAGCGGTGACGGCACAGGGCAGGAACCAGGTCCATCGAGAAACCCAGCTCCGGCGGCCAGAACCCGGGGAAGTCATCACGGCAAAAGAGATAGCCGGCGATCGCTCGCCAACGATGCAGCTGCTCCTCCCTGTCGGCCGGACGGATCAGCGGCAAAACGGGATGGTAATAGCCGGTACCGAGCACCTCGATGACGCGAGTGTTCTGCAGATACCACAACAGCGACCCACAATCGACGACCCCGTAGACACGACGCTGGAAATCAGGATTGGCGAGCGTCTCCAGCAGACTCCCCGACAGCGACAGGTGGACGCGGCCGACATCCTCATACCGCCACAGCGAGCGCGGAATACGATCCATCGCCCACAGGATCTCCCTGGCCTGCCACTCCTGCGCATCGAGCAACTGCTCGAGATTGCCAGGCGGCTGATGAAGGTTAAGGACGAGCGCGAAATCGATATCTGCCATTGGTCCCTCTCGCGAACGTTCAGAGATCGCGCGTAACGATCTCCATCGTGCGGCGGGCCAGCTCGGCCCCATACGCTGTCCAGATACCCTCGCCCCAATAGCGGTAGCAACTGGTCTCACTGGCCAGCAGATGCAAGAGCGCACTGCGGTAGCTCGGATCAGAGCTTGAAATGTCGCGAGCGAGCACAAGCCGATGGAACTGCGAGCTCGCGCGCTCCATCGGGATCAGCACATCGTCGTAACCGCTCACCCAGGAGATGTCATTCGTCCAACTACCCCCGTCCATATGAAAGCGATCATCCTCACGACCAAGATCCGCGATCACCCCCGCAAGCCGCTCCGAGCCGTCCCCCGGTTCCATTCGGTCCCAGATACGGTGCTGGAAAAGCGGCTGCAGCACCGGCAGCTCGGCCTCACTCACGCCGCTTGCGAACAGGCGCTCGAGATACTCGGTCCCGGTGAGCATCGCGGTGGCCGATCCCGAGGACTCGCGGACGACCTCGACGTACTTGGACGGGAACTCGTTCATCATCACCCCGCCGTTCTCCCCATCGGCGATCTGAGTCACCAGCGGCGGCACCATGCGACCCCCCAGCTCCCAGCGGCCGAGGGTGAGCGCCTCGTAGTAGGGCTGCATCTGTGCGACCAGCTTCGTGTCGCTTCCCTGCGTCTTGATGATCGCGACGATACTCGCCGTCTCACCGGTCGAGCTCGTGCAGACCAGCCGGTGGGGCAGATGCTTGCGCTCCACGCCCACGCCGTCCGGCTGCTCAACCGTGTGCTCCTGCACGAGCACCCAGCGGTATCCGCAGTCCAGCAGCGTGCGCACAAAGTCGTAGGCGACGTCGGGATGGTTCGGCAGCGCCATCTCAGAGGGAGAGAAGCCGCGCACGCGACCGAGTGCCTCCAACCCGAACAGCGCGGCGAAGTGGTGCTGCCATGCTCGCACGTGCAGCCGAAAGTCCTGAACCGGCGTCGACGGAGCGACGGAGTGTCCCCATGGGCAGCCCAGCCACTCCACCGCCCAGCGATACTTCGGGTCGCAGGTGATCGACTCCAGCGCGTCCAGCACATCGTCGGCGCCCATCAGCCGCAGACCGTGCAGCAGCGTGCCTGAGTACTCGAGCATCACCCGCGGCTGCAGGCCCTCGCCGATCAGCTGCGGGATGAGCTCCCCCATCCGTCGATAGCACCACCTAAACACCGGCGCGTTATGGTTATCGCCGATCTCAGGGTGCTGCTCCATGTACTGCAGGTTGCTGATCAGGCGGGCCGAGCGCAGATCATCGCCGCCGGCGGGAATCAGCGGCTGGTGCATATGCAGCGCGATCGCGCAAGCGCTGTCGACGCCTGCGAACGGATCGCCGGCATCGTCACGCCAGAACACAGGCGCCTGGCCGCGGCTGCGTATCGCCTCTTCGATCAGGCTCTCAGAACCGCAGATGTTCGGCAATCCATCGACGTACTCGGCAAGCTGATCCATACCACCGTCCCCCTTTGTTCGCTCATCTGTGCCGGATGTGTTCGTAGATGTTCAGGTAATCCTGGCCCGGCCGCGCCCACGAGTGATCGGCCCGCATCCCGTGCAGCTGCAGCTCGCGGAACTCCGCAGGATAGGCGTACCAGAGGCCGATCGCGCGGGCCATGGCCGATTCCAGCGCCGGCGGGTCGGCGTGGTGAAAGGCGAAGCCGTTGCGCTCCCAGCCGTGCGAGTGATCGCGGTCAAACACGGTATCGACCAGCCCGCCGATCGCGCGCACGACCGGCACCGTCCCGTACTTGAGCGCGATCAGCTGCGTCAGCCCGCACGGCTCGAACACGCTCGGCATCACCAACAAGTCGGCCCCCGCGTAGATCAAGTGCGCCAGCTCGACGCTGAACGTGAGCTCCAGATGGCAATCCGGATTGTCGTTGAGCTCGTGCTTGAGACGCCAGAACTCCGCGCCGATCGACGGGTCGGGGGCGGTTCCCAGCAGCACGAACTGCGCACCCTCGGCCAGCGCGTAGAACAGCGCATGACGGATCAGATCCACGCCCTTCTGACGGTCCAATCGCCCGATCGACGCCACCACCGGCTTGAAGCCGTCGGCCAGCAGGAAACGCTCCCGCAGCGCCTGCTTGTTGACGTACTTACCGTCGATCCACTCGCTGCCGTATCGCGCCGGGATGAACGGATCGATCTCGGGGTTCCACAGGTCGTAGTCGACGCCGTTGAGCACGCCACCGAACTTGTTGCCATGCAGGTGCAGGGTGTGGCCGAGCCCCTGACCCTGATCGGTGTACTGGGCCTCCCAAGCGTGCTGGGGAGAGACCGTCGTCACAAAATTGGAGTACACGACGCCGCCCTTCATCAGGTTCAATGCGAAGTGATCGAACTCATCCCGCAAGCGGTCATAGTCGTAGAAGTGATGCGGCCGGGTAAGGCCGGTGGCCCACAACACCGCCTCGTCCGCGATCCCCTGATGACCAAAGTTGTGAATCGTGTAACAAACGCGCTGATCACCCATGCCGAGGTCCCGGTACATCTCGTACAGCAGCACGGGGACCAGCGCCGTCTGCCAATCATGACAATGAATCACTTCAGGCCGCTTATTGGACCGCAGCATGAACTCCAACGCCGCTTTGGACAAGAAAGCGAAGCGAAACACATCGTCCGCCGAGCCGTACAGGTGCCCACGCTCGAAGAACCGATCCTGCGAATGGGGCTCTATGAAGAAGCACTTGCGACCCTCCACAAACCCAAACCACACCGAACAGTGAATCGCTCCGCTATACCAAGGGACCCAAAGATCCTCGTACGTCACGGTCAGATCGGAGATGCGGTCATACCGCATGCAGTCGTACTTCGGCAGGATGATCTCCACAGCATGGCCCCGCATCTCCAGCTCACGAGTAAGCCCGAACACCACCTCCCCCAGCCCGCCGGCCTGCGCGACCGGCGCGCACTCCGAGGCCACCATCACCACGAACACAGCAGAACCTCACCGGGCACGATCGTCCCCCGCTGCCGTCCATACACCTGCGGGCATCGCGCACGCCACCGACCTGCGGGCATCGCGCACGCCAGCGACCTGCGGGCATCGCGCGCGCGCCAGCGAGCTACGTGCATCGCGCGATCGCGCAATATGCGAACTCGCGCCGGACGCGGTTCCCGCTCAGCACCTCGTATCGCGAGCTGCGCACGCTGCTGGGCGCGATCCGAGCACTGACCAAGCGAACTTGCGCACCGCTTCGATCGCGGCTTGCTGCGCGATCTTGACCGACTCGAGTACCTGCTCAGACCACCGGAGGGAGAGATCTCCTCAGGCCGAGCGACAGCGCTCGGCACCGTCGCCTGTTCGAGCCACCGGTTCTTCCGTGAACCGAACGAAGGGCGATGCGGTGTTCCAGACCAGCGACGTGCGCGGTGGCGGGCCTCAGCGGATCGCCTTGGACTGAACCTCGAGCCACCTCGGCTAAAGCCATCGTGCGCCCCGCGAACATTAGCCGACGCTACGTTGCGGCTACTGACACGGACCCGAGCACAGGGCCAATACGGTTGCGCCCACGTCGGGTTGGGCATCATGAACACGAGCCTATCGCTGCCGGACGCAATGCGGCAAACGGAGTTTCACTCGCGCGATCAGCCTCAAAGCGATCGGCTCCGACCGACAGCAGCTTGCTAGCCTTGTCCCCGCGCTGCGAGCGACCGGACGTCGCGACCACGCGAGCTGCATTGTGCGACTTGCGACCGGCCCCTCCCCTTGAGGGACACGCAGCGGCATGGGGCGGCTCGTCGCACGGCTCCCCGTCGAAGCCCTACAGACCGGCCCCGGGGATCGGGTTGCCCGGGGGCCGCAATGCCCCGGCCACCCGACCAGCGCCGCCCCGGTTCGGTTGGACGAAGACCCGCAGACTGGATCGGCGGACCGGCGCTTGCGCTCTCGACCTCAGCCTGCGGCGACGGGAGTCGTCAGCTCTAAGGGTCATGCATCAACACCTGCTCGCCTCCATTGACCGAATGCCCCAGCACCCTGGATTCAGGGCTCTCACCCCCGCGGTTGTGCATCGGCGACCCTAACGCACGCACCCGGCGCAGCTCTGCGACACTTCTTCGCCCTTGCTTCGGCAGACAGGCGGGTCGACCCTGGCCGCGGGGCGTCCGCGAGATCGGCGATGGTAGGAGGCTCGGCAACTGGCTAGCATCGCCACTCTGCTCGAGGATGGTTGCGCTCGGAGGTAGTGGATGATCGTGTACAACTTGTTTCCTCTTCTCGCTGGGCGCTTCCCGGGGTGGGTGCCCCACGTCGAGCGGGCCGCCGCGATGGGTTTCGATTGGCTGTTCGTTAACCCGGTTCAGCGGCCAGGAGCATCGGGGAGCATCTACGCCATCGCTGACTACTTCGAGCTCAACCCGGCGCTGATCGAGCCAACGGATCCTCGCTCTGGGCAGGACCAGCTGAGATCGGTCATCGGCGTGGCCCGGGATCGCGGGATGCGGCCGATGGCCGATCTGGTGATCGACCACTGTGCGGCCGACTCCGAGTTGGTGACGAATCATCCCGACTGGATTGCCTTCGATTCCGACGGCACGCTCATGCATCCGTCCTGTCAGCAGGATGGTGAGACTGTGGTCTGGTTCGATCTCGCCCAGTTCGACCATCAAGGCACGAGCGACCCTGACGGGCTCTACCAGTACTGTCATGGCGTTGTCCGCCACCTCCTCGGTCTTGGCTTCGAAGGCTTCCGTTGCGACGCTGCCTACCAGGTGCCAGCGGAGCTATGGCGGCGGCTGATCGCCGACACTAAGAACGATCGGCCCGACACGGTGTTCGTGGCCGAGACGCTCGGCTGTACGCCGTGGGAGACGGCCGCGACGGCGGCCGCCGGTTTCGACTTCGTGTTCAACAGCTCGAAATGGTGGGATTTCCGGAGCCACTGGCTCCTCGAACAGCGCAAGTTGATCGGTGACCTGGTGCCCTCGATCGGGTTTCCGGAGAGCCACGACACGCCGCGCCTGGCCGAGGAGATGAACGGGAACCCGAATGCGTTGAAGCTGTGGTACCTGTTTACCGCCACATTCTCCACTGGATGTTTGATGCCGGTCGGCTTCGAGTTCGGGTTTCGTCGCTCGCTGCATGTCGTCAGCACCCGCCCGGAGGACTGGGAGACAACCTCGATCGACCTTCGCGAGTTCATCACTGCGGTCAACCAGCTCAAGGTGGACCACCCTGTCTTCTCCGAGGAGTGTTCGCTGCTCCTGTTGCCCTCCCCAAACCCGGCAGTCTTGATCATGTGGAGGGGCTCGGCTACGGCAGGCCAAGAGGCCCTCTTGTTCTTCAACACTGACTTCTGGCGCGACCAATACGTAGAGGTCAGCGACCTGCGGGCATACGTCCAGTCCGGCCAGCCGCTGGTGGACGTGTCGCCCGAGTTCCGAATGGATTTTGTGGCAGTCACTCCCTTTTCCTACCAGTTGCGACCTGGGCAGAGCCTGGTGCTGGTGACGCCGTCCCCGCACGACTCGGTGTGATCTGCGGCGGAGACGGTGTACGAGGCGAGCCCGACCGGTTACGCGCCGCGCGGCGTGCGCGGGATGAGGGGATCGAGCTTGTGGTGTGCGCGCCGAGCAACACCGAGCGTCCGCCGGCGGATCGGGTCAAGACCGACAAGCGCGACGCGATCCCCCTGGCCAGGTTGTTGGCGGCAGGGGAGTTGACGCTGGTCACGATCCCGTCGATCGAGCGCGAGCAGCTGCGCGACCTGGTGCGCTGCCGGGAGGACATCCGCGTGGATCTGATGCGCGCCCGGCACCGGCTGGGAAAGTTCCTGTTGCGCCGCGAGATCTACTGGGAGTGGCCCGGTGAGACGTGGTCACGCAAGCACCGCGCGTGGCTGGCCTCGCCGCGGTCGCCGACCAGGCTCGCGGGCGATGCTGGCCGACTATCTGCACGCCCACGACGTGCTGATCGCCCGCCGGCGATCAAGTCGAGGCCGACCTCGCGAAGCTCGCTGGGAGCGCGCCGCGCGCGCACACGGTCGGCCGGCTGCGGTGCCTACGCGGGATCGACACGCTCTCCGCACTCGGGCTCTGTGCCGCCACCAGCCAGCACCCGACGGCGAACACGGCCAACCCGCCCCTTGACATCACCCGCCCCTTCATGGATGAAAACTCAACCCACCACATGGGCGACATCGCAATCGTCCCGATGCGGTGGTTCTGAGCCGCAGCGCCCTATCGGATTCGCCCAGCCGGAGTAGTCGACGCCGGCGGTCGCACGGCGCTTCATTTGGCCACCGAACGAGCAGCGTGCGCGGCGGCCACTCGAGCGGTGGCCGGCAGGATGCCAGGCATCGCCGCGTCGCTGCTGGGGTGCGCCAGATGCGGCAGCGATGTTCGTACGTTGGGCGTGATCGGATCCACGCGAGCAGCCGAGACCGACCATTCGTGGCGCGCGGCTCGGACCGTCGCGGATAGACCTCAAACACTTCGTAGAACTCGATGTCGTCCGGATCGATGCCGACATGTTGATCCTCCGGGCGCTGGCGGAGGGCTTCGCCTACGGCCTTGATCGCGTCCTGATTCTGAAAGACGATTACCGAAAGGGCCTTGCCGGATTTCGGGCTGTGCATGTGGTAGCCAGCGCGAACCCCCGGCTCCGCCATGACGGTGTCTCGCAGCCGCTTGACGGCCAGCGTCGTCTAGACTGTCCGTGGTCGTTGAACGTTGCGACTCAGGCCAGTATTCTGGTGCCTCCGATCCGGGACTCGTCGGGTATACGGCGAATGGTACGACTGCCGTCCTGTCAGCCAAGCGAGTGCGCGGATCGCGAGCCACGCTTGCGCAGGCGAGCGAGAGCCCGCTTCGGCCGACCGTCGGTGCGACGGAGAGCCTGCCACCCTGTCGCTTCGCGCGAGATGCACCAACGCCCGCCGGCCGTGACGGCGCTGCTGATGTTGGTGCTACCCGCAGTGCATTTGCGCTCACATTCGTCCACAGCCGGTGTCGTCGAAGAGGCTGCCGGGTGAGCCGACCTGATACCCGTCCGGCTGTCGCCGCGAAACTTCTGAGAACGAACGAGGTACCTGCAGTATGACCTCGTACTCAGGACAGACTGTGCTTGTCACGGGCGCCTCCCGGGGCATCGGGCTAGCCGTGGCGCAGCGTTTCGCCGAGCTGGGTGCCAAAGTCGGATTGGTAGCGAGCAACCGTGATCTACTTGTGCAGGCGGCGAGCTCGGTTCCAGGTCCGACCCACGTCGTTGCCGTTGACCTCACCAAGCCCGCTGAGTGCGGGCGCGCCGTATCCGAAGTCGAGGCCGCATTGGGACCGGTCGAGGTGCTCGTGAGCTGTGCAGGAGTGCTGCGGCGCGACTTTGTCGAGGACGTGACCATTGAGGATTTCGAGCGCACCTATCGCCTACACGTCGGCGCGGGACTGTGGCTCAGCCAGCAAGTGCTTCCGGGGATGCGCAAGCGGGGGCACGGCAGCATCGTGTTCGTCTCCTCCGAGCTAGGCTTGATCGGCGGCCCTACGTACGCCTCGTACTGCACGAGCAAGTGGGCGGTCGTCGGCCTGACGGAGGTGCTCCATCACGAGCTCGCGGGGACCGGCGTGCGAGTCTGCGCTGCGTGTCCCGGCGACGTTCGCACCGATCAGCTCGCCGAAGAGCATGCCTGGGGGCCGACCGGCGGCGAGTCCTACGAGAAGGCGATGACACCTGAGTTCGTCGCGCGCGCGATCGTCCGCGCCGCCGGGGCGTCGCAACCGGTCGTCGTAGTCGACAAGCCGCACCTGCGCCTCGCGTTCAAGCTCATGGGCGGTCCGCGTCGGCTGCGCCTCGCCGTCGTGCATTCGGCGTTCAAGACGCTGCTGAACGAGCGCACACCGCACGCGCTCGCGGCCGCAGACGGCGACGGTGCAACAGCGGCAGCGTCATATCCCGACGACAAGGCCGGCGCAAACCAGCCCTGAGCCTGCGCCGACGGTAAACAGCCGGACCTGAGCTACCCCCAGGGACCGCCTGCCGAGGCGCGGCCGACCAGACGCAAGGCGACGTCTGCTTTCGCCCTCTGGTGAACGAGGGCCCGGTGTCAAGTCTCTCGGGGGATGATTGGAGAGTCCTGGCGCCCGGCTCGGCAGCCCGTTGTCTTGGTGGCTGCGCTGGTTGATCGTGTGGGGTGGTGCTCCTCGCTGTTTCGCTTCATCAACTTCGAGAAGCAGGTGTCCCTGGGGCTCGCTGCGGTGGCGCATCTCAAGAATGGGCTGTCAGGCAGTCAGGGCGATCATGGCGCCCTGCCGGAGAGCGAAGGGCGAAAGGGGTTGGTTGCGGGCCAGCATGTGCCAGATCGCCTCGGTCAGCTTTCTGGCGAGCTCGATCTGCGGGACCTTCGCGCCGCGCCGGCGGCCCGGGCGGCGCTTGGTGCGCTGGTGGCGCTCCCGATACAGCGGGTGCGAAGACAGCGGCGATCGCGGTCCTCCGTCAACCCCCAGCGCCCGGCGACGCCGAACAGGTCCGCCATCGGGACCTGTGGACGAACGCGATCAACGACGAGTGCACCCGGTTCTTCAGCGTCGCGCGGTGCTCAGACCAGGTGCCGCCGCCACCGCGAGCGCTCCCGCTCCCCCCGCAGCTCCGGCGAGGGCAGCCAGATCGCCGGCACCAGATCACGAAACGACAGCTCCGCCACGACCCGCGCGTCGACCCTGTCGGTCTTGCACGCCAACGGCGCCAGCCCCTTGACCCGCTGCGCATCGGCGACCAACACCTCCCACCCATACCCGACCAGCCCGTCATCGACGAACCGCGCGCCATTCATCGACTCAACCACCCCGCGCACCGGCACGTCACACACCGCCACCCGCCGCGTCAGCCCATACAGACCGTCCCGGTCGTCTAGCCCGGCCGCGCGGCTGCCACCGCGCGCGCCTGACCCACGTTGCTCGACACGGAGGACCGACCGCCGTCAGCGAGCTACAACCCTCGGACGGCCCCGCCCTCGTTCATCACATTCAGGAGCGGGCGTAACGGGCCGCCGGCCCTGACGCCTGCAGTGCGATGTCACCAGGCGCGCCGCCAGCCGAGCTCAATGACTTCGCCAAACGCTTGGATGGAAGAACCTAACGGATAAGCCGGGGTCCGGATCCGAGCGCTCGGCGAGACCTGTACGCTGCGGCTTCCCTGCCCCTCGCCAAACCCAGCTCGCGATCGGGACCAATAGGCATTGCGAGCGTCCGGCGAGGGTCGAGCTCTATGACCGCTGCCTGGAGACGATCATCCCGCCGCCGAGTTGTGCTTTCCGCCGGATGGCACCGCTCGCCAGCGCTGATCAGAGGCGCCGGGGTCGTCGTTTTTCACCGGCTCGACCTTGCGGGCGGTTGCCGGCTAGAGGCAAAGCCCGCCGCCACCGGGAGCGGCGCTGGACTCGGCCCGCTGGGGACGTATGCGCTCCGCGTCTCGGTGTCTACGCCCACATCGACTGGCAGCAAGCCGCTCGGCGATCTCGTTGTTCGACTTGGCTTGGGCCACGGACTGCAGAACCGTGACGCTGACCGAGGTCACGGTCGAGACAGACTGTCATCGCTTGAGACGGGCCGCGCGATACAGTCTCGGCTGTCAGCGCATGGTGGGTAACGAGGAGATGGTGAACTGAACGCTCGAGAGTCCCGCGGTCTCGGAGGCGATCGAGGCCGGCGTGGGGCCGCCGCCGGCGCCGGGGTGGTCGGGCGCTCGCGGTCGCGGTTCTCCTGCTCACTCTGTCGCTTCCGGCGCTGTCGTCCGCGTCGTCGCCGCGGCTGCTCCCACCGCCCCCGCCGAGTTGTCCGGACCTCACCCTGATCGGGGCCCGCGGCTCGGGTGAGTCGTTCGCCGGCTTCGGCGGGCTCGGAGCGGCGGTTCAATATATGTCGGGCATCCTCGCGAAGACGCCACCGAGGCGCACGACCGAGGCCATTCCCGACCCATATCCGGCTGACTCGGTGAACGACCTGAAGCCCTCAGGTGCCGAGATCGCGCTGTTGCTCATAGCTCCGCCGCTGGCCGTCTACGACTACGTCCACGACAACGTCGAGAAGTACATCCACAGCATCAACACTGGGATCAGCGACGCCGTCTCCCTGGCCAACGACTCCGTCGCCACCTGTCCAAACAGCAAGCTCGTGCTGGCGGGGTACTCGCAGGGCGCGATCGTTATCCATGAAGCGGAGCTCCGTGCGCCCAGCAACGTTCGCCGCCGGATCGTTGGTACGCTGCTGCTTGCCGACGGGGACCGGGTGCCCTACACCCACGCGGTCGAGTTCGGCACCTCAGCCGCGCGAGCCGAGGGCATCCGCGTCTACCTCCACGGAGTACCGGCGCGCGACGTGCCACATCCCGCCAGCACCGCCAATATCTGCGACGCCGGCGACCTCGTATGCGACTTCAACCTCAGCCGGCTGCGGTCGTTCAGCCACGCCGCGAGCGTTCACACCAGCTACGCGGTCAAGACACAGCACGGCTGGAGCTACAAGTCCGTGCTGGCCAGCGCCGCCACCTGGCTCGCCAAGCGCATCAAAGCGCACGGCTGACCGGTCGCCGCTCGTCCCGAGCTTGCTCATTTCGGCAGCCACAGGTGAGCGGCGTGCCAAGACGCGTTCCGCTGGCGACTCGAGCGTCGATCTTGACGCGTACCTCCACATCTCGACGGCGACGCGTCGGCCCTTGGCGCCTGACGGCTGACCGCAGGACCGTGTAGCGCGACTAGGAATTATTGCTGGTGTCCCGCCCTCAATCCTCCATGTGAAAGCCACCAGATTTCCGGGGCTTGCTCTGCTTCTGCCGTCGGTTGGTCTGGCTGTTGCCCGCTCGCGACGAGCTCACGTGTTGCCGCGTTCAGTGCCGCCTCGTCGCCCAGCAGGCGCTCCGCGGCTCTGACCACCCGGGCGCGCGTTACGGGCGCGACGCTGACCTCGACGGCGATCTCGTCGCCGAGGCGATCCAGCAGCGAGGCCACATCGCTGAAGTCGCGGTCCACCGATTCGCCCGAGAACCATGTGCGGCCGAAGGCCGCCTCTTTGAGACCGACCAGCGCCGCCGGGCCCGCCGCCCAGAAGCGCCCGATTTCAGGATCTCTCTGGAACGCGACCATCACGCGGTGATGGGCAAGCTCGCCGACAATGTTCGAGACCGGCAGACCCCTTACGGCGACCTCCAAGTCCGCTTCCGCGCCTCAGAGCACTGCAGCGCGACACGAACGCCGACCAGACCCAAGGCGGTCAACAAGACGGCGGCTAGGGCTAGGGCCACGAACCGGTGTGGGTGTGGCCGTTGGTGCGAGGGCGAGTCCTGCCCTCGCCCCCCGACCCAAGCCGGAGGCTTGCAGGCCCATGGCGACCAAGGCTCACGAGCCTGTCGGTGCCTCCTCAGCGCCCAGACAGGCTGATGACCGAACCGATCAGCGGGAGTGATCGGCGCTCCCGGTGGGGTGGGCCGGTGACGGTGATCTGCGGTGGGACCGAGGTCGACAGATCGACGGTCCCTTCCACCGTGTAGCGGTTGATCTCGAATGGCTCGCTCTTCGACAGGGGGTTGGGTCGTTCCTGGATCCCGAAGTGCAGGTGGGGCGCGGTCGTGTTCCCGCTGTTCCCGAGCCGGCCGATGATCTGCCCGGTCCGGACGCGCTGCCCGCGCCTGACGCGGACCGAACCGGCCTGCAGGTGCACATAGACCGCGTACCGGTCGGGGCCGATCTTGATTGAGACGCTGTTGCCCCCGTGGTCCTGGGGTCCGCTGAGGTTTGGAGCGGCGCGCGGTGGGATGTCTGGCAGGTTGGTGACCGTCGACACCACGGTGCCATCCGCCACGGCGTAGAGCGGGGCGCCGTAGGCCGGCCAGTCGCTGTTCTGGAGTGCCATCGCCGGTGTACAGCCGACCGTCGACGACCCAGTCGATCGCGAAGATCTCGGGCGTGACGTAGGTCCCGTTCTGCGACAGGACGACGTTGCGATGGGGAGCGGCGGGCTCGCTGCAGCACCCGTTGAGATTGACCCATCCGGAACCCCGTAACGGCGGCGCGATCACGACGGGCGCGCGCCGGTCGGTGCGGAGCAGTGGTGCCGTGACGGTCGTGCTTCCGACCAGCGACCGCGCTGGAGCGTCCGGCGGGATCGCGTACTGATCCGATTCGTCACGTGCAGGGGCACCGCCCGCCCGGCGGAGGCCGGCATCGCGATGTCGACGAGCGTCACGACCGTCGACGCCGGCGCGATGCGCGCCGTCGGGGCCGAGCCGAAGGGCGGGAGGGTGACGGCCGCGAGCGCAGCGCCCCTGAGCACCAGCAATCGCCTCCCGTCGCCGCGCACCTCGAGCGACGTGAGCGTCGCCTCGGCCGTGAACACATTCGTGATGATCAGGTCGTACTCGAGGTGCTCGCGTCCGTCGCTGCCATGGACATACTGGAGCGCGCCCGGAGCCTCTACGTGGAGCGCCGTCGGCTGGGCACCCGCCCGCGCCGCGGCGAGAAGTCCGACCACCAAGCACACCCCGCCACTGCCACGCGTCGCGTCGCAGTGCGTCGCAGTGCGTTCTCAAGCACGGCTGACAACCTAACAGGGGCCGGTGGCGGTCTGTGGGCGGGCGCGCGTGACGGCGAGCGAGCAGCGCTGGCTCGTCAACTGCTGGGTCTGGTCCCCCGCGGCTGCAGATCCGATATGCACGAGCGCCCGGTTGCGCCGGGGCCCCTCCGCTTGTCTGGCTTTGGATGCCGGCCCGGGGCCGACGGCCCCGTCGGGTGCTGGGCGGTGGTGCCGGGTCACGGTTGGAGTCAGGGTCTCGCTACTGGCAGTCCGTCCCCGGGCACGAACGAGACCGCCGTGTCGGCGGCGCAAGGGGCGGGATGGCGGGGTATGGTTGCCGGTCTCATGGCGGGCGCTGCCCGCCTGGGTCGGGTTCCTGGGAGGCCCGCGTTTTCCTGCTCGTCACGCCGTTCGGATCCGTCGGCTCGACCTGCCGGGCGGTGCTCGTGGCGCTGTTGGTCGTCGGGACCTGCGGGGCGACGCTCACCCCGGCGGCCATGGCCTCGCCGGGACCGTCCCCCAGATCGGCGGTCACGATGCGGATCGCCTGGACGGCCTGTCCGGGCGCGGCGCCTGGTGCGCGGCTGGCAGCGCGCGCAGGTGCGGGTGCCGTTGGACTGGTCGCGGCCGCGGCGCGACGATCTCGCTGAAGGTCATTCGCCGCCTCGCCAGCCGGCGCGGGCGGCGGATCGGGTCGCTGTTCTTCAACCCGGGCGGCCCCGGGGTCTCGGGCGTGGGCATCGTGAGCGACCCTCAGGAGGGAGCGCAGCCGGACCGCGTCGCGGGGGGCCGTTTCGACATCGTCAGCTGGGATCCGCGAGGCACGAATGCCAGCACGCCCGTGCGCTGCTTCAGAAGCGACGCGCTGCTGGCGAAGTTCTGGGGCCCTGAGCCGTTCCCGACCACCACGCGGAGCCCAGTCGCTGGCCTACCTGGCCAAGACGGTCGCCTACGCGCGGCGATGCCGCCAGCTGAGCGGCCCGCTGCTCGCGCACATCTCCACTGCCGACACGGCCCGCGATCGCGACCGTCTGCGCCAGCTCGTCGGCGACCGGCAGCTCACCTACTACGGCTGGTCCTACGGGACCTTCCTCGGACAGACCTACGCCAACCTGTTCCCGGGGCGGGTGTGCGCGAGGGCGCTCGACGGCGTGCTCGACCCAGTCGCCACGGTGGCGTCGATGGAGGCGCGGGTTGCCAACGGCGTCTCCTCCACCGACCTGGCGTTCGCCAAGTTCCTGTCGGTATGCGAACGCGCCGGTCCGGTCCGCTGCAGGCTCGCTGGCCACGGCGCCTCGCCCGCCGCGCCAGTGAACGGCCTACTCCGCCGGCTGCAGCGGGGGCCGATCCCGGCCCCCACCGCGAAGCCCGCCGGCGAGTTGACCTACGCCGATGCCCTGTTCGGCCTCTACGGGGCGATCAACGGCCCGGGCGGGTGGCCGGCGCTTGCCGCCAACCTCGACGCGGCCGCGGTCGGCGATGGATCGGCCCTCGCGACCCCGGCGCGAGCGTGCGACAGCGAGTGCCTGCGCTCGGCGCTGGTGCCCTCGCAGGCCGTCCACTGCGCCGACACCCCGGCCCGGCAAGGCCCGCAGGCGTGGCCGTCCGTCATCGGCCGGCTGGGACCCCGCCACGTCCTTCGCCAACGCCCGCCGCGTCGCCACACTGCTCGACAACGCGGTCCTGCTCACCCACGACGGATACGGCCACACCAGCCCCGTGGACCCGAGCACCTGCGTCGAACACGCGATCAGCGCCTACCTCGTCCACCTCGTCCACCTCGACACCCCGCGACGCGGGACCGTCTGCCCCTCGAACCGGCAGCCGTTCGACCCGAACTTCGGCCACCCACCGCCCGGCGAGCCAATCCCCCGAGTTCCTACCTGACGCGGGCCACCCTGTCGTCAGCCGACCATTCTGGATCGCCCAGCCCGGGCCGCACCGACGACCCCAACGATCACGGCTGGAGCGTTTCCCCGGTCCGCAGCGGATGTTCCGGGTGCAGTCCCGAGCGGGACGTCAAGCTGGCCTTTGCCCGTGTCTGTGCGATCTGGTGCCACCGCCGGTACCCCGCAGGACGTTCGACAACGAAGAACCCCGATCGCGTGGCGGCGGAGATGATGGCGAGACCCGGACTCGAACCGGACCAGAATGTCCAGCTGCTTCCCATGCGTCCCATGCGTCCCGCCCGCAGGACTCTGCGCACGTATCTGGTCGCACAGTTGGTACCACGCTGGTACCACCGCGGCTCTCCGCGGGCTCGACCGTACTCACCCCCGACCGGCGGTCGACGGCGCCCCCGTCGGCACGTCGCTCTCTCCGCCCGTCAGCCCAACAGCCGGAGGATCACGGAGCCCCGGAGGAACCGATCGATCCTCTTGTCGGCAGCACGCTCCTGCTTCTGATGCTTGCGGATCTGGCGCTTCCGGGCTCTGGTCTTGTGAGACACCTCGCCGCACCTCCTGGTGGCCATTCGGACACTTTGCTGCCTGCCCCTTCGCCCTGGGGACTGGACCGTGAGGTGGCCCATACCGACTGCTCTATGCGCTGACGTGTCTCCCTTCTCCGCCCCCCTCGCGTGATCCCCGACCTGGCGCCTCTACGGTGCTGCTGGCGGCCGTCCCATTCGGCTCCTCACGTGGCGGTCTGCTCCGCTCAGTGCGTGTGCCTGATTTACCCGCCCCTTCCCGCGCTTGGTGTGCCCGTTGATTGGAAGGCCCTACGGTCTGTTCGGCAGAGGACAGCGCTTGGTCGCCGGCGCCACCGGCCCGGGCCTACATGGCCGCCCCGCTGAACGGCGACCTGGTCGGTTTCCCAGGGCGAGCGATGAAGCCGGTCAGGACGGCGCTGCGGTCAAGGATCTCCCGGATCACCTCGAGCGTCTGAGGCACGGTCAGCGACTCCGTGTCGAGCGGCAGGTCGACGATCTCCACCAGCCGATCGGTTGCGCTGAGCGTGTGGTCAGCCAGCCGCTCGGAGATCAAGGTCGCGACATCGCGGACCCTGCGCTCCACCTCCTGCTTGACCAGCGGATCGCTGAACCAAAGATAGACAGTCCGCCGCTCCACGCCCAGCGAATCAGCTATTGATCGAGGAGACTCGCCCGCGAGCCTGAGCGCGACGGCCTGGTGGTGGCGGGGGCTGAGCTGGTGCAGGGCCTTCGCCATGCGCGCGATTGCATCCGGATGACGCCTCGACGCGCAAGGGGTCGTTACTCGTCGTACCCACCCTCCCGGTCTCGTGGCGGATGCCGACGGACGTGTGGAGGCGAATCGTCAGGCACCCCCGAGAGACCGAGCGATCGCCGAATACGTCTCCGAGGCCACGGACGGGGGCTCAAAGACCACAGGCTGCTCGCTGAATACTGAGGCCGCGATTCGGGGTTCTGAATCGAAGAGAGGCCGTGTACGCGTTCAGGTTCATGACCCACTGTCATGAACGAACCCTGCCCGGTCCCAGCTCGATGACGAGCTCGAAGTTGGTACCTACGAGCCGGAGCACGCTGTCGCCGATCCCTTCGAGCACCGTGACCGACGCGCGGTTGTCGGCCTGGACGAGCGCCGTAAGACGACGGACGCCCTCGAGCCGCGCGCGACGACCCAGCTCCGCCAGCAGCGCCGCGGCGAGCCCGCGTCCGTGCCAGTCATCGACCACCGCGACGGCGACCTCGGCCGCCTCCGGGTCCTCGCTCAACCGGACGTATCGTGCGACACCGAGCGCCTGGCCTGAGGTCGGCTCAATCGCGATGATCGCCTCGCGGTCTGAGTGGTCGACCTCGGTGAAGTACGCGAGCGTGGCGGGAGACAGCTCGCGCAAGCTCGTGAAGAAGCGCCGGTAGCGCGAGTCCTCGCTCAGCCGCTCGAACACATCGACAAGCAGCGGCTTGTCCTCCGGCGCAATCGGGCGCAGCCTCACCGACGTCCCGTCGCGCAGAGTGACGGTTCGGGAGCGGCGTCGGCGGCCACGCATCGCCTACTCGCATTCAGCAACAGCAACTCGGCCCAATGCTCCGCACAGCATCTTGAACTCCCCCGATCATCCGGAGAGGCCGAGGATCGCCGCTGCGGGACGTCGTGACATCGGTATGAGACACCGTTTGCGGTGCGGAAACCCCGCAACCCCCTCCGCCACCGCCGCACCATCAACGGCCGTCAGGCAGAACGCTGATGTCAAGGGCAGGAATTCCCACTTGTGGCCGCGGATCTCCCACGATCGTGTGCCGGAGACCAGACGCTAAGTCCAGCTGGCCTCAGCTTCATTCTTTAGCGGGCTCACGATACTCAGGCCGGATTGGGCTGCTCTGCATCGAGGAGAGGCCGCGGCGCCGCTGGACTTCACGACCGTTGTCAAGGACATCTCGCTCTGCTTCCCTAGAGGCGGAACATGTCTAGGGCGTCGGGCCGTTGTCGCTGAGGCGCGGGGCTGTAGGAACCGCCGCCCCCACATGACGACATGTTCGGCCTGCGACTCCAACCCACACCCCCCGAACCATGGCCCCGATAGAGCACTGGCTCATCCGACTGCACGACGGCGAGGACTGGGACGGCTGGGGCGACCAGTGGATCGACCATACCGACACGGTCGCCGACTTGCGCTGGGTCGACGGCTGGATTCCCTCACCCGCCTGGCTTCGCGACCACCGCAGCCGAGAACTCGACTGGCGCGCGTTCCTGTACGAGATGCGCAAGGACGAGATCCATTGGCTCCTGAGACGCCCGCCAACCGGTGAGCAAGAGGCCGCCTGGCAGCGGCAGCTCAAGCTCCTCGAAGCCCTCGACCCGAGCTTTCGCTACGCCGTGGTCTGGATCGACAAGGCATAGACCACCTCGGTCGGACAACCACTCACCGACCCGCCCACCGACGACCGGCGCATCCACATCCTGCCCGACTTCCCCGACGAGCCGTTCAACCTCCATGCAGTCGGCGAAGGCTGGGAGGTCGGCCCGTTCACCAAGGACGACTGGGAGATCTACCCCGACGGCGCGATGACCTGGTGGAGCCCCGAAGGAGCCCACCCCGTGCGCCTGCGGGTACGCAAACAAGCGGGCGATCGGATCTACGCCAACAACGGCGACCTGGGTCCAATGACCTACCGCATCGTGCCAGCCATTGAGGGTCGACGGATGATCAGTCTCACGATCGACATCGAGGACCTGGACGTGCCGCGCACAGTAGCCGGGCTCCATCAAGTGGTCGAGCAGATGCTCGATGCCGACTCTGAGCTCTGCCACGACGTGGAGCGGCTCGCCGAGCGGCTCGCGGACGCAGCGCTCCAGGCAGGGCTGTACGAACCGGAGGGATAGACGGGCCCACGGGGCGTCGCCGTCCGTAGGCTTCCGGGTCTGTGCGAGACCGCTCGGCGCCAACACCGGACTCCGGCGCTGGCGCTGGCGCTACGAACGTGATCGTGCCCGGCCCCGCAAGGCGTGTCCCTGCTGTCCGCACCTAGGGATGCGTTGCGAGCGCTCGCGGGCTGCCTCTTCTGCGATCAGAGCGGGAGTCCGTATATCACCGTCGATCTGCGGTCCGAACTACGAATCGGCTTCTCCCTGTCTTACCGATGGCAGATCGGCTATCCGGTACGAACATGTGTTTGGGGTGGTGCCACGTTCACTCCGCCCCTCGACGCCCCGTCCGTTCGACGGCCGCACGATGAGGGCTGACCTCAGAAGGAGGTCACCATGTTCACGAAGGTATATAGGTTTCTACCGGCGCTTGTGCTGGCTGCCGTTCTCGCGGCCCCAGCCGCAGCCTCAGCCCCGCGGCCGACCGTGACGCAAGTCAAGTCGATCATCACGATTCTCCCTCCGATTTACCATCCCGGCGGTTACTGGCTCACCGGAAACGTGACGACTGCGAAGGAGCCCGGTGGCTCGAAGGGTCGCTACGTGGCTCTGTTCTCCGAGAGCGACAATCTGGGGATCGACTACACGGGAACGACTCATGGTCACAGCGCGGGCTACTGGCAGGTTCGAGTGCCGAATCTCGTGAGGTTCCCGTTCGACGCCTACGTGATGGACAGGTTCAACGCGCAGCTAGCCCTCGATGAGCTGCCCGCTGAGACTCCGGGCGTCTCGTCTGTGGCTCAGGACAAGTCGACGATCACGATTCTCCCGCCGAAAGCCACGTCCAGCGGCTTCTGGTTCACCGGCAAGGTGACTACAAGAGCCGAGGGTGCCGGGCAATCGGGCCGTGAGGTGCTGCTGCTCGGCCGGTACCACTTCGGCGCGAACGCTACAGGGTCCACCCGTGGCCACAGCGCCGGTTACTGGCAGGTCAAGGTCACCGGATGGGCAGGCATCAGCCTGTCCTACTTCAACGCCTACGCGGTAGATCGGTTCTGGCCCGCCCTGCGGATGGACAGCCTGCCTGCTCAGTCCGCAGTCATCCCGTTCAAGTGAGGACACGATAGAACAGGCATTTGAGCCCGCCGTTGCTTACTCCGGCCGCTACGTGAACGACAAATGTCCAATTGGACAAGTCCAGGACAATGCATTGACGGTCCCCCACTCCGCCCAAAACCCCAACTCCCGGCATGCGCTCACAGATCGGTGCCGGGATCTTCCCGACAACAACAGAAAGGGCTCTCCTCTCCGTTTGGGGGTGACTCATCGGTGAGGGAGCGCGATCGTGATGCCCGCGCAGCAGAGGTAGATCATCGCGATCAGGGCATCGGCGGAGTGGAATCCGTAGGCGCGGTGTGACAGGAGTCTCACCTTGCTGTTCAGGGCCTCGAGGCGCCCGTTGCTCAAGTTCAGTTCGATCGCAGCGAGCACGCCGGCCCTGTGTTTGCGGATCGTGCGGGCGAGCTTGACGAACGGTTTCAGGCGGGAGCGCGATGCCCACGCGAGCCACGCCTCGAGCCGCTCGACGGCCTCGTGGTAGGGCAGCCGGTAGATGTAGCGCAGCTCGCCGTAGAGCAGGAACGCGCGGTACAGGGGCTTGTTCGTCAGCACGACCTCGGCGAGCTTGAGCAGCTGCTTGGCGGTCTGTTTGGCGGTGTCCTTCAGCAGGCTGTAGCGCGTACCTTTGAGCCACTTGCCGGCCTCGGTGCCCGAGCGTCCGTGCTGGTTGTACTCGTCGCGGCGGACCTTGTCGACCGCCTCGCCGCCGAGCTTTACGACATGAAACGGGTCAAAGCACACCCGGGCGTGCGGGAGCCCCTCGGGCGCTCGGATCGCCTTCTCATAGCCGGCCGACATGTCGATTGAGACCGCCTTGATCGAGGCCTTCTGCTGATCGCTGAGGCCGTCGAAGAACGCCTGCAAGCTGGCGGAGTTGCGGCCCTCGGTGGCCCACACGATGCTGCCGCGCTCGTGGTCGACCACCGAGGTCAGGAACTTGTGATCGGCGCCATAGCTGACCTCATCCACGCCGAGCAGCGCAAGCCCGTCCAGTCGGCCGGCCGGCAGCTTCTCAGCCACGACCCGCGCGAGGATCTTGCCGACCGTCTCCCAACCGATTCGCATCAGCCGGGTGACCTGCGTCTGGCTCATCTGCTGCGCCAGCCACGCCGTGAGGTCGTCGAAGTCGCGCGTGTACGGCGAGCCGGCGCGGGCCCACGGCACCATCTCGTAGACGTCGCCGCAGCCCGAGCAGTACAGCCGTCGCAGCCGGCACTCGATCCGGCAACGCAACCCGCCTTGATCGAGATGCCGCCAGGGCTTGGTGCGATGCTCCTTGACCGGCAGGCCTAGCGTCCCGCAGCCCGAGCAGACCGGCTTCCTGGCGCGCAGCACGACCGTCACGATCACCGCCCGCTCTGAGAACTCCACATCCCTGACCCATGCTCCCGGAAGCCCGAGCATCCGGTTCAATGCGGTGGTGACCCGCACGTCGCCCTCCTTCGTAGGCAGCTGACCATCTGACAGCCAGCAGCCTGCCAAAGAAAGTAGGGGGAAATGCGAAGGCTCATTACCCTCACGACCACTGGCCTGGTACTCGTGCTCGCCGCCGTTGCGATGGCAGCGTCTGGCGAAGTCGTGCCGGTCACCACCGTCAGCGTCCACCAGATCCCCTCAGCGGTGTCGATCCGCAGGGCGAACGAACCGATTGCCCGATTGCCAGCGTCGGCTTTGTTGGCAAGGTCACGGCGGCTAACGGTGTGCCCCAGAGCGATCGGAAGGTGTATCTGTACAGCACCTACGACAGGCTGCTGGGCACGAGTATCACCGGAACCCACGCGGGTCATAGCCAGGGCTACTGGCAGCTTCGCGTGAATGGTTCGCGCGAATGGATGGCCGGTATCACGAAGCATCACTTCGATGCGTACGTGACGGATCGGTTCTCACCATGGATCGACTACCTGCCCGCGCAGTCGCCGGTGATCCCGTTCTAAAGACCACCTCCGGGGTGCGGCCTCATTGGCGTCGGCCCCGGAACTGAGCCTGGCATGGTGTCTTGGCTGTCTGGGGAGAGGCCAGAAAGGGGTTGGTTTGCATCTGTCGTTTCCTTGTGAAAAACCTGGCTCTATTGTGACAAAGAAGATCGCCCTCGCTCACGAGACCATGACACCCCCGCCGTCCGCGTCTGTACGAAGCTGCGCGCTCGGGTGGATCGCCAGGGCTGGACGATCAAGCGAGGCAACTAACGCGGACCCACCGCCCACCGAATTCTCGTCGACGCGGATGCAATGCTCGGCGCGTGGGCGGCAGCGGTCGCCGATACGCCGCGCACAACGCGAATCGCACATCGGGCAACACGCGATGTCATGACGCTCCTGCGCGAGGACATCGCCCCGGCGCTCAACCGCGAAGTCAACTGGGCCGTGAGCGGATGGGCGGGCCTCGAGGTCGCCGGCCCGCTCGCGACGACCACTCCAAGCCTGCAGATCTACGTCGCAGGCACAGACTTCGCGGGCCCGCTCAGCAACGCGATCCAAGCGGCCGGCCTGCGCGAGGTCGACGAGGGCGGACGGGTGACGTTCTGGATGTCGGACGCACGCGTACTCAAACTGGCCGCCCAGCACGCGGACATACCGATGGTCAGCCCACCGCGCCTGTACGCCGACCTCTCGTCGTTCGGTGCTCGCGGGCAGGACGCAGCCGATCACGTCAAGGCGGAGCTCATCGATCCGCTGCGCGATTCCGAGGCGGCAACCGAGGAGCACCCAGACGGATGAGCGGCGATCCCGCGAGACACGAGCGCGCGCTGAGCTCGCGCTCGTGTGGCTCCTATATGAGCTGCACGACGATGATGTGTTCCTCGTCGTGCTCGGCGGCTCGGTACCCGAGCTGCTTGCGCGCGACGACGATCTGATTCCCGAGCACCTCGGCACGACCGACGTTGACATCCTGCTCATCACACACGTCGAGCCTGACGCTGACCTTGGCGGCGTCGAGCCAGCGCTAAACCGCATGAATTTCGAGCCCGACCCGACGGAGGACGCTGGAGATGGCGGGCCCGGTCGAGGACTGGCAGGTCAAGCTCGAGTTCCTGTGTGATCTCTCCGATCACCGAGAGGGAGAGATGATCCGGCCGCGCGGATGCACGAACCTCGCCGCCGCGAACCTTCGCGGCACCGGCTACGTTGCTCGGGACTTCGTGTGGGAGGAGCTGTCAGGCACGATCGCCGATGGCACTCAAGTCAGGGTACGGGCGCGCTTCGCCGGGCTTGAGGGCTACCTGTTGTCGAAGTGCGTGGCAGTCCGCACCCGCGCCGCCACCAAGGACTACTACGACCTTGTCTACGTGCTTCTGCATAACCGCGCCGGCCGGCCCCGAACCGGCAGCGCAGCGTCTGCTCGACGGAGGGCTCCCGACGCTCTCGGAGCGTTGCGCACGACCTTTCTCGAGATACGGGAGCGCTACCGGAGGACGACCGACAGCGGGCCGGTCGGATATGCCGAGCAGGCAGTCGACGTTGAACCGGAAGCTGACCCGGCGCTGCCGAGAGCGGACGCCGTCGACGTCGTGCAGCGGGTTCGTCGAAGCACTCGGCATCTAAGCACCTCGGCCACCGCTGAGTCCCCGGGGCACGTCAGCATCGCGCTGCGCGCAGGCTCGCCATCAGGCGATCAGATACACGCCAGCCGCCCAGTCGAACGCCTCCTCAGGGGTTCCCTCGAACGCCCCAGAAGGCAGGAACGACGGCTCGTAGATCCCGTCGCTGTGCTTGTAGAACGCGAACGCCCAGCGTTCCGGACTGCCCAGGTATCCGAGCCTGCACAGGTGTGTTGGGGTCGCGTCGATCAGATCTCGGGTCTCCTGCGGCGTGTCGGGCAGATGCCAGCCGTTCCTCGGGAGCGCGTCGACATAGGCGAACGAGCCCCGGAAGCGGATGTCGATCTCGCGGCAGTGCTCTTCCCAGCGGTCCAGTGCATGTCGCTCGAGCCTCGTGCGCAGGGTTAGGCGCACGTGGTCAGGAATGCCCCGCCGCCGAGCACTGCTGGCGCTACGCGGCATCACGCTTTCCCATGGATTCACTCCGCCAGCGCGCGCCGTTCGGCGGCGCTGGCGAGTTGCACGTAGGCGCGACCAAGCAGCTTGACGAGGTTCTGATCAGCGACCTCCACGGGCGGGGGCCCGAGCTGTCGCAGCAGCGCATCGGGGGATTCGGCGGCGAGCGGGCTGACGTGCAGCCCTGCCAGCTCCGTGCCGGCGCGCCAGAAGCGATCGAGCAGGGCGGACAGCGGCGCCGGCTCGTCGGCCGCGGGCGCGTCGGTGCTCGCGGCGTCCGCGGGCGCGCGCTTGCCGGTCGCCCTCGCGCGCCGGACTCGCAGCCGCTCGAGCAGCTCGTCCCGTGTCGTGCCGCGCCACGTAAACAGCGCGAACGCGTCCTCGTCGAAGCGTTCGGCAAGGATGTAGTAGACGGCGGCGAGGTGCTTGCACGGATTGGCAGCGTCCGGGCACGTGCAGGTCGCTCGCAGCTCGTCGTAGGAGCCGGGCAGCAGCGTCAGCTTGCAGGCCGCAAGCACCTCCTCGATGTCTTGCGGCATCTCGCCGGCGAGCAGCTTCGCGAGCGTCATTGCCCGCGCCGCGATCGCCTTTTCAGCGCGGCGCCACTGATACTCAGAGAAGACCTTGGAGCGGATGCGCACGCGATACGGGGTGTAGCGGGAGCCCTGGACCTTCGCCAGCACGATTCCGGGCTCGACGTCCAGCTCGGTCACCTGCCCGGCGCGGGCGTAGGCGAGCCCGCGCTCGAGCCGCGAGCCGAGCCCGAACGACTCGAGCAGCTCGATGAACCGCTGCGACCACCAGCTCTCCCCGATCGCGCCGCTGCGGCTGCGCGCCGCGATCCCGTCGTGCGCCGGCAGCGGCGTCGGCGGCACGTACTCGGCGTGGTACCCGTGCGACGCGGTCATGCCGCAACCACAGCGTCCCCCGAGAGGGCGACCAGCTCGCGCAGCTGCGCGGTGTCGAGCTCGGTCAGCCACGCCTCGCCGCTACCGACGATCTGCTCCGCGAGGTCCTTCTTCTCGGCGATCAACTGGTCGATGCGCTCCTCGAGCGTGCCGACGCAGGTCAGCTTGCGTACCTGCACGTTCTTGTGCTGGCCGATCCGGAACGCGCGGTCGGTCGCCTGATCCTCGACCGCCGGGTTCCACCAGCGGTCGTAGTGGATCACGTGGTTGGCGGCAGTCAGGTTGAGCCCCGTCCCGCCCGCCTTCAGCGACAGTACGAACACCGGCGGCCCCTGCTCGGACTGGAAGCGCGCGACCATCTCGTCGCGCGCGGACCTCGGCGTGCCGCCATGGAGGAACAGCACCTCGCGCCCGATCCGCTCCTGCAGGTGCGCGCGCAGCAACCGGCCGAACTCGGCGAACTGCGTGAAGCACAGTGCCCGGTCGCCCTCGGAGAGCGCCTCCTCGAGGATCTCCTCGAGCCGCGCGAGCTTGCCCGAGCGCCGATCCAAATGCGAGCGGTCCTTGAGCAGATGGACAGGGTGGTTGCAGACCTGCTTGAGCTTCACCAGCGCCGCGAGCACGACCCCGGCCCGCTCGATCCCCTCGACCTGTTCCGCCCGCGCGAGCATCTCGTCGACAACCGCCTGGTACAGCGTCGCCTGCTCGCGCGTCAGGTGGCAGTCGACCCGCATCTCAATCTTCTCCGGCAGATCCCCGATGATCTCCTTGTCGGTCTTCAGCCGCCGCAGGATGAACGGACCGGTCGCGCGGCGCAGGCTGGCCGCAGCGGCACCGTCACGCCAGCGCTCGATCGGCGTCGCGAACTGCTCGCGGAAGCTGCCCGGCGAGCCGAGCAGCCCCGGGTTCAGGAAGTCGAGGATCGAGTGCAGCTCGCTGAGCCGGTTCTCGACCGGCGTCCCGGTGAGCGCGACACGGTGGCGTGCACGGAGCGCGCGGATCGCCCGCGTCTGCTTGGCCTCGCGCGTCTTTATGTTCTGGGCCTCGTCGAGCACGACCCGGTGCCACTCGATCGCCTCGAGCGTCTCGCGATCGCGCAGCGCGAGCGCGTACGTCGTCACCACGAGGTCGTTCGCCCTCGCGACGCGCGCGAACGCCTTGCTCTTGAGCCGCTCGCGGCCGTAATGGACGTGCACTCGCAGGCTCGGCGCGAACCGCTCGGCCTCGCGCTGCCAGTTGCCGGACACCGACATCGGGCAGATCAGCAGCGTCGGGCCCACGGCCTTGCCGGCGGCCGGATGGTCGCCATTCCCGGCACTCCCGTTCGCGGGCTGCTCGCGTTCAGCCAGCAGCAGCGCGAGCGTTTGAGGAGTCTTTCCAAGCCCCATATCGTCCGCCAAACACGCGCCCAGCCCGAGGCTCGAGAGAAACGCGAGCCACGCGAGTCCGCGCTGCTGGTAGGGACGCAGCTCACCCTCAAACGAACCGGGCGTCTCAATCCCCTCGAGCCGACGCTCGCCGTCGGCGCGCAGCAGCTCTCCGAGCCAGCCCTTGGCGTCGATCTCAACCTCGGGCGACGTCGCCCCGCGTGCGCCGCTCACCCCGAGCCCTTCCCGCAGCAGGTCCCCCGCCGACGCGCGGCCGCGCACGCGCCTGCCCTTGAAGAAACGCAGCGCCATCTCGACGTCCTCGGTACGCAGCGCGATCCAGCGGCCCCGCGCCTTGACGAGCGGCAGCTTCAGCTCCGCCAGCGCCTCGAGCTCAGACAGCGACAGCGTCGTGTCGCCGACCGCGACCTGCCACTCGTACGCGCACAGTCCATCGATCCCGAACAGTCCGGTGCCATCCCCCCACTCCTGCTCGGGGTTCGCGCTCAGCTTGACCCGCAGCCGCTGACGCCACCACGGCGGGGCGAGCACCGCGAAGCCACCCTGCTCGAGTGCCGGCACGGCCTCGCGCAGGAAGCTGTACGCCTGCTCAGGGGTCAGCTCGACGCCGGTCGGCGCCGGCTCGTGCAGAGCTGGCTCGAGGTCAGGCCACAGCGTCAGCGCGTGCCCGAGCCCGCCGAGGAGGCGCTCCTGCGGGTTCTCGAGCAAGTGGCCGAGTGCGGACAGCCGCTCGCTGCGCGCCCACACCTCCTCGGCCGGCACCAGCACGCTCGGGTCGTCCTTGGCCTGCAACAAGAACTCGACGCGCCACCTGTCTTCGAGATCCGACGGAGGATGTCCGTTTGCGGCCTGCAGCTTGAGCAGCCCATCCGCGTCCTCGTCCAGCTCGGCCTCGCCGTCACTCGGCGGCACCAGCCGGAAGCACGTCCGGAACATGCGCTGCGCGGCGTAGCGCTGGCCCGCGGCCCACCACTCGTCGAGCTGCTCGGCGAGCTCGGCGAGCTCCCACGGGTCGCCGTCGACGACGGGGTCGTGGGCGACGAGCGCTCGCAGCCAGGCTCGCACAGAGCTGGTCGGCAGCGAGTTGTCGACGCCGGCGATGTGATCCTCGAGCAGCTCGCGTGCGCAGGCGTCGACGACCGCGGAGAACAGGTCGCCGAGCACCGCGTCGGGCTGGCGGCCGTCGAGCGAACGCGACGCCTCGGCCCGCAACAGCGGCGGCATGCAACGAGTGAGCAGCGCCACGCGCGTGGCGTCGGCGCCGTCCTCGGTGACCGGCAGCCAGCGCGCCACCCACTGCTCGCCACGACGGACGAGCACGGGCCGCAGGCGGCCGCGAGCCAGCAGCTCGAGCGCGAGCTTGCACGCCTCAGCCAGGAACCGCACCGACTCCCCGACCGCGACGCCGGCGCCCGAGCCGGTGCGTGCGCCCGGCCTGGAGGCCGGAGCAGCGACGGCGAGCAGCAGGTCGAGCGCCGTGCCGGCGTCGAACCCGAGCGCATCGACCTCCCAAGCTTCGAGACGAGACGGCCGTTCCGGCCGTTCGTGCTCGTCGACCACGCGCAGCAGCTGCGGGGATGCCTGGGGGCCGAGCTCCGACGACGGCAGCATCAACGCCAGCTTGCGCGCGACGGCATCGCCGGGGAGTGACACCATGCCAAGCCGCTCGAGCAGGTCGCGTAGCAGGCCCGGATCACACGCGAACGGGTGCTGGCGCGGCCGGGGCTGCGCGAGTGGGCGGCCTGGCGGCCTGCGCGCCCCGGCGGGCAGCGACGACTCCTCCCCCCACAGGCACAGCCGCGAGTCGCGCGACCAGAGGGCGTGCAGGACGATCACGCGCTGCATCATTGCGCAACGCGCGGACGCACCCGAGCGGTTCGGGAGCGCCCAAGCTCGATCCTCTCCCGAAGCGCGCGTTTGGCCGCCGCGCCTACGACGAGTCCCGCGGGATCCTCGACGACGTCCGCTGTCACGTCGTTTCTGACGGTCGGAGCATCTGTGGCCGTTCAGACCGAGGGAAGATGCAGAATGGCCTGGTGCTGAGGCACTGTCGACGCCGAGATCGCTGCTGCGCATGTGCAGCTGGCTGAGCTCGACCAGCGACGGGAGGTCGTCGCCCGACGGCTCGTGGACCTAAACCGGCTCCGTGCCGCGGGCAGCGCTGACGCGCCAATCGCCAGCGGGACTGAGCTCCCAGCGGCCTCCAAGATCGAGCTCTTCCGCGACCTGTTTCGCGGGCGACAAGACGTGTTCGCGGTGCGCTGGGAGAACCGCGCCAAGGGACGCGGTGGCTACTCGCCTCGCTGCGACAACGAGTGGAAGCCGGGCGTCTGCGTCTGCCACAAGCCAAAGGTCCGTTGGGGCAGCTGCACGAACCAGGCGTTCGTCTCGCTCGCCGATCGCGAGCTGCTCGCCCATCTTCAAGGCCGCGTGGTTCTCGGCATCTACCCACTGCTTCCGGATGACACATGCCGACTGCTTGCGATCGATCTCGACGGCGCATCGTGGCGCGCCGACGCGCGAGCGATCAGGGGCGCGTGGCGCGGCGCTCAGCGTCGCGTCCTACGACCGGCTTTTCCCGAGCCAAGACGTGCTCCCCAACGGCGGCTTTGGCAACCTCATTGCGCTGCCGCTGAAGCGGGAGGCTCGCAAGCTCGGCAACACCGAGTTCTTGAACGAGGAGCTCGAACCACATGGAGACTAATGGTCGTTCCTCATCTCGGTACCGAAGATCGCTCCGGATCGCCTCGCCGAACTGATCGCGGATTCAGGTGCGGACCGCGTACTCGCGGTCCGCACCGCGACGGGAGGTCCCGAACTCCCATGGCGCCCCTCTCGGACGCTCGCTGATCGGCTGCGCGGCACACCGATGCCTGACAGGCTGCACGCGACTCTCGCAGAGCGGTTGTACATCGATCGCACGGGGCTCCCTCCGGCTCTCGTGGACGCGACTCGACGCTTGGCGACCTTCCCGAATCCGATGTTCATGGAGCTACAGAGCGCAGCCTGGGTTGGGGCAGCGGATGTGGCGCTCGGCGACCGTTCCGGGGAGGCAGAACCCGAGCGTCGCGAGCTGTTCGAGGATCTGTTGGAGGCGCCGTTGGTGCTCGGGCGCGATCGGCTGCTGCTCGTCGTCGGGGTGGGGTTGGGGGTGCTGGTCGGGCATCGTGGTCGGGTTCGTCCGGTAGCTACGGTACTAATACCGTAGCTACCGGATGGATGATTCATGACGATCAGCGCAGAGCAACCGTTCGAACTGGCCTCGCAGGCGCTGGGAGCGCTGCCGATCCTCGGCCACTTCCTCGATCGGCTCGGGCTCGAGCATGTCCTCGAGCGGCATCTGCCCGACGACGATCAGCGCGTGCTGATGGCGGCCGCCCGGACGATCAAGGTGCTGGTGCTGAACCTGTGCGTGGAGCGTGAGCCGCTATACGGGATCGGGGAGTGGGCCTGCCGCTTTGAGGCGGACGCGCTGTCACTTGAGCCAGGCGAGGCGGCGCTGTTGTGCGATGACCGCGTCGGCCGGGCGTTGGATCGGTTGTTCGACGCAGATCGCGCGTCGCTGTTGACGGAACTGACGCTGGGGGCAATCAGGGAGTTCGGTGTTGACTGCTCGCAGCTGCACAACGACTCGACCTCGATCACTCTGCACGGCGAGTACCTGCAGGCCGATGGGCGCGAGCGGGGCGGCCAGTCAACGGCCGCCGCGAAGCGCGGTCACAACAAGGAGCATCGCGGCGATCTGAAGCAGCTGCTGCTGATCCTGACAGTGTCGGCCGACGGGGCGGTGCCACTCGCGCACCGCCTCGCGGACGGCAACGTGACCGACGATCAGACGCACATCGAGACGTGGGACGGGCTGTGTGTGCTGGTTGGCCGCCATGACTTCCTGTATGTCGCCGACAGCAAGTTGTGCACGCGCGAGCAGATGGGCCACATCGAGCGCCACGGCGGACGGTTCATCACGGTGCTGCCGCGCTCACGCTCAGAGGACGGGCGGCTGCGCGAGTGGATGAGCACGCAGGCGCCCGATTGGGTCGAGGCGTGTCGGCGGCCCGGCAAGCGCAACGGTGATCCCGACCTGGTCTGGCGGGTCTGCCCGGCGCCGTTCCCGACCACGGAGGGATACCGCATCACCTGGGTGCACTCAAGCGCCAAACAGCACCACGACGAGAGCGCCCGCGCCGAGCGGATCGACCGCGCCGGCCACGCCCTCGGGGAGCTATCGGAGCGCTTGGCCGGCCCGCGCGCCAGGATCACCACCCGCGTCGCCGCCGAGGAGGCCGCCGCCGCGCTGCTGACCACAAGCGGCGGCGAGCGCTGGGTGTCGGTCACGGTCATCGAGACCGTCGAGGAGCGCTACCGCCAGGAGAAACGCGGCCGACCCGGCAACGACACCCGCTACCGCAAGATCGCCAAGACCCGCTACGCGCTCGAGGTGAGCGTCGATGCCGAGCAGGTCCGCTACGACGCCGCTTCTGACGGTCGCTTCCCGCTCACGTCCAACGACATGCGTATGTCCCTTGCACGCACGCCGCGCGTGATCGCCTGCTTCTAGGAGCTGGGTCAACATCTCGCGCTTCCATGTGGCTGCCTGGACGATCTGCGGTCGCTGCTCGCGGAGCTCGATATCGCAATCAATCTGGACGACCAACGAATCGACGGAGAAGAACTCGCGATTGAGTTCGCCGGGAACCTGAACGCGAGCCAACGGCAGGCCGCTGATGCAATAGTCGTCCATGAGACCGGCGTGCTGTGCGCTCCGCCCGGATGGGGCAAGACGGTCCTTGCCACCAGCTTGATCGCCACCCGAGGGCTTTCCACGCTCGTGCTCGTACACCGCAAACCACTCGTCGAGCAGTGGGTGGAGCGGATCTCCGAGTTCCTCGACATTCCGTCGAAGGCGATCGGGAGGATCGGCGGCGGACGACGACTGGCAACCGGGAAGATCGACGTCGCCATGGTGCAGACGCTCGCTCGCGGCGAGATCGACGAGTTCGCCCGCAGCTACGGACACGTCGTGATCGATGAATGCCACCACGTCCCCGCCGTGTCGATCGAGCGCGTCCTAGGAGCCATCCCAGCTCGCTACATCACGGGCCGCACGGCCACACCGTATCGGCGAGACGGCCATCAGCCAATCATCGGCATGCAATGCGGGCCGATCCGTCATGTCGTCGACGCGGCGACAACTCAGCAACAGCACGCGCTCGACTTGCGCGTCGTGAGACGGGATACGAGCTTCGATCCAAACGTCCTCCCACGGGACTCCTCGATCCAGGAGATCTACTCAGCTCTCGCCGCAGACGACGACCGATTGGAGCTCGTCGTGTCCGATGCCCGCCGGCTACTCCGCGATGGGGCGTGCGCCAATGATCCTCACTGAGCGCCGTGCGCACCTCGACCGACTCGCCGACCAGCTTGACCGCGATGTGCCAAACCTCGTCGTGCTTCACGGTGGCGTTCAGCAGAAGGCGAGACGCGCCGCGCTGCAACATCTGTCCGATCTCCCGTGCGACGAGCCACGCATCGTGCTCGCAACCGGCCGGTACACAGGCGAAGGCTTCGACGACCCGCGGCTGGACACGCTCCTGCTGACCATGCCGATCGCGTGGAAAGGGACCGTAGTTCAGTACGCAGGCCGACTTCACCGCGCCCATCCAGCCAAGCGCGATGCCCTCGTCTACGACTACGTCGACGACGCCGTTCCGGTACACAGGCGAATGTACGCCAAACGCCTCAGGGCCTACAGGAACATGGGATACACGAGCAACGAATCCGACTGCGCGCTCGATGGCCCGGGAGGCGTCTGCACCGGTTCCGTTTCGCCTTGCGATGTCGCGGCAGGACCGGCAAGACCGGCAAGACCGGCAAGACTCTGCGATTCTCGACGTTGGGACGGACATGCTGACCTTCGGGTTCTGGAGCCGAAGGCCGGCAGGAGGTGGGCGTTGAGCTGGGAGCGGTAGCCGCGGATGGTCGACGGCTTGCAACCGCGGTCCTGCTGGGCAAACCGCAGATACTCCTCGGCCGCTTCGGCGAAGCTGACCCCGGTCGCGGCCGAGCCGGGCACCACCCCGCGCCTGGCGTCGTCGAGGAAATCGCGCAGCCAGTCTTCCGCCGTCCGCTTGGTGAAGTACCCGGCCGGCGGGCGACCGCGGCCGCTCCATGCGGGCCCGAGCAGCTCCTGCCCTTGCTTCCCGGACGGCATGCGATATCTCGCGTACCAGACCGGACCGCGGTTGCAATCCACCTTCGCAACGCTGCCCGTGCTCCCTTTCCGCACTTCTCGATCGTCATTTCTCCCCCCACCCTTCGGCGGTGTGAGCGGCTTGGAGTGAGAGTGCTTCGAGTTCGTTGAGGAGTTCGCGTAGGCGGTGGTTGTTCTCGAGCCAGGGGCGGTAGCGGTCGGCCTGTTGGGGGGTGAGGCGGCGGGTCTGGGTCTTGCCGGCGATCTTGCGGGTCCAGGTGATGTAGGGGCCGTGCGGGTGGGGCGGGTTGGCGTGGCAGGCGCAGCGTGGTTTGCCGCAGCGGTTCATGACGGTGTTCAGGCTGCCGGGCAGCGTGGGCCCGATCTGCGTGATTTGGGTCAGTAGTTCGCGGCGGCGGCGTTCTGGTTGTGACGGCTTGGGAGGCATCGTGGCTCGGTCATCTCGTCTGTCCGAGAGTATATGTACTGTCGGACGGGTGAATGTTCCTGAGGATGCTGCCGGCCCGTTCGAGCTGGCGTCCACCCAGCTCGGCGCGTTGCCGGTGATCGGCCAGTTCCTTGGCCGGATCGATCTGGCGGGCACGCTCGCGCGTCACCTGCCCGCGGGGGATGCGCGCACGACGCTGCCGGCCGCGACCGCGATCGGTGTGCTGGTCTGCAATCTGTGCGTGGCGCGCGAGCCGCTCTACGGCCTGGCCGGTTGGGCTGCCGGGTTCGAGCCGGCGCTGCTGGGCCTCGAGTCCGGTGAGGCGGGGTTGCTCAACGACGACCGCGTCGGCCGCGCGCTGGATCAGCTGTTCGACGCCGATCGCTCCTCGCTGCTGTGCGAACTGGTCCTGCGAGCGGTCCGCGAGTTCGGGATCGACTGCTCGCAGCTACACAACGATTCCACGTCGCTGGTGCTGCACGGTGACTACGACGCTGCGGACGGTCATCAGCGTGGCGGCAGACCGACCGTCCTGGCTGCACGCGGGCATTCCAAGGATCATCGTCCCGATCTCAAGCAGCTTGACCGTCACCGCTGACGGAGCGGTCCCGCTGACCCATCGCCTCGCCGCGGGGAACATGAACGACGATACGTGGGACGAGCTGCGGACACTGGCCGGCCGCGCGGGGTTCCTCTACGTCGCCGATTCGAAGTTGTGCACGCGTGAGCAGATGAGCCACATCGACTGTGAGGGCGGACGGTTCGTGACCGTGCTCCCCAGAACACGCCGCGAGGACGGCCAGCTCCGCGATTGGATGACCACCGCGACCCCCGAGTTCACCGAGGCCGCACGCCGGCCGGGCAAGCGCCACGGCGACCCTGAGCAGGTCTGGCAGGGTCGCGCCCGCCCCGTTCCCATCCAGCGAGGGACACCGGATCGTGTGGGTGCACTCCAGCGCCAAGCAACAGCGCGACGAGACCGCCCGCGATGAACGGATCCAGCGCACCCTCGCCGCTCTCGCCGAGCTCAACGAGCGCCTCGCCGGCCCGCGCGCCCGGATCACTACCCGCGTCGGCGTCGATGACGCCGCCACCGAGATCATCGATACCGGCAGCGCCGAGCAGTACGTCACGTTCACCAACACCGAAACGACCGAGGCTCCGACGCTCGGTGGTGAGTCGGCGGGTGACGGTCTTGCCCTGAACCTTGCGTGTCCAGGTGATGTAGGGGCCGTGCAGGCGGGGTGGGTCTGCGTGGCAGGCGCAGTTTCGCTTGCCGCAGCGGTTCATCGCGACGTTGATCGTGCCGGGCAGTACTGGGCCGATCTGCGCGAGCTTGGCTTGCAGCTGTTGGAGGCGCGGGTCGGGTGGCTGGGGCTTGTTAGGCATGGATCTGTTCCGTCCGAGAGTATCTCTACTCTCGGACGGATGAGAAATCATGGACTGATGATCGCCCACACGCCGAGCGATCCCGCCGAGAGGTTGGAGCTTGCCTCGCAGACGCTCGGCGCGTTACCGATCGTCTGCCACTTCTTGGATCGGATGCGCCTGGGGGTGTTGCTCGAGCGCCATCTGCCGCCGCCCGACGCGCGCTGCCGTCTTGAGCCGGCGCGGGCGATCGGCTTGCTGGTGCGCAACCTATGCGTATCGCATGAGGAGACCTTCCGCCAGGAGAAACGCGGCCGCCCCGGCAACGACACCCGCTACCGCAAGCTCACCAAAACCCGCTTCCAAGTGACCGCCACCGTCGACACCGACCAGGTCCGCCACGACGCCGCCTCCGACGGCTGCTTCCCGCCGATCACCAACGACCACCAGCTCACCAACACCGCGGTCCTGATCGCCCACCGCTACCAGCCGAATCTCGAGAAACGCCACCACCAACCGAAGTCCGTCCACGACGCCGCGCCGGTCACGCTGAAGAACCCCCACCGCATCGAAGCGCTATTCGCCTGCCAATTCATCGCGCTGCTGTGCTGCTGCTTGATCGAACGCGAACTCCCAGCCGCGATGACCCGCGAGCAGATCACCGACCTGCCGCTCTACCACGAACACCGCTCCTGCACCGCGCCGACCGCCGCCCGCGTGTTCGACCACCTCACCCCGATCCAACGCCACCACCTCACCCGCGACCGGCACACCGTGCAGACCTTCGAACCTCAACTCACACCACTCCAAACGCAGCTCCTGGACCTGCTCGCAGTGCCCGCCAGCGCCTACACCAGCCAGCCCTGACCGTCCCGACCGCACACATCGGGGACGGACACGACCCCCGAGACGTGCGGAAAGGGAGCCCGTGGCGCGTTGCATGGCGAAAGGCTACCGCGTTCTCGCGAGATATTCGCGACACGTTTGCGTCCTCAACAACAATCAGGGCAAAGAAAAGGCCCGCTTTGCGCCCCTTTTCTTATAGCGGGGGCGGGATTCGAACCCGCGACCTTCGGGTTATGAGTAGCGAAAAGGGCCTCTGGTTCCCGCAAATTGGGCGAGATTTCGGCCATAAAAGGCCCGCTTTGGGGTTGTTTTTGGCCAGTTTGGTACTCAAAGTGGTACTCCACGAGGAGTGGTACTCTGCTGGTACTCCACCGATTTTTCCCCTTCGTGTGATGCCTCCAACAGACCCCGTTCCGACCGCGGCACTGATCATCTGCGAGCAGCGCGGCGAGGTGCACTACGAGGCGAAGTTCCGCTACGGCGGTCACCAGGTCAAGCGGCGCATTGGAAGGGCATGGCTGAGCCGGGACGACGCAGGCGGGTGGAGGCCGCGCCGCGGCCGCGTGGCCGACGGGTACCTCGACGTGCGGCGGGCGCACGTGGCCGCGGCTGAGTTCGTCCGCACCTACGTCAAGGACTTCAACGAGACCGAGCGCGTCGAGCGCGAGCGCCGCACACGCGGCGTCACCTTCCGCGAGCTCGCGCACGGGTATATGGAGTGGCTTGAGAAGGTCCGGGGCGCCAAGCCCGCGACGATCCGCTCCCACCAATCCGATCTGGCCGAGCCGGGGACACCGCACAAGCGGGGCACCGGCACGACGGCGGGACTGATCATGGCCGCGCTCGGCGATAAGCCGGCGGCGAAGATCACCCCGGCCGAAGTCGAGGCGCTCCTGCGGACGGTCGCCGACACCGGCGTGTCGGCCCGCAGCGTGAACCGGGCACGGGAGATCGTCTGTGCGTCCTTCAACTACGGGATGAAGCCGACGACGTACTCGCTGGCGACGAATCCGGCCCTCGGCACCGACCGCCGGCGGGTGCCCGAGCCGGGTGTGCTCCTGTTCTACTCGCCCGAGGAGATCGAGGCCATCGCCCGCTCGCTCGAGGCCGGCTTCCACCGTCCCGCCGTGTTGGCCCGTGGCGAGCTCGAGCACTTCGAGAACCACCGCGACGGCGAGGCGATCCGCGTCGCGGCCTACTCCGGGCTCCGCCTCGGAGAGCTCCTCGCGTTGCGCTGGCGGGACGTCGACTGGACCGGTTCGGCGCTGACCATCAGCCGGTCGCTCTCCTCCGGCGTCGAGGGCACGACCAAGACGGGACATGTCAGGCGCGTGCCGATGGCCGACCAGGCCGCGGCCGCACTCGACCGGCTCTCACAGCGGCAGGATTTTGTCTCCGCCGACGACTACGTCTTCTGCAACGCCCTGGGCCGGCCGCTGGACGGCTCGGCGCTCCGCCGCCGCTACAAGCGGGCCCGCGACGCCGCCGGGCTGCGTCCGCTCCGCTGGCATGACCTCCGCCACACGTTCGGGTCGCTCCTCGTCGCCGGCGGCGTCGACATCGTGAGCATCAAGGACGCCATGGGCCATTCGCAACTGACGACCACCAGCCGATACCTCCACGCCCGACCGGCGACCGAACGCGCCGCGGCGTTCACCGCCGCGTTCGGAGGCGGCCCCAACACGGCTTCCTACCCGCGACGCCGAGACAGCTTCGAGGAACCTGCCGAGCCGTAGCGAGCAGTGAGCCCGACACGCCCGGCACCGGCCCAATCACGAACTTCAGCGGATGTTGCAGCGGGCGCACCGAGGCGTGGGCTGCAGCCCGAGCATGCCAGCGAGCGCACGCGATCTGGAGCCCGGCGAGTGCGGGCGCCCACACAGTGACTGCGATGTCGCGCGGTCGTCGAGCTCGTCAGGCCCAAGCACGAGCTAAAACAAGATCTCTTGACGCGACCCCTAAGACAAGATAGCTTGTCTAGGTGCGGATCGGCGAACCAGCCCGAAAGCATGGTGTAGATGACGATGACATGTTCCACGCTGTCCGCAACGCGATGAAGGGTTTCGACGTGGATGAGGTCCTGATGTTCATCGGCCCGGACCGCAACGGCGCGCTCTTGGAGGTCGGCGTCCTGGACTTCGACGGCGACGATCCGGTGATCATCCATGCCATGGCTCTCCGCCACGAGTTCTATCCCCTGCTCTAGGTCAGCAGTAACTCCTGCACTAGGTACACACACATGAGTCGCCACACCGATGAAGAAATCGCCGCGGCTGCCGCTCGACTCGAGCAGCGGCTCGACAACCTGGATCCCGACGGCATCAAGGTCCGAGACATCACTGAATTGCGTGCAATCGCGGAAGCCGCAGACGCTGCGCGGCGCGCGGAGGCCGAGATCGTCGAGCGCGTCGAGCTCGCCCGTGCGCATGGTCGATCCTGGAATCTCATCGCGCTCGCGCTGGGAGTCTCGCGTCAGGCTGCCCGGCAGCGATTCGCCGGAAAGATCAAGGTCTGAGAAGGGAGGTGATCATGTCCCTCATCGAGTTGATCCTCCTCGTCGCGATCGTTGCCGCCGGGACGCGGATGGCGCGCAAAGCCGGTGCGGCCGCGGGGATTCCTGCGCTCGCGATCGGGATTGTGCTCAGCCTCGCAACTGAGGAAAATAGCGCTGGGGTTGTGACCGCCTTCCGGGAAAGGGCGTGTGGGTTGTCGCGGCGATTCAGGCTGCCAGCGGCGTTTCCTGCAGGGTCACGGTGTGCCCGAGGCGCTCGAGCTGAGCGACGAGGCGTCGGGTCTGTCGTTCGGGATCGCGTCGGGCGTAGTAGTCGCCGCCGAGGTCGTTGTAGAGCTCGCCGGTGGTGAGCATGTGCCAGATCGCGCACAGCATCGAGTGTTTGACGGCGCCGAGCGCGCGGGCGTGGCCGAGTTGGGACTTCTTGCGGCGGTAGAGGGCTTGCAGGTAGCTGTCGTTGGTGCGCAGGGCCGCCATCGCGGCCTCTTTGAGCGCCTGGTTGAGCCATTTCGACCCCTTGCGGCTCTTGCCGGAGCGGCGTTTGCCGGCGGACTGGTGGTTGCCGGGGCACTGGCCGCCCCAGGAGGCGAGGTGATCGGCGCTGGGGAACTGGGTCATGTCGGTCCCGATCTCGGCGATCACGTTCTGGGCGGTGCGGACCTCGATCCCGGGGATCGTGCACAGCAGGTCAACCGCCGCCGCGAAAGGGGCGAGCTTCACCTCGATCGCTCCCGTCAGCGTCTCGATCTGCTGATCGAGGAAGTCGAGGTGCGCGAGGATCGCGCCGATCAGCAGCGCGTGGAGCTCGTCGAAGCGACCCTCGAGCGCCTCGCGCAGCGCCGGGATCTTCGCGCGCATCCGACCTTTCGCTAGGTCGGCCAGCACGACCGGATCGGTCGTGCCGTTGATCAGCGCGTTGAGCATCGCGCGGCCCGAGACGCCGAGGATGTCGGTCGCGACGCAGTCGAGCTTGATCCCGGTGTCCTCCAGCGCCTTGTGCAGCCGGTTAGCCTCGCGCTGACGCTCGGCGATCTGCGCCTTGCGATAGCGGGTCAGCTGTCGCAGCTCGCGGATCGGCTTCGGCGGAACGAAGCTCCCGCGCAGCAGCCCGGCCTCGGTCAGCCGGCAAAGCCACTCGGCATCCTTCACATCGGTCTTGCGACCAGGAACTTGTTTGACGTGCCTCGCGTTGACCAACAGCAGCTCGAAGTCGTCTTCGAGCACGTGCCAGACCGGCTTCCAGTAAACGCCGGTCGCTTCCATCGCGACCTGCGTGACACGGTGAGCCTTGAGCCAGTCGCGCAGGGCAAGCAGCCCACGGACGGTCGTCTTGAACTCCGCGAGATGCTGGACTCGCACACCCTGCTCGTCGGGCACCCGCACACAAGCGGTCACCTGCGCCTTATGCACGTCCAGCGCGCCCGGGCGCTCAACGATCACATCCATCAGACCTCCTTGGGATCAACGACACGGATCGCCGTCCGCCAAGAACCTCCGAAACAGACGAGTCTGAGGAGCGCGCTCACGGCGGCAGTCCCGGGATCCGGGGGAGGTCCCCACGCCAAACTGAACCACGGGCTCAAAAGCACCACAGGAAACGGGACGTCCGGCGAACGACGCCCGGATCATCCAACATTTTCACCCGCCCCGGGTCGCCGGCGCAGCCGGCGAGGGAAACTGACTAGCAGATCCGGGACGGAGCGACGTTGATTAGCCGGCCCGCCCTCCCGGGCTTCTCGTCGGCCCGAACGACTGGAGCGTCGCCATCGGGATGGCCGGCTCCGTTGCCGTCCGGACGATCGGTATCGCGGAAAGCGCTCGTGCGACGGCGACCGCGTCTGCTGGCGTCTGCCCGACGCGGATCTTGTGGCCGCATTCGGCCGAGAGGGGCGGTCTGGGCCGCCGACGCGAGACCCCTCCTGTAGCGGCAAAGGAGTCGTCCGGCTGCGGCGGCTGTGACGACTGGTGCTGGGCGAAGGCGGTAGCGCCTGCCCGCAGGTATCGGCAACGGCTTCGTGGAAGCGAGCGCCCGGCCTGCGCGTCGGTCGCCGGCAACAGCAAGCGTCCGGCGTCCTCGGGGCAGTTGGTGGTCAGCCGCCACGTCTCCGGCCCTTACGACGACCCCGACCACGTCCTTCGCACCCTACACCGCGCGGTCGGGCCCAACGGCTTTCACTGGGTCTGACATACCGTCGGCTTCGTGTGCGTGGCAATCGCTGTCGACGACCGCAAACGGCCGACAGATGACGCGAAGCAGCTCATTGCCTCAACATACGGCTCTCCTCCTCGTTTGGGGGTGACTTGCGCGCCTCGACCGTGGCGAATCGCCTGCTATCACGCAGGTTCTGCGACGACATCAGGGTCCCGGAACTCGCGCACATCTCGCCGCGCGGCGAGCACGACGCCATCCGCGCCCATCGCGCCCGGCATCCATGCGTCGTCGGGCGACCCCCGCTCGCACGCACCCGCTCCCGGCACAAAGCACAGCACGGCGCGCGGGTCGGCCGAGTGCGCATCTTGCGAGCATGCCCGCATGGGGACCAAGAGCCCTCGGCGAGGAGGCCACCGAACTTGCCGGCTGACGGGTTCTGCTCAAAGTGCCCAGCGCACGCCGAAAAACCGAAAAACGGCAGCATTGAGAGCGAAGCGAGGCTGATCGATCCTTGCAACGCCTCGGCGCATCAAGGCCCCGCGCACGGCGACGGCTTACGGCGCCCTACGGGCGAGTCCTCGCATCGATCATCCAGACATCACGGCGCGGCATCCATGCCGCTTGATCCCCCGCCCGGCACCGATCCCACCACGCGGCTGGCCGCCCAGCAGCCCCGATTCACCCCCAAACGACGAGGAGTCCCCAACATACTTGCGACAAGATCCGTTGGACGGGAATGCCGCGCTCCCTTTCGCGTGATCAGGGGCAGCGCGTCGACGCGAGAACCACGCCCGGAGCGGTCGCTCTGGGCTCCGATGGCTGGTCAACCGTCCGCGACCGTGACCAGGCGAGGGTAGAGGCGCCTCGCGCGTGCCGGCGCGCCGCGCTTGGGCGACGGTGCCGATCGCGACCCGCCGCGAGCCTACGCTGGTTGTCAGGGCTTGCTTGATGCGCGCCTCCGGGTGGCCGGCGCCAAGCGGTCCTGACGGGGGTGGCCAACGACCGCGGGCACGCTGCCTCAACGCCCACGTGCTGCGCGGACCGCGGAACCATCGATCGCGTTCACGCAGTTGTCCCACCGGGACGCCGGTTTCGTTCGGGTGCAGGTCCCCCAGAGGGACACTGCGGCTTGAATCTACGGGCGATTCGAGGGCGCGGCTTGACCTTAGCGTCGATTTCGTCCGCCAATCCGAGCCGCGAGATTACGAAAGGCCGCGAACACTGGCTTCGCGTTGCTGGTTCTGCAACCGAGTGGCCCCTTGTCGAAGCGGGTCTAGGTTGACCTCAAACTACCAGTTAAGCAGCGTTTTTGTCTCGATCGGACTCTTCAGGCCTGCGTCCCTCCAGGGGACCTGCACCCGTTTCGTTCCGTGCGGGGAAGGATGCTCGCTCCACGCTGAGCCAGGCGTCTGCACGGAGCTCAGGGCCGTGTCCAGCCCCCACGCGGGCGCGCGACACGACCGCCTGCGCCGCAACGGACCCAGTCATCCGCCAGGAGCCGACGCATTCTCCCGGGGGACAAACATCGATCGCACGAATCGGCGCCCCTCGGGACGAACCGGGACGATCGGAGCGCGCTCGACGGATTCATCGGCGCGCGTGAACGATTTGCCGCCGGTCGTCCGTTCCTATTGGAGTCCTGCTTGGCTGCGGCTAGCGGCCAAGCCGTCGCACACAAAACCTGTCCAGCGTGATCTAGTCCTCCCCACGAGATCCGTCAACCGAGCGAAATCGCTGATCCGTCGCGGATCCTCATCTTCGGCCATTCTGTTGCTTGTGAGCATTGTTCTGGCTGCTCTGTGGGCCGGCGTTGCGAGCGCCGCATCTCCGGTCCTGTTGGGCGACCAATCGATTGAGTCGCTGGCCGACAGCAACGATCCCGGCCAGGCCGAGGCGTTCCCGTTCGTGGCGGGCTCGTCGGGGACGGCTGGCACGGTCAGCGTGTACGTCGACTCGCAGAGCAGCGCGTCAGCGGTGCTGGTGGGCTTGTATTACGCCGTGGCATTACTACGCCATGTGGCAGTGCATTTGGGTGTGTCAGCGTGATAGTATTGACTGTGTGAAGAGTGACGCTAGGCGGGTGTCAGGCACGACTCGGGAAGCGCTGCGTGAGCGGGGTGTGAAAATGGTGTTGGCCGGACGCACTCACGCGGTTGTGGCGCAGTCCTTGGGGGTGCATCTGCGGACGGTGTCGCTGTGGATGGCTCGCCACCAGCTCAGGGGGTTTGAGGGACTGAGGGAGGGGCGGCGTGGTCGGCGCTCGCGCGAGCAGATGGCGCTCACCGACGCCCAGCAGGCAGAGCTGATCCGACTGATGAAGGGCACGAACCCCGATCAGCTGCAGATTCCCGGCGTGTTGTGGTCAAGGCAGGCCGTCAAGGCGCTGATCGAGCGGCGGTTCGGGCTCGGGCTCAGTCGCCAGACGGTCGGTGTCTACCTGCGGCGCTGGGGGTTCTCGGGCAAGAAGCCGCAGCGGCGGTGGCTCGAGCAGGACCCCGAGCGGGTGCGGGTGTGGCTCCAGGACGAGTTCCTGGCGATCCAGGCGCGCGCGCGGCGCGAAGGGGCGCGGATGCTGTTCGGCGATGAGATGGGCGTGCGCGCCGGCAGACCGCCGGCAAGAGCTACGCGCCGATCGGCGAGCGCGCGATCGTGCCGCTGACCGGCAAGCGCTTCTCGGCCAACGTGATCAGCGCGATCGGTGCCGACGGCACGCTGGTGTTCGAGATCTTCGAGGGCAGCTGCGATGAGATCCGCTTCCTGGACTTCCTCGACAAGCTGCTCGAGCATTTCCCCGAGCGCAAGATCTTCTTGATCGTTGACAACGCCTCCTTCCACAAGTCTCCCGCGGTCGAGTACTGGCTGCTGGACCATCCGCGGATGGAGCTGTTCTACCTTCCACCGTACGCCCCGGAGCTCAATCCCGATGAGCTGCTCAACCAGGACGTTCACACCCACGTCGCGCGACGCCGCCCATCCAACCTCGCCAAGCTCGTCACTCTCACCGTCGAGTATCTCGCAACCCGCACAAGTGAGATTGTCAGCAAGTACTTCGACGGCGAGTACGTCGCCTACGCCAAGTAACCACGCACTAATTGCCACGCAGCGTAATACACGGATAACAACGGTCATCCGAGCTCGTTGCTGGGCGACGGCTCGACGTCCTCGCCGGTGGCGGGCGCCTGGAACTCGATCACGGTCGGCTCGGCGTCGGTCGTGGCGGGCAATACGTATTGGGTCACGGTGCTCGGCGTCGGCGGGACCATGGTCTTCCGCGACAGCGACGCAGGTTCGTGTTCCAGCATCACCTCGGCCCAATCGGGTCTCAGCTCGCTCCCCGCGGCTTGGAGCAGCGGCTCGAGCTGGCCCACGTGCTCGCTCTCGGCATACGTAAGCGGCACAACAACGACGCCAACACCTCCTTCCAGTCCCCCGAGCAACACGGCGCCGCCGATCATCTCGGGCACCGCGCAGCAGGGCGATACCCTGACGACCTCGAACGGCTCGTGGACAAACAGCCCGACGAGCTTCGCCTACCAGTGGCAGGACTGCGACGCGTCGGGTCTAAACTGTGCGGACATCGCGACCGCCACATCGGCCTCGTACACGCTGACCAGCGCCGACGTCGGTCACACGGTCGTGAGCGTGGTCACGGTCACCAACGTGGATGGCTCCAACTCCCAAGCCTCTTCGCCGACGGCAGTGGTCGCCGCGCCGAGCGATACCACGCCGCCGACCGTGCCGACGAACCTGACCGCGGTTGCCGGCGGAAGCACTCAGGTAGACCTCAGCTGGACGGCTA
>CAWFKF010000137.1:0-12171 GCA_963816005.1 uncultured Solirubrobacteraceae bacterium | reverse complement strand
CTGGCTGTCGACCTCGGCACGCGGCATATTCAGCAGGAGCTCGCGGGCCCGAGCAACGAGCGCGATCGTATACGGGCCGTACTTCGGCGCTGTGAACTTGCGGACCTTTGCGCTCCACTGCTCCCGAATGTCGACCTCGTCGTCTTCAAACCGCACCCACGGCCAGCGGAGCGCGTCCAGCTCACCAGGCCGTGCGGCGCTCAGGCAGCCGAACTCCAGGTAGGCGGCAAAAGACGGCGGAGTGATCTCGCGGGCGATGAGGATCATCGTCTCCATCTGCTTCTGGCTCGGCGGCCGCCGATCCTTGTTGCCCTTCGTCTTGTGGAGTCCGAGACCCGCAAACGGGTTGTGGTCGATCAGCCGGCCTGCCTTAGCACTCATCGCGTCGTTGAACATCGTTCCGAGCGCCTGTACCGTGCTGTTGCGCCTGCCACCCGTTAGCCACTCGCCGACGATAAAGTTGCCGACCTGGTGCAGCGGCACGCTGCCGTAGCGTTGCGCGAACGCTCCGGTTCGCTCCCGGTTGTGGACGTTGGTTGCCTCCTTCGGCCGCGCGAACAGGGGATCGCTGGTCCAGCGCTCCCACCATTGTCTAACCGTCGTCTCTCCCGGCGCGTTCCCTTTCAGGATCGCGCGTGCCTTCTCGCGAGCTGCCTTCGCGTCACCCTTCGTGCGCCAGGTCGTGCCTTTCGGTAGCCCAAGCACCGGGCCGACTGGGATGTCCTTGCCCTCGTGCCAGACGCGTGCCCGCCAGCGGCCCGACGGAAGCTTGGTAAGGCTCATGCTGCGCTCCTCTGTCTCGTGCGCGCCCAGGCGAGCGCGCGACTGGCGAGAAACCTACGTGACCGCAATCCCCACGTCTCCGAAGGCATGCCGTCGCGAACCATACGGTCGATCGTCTTCACGCTCACACCCATTAGCTGGGCGAGCTGCTGCCTGGTTACGTATCGTTCTGACGTGCTCACGGCGCCTCCGCCTTCCCGTTTGTCTCGGCGGGCGCAACGAGCTCGAACTGTGACGGCGTCGCCGACTGCGTGAAGTTGAGCGGCGGCTGGCGGATGAAGTCGGTCCAGGCGTTCGTGACGCCGCCGGTGCCCGGGTACAGGTCGGCGAGCTGGTCGCCGCCGCCGGCGCCGACGCACCGGAACAGCCAGATGCCGAACTCGGGCGGCTTGGCTCCGATCAGCCGCCCGTTGCGCAGCGATGATGGTGAGCGGTGGTCGAGGATGATCCCGTCGCCGAGTGGGTGGCGGTGGCCGCCGTGGAGGATGACGAGCTCCCAGGAGAACCGGATGCCGACGGACGGCTTGAGTGAGAGGGGTTTGGTGGCCTCGAGTCTGATCGCCACGGGGTCAGCAAGACGGTCGAGCTGTTCGTCGGTGAGAGTCAGAGCGTTATCGCTTTCCACTTCGCCTCTCGATCGTCATCGCCGCCGTGCTGTATGGAGTGGTCTGTGCCGTGCGCGCGGCCGCGAGCTGGGTTCCCAACGATCCGTCGGCGAGCTCTGCCCGTTCAAGCAGCCAGTCGGTGAGGTCGTATCCGTCGGCCCGAAGTGGGGCGAGATCGAGAATCCGTATCTGCGAGAGGTCTGCTAGGTCGTGGGCGATCCGTTCCGCGGCTGCTCGTCCTTGCATGTCGGCGTCCATGACGATCTGTATCGGCCGCCCGGCGAATAGGGGTGCCCAGGCGGGCTGCCAGGCGTGGTCGCCGGGTACGGCGATCGCCGGTAGTCCGCGGGAGCGGGCGGCGATCATGTCTGGCGGTCCCTCGACGAGGAGGATCCGCTCTGACAGCTCGGCGGCGGGGTGGGGTACGAGTCCGATGCGGCTGCCGAGGACGGCGAGCATCTTCGGGCGGCCGGCGTGCTCTGGCTGGTAGCGCAGCACGCCTCGTAGCTGGCCGTGGGCGTTACGGATTGGGATTGTGATCCGTCCGCAGTCGAGACCGAGCTCGAGCGCACGGATCGTGTCGTGGCGCCATCCGCGCTCGCGGGCGAGCCTGGCGATCAGGGAGGGGCGGCGCGAGAGCGCTGTCTGCCAGCGAGAGATGTCCTGCTCGGTGGCCTGCAGCGCCATGCGTGGAGGACGGTGTTCTGCTGGGCGCCGGCGAGCGCCCGTGTGCGTGCGCACGATCCGTGGGCCGTCGGGGTCGCGGAGCAGCTCGGCGGCGGTGCGTAGCCGGGCGCGGCGGTCGGTCAGTCCGTGGGCGATCATCAGGTCGATCGCCGAGCGGGGGCCGTGCTTCTTGGCGAGCGCGGCGTCGTAGGCGCCGCCGCGCGCGCCGCAAGCGTGGCACTTCCACGCACCGCTGATGAGGTTGACCGAGCAGGACGGGTCGCGGTCCTCGCGGCGGTGCGCGTCGGGGTCGGCGAAGCACCGGACTGACACCTCGGCGCGCGAGGTCTCGGGGAGCCGGATTCCGAGCTGATGGTAGAAGCCGCGGATGTCGGCGCCGGGAAGGGTGAGCGTGGCCATCACGTCGCCCCTGCGGTCTCGGCGAGCTGCCGGACGATTTCGGCCGCGATCGCCTCGGCCCCGTCGCGGGTGAGCGTCAGGACGAGCGGGCCGTCGTAGAGCGTCAGCTCGACGGCGACCCCGTCGCGCGCTTCGAGTAGCGCTGATCGGCGTACCGCGACTGTCACGCCGCGGCCGATGACACTGAACGTGATGGTCACGGGTCGACCTCCTCGTGACCGGCGGGAACGTAATCGACGCTGGCGTTGTTGGCGGCTTCGGCCCATTCGGGTGTGCGCATCGCGATCCATGCGAGCTCGCCGCCGAGCAGCGAGACCTCATGCTGCGCGCGTGAGGACCACTGGCAGAGCCGGCGCATCGTTAGCTGTGAGTGCCATATCGCATCGATGCGCTCTGAGCGGCTCATCGCCCACAGGGCCTCGTACTCCGCCTCCGCCCTCGACCGGTTGTCGAGGTCTGCAGCGTGCGAACGCGACGTTCGGCTTGGAACCGTTGCGGTGGTCATGTTCCAAGCCTGCGGCGGATCCCGTCGAGGGTCGGGCAGACCCAACGGCCGGCGGTGCACCTGGCACCTAATGCGTGCAGCTGCCTCATGGGTGCTGTGCGGCGTGATCGGGCAGCGGCAGTCTTTGGCGCGGGGTCGCGAGAGCTCGTCGCGGATGACGTCGGCTCGCCGGCTGGCGTTCGTCTGGGCTTTCGCAGCGCGGGCTCGTTCAATCGCCTTGAGGCGATCGTAGGCGGCGCGCTCCTTGCCCTTGGGCGTGGTGCGCGTGGTCATGGCGTCACCCGCCGGTAGTCGAGTCCTGCAAGGTGGTCGGTGGACTCCAGGTAGCTGGCCGGCTTGAGCTGCGCGTCTCGGACGGGTTGCATCAGCACGCGCTGATCGTCGAGGACGCGGATGACTTCGACGAGGCGGTGGTGGTGGGCCTGGTCGATCCAGAGGCTGCCGACCAGCTCGGGTCGCGCGGGGGTGGTAGAAGTGTGGGGTTGCATGTCGCTCTCCGTTGGAGGGCGCCTGGTTGGCGGGACGCCCCTTGCCCGGGCGTCCCGCCTAGCCGCCTGTTTACGCGGCCGCCTCGACGGCCTCCGGTGCTTGGTCGTCGCTGGGTTTGCGGTCGAGGAACTCGATGCTTGAGGCGATGACCTCGAGCTTCTGGCGGCGTGAGCCGTCTTCGGCCTGCCATTCGGAGTGCTGCAGGCGCCCCTCGATCGCGACGCGGCGGCCCTTGGCGAGGTACTGGTTGCAGACCTGCGCCTGGTTGCCGAAGACGGTGACGTCGACGAAGTCGGCGCCGCGGTCCTCGCCGTCCTTGCCGCGCGGGCGCTGGACGGCGAGGCGCAGTCGTCCGACCTGGGTTCCCGAGCGGTCGTCGAGCGTCGGATCGCTCGTGAGTCTGCCGATGAGGATTACGCGGTTGAGCATTTGCTGGTCCCTCCTTGTGGGGATCGGGTGGTTGACGTAGTCCGGGAGCGCCGGCCGGGCGGCCGAGCGGAACCGAACGCTGTGCGTGAGGGGAAGGGAGCGTGCGACCTTGAAGCGACCCTGGCCGCCGGCGGCGCAAAATCCGGCGAAGACAACCGGCACCCGCTCCCCGTAAGGAGGAACGGACCGTTCATCAGCCAGCGTCAGCACTCTGCGCTCGGTCCGTTGTCCCGTGTCCGTGTGCGGCGTGAGAAGCACCTCTACGGCTCCAGCGGAGACCGTCAGCGCGAGCGTCGCTAGCGCGTAGCGGGCGAGCTCGCCGAGACCGACGCCGTGACGTGCCATCAGCCAGGCTGCGCCGGCTGTTGCCAGGGCCGTCCATTCGAGCGGGAGCTGCGGCACATATGGCAGCAACCGGCCGCCCCAGTGGCCGAGAGCGAACCCAACGGTGAGCGTGTTGTGCACGATCAGCGTGGCGATCACCAGGTCGCCGAGAGTGCGGGTCAGGCGCCCTCGTGGCCAGTGAAACGCGGCGAGCAGGAACGGCGCGGCGAGAACCCTGAGGTTGGTGGCGATGACACTTCCGATTTCGGCGAGGGTCCCGTGCAGCGTCGGGTGGGGATGGGCGCTAGGAGCAAGCGCGGGCGCGATCTGCGCCGCCGCCGCACTTGTGGCGGTGAGCAGCCATACCGAGCCGGCGACCGCGCCGATGCGCTGCAGGTGCTCGCGCGCTGCGATGCCCGTTAGGTCCTCGCCAGGGGTCGGCGTGGCCGGGCACTTGAAGGGGTAACTGGTTAGACCTGGGGTAGCCATTCCGAGACCGTCCAGCCCCCGTTCTTGAGCTGCGCGAGCTCGGCGAGGGTGACGTGGTAGGAGGCTTGGAGCCCGTCGTATTGGCTGTTGCCGCCGGTCTGCTCGCGCGTGACCACAACCCACTGCTTCGCGTTGGCGCGGCTGGGGGCGATGCTGATGATCTGCCCGCTGTTGTAGACGCGGCTCTGCGCGATCGTGCTGTCGCTGATGGCGGCCGCGGCGGCCTGCTGCTCTGAGAGGCGGGCGGGCCCGACGCTGAGCGCCGCGAGCTCGCGCTCATGTGCGGCGAGCGTCCGCCACGTCCAGTTCATGTACAGGGTCGCGAACTGCGTGATCGCGTCGGCGGGTGCGCTCCGCACGCCCGTGGGCGTCTGGTTTGCCGGGGCTGGCGGCGGGGGAGCGGGTTGTTCGCCCGGGTTCTGCGCCGGGTTGCCGGCAGGCGAGCTCGCCGTGCTGGTCGACGTCGACGTCGACGTCGATGTCGTGGTGGCGGCGTGCTGGTAGGGGTTTGAGATCCCGCAGCCCGCGATGGCTGCTGCGAGCGCGGCAGAGGCGATGAGCGTGGGGGTGTGCGCGAGCTTGTGCATGCGAGCGATCGGTCCGTCAGAGGCCGGGTGGGTGGCGGACGCTCCACGTCGCCCATGAGGGGACGGTCGGGTAGACCCGCCAGCGCGGACCTGCGTGGCCGGCGTTGGGTCCGGTGTCGGTGCCGTTGTAGGAGGTGTCGAACCGCAGCCCGGCGACGTACATGAACACGTGCCCCCCATTGGCGTAGACGGTCACGTACCGCCCGGGGCCGGGCAGCCCCCAATTCGCCAGCTCGCCTGACACGAGCGCGTTCGGACCGAGCACACCGCCGGCGTGCAGCACGTAGGAAACGGCGCTCGAGCAGTCATAGCCGGGCTGCAGCGTGTCGAGCGAGCAGCAGTGCGCGCCGCCGTAGATGTACGGCTTCCCGTACAGGCGGTTCCCGGCGGCGACCATCGCCTTGACGGCGGCCGGCGCGGATTGGCCGGCGGCGGCGAGCCCGGACGGGAGGATCTTGGTCTGGGTGCCGGGGACGAGCGGTAGCGGGATCCCGCTGGCGCTGATCGCGGCTGCGCATCCGGGGTCGATCGTGCTCGCGCCGGGGGCTTGGGTGCTGGTGGGGAGCTGCCCGAGTGTCGCGCCGGCGCCGGTCGGAGGGGCGAGCTGGATGTCGACCGGGTTCTTTGACACGCCGAGCGGGCCGGCTGATTGCCACCAGACGTCGAGGCGGTACGGCTGGCCGTTGGCGATGACTTCGCCGGGGCCTTGGCCGTAGCCGACGTCGCGCTTGTAGAGGATCTTCTGCACGCCGTTGTTCGCGACCCGCAGCCCCGTCAGATACGGGAGGTTCGAGAGTGCGTTCGCGTCGGCGAACGTGAAGCTGCCGCCGTTCGCCGGGTTGTGGTCGAGGACTGAGAGCTCGGCGAAGCTGTCGGGGTGCGCGGGGAGGTAGGACTGGGCGGGGGTGCCGATCGAGCCGTAATCCCCGCTGGTGGGGTCGGTCGGCCCGCCGTACATCGTCGCGCCGACGCGATACCACCGGGCAGGCTCGAGGCGCAGCGGCTGGGCGTACATGCCGGCCGCCACGGGCCCGCCGCCCGCTGGGGTGTTGACAGTCCCGGGCGTTGCTGCGGTGAGGCACGGCGGGTTGCCGGCACCGGCGAGCAGCACCACCGGCAGCGCGCACAGCATGAAGCTCCCGAGACCGGCGAGCCACGGGAGCCTTGAGCGCTTCCGTTGCGGTGGTCCGCCGGGCGCGAGAAGCGGCAGCGGCATCGTGGCGGGACGGGTGATGGTGAGCTGTTGCATCACGCCGTGGGAAAACGGTCGCGGTATGTGTTGTGCCATTCGGGGGTGCAGAGCAGGCGTTGTGCCTGCCACGGGTTCCCGTGGGAGTCTTTGAGGGGCTCCGTGGATGATCGGGGGTGACTCTCGATCGAGATTCCGTCCTGAGCAGGGCTTTTGGTCGTCGGAGCGGCGGGTGGAAGTCGCGTGCGCCTCTGCTGCTGGGTTGTGGACTGCTCGCTGGGCCCCGTGCCCGGCGATCGTGGGCACAGCGGATGCGTGCTCAAGCGGCCAGGGATGGCCGCGCCTGCGCGCAGGCGCATCCGGATGATCATGGCGAGACTCGCCCCATAGGGCGTCGTTGGGGGGCGTCGGGGTCGCTGCCCGCGTTGACGGGGGTCGTGGCGTGCCGGGGAGCTGCCTGCTCCATTCCCTTCTCGTTGCGCCGTTTGCCGTGCGTGCGCACCGGGTCATCCCGGGGTCGAGCGAGCGTCGTGGCGGAATACGGGTGACGCGGTTCGGAGGGCCAGAAAGAAAACGCGTGTTCGTGTGTCGTCACCCCCGATCATGCCCGGAGAGCCCACATGTTCCGCGCCGCGCTGCTCTACGGCGAGCTGCGCTACATCTACAAGGTCCCCAAGGACCAAGCCAAGGAGCGCCTGGACGCGTGGCTGGCGTGGGCATCCCGATCGCGGCTCAAACCGTTCGTCAAGCTCGCCCGCACGATCCGCAAACACAAACAGGGCGTGCTCGCCGCGGTCGAGCTCGGGATCAGCAACGGACGCCTGGAGGCGCTAAACAGCAAGGTCAGGTTGCTCTCCCACCGCGCCTACGGATTCCACTCAGCCGACGCGCTGATCGCGATGATCTACCTCTGCTGCGCCGGCATCCAGATCGCCCTCCCTCACCGATGAGTCACCCCCAAACGGAGAGGAGAGCCCATTTTTCGACCTCGATCACCCGTCGCTTCAGCCCGTTAAGGATCCGCAGGCCACGTTGTGGCGGTATCTCGATTTCACGAAGTTCGTCGCTTTGTTATCGACTCGGAGTCTCTGGTTCTCGAAATCGTGCCTTCTCGCTGATCCCTGGGAGGGAACGTACACGCGAGCAAACCTTGAGCGAAGGCTCACGGAAGTCACCGAAGTGGGGCGAGATCCAAGCTTCATTCCTCACATGATCGCGGTTGAGAGGTCGATCTATGTCAACTGCTGGCACATGAACGGAGGCGAGTCGGCCGCGATGTGGCGGCTTTACGCCGCGGCGGACGTCGGGATCGTGGTGATATCAAGCTGGGAGCGTTTGGTAGGCAGTCTGGGCAAGGCGGAGCATCCGGCAACGCACATAGTCGGCGGGCGCGTGCGGTACCTGGACCCGGACTCGGCTCCAGTCGATCCCGACGACATCGCGCTCAATGGCTTCTCAGCGCACGGCATCAAGCGGCCCAGTTTCGCTCATGAGCGAGAGGTCCGACTGATGTTCTGGGCGCTTGATGAGTCTCGACCAGGCCCCCAGATAACGGAAATAACGTTGCCCGGAATACGCGTGCCAGTCGATCTCGATGTCCTTGTCGCCGGCATCCGGCTCGCACCTGGATCTCCGCTGTCGCTCAAGGATCTGATCGAAGACGTCTCAGACCGCTACGGGTTCAAGGCATCGATAATGCCATCAAAGCTTGATCGCGACCCGACTGAATACCGCTTGCGCCCGCCGGATTTCTCCTAAGTTGCGGAGCGACGGGACAATGGATCGTCGCGCGCCACCCGAATCACGCTCAGACTCATGCTTCGCTGGAAGTGTTGACAGAAGGCGCACTTAGGCTCTTGGGTCGACCCGGCTCGGCAGCTAGGTCAAAGCCGTACTTTCGGATTCGCCCAAACCGAGCGCAGTGGCCGGCGCCCGAGGGCCGGCAGACGCTGCGCACTGCGGGGGCCACCTGCATAGGCATCGCGCCGATTGTGCACGCCGTCAAGCCCGCCCTGGATTCGGCGAGACGGACCATGCAGAACTAGTCATGGCAGCGGTCGCCTGCGGCGGATGCGCTGGCGGCTCGGCACGCCTCCGCCCCCGAGTTGCGCCCCTCGATCCGGCACGCCCCGTTGACCCTCGTCGTCCCAGATCGTATGGGCGATCGCGCCTCTGGGCATCAAACCGACCGATCAGCAGTTGCTCGATGGGTTTGGCAGGAGGTGAAGTAAGTCCACGGCGCCAAGCGATGCATGGAAAGCTGTTGGCGCGCATGACCCTCGATCCCCTCAGCCCCGGCTTGCGCGAAGAGCTCGTGACCGCCGCGCTCGAGGCGCAGCTTGACACCATCGATCCGAAGCGAGTGGAGCGGCGAGCGCTCGATGTCGCGGAAGCCCGGGCGTTCGTGATCCGGCAGGCCGAGGCGCTGGTCGCTGAGTGGATACGGACCACGAGCAGGCCTGATCCAGCGACGCTCTCAAATCGTCTCGCTGAGCATCTCGGGCCGGAGCTCCTTGCTCCGTATGAGCTCCTCAGTCCGGCGGAGCTTCTGACGGGAATTTTGCCGGCCTCCGACGGCCTGATCGTCCCTGTTCTCCCTGATCGGCCGCAGGTGCCGCTGACGGCAAACGAACTGCTCGTCAACGATCGCAAGCAGCCGTCGATCGGCTCGCAGCTGAAGGCTGAGCTCCAGAGCGCAACGAGTGTTGACTTGATCTGCGCCTTTATCGTGTGGAGCGGCGTCGTGACGCTACTCGATGAACTCCGCGGTGTGGTCGGTCGTGATGGAGCGATCCGAGTGATCACGACGACGTACATGGGGGTCACTGATCCTAAGGCGGTTCGTGCCCTGAGCGAGCTCGGTGCCGATGTGCGAATTGGCTTCGACGCTCAACGCACGAAGCTGCACGCCAAGGCGTGGATCATGCACCGACCGCACGGGCTGACCACGGCCTTTGTCGGCTCCTCGAACCTCTCCCATACCGCCATGCATGCCGGGCTTGAGTGGAACGTGCGTCTCGCCGAGGCCGAGGCCGCGTCGGTCATCGAGCGCATGCGAGCCACGTTTGACACCTATTGGGACGACGACGCCTTCGAGGAGTACGAGCCCGCTCGTGATGCGCAGCGACTTGAGCACGCGCTCGGACGCCAGCGGCAGGGCAAAACGCAGGACATCACGAGCTCGAGCTTCAGCGGGCTTGACGTATTACGCTGCGTGGCAATTAGTGCGTGGTTACTTGGCGTAGGCGACGTACTCGCCGTCGAAGTACTTGCTGACAATCTCACTTGTGCGGGTTGCGAGATACTCGACGGTGAGAGTGACGAGCTTGGCGAGGTTGGATGGGCGGCGTCGCGCGACGTGGGTGTGAACGTCCTGGTTGAGCAGCTCATCGGGATTGAGCTCCGGGGCGTACGGTGGAAGGTAGAACAGCTCCATCCGCGGATGGTCCAGCAGCCAGTACTCGACCGCGGGAGACTTGTGGAAGGAGGCGTTGTCAACGATCAAGAAGATCTTGCGCTCGGGGAAATGCTCGAGCAGCTTGTCGAGGAAGTCCAGGAAGCGGATCTCATCGCAGCTGCCCTCGAAGATCTCGAACACCAGCGTGCCGTCGGCACCGATCGCGCTGATCACGTTGGCCGAGAAGCGCTTGCCGGTCAGCGGCACGATCGCGCGCTCGCCGATCGGCGCGTAGCTCTTGCCGGCGGTCTGCCCGGCGCGCACGCCCATCTCATCGCCGAACAGCATCCGCGCCCCTTCGCGCCGCGCGCGCGCCTGGATCGCCGGGAACTCGTCCTGGAGCCACACCCGCACCCGCTCGGGGTCCTGCTCGAGCCACCGCCGCTGCGGCTTCTTGCCCGAGAACCCCCAGCGCCGCAGGTAGACACCGACCGTCTGGCGACTGAGCCCGAGCCCGAACCGCCGCTCGATCAGCGCCTTGACGGCCTGCCTTGACCACAACACGCCGGGAATCTGCAGCTGATCGGGGTTCGTGCCCTTCATCAGTCGGATCAGCTCTGCCTGCTGGGCGTCGGTGAGCGCCATCTGCTCGCGCGAGCGCCGACCACGCCGCCCCTCCCTCAGTCCCTCAAACCCCCTGAGCTGGTGGCGAGCCATCCACAGCGACACCGTCCGCAGATGCACCCCCAAGGACTGCGCCACAACCGCGTGAGTGCGTCCGGCCAACACCATTTTCACACCCCGCTCACGCAGCGCTTCCCGAGTCGTGCCTGACACCCGTCTAGCGTCACTCTTCACACAGTCAATACTATCACGCTGACACACCCAAATGCACTGCCACATGGCGTAGTAATTGCCACGCGCCGTAATAATCCCGCACCCGTACCAGCGCCGGATGCTCGAGGATCTGATGGTCCAGCGCGACCGCCACGATCGCCATCGCAACCTCGTCGTGGCCGCCACCGGGACGGGAAAGACCGTCATCGCGGCGCTCGACTACCGGGACCTGGTCAGCCGGGCCCGCCGGCCGCTGCGTCTGCTCTTCGTGGCTCACCGAGAGCAGATCCTCAATCAGAGCCGCGCCACGTTCCGCGCCGTTCTCAAGGACCCGAGCTTCGGTGAGATCCTGAGCGGCAGTCATCGCCCACAGGACGATCGTCATCTCTTCGCGATGATCCAGTCGCTGCGCCGTACGGACGTCGAGGCGATCGATCCCGCACGTTTTGACGTTGTGATCGTGGACGAGTTTCACCACGCGGAAGCTCCGACCTACGCAGCACTGCTGGAACATCTGCAACCCGTAGAGCTTGTCGGTCTGACGGCGACGCCCGAGCGGATGGATGGTGGGGATGTCACACGATGGTTCGGCGGCCGGATCGCCGTGGAGCTCCGGCTGTGGGAGGCGATCGATCGTGCCTACCTCGCCCCCTTTCAGTACTTCGGTGTCGCCGACACTGAGGATCTGAGCAGCTTGGCCTGGCGCCGCGGTGGCTACGACGTCTCGCAGCTCGACAATCTGTTCACCGGCAACGACGTCCGCGCGCGTCGCGTGGTTCAGGCGATCCAGGACTGGCATTCCTCGCCGAACACGATGCGTGCGCTCGGCTTCTGCGTGTCGGTCGCCCACGCCGAGTTCATGGCCAGCCAGTTCCGCAAATTCGATCTGGCCGCTGTGGCGATCAGCGGGGCCACCCCCGAGGGCGACCGTCAAAGGGCGCTACAGGACCTTCGAACGGGCCGCATCCGATGCATTTTCGGCTCTCCGGGCATGATCGGGGGTGACGACACACGAACACGCGTTTTCTTTCTGGCCCTCCGAACCGCGTCACCCGTATTCCGCCACGACGCTCGCTCGACCCCGGGATGACCCGGTGCGCACGCACGGCAAACGGCGCAACGAGAAGGGAATGGAGCAGGCAGCTCCCCGGCACGCCACGACCCCCGTCAACGCGGGCAGCGACCCCGACGCCCCCCAACGACGCCCTATGGGGCGAGTCTCGCCATGATCATCCGGATGCGCCTGCGCGCAGGCGCGGCCATCCCTGGCCGCTTGAGCACGCATCCGCTGTGCCCACGATCGCCGGGCACGGGGCCCAGCGAGCAGTCCACAACCCAGCAGCAGAGGCGCACGCGACTTCCACCCGCCGCTCCGACGACCAAAAGCCCTGCTCAGGACGGAATCTCGATCGAGAGTCACCCCCGATCATCCACGGAGCCCCGCATTTTCA
>CAWFKF010000136.1:0-127775 GCA_963816005.1 uncultured Solirubrobacteraceae bacterium | reverse complement strand
ACGTCCTGGGCGAGGGCGTCGATGTCCCGAACGTTGACACCGTGCTCCTGCTTCGCCCGACGCAGTCGGCGACGGTGTTTGCCCAGCAAATCGGGCGTGGGCTGCGGCTGAGCGATGACAAAGCCGGCCTGACGGTCATCGATCTCGTCGGTCAGCAGCACAAGCGCTTTCGCTTCGAGGATCGCCTACGCGCGATCGTCGATGAGTCGAATGGGTCGATGCGGCGGCAGGCCGAGGAGGGATTCCCCTACCTGCCGTCAGGATGCTCGATCACGCTCGACGAGCAGAGCAGAGAGATCGTGCTGAACAATCTGCGGCTCGCCGCGACCGCCACGCAATGGCGCACGCTGGTCGAAGAGCTCAAGGAACTCGGCGACATCGAACTCGACGCGTGGGCCCGCGAGACCGGGCGGAGGATCAGCGACCTCTACCGCCAGCCGGACCGCAGTTGGACCCGGTTGCGGCGCGACGCAGGCCTTCCCACCGCCCAACCGGCCCCAGGCGAGGACGCCATCCTCCGCGCCGTGCGGCGACTCGACCACGTCGATGACCCCGAGCGCACCAGCTTCTACTTCGACGTTCTGACCCGAGTCGATCGTCCTGCTGCCGCGTCATTCACCACCCGACAGCAGCGCCTGCTGACCATGCTGCTGCGCGGGCTCGGCGTCGAACAGGACGACGACTCGCTCGACTCAGCCCTTCAACGCCTCTGGCCGCACACCGCCGTCCGCAACGAGCTCGTCGAGTTGTTCACGGCACTGGACGACCGCAGCGACCGCGATGAGCGACCGCTTGAGAGCAGCGGCGACGTTCCAGTCGCCCTCCACGCTAAGTACACACGCGCCGAAGCGCTCCTGGCATTCGGCGACGGAGCCATCGGCGAGCCACCGACATTTCGCGAAGGCGTTCGCTGGCTCCCAGACGCCCAGACCGACCTGTTCTTCGTCACGCTCCGCAAGTCTGAGCGGTCGTTCTCGCCGACCACGATGTACCGCGACTATGCGCTCTCGCGCAGCCTCTTCCACTGGGAGTCCCAAAACGCCACCCACGACGACACCCCGACCGGCCGACGCTACGTCAGGCACGTCGAGCTGGGCACACGAATCATTCTCTTCGTCCGTGAATCCGAGATCCGACCGAACGGCGCCGGCGCCGCGTTCACATGCCTCGGCCCGGTCACATACGTGTCCCATGTCAGCAACCGGCCCATGCAGGTCACATGGAAGCTCGAGCATCTCCTCCCCGAGGCGCTGCTCGAAACCTCGCAGCTGGTTGCCGCCGCGTGACCGGGAACGCACCGCTGAACGCGACCGCGACATTGCTTGCGAACGCCGGCGGCTTCGCGCCCGGCGGCGAGCTTGATCCGTCGGCCTGTGAGCAGAGCGCCGCCGGCGCCGACACTCCGGAACGCACGCCGGCCCGCCGCCCGACGCTCCCGATTTCGCCAAAAGCCGTCGTTTTCGAGCCCTGTTTGGTACTCCAGAGTGGTACTCCATGTCAACCATTCTTGTGCGAATCGCGCACCAGAAAATAGAAAAGGCCCGCAAATGCGAACCTTTTCCGAGTAGCGGGGGCGGGATTCGAACCCGCGACCTTCGGGTTATGAGCCCGACGAGCTACCAGACTGCTCCACCCCGCGGTGGACTCTTATTGATAGCAGACTGTGACCATTTGGCTCAAGGATCGCCCGGATCGCCGGCACGGTCCGCGGCCGATGCAGAGAAGTCCCAGAGCTGATGCGGAGTTTCGACGACTGCGTCTAGATCCGTTACAGGCCGAGGAGGACGCTTCGTGCATGGCATCCATAGAGCAGTTGTTGAAGGCAGAGGTCCACATCCGGGAGCTGATCGAGAGCCAGGGCTTGCCGCTACCGGATGAGATCGAGTACGGCGAGGCGTGCGTGCGGCTGATCTGGCGCAAGCAGAAAGCGGTGGTCGTCGTCGATGTCGACGACCTGGTCTGACCGCGCCCTGCGAGATCGGGCAACCCGGCTCGGGGCGGAACGCCATACTTGTCCCGAGCGCGATGCCCGATCCGCAGGCCCTACTGCAGACCAGGTCGCCGGCCGTGCCCGCGACCACCCCCCGCACGGCCCTCGTCACCGGCGGCGCCCGTGGCATCGGGAGGGCGATCGTGGAGGCGTTGGCGGCCGACGGTCATCGGGTCGCGGTCGCGGACATCCTCGACGAGGATGCGCAGCGGACGGCGGAGGCGATCGGCGGCGTCCCTGTGCATGCCGACGTTACCGACGCGGCCTCGATCCACGATGCGGTCACGGAGACCGAGCAGGCGTTCGGTCCGGTCGAGATCCTGGTCAACAGCGCCGGCTGGGACGAGCTGATGCCGTTCCTCGACACCGAAGAGGATTTCTGGGACCGCGTGATCGACATCAACTTCAAGGGCGCGCTGCGGACGTGCCGGCGGGTCGTGCCCGAGATGGTCGACGCGGGCTACGGGCGGATCGTCAATATCGGCTCGGACGCCGCCCGCGTGGGGTCCTCGCTCGAGGCGGTGTACTCCGGCGCCAAGGGCGGTGTGATCTCTTTCACGAAGACGCTCGCGCGGGAAACGGCCCGGTATGGCGTCACAGCCAACGTCGTCTGCCCCGGCCCGACCGACACGCCGATGCTGCAGGAGATGCTGGCGGCCGGAGGGTCAGGTGAGCGGGTGCTCGAATCGATGAAGCGTGCGGTGCCGATGCGGCGCCTCGCGCAGCCCGCGGAGATAGCCGCGGCGGTCGCGTTCCTGGCCTCCGACCGCGCCGGCTTCATCACGGGCCAGACGCTCTCGGTGTCCGGCGGCCTGACCATGGCTTAGGGAAGCGTCGATGAATTAGGTCGAGGAATCGGGCAGGTTATAAGCGCAGCTCTCGGGTGCGGAACGCGCATGCATCAAGGATTACCGCCTCAGCGTTGCCCTCACGGCCCAACCGGCATCGATCCGCCACCCCGCGGACTATCCAGGACGGGGCATCATCAACACCACTCGGGCGGCCGCGGTCGGGTCGCCCGGGGGAATCTCACCCCCGGGCTCCCACGGATCCCGGCGTGACAGTCGCCCGTCACCGGGCTCTTCTCACCAGCCGTCAGTAGTTGCGCATCAGGCGCCAGTGAACGAAGAGCGTGGGCTGCCTGCCCACCAGCCCCGTCCACCAGCGGTCAAACCGCTTGGCGCCCCGCAATCGCTTGTACTTCTTCGCAGCCCAGCGCCTCAGGTAGGAGCTGACACGCTGTAGGAGTGGATCGACCCCTACCCGGTAGTACCGAGCGTAGTAGTTGATCCACCCGGCGACGATGGGATTCAGCCATCTCGCCAGGTCGTCGAGCGTCAGGTCGGTGCGCTTCGGTATCCGCATCTCGCGGAGCCGATCGCACTTGGCCATCAGCGCCTCGGGACTCATCGCCGGTAGAAACGACGTGAAGGTCACGCCATGTCGGCTGCGTGCCTCCCGAGGTCGGAAGGCGTACCCGAGGAAGGTAAACGAGGTGTGCTCGTGGTCGCCCCGACGGTTGCTGTCCTTGCAGTAGACGATCTTCGTCTTGTCGGGGTGAAGCCGCAGGCCCACCTCTACCATCCGCTTCGCGATCCCGGCCAGCACCAGCTCGGCCTGCGCTCTACTGCGGCAATGCACGATGGGGAGAGTCGCCGGAGGGAATCTCACCCTCCGGCGCTCGCAGAACCCGGCGTGAACCTCTCAGCTCACCGGGCTCCCATCGTCCAACCGTCAGGGCGCACACCGAACCGCCAGTGAGCGAACAGGCCCGGCTGGCGTCTCGCGACGTCGGCAAGGAACCTGCGTGCTCGCCGGGGACGGCGGCGCAGTCGTTTGTATTTCCGCATGGCCCACCTCACGAGCGTGTCGTTGAAGTGGCGGAAGACCGGATACAACATGGACTTGTAGAACTTTCCGTAGTAGTTGATCCAGCCCTGGAGCTGGCGGTTGAACATCAGCGCCAGGTCCGTGAGGGTCTTGTCCGATCGGCGAGCGACGCCCCAGCGGCGCATCTCGCGCCGCAACCGCGTCTTCGTCTCGCTCGACACCGCCGGAGAGAAGTTCACGAAGTGCTTCCCGAACCTGTTCTTCGACAGCCGCGGCCGGAACGTGTACGACAGGAAGTCAAACGACGTGTGCTCGTAGGAGCCACGCCGGTCGGCATCCTTGCAGTACACGACGCGAGTCTTGCGCTCGTTGAGCTCAAGCCCGCACTCCGCCAACCGCTTCGCGATCGCCACCCACAACAATCGGGCGTGGCGTTCGCTTCGAGCGTGGACAATCACGTCATCGCTGTAGCGCTCGAACTGGACGGCCGGGAACGTCCTGGCCATCCACGCATCCAGCGCGTAATGCATGAACATGTTGACGAGCAAAGGTGAAATCGCCGAACCCTGAGGGGTTCCGCGATCCCGCCAGACCAGGCTGCCGTCCTCGCGCTGCAGCGGCGCTTTGAGCCACCGCTCCACGTACAACAGGACCCAGCGCAGGTCGGTGTGATGAGCTACCGCCTTGAGCGTGAGGTCCCATGAAACGCTGTCGAAGAACGACTTGATGTCCATATCTAGAACCCAGTCGTTCCGCCAGCAGCGCTCCCGGCACACCCGCAACGCCTGATGCGCCGAACGGCCCGGCCGATACCCGTAAGAGTCCTCGTGGAACACAGGCTCCACGCAGGGCTCCAGGTATGAGCGCACGACCGTCTGGGCGATCCTGTCCGCCACGGTCGGCACCCCTAACGTTCTAGAGCTGCCGTCCCGCTTCGGTATCTCAACCGCACGCACCGGCGGCGGGAAATAGCTTCCCGACGACAGCCGATTCCAGAGTTTGTACAGGTTGTCCTTGAGGTCAACCTCGAACTCCGCCATCGACTCACCGTCAACGCCGGCGCCGCCCTTGTTCGCCTTGACCCTCCGATAGGCCTCCCAAACAGCCCGTTTGGAGATCACAAACGACTTCGGTTTCGGCTCGCTCACCCGGCTCCTCCCGCCCGAAGGCGGTTGACCCGAAAGCCAGCCAGGACGACCCTTCCCCTTCGCTCCAGCCCCATTACAGGACCTTCATCGCTACTACGGTCAGGTCCGCCCCTGTGCCCCGCATCACTACTCTCCCCCTCACAGATCTGCTGCTTGGGGTTCTCGCTCCAGACAACCAGCCGCAGGCCACGACCGCTCCACTGGCCGGCCGTCCCATCGGGGCGACAGGTTCCCGAGTTCCACACAAGAGCCCAGACCACGCTCGCGCCACCATCCATGCCGGACACCCACCTGGCCAATCAGCAGGCTCCCGCCAGGCTCTTCCCGGGGCAATGACTCGACCCCGGTTTTGAATGTCACCGATACGCTTTCGACACTTCAACGGTGGTATCGCTTTCGCTCGCCTTCGTGATCCACACCTGACGCGCTGACAGCACGCCTTTTCCGCGACGCTCAGCACCCCGGCTCTTGACCGACGCACCTCGCGGTGGTTTACGGCCTCCCCCTGCAGGGCGACCGCGGAGGGCCACCAGACCATCGGCCTGGCTCCTCCATCTCTCGTGCAACACCGCTTCAAAGATCACCGTCTACATCAGCGACCCCCTCCACGCTCTCGGCACACCATCATCCGCAAAGCGCTCAAATGGACAGGCCGGATAGTTCCGGACCATCCACTGGTCGAATGCATAGTTCATGAACAGGTTCGTGAGGGTCGGCGAGATCGCCGAACCCTGCGGAGTTCCTCTGGTTCGCTTCTGAAGGGCGCCGTCTGGGCGCTGTAGCGGCGCTTGCAGCCACCGCTTGACATACAACAACACCCAGCGGCAGTCGGTGACCGCCTCGACCGCACGAACCACCAGGTCCCACGGCACCTCATCGAAGAACTTCTGGACGTCAAGATCGATCGCCCAGTCGAACTTCCAGCACCGCTCCCGGCACACCGCGAGCGCATCATGGGCCGACTTACCCGGCCGATAGCCATAGGAATCCTGATGAAACCGAGGTTCCACCAGCGGCTCCATGATACACCGCTACGACCGTCTGCGCGACCCTATCCGCGATCGTCGGCACACCGAGCACACGAACCCCTCGGCTGTGCGGCTTAGGGATCTCGACCGCCCTGACCGGCGGTGGAAACCAGGTCCCCGAACTCAGTGAGGTAGGCGAGAGGCGCGCCACCGACATGCCACCCGGCGATCCACACGGGCCGGGCATCGTCAGCGCGTTTCCTCCCGCCCCCTCCCACACCGTGCGTGCGGTTCTCCCGCACACGGCGTTCCCCCGGGCAGTCGATGGTCAGCATTCCGCCTTGCCAGGGCGTTGGTCGACCATCCAAGCGATCCGGGACCCAGCCCGCAGCTCACTCGAGCTGCCGCAGGTTGGGGACCAAGTCCCTCATCCCCGCTGACGCTAGAAACCCCGACCGCACACCCGGCTACAGGTCCTTCGCTAGGGCAGGTTATGTTGTCCGTGCCCATCATCGCTACTACTACCTGCGCCGACTTCCGCTGCGCGCTTGGCCGTTTCGTGAGCTGCACTTATCGGCCTCGCCTCTTACCGGGCGCCGCAGGCAGGCAGAACCTGCGGCCACCTGACGCCGGTGCGCAGACGGATCTCTCCTCTTGCGTGCTCGGCTGGGCAAACGTTCCGATCCCCTTACGCCGGACGGTTCCTAGCTCCTAGGGGCAGCAACTCCAAGGTCTTCACCCCGTCCATGGCCTTCGCCCAATCGGAAAGGGCTCGGCTCCGTCTCTTTTCCGCCGCAACACGGCGGGATCTGTGACGACGCTGCAGGATTCGATTCACGCTACGGACCGCTTGCTTGCTCGACCCCAAAAGGGCCTTTGTCATGACGCTTCAACGCTTCGGATCTCTCCTCGCGCTGGCCACCAGCTACACGGCTGCTTGGCCATTACCGTGGCCGGACTCCCACCGGCAAGTCGAACACACGCTCAGGACGCACTCCGATTCCAGATCTTGTAGAGGTTGCCCTCCAGATCCTTCTCGAACTGATCGAGATCCTGCCCGTCGACGCCCGGGGCGCCCTTGTTGTCCTTGACCCGCCGCCACGCCTCCCACACCAGCTGCTCGGGAATCGCAAACGACTTGCCATCAGGCTTTGGCATATCTCTTCTCGCTTCCTCCCAGGGCATCGCCCCGGTTGATCGATTGGACATCCCTGGTGAGCCGGCCCCTTCGCTCCACCCCCACCCCAGCGAGCAGGCGTCGGGTCGCCGGGAGCGTCGCAGCTCCCGGCTCCCACGGATCCCGGCGTGACAGTCTCCCGTCACCGGGCTCTTCTCACCAGCCGTCAGTACGCGCGGACCCACTTCCAGTGGGCGAACAGGCCGGGCTCGCGTTCGTGCAGCCCAGTCCACCACCGCTTGAACCGTTTGTAGGTCCGTAACCGCCGATACTTCTTCCCAGCCCAGCGCCTCAGGTAGGTGTTGACGCGCTGCAGGAGGGCATCCATCACGGTCCAGTAATAGCGGCCGTAATAGTTCATCCATCCGGCGACGATGGGATTCAGCCATCTCGCCAGGTCGTCCAACGACAGGTTGGTGCGCCGGTGGATCCGCATCCTGCGGAGCTCGACGCTCTTGGCCTGCAGCGCCTCGGTACTGATCGCGGGCTGGAAGCTGGTGAAGTACCCGCCTCCTGTCGCTCGCGCCTTCCGTGCTCGGAAGGTGAACCCGAGAAAGGTGAAGCTGGTGTGCTCATGCTCTCCCCGACGCTTGCCGTCCTTGCAATAGACGATCCGTGTCTTGTCGGGATGGAGCCGTAGCCCAACCTCGTTCATCCGCTGGGCGATCCTGGCCAGCACCGCCTCCGCCTGTGCCCTGCTCTTGCAGTGCACGATGACATCGTCAGCGAAGCGCTCAAACGGACAGCCCGGAATCTCCCGAGCCATCCAAGAATCGAACGCGTAGTGCATGAACAGGTTCACCAAGCACGGCGAGATCGCCGACCCTTGCGGAGTTCCTCTGCTGCGCTGCTCAAGGGTCCCGTCAGGATGCTGCAACGGTGCATGCAGCCACCGTTTCACGTAAAGCAGCACCCAGCGGCAGTCGGTGACCGCCTCCACCGCCCGAACGATCAGGTCCCACGGCACCTCGTCGAAGAACTTCTGGACGTCCAAATCGATCGCCCAGTCGTACCTCCAGCACCGCTCCCGACATACCGCGAGCGCGTCATGGGGCGAGCGTCCCGGCCGATAGCCATAGGAATCCTGATGGAACCGGGGTTCCACCAGCGGCTCCAGGAACATGGCCACGGTCGTCTGCGCAACCCTGTCTGCGATCGTCGGCACACCGAGCATTCGGGTCCCGCCGCCGTGCGGCTTGGGGATCTCGACCGCCCTGACCGGCGCCGCGAACCAGGTCCCGGACGACATGCGATTCCAGACCTTGTAGAGGTTGCCCTCCAGGTCCTTCTCGAACGCGTCCAGATCCTGCCCATCGACGCCGGGAGCGCCCTTGTTGGCCTTGACCTGCCGCCACGCCTCCCACACCAACAGCTTGGGAATCGCAAACGACTTGTCCTTCGGCCTTGTCATGCGTCCTCGCTTCCTCCCAGCACCCCAGGGCGCTGGTTGATCGAATCGACATCACCGATGAGCCGGCCCCTTCGCTCCACCACCACCCCAGCGAGCAGCAGCTTCACAGCTAATACGAGCCGGTCCGCCAGCGAGCGCCGCGACCGGTACTCAATGCCTCCGGTTTCTGCCGTTGGCACGCTCCCTCTCGCCGCCCGTCGTACTGACCCGCAGGCCCGGACGGCCGCTTTCGACGCTCGCCTTCTCACGTTCCGTGCAAGAGCCGCAGACCAGGCTCACGCCGCCTCCACGCCGGGCACCACCTGGCCAGGAACACGGGACCCCGCCAGACTCGTCTCGGAGGATGAAGCAGGACCTCCGATTTTGATGCCGTCTAAACCTTTTCGACGCCTCAACAACGCACGCTCGACCCAGAACAGAGACCGAGCGCTTTCTGGAACGTCTTCCTGGTCCCCACCTGACCGGGTCAAGCCCAGCCTTTTCCCCGAACGCTCGCCACGACGGTCTTCAGCCAACGCAGCATCGGGGCGGTTTGACGCCCACCCCCGCAGGGCCGACGCCGGAGGGCCAACAAGCCTCCATCTCTCGCACAGCACCGTTTTATGGAGTTCTACCTACATAGTCTTCCTCCAACGTTCGTGACACACGCTTCTCAGCTACTACGGGCCGGTCCGCCAGCGAGCGCCGCGACCGGTACTCAATGCCTCCGGTTTCTGCCGTTGGCACGCTCCCTCTCGCCGCCCGTCGTACTGACCCGCAGGCCCGGACGGCCACTTTCGACGCTCGCCTTCTCACGTTCCATGCAAGAGCCGCAGACCAGGATCACGCCGCCTCTACGCCGGACACCGCCTGGCCAGCAATGCGGGCAGCCGCCAAGCTCATCCCGAGGACAGATCCGCTCCTCGGTTTCGATGTCATCTCAACCGGTTTCGACGCCTCAACGACGACGCCCGACCGAGCACCAGCCCAGACCGGACGATTCTGGAACGTCTTCCTGATCCCCACCTGACGAGATCAACGCCTCGCCTTCTCCCTGAACGCTCACCACGACAGTCGTCAGCTAACGCAGCTCCAGGGTGGTTTGACGCCAGTCCCCGCGGGGCCGACGCCGGAGGGCCAGCAATCCTCCATCTCTCGCATAGCACCGCATTTCAGAAAACTGTTCCTACATCAGCCTCCTTCTGCGTTCGTGACACACAGATCTCCCGGTTCTCGAGCATGGAGAGCTTCGTGCATGCCAGGGTTCTCCGACCGCGCGGGGTCCTCCGGCAGCTCGCGATAGCGCTGCCGGCGATATTGCCTTCCGCTTCGTTGGACAGCGTCGGCACCCCGGAACTCTGATTTCGCGGCTCAATAGCCAAGCCTGCACGACCCCTGTCAACGCTTCGCCGCCACCCTCGCGAGCAGCCGACGCATGACTCAGGGCCACCGTGATTTGGTCGGGATAGAAATTGAGCGCGCGCACCGCGCGGGTCCGGCGGCTGTTCCGTCGCTTTCGCTCCGGGCCTTACCCCAGGCTCCCAACTGGCCACGTTTCTCAAAGCCTCCCTACGATCCCGGACGGTCGGATTTCCCGAGTCCGGTTCTGGCCTCGGCTCTCACGGTATTTGTCAGGGCGAGCCTTCCCCCGCGACGCGAAACTGCGGTGCTGGCGCACCCTTCGCCCCGCCATCGTGGAGTTTGCACCGCTCCTTCGCCACGACGCAGGCCCCGCAGAACCCAGCTCAGAGTCTGGCTGCGTGCCCACCGTCATGGCCACCGAGTGCCCAGAGCCCCTTTGCCCAGCACGGGCGTTACCCGCGCCGGGGCGGCCTCGCGAGCCGCCTGGAGGGGCGTTACCCCCTCGTCGTCGCTCATACGGGCTCATGCGCCAGACCATCCCCCTCCCAGCGCCTCCGGTTCGTCCTCGGCCGCTGGGTCTTTGCAGGTTGTCACCAGTCCCTGCTGGGAGATGGCCCTTCCCGACATTATCTCTGCGATCCTTGCGCGGGTGCTCGGACCCCTACCCCGCCGCGCTCCCCGGTTGCACGTATCCGCTTCTTCACCGAGGACGCCGGTCTCACCCCAATCTAGACGGGTTCGACGCGCGAATATCCCCCCACATGGCAGCTTCCATGGGGACATCGATTTCGAGGCTGCAGTCATTCGATCACCTTCGGGCTCCCGCGCTTGCTAGACCCCCAGGCTGCTCCCACCGCAGCGGCAAACTGACCGCCAGGCGGCCGGGCCGTTCACACCACGCATCGCCCGGCCGGTTACCCGGACCGGGATGTGGCGTTGCTACATGCTCGACACGGACGATTAGCATGGCTGGACTCTCACCAGCTGGATCGCAGCCTTGTCGGCTGCTCCCTAGATCTTCGATGTAGAGAACTTGCATCTCCTTCTCCATGCCGGTTTATCCCGGCGCTTTCCCAACGCATGGTCGGGGCCATCGTGATCCGGTCGGGATAGAAATTGAGCGCGCGCACCGCGCGGGTCCGGCGGCTGTTCCGTCGCTTTCGCTCCGGGCCTTACCCCAGGCTCCCAACTGGCCACGTTTCTCAAAGCCTCCCTACGATCCCGGACGGTCGGATTTCCCGAGTCCGGTTCTGGCCTCGGCTCTCACGGTATTTGTCAGGGCGAGCCTTCCCCCGCGACGCGAAACTGCGGTGCTGGCGCACCCTTCGCCCCGCCATCGTGGAGTTTGCACCGCTCCTTCGCCACGACGCAGGCCCCGCAGAACCCAGCTCAGAGTCTGGCTGCGTGCCCACCGTCATGGCCACCGAGTGCCCAGAGCCCCTTTGCCCAGCACGGGCGTTACCCGCGCCGGGGCGGCCTCGCGAGCCGCCTGGAGGGGCGTTACCCCCTCGTCGTCGCTCATACGGGCTCATGCGCCAGACCATCCCCCTCCCAGCGCCTCCGGTTCGTCCTCGGCCGCTGGGTCTTTGCAGGTTGTCACCAGTCCCTGCTGGGAGATGGCCCTTCCCGACATTATCTCTGCGATCCTTGCGCGGGTGCTCGGACCCCTACCCCGCCGCGCTCCCCGGTTGCGCGTGTCCGCTTCTTCACCGAGGACGCCGGTCTCACCCCAATCTAGACGGGTTCGACGCGCGAATATCCCCCCACATGGCAGCTTCCATGGGGACATCGATTTCGAGGCTGCAGTCATTCGATCACCTTCGGGCTCCCGCGCTTGCTAGACCCCCAGGCTGCTCCCACCGCAGCGGCAAACTGACCGCCAGGCGGCCGGGCCGTTCACACCACGCATCGCCCGGCCGGTTACCCGGACCGGGATGTGGCGTTGCTACATGCTCGACACGGACGATTAGCATGGCTGGACTCTCACCAGCTGGATCGCAGCCTTGTCGGCTGCTCCCTAGATCTTCGATGTAGGACTCTTCCATTCCCTTCTTTCATGCCGGCGTCCGGCGCCTTCCATGACTCGGGGCCACCGCGGATCGCTACTCCTTCGATGTAAAGCGTTGTCATCTCCTACTCCATGCCGGTTTATCCCAGCGCTTTCCTCAATTCCTCAAACCCACAACCTAAATATCGACGCTTCCCAAGAGTCGAAGGCTCTGGGCCGAGGTTGGGCAGATTCCGGCGGTATGGTCGGCGAAATCTGCCCACCAGCGCCCGGCGCCGCCCACCCGCCGAGACCGGAGGACCCGACCGATGGACCAACCCCTGACCGACACTCGCTACGAGATCGAGGACGGACTCGCCTGGATCACGATCGACCGTCCGGAGCGAATGAACTCGTTCCGGGCGCGCACCGTCGATGAGCTGATCCATCACTTCACGAGCGCCTGGGCGGACGCCGCGGTCGGCGTCATCTGTCTCACGGGCGCCGGCGACCGGGCGTTCTCCACCGGCGGCGACCAGAAGCAGCGCTCCGAGACAGGCGACTATGGCCCGAGCGCGTCGGGGCTGTTCGAGGTCGAGCGGCTGCATCGGCTGATCCGTGACGTCCCCAAGCCGGTCATCGCCGCCGTGAACGGCTATGCGATCGGTGGAGGGCACGTTCTGCACGTGCTCTGCGACGTGACGATCGCGGTGGAGGAGGCGGTGTTCGGCCAGGTCGGCCCCCGAGTGGGGTCGTTCGACGCCGGCTTCGGCTCGGCCTACCTCGCGCGCGTGATCGGTGAGAAGCGGGCGCGGGAGATCTGGTTCCGCTGCCGCCAGTACGACGCCGCGACGGCCGAGCGCTGGGGCCTCGTCAACCAGGTCGTGCCGCGGGATCAGCTCCGCGCCGAGGTCAGGGCGTGGGCCGACGACATGCTCGCGCTGTCCCCGACCGCGCTCCGCTTCCTGAAGCAGTCGTTCAACGCCGACACCGAGCACATGGCGGGCATCGGGCAACTCGCGTTCACCGGCCTCGGCCTGTTCTCCGAGACCGAAGAGGCCCGGGAGGGTATGACGGCGTTCAGTGAAAGGCGAGCGCCGGACTTCTCGGGTCACCGGGCCCGAGTGTCCCGTTAGGTCTAGCCCATGGGCGCGTGCGACCTAATGGGACGGGCCGTGAGCCGCGGCGGCGGCACTGAGAACGGCGGCGACGAGGCCGGGGAACCGCGCCTCAAGGTCCTCGCGGCGCAGCGAGTTCAGCCGCGTGGTGCCGTCGACCCGCTGGCGGATCACGCCCGCGTCGCGCAGCACCTTGAAGTGATGCGTACAGGTCGACTTGCTCACCGGCAGGCCGAAGCCGCCACAGGTCATCTCTCGGTCGTCGGCGAGGGCGGCGACGATGCGCAGGCGCATCGGGTCGCTGAGCGCGTGCAGGACGCAGGCCAGCTCGAGCTGCGCACGAGCAGGATGCGAGACGGCCGAGGCGATCTCACTGGGAGAGGGGGCTTGCGTGTTGATCCCTGAGACGGACATGAGCGTAAGCCACAGCATAGTACGACGATCATCGAACGTCTGCTAGGCTGTTCGACGGTTATCGTACAAGTCGACGTTCGGGAGTGCCATGAGCCAGGTTCTCAGCAATACCCAGACCGAACCGCAGCATCCCCATCTGCGCTGGACTCTGATTCTGGCCTGCCTGGCGCAGTTCATGGTCATACTCGACGTCTCGGTCGTCAACGTCGCGCTGCCGGCGATCCGCGGCGCGCTGCACTTCAGCGAGGCAAACCTGCAGTGGGTGGTCAACGCCTACACGGTCACGTTCGCCGGCTTCCTGCTGCTCGGCGGCCGCGCGGCCGACCTGCTCGGGCGCCGGCGCGTGTTCGTCACCGGACTGACCGTGTTCGCCGGCGCGTCGCTGGTCGGAGGTCTCGCCGACAGCCAGGCCACGCTCACGATCGCCCGCGCGATCCAGGGCCTCGGTGGCGCGATCATCGCCCCCGCCTCGCTCTCGATCCTCACCACCACCTTTACGGAAGGCGCCGCGCGCAACCGCGCGGTCGGCATCTGGGGCGCGATGGGCGGCGCCGGGGGCGCCGCCGGCGTACTGCTCGGCGGGGTGCTCACAACCGCGCTGGGCTGGCGCTGGATCCTCTTCATCAACGTCCCGATCGGCCTGATCGCGGCGGTACTCAGCCAGCGCTTCATCGCCGAGGGGCGCAACCCGGAGCGCGCCCAGAACTTCGACCTGGCCGGCGCGGTCACCGCAACGCTGGGGCTGTCGCTGCTTGTCTTCGGGATCGTGCGCACCGACGTCACCGGTTGGGGCGCGACCTCCACGCTGGCGCTGATTGGCGCCGGTGTGGCGCTGCTGATCGCGTTCGTCGCGATCGAGGGCAAGTTCGCGAGCGCGCCGCTGATGCCGCTGCGGATCTACAAGTCGCGCACCCTGAGCGCCGCCAACGTGGTGGTGCTGATGATCGGCGCGGCATCGTTCGGCATGTGGTTCTTCGTCTCGCTCTACCTGCAGCAGGTGCTCGGCTACTCGCCGATCAAGGCCGGCCTCGCCTTCTTGCCGATGACGCTCTGCATCGTGGCGGGCTCGACCCTGGCCTCGCGCGCCGTGATCCGGGTCGGCACCAAGCCGCTGCTGGTCGTCGGTCTACTCGCGCAGGCCGTCGGACTGGTCCTGTTCGCCGGCGTCTCGCCCCAGGGCAGCTACCTCAGCGACATGCTGGTCCCGTCGCTGCTGGTGGCGATCGGGATCCCGCTGTCGTTCGTCCCGGCCACGATCGCCGCCGTCGCCGGCGTGAAGCCGAGCGAGGCCGGCCTGGCCTCGGGCCTGGTCAACACGTCGCGGCTCGTCGGCGGAGCGCTCGGTCTGGCGGTGCTGGCGACGATCGCGACCTCGACCACGAACAGCGATCTGGTCCGCCACGGTACCACTGCGCACAGCCTGCACGCGGCGCTCACGAGCGGCTTCCAGGTCGCTTTCATCGTGGCCGCCGGCCTCGCGTTCATCGGCGCGATGGTCGCCCTGTTCGGACTGCCCCGGGTGGCCGTCCGCGCCCGCGGTCTGCAGCCGGCGCCGGCCGAGAGCGCCTCATAGGCCTTCCGCCCGCGGGCGGTTCGCGCCCGCCTCGGGGCGGTCGCGCGCGCCGCGGGCGCGCTCGCGCGGTCCGTGCCCGTCTATAACTGCTTCGAGGACCAGAGCACGGCCGACAGCACCACGCTCGCGGCCGCGACCACGAGGCCGATGATCCAGCCCTGCGCGTGCGACGAGGTCATGATCGCGCCAATCACGACACCGATCGCGATCACGCCGCAGGTGGCGACGATCCGGACGAGGACGCGCTCGAACCGGGACCGGCGCTGACCGCGGGCCGGGAGCATGTTGCCGTCGCGGTCCCTCCGGCGTGGCCCGGGGCCGGCGCTCGCGGAACCATCGGCCGCGACGCCGGAACTCGCAGCGGCTGCGCCGGGCTCGACCCGGTCGGCCCCAGTATAGTCGTCGCGCTCCGGTGCGGCTCTGCCGACCGAGGTCTCGGCGGCCCCAGGCGGTGCGCTGCGCTCCTCTTCGGGAACGCCCGGATCGAACTCAGACGCCATACGAGTGCTCTATCCCGCTGCAGATGGTGTCAAACGACGCAACCCTGGTCCCGGGGCGGGGCAAGCCGAGCTGCGTTCACCGGGTCCGATGAGTCTCGCGACGACGCTCGGCGAGCAGCGCTCCCGACTCGACCGGCTCGGTCTCCGGGTGCACCAGCAGCCGCCGCTGCGCGACGTGGACACGATCGAGGTCGCGCGAGGCGCCGTGGTCCCGCTTCGCCTCGGGCGTGGCGGCTGTGGCATGACGCCGCCGCTGACCCTGTAGGCCGACGGCCCGCTCCGAGCCGGGCTGTCGGGGACGGGAGTGCAGGCCCGGCTCGCCGACGGAACCGTGCTGCCGCTGGCCATCGAGCGCTCCGTCGGTCCGGCCGATGCGATCGACGCGCGCATCCTTCACGCGCTGCACGGCCCGGTGCTCGACGTCAGCTATGGCCCGGGGCGGCATCTGCACGAGCTCGCCCGACAGGGAGTGTTCGGACTCGGCGTCGACCTCTCGCCGATCGCGGTCGAGCTCGCCCGGGTCCGCACCGCTCGCCGACGGCGGCGAGGTGCTGGTCGAACTCGAGTCGCCCCGCATCCGGACGACCGAGATTCGCGCCCGTCTGGAGATGTCCGGCACGGCGAGCGCGTGGTTCCCGTGAGTGCGCGTGGCGGCGCCGGACATCGACGTCCTAGCCGGGTGCAGCGGCTTCCAGACGGCCCAGCGCTGGACGCACGGCGGGCGCTGGGTCGCCCGGTTGGTCAAGTCCCCGGGGCGCGGTGGAGCGTGACATTGCGATCCTGCCACGTGCCGGCGAACCGCCCCGGCCGGCCGCCCTGGGCATCGATGTGGGCCAGCTGGCGGGAGCTCGTGCCGAGCACGCCCGGTAAGGCGTGGTCGAGCATCCAGGTCCGCAGCGCGACGCCACCGCTCGCGGTCGCGATCACCCGCACCGCGCGGGCGTGTTGCGGACAAATCGATCAGTGACGCGGCGCTGATCAGCCAGTAGCCGCCCGCCCCGGAGTGTCGGGCGAGGATCCGGTTGCGATTGCGTGTGGCCGGAGAGCACCGCGATCACGTGCGGCGCGGCGTCGAGCAGCGCCAGCAGCCGCTCGCCCCCGGCCGAGTTCTGGAGCGGCTGATGGCAGACGACGATCACCCAGCGCTCGCCGGCGGCGGACAGCGCCCCCGCCAGCCACGCCTCCTGCCCGGGGACGACGAGGCCACCCGAGCCGCCGGTCCGAAGGCGCGCACCACGCCGGCATCCCCGCCAGCACCTGGGCGGTCAGGGCCTCCTGGGGCCGGAAGGTCGACTACAACGGCGGACCCAGCCGGTCCAGGAACGTGACCCGTGCCGGCGAGGAGGCATCGAGGACGTGGGCGTCGGTGATGTGCGCGAAGGTCGCCAGCGCCGTGACCCCGGCCGCCCGCGGGCCGAGCTCGGTCCGGTCAACGAGCGCCTCCCCCGGTCCCGGGACGGGCTGCCGTTCCCGGCCGGGTCGTGCCACGTTCGCTTCAGCGTCGAGCCCAAGCCGGCCCCGACGACGGCGCGACCCCCACCGCGGAGCCGGTGGCCGGAGACCAGCGGCCGCGCCTCGAACGCCGTGTGATCGCCCGGGTAGGCGACGACGTCGATCGTCTCGCCGAGCGAGAACGAGTCGGCGGCCTGTACCTCGTAGCGAGGGGCGGCGGCCTGCGCGCCCGGAATCGCGCGCACCTGCGCCGTCGCCGCCGGCGGCAGCGACGCGGTCCGCGTGTAGCGCTTGCCGAGCGCGCCGGGATCGGTCTCGAGCACGCTCAGCGCCGAGGCCAGCGCGAGCATCAGCAGCACAAACGCGGGTCGAGCGCCCGAGCGTGACGACGCTCGCCGGGGCCGTAGGTCGCCAGCATGCCGGCGACCACAGCGACGGTGGCCGCGGGCACCGCCACCAGCATCGCCTCGAGCCCCTGGGTCAGCGCGACGTAGCCGCGGGTGGCGCCGGACGCGCGGCGCACCCCGATCGCGCCGAGGCGCCGCTGCACCTCGGCTCGGGCGGAGGCAGCGAGCATCACCCTGGCCGTGACGAGCGCGATCACCGACAGCGCCACCAGCAGATCGATCACGATGCCCGCGGCCTGGTCGAGCAGCATCCGCACGCCGGAGCGGGTCGCGAAGCGAATGTTGCGCAGTCCGAAGCTCGATGCCCGGGCCTGGACGACCACTTCGTTTAGGTAGCGGGGGTCGCGGAGCCAGATGCAGGCCAGGTTCGTTTCGGGGTTCGCTTCACAGCCGTAGCGCGCGTCGATCGCCGCGCGGCGACACGTAGAAGCGAGACTTGGCCAGCGGATAGCCGACGTTGTCGCGTTTCCGTGAACCCGACGACGCGCTGCGGCCCGAGCCCGTCGACGTAGAAGCTGCTGCCGAGCTGTACGCCCCACGACTGCGCCAGCGAGCGCTCGACGAGCACCTCGGCGCCGCGCGGCGACAGATCACGCCCGCGACCACTGCGTGTCCGCGCGCCCGGAGCCGGGGACCACCTCGGCCACGGCGTCCCCGCGTTCGTGATTGCCGCTCCCGATGCCCACGTCGGTCACCTCGAGCCGGGTCGATCGGCTGTGACTCGTAGTGGACGATCACCTCGGGCAGATCGGCCGCGCGCGCGGCGCGGTCGAAGCCGCGGCCGAGCCCGTCCCGCACGACCAGCGCCGCGGCCTGCATCGCCGACGCCAAGACGATCCCGATCGCGCTAAGCAACCTGCGCCGCAGCCGCAGCCGCAGCCGCAGCCGCAGCCGCAGGCGGAGCCGGAGGCCCTGCCGCGCCTCGGCCAGCGCCGCCCTCACGAGGCCATCGCCGTAGCAGCTCGAGCACGGAGGCTCCGTTCTCGGCGTCGAAGCTCCCCGGTCGGCTCGTCGGCCAGGACGAGCTGGGGCCGTTGACGAGTGCCCGGGCGAACGCGAACCGCTGTTGTTCGCCGCCCGAGAGCTCATGCGGAAGATGATCTGCGACCGCGCTCGGCCCGAGCTCATCGATCAGCTCGGCGGCCCGGCGCGCACCGCCGCCGGGCGCACCGGGCAGGCGCGTGGGCACGAGCACGTTCTGGGCTCCGCTCAGCTCCTAGATCAACTGGAGCTGCGGGAACACGAGCCCGACGTGGCGCAGCCGGATCCGGGCCAGCGCCCGGGTGCTGCGGCCGGTGACCTGCTCCCCGGCCAGCGTGATCTCGCCGGCGTCGGGCGAGTCGAGCCCGCCCAGGAGGTGCAGCAGGGTCGACTTGCCGCTGCCCGAACGACCGAGGGCCGCCACCACCTCTCCGGCCTCCACCGAGAGGCTGACGCCGTCCAGCACGCGGCGCACCGCCCGCCCTGCCCCCACCGTCTTGGTGAGGCGATCGGCATGCAGCACCGCCACCACCTCACCGTACCGAGTCGCCCCTCTCGCCCCGCGGGGCCGCGCCGTCGTTCAGCAGAGGTTAAGAAGCTGATCGCAGCGCCCGCCCAATCCCTCGGGCCACGATAATCCACCGACCGCGCAGGCAAACCCCTTGACCAGGAGCCAGACCGTGCCCCCGACCAGCACCTCAGCAGCGGGACCCGAGACGATCGGCGCTCGCCCCATCCCCGAGCTTCAGGGCGTCCGCGACATCTGGCCGCGCGGTGACCGGCTCGAGGCAATCCGCTCCGCGGGAGGGGAGTACAAGCGCCGCTTCAAGTCGCAGGGCAAGGTGCTCGGGGTCAGGGCGGTCAACATCGCCGCCGCCCCGTACCCCGTCCAATACGCGTTCCACGGCGCCGTGCTGGCCCCGCACGCACCGACGATCTCGATCGTCAACCGGATGGTCGTGGTCCAGTTCGAGGACTGGGCAGGCACACCACGGACGCTGGTGTGGGAGCCGACGATGCCGGAGGGCTCCGAGGAGGCGCCGTTCTACAACCAGCTCGAGCAGCTGCTGCGCCGGATTCCCGGCAGTGACTGGCTGACCCACAACGTGTTCGCCAAGATCTACGACCATCCCGACGAGATCCTCCGGATCTGCGGTCTGCGGCCGGAGGACGTCGACTACGTCAGCTTCGACCATCTCCACGTCCAGGACGTCCGGATGATCCTCGGCTCCGAGCGCGCGATCCCGGGCGAATCGGGCCCGCGCGCGTCGCTGTTCCCGAACGCCAAGCTGATCGCGCACCGCAAGGAGGTGGCGACGTTCGAGTCCATGCACCCGATGCAGTGGGCGTGGTACGTCGACGGTGGACTTGACGGCGTGCCCCGGGATCGCCTCGTGGTGAGCGACGGCGACATCGAGCTCGGCCCCGGCGTGTCGCTGATCTGGACTCCGGGCCACACCGACGGCAACCACTCGCTGCTGCTCAACACCCAGGACGGGGTGTGGGTCACCTCCGAGAACGGAGTCTCGGCCGACAACTGGCACCCGGAGCAGTCGCGCATCCCCGGCGTGCGGCGCTGGGCCAACTTCTTCCACCGCGAGGTCGTCCTCAACGCGAACACGCTCGAGGACTCGCTCGACCAGTACGACTCGATGATCCTCGAGAAGACGCTGGCGGACCCGAGCCCACGCGACGGCCGCTGGCAGCAGGTGCTGCCGTCGTCCGAGCTGGCGCGGTTCAAGCGCCAGTGGCCGGTGATGCCGACGTTCTTCCACGGCGAGCTCGAGTACGGGTTGATCGTCTCGCGTTCCGGCGCGCTGACCGGCGCGAGCCGGAACGGCCACTCCACCAACGGCCACGGGACATGAGCCCACAGCAGGGGCGGAACGCCTCCGCCGGCCGTTGACGCGGGGTCCACCGTCCGCACCGGGCCCCGAGCACCGGTCCCCGGACATCGGCGGTCTGCGCATGCACGTGGCGCAGGCCGGCATCGGCGAGCCGCTGGTGATGCTCCACGGCTGGCCGCAGCACTGGTACGAGTTCCGCCACCTGATCCCGGTGCTGCATGAGTGGGCTCGATCATCGGCTTCATGCTCTGCCTCGACGCGCCGGATCGGGTTGTCCTACATGGCGCTCGGAGGCGCCCACCTGTGGCCGACTGCGGGCCCGCGGGCGGCGTGGGCCTTCCGGCGCTTCTGGTGGGGGAGCTGGGGCCGATGATCGCCGGCCGCTATCGGCGCGAGCGGCTGACCACGCCAACGCTGTTCCTGCGTGGCGCCGAGGATGGCTGGATCGACCCGGTCCTCGCCCGTCCCGCCCGGCGCAATGCGCCCGGCATCACGGTCGACCTGCTCCCGGGCGTCGGTCACTTCGTGCCCGAGGAAACGCCCGGGATCGTCATCTCCCGGGCGCTCGAGTTCTTCGGCTAAGGCCGCAGACCACCGCACTGGCAGCCCGCGACTGTCGATCAGTAGCCGTAGACGCCGGACGTGCCGCCACCGCCGTAGCCGTAGCCGCCGCCGCCGTCACCGTAGCTGTAGCCGGCGCCGCCATAGCCACCACCGCCGTCGCCATAGCTGTAGCCGGCGCCGCCATAGCCGCCACCACCGTAGCCGCCACCACCGTAGCCACCGCCCGGATACGTGCTGCCAGGGTCACCGGCGCCAGACGTCGAGCCCGAGCTCGTGCTCGCCGCGTCGCCCGACTGCCAGGCGACCGAGAACGAGGAGCCGTCGCTGGAGAGCGAGGTCGGGACCGCGCTGGCCGAGGAGCCGCTGCCGGCAAAGCTCTGGCCGCCGGCATAACCGCCCTGGCCACCGCCGGACAGCTGGACCGCCTGTGAGCCCCAGGTTGAGTCGTCGATCGGGCCGGTGTGCCCGTTCGCCGTCGCCGAGGCGCCCGTGAAGTTGGCCGTGCCGAAGTTGGCCAGCGCCAGAGGGGTGCAGGAACCGGACCCGTCGCATGACGACGGAGCCTCGGCGATCCACTCGGCACTCGATGTGTCGGGGTTCTGCATCTGGAGCGTCTTGGTGCTGGACTGGCCGGAGGTCTGGTCGGTCAGCGCCACAGTGACTGAGGTGCCGTCGACGGCCACGTTGGCCGAGACGTGATCACCCGGGTTGATCGAGACGTCAAGTCTCACCGGGGCCGAGGGCACGAGCTCGTACAAGGCGAAGTGCTGCACGCTGCCATTGCTGCAGTTCGCCTCGGTGCCCACCTGCTCCAGCGCGTCGGTCGTCTGGGAGGTGCCGCCGAGGCCGACCCAGAAGGCGGCGTCGCCGTCGCCCGTGGAGCAGTCAACGGTCGGCTGGACCCAGCTGCCCGATACGCTCGAGAACTGCTGCGTGCTACCACTGGAGCTGCCTCCGGCCACGTACCCGGACCAGTTGGCGCTCGTTGCCTCTTGTGTGTCGACTGTCGCGGCCGAAGCGGACGGCGCCAACGCGATGGCGGCGGTCGCCGTGACGGCGAGGGTCGAAAAGATCTGGTTCGCCTTCATGGGTTCCAGCGTGCTCCCCCCGCGTAAGAGAAGCTTCGGAAGTCACGAAGAACGGGTTATGAACCTGCGCGGAGATCCTCCAGGACCTGACGCATGGCCGTCCGGTCGGCGTCGATGCCCACCCAGTGGTGGATCCCGATGGCCCCCTGGTTGACCGCGCCTGACGACGCAGCTGACGGCGCCGATCAGCGCCACCGAGTCACCCCGGCCGTCCAGATGCTCGATCGCTGCACGCTTGTGCGGGATGTCTTCTGCGTCTGACTTGGATTGAGGGCTGCACGTGGACTGCCAACGCGCGAAGAACGCGTGAACATCCTCGGCCGAGAGCCGCCCCCAGATGTCCGCCAGGGCGGCCTCGTCCTGGCAGCGGCGAACCCGTCATCGAGCGCCTTGAAGTCGCTGCCCCGCAAATACTTGCGGGCGATGTCCTCCTTGACCTCGCGCTTCTCGAACCGCACGATCGGAATGTCCTGCTCCCGCCGGAACCGATCGATCCGCCTCCACACAGCCGCGGTCCATCTTCCCCAGCACCGCCGGCGAGGGAATCGGGACCCACGGTCCAGCGGGAACCCGATCACCTGCCCCTGCGCCATCGATCTCGGCACGTACCCCGCAGGAACGAACAGCCCGGTCGACCGACCGGACCCGGAGCGCCAGATGATCCGGCGAGTAGGCTTGAGATCGTGGCCAGGGCGCGCCTCCGAACGATCGCAAGGTCGTCAACCGGACAAAGGCTCCATCTCAGACCGCATCTAGACTATCTAGACCGAGGCTAACCGTGGCCACCCACCCGCGGCCAGAAGAGCGCTCCGCAAGGAGCGCTCCTTCCAGCGAGGCTCATACCGGACCGGCCACCCGGCCCGAGTCCCCCGAGTCCTTCCGCGCAACCGCTCGGCGACATGAGGCTCGCCTGTCTAGGCGCCAATGGTCTGGCAGGCCGGCGTGCTCTTGGCGGCCTTAGAAAGCTCGGCGCTCTTGAGCCCGCCGAGGCCCGCGCCGATGCTGGCGAACGACGCCCGGATCGCGTTCGCGAGTGATTGGCCCGCGGTCCGGAACGCGGCCGCGCTGCCGGTGGGCAGCGCCGCGGCCTGAGTCTGCGCCGCCGCGAGAGCCGTCTTGACCTGGGTGAACGCGTTGACCAGGGCGGTGGAGATGTTCTTGCCGTTGTTGACGTTCGGCACGCCGGCCGCCTTCAGCTGATCGACCGCCTTCTGCGAATCGGCGACCGCCGCCGTCATGAACCCTTCGAGCGCCGCCTTGCCCTGGGCGGGACTGGACAGCGTCGTCAGGTTGAGCGAGTTGCTGCGGGCCTGGATGTCGGTCACGAACGGCTTGATCGCCCCGCATACCGACTTCACGTACGAGTTGGCACTCACGCCCGAGGACGACGACGAGCCGCAGCCCGCGATCACGAGCAGGCTGGCGAGGACGGCGAAGATGTTCCTTCTGCGGGTCACCGGAGTGTGGAACCCTATCGACCCGACCGGATCGACGCAGACTCGCAAGAATGCGGGCGTGGCTCACGTGCTCGTCACCCGCCGGCTGCCGTTCCCGGCGCTCGGCCGTCTCGCTGCGACGCACGATGTCGACGTCTGGCCCGAGCGGCTGCCCCCTCCCCCGGAGGAGCTCCGGCGGCGGGCCGCCGACGCCGAGGGCATTCTTTCCCTGCTCAGCGATCGAATCGACGAATCGCTGATGGCCGCCGCGCCGAAGCTACGGGCGATCTCCAACTACGCCGCGGGCTACGACAACATCGAACTCGCGGCGGCGGCCGCGCGCGGGATCCCGGTCGGGAACACGCCCGATGTCCTCACCGACGCGACCGCCGACCTCGCGTTTGCGCTGCTGCTCGCGGTCGCCCGCAAACTGCCCCAGGCCGAGCAGGACGTCCGGGACGGCAATTGGGTCACCTGGGAGCCGGCCCACCCGCTCGGCCGGGAGGTCCACGGCTCGACCATCGGAATCATCGGCTTCGGCCGGATCGGCCGCGCGGTCGGCAAGCGCGCCGAGGGGTTCGACATGACCGTGCTGCATTCGGGCACCTCGACGAGCCGGGGCGTCCCGCTCCCCGAGCTGTTGGCCCGCTCGGACTTCGTCTCGATCCACGCCCCGCTCACGCCCGCAACCCACCACCTGATCGACACCGCCGCGCTGGCGCAGATGCGCCCCACCGCGATCCTGATCAACACCGCCCGCGGGCCGCTCGTCGACCAGCAGGCCCTGATCGACGCGCTCCACCAGGGCACGATCGCCGGTGCCGGTCTTGACGTGACCGACCCCGAGCCGCTGCCCGCCGACGATCCGTTGCTACAGGCCCCCAACCTGACCGTGCTGCCGCACATCGGCTCGGCCACCCACACCGCCCGCGGCCGGATGGCCGACATGGCGGTCAACAACCTGCTGGCCGGGCTCGAGGGGCAGCCGATGCCCCATCAGGTCATCGCGCAGTGACCCGCGTCGCGGTTGTCGACATCGGCACCAACTCGACGCGGCTCTACATCGCCGACGTGCAGGACGGGCGCATCAAGCGCTCGCTCCTGCGCCGCACCACCGTCACGCGCCTGGGCGTGGGCGTCGACGAGAGCGGGCGCCTGCATCCCGATTCGATGCAGCGCGTCTATGACACCGTCGAGGAGTACAGTCGTCAGATCGACGAGCACCAGGCGGTCACGCGTGTCGCCGTGCTCACTTCGGCCGTCCGCGACGCCGCCAACGGCGGCGAGTTCGCCGCCGAGCTCGAGGCGCGGTACGCGATCACCCCGCACGTCCTGACCGGCGACGAGGAGGCTCGGCTCACATTCCTCGGTGCCACGAGCGAGCGCGATCCCGGCGACTCGATCCCGGTGCTCGTCTCCGACATCGGCGGCGGATCCACCGAGCTGATCGTCGGGCGTGGTCGCGAGGCGAGCTGGCACGTCTCCACCCAGGCCGGTGTCGTGCGCCAGTCCGAGCGCCACATCCGGACCGACCCGCCGACCCCGGCCGAGCTGCAGGAGCTCGCCGCCGACGCGCGGCAGATCCTCTCCGCCACCGTGCCCGAGTCGATCCGCGGATCGGTGCGCCACGGCATCAGCGTCGCCGGCACCCCGACCTCGCTGGCTGCGATCGCTCAGCGACTTGATCCCTACGACCCCGCCAAGGTGCACGGCTACGTCCTGAGCGCCGCCGCCTGCGAGGAGCAGTTCGCCCTCCTGGCGTCGCTTCCCCTCAACCGCCGGCGGGAGGTCACCGGCCTGCACCCGGACCGTGCGCCGACGATCGTCGCCGGGGTGGTGATCCTGCTCGAGGTCATGCGCCTGTTCAACCTCGACGCGGTGGAGGTCTCAGAGCACGACATCCTGCGCGGCGCGGCGCTGGGGCTGGCGGTGGATGTGGCGGCGGGCGGCGGGCGCAACTGAGAAGCGGCCGAGAAGCGCCGGTCGTCAGACGCCGGCGCGCTCGGGCGACCGGGTACGCAGCGTGATGTCGGCGCACTCGGCGCAGACCTTCTCGGAGATCAGGCCGGTCTTCATCAGCAGGCCGAACACTTTGCACCCGAGGCAATAGGCGAAAATCGACTCGAGCCCAGCCGCGACGACGAACGCGACCAGGACCACATCAGCGGCGCCGTGGTCTCCGGCGACCAGCGCCAGGATCAGCGCCAGCGTCGACATCGCGGCGCCCATGCCCTGCGCGAAGCGCTTGGGAGGGCCGGCCACGTACGTCGGCGGCCCGAGCTGCGGCGCGATCACGCGCTGCGCGAGGAAGCCGAGCGGGCTGAGTGACGGACCGGTCAGCACCCGTGCCCAGAACCCGTACGTCAGTGGGACGAGTAGCCAATACCAGCCGGTCGCGAGGATCACGAGCACCGTCGCGAGCACGACTCCAGCCACGGTCCGCGCCGCCTTCTCGTTCACCGGATTGGGAAATGAGAACAGCTCGTCCACAAAACAACATATTAGCGATCCGCATTCATATATCTGCGGATTAGTGGAGATTTGGCCGGGTGGCGGGTTCAGACGTGCCGGACGGGCCGTTGCGCCAACGGCAGCTCAGGGAGAAGCGGGGGGGGGCCGGGGGGCGGACACCCTCGGTTACCGTCTTCCCGGTAGCCGAGGGAAGCGGGCTCACGGATCCGCGAGAGGGTGGGCAGGTAGCGCCCACCGAGCGCGAGCGATCTGCCTTCCTGTCCACGACCCGGCGTCAGAGCTTGCCCGCCGGACGATCGCGCACCCCATCCCCAGTCGCCGTTGACGCGAAGCACGTCCGGACGGCACAAGGGCTCCCGCACGGCCGGATTCGTTGCTCGGCCGAGTCCGTGCCGTTCGAAGGCTACGAAAGGGGTGTGCCCGGCCGGCTACGAGCTCGACCAGGAGAAGTGTTGCAGCTCAGTTCCGGCCCCCGGAACTGAGCTGCAACACTTTGCCGGTAACGAGGCGCGCAAGCGCGGCAACGCCCAACGAAACGCCCGACTTACCCCTGTCACGAGCGGTGCGTCAGGATCGACACGGGGACGCGCTTCCGGTACGCAGATGTGCTTTGAAACACCACCCGCCACCACCCGCCTCGACACTCTACCCGTTTGCAGGTACTTTGGGAAACCCGCCCTGCGCGTAGCCCCAATAGAACGGCCGTACTACGCCCGTCCAGTCGTGTGGCCAGCCCAACTGGACGAATGTCTCATTGCGATCGCACTGTTGAGAGTCCATCATCCCAATCCGGGTGAGGGCTCGTCTAGCGAATCGTCACTCGATACATAGGCTCGGGCGAAGCCGCAGACATCGGCGCCTCCCGCCGCCTGAGCCACTCTAACCAGGCCCTTTCTGGCACGTACCCCTGCCCGTCCTGATTGGGCCAAATCTGGATCGGAAATCGCCCGTTTAGCGCGGGCGGTTTTCGTTTCCAGGGACTCTCTGAACCGACACCCCGCCCACCGGGCGCGCCACCGCCACCCGACCACCCCGCCCACCGGGCGCGCCACCGCCACCCGACCACCCCGCCCGAAACGGGGCCCACGCCCCCTACGCCAGATTCGACTTGCGCGGGTACGCGATCGTCGGATCGGTGAGCACGTTGACCAGTGTCGGCTCGCCGGACGCGAACGCTCGCTCGAGCGCCGGCCGGAGCTCGCCCGGCGTGCTGACCAGCTCGCCGCGGGCCCCGAGGGCTTCGGCCACTTTGTCGTAGCGGGTCTCGGGGCGGAGGTCGGCGGCGACCGAGTAGCCGTACAGGTATTCCATCGGGTGCTTCTCGAGCGCCCAGATGCCGTTGTTCCCCATCACCCCGACGACGGCAACGCCGTGGCGGGCGAGCGTGTCGAACTCCATCCCGGCGAACCCGAAGGCGCCGTCGCCGAGCAACAGCACCACCTGACGCTCGGGATGGGCGAGCTTGGCGGCCAGCGCCTGGCCGGGTCCGGCGCCGAGACAACCGAACGGCCCGGGATCGAGCCAGCAGCCGGGCTGGTAGGAGTCGACCACGCGACCGGCGTAGGAGACGAAGTCACCGCCGTCGCCGACGACGATCGCATTGCGGTCGAGCACCTTCGCGAGCTCGCCGTAGACACGCATCGGGTGCAGCGGCGCGCGGTCGTCGCACAGCTCCGCCGTCTCGGCGACGCGCTTGTCGGTCTCGGTCTCGACCAGAGACCCGATCCACGACTCACGCGCTCCACCCGCGCTCGAGCCACCCGCGCTCGAGCCACCCGCCACGGCCAGCGCCTCGAGCGTCGCCGGCAGCGCTCCGTAGAGTTCGCAGGCCACCGGCCGCGGATGGTCGCGGTCCGGCTCGGCGACGTCGATCGCGATGATCTGGGCCTCGGGCGCGAACGAGGCGCCGAAGCCGAGCCGGAAGTCGAGCGGGACCCCGATCACGAGCGCGACGTCGGCGCCGCCGAGGGCCGTGCCGCGCGTGCGGGAGAAGAAGAGCTCGTGATCGGCGGGCACGCAGCCGCGCGCGAGGCCGTTCAAGAACACGGGGATCCGCAGCTGCTCGGCGAGCGCCAGCAGCGCCTGCTCGCCGCGGCCCCAGTACAGGTTGGTGCCGGCCATGATCACCGGGAGCTCTGCGTCGCGCAGCAGCCCCGCGGCGCGCTCGACCCCCTCGGCGGCCGGGCCGTGCCAGGGCGTCGGCGCCGGCGCCGACGCCGGTGGCTCGGCGGCGGCCATGAACACGTGATCGAGCGGGAAGTCGAGGAAGGTGGGCCCCGAATGGGGCGTCACCGCGGCCACCATCGCCTCGTCGATCAGACCCGGGATGTCGGCGGTGCCGTCCGGGGTGGCGGCCAGCTTGACCAGCGGTCGCACGAACGGGACGTGGTCGATCTCCTGCAGCGAGCCCTGGCCCCAACGAAACTGCGGCGCGCGACCGCCGAGCACGAGCACCGGTGAATGGTTCTGCTGGGCCGACGCGATCGCGCTCATGCCGTTGGTCACGCCGGGGCCGGCAGTGAGCGCGGCGACGCCGACCGAACGGGTCACCTTCGCCCAGCCCTCGGCGGCGAAGCCGGCCGACTGCTCGTGGCGGACGTCGACGATGTCGATCCCCTCGGCCCGGCAGCCGTCGTAGATCGAGAACAGGTGGCCGCCGGAGAGCGTGAACAGCTTCGTCACGCCGTAGCCACGCAGGCGCCGGGCGATCAGGCGCCCGCCGTGCAACTCGGTCTGAGTTTCTGTGGCCATCGATGCGGGACGCTAACACGCGCCTTAAGTCGAGGCGTAGAGTGATCAGTGGTGCAGGGAACCCCAACCAAGTGAGCGCTTAGATGACCGACCCCAGCAAGCCTGCGACCGATCAATCGCATTTCGATGAGATCTGTGCAGCGGTGCAGGACTTCGAGCCGCTGCCGACGGTCACCCCGGTCCCCGCGGACCTGACCGCCGAGGCGCGCGAGGGCGACGACACCGCCCCTCTCGACGAGCTAATCCTCGCCGGGCTCGTCTCGCCGTAGCCCGGTCCCAACCACGCGCTCGGGCGCCGGTGCGGACGGCGACCTTCCGGACGCCGACTCGGGGAACGCCGACCCCTCGCCAGGCGCCGACCCCTCGCCAGGCGCCGGCCGTTGCCCGGGCGCCGGAACCCCGCCGGGCGCCACCGGCTCACCGCCGGTCGACCCAGTGTCGGCCGCCATCTCCTCCCCCAGCCCTACCCCGAGCCGCATCGCGTTGACGATCGCGCCGCTGAGGATCAGCAGCGCGAGCAGGTAGAACCAGCCGAGGGTGATCAGCACGAACACGATCGTGGTCCCGAACCTGGCGATCGTGGAGATGTTCGAGAGGTAGGCCGGGAAGGCGTAGTCGACGACGCCGATCGCCAGCGTCGCTCCGAGCGCGCCCGGCCACACGGCCCGCCACGGGACGCGGCGGTTGGGCACGCGCGAGTAGATCACCGCCATGCAGATGAACACCAGCCCCACCGACAGCGCGAGCGAGAGCGTGTAGACCACGCCGGTGACGTGCTCGAGCCCGAAGGGGAGGTCCGAGGCGCCCTGCTTGAGGATGCTCTGGACGGTCGGGACCGCGACCGTCGCGACCATGAACACGAGGACTACGATCAGCATCGCCAGACCGAAGCGCTTCTGGTCGATCCAGCGCCGCGAACGACACGAGTAGATGCTGCTGAAGGCCGTGTCGAGCGCGCCCCAGAACGACGACCCGAGCCACAGGCTGGCGAGCAGGGCGAGCACCCCCGTGCTCGTGACCGAGGTCGTGATCTGGCGCAGCAGCGCGTCCAGCGTGTGCTCGGTGGCGCCGGGGAAGATCTCGCGCAGGTCGCTCAGCACGCTGCGCTGCACCGATCGGCTCTTGAGCACCTCGCCGGCGACGAACAGGCCAAGCAGCGCAACCGGGATCACCCCGAGCAGCATGTTGTAGGCGACCATCGCCGACTGCCCGGTGATGTTCGCGTTCATGGCGATCCGCCAGAAGCGCTGCGCCCGCCGCTGCACCGCGGCCATCACTCCGGCACCGAGGCCGCGGTCGCGCCCGACGGCCGGGCAACCGGCGCCCTAGAGCCGCCCGCCACCGAGAAGCCGCCCGCCACCGAGAAGCCGCCCGCCACGCGACCGACTCGCCCGGCCACGGGCTGCGGAGCCCACAGTCTCACGCGCTCGGTCTTGCCCTTCAGCGGCACCGACGGCCGCGGCGAGAACTCGCCCCAGCTGCCGGTCAGGCGCTCGCGCGTGGCGTGGGTGATCACCACCTCGTCGCCGGTCTCACACGTGGCCGCCTCGACCCGCGCGGCGGTGTTGACCGTGCCGCCGGTCACCGTGAACTCGACCCGTCCTCCGCCGCCCACGGTGCCGGCCACGACCCGGCCGGAGTTGACGCCGATGCCCACCCCGACGAGGCCGCCGTAGTGCTCGCGCACGAGCGCGGCGGTCTCGAGCGCCGCCGAGACGGCGCGATCGGCGTGGTCGGGGTGGCGGTCGGGTGCGCCGAACACGCCCAGCGACCCGTCACCGATGAACTTGTTCACGTGGCCGCCGTGGCGCAGCAGCATCGGCACGACCAGTCCCCAGAACTCGTTCAGGAGCGCGACGACCTGATCCGGTCCGGCGTGCTCGGCAAACTCGGTGAAGTCACAAACGTCGAGGAACAGGATGCTCACCTCGACCTCCTCGCCCGCGAGGTCGGAGCCCTCGCGCAGTACGCGTTCGGCCAGACCCGGATCGACGTAGGCGCCGAACGCCTCGCGCAGTCGCTCGCGCTCGTTGAGTCCCTCCGCCATGTGGTTGAGGGACTGCGCCAGCGCCCCGGTCTCGTCCGTGGCGGCGACGGGAACCCGCACCGAGTAGTCCCCGCCGGCGACGCGCGCTCGGTGCCCCGCCGCAGGCGTCGAGCGTCGTGAGCAGCGATCGCGGCACGAGCAGCACGAGGTCGAGCGAGATCGTGAACGACACCACCACCGCGATCAGCACGGCCGCGCCGGGGTCGGAGAGGTTCTCGTGATGCCCCCGGGCCGTCAGCCCCGCAACCACCACCGCTGCGATCACGTTGATGATCGGCGCCGCCACCAGCAACCGCCAGCGCAGCGGCATGCCCTTGACCTCGAGCTCGAAGTCGGCCGGCAGCTGGCGGGAGATCACCTCGAGCAGCGGCCGGACGGTCGTCTCGATGCCTAAGTAGCGCACGATCACGCCGCAGGCCAGGACCACGCAGCCGCCCAGCAGCGTGATCGGGAAGTGGTACGCCGCCAGTCCCGGCTTCCAGGTCACGAACGCGCAGTAGGGCACCATCCCGAACAGCGGCGGATAGCGCCGCATCCGGCGCATGTACTGGATCGGCAGCGTGGCCAGCGCGCCACCCCGCAACCGTCATCTGCGCATCGCGCTGCCCGTCGGTCCACGCCCGGACCGGGCGCCACATCGTCCGCACGACCTGCATCGAGATCAGGTTGTCGGCGACCACGAACGCCTGCGAGGTGAGCAGCAGGATCAGGAAGTCGCGGCCGCTCATCGGCTGGTACAGCGTCAGCAGCGCGAGCCCGACGACGACGACGACGACGACGACGACGACGACGACGACGACGACGACGACGAGGTGCAGGATCGCGAACTGAACGACCAAGAGCGCGTCGGCGTTGCGGCGCGCTGCGGCCCGGACGAACCGGTCGACCGGATCCTTCATGACCCTGATTCTGACGCGCTCAGCCGGCGGGCGCGAGCGGTGGCCCGGAGGCGAAGGCCGGCCGACGCATCGGTGCCGAAGCCTCGAGCGGGCCCTGCTCGCCCGAGAACCAGCGCCGTCCGACGCGGATCGCCGGCGGCTCGGCGACGCCGCGCCCGAGCAGGCCCCCCGCGGTGACGTGCAGCGGCCCGTCGCGCGACTCGTCCGCCGCGGCGGCCAGCGTCAGGTCGAGGTGCAGGCCGGCGGCGGCCGCCGCCCGGATCCAGTGATGCGTCCGAGCCGCCGCTCGACCCGCTCCGCGGCGATGGACGAGAACGGGCACGAGACGTCGAAGAACAACGCCGTCGGCTGCGCGGGGCGCCTGCCGCACGCCGCCCGCGGCGACAACCCCCGAGGTTCGCTCAGAACGATCAAATCTCCCATGAAGGCTATAAACGCGCGCCCGCGTGAAAACTGGCGGAAACGTCCAAATTGCTCTTGCTTGCTGGATGCCTGCGTTAGGCTAAAAGTCGGTAGGAGAAAGAACCGTCCAATCGGAGGTATCCCATTCCACACGTACCGCCACCCAAGCGTCATCCTTATGACCAATGGTCGCCTGACGCACGGGCCTTGGACCTGGTCGGCGACAAATGGACTTTGCTGATCGTCCGCGACCTCGCGGCGGGTCCGCGCCGGTTCGTCGAGCTGCAGCGGGTTCTCCCGGGTATCTCGACCGAGCAGCTGCGCTCGCGACTGAACCGGATGGTCGCCGACGGGATGCTGACCCGTAAGCGCTATCGCGAGGTGCCACCCCGGGTCGACTACGAGCTCACCGACCGGGCCCGGGAGCTGATGCCGATCCTCGGTGAGCTGGCCCGCTGGGGCTATGAGTGGGCCTGGAGCCCGCCCCGCGAACAGGAGCGCGTCGATGTCGGCGCCATCTTCCGGCTCGCCCCGGGGCTGGTCCACACCTCGCGGAGCACCCGCGGACAGGTCGAGCTCGTCGTCAGCGATCGCGAACAAGGCGGCGGAGCCGCCTCCTATGTTCTGGCCGCGTCCGGGGGCGGGGTCACGATCGAGGAACATCCGGCGGCCGACGCCGACGCCCGCGTCGAGGGCACCGTGGAGGCCTGGGTGCTGGCATTCTCGCCCGAAGGGGATCGTGGCGAGCTGCACATCTCCGGCAACACGAACCTCGCCGAGGAGATGCTCGACGGACTCGCCCTGAGCGAGCCCCGCGCCGTCAGCACGTCGGGCGCGGGTAGCGGCTCCGGCGCCGCTTCCGCCGCGGCCTAGCCGCCGGCGGCACCCACCCCGCCGCCTATCTGCCAGGGTAGGTGGCGGCCTGGATGCGCGGGAAGGCCTGCGGCTGGTCGATCAGCGGCCCGAGGTCCGTGAACAGGTGGAGCAGGTCGGGCGAGAGCACCCGCACGGAATGAAGCGTCGGGGCCCAGGCTCACGGCCACCGGGCCGAGCTCCTCGACCAGGGGATCGGTATCGAGCGCGAACGTCGTCAGCCGCACCAACGTGGCCTTGGTCTCGTTGAGAAACATGGGCCTGGCGCCGGCCCTACCATGGCCGTTCGCCGCGGCGGCATACCCGGGGCGGGACTCGAACCCGCAGGGCTCTTGCGAGCAGCGCCTTTTAAGGGCGCGGACTTTGCCAGTTTGTCTACCCGGGCTCGGTGGGCAATGTTATCCGGGCGTTGCCCGGCCTCGCCGGCGTCGTCAAGGCTCGCGGCCCTGGGTCCGACGCACCGGCCTGAGGTCCGATATTTGCGTCGATATCCCGCAACTTATCCGCTGGTACGGTGTCCCTTAGGACGAGAGGATTTTCTGACCGAGCTGCATGGAAGTCTCAGCCCTCAAATACACCGGCGTCGTTGGCCGTCACGGTCGCTCCCCGCTGCTCAGGTTACAGTCGGACGAACGCTTGATCGCGTTCGTGCGCCGCGGCAACCATGCCGCCTTCGAGACTTTGGTGAGCCGCTACGAGGCGCGCCTGCTCTCGTTCTGCCGCCACCTGCTCGGATCGCGCGAGGATGCGGAGGACGTGCTGCAGGAGGTCTTCGCCGCGGCCTACAACGCGATCCTCGCCGACGAGCGTCCGATCAACGCGCGCCCGTGGCTGTACCGGATCGCCCGCAACCGGAGCCTCAACCACCTGCGCCGGATCCAGGCCGTCCCGGTCGACTCGATGGACCTGCACCTGTCCGACCACGGCGACTCGGCGGCCGACAAGGTGCACAGCCGCGAGGAGTTCCGGTTACTGGTCGACGACATTCAGGGGCTGCCGGAGACGCAGCGCACCGCGCTGCTGCTGCGCGAGATGGATGCGCTGTCCTACGAGCAGATCGCCGAGGCGATGGAGACCACCGTCCCGAGCGTCAAGTCGCTGCTGGTACGCGCCCGCGTGTCGCTGGCCGAAGCCGCCGAGGCACGGCTGCTCTCCTGTGACGAGGTCAGGATCGAGCTCGGCGAGATCGCCGAGGGCCTGCGCCGTCGCCCCAGCCCGCTCGTCCGGCGCCACCTGAAGGCGTGCGAGCGCTGCTCCACCTTCCGCAGCCAGCTTCGCCACACGAACAAGGCGCTCGCGGCGCTGCTGCCGATCGGGCCCCTGATCTTCCTCAAGAAGGCCGCCATCGCCCACCTCGGCCATTCGGCCGGCGCCGGCTCGAGCGCCGCCGGCTCCGGCGCCACCGCGGCCGGCGCCGCCGCCGGCACCGGCGTTGCCGGCACGGGCGTGCTCGCCGGCAGCGCGGGCGGCCTGCTCTCGGCCAGCGTCGGCGCCATCGCCACCAAGGCGGCGGCCGGGCTCGCCGTCGCGACGCTCGTCACCGCCGGCGCCGTCGAGGTCGACCGCGCCGCCACGCACCACGCCCACCGAGCGCTCGTGCCGGTCGCCTCGGGGCAGGCCGCCGAGACGAGCACCTACTCCGCCCCTGTCGTGGTCAGAGTGGCGCGGAAGCCCAAGCCGAAGCCGAAGCCGCACACCGCGCTGCCCAGCGCGGCCAAGAAGGAGCCCGTCAAGACGGCGACGCCGGTCCTCGTGGCCGCGACCACCGCGGCCGTCAAGCCGGTCGAGAAGCTCACCGCGGCCACGCCGCCCGTCCCGGCGCCGGAGCCGGGCCGCACCCAGACCACGACCGACACCACGATCCTGCCGACGACCAACACCCCGACTCCGGCGGCCCTGTTGCCCGGCGCGATCACCGAGATCACCTCGACGACGGCCACCCCGAACCCGACCGCCGGCTGGGCCCAGACCTCGCCGGCCCCGGGCGCCACCGATCCCGGGACGACGCCGCCCGCGCCCCCGGCGACGGGCATCCCAGCCGCCCCGGCTCCCGGCGCGGGCGCCCCCGCCGGTGGGACCTCCCAGAGCCAGGGCGATGCGAGCGGCACGGACACCGGCGCGCCGGCCGGCGACCCGGGATCGACCCCGCCGTCTCCCTGACCCGGCCGCGAAGCGGCTCTGACCAGATCGCCCGGACGCCCTTGGTCGACATCGACCACTTCCAGGCGGTCGACATGCGCGTCGGCCGCGTCGTCGCGGTCGACGACTTTCCTGAGGCCCGCGTCCCGGCCTGGAAGCTGACGATCGACTTCGGCCCGGAGCTGGGGTGCAAGTGGTCCTCGGCGCAGATCATGCACTACTCCCGCCAGGAGCTCGAGCAGTCGCTCGTCGTGGCCGTGGTCAACTTCCCGCCCCGGCGGATCGGCCCGTTCTCCTCCGAGGTGCTCGTGCTGGGCGCGCTCGACGAGCACAACGGAGTCGTGCTCGTGCGCCCCGACCGGGATGCGGCGCCCGGCTCACGGATCGCCTGAGGCCCGCGGCACGCGATCGGCGCTGGGCGGCGCGCCGGCCGACGTGGGGCGGCCCTACGGGCCGGGCTCGCCGCCGACGTCGAGCGCGCCCCGGGGCCTTCCGTCGACGTCGATCACGTAGTGCCCGGCGCGCTGGCCGGCGACGAGCACTGACGCCCGGCCGCCCGCCGGAACCGTGAGCCGGTGCGGCTTCGGCGTGGCCAGCACGATCCGGTGGCGCCGGCCGTCAGCCGATACCACCGTCAGCTCGATGGCCAGGAACGCGGGCGAGGACACCGACGCGGGGCTGAGCGCGCCGCCGTGCCCGGCACGGAACGTGGCCGGCAGCCGCACCTCACTCGAGCCGCCCGCGGCCCGGCGTGAGCCGGTCGTCGCCGTCGAGGAGCCGCCGTAACCGCCGCCGGGCGTGGTGCTCGCGCTCGGCGCGGTGACCGTGCTCGCGGCGGTGCTGCTCGCCGCCGGCACAGACGTCGTGCCCGTGGCCGCGGTGGTCGCGCCCGCGGCGGCGTGCGTGGAGCTGGCCGGAGCGCTCGATCCGCCGCACCCGGCGAGCGCGAGCGCAAGCACGGCGGGCAGTCCCAGGGCGAGGAGGCGGCTCACGCCGCCAGCATAATCAGCCATCGCCTGAGTACACGGCCAGCAGCGCCTCGTAGTAACCATCCTCGCCGAACCGCGCCCGGGCCCGCTCGAGCGCCCGCTCGCCGCTCGCCCGCCGCGCCTGCGGATCGCTCCACAGCTCGGCCAGCGCCCGTGACCACATGGCGGCGTCCTGCGCCGGCAGCGCCTCGCCCGGGCCGACCATCTCCGGCAGGCCACCGCGATCGCTGACCAGCACCGGCACCCCGGCCGCCATCGCGTCGAGCACGGCGTACGGGCAGGGCTCCTCCCAGCGGGAGGGTGCGAGCACCACGGCCGCGCCGGCACGAGCCTCGGCTAGCGCCTCCGCGCGCAGACGGCCGGCGAAGCGGACGTCGGCGCCGGCGGCCAACGCGCGCAGGCGCCGCTCGTCCGGGCCCTCGCCGGCGACCAACAGCGGCACCCGGGCCCGCCCCGCGGCGACGATCGCCGTGTCGAACCCCTTCTCCTCCACCAGGCGGCCGGCGAGCAGGGCGTACGTCCCGCTGTCCGCACGGCTGGCCCGGACGAAGGCGGCTCGGGCCAGGAAGTTCGGCAGCACCACGGCCCGCTCGGCCGCGGATCCGAGACCGGCGGTCAGCCGGTGGGCGGTCGCGGCGCTGACGGTCACCAGGGCGTCGGCCTCGCGCAGCAGCGCCGGCTGCTGGCGGGCCAGGCCGGCCGCGTACACGGCCCCTTCGACGAGCGAGCCGCGGCAGCGCAGCCGGAGACCGGGGAGCGTGTTGCGACGGTGGCAGCGCGAGCACGTGGCGCCGTCGCGGTAGGCGATCGCGATCGCACAGAAGAGGCGGTAGTTGTGCAGGTGCAGCACCGTTCGTGCCCCGGCCGAGCGGGCGGCGGCCAGCGCGCGCCACCCGAGCAGCGGGTGGAGATTGTGCGCGTGCACGACGTCGGCCCGCAGGCGCCGCACGGCGGCGGACACCTCGGCGGGGTCCACGCCGCCGTGGAGCAGGCCGGCGGCGGCCGCCGCCGCCGAGCTGCCGCCGCTGGCCCGCTCGAGCACCTCGACCGCGTGGCCGCGTTCGCGCAGCAACGTGGCGATGTCCCCGACCGCGCGCTCCTCGCCGCCCTCGGCGCGGTATCGGTTGTGCAGGAGCAGGACGCGCATCGGGAGGCCGCGGATTGTGGCAAGCAGCCCCGCCTCCCCCGGCTTGCCATGCTGCGCGTCGATGGCGATCGCGCTCGTGACCACGTATCTGGCCGGATATCGCGTCCCTCTGTACGAGCGCCTGGCCGCCCGCCACGGCGTCGAGGTGCTGTGCTTCGGCGGCGGAGACCGGTACGTCCCCGCCTGGTTTCGCGACCTCGACGAGCAGCTCGAGTCGGCGCCGTTTCCCGCCCGCCGGCTCTCCGGCGCGCGCGACGCGTTCATGGTCGCAGCGCACTACGAGGCGGTGATCGCCCCATTTGCCGGCGGCGCGATCCTGCCCGCGGTCTACGCCGGGGCGAAGACCCGGGCGCGCCCGTTCGTGCTCTGGGCCTCGGTGTGGGCACAGCCACGCTCGCTCGCCCACGCGCTCGCATTGCCCGCGACGCGGCACATCTTTCGCCATGCCGATGCGGTGGTGGCGTACGGCGAGCACGTGCGGCGGTTCGTGGCCGGCATCCGCGGTCGCGACGACGACGTGTTCGTCGCCCCGCAGGCCGTCGAACCGGAGCTGTTCGCGCGCCCGGTCGCGCCCGAGGAGATCGCGGGCTTCCGCGCGCGCCACGGGCTCGGGACGGGCGCGCTGGTCCTGTACACCGGACGACTGGTGCCCGAGAAGGGCGTGGACGTGCTGCTCGACGCGTGGCCGCTCGTGGCCGGTGACGCGACGCTCGTCCTGGTCGGCGACGGCGCGATCGCGGTCCGCGCGTCGGCGACGCCGAGGGCGCGCTTCCTGGGACCGATGCCGCGTGCCGAGCTGGCCGTGGCCTACGCCGCCGCGGAGATGGCCGTCGTGCCCTCGGTGCCCTTTCCCCGCTTCCGCGAGCCCTGGGGCCTGGTTTGCAACGAAGCCATGCACCAGGGACGGCCGGTGATCGCCACCACCGGTGTCGGCGCGGTCGCCGGCGGCCTCGTGCGCGGCGGCGAGACCGGGCTCGTCGTCGCTCCCGGCGACCGGCGAGCGCTGGCGCGGGCGATCGACAGCCTGTTGGCCGACGACGCGCTGCGCCGGCGGCTCGGGGACGCCGCCCGGGCGGCGGTGGGCCCCTACACCTACGACGCGATGCTGGCCGCGTTCGACTGCGCGCTGGCCAGCGCGATCAACCCGTCCCCCACCGGTCCCTGAAAGGCACGGTGGCTTGCTCGCAGGAGCGGGTTGACGATCGTGCGCCCCGCCCGTCCGGCCTCGGGCGCGAAGCACGAGGCGATCGACAGCGGCTCGAAGCCGGCGCCGCGCAGCGTCCGCTCGAGCGTGCGCGGGCCGTAGTAGACACGGTGGTCGGGATGGACCGACTCGCGACCGGCGAGCGATCGCAACCCGATCTTGGGGCAGCACGCGTTCGGGACCGTGACGCACAGCCGGCCACACGGCGCCAGAAGCTCCCCGCAGCCGCGCAGGAAAGCATCGGCGTCGGCTACGTGCTCGAGCACCTCACCCGCGATCACGAGCGCGTAGCGGCCGCGCTCCTGCACCGGGACCCCGGCCGTGACGTCGGCGCGCACGAGCCGCTGCACCGGGAGCGCGCGCCGCAGCAGTTCGAGGCCGCGCACGTCCACGTCGATGCCGGTCACGTGGGCCACCCGGACCAAGCGCACGTGCAGCAGAGCTCCGGCCGCGAGCAGCTCCTCGGTGTAGGGGCTGTCGGCGCAGCCGAGGTGCGCGACCTCGCCGCCGGCTCCGACCGCCGCGCACAGCTGCTCGATCCATTGCGCCCGGTCGAGTACCAGCGGCAAGCGCAGGCGTTCGCCGGCATGCATCTCGGCGGCGCAGGATCGCGCGCTCACGCCCGCCGATCCGTCACTGACCGACCGAGAACAGCGCCTCGAGGTCGTGGCGCGAGTAGACCTCGAAGGCCACCATCGTCTGCGTCCTGAGCACTCCCGTCAGCTGCGAGACCCGCGCCGTGACGACTTGCGCCAGCTGGTCCTGGGTGCGCAGGCGGAGGATCGCCACGAAGTCCCACTCGCCGGTCACCGAGTAGGCCTCGGCGACGCCCTCGATGTCCGCGAGCTCGCCGCCGAGGGTGGCCAGCGCCGAGCGCTCGGCCTGGATGAGGACGATCGCGTGGGTCACGTCGAGTGCGTCTCGCCGGGCTCGAGCACCACGACGCTCACGCTCGTCGCGGACTCGACGCCGGACTTGAACGCCTGCGCGTCGGTCTCGATCGGCGGGAACGTGTCGTAGTGGCAGGGGATCACCGTGCGCGCCCCGACCAGGCCGGCGGCGTCGACCGCGTCGAAGCGGTCCATCGTGTAGTGACCGCCGATGCACATCAGCGCGATGTCGATCGGGTTGCGCTTGCCGACCAGCTGCAGGTCCGAGAACAGGCACGTGTCGCCGAGGTGGTAGACGATCGTGTCCTTGAAGTTGATCAGCAGGCCGGCGGGCGTGTTGATCGTGCCCTTGGGCGTGGTCGACGTGTGCCAGGCGGGCACCAGCTTGACCCAGCCCCAGTCGAAGCGGATCGTGCCGCCCAGGTTCGGGTCGCGCACGTCGACGCCGTCGCTGCCGATCTCGCCCGCCAGCTCCACGATCGCGGTCACGGGGGCGCCGGTGCGCTTGGCGATCGCGACCGAGTCGCCGATGTGATCGGCGTGGCCGTGGGTCAGGAGGATCGCGGTCGGATCGACCTCGTCCGCACTGACGGCCGCCTTGGGGTTGCCGGTCAGGAACGGGTCGATCACCACCGTGGCGTCGCCGTCGGAGAGCGAGAAGCACGAGTGGCCGAGAAAGCGCACATCCATGGTCGGATCAGTCCTCCTGGTTTGTTTCTGGGATGTCGGCGGGGCCGGTCAGCTCCCGGGCCAGTTCAAGTCCGACGGCGACGCCGACCAGCATCCCCAGCCGCGTCTCCTCCGCGATCAGGGTGAGCACCGCCCGGGCACGCTCCGCCGGGTCCTCGGTGCCGGTGGCCTCGAGCACGGTCTGCTCGTGCGCGTCGCCGAACCAGCCGCCCTCGGCCAGCGCCTGGTTCAGCACCCGCTGCAGCGAGGGCGCCGAGCGGGCCACCATGTGCTCGGCCGCGCGCAGCCGCTCGGGATCGGCGATCGCCGCGATCGCGGCCTCGAGGTCAGCGTCGGTGTAGGCGCGCTCCGGCATTACCAGCTCGCTGTCGGTTCGGTCGCACCGAGAGTGGTCAAGGTCGGGGATGATACGGAGGTGGCGGTGTCGCTGACCTCCCTGTCCCACGGCGCCGGCTGCGGCTGCAAGCTGCCGCCGGGCGCGATCCGGCCGCTGCTCGAGGGGATGGCCGCGAGCACCGATCCGAACGTGCTGGTCGGGTTCGACACCGCCGACGACGCCGGCGTCTACCTGATCAGCGACGAGCTCGCGATCGTGCAGACCGTCGACTTCTTTACGCCGATCGTCGATGACCCCTACGACTTCGGGCGGATCGCGGCCGCCAACGCGATCTCCGACATCTATGCGATGGGGGCCACACCGGTCAGCGCCCTGAACCTGGTCGCGTTCTCGGTCCAGACGCTCGGCGCCGAGATGCTGGCCGAGATCCTCCGCGGCGGCGCGGCGATCGCCGCCGAGGCCGGGGTCGCGATCATCGGCGGCCATTCGATCGACGACCCGGAGCCGAAATACGGCATGGCCGTCACCGGCCTCGTGCACCCCGACCGGCTGCTCACCAACGCCGGTGGTCAGGCCGGCGATGCGCTCGTGCTGACCAAGCCGCTCGGCGCCGGTGCCGTGTCCACCGCCGCCAAGCGCGGCCTGCCGGCGCCGGTGGCCGAGGCGATCGACGTGATGACGACGCTCAACCGTGACGCGGCCGCGGCGGCCCAGCTCGCCGGCGCCCACGCCCTCACCGACGTGACCGGGTTTGGCCTGCTCGGCCACCTGCGCGAGCTGGCCGAGGCCAGCGGCGTGGCCGCCGAGCTCGACGCCGCCGCGGTTCCCGCGATCGGCGGGGTGCCGGAGCTGCTCGCCGATTCCGAGGAGCGGGCTCTCGCCGGCGGAACCCGCCGCAACCGGGAGTACGCGATCGCCTTCACGACCTTCGACCCCGGCGTCCCCGAGGCCCGCCGCTGGCTCGTGTGCGACGCGATGACCTCCGGCGGGTTGCTGGTCGCCGTGGCGCCGGAGCGAGCCGGCGCGGTGCCCGGGCCGGTCATCGGGCGCCTGGTGGCGGGACCCGCCGGCGCGATCCGGGTTGGCTGGGGGCGGGTCAGCGGGGGGACGCGGGCGTGTTGAGCGCCGGGCGTGTTGGGCGGGCCGGGCGTGTTGAGCGCCGGGCGTGTTGGGCGGGCCGGGCGTGTTGAGCGCCGGGCGTGTTGGGCGGGCCGGGCGTGTTGGGCGGGGCCGGCCTCAGCGGCGGGCGGCGCGCGCCAGCGGCAGCCCGATCACGAGCCCGGTCAGTACGCCGACGCCACCGGCCACCCAGCTCGCCTCCCGGGCGGCGAGCGGCATCAGCAGCAGCACTCCGGCCAGGACCGCGGCGCCGATCAGGTCGCCTTCGATCTCCCGGCCGGAGCGGAGGTCGAGCACTTCGGGCAACGCCCAGGCGGTGAGCAGCGCGAGCGCCGCGCCGTTGGCGCCGACCGCGACGGGGACCGCGTACACGGCGGCCGTCACGGCGAGGCCGCCGAAGCCGCCCACCGCGAACAGCAGCAGCACCGCCGCCGGACCGTGCCGGCGCTCGAGCAGCCACCCGAACAGGGCGATCGACGAGAGGGCCACGAACGCGTACCCGGTGTTCGTGTACGTGAACGCCGCGGTGACCACCCGCCACCAGTGACCGTTCGGCTTACCGACGATCGCGACCTGGGACAGGTGGACGAGCGCCGTTCGCCACAGCAGGCAGCCGGCCAGGCCGCCGATGACCAGGGCGATCGTCGCGTACGGGCGCGTATCGGGGCGGATCCCGGGAATCTCCCCGCTGCGCAGGCGCGGCAGCGACGGCCGGGGCGGCCGGCGTAGCCGCTTCTCGGTGACCCGTCCTTCGCGATCGATCTTCGGCGCCCGCTTGCGGAGGCGGTTGCCGCAGTACGGACATTCGGTGATGTACGGGCTCACCTCTGATCCGCAGCTCTTGCACACCACGAACAGGTCGGGACCGCCGGCACTCACAGCAATCGATTGTAGGGCTCCTACCGCGGCGCTCAAGAAGGTTCCCCAGCGTCGGACCGGCGAGCCGGCCCAAACCGGCGCCGACGACTAGACCGCGGTCGCCGCGACGATCTCGGCCATGACCTCTCGGAGGTCGTGATTGGCTTCGTAGACCACCACCTGCCGGGCGGCGCCGTTGCCCCGCTCGAGCAGGTCCTCGACCGCGTCGAGCTCGCCCGAGGCACCCAGATCCTGGGCGTGCTCGCGCATCCGATCGATCAGCCGCCGCGCCAGCTCCCGGGTCGAGATCCGCTCCCGGTGGGGCAGGTCGACGAGCTCACCCTCGAGTCCGTGGCGGGCGGCCAGCCACTTGTTCTCGTCGAGCATCTCGTAGGGGTAGTTCGACAGCCGCTTGCCCTCGTCGAAGTGCACAGCCAGCTCGCGCACCATCGCCTGGACGAGCGCCGCCAACCCGAGCGTGTGCTCGATCCGCATCTGGGAATCCATCACGCGGATCTCGACGGTTCCGAAGTTCGGATGCGGGCGGACGTCGTACCAGAGGTAGGTGTAGTCGTCGATCACCCGGGTTCCGATCATGAACTCGATCCGGCGCTCGTAGTCCTCCCAGTTCTTGTAAGTGGGGGGCATGCCGACGCGCGGGAAGGCGCGGAAGATCGGGGTCCGGGTCGAGGCGAGGCCGGTCAGGTCCGCGCGCCAGAACGGTGAGTTGGCCGACAGCGCGAGCAGCACCGGCATGTGCACCCGCATCCCGTTGGCGACGTGGATGGCCTTGTCGGGACCGTCGATCCCGACGTGCACGTGCATCCCGAAGATCAGCTCCTGGCGCGCGACGAAGCGCAGCGCTGAGATCAGGTCCCGGTACCGGGGCCTGGCGACGATCCGCTGGTCCTCCCACATCGCGAACGGGTGGGTGCCCGCCGAGCCGATCGCGAGGTTGCGCCGAGCGGCCGCGTCGGCCACCTGGCGCCGCAGCCCGCGCAGCTGCACGCCGGCCTCGGTCATGTCGGCGCAGGGGTCGGTGGAGATCTCGAGCACGGACTCCATCAACTCGGGTTTGATCTCCCCCGTGGGCGCGTCTTCGAGCAGCGATTCGATCGCGTTCACCAGCTCCAGCGACTCGGCGTCGAGGATCATCAGCTCCTCTTCGATCCCGATCGTGAAGGCGGGTCCATTGAAATGGTGCTCCACAGCGGGTGAGAGTAGGGGTTGGGGCGGGCGGCAGTACGAAATCTCGTAGTGCACATCTCGCTGCCGCCGTCCTAGACTGGGAACGACCCGACCAAGAACAAAGGACGATCAGATGGCCCTGGGCTACGACGGCAAGCTCTACATCCTCGCATTCGACCACCGGGGGTCTTTCCAGAAGAAGATGTTCGGGATCCAGGGTGATCCCACCCCTGAAGAGGCGGAGACGATCTGCGACGCCAAGCGGCTGATCTTCGAGGGCATGCTCGAGGCGGTATCCCGTGGTGCCGACCGCAAGGCGACCGGGGTCCTGGTCGACGAGCAGTTCGGCTCTGATATCCCCCAGCGCGCCCGCGAGGAGGGCCTGACCCTGGCGATGCCGGTCGAGAAGTCCGGTCAGAACGAGTTCGACTTCGATTACGGCGATGCGTTTGGTGAGCACATCGAGAAGTTCGATCCCGATTTCTCCAAGGTCCTCGTCCGGTACAACCCCGACGACGATCCGGTGCTCAACGAGCGCCAGCTCGGTCGCCTCAAGCGGCTCGCCGACTGGCTGCACGAGCGGGACCGCAAGTTCCTGTTCGAGCTGCTCGTACCAGCCACAGATGCCCAGCTGGCCTCGGTCGGCGGCGACTCGGACCGCTACGACGCCGAGCTCCGGCCGGAGTTGATGCGCCGCGCGATCGAGGAGATCCAGAACTACGGGATCGAGGTCGACGTGTGGAAGATCGAGGGAGTCGACGAGCGCTCCGACGCGGCCATGATCGCCGAGCAGACCCGCACGGGCCCGGGACGCGAGCGTGTGACGTCCGTGCTGCTCGGCCGTGGGGCCTCGAACGAGAAGGTCATCCACTGGCTCGAGATGGCGGCGCCGGTGGAGGGCTTCATCGGCTTCGCGATCGGGCGGTCGATCTGGTGGGACGCCCTCAAGGGCTTCCTCTCGGGTGACTTGGAGCGCAGCACGGCCGCGTCCCAGATCGCCGACAACTATCTGCAGTTCGTCGAGGTGTACGAGCGGCAGAGCGTCCACTGACGGCCACGAGGCTGGTAGGCTCGCACCGGGATGGCGATCAAGATGCGCCAGAGTCTCGCGCAGATCGAGCAGGAGTTCAGGCACGAGATGCAGCGCGATCGGCACCGCAGGGAGCACCTGCGGCGCTCGGCCGCGCTGCGCTCGCGCAAGCGCGCACACGAGAAGGAGTTGAAGCGCAGCTCATGGCGCTTCGGCTTCCTCGTGCTGTCGCTCATCGCCACCGCGGTGATCGTCACCGTGGCGATGTTCGAGACCCTGTACTACCTGCTCGGCTGAGCCGTTTCGAGGCGGCTCGCGCTGAGCCGCCCCGCCCCCTGCCGGCCAGCGCCTTGGTCAGCTGGACTCTCCGAGTCCACGCAGCGCCGCGTCGACTTCCTCGCGCACGCCTTTGCCACTTCCGACCCGCTCCTGCTGGATCTCGAGGTACACCTCTTTACGGAAGACCGGAATGTCACGGGGGGCTTGGATTCCAATCCGCACCTTCTCCCCCATGATCGCCAGCACAGAGACCTCGATGTCGTCGCCGATCATGATGCTCTGGTTGGACTTGCGCGTCAGTACCAACATGGGAATGGCCTCCCTGCTTGCCTGATGGTTGTGAATAGCAAAGTCCGGCCGGTGCATCTCGAGCAGAAGCCGGCCCGCACGACGGCCAGCATATCGCGCATATCTCCATTAGCACAAGCAGCAGCCGCACCCCCCCGGTGGGGCCCGCCGCCGCCCGCTGTACTAGTCTCCGGGCCCGGATGACCCGCAGATCACTACGCCCACAGCTCAACCAGATTCGGGCGTGGGTGCGTCAGGGACGCACCGACGCCTGGATTGCGCATCAACTCGAGGTCACCGTCCAGCAGATCCAGGCCTTCAAGCGCGAGCAGGGTCTCGAGCCGTCCGGAGATCCCGACAGCCCGACCCTCGCCGCCGACTACGACGACGAGATCGACCTGCGCGCGGAGGATGACGCGCTGATCGCCGCCGAGCTCGATGCCGCCGAAGCCGTGCGCACCGAGGAGGAAGAGGCCGACGAGGACGGGGACGGGGACGAGGACAAGCCCGCCCGCCGCCGCCGCCCCCGCCGCGGCGGTCGTGGAACTGCCCGTGGCCGCCGACGGACCTCCGGTCCGCTCGAGGCCACGTTCGACCACGGCGAAGAGGGATACGGCCTCTGGCTCGATCCCGCCGTGCAGGACGACCCGGTGTACGCCGAGTATTGGGCCGGCCACCGGCCGGTCGAGGTGACGATCGAGGAGGACCAGATCGTCATCCGCCGCGCTGGCTCCGAGGACAACGACGACGAGTAGCGCCGCCGTTCCCGTCGTCGGGAACGGGTGCCGGTCCGCGCGCGGCCGCGGTCTCCCCTGCCCGCTTCGGCAAGCTCAGGGCAGATCCTCGATCTTCCTGCCGCCCGCGTAGTCGATCGCACTGCGCACGTACCGCGCGAACGCGGCCCCGGCGACGATCGGCACGTCCCACGCCGCCGGCGTGGTCGGCGCCACCTTGGTGGCGATGTCGAAGCACCAGTCCGTGCCGTCGGAATACACGGCGGCCAGATCTTCGGTCGTGAACGGCCCGCCCAGCCTCCGCCGCAGCTCATCGACGAGCTCGTCGGTGACCCGTTCCAGCGCCGGCCGCTCGGCGGGATCGGCCCCCGCCAGCCGTCGCCGGCCGTCCTCCCACAACCCGATCACGTCGTTGAAGCGCACAGCCGACAGGATCGCAGAGGCGCTCGCGCGGCTCTGCGAACTGGGCGCTAGTTGTTCGGCAGGCCGGTGATCACGTAGGGGCGTTCGCCTGGCTGCACCATCCCGAGCGCGCGGGCGTCCTTCTGGATCGTCGCCGGATCGGTGAGCGACTTCTCCTCGCGGGCTAGCGCGGCGTTGTCGCGGACGAGCTTCTGCACGGTCCCCGACTCTCGCGCGGCTTCCTGCCGCGTCGAGATGTAGGACAGCGTGTGCTCGAAGTACAGGACGACGACGACGCCCAGCACGATCAGCAGCCCCACCCGACCGACCCGGTCCCACCGCACCCGCGTCGCCGCGGCCCGGGTGATCACCCGGCGCGGGCCTCGATGCGGACGAGGGGCACGAGCGGCCCGTTGCGCGCGTTGGCTACGGGCGGCGGCGGAGGCGGAACGAGCTGAAGGCATCCGGTGAGCGCTTCGTTCGCCATCGCCGCCTTCCTTCCTGCTGCAACGTGCGTTGCTGTCGTGGCCGGGCGCGCGCCCCGCTCATTCGGGCGGCTTGCCCGCCCGGGCGACTCCTCCTAGGCCCGGAACACCGACCGCCCCGGGTACGCGGCGTCGGGGCCGAGCGCCTCTTCGATCCGCAGCAGCTGGTTGTACTTGGCTACGCGGTCGGTCCGCGCTGGGGCGCCGGTCTTGATCTGCCCGCACCCGGTCGCCACCGCGAGGTCGGCGATCGTGACGTCCTCGGTCTCACCCGAGCGATGCGACATCACCGCGGTGTAACCGGCCTCGCGCGCCATCCGGACGGCGGCCAGCGTCTCGGTCAGGGTGCCGATCTGGTTGACCTTGATCAGAATCGAGTTGGCGACGCCGGAATCGATGCCGCGCTCGAGCCGCTGCGTGTTGGTGACGAACAGGTCGTCGCCGACGAGCTGGATCGACTTGCCCAGCCGCTCGGTCAGCGTCGCCCAGCCGGCCCAGTCCTCCTGGTCCATCCCGTCCTCGATCGACACGATCGGGTAGCGGGCGGCGAGATCGGCCCAGTAGGAGGTGAGCTGTTCCGAGGTCAGCGTCATGCCCTCGTGCTCCAGGACGTAGGCGCCGCCCCGGTAGAGCTCGCTCACGGCCGGATCGAGCGCGATCGCGATCTGGTCTCCGGGCACATAGCCCGCCGCCCGGATGCCCGCGATCAGCGCGTCGAGCGCCTCGGCGTTGGAGTTCAGATCGGGCGCGAAGCCGCCCTCGTCGCCGCCGGCGGTCGAGAGCCCCTTGGCGTGCAGCGTGCGCTTGAGATGGTGGAAGACCTCGGCGCCCATCCGCAGCGCCTCGCTGAACGAGCGCGCGCCCACGGGCACGATCATGAACTCCTGGAAGTCGACCCGGTTGTCGGCGTGGGCGCCGCCGTTGAGCACATTCATCAGCGGCACCGGCAGCACGTGGGCGGTTTCGCCGCCCAGGTAGCGCCACAGCGGCAGCCGCTCATCGGCCGCCGAGGCATGGGCCGCGGCCAGCGAGACCGCCAGCAGCGCGTTGGCGCCCAGGCGGGACTTGTTCGGAGTGCCGTCGAGCTCGATCAGCAGCCGATCGAGCGACGCCTGCGCAGCGGCGTCCTGGCCGCGCACTGCCGTCGCGATCTCGCCGTTGACGTTGTCCACCGCTCGACTCACGCCCTTGCCCAGCCAGTCGGATCCTCCGTCGCGCAGCTCGGTGGCCTCGAACTCCCCGGTCGAGGCGCCCGACGGGACCGCCGCACGCCCCCACGCGCCGGAGCGAAGGCTCAGCTCGACTTCCACGGTCGGATTGCCGCGGCTGTCGAGGATCTGCCGGGCGTGGATCTGCTCGATCTGGCTCATTCGTCGGTGGCTCCTTCGTTCAGGCGGGCGCGCGCGTAGTAGGCGAGCTGCTCGTCGGGGTCAAGATCGTCCCAGCTACGGCCTTCCGATGCGGCCAGGCTCACGCCCGCGCCGACCCGGCCGCGGAACCGGTCCGACGCCGCCCGCAGCGCCAGCTCAGGGTCGACGCGGAGCTTGCGGGCCGCATTGACGGCGGCGAACAGGACGTCGCCGAGCTCGTGGAAGCGCTCATCGGACGTGGCCGCCGCGGCCAGCTCCTCGAGCTCGTTGCGCACGGCCTGCAGCGGCCCCTCCACGCCCGGGAAGTCGAACCCGCTCGAGGCGGCGCGGCGCTGGACCTTGCGGGCATAGAGCGGCGAGGGCAGGTTCTCGGGCACCTCGCCGAACAGGCCCTGCTCGCGACCGGGCTCCTGCTGCTTGATCGTGTCCCAGTTGGCGAGCACCTCGCCGGCGGTGGCCGCCTCAGCCTCGCCGAACACGTGCGGGTGGCGCCGGATCAGCTTCTCGCGGCAGTGATCGGCCACCTGCGCGAGGTCGCCGGCGCCGCGCTCCTCGAGCAGTAGGGACAGGAAGTGGACCTGGAACAGGACGTCGCCGAGCTCGTCGAGAAGCTTCGCGTCGTCGCGCCGGTTCGCCGCGTCGGCCAGCTCGTAGGCCTCCTCCAGCGTGTGCGGGACGATCGTGCGCTCGTCCTGCTCGCGATCCCACGGACACTCGCGGCGCAATCGCCGGGTGATCGCGTCAAGACGTCGGAGCGCCTCGAAGATCTCCTCCGGCGGGTCGGACGCCAACTAACCGGTCGTGGTCGTCGACGGCGTCGTAGTCGTCGTCGTCGAGCTGGCGGGGGCCTTGTAGCCGTTGCAGTCCGCCATCACATAGCCCGACCGGCATTCAGTCTTGCTGAGCCAGTTCTTCTTCGCCTGCGCGTCGACCTTCGCCGACTGGGCCGTCGAGTTCTGCTGGGCGAGGATCGACCTGATCGTCGGCGTCGCCTGGGCCAGCGTCTGCTGGTTACCGGGCTTTACCGACGTGACCTTGAACACGTACCAGCCGAACTGCCCCTGGATCGGCCCCAGCAGGACGCCGGGGGAGGCCGAGAACGCCGCCTGGTCGAGCGCCGCATCCTGCTGGCCCTTGGTCACATCGACCAGCAATCCGCCCTTGTTCTTGGTGGCGGCGTCGGTGGAGTACTTGGCCGCGGTCGCCTGCCACGTCGCGCCGCCGGCGAGAGCGGCCTTCGCCGCGTCGGCCTGAGCCTTCGTCTTGGTGAGGATGATCCGGATGTCGCGGCTCGCGGGCTTGCCGAACTGCGTCGTGTGGGCCGCGTAGTAGGCCGCGATCTGCGCCTGGGTCACCGTGGATCCGGCCTTGGCCAGTAGCTTGGTGTAGATCTGGTTGACCCGGACGCGGTAGAGGATGTCGTCGAGCGTCTGGCCCGAGGAGGTCAGGAAGGCCTGGAACTGCGCGTCGGTCGGGAACTGCTCTGCCTTGGCGGTCTGGAACGCCTTTTGGACCTGCGCATCGGAGACCTTGATGTTCTGCTTGGCGGCGTCGGCCTGGTACCAGTAGGAGCGGATCAGGAAGTCCAGAACCTGGTCGCGCAGCTGCGTGAACAGGGTGCCGCATTCGGTCTTGAGCGTCTTCGTGGGCGTGCTGGCCAGCGACGGGATCGACTTGCGGACCGTCGCCACGCACTTGGTGTAGTTCGGCGGGTCGGGCACGATCACCGGCGAGCCGGGCGACTGCGAGGCCTGGCCCTTGGCGGCGATGTACATCCAGTGGTTGAACGTCGCCTGGGTGATCGGGTTGCCGGACATGTCGGCCACGGAGTCCCCGGGAACGCCGCCACCACAGCCCGCGACCACGACTGCGAGCACAAAAAAGGCGCCGAGCGCCTGGATGGACCTGACCACTGACTTCATGTACAGGCGGTGATGGTAGCGAGAGAGCGCTGAAGAGCGGTCGAAGGGTGCCGAAGAGCGGTCGAAGAGCGGCGGGTGGCGGTCGGTCAGTCGGCCCCCCCACCCCCCCACCCCCCATTTCGTAGCCTCTCGCCGACCCGGCGGGGCGCGAGGCAACGAAGGTGGCGCTGTACGCCGATCAGGGGTTCGCCACCAACCCTCCCAGCGAGCCCTACGCGGCCTCCCGCGTCACCGCCAACAGCACGTCGGCGGCCCTGACCACCGCCGGGAAGCGCTTGGCCGGGTCGTCGGGAACGCGGAGCGACAGCTGGGACTTGCCCGACTCGTATAGCGCCTCGGGGATCTCCTGGCGGATCCGCTTGGCGCGCACGGAGTCGAGCTCGACCGGGGTGACGGCGAGGCGGCCGCCGCGGAAGGTGACCGCCTGGGCACCGGCCTGGCCGAGCTTGATGCGCGCCTGCTGCAGTGCGATCAGGTTCTGTAGGGGTTCGGGCAGCTCGCCGAAGCGGTCCTCGAGCTCGTCGCGGAGGAGCGCCAGGTCGGCCACCTCACGCGCGGCGGCGATCCTCCGGTGCACGTCCACCTTGGCCTGTTCGTAGGGGATGTAGTCGGCGGGCACGTAGGCGTCGACGTTGACGTCGAGCCGGACCGGCTCCCAGTCCTCGCCGGCGCCCTCGGCCTCGAGCGCTCCGGCTGCCTCGTCGAGCATCTGCATGTAGAGCTCGAACCCGAGCGCGGCGACGTGGCCGGACTGCTCGTCGCCAAGCAGGTTGCCGGCGCCGCGGATCTCGAGGTCGCGCATCGCGATCTTGAACCCCGCCCCGAGCTCGGTGTAGTCCGACAGCGCCGACAGGCGCTGGGCCGCCTCGACGGTGAGCGCGGCGGCGCTCGGATACAGCAGGTACGCATACGCCCGCTCACGCGAGCGGCCGACCCGTCCCCGGATCTGGTAGAGCTGGGCGAGCCCGAAGGCGTCGGAGCGCTCGACGATCAGCGTGTTGGCCTGGGGGATGTCGATCCCCGACTCGATGATGCTCGTGCACACCAGCACATCGGCGTCCCCGCGCAGAAAGCGCAGCATCCGCTGCTCGAGCTTGCGCTCCTCCATCTGACCGTGGGCGACCTCGAAGCGCATCTGCGGGCACAGGCCGCGCAGCCGCTCGGCCGTCTCGTCGATCGACTCGACCCGGTTGTGCAGGAAGAAGGCCTGGCCACCCCGCCCGTGTTCGCGCACCAGCGCCTGCTTGACGAGCTCCTCGTCGTACTCGCCGACGTAGGTCTTGACCGGTCGCCGGCCCTCGGGCGGGGTCTCGATCACGCTGATGTCGCGCACCCCGGCCAGCGACATCTGCAGGGTCCGCGGAATCGGCGTGGCGCTCATCGCGATCACGTCGACCTTCAGCTTGAGCTGACGCAGCAGCTCTTTCTGCTTGACCCCGAAGCGCTGCTCCTCGTCGACGATCAGCAGGCCGAGCTCCTTGGCGCGCACATCGCGCGAGAGCAGCCGGTGGGTGCCGATCAGGATGTCCACCTCACCCGTACCGAAGCGGGCGATGGCTTCCTTCTGCTCGGCCGCGGGGCGGAAGCGCGAGACGTGCCCGATCGCGACCGGGTAGTCCTTGAGGCGCTCCGAGAAGGTCCCGAAGTGCTGCTGGGCGAGGATCGTCGTCGGCACCAGCAGCATCACCTGCTTGCCGTCCTGCACGGCCTTGAAGGCCGCCCGCAACGCGACCTCGGTCTTGCCGTAGCCGACGTCGCCGCAGATCAGCCGGTCCATCGGCCGCGGCGCCTCCATGTCCGCCTTGACGAACTCGATCGCGTCGCGCTGATCCGGCGTCTCGGTGAACGGGAACGCATCCTCGAACTCGCGCTGCCAGTCGGTGTCGACCGCGAATGAGTGGCCCTCGCGCCGCTTGCGCTCGGCGTACAGGTTGAGCAGCTCGCCGGCCAGCTCCTGAGCCGCGCGGCGGGCCCGGGACTTGATCGTCTCCCAGCGCGTGCCGCCGAGCCTCGACAGCGGCGGATGCGCTCCGCCGGCTCCGACGTAGCGGCTGATCTTGGCCAGCTGGTCGACGGGGACGAACACCCGGTCCGAGCCGGCGTACTCCAAATACAGGTAATCGCGGGTGACGCCGGCCACCGTCTTGGTGTCGAAGCCGGCGAAGCGCGCGATGCCGTGGTCCTCGTGCACGACGATGTCGCCCGTGCGCAGATCGGCGAAGCTGCGCAGGACGCCGCGGCGGTGGGCGCGGTCGGGCCGCTCCGCCGCGCGGCGACGGCGGAACAGCCGGTGCTCGGGGATCACGGCGAGCTTGAACTGCGGCGCGATGAAACCCGACTGGAGCCTCGCGTGGGCGAAGAGCAGGGTCCGTCCCTCCGCGGAGCCGCTTCCGTTCGACGAGGGCTCGAGCCAGCCGACCTTGAGCCGGCCGAGGTTGTATGCCGCGCGCTCGCCCTCGCCACGGCGGGCGAACGCCACCACCGTGCGGTACCCCGAGCGCACGAGCTTCTCGAGCTCGGGCTCAGCCTCCTTGAGCCCGCGGGCGGCGATGTCGGCCGTCTGGGCCCGGAACTGGAACGGCTGGTCCTGGTCGATGCTGGAGAGCCGGATCCGCGCGCGCTCGTCGAGCGCCGCGGCAATCCGGTCCGGCGGCTCGTAGAGGTGATGAGCATCCTCGTCGTGGAACGCCGCGGTCACGTCCTGCCAGTGGTCGTGGAGCGCCGGCGCGAGGTCCTCCTCGCCGGCGACGATCAGGGCGGCGTCCGCCGGGGCGAGGTCGAGGAAGGCGCGGAAGTCCTCGACCGGGAGCAGCTCGGCGATGTCGGGGCGGTCGGCCGCGTCCTCGAGCGCCGCGATCTCGGCCAGCTCGCGGTGCTCCTCGGCGAGCTCCGCCGCCGGTGCCACCTCGATCAGCTCCGCGTCACCGAGCGAGCGCTGCGTGAAGGTCGAGAACCACCGCAGCGACTCGATCTCATCGCCGAACAGGTCGACGCGGACCGCCCGGTCCTCGGTGGCCGGATAGAGGTCGAGCAGGCCGCCGCGGATCGCGAACTGACCGCGGTCCTCCACCTGGTCGACGCGCTCATAGCCGGCCGAGACGAGGTCACGCGCGGTCTCGTCGAGATCGAGAAGATCGCCGACGCGCAACGTGAACCCATGCGGCCGCAGCGCCGGATCAGGCACCTTCTCCGACAGCGCCACCGCGCTCACCACGATCACCGGCGCCGTGTCGGCGGGCTCGATCAGCGCATCGAGCGCGGCGATCCGCAGGCCGACGAGATGCGGCGGCGGCGCCAGGTGCGACTCGTACGTGACGCCGCGGCTCGGATAGAAGCGGACGGTGCGCGGCTCGAGCCAGGTTTTGAGCGCGGCGGCGAGATCCCGCGCCGCCCGGTCGTCCCCGGCCACCACGATCGCGGGCTGCTCGGGGTTGCGGTCGAGCAGCGCGGCCAGCAGATACGGCCGCAAGGACTGCGATACGAACGCGTGGCCGCCTTCGCCGGCGAGCTCCAGCGTCTGGGGGTCGGTGTCCGCGTTGGTGAGAAGGGTTCTGAGCACGGCCTTGGCGTCCCCTACGGTGCCGCTCGGGTACGTGGCCAGACTCGAGTGGCCACGTAACCGAGCGCCCCGCAGTCGGGTCCTTTGGAGTCTAGGGCGAGGCGCTGCGGCGCCCCGGAGCGTGGCGACTACGCCGGCGCCGGCAACTCGGTTTCGCCCGTCACCACGCTCTCGGCCGCGTCGGCGGCCTGCTCTATCAGCGCCTGCACGTCGCCCTTGGGCTCGGGGAAGCGCCCGAGCACGTAGGCGGCGACGCGGTCGGAGTCGGTGGTCGGGGGCCGGCCGACACCGACGCGCACGCGGGCGAAGTCGGCGCTGCCGAGGCCCTGCTTGAGTGACTTGAGCCCATTGTGGCCCGCGAGGCCGCCGCCCACGCGGACCCGGATCTCGCCGAACGGGAGATCGATCTCATCGTGCAGCGCGAGGACGCGCTCGAGCGGCAGCTTGTAGGCGCCGCGGGCCGGGCCGGCGGATTTTCCGGTCTCGTTCATGTACGTCTGGGGCAGCAGGACCGCGACCCGCGGGCCGCCCGGTCCGGCCCGGCCCTCGGTCACGAGGCCGCCGAACTTGGCCTTCGCCTTGGGCAGGCCCCAGCGCAGCGCGAGCAGGTTCGCGATCTCGAAGCCGATGTTGTGGCGCGTGCCCGCGTACTCGGAGCCCGGATTGCCGAGCCCGACCAGCAGCCAATCGGCGGGAGCGCCGGCGCCAGCAGGACGACTGCCGCGCCGCCCGGTTGTTTGCGAGGCAGGATGCCGAGCGGGCCGCCCTGAGGGAGGACCCGGGAGTGGCATGTCCGGGCCTCGCTACTCGCCGTCGCCGTCGCCGGCGCTCTCGCCCTGTGTGTCTTCCGCCTGGCCGCCGCCCTCGGCCTCGCCGACCACCGCGGTCTCGGACTCGATCTCCTCGGAGTCCTCGGTCTGCAGGCGCGGAGCGCTGAGCGTGGCGATCACGATCTCGGGCTCGTCGACCAGGGTCACGTTGGCCGGGGCCACGATCGACTCGAGCGTGAGCGTGTCGCCGATGTTCATCTCGGACACATCGTGCTGGATCGAGTCCGGGATGTCGCCCGGAAGCGCCTCGATCGTGAGCTCGCGGGTCGAGTGCTCGAGCACGCCGCCGTCCCGGATCCCGGGGCTGTCCTCGGCGCCGCTCAGCTCCAGCGTGACCGTGGCCTGGATGGCCCGGTCGAGCCGGACGCGGAGCAGATCGACGTGCACCGTCTCGCCGTTCACGGGGTGGCGGACGAGCTCCTTGAGCACGACCGGATTGCCCTTGGCACCGTCCACGATCAGGTCGAGCACGGCACCGGCGTGCGCCAGCGCCAGGCGCAGCGTGCGCGCGTCGATCTTGAAGGCGAGCGGCTCCTCGCCGCCGCCGTAGACGACACCGAGCACGAAGCCCTGCCGGCGCAGGCGCCGGGCTTCCCGCGACCCCTCAGGGGTGCGCGAGGCGACTTCGAGTGCGGTTTGCGTGCTGAGCGCCATGGGCGGCGAGTGATGGTAGCGGGCCGGCGCCCAACACGGTGACGCGGCATATCGGAGGCGCTAGTCTTTAACCATGTCAGGCGAGTCTCAGCTGCTGCTGATGATCGCTGGGGTCCACTTCGTCGGACTTGCCTGCGTGACTGTGCTGATCCTGCCGGCGTTGCGCGAAAGTGGCGATCCGCCGCGGCACGAGCCGCCGGATCAGGGCTCCGACGAAGGGTGGGGCAACAACCGGCGTCGGCCGACCGGCCCGTCCGGTCTCCCCAAGGGCGGGCTGCCCCTGCCGGACGCGGTTCCGGCCCGGGTGCGTCTGCGTGAGCCGGGCCGGCTCTCCGAGCTGCTGCCGAGGCGCGAGCGCCGGCCGGCCCGAGAACCCGCCCGCCGTCCGGTCACCGACCCACACCGCCTGCCCTCACAGGCGCCGGGGCGCGGAAACCATCGCCACTAGCGACGGCCGGCTGCCGGCGTTAACCGCCGGCGCCATCGTGCGCGTCGTGCTGCGCCGTCGCACGGAAGATCTGGCGCACGACGTAGTAGGCCGGCTTCTTGAAGCCGGTGAACGAGATCAGGCTCTTCTCGTAGATCGGGGAGTCGGGCAGCGGGTTTCCCCCGTCCCACCCGGGCGCGACCCGGAACCCCGTGAGCGTGTGATAGATCGCGCCCGCCAGCCACGGCTTGGAGTTGTAGACGCCGAGGTGGAAGCGCACGAAGTCGACCTGGAACGCGTACGTGCCCTTCTCCTCCACCGGACCGTTGCGGTTCGCCTCCGCGCCGAACTCGCTCACCGCCAGGGCCTTTCCCCGGTAGCAGGAGCGCATCGAATCCAGGTAGGACGAAAGCGAATCGCGGTCGGCGATGTCGCCATCGGGTCCGGTGTACCAGCCGAAGTAGTCGTCGAGGCCGATCAGGTCGAGCGGCGCGTAGCTCTTGGCCTGGCAGCCCGCGAGCGGACTCACCGCCACCACTTGGGCCACGGGCCTGGTGGGGTCGAGCTTCCGGGCCAGCGCGGCCTGGGAAGCGATCAAGGCCGTCTGGTTCGGGCCTGGCACCGTCGGCAACTCGTTGCCGAGCGACCAGACCGCGACCGCCGGGTGATTCTGGTTGGCGAGGATGTTGGCCTGAAGCTGTGCGCGGGCGTAGGTCGTGTAGGTCGACTGGCCGAGCTCGTGTTCGCTCCACTGGTAGACCGGGATCTCCGACCAGAGCAGGATCCCCCTGCGGTCGGCGAGCTCCTCCAGCTCGGGGTGAAGCGGGTAATGGCCTCTGATCAGCGTCGCTCCCACATCACGGGTCAGGGCGATGATCTGCGCACGGTCGGCGTTGTCGATCGCACCGCCCCGGACCGGGTTGTCCTCGTGGATCGCGACACCGCGGAAGTGAATCGCCGTCCCGTTGAGCACGAGCTGGCCCGCGGCGTTGACACGGATCGAGCGCACGCCGCTGAGCACCGTGTAGCCGGCGGCGCGGGTGGGGCTCTGATTGGCGCCGCTGCGGCCGGCGGCCACCGCGGTCGCGACCAGCCGGGCGGTGTACAGGTTGGGGTGCGAGGGGGACCACAGCCGGGGACGGGCGAACGAGCGGGTCACGTTGAAGACCGCATCCTGACCGGCGGCGACCGTCTGCTGGCCGAGGTCGAGCTGCAGCGGTCCGTAGACGCCCGTCACGTGCACGACCTGGGGCACGGCGCTGTAGTTGTGGATCGTCGCCTGGTCGCTGATCTCGGCGGGGCACCGCGGGCAGGCGATCGTCGGTCGCACGGCGACCTGGGCGAAGTCGACCCGGTCGACCCGGCGCAGATAGACCTCGCCGAGCAGGCCCCCGTAGTTCCACCAGCCGTTCGGGGGCTGCGGCGCCACCGGGTTGTTGACGAGGCGGTTGTCGACCCGGATCACGAGCCGGTTGACCCCGCTGCGGTTGAGGTGCGCGAGCGGGAACTCGAACGGGAGGTAGGCGCCGGTGTTGGTCCCGAGCGGGCGGCCATTGAGCCACACCTCGGAGTGGAAGTTGACCGATTCGAACCGGACGATCCAGGCCAGGCTCGAGCTCGCGTCCGGGAGCTTGAAGTCGCGCCGGTACCAGCCGATCGAGCCGTTCATGCTGGCGTCGCTCTCATCGGTGGCGTTCCAGGCGTTGGGCACGGTGACCGGCGACCAGCCTGCGGTGGACCCGCTGCTGGGGAACCGCCGGCGCACGCCGGCGTCGGTCGGGTCGAGCCGGAACAGCCACGTGCCGCCAAGCAGATAGCGCCCGTCGGGGCCATCGGTGTAGAGGGCGCCGGCCCTCGGGGCCGTGGCCGCGTAGGCCGCGCCCGCAGCCTGGCTCGGCGCGCGCGTTGCCGTCGCCACGCGGCCGGGGCCGGCGGCCGGCGCCGCGAGCGGCTGGTTCAGGAGCACCGGAAGCGCGAGCAACATCGCGGCCAGCGTCCGGCGGAGGATCCTGCGCATGAGAACGGTTCAGGGTACCGGCGGCGCGGGCTGGACCCCGTCCGTGGTCAGCAGTCGCTCAGAACCGCGCCGGGCAGTCGGCGTCGCTCTTGATCCGCGGGCTCAGGGCGAGCAGCTCGATGTGCAGCCCGCTGAACGCGTTGCCGGCCCGCCGCACCCGCACGCATTGCACGATCGGCAGCGAGGTGGGGGACTTCCACGCCACGCGTGTGGTCCCGACGTCGCCGCCGAGGGTGAACCCGGTCGAGAGTTGCATCTGCAGGATCGAGATGCCGCCGGACCGGCGCAGCTCGGCCACGTAGCCGGCGACCTGGGTCCGGCAGGCGACGCTCGAGCGACAGCCCTGGATGCGATCGACGACGGCGTCCGTTTCGCCCCGGGCCTCGGCCTGGATGAGCGCCGTGACCGCGTCCGTCTCGGCTCCGTCGGCGCTCCACACGCGCGCGAGCACGGCGCTCACGAACAGGAACAGCAGTCCGCCCACCGCGATCAGGATCAGGTACGTGCGCCGCATCGAGCGCCCATGATGCCCGTCCGCGGGCCGGGGTGCGCCGCAGAGGGGCGCGGCTGCGTCGGGCCGGACGCCGCTCAGCCGGCGGCCGGGAAGTCCTCGCCGCTGAGCTCGAGGAAGCGCTCGACCGATGCCTCCTGATGCTCGATCCGCTCGGCGAGCGCGCGGGCGTGGTCTGCCGCCTGCTCGAGGAAGTCCTCCACGCAGCGCTCCGGGTCATCCGCCAGCGGGTAGACGCGGGTCAGGTCCTGCTGGGAGCAGGCGATGCCGAGCGGGGGACGCCCTTCCGCGAGCGTCCGCGCGGCGCACACCGGCGTCACCACGAGCCGGCGCTCGGGCGCGACGAGGGCCGTGGGCACGAGCCGCGGCGCCGGCAGGCGCACGTCGAGCTCGATCGAGTGGTCGACCGCAACCGCCCCGGTCATCGCCTTCAGCGGAGCGCGCCACAGCTCCAGCACCATGTCGGCACCCACCAGCGCGTCACGCAGCGTCGTCGCCTGCTGGAGATAGAGCCGCTCCGCCTCCTCGCGGTCGCCGGCATCGGCGAGGTCGAGGTCGCACGGAACCCGCAGCAGCTCGTTGGCGGCCACGGTCGCGCCGGCGGACCGGCTACCCCACGTGACGTAGGTCTGCAGCGTTCCCAGATCCCGGCGTCCGTGGAAGATCACCGTCACCGCTTCGCTGACCGGCAGTCCGCCGACGCGGAGCGACACGGCGACCGCCGTCGAGTCGTCCAACAACGCGCGCCGCAGCAGATCCTCCGCCGCGCCCTGGTCTCTATTGGGATCCTCTTCGAGCATCGCTCTGCCCTTCACATCGGCCACCTGGCGTCATCTATTTATCCACAACTGGCGGCGATTGGCCACCGCCAACTGGAGCAGGGTCTCATCCGAACCACTGTCCAGGCGGCGAACCGACTCGAACCGGCCTGCTCCGGGTAGGCTGCACGGCAGATATGCGTCTGTTCTACAAGCCGTTCGGAATCATCGCGGGCCTGATCGGCGCCCGCCTCGGCCGCCGGCTGTTCCAGCGGCTGTGGGCTCAGATCGACACCGGGGCGCCCCCGACCGCGAAGGGCGGTCAGGGGAGCACGGCCAAGGTCGTGACCGCCGCCGCGCTCGAGGCCGCGACGCTCGCAGGGACACGGGCTGCGGTCGACCGGGCCAGCGCCACGTCGTTCCACTACCTGATCGGCATCTGGCCCGAGAAGCCTCCGAAGGTCGAGCCCGAGGACGCCCAGCCTGCGCCGCCGGCGTAGCGGCCGCCGCGTCGGCCCCCGGCGCTGACCTAACCCCCGCCGCGCAGGACGAACCCGTTCGCGGCCAAGTCTCCCAGCGCGTCCTCGAAGGCGGCGAAGTCGCGCCGCAGCAGCGCGTCGATCGGCCTCCCCGCGGGCCCCTTGGCCCGCACCCAGCGCCTGAGCACGGCCGGACCGGCGCGCTCGGAGCTCTCGTCGAGCAGATCCAGCAGGATCGGCAGCTCGGGCCGGTGCTCGAGCTGCCCCGACAGCAGCGTCAGCGGGTCGACGCCGAGTACCTGGCAGAGCTCGTCCTCGTCGAGTCCGAGCAGGTCCATCAGCCGCACGGCGCGCTCGCCCTGCACGCGGCGCGCCGACTGGGGATCCTCGTGCGCGCCTGGCGGATTCATTTCTGCTGGATGTAGGCGACCGTGTCCATGAACTGGCTGGTGCGGGCACCTACGGTGCCGCGGCTGCGTAGCTCGTGCCGATCTTGATACCGGTGTGGTAGAGCGTGGTGAGTCCCAAGCTCGGAACGCTGCCTCTGTACTGATCGATGTCGAAGTAGTCGGGCGAGCGTGACACTCGTCGGCGGCGTGGGCCCGGCGCCTTGACCTGCTGAGGCCAGGTCAGCACGGGTAGCGGCCTCAGAACAGCTGGTTCTCGCCGCCGAACACGTCGCTCACCGAGCCGTCGGTGAAGATCTGGCGAATCGAGTTCGTGAGCAGATCCGCGCATGAGAGCACGCGCACGTTGTCCGGTGCGCCGGGGCGGAGCGGGATCGTGTCGGTCACGACCACCTGCTCGAATCTCGCCGAGGCGAGGTTCTCCCACGCGTTGCCCGAGAACACGCCGTGCGTGGCCGCAGCGTAGACGCGGCGGGCGCCGGCGTCCGAGACGGCCTCGGCGGCCGCCTTGAGCGTGCCGGCGGTGTCGATGATGTCGTCGACGATCACGGCGGTCTTGCCGGCGACGTCGCCGATCACGTAGTTGATCTCGGCGACCTGCTGCGCGGGGCGCTCCTTGTTCAGGATCGCCAGATCGGCGCCGATCTTGGACGCGAACTTCTTGTTCAGCTTCACGCGTCCGGCATCCGGCGCGACCACGACGAGATCCTCGAGTCCGAGGTCGGCGAAGTACTGGGTGAGCATGAACAGTGCCGTCATGTGGTCACACGGCTTCTGGAAGAAGCCTTGGATCTGGCCGGAGTGGAGATCCATGGTCAGCAGCCGGTCGATGCCCGCGGACTCCAGCATCCGCGCGACCAGGCGGGCGGTGATCGGCTCGCGCGGCGAGGACTTCTTGTCCTGGCGCGAGTAGCCGTACCAGGGCGTGACCGCGATCACCCGGTGCGCCGAGCCGTGAACCGCGGCCTCGATCATCACCAGCAGCTCCATCAGCGCGTCGTTGGCGCTCAGCCCCTCGTACGGATTGCCGCAAGTCGGCTGCACGATGAACACGTCGGCGCCGCGCACGGACTCGTCGTAGCGGCAGTAGACCTCGCCGTTGGCGAACGTCTTCAGCGTCACCCCGCCGAGGCCCACCCCGAGCTTCGAGGCGATCTTCGCCGCCAGCTCGGGGTTCCCGCGCCCCGAGAAGAGCATCAGCCGCTTGTTGTATTCCAGTTGCAGGTCGCTGGGCGCCGGACGCGATTGCAGCATGCTCACGGTGCGTCCGAGTGTACGCCCGACCGGTGACGGCTGCCCGCGACGGCACTACCCCCCGGCCTTCTCGCCGGCCGCCGCGTCGGCCTGAGCGGCGCGTTTGGCCGCGTAGCCGTCGATGTTCTGCTGTCGCTCCCGGGCGACCCCGAGCGCGCCCGGAGGGATGTCCTTGGTGATCACCGAGCCGGCGGCGGTGTACGCGTCGTCGCCGACGCTGACCGGCGCCACGAGAGCAGTGTCGACGCTGACCTTGACCCGTGCACCGATCGTGGTCCGGTGCTTGCTGAAGCCGTCGTAGTTGGCGGTGATCGTGCCGGCGCCGATGTTCGACTGCTCGCCGATGTCGGTGTCACCGATATAGGACAGGTGCGGGACCTTCGTTCCGGGCCCGATCTGCGAGTTCTTGATCTCGACGAACGTCCCCGCCTTGGCGCCATCGCTCAGCACCGCCCCGGGCCGCAGGTAGGCGAACGGACCGACCGACACCCGGGCGCCGACGTCGGCCTGCACCAGGTGCGAGCTCAGGACCTTGGCCGCGTCGCCGACGGTGGTGTCGATCAGCGTGGCCAGCGGCCCGATCGTGGCGCCCGAGCCGATCCTCGTCTCCCCGTGCAGCGAGGTGAACGGCGCGATCACCGTGTCCTCGCCGATCGCGACGTGCGCGTCGATGACGGTGCACTCCGGCGAGACGATCGTCACGCCGGCCCGCATGTGGCGCTCGTGGATCCGTCGCTGCGCCAGCGCGGTCACGGCGGCCAGCCCGACCCGGTCGTTGACCCCGAGCGTGACCGACGGGTCGCTGACCTCGTGGGCGCCGACTGTGCGGTCGTGGGCGCGCAGGATCGGCAGCACGTCGGGAAGGTAGAGCTCGCCCTGCGCATTGTTGGAGGAGACCTGCTCGAGCGCCTCGAGCAACGGGCGCCCGTCGAACGCGAACACCCCCGTGTTGACCTCGCGGATGTGGAGCTCGAGCTCGGTGGCGTCACCGGGCGCCTTCGTCTCCACCACCCGCTCCACGGTGCCGTCCGGTGCCCGCATGACGCGCCCGTAGCCGCCCGGATCCTCGAGCACCATGGTCGCCATCGTCGCCGCCGAGCCCGCCGCCTCGTGGGCGGTCACGAGACCGCGAATCGTCTCGGCGGTGATCAGCGGGACGTCGCCGGCCAGCACGACGACCGTGCTTCCCGGATCGATGTGCGCGGCCGCTGCCCGGACCGCATCGGCGGTGCCGTTGGGGCGCTCCTGGATCGCCACCTCCACGTCGTCGTCGAGCGAGCCGGCGAGCGGGCGAGCGGGCGAGTCGACGATCACGATCCGGCCTGCTCCGGCGTCCCGGGCGGCCTCGACGGGCCACGCGATCATCGGCCGCCCGCACACGCCGTGCAGGAGCTTCGGCAGAGCCGAACGCATGCGCGTGCCCTGCCCGGCGGCGAGGATCACTACCACGGGCGCTTTCACGGCAGCCATCGTATCCACGACCACGGAACGACGGACTGGGGAGCCTGGATTCGAACCAGGATTGCACGGCTCCAAAGGCCGGCGTCTTGCCGTTAGACCACTCCCCAGAGCAATGGCGTTCTCCGCATCGAGGGCGCCGGGACCTGCGGGCGACGATGACCTTAGCCCAACCGGTGGTGCCCGTACGCCATGGCGAGCAGGTCCACGAGCTCGTCCCCGACACCCACCTGTCGCTCTTCCGTCGCGCCGACCGTCAGGCCTGCCGCTCGCTCGCGGTGGCGAACGGCGAGGCGTAGAACGCGGCGATCGCCGCGCAGATCACGAGCGTGGCGTAGGCCGAGAGCGGCGCGACCGCCGTCGCGACCGCGTACGGGACCAGCCCGGTTAGCGCCCGCCCGAGGATGTGGCGCCGTTCCTGCTCAGGCAGCGCTTTTCTCAGCAGCTCGGGCTTGACGAGCAGGATGTGACGCTGGCAGGAGGTGAAGGCGATCGCCATCAGCAGGAACGAGCCGCCGTAGATCGCGGCAGCGAGATGCTGGCCGCTGCTCTGGTTCACGTACTCGGCCACGAGCGAGGTCGTGAACGGCAGGATCACGATCGTCAGCAGCAGCGCCAGATTGAGGATCATCAGCGTGTGGTCGATGGCCCGCAGCCGGCCGATCATCGCGTGGTGGTTGATCCAGATGATGCCGATGGTCACGAACGACGTCACGAGGGCCACGTAGTGGGGCCATTGAACCCCGAGCTCGTGGGCGAGTGAACCGCCGGGGTTGGGCACATGGATGTCGAGTACCAGCAGCGTGATCGCCACGGCGATCACCCCATCCGAGAACGACTCGAGTCGGCTCGGGCTCATGTCCCGCGGTTCGCCGGACGGATGTGGCTTCCTCCGGTCCGGGGGAGCCCGGAAGCTCGGCGGCCAGGCGCTCGAAGACGACTGCCGGTCACGACCGCGGCTTGAGGATGCGGGCGATCTCGGGCGCGGTGATCGGGTCAGCGAGCGCCGCGCGCACGTCCGAGGGTCGCTGCAGCGGTCGCTCGGCGCGCAGGATCCCGACCTCGAGGCCCGACTCCCGCGTGGCGGCGAGGCCCATCGCGACCACGTCCGGACTGCGCCATGCCTGCTCCGGGAGCGTGAACAGCTGCGGCAGCGGACGGGAGAGCCCGATCAGGTAGAAGCCGCCGTCGATCGCCGGTCCGAGCACGAGGTCGCAGCCGGCGGCCATGTCCCCCAGCGCGGCGCTCGCGTGCTCGGGGCGCAGGCGGGGCAGGTCGGGCCACACGATCAGCAGCGGGCCGCGGTGCCTCGAGAACACGCGCGCGGCGGCGTCGGCGATGCGGGCTCCGATCCCGTTCCCGTTCTGGGGGAACAGGGTGGCGTCCGCGGGCACGAGCGCCCGCAACTCCTCGCGCGCGTCCGGCGGCTCGTGGGCCGCGTACAGCGCGCGCGGCGCGACGGCTCGCGCCCAGGCGGCCGTCTGGGCGATCAGCGCCGCCTGCAGCGCGCGGCAGCCGTCGGCGCCGAGCAGTGGCTCGAGCGCCCGGCGCACCTCCCCGCGCCGGGGTGCCCGCGCCATGACGAGCACGGCCGGGTCGCCACCGTTCATTCCCGAGCGAAGCGGTAGACCGTTCCCGCGGGCGCGGGCGGACGCGCGAGGAGGCGCGGAAGCGCGCCGCGCAGCACGTCGGCGAAGATCGCCGAGCTGCGGCCCATCAACTCGATCAGGGTGGAGACGGGCGTCGGCTCGCCGGCGTTGACCTGGTTCGCGTAGTCGGTGGCGAACCCGACCAGCGCGAATGGCAGCTCGAGCTCACCGCACAGCACCGTCTCCGGTCCGGCCGTCTGGCTCACGGCGGTCACGCCGCACGCGGCGAGCTGGGCGATCTCGGTCGGCGTGTTGAAGCGCGGGCCGTCGACGTGGCCGTAGGTTCCGCCGTCCCGCACCGCGCGGCCGAGGTCGGCGACGCCACTCAGCAGCGCCTCCCTGATGCCGGCCGAGAACGGGCTGCCGTGCAGGATCCAGTGCCCGCGCGCCGGGTCGCCGGGCTCGGTGAAGAAGGTGCACAGGGACCCATCGGGGAGCCGGTTGGAGGCGAAGTGCAGGTCGTCGAACACGATCAGCGACCCCAGCTCGACGCTCGGGTCCACGGCGCCGCACGCGGTGCAGCCGATCACCGCGCTGGCCCCGAGCTCCTTCAGCGCCCAGATGTTGGCGCGGTGGGTGACCTGGTTGGAGAGCCGCAGATGTCCGGCCAGGTGCCGGGAGACGTGCAGCACCATGACGCCGGCGTAGGAGCCTCGGGTCACGGTCGCGGGGCCGAAGGGGGTGTGGACGTCGGCGGACTCCGCCGCCGCGAAGTCCGGGAGGGCATACGTACCCGAGCCGGTGATGATGCCGATCGCCATCGGGTCGCGATCCTACGCTAAGGATCCGCACGGCTGGACGTCGAGCGGGTACCCCGATCTGGCGACGCTCTGCCAGCAGGTCGCCTGGCGCCGCCGAGACCCCGGCCTAGGCCGGGGGCGTCGAGGCCGGACCGGGCGCGGGATGGACCGACAGGATCAGCGCCGCCGGGGCTTCTGGGTGAAGTTGAAATCAGCCGACAGGTCGCCCAGCTGCGGGTTCGCCTCACGGACGTCGGGCCGGGGGTCGGGACGGCCGTCGGTCAGCGGATTCAGCCGCTGACCACCGAGGAACAGATCCTCGATGAACTTGTTGTAGTAGAAGGGCGTCTGGCTCAGCGGCCGCCCGGGCGCGTTGGGGCTCTGCAGCGCGTTGGTACACGAGAACGCGTCGAACGGATTGGTGCAGAACGCCGACCACTCCGAGACCTGGAACAGGTGCTCGGGCAGGCTCCACGACGAATTGGGCTCGAACATGTGGTCCTGGAGCACGAAGTTGCGCGCATAGCTCCAGTAGTTGGGGATCTCACGCGCATCGTGGCAGCCCATCACGTCGACGCACTGGGTCGTCCTCAGTTTCCTCCGGCCGCTGACCTTCTGCCCGCCGTAACCCGTGATCGCTCGGCGAGTTGCGGAACTCGGTCAATCCTCGATCAGCGCCACGACGCGCGCCGGCGCGCCGCTGCCGCCCTTGAGCTTGAGCGGGAAGCAGGCGACGGTGAAGCCGGTCGACGGCAGCGCGGCGAGATTGACCAGACGCTCGATCTGACTGTAGGCGCGATCGGCCTGATGGGCGGCCCAGAAGATGCCCGGCTCGCCGCGTCGCTTGGCCTCCTCGGCCTGCATCCAGAGCGGGGCGTCCCAGCCCCAGGCGTCGATTCCCATCACCCGCACGCCGCGGTCGTAGAGCCAGTGCGTGGCCTCGGCCGTGACGCCACAGCCATGGCCCATGTAGTCGGGTTGCTCGTAGTAGCGGTCGCAGTCGGTGCGCACGAGGACGATGTCGCCCGCGGCCAGCTCATGACCGGCTCGCCGCAGCCCTTCCTCGGCCTCGGCGACGGTCATCGCCTCGCCGTCGGTCTTGTGCGTCATGTCGATGACGACGCCGGGGCCCAGGAACCACTCCAGCGGCAGCTCGTCGATCGTCTGCGCCCGGCGACCCTCGACGGTCGAGTTGTAATGCCACGGCGCATCGACGTGAGTGGAGTTATGGGTGCCGAAGCGGGTGAACGTCTCCACGGCCCATCCCTCCCCGCCGCGCAGGAGCGACGCGGGCACGCCGAACATGGCCTCGATCGTGCTCGCCCCGGCGGCGTGATCCTCGTACGCGATGTCGGTCCGCAGCAGATCGGGCAGCTCCGCCGGACTCTGCTCGATCGTCGCCGACAGGTCGACGAGCCTCATCGCGGAACGCGCCCGCCCTCCGCGCCCGGTTCGGTCGCCGGGCCGCGCGGAGCGGCGATGCCGAGCACCCGCATCGCTTTGAGGCCGAGCGAGAGCTTCTCCCGGCCGTCGGTCGAGGACACGTCGAGGCCGGTCAGCTCACGCACGCGCTCGAACCGGTAGCGGATCGTGTGGCGGTGGGTGATCAGCCGCGCCGCGGTGGCGTTCACGTTCGCGTCGCATTCGAGGAACGTGGAGAGCGTCCCCAGCAGGTCGGTCTCATACTGCTCGTCGTAGGCCACGAGCGGACGCACCGTCTCCTTGTAGAAGCGCTTCAGCTCGGCAGGATCGTTCATGTGCGGGAGCAGCAGCTGGTAGGTGCCGGTCTCCGCGTAGGCGAGCTCCGAGCGCTCGGTCTCCCCCTCGACGACGTTGGCGGCCAGCAGCGCCTCGTTCCCGGCCCGGTGCAGGTCCAGCGGGTCCTCGGCGTGGCGGCTGCGGCCGACCGCGAAGGCGAACCCGGGGAGCCCGGACTCGAGCTCGCGCAGGATCGCCGCCGCGACCCGGCGACCCGTGTCGCCGTCGGGGTCCGGGACCAGGACTGTGACCTCGCCGGTGTCGGTCTCGCCCGGCGCGGAGATCGCGCCGGGGGCGATCGAGCGGGCGCCGCGGCCTGTGACCGCGAGCAGGCGCTGGCGCCAGTCGTCCTCGGTCGGGCTGCGCGGATGAGCGCGCACGACGACGACGCTGCCCCCGGGCCCGAAGTCCGATCCGAGCTCCTTGCCCCGGGCGACGAGGTCGTCGCGGTCCTCGATCCGCCGCGCGAGCACCGCTCGCTGGAAGCTCGTGGCCGCCTCCTCGGAGGCGCGCTCGGGAGCGCGGACGCGCTCCACCTCCGAGCCGATCAGCGTCGTCACCAGGCGCAGCAGCGAGGCGTCGGGGGCCGGGTCGCGAGCGCGCATGCGCAGCTGGCCCACGGGTGCCTCGGCCACGCGCAGCTCGATCGTCGTCACGTCGCCGGCATCGCGCATCAGCGACCGCTCGTCGGCGGGCGACCGGGCGGCGACCGCGAGCACGGCGCCGGAGCGGTCGATCAGGATCAGGCTGGCCTCCAGCGCCCTGGCGGCCGCGCGGAGGATCTCGGGCAGACCGGCGCCCGCCTCGACGGCGTCGGTGATCGCGGCCAGGGCACCCAGATCCGGTGCGCTCGCCTGGCGGGGGGCGGCTCCCTCCGACACTAGTGCCCCGAGCCGCAAATTCGCTGGAATTCGAGCCGACCCACTGAATTTCCGCCTCGCGACACTCAGAAAACCCGTGGCCACTCGAAGACGACGAGCGCGCCGACGAGCACTCCGAGGCCCACCAGCGCGGCCAGCACGTACACGGACAGGATCACGACCGCCACCCGCTCCACCGGTCGCCGGTAGGCCGTAATCGCCGGTACGAGCACCAGTGCGCAGAAGGCGGCCAGTCCGAACACGCCGAGGCAGGCTCCGACCAGGTAGGTGATGGTCTGGTTGCTCATAACTCGACCGCCAATTGTGCCCGACGCGGCCGACGATCGAGCCGCCGTGGCCCGCCGGGCTTCAGGACAGGGTCTCGACGGCGCCGAAAGCAGCGCCCACCGGGGTGGCGGCGACGGCGCCCGGGTAGCTCCGGGCGAGCGTCGCGGCCGCCTCCGAGGCCCGGGCGGAGTCGTCCTCCCAGAACAGCCCGGCCACGGTCGGTCCCGAGCCCGAGACGAAGACGTGGTCTGCGCCGAGCGCCGAGACCGCGGCCGTCGCCCGATCGATCTCCGGGCACAGCGCGCGGGCGGCGGCCTCGAGGTCGTTGCGCAGCAACGCCTCCGGCGGTCGGGCGCCCGCCGCGAGTGCCGCGCGCAGCCGGTCGAGGCCGTCGCGCAGCTGCTCGGCCGGCCGGGCCAGCCCGAGCCGGTCGGCCTCGGCGTAGACGGCCGGGGTCGAGAGCGCCGCCGGCAGCGGGACGATCACGAGCGTGTGCGGCGCCGTCGGGGCGACGGGCTCCACGACCTCGCCCGCACCCGTCCCCAGCGCGAGCCCCGGCTCGAGCTGGCTCGGCACGTCGGCGCCGAGCGTTGCCGCCAGCTCGGACAGCACCGCGGCGGCGGGAAGCGGGGCCACGGCGGCGGCGAGGCGCAGCGCGCAGGCGGCATCGGCGGAGCCGCCGCCCATCCCCGCGGCCACCGGGATCCGCTTGCGCACTTCGATCCGCACCGGCGGGCCGTCCCACCCGCGCGCCCGCAGGCCCGCGATCGCCGCGCCGACGAGGTTCGGACCCTCGACGCCGGCGCAGATCACCTCGTCCGCGCCGCCGGCCTGCGTCTGCAGCGTCAGCTCGTCGGCCAGGGAGAGCGACTCGAACAGGGTCACGAGCTCGTGCCGACCGTCGGGCCGGGTGCCGCCGAGCAGCAGGCAGAGGTTGACCTTGCCCGGCGCGAGCGCCCGTGCCCTCACTCCGCCAGCCTCGCCGCCAAGGCCCGGAACTCCTCAGGCGAGAGGCGCTCGGCCCGCTCGTCGACGGGATGACCGAGCGCCACCAAGGCCTCGCGCGCCCGCTCCCGGATATCGGCCCGGGCGCCCGGTGCCAGCGCCAGCGATCGGGCGAGCGCCTTGCGCCGATGCGCGAACCCGGCGTGGACGAGCGCGCGGACGTCGGGCTCGTCCACGGCCGAGCGCCGCTCCAGGCCGACGAGCACGGAGTCGACGTTGGGGATCGGGCGGAACACGGTGCGCGACACGGGTCGCAGGACCCGCACCTCGCAGGCCATCTGCGCCAGCACGGACGGCACGCCGTAGGCCGCCGTGCCAGGCCCCGCGGCGAGCCGCTCGCCGACCTCGCGCTGCACCATCACGACCCATCGCTGCACCGACGGCAGCTCGTCCACGGTCCGGAGGATGGCGCTCGCGGCGATCCCGTAGGGCAGGTTCGCGATCACCTTGCCGGGGACCGGATCGAGCCCGCCGAGGTCGAGCGCGAGCGCATCGCCGAAGTGCAGGCTGACGTTCTCGAACGGCTCCAGCGCGGACCGCAGCCGCGGCTCGAGCCTGACGTCGACCTCGACCACGTGCAGGTGGCCGGCGCGCGCCGCCAGGCGCTCGGACAGCACCCCCTCGCCGCCGCCGATCTCGAGCACCACGTCGCCGGGTCCGGGCTGCGCCAGGCGCTCGATCACGTCGAGGATGTTGCGGTCGACGAGGAAGTTCTGCCCGAGGTCCCTCGTGCGCCGGGAGCTCACCATCCGAACAGCGTCGCGGCGTTGCGCTCGACCGCCTGCTCGAGCTCGGCGTAGCCGACCCGCCGCTCGAGCGCCAGCGCCTGGGCGGTGTGGACCACGTACGCGGGCTCGTTGGCCGTGCCGCGGACCGGCTGCGGAGCCAGGAACGGGGCGTCGGTCTCGACCAGCAACCGGTCCGCCGGGACGCGGATCGCCGCCGCGCGCAGGCTCGCGGAGCTCGGATAGGTGACGTTGCCGGCGAACGAGATCCACCAGGGGTGCTCGAGGCACTCCTGGATCCGATCGGCCATCGAGAAGCAGTGCAAGATCACGCGGATCCCCTGCGCATGCTCGGCCAGCAGCGACAGCGTGTCGTCCTCGGCCGCGCGCGTGTGGATCACCAACGGCTTGCCGGTCTCGCGGGCAAGCTCGATCTGGGCCCGGAAGGCTCGTTCCTGATCGGAGTGAGGAGCGCTGGTCCGGTAGTAGTCCAGGCCCGTCTCGCCGATCGCGACGCATTTCTCATGCGCGGCCAGCGCCTGCAGCTCGGCGAGGTCGGCGTCGTCGAACCCGGTCGCCTCGTTGGGATGGCGCCCGATCGCGACGTACACCTGGGGGAAGTCCTCCGCGGCGGCCAGCGCGGCCCGGCACGAGGCACCGGTCGTGCCGACGGTGAGCAGCCGCGTGACGCCGGCGGCCTCGGCCGCGACGACCAGTTCGGCGTCCGGCGGCTTGCAGAACTCGAGATGGGTGTGGCTGTCGATCACGCCGCGTGCTTGGGGAACAGCGGCTCGAGCACGCCGATCGAGGCGCCCGACCCCCGCTCGGCAAAGTCCGCTCCGGCATAGTCGAGCGCCGGCGAGCCGATCGCCGCCAGCAGCTTCTCGACGCTCGTCGGGACGTACGGATGCAGCAGCACGCTCACCACGCGGAGACCCTCGGCCAGCGAGGCCAGCGTCTGTTCGAGCTCTTCGGACCGGTCGGGGTCCTTGGCCAGCTGCCATGGCGCCCGCTCCTCGACGTAGCGATTGAGCCGGCGCACTCGTCGCCAGATCGCCTCGAGGGCTTGGGTCGGCTCGGCGCCGTCGAGCAGCCGCGCCACCTCGCCCGAGAGACCCTCGAACTCGCGCGCCAGCTCGGGGTCGGTGGCGGCCGTGGGGATCACGCCGTCGCGGTAGCGCCCGATCATCGCCAGCGTGCGGCTGGCCAGGTTGCCGTAGTCGTTGGCCAATTCGCTCTCGTAGCGGGAGCGCACCGCCGCCATCCCGACCGCGCCGTCTCCGCCGAAGGGCACGTCGCGCATCAGGTAGAAGCGCAACGCGTCGGTCCCGAAGACCTCCATCACCTCGAACGGATCGAGCACGTTGCCCAGCGACTTGCTCATCTTGCGCCCGTCGGCGCCGAGCAGGAAGCCGTGGACAAAGACATGGTCGGGCACCGCGAGGTCGGCGCCGATCAGCATCGCCGGCCAGAACACGGTGTGGAACTTGAGGATGTCCTTGCCGATGACGTGGTAGGTCGCCGGCCAGAAGCGGTCGGTGAGATCCTCGCCCGGCCGGGCGTAGGTGAGCGCGGTGTAGTAGTTGAGCAGCGCGTCGAACCACACGTAGAACACGTGCGCGGGGTCCCACGGGACCTGGACGCCCCACTTCAGCTCCGAGCGCGACAGCGAGATGTCCTGCAGGCCCTGGGCGATGAACGAGCGCGCCTCGTTGAAGTGGTGCGGTGGCATCACGAAGTCGGTCCGCTCGCGGTACAGGCGCTCGAGCGGCTCCTGGAAGGTCGAGAGCCGGAAGAAGTAGTTCTCCTCCTGGTGGCGTTCGAGCACGATCTCGTGGATCGGGCAGCGGTTGCCCTCGGCGATCTCGTTGTCGACCTTGAAGTCCGCGCACTTGGGGCAGTACCAACCCTCGTACAGGCCCTTGTACACGTGCCCGTTGTCGTAGACGCGCTGGAGCACCTGCTGCACCTTTGCCTCGTGCTCCGGGTCCGAGGTGCGGATGAAGAAGTCGTTGGAGGCCGACAGGCGCGGCATCAGCTCCTTGAAGCGCTCGGCGTTGCGGTCGGCCAGCTCCTTGGGCTCGAGGCCGAGCGCGTGGGCCGCGTCGGCAACCGGCTCGCCGTGCTCGTCGGTGCCGGTGAGGAAGAACACGTCCTCGCCCCGCTGGCGCATGTGCCGTGCCAGCACGTCGCAGGCGATCGTCGTGTACGCGTGGCCGAGGTGCGGCTGCGCGTTGACATAGTAGATCGGGGTCGTGACGTAGAAGGACATCGGCGAGCACCAAGGCTATACGGGGCCCGCGTGGCCCGGGCGGTCAGGCGTCGGGCGACGGCGGGCCGGGCTGGCCCGACCGCTCGGTCAACCCGCGATAGAGCGTGTTGGCCGGCACTCCGGTCAGCTCCGCGACGACGCCCGCGGCGGGCCGGGGCTTGGCCCCGGCGTCGACCAGCCGGCGAAGGGCGTCGAGCGCCGGTGCTGTGTCCGCCTCGCGGGCGGGGGCCGCTCCGACCACGAGCACGACCTCGCCGCGGGGGGCCTCGGCCGCGTACCGGGCCGCGATCTCGGCCGCGCTCCCCCGCACGACCTCCTCGTGGATCTTGGTCAGCTCCCGGCACACGGCGACCGGCCGGTCGCGATCGAGCTCGGCGAGGACGGCCAGCGACGAGGCCACCCGCCGCGGCGACTCGAAGGCGACCAGCGTTTCCGCCGAGGAGAACTCGCGCTCGAGCTCGGAGCGCTTGCGGGGCAGGAACCCGGCGAAGCGCCAGTGGTCGGCGGGCAGGGCGGAGGCCACGAGCGCGGACAGGGCCGCGGAGGGACCGGGCAGGACGTCCACGGCCAGACCGGCGGCGACACAGGCGCGCACGAGCACGAACCCCGGGTCCGACACCAGCGGCATGCCGGCGTCGGACACGAGCGCGACCACGCTGCCCTCGCGCATCCGCCCCACGAGCTCCGTAGCCCGCTCGCGCTCGTTGTGCTCGTGGTAGCTGACCAGCTTCGCGCTGACGCCGTAACGGTCCAGCAGGACCCGCGTGCGCCGGGTGTCCTCACAGGCCACGACGTCGGCCTCGCGCAGGGCGGCGAGCACGCGCAGCGTGATGTCCTCGAGGTTGCCGATCGGCGTCGGGCACACGATCAGGCGACCGCCGCTCACGTCATCGCCTCCGCCTGCCGGGCGAGTCCGTCGAAGGCCAGGGCCGCGGCTCCGATCATGCCGGCCTCGATGCCGTAGCGCGCGGCGACGATCCGCACGAGGTCGCGCGACGGCGGCAGCGCCCGGGCCGCGACGACCTCGCGGGCGGGCTCGAGCAGGAGCTCACCGGCCGCGATCACGCCGCCACCGACGACGACCACCTCGGGGTTGAAGATGTTCACGAAGCTCGCCATCGCGACGCCGAGACGGCTGCCGATCAGTGCGATCACGTCGATCGCCGCCTCATCTCCATCGTGCGCCAGCTCCGTGACCAGCGGGCCCATCAGCGCCCGGCCGGACGAGAGCGCGCGGCCGAGTCCCGAGTGCGGACGCTCGCCCGCGATCCGGTGCGCCTCGCGGACCAGCGCGGTGCCCGAGGCGAGCGCCTCGACGCACCCGCGGTTGGGGCAGTTACCCTGGCACGGGGGTCCGTCCATGTCGATCACCACGTGCCCCAGCTCGGCGCCGGCGCCGATCGAGCCGCGGTAGACCTGGTCGCGGATGATCAGCCCGCCGCCGATGCCGGTCCCGATCGTCAGCACGACCGCCTCGCGCGCGCCGCGCGCGGCTCCGGAGCGGTGCTCGGCGAGCGCGGCCACGTTCGCGTCGTTGTCGACGAACACAGGCAGCCCGGTCCGCTCGGTCATCACGTCGCCGAACGCGATCTCGGCAAGCGGCAGATGTACCGAGATCACCGCCTTCCCTGAACGCCGGTCGATCAGAGCCGGGATGCCGAAGCCGACGGCGGCGATCTCGGCGTCGGTCGACTCGCGCAGCTCCTGCACCGCGTCCAGCGTCGTGTCGAGCAGCGCCGACTGGTCGAGGCCGGCCACCGCGCGCTGGGCCCGGTGGTGCACGCGCATCCGCTCGTCCACCGCGCCGGCCAGCAGCTTCGTCCCGCCGAGGTCGACGCCGATGACGCGCCGTGCGGCCATGTCGTCACAATAACCGAGCCGTATGCCCAGCGAGCCTGACAATCGGGCACGGTCCGAGGACGACTCGGCGTACAGCCTTTACCGGCCGGGCGGACAGCGCTCCGGCCGGTCGCGGCGAGATCCGGACCCACGCCCGTACACGACCTACCGCGCCGCCCCGCGTGGCCTGCTCGCTCGCCTGCGCGGAGAGGAGGAGCTGGCGCTGCCCGAGCCCGGACGGGGCGGCCCCGACGAGCCGGGGCGGTGGCGGCGCTCGCGGCGCGGCCGCGGGGCGCCGGATGAAGGGCGGCGGATCACACCCCGCCGCGTGCTCAAGTACGTCGCGATCGCGATCGCCGCCTGGCTGCTGCTGTCGCTGGTGCTGTTCATGGTCAGCGCGCAGATCGAGCAGGGGAAGCTCCCTGACTCGGCCACGGCGGCGCTGACCTCTTCGGGGAACATGCTCACCTCGACGAACACGGTTCTGATTCTGGGCACCGATCAGCGCCCCGCCGGCTCGAAGGAGCCGGGCGCCAACACCAGCGACGTCGGCAGCAACTCCGACACGATCATGCTGTGGCGGATCGGTGGCGGCGTGTCACGCCGGCTCTCGATCCCGCGTGACACCGTGGCTGACATTCCGGGGCACGGCCTGGCGAAGATCAACGCCGGGTATGCGCTGGGCGGGCCGGCGCTGGCGATCAAGACGATCGAGAGGTTCGCCGGCGTGAAGATCAACCACGTGATCGTCGTCAACCTCGCTGCCTTCCCTCAGTTCGTCGATGCGATCGGTGGCATTGACGTCACCACGGGTCGCGTCTGCTCGGACATCAGCGGCGGGACCAAGAACGGCGGCTTCTCGCTGTACCTGGCGCCGGGCACACATCACCTCAACGGCCACGACGCGCTGACCTACGCCCGCACGCGAGAGAACAAGTGCAACCCCGCGGACAGCGACCTCACCCGGGTACAGCACCAGCAGCAGATCCTCAACGCGATCAAGGCCAAGCTCCTCTCCCCTAGCTCCTTCTTCCGGCTGCCGTGGGCGTCGTGGGACGCGCCCAAGGTGCTGCGCACCGACATGGGCGGCCCCACCCTCCTGACCCTGTTCGCGGCCTCCGAGATCGGGGGCTCAGCACCGGTCAACGTCCTGAAGCCCTCCGGCGCCGAGGTTCTGCCCGGCTACGGCGACGCGGTCACGGTCACGCCCGGTCAGGTCCAGCAGGCCGTCGGGAAGCTCATGAACGGCTGAGCTCACTCCCGGGAGCGTCCGCGGGTGCGTCCCCGGACCCCTTCCCCCGGCAAGCCGTTAGCCCGGGCACCAGATGGCCCGGCCGAACCAGCGCGACCCGTCAGTCAGACGAAGCCGATGACGAGCTCTTGCTGTCGGACTTCGACGAGCTCGAGCTCGCGCTCGTCTCGGTCTTGGAGCTCGAGCTGTCCGAGGACGAGCTCGAGGAGTCGCCGTCCTTGCTGTGCTTGCCCTGTCCCTCGCCGGCGTCTTTGAGCTCGCGTGAGCGTTTGCGGGATCCGTAGTCGGTGGAATAGAAGCCGGAGCCCTTGAAGTGAATCGCGATCGGGTGGAATACGCGCTCGACCGGCGCCTCGCACACCTGGCAGGCCGTGACGGGATCGTCGGTCATGCGCTGCATCACTTCGAAATTGTGCCCGTTCTCGCACTTGTATTCGTAGATCGGCATTGCTTCAGTAACTATATCGGCCGATCCTTGGCACTCTCAAGCGGAGAGTGCCGGCAGGTGCCCGTTTGCAGGGCTTTCGTGCTATCGGTGCGCTGCTACGGAACTCAGGCGGAACCGTGGGGTCTCCCGCGACCTCCACACGCGCCGCTAGAGCCCCGGACCCCGGCGAAGGTCCCCGGAGTCCCCGAGTCCCCGTTCTCGGACGGCGGCGATCATCGTGTCGATGTCGTCGTATCGGTCCACCGTGTCCAGTACATGTGCGTACGTACTGAGATGCACGACGGTCGTGTGCCCCATGCGTTCGGCGGCACGCGGCACCGTGAACCCGCAGTGGTGCAGTGCCGACGCGTGTGAGTGGCGCAGGGTGTAGGCGGTCACGTCGGTGCGGCCGACGACGTCGCGGGTGATGCGTCGCAGGTAGACGTTCCACTGGTTCATGTTGCGCGACGAGAGCCCGATGATCGGTGCGTCGTCGTCTGGTCGACCAGATTCGAGGCGCCACGTCTTGAGTGCGGTGATGCCTGCGATCGGACCCGTGATCGTGCGCGGCGATGCTGAGGGTTTGGTGTCGACCTTGGCGACGGTGAGTGTGTTGCCGTGCAGTCGCGACCAGATCACCCGGCGCATCTCGATTGGTCGTAGTCCGAAGTATCCGCCGAGGACGATCATCGCCCTGTCGCGTCCTGTGGTCGCGGCGATCAGCGCCTCGATCTCGACGGGTTCGAGTGGTCTGACGGGCGCGACCGGGTCGGGTGCAACCTTGCGCATCGACCGGACTGGGTTGGCGGGAATCCTGCCGTGCTCGACGGCGATCTGTAGGATGCCCGCGATCTGCGCGAACACGGCCCGGACGGTGTTCGGGCGCACGCCACGATCGAGCAGGTGGCGTTGGTGTTCGGCCAGGCGGGCAACGTCGAGCGTGGCGAGCGGCTCATCGCCCAGGGTGCCGAGGTGGTTGCTCAGGACCCACGCGTACTTCTGGCGTGTCTTCGGTGCGAGCGTCGCGGCGTGTGCACGCCACGATCCTCGGATGAACTGGTCCAAGGTCTCGGTCTCGCGTTGGAGTTCGGCGGCGAGGACAGGACCGAGCTGGCGCCGGCGCCTGATGTCGGCGTCGAACATGGTGGCGTCGCCCTTGCGGTCGAACGTGCGACTGTGCTGCTTGCCGGCGAGGCGGTACTTCACACGCCAGCGGTTGCCTTCCTTGTGGACGGACATCAGGTCTCCTTCCGTGAGCGCCGCCACGGGTTAGGCCACACGGCCCTGCCTATCACGCCCGTCTTGTAGGGCCAGTCACTTGTGAGCACGTCGAACACGCCGTGTCGACGGGGACGCTCCGGGGTGGGGGTGTCAGCGGTCATCGCTCGTCCTGTCTCGGTGGCGCCAGCTGGCTGATACGGCTGCGCGCGAGCCCTGTCGCCTCGGCGATCTGCCGATGCGTCCATCCCCCACCCGCCGCCTGGCGCACGAGGTCGTTGCGGCGCTCGCGGTACGTCTCGGCTCGGGCAGCGGCGCTGCGGAACGCAGCCTCGGCCTTCTCTAGCTGTTTGCGGGTGATCATGGCCCCCACGTTACACCCCTGGGCAGGAGAATGCAAGGGGGCTGGGCAGACAGCCTGCTCAGTCCCGCAGGAAGTCGTAATCCCGACTCACCCGCCGAGCCCGGGATCGCGGCGATGTCCCTGGTCGGTCCAGCCGTAGGACGTAGTCACGCAGCTCGTCGCCACGAATCATGACCCGATCGTGCTCGATCACCGCTGGCAGCGACCCGTCGGCGATCCTGCGGCGGACCGTCCGCGGCGAGCAGGCCAACAGCCGGGCGACCGTCGCGACCGGCAGCAGTACCGGGACGGTGAGCGCGGCGACGACGTCGTCGGTCACGACGTCTTCTCGACCTTCCATAGCGCGCTGTGGTCGCTGTCGTCACCGCGCCGCAGGGTGTAGTTCGTGAACGGTCGGTCGACGAACGACCGCAACTTAATGCCGAGCACCTGCGCGAGCTGGGCATCGGGTCCCATCCCAATCTCGAGGTGCTGCTGGCCAAGTTCGACGGCTTCCCGTGCCGCCCACTCGCGCGGACCGAGCCGAAGCCAGACGGCCTCGAGGAACGTGCCGAGGCTGGGGTCGCGGTTGGCCTTGCGCAGCTCGCCGGTGTTGCCGAGGATGGTCCCCAGCTCGGCATGTTCGAGGATGCCGCCGACGACGTGCATCCAGCCTTCAAAGCCACCGAGGCGAGCGCCGAGAACGGGGTCGGGGCGCCCAGCGACGATCCAGTCCCGCGCGAGGCTCAGTGTGGCCCAGATGAGTTCACCACGCTGCTCCTGCGCCCAAGCAAGGAGGTCGGGATGCTTGAACTCGACGTCGCGATCCTCGGGGAACTCGCACTGCGCGTCCATGCGCACACGTGCGCAGCGGCGAGTCATCTCGTCACTGAGCGTCGCGTTGTTGCCGGTCACGATCCACACGCACCGGACCGGAAGGTGAACCATCTCCGAGACGCCGAGGAGACGATCCTCGACGGAGGAGGTGGTCAGCGCCGACGCGAGCGAGCTCGAGTTCAATTGGCGGCGGATGTTGTCGATCAGCACGTACTCGGGTGCGTCGCGGAGCTTGGCGGTGATCCGTTTACGCCACTCCTCGTCGCCATGCGCCTCCGCGAACGAAGGAAGCTTGCGGCCGCCAAGCGCGGGAACGGAGAGCGCCTCTGCGCATAGCGTCTTGCCGGTCCCCGGCGCCGGCGCATCGAACAGGTGGAGCGGCGTTGGCCCCGGAATGAGCGCACGCACGAACGGCTGCAGTAGCACGCTGTAGGCGTGAGCCCGCTCGTGGTCGCCGGTGTCGCCCTCCGCCTTCCCCCTGAAGGGGAAGTCCGCGACGAGTTCGCGGATGAGATCCCGTGCCTCCTTGACGTCCGCTGCTGTCGGGCGTGTCTTGACGGGGCGGACGCGCAGTCCATCGGCGGGCCGCAGGAAGCAGCACGTCACGGGGTCATAGCCCGCCTGATCGCGGACGCTGCCGTCGGCGCCGAGCACGGGCACCTCGACGATGCGCTCGAGTGACGGCACCGGCGGGTCTGGTGTGACGAGCAGGTTTTCGGCGACTATGGGCGGCGGGAATGTCGGGTCGCCGTCGTTCGTCCAGGCGATGCACTCCGCCAGCAGGTTCACGGCGCGAGCGCGATCGATGGTGACGGTGGTGAGGTTGCCCTTGGCGTTTTCCAGGCGGGCGATCGCGGTGCCGTACCGGCCGATGAACCGACGGTGGTCGGTCTCCGATCGCCACCCGTCGATGTGTGTCCACGCCTTGGCGGTGAGGTCGCGAAGGTCGCCGGTGGAAGGCAGCAGGGGACGGTTATCCGAAGGGTCCCTCTCCTTCGCGCGGTCGCCCGCCGCTCCCAGGCAGGCGTCGGCGACTCCCGCCGGGCTGGCGACCTTCCCCTTCAGAACCTTGACGAGCGCCTCGCGCAGCTGCGCGCGGGCGAGCGGCTCTTGTGGCGGCTTGCACTCCGCGAGCTTGGCGAACAGCTCGTCGTCCGCGGCCGCTTTCAGCTCGACCAGCCAAGCGCCGTAGTCAAAATCCGTGCTCATGGTCACCTCCACGCGTCGCCAAGCCGAAGCGTTCGGGGCGTTGCCATCCCGAACGTCTCAAGCAGTTGCGTGCGCAGCGCGATGAACGCGTTCCCGCGCAGCGGCGAGACGCCGGCCATACACCCCGCCAGGTCGTAGATCGAGCCGCCCCGTCGGCACTGGAAGCAATACCAACCGCGCCGCGCCCGGTCGTAGACCTTCAGCGACGGATTCCAGTCGTCATGGAGCGGGCACTGCACGAAGCCGGCGCGGTTGACTTTCTGGCCGGTCAGGGCGCGCACGTATGTGCTCGGGGCGATCGTCAGCAGCGGGTCAACGTGGAGCACGGCGCCGGTCTCGGGATCGAGGACGGCGCCGTCGTCACCGTGCACGACATGGGGCTCGGCCCGGGCCGACTCCTCGAGCCGATCGGCGACGTCGACGGCGCGGTAGCGACGCTCGGGCCCGAACACCAGCGTGCGTACTTCTGCCGGCGGCGTGTGCTTGTGGTTCCGGGTGCCGGGGATGCGCATGATCCGCGCGGCGTCGCTGATCGCCTTATCGGAGTCGAGCGCGGCGGCCAGGCCGCGCTTGCGCGCTTCGAGCTCGTCGCGGCCGACGGGTTCGGCCAGTGCCCAGTGGGCGTGAACCTTCGGGCGGCCGGATTGCGTCTTGGAGCCCGACGCGATGAGCGCGGTCGGTGCGGGCGCGAACAGCTTCAGCCGGCCGAGCGCGGCGTCGGTGTCGCAGTCGGCCGAGATGACCCACGCGCGCTCAACGTCCTTAGAGCAGCCGCGCGGGCGGACGCGGGGCGCCATGCCGGCCCAGCAGTCGAGCAGCCGCCCCGTCGCTTCGGCCATCGCCGCGGCCCGCTCGCTGTCGGCGACCGCGAAGAACTTCTGGGCCATGTTCACGCCGTCCGGCTGGCGGTGGCGCAGCTCGAGGTAGCCGGTGGTCTCTTCGCCGACGATCATGCGCAGGAAGTCGGCGGCGCTCACGACGCCCACCCCGCCAGCCACAGGTCCGCATCGCCGGCGCCACCGTCGGCGGCCAACAGGATCGCCGCGCGCAGCTCGTCGATCGCGCCGAGGTCGCCGTCAAGCAGCGCGACGTCAACGACGGGGGCGCCAACGTCGAGCCACGACATTAGCCAGATCGCGAACCGGCGCCGGTTCGCGTTCGCGCGGTGGGCCACGTCGCACGGCCGGGCCGTCGCGGACCGCTGCTCGTAGCCGATCACCCGCTTCGCGGGGATCTTGAACGTGCGGCGGCCGCTGCCGGCGAACGACTGGTGGCGGAAGCGGAGCCGGTAGGCGCCGTCGGCTGCCCGGTCGACGCCGTACAGCGAGAACGGCTCGAGCGCGAGCAGGGCTTCGAGTTCGCGGGCGTGGGTGCCGACTACGTGACGATGCCGCCCCTCGGGCGGCTCGGGTTCGTCGGGGTCGGGTGCGCGAGCCCGCGCAGCGCGAGATTGATGCCGGCGGCGCGGACGCGGCTGGCGGGCAGCCCCGGGCCTCCTGATGCGCAGGACGCCACAGACAACGACCACGTCAGCGGCGGGCGCGTGCTCGCTGCCTCGAAGACGGTGCGTGCGGAAGGGGTCCTTGAGGCCGCGACGTGTCGTCGTCTCGACGACGGTGGTGCGGACGCGCCCGTTGGGCTGGGAACGGCTCGTGCTGGTGGTCATCCGGTGCTCGGCGACCGGCTCGGTCCGGGGAGTCCGGCGCTGCACCTCAAGCCGGCGGGCGCTTTTCACTTAATCAAGCTCGGCGACCACGGCGGCGACCAGCGCCAGCTCTTCCGACGCGGCGCGGTAGATGCCGGCGGGCGGAATCCGGGCTTCGGCACAACGCTCCAGGAAGGCGATCGCCTCGGCGCGCTGAGCCGGGGTCGCGCAGGACGCGAGGACGATCAAGGCGCTGCGGCTGGCGGTGAGTTGGGTGCGCTTGGACATTGGGATTGGGGCCCGCTCCCCCGAGGATGCGCCGCGGAGAGCCCCGCCTCCTCAAAGCCGCCCGGCGCCTCAAGGCCGCCAGCCGCGCCCCAGCCGAACGACAAGCCCGAGTACGACCGCACGATCGCCGAGCTGCGCGCCGCGGATGTGCGCGCCGCGGACCTCGCCGACATCCTCGGCATCGACCGAACACGCATCTACGAAGGCGATCCGGCGCGCCGAACATCGCGGCCCCGGCTGAGATCAGTCGCCGGGCGACACGTCCAGCACCCACGCCAGCCTGATCGTGCCGGTGGCCGGCCGGCGCTCGAACGCCTGCTCCCACACCGACCGCAACCCGACCAGCACCCCCCGCCCGCCCATCTCCCCGCCCGTGAGCCCCTTGACGGCGGCGGCCAGGGCATCGGGCCACACGTCCTCGAAGCTGACGCCTGCGGCGCGTGCTGTCGCGAGCTGCTCGCGCAACAGCACCGCCGGCTGGGGATCGGACGCGACGTACGGAGTCGGCCGCGTACGCCACGTCACCCCGCGAGCTGGCGATGCAGGCGGCTGCTCCGGGAGGTGCTGATGCTGACCCATAGGCATTTGATCCTCTCGTTGGAGCCGTCCGATGGCTTGGCCGGGACGGCTGCGGCGGTCGGTGCCGTGCTGCTGGACGGTGACCTTGATCCGAACAGTCGCCGGCTGTTGCAGCGCGCTGATGGGACTCCGCGACGATCCTGCGCAGCTCGACCTCATCGGCGGCGAGCAAATCGCTGACCGCATCCTCCAACTGCTCACGGCTCGCATCATCGATCGCGCCATGGACGATCACGCCGTACAAGACGCTCGCCGCCCGGGCGTTCGTCAACAGCTCCGGCCCGAGATCCTCGGGATTTAGCATCCCGTCACCAAGCGCGCGGTGCCCTGCCGCGCACCTCGGCGCGCAACGCGACCAGCAGCGCGATCGTGTCGCGGGACACCTGCCGGGCCGACCCGTAGCCCTGCCCGTCCGCACGATCCAGCTCCCGCTCCGCCTGCACGCGCTGGCGCTCCGCCAGCAACGCCGGCAGCTTGTAGACGCGCCACGTCGAGAGCAGCCCGCCGTGGACCGGGAAGGTCCGGAGCGCGTTACGCACAGCACGCGCAGCGGACAGCTGGTCGATCGCCTGGCCGAGCTGCTCGAGGAGCTCGAGCGCCTCCGCCTCCGCCTCGGAGACGATCTTGTCCTGCGCGGCCGACCAGTCGGCGTGATGCTCCAGCACCTGCTGCCCGTAGACCTGCTGACGGTCGGCCAGGACCGCGCTCTCGGCGTCGTAGCGCCGCTGTGCGGCCTCGAGCGCCGCCGTGGCGGCATCCGCGAGCCGGTCCTTCGGCAGCGGCCTGCCTGCGGCCGCAGCAGCGCTATCGCGCGCCCGGTCGAGCTGCGGCGCCGCCTTCGCCTCGGCGGTCGCGGCCTTCAGCGCCGCGCCGGCCTCCGCGACGCGCGGCATCGACTCGCGCATCGCCCGCTCAGCCTCCGCAACCGCCTCAGGGACGCCCGGCGTCCCCTCCGGCAACAGCAGGTCGTCGCCGGGGTGCGGCTTGCCCGTGAGCGTGACGCGGATATGGCGGTGCTCGGTCGTGGCGGTCACGCTTGGCGCTCCTTCTGGAGTTGGGTCAAAAAATCTTCGGTCGTCCACTCGCTGCGATCAGCCGGCGGTGGGTCGGGTTCATCGTCGGGTTCGGGTGCGATCGCCGCCGTGTAGGCCATCGACTCCGGCCGGAAGTGCGGATCGCGAGCAACCTGCAGCAGCTCGGCCTCGGTCCACTCGTCGGGCCGGGAATAGCGCGGGGGCAGGTCAGGCATCGGGCGTCCCCTTCGGACGCGCTCGCCGACCTCGACGAGCGGCCGCCATCGCGTACGTCCGGCCGTCCCGGTCCGGAACGATGCCGGCGAACACGGCGGCTGCGACCGACGCCGGATCGGAGTCGTCGAAGCCGTGGGCTCGCAAACCCGCGCCGCCGGCAGGATGGCGGACGGGCGGGCGCGGGTGGACCGCATCAGGTTCGGGCATGGGACTGCTCCTTGTCGTGGATGATGATGCGCTCGCGGGCCGCCACATCGAGCTGATGGACGAGCAACGCCGCAGCACGCACGGCCCGCGGGTCGGCGATGCGCTCCGCGAGCGCGTACAGCAACCCCTCGGGGCCGGCGCGGCCGTTCAGGTGACGCCGCAGCTCGCTCACGCGGCCAGCCTCAAGCAGACCGGGCACATCGGCTGCCCGCAGTCCGGGCAGAACGCCGACCCGTCCCACACGCCCACACAACCACTGGTGTCCCAGGGCCGGATCTTGCCGCACAGCGACCGCCGATGGTCGCTCTCATGCGACGTGATGTGGTGAACGAGCTCGCGCGACTTCGGCGGCGAAGATTCGATCGCCCGGGGATCGAGGACGGTGGTCACCAGACGGCCCGCCCGCTTGGCCTCTCCGCCCCCAACACGGTGTGGGCCATGCATATCGCGATCAGCCCGTCGATCGGTGCCGGCGCACGCTTGCGCTTCGCGAACCGCCACCCTTCGCCCACCGTCGCCGTAGCCGCCGCGAGCACGTGGGCGGTGAGCCGATCATGGCCGGGATGCTGAATCTCCCCATTCGCGATCGCCTCGGACAGCCGCGCCGCCGCGCGTGCCATCCCCGGTGCGCCCTGCGTGAACTCGGCCACACGGGCGGGGCGCAGCTCGCCGTCGATCCTTTGCGCCATCGCCTGCCCGCCAGCGTTCGGGTCGATCACAAACGTGGGCGCCCGGAAACGGTCGGCCATCATCTTGATCGGGTCCCAGATCGCGCGCTGCTCGGTGCTGTTCCCGTCCCCCGGGGGCGTGACGATCACCGGCGTGCCGACGACCACCGGCCCGCCCGACGACGGGCGCCACACCGGGACGATCGCGGACGTGTCCCACTTCCAGCCCAGATCGATGCCGACCACGACATCGCGCGCGCCGTCGGGGATCGTGCAGCCATCCACGCGGCACGCCTCCCACTCCGCCGGCGTGATCGCGGAGCTCTCGCCCTGGAGCCAGACGCCGCACGCGAACCTGGCCCATCCCCACGGTGTCGTGCTCGGCGAGTCGTGGCGCTCGCGCAGATCCTCGAGCGTGATCCAGCTCGCCGGGTTGGCGGCCTTCACCGCCTCGAGGTTGTCGAGGTCCTGGCCGTCATCGCACGCCCACTCGTGCATCGCGAACGCGTCGGTCCGAACGTGCCGGTGCGCGCCAGCGCGGACCATGCCGGGCGCGGCGTACGCCTTCGCGCGCAGCCGGCCCAGCGGCGAGTCGAGATTGTCGCCGGCGGTGCTGATCGTGACCATCCGCCCGGAGCGGCCGGCCAACCCGCTGTTCAAGATCTCGTACAGCTCCGAACGCTGGTGACGATGCAGCTCATCGACGAGCGCCAACGTCGGCAACGCCCCATCCGCCGTGTCCACGTCAGCGACCAGCACACGAATCCGACCATCATCACCGACACGACGCAGCTCCCGGTACCCGCGACGCACGGTCACGAGGTCGGCGAGCGCCGGCGTGCGGCGCGCCAGCCCCCGCGCGGCGTCGTAAAGCAACGTCGCTTGATCCCTCGACGCGGCAGCGATCACACACTCGGCATCATGGGTCATGACCAAGTGAAACAGTGCGAGCGCGGCCAAAGTTGTCGTCTTCGCGTTCTTCTTCGGGATGATGATCACGGTCTCGCGGACGCCGGCGAAGTAATCGCCCAGCATCGTCAACTGGAACGGCTCCAGGACCATCCGCCTGCCGTTGTCCAGGACCAGCTCAGCGCAGAACGCGCGGAAGTCGGGCAAGGAGCTCACGCCGCGCCATCTCCGGGCGGCCGGCGCTCAGCCAGGCGGGTGATCGCCGACGTGGGCCTCTCGGGCTCCTCGGCGACCAGGAAGCGATCGGCCCACAACTTCATCGCCGGCGGTGAACCGGCGCGAACGGCGCCCTCGAGGCACCGGCGGAACTCCTCGGGCGACATCGGCACGGGAGCGATCGGCGTCTCAGAAACGGGTGTTTGCGGGACTCGGGCGGCGCGGCCGCGGCGCCCACCTCGCGCGGCCCGGGCGGCCTCGATCGCCCGCGCAAAGTCGGCGTAGATGCCGATGTCCTCGCGCCGGCCGCGGGTGATCCACGACTTCACCGTGTTCAGCGACACCCGCGCTCGGGCGGCGCCCTCGGCCAACGTCCTGCCCTCCGCCACCGCCTGGATCACCGCCTCGTGGGCTAAAGGTGTGCTCGGCACACCTTTAGCGTACCAGCTGTTTTCTATGCCGCGCGGCTCCTTGGTCACGAAGTCGCCGTCGGGGGTGGCCCCCTACCCCGTCACGCCGTCTCCGAGCGGGGACTCGGGGACTTCGGGGACCTTCGCCGTACCTGCGGCTGCTTGGCGGGTGTGTGGGAGTCTCAACCTGAACTTGAGGGTTTCCGCGAGCGCGCGTCGGATGAAATGAATCCCCGTAGTCCCCGGAACTCTGGCGGAACACCACGTGCGTCCCTGTGTCCGCTCACGCCACCCGCGAGACCGCGGATAGCCCGTAAACACTGGACACGCGCGGTCAGGGGGTGGCACCGTCATGGTCAAGCCGAGAGTGCCAAGCGGCCCGGCGCCGCTAGGATCCGGGCGGTGCCCGACGATGTCGTGACCATGGACAAGATCGTGTCGCTGTGCAAGCGGCGCGGATTCATCTTCCCCAGCAGCGAGATCTACGGGGGGCTGGGGTCCAGTTACGACTACGGCCATTACGGGGTGCTGCTGAAGACCAACGTCAAGGGGCAGTGGTGGCGCTCGATGCTGCAGGAGCGCGACGACGTCGTCGCCCTGGACTCCGCGATCATCCAGCACCCGAAGACCTGGGAGGCGAGCGGACACCTCGCCGGCTTCACCGATCCGCTGGTCGACTGCCGCACGTGCAAGCTGCGCTTCCGGGCCGACCGGCTAGAGGACGCCCAGTGCGGGCGCAAGCCCTCGAAGCATCCCGGCGAGACGAGCGACTGTGACCTCACCGAGGCCCGCGACTTCAACCTGATGTTCGAGACCACTGTCGGTCCGATCAAGGAAGAGGGCGCGACCGTCTACCTGCGGCCCGAGACCGCCCAGGGGATCTTCCTCAACTTCAAGCACTACCTGCAGTTCTCGCGCAAGAAGCCGCCGTTCGGGATCGCCCAGATCGGCAAGAGCTTCCGCAACGAGATCACCCCTGGGAACTTCGTCTTTCGCACCCGGGAGTTCGAGCAGATGGAGATGGAGTTCTTCGTGCCGCCCGACGAGGCGCAGCGGTGGTTCGAGCATTGGGTCGCCGAGCGCCTGGACTGGTATATCCGGCTCGGGATCCGTAGCGATCACCTGCGCCTGCGCCCCCACGAGCAGGACGAGCTCTCCCACTACTCGAGCGCCACCTCCGACGTCGAGTACCTCTTCCCGATCGGCTGGTCGGAGCTCGAGGGCATCGCCAACCGCGGCGACTTCGACCTGCGGGCCCATGCCGAGCACTCGGGGCAGAAGCTCGAGTACGTCGACACCGCCAGCGGCGCGCGCTACGTCCCCCACGTGATCGAGCCGGCGGCTGGGGCCGACCGGGCGACGCTCGCGTTCCTCGTCGACGCCTACGACGAGGACGAGATCGAGGGCGAGGCGCGGACCGTGCTGCGGCTGCACCCGCTGATCGCGCCGATCAAGGTCGCGATCCTGCCGCTGGTCAGGAAGGACCGCCAGCCCGAGCTGGCCCGGGAGATCTACCGCGACCTGCGCGAGCGCCTCCAGGCCGAGTACGACGAGGGCGGCGCGATCGGGCGCCGGTACCGCCGCCAGGACGAGATCGGCACCCCGTGGGCGGTCACGGTCGACCACCAGTCGCTCGAGGATCGCACCGTCACCCTACGCGACCGTGACAGCCTCGCGCAGGAGCGAATCGCGATCGGCGATCTCGCCGACGAGCTCGAGCGCCGGCTGCGCGCGCCGTGGCGCTCCCCGAAGGACACGGCCGCCGAGCCGTCTTGAGCGTTCGCGCCCGGTCAACCGCCCAGCCGCCCTGAGCGTTCGCGCCCGTACAACCGCCGAGCCGTCCTGACGTTCCCGCCCGGTCAACCTCCGCCCCGGTCGGCGCCGGCGCGCTCAGCTCTCCCGACAGGCGAGATCGCAGAACGGGCCGTTCCCGCTCCGGCCGCAGACGCAGATCGTCGCCCGCGTCTCGACTTGCTCGCCGTCGCCGAGCTCGAGCCGCAGGTCGCCGGCGAGCACCATCGGACCGCCGTCCTGGAACGAGATCCGGGTCGGCCGCACGGGCTCTTCCGCCGGCCCGTCAGCGAGCGAGAACTGCAGCGCGCCACTCGGGCAGCGCCGGATCACCGACACGACCTCCGCCGCGCTCGCGGCCGACGGCTCGATCCAGGGCCGGCGCTTGGTGTCGAACACGGTTGGCAGGCCGCGCACGCACTCGGCCGCGTGGATGCAGCGGGCAGAGTCGTATGAGACGGAGATGCCCGGGCCGTCGTACTGCTTGACGTGCGCGCGGTCGGGGGTGGGAGCGCTCATACGGAGAGCGTACCGGCCGCGCCGAGCCGGACAGCCACGCCACGCCACGCGCTACCTGAGGCGCGCCTGTGCGGAGGCGGTGAAGCCGTCCGCCGTGGGCGACGCGCTGACGCCCTGGACATCGACGTGCGGGTCGCCGAACACGGTCAGCGTCGCCAGCCCTCCGAACGGCACGTTGGGCTCCACGACGAGGCTGCCGTTCTGCACCCGCACGGTCGCGTCGACGGTCGCCGTCACGCCGAGCAGCGATGCCGTGCCGCGCAGCGTCAGCTGCCCGTTGCCCGACGAGACCGGCGTCACCGATTGCAGGATCGGCAGCGCGGCCTGGAGGTCGGACTCGGTGATGTGCGCCGATCCGGTCAGCTCACTGCCGCGCTTGCGCAGAGTGGCGTTGCGCAGCGTGAGCAGCCCCGTGTTGAGCTCGCTCGCCGACGCGTCCAGCGAGCCGACGTCGGCGGTCTGGCCGAGCAGGCTGCCCAGGTCGCCGGTGGTGGACTGGTAGGAGCCCATCCGGATCACCACCCGCTCGGCGTGGTGCCAGAGGAGCTCGATCGCCGGGAACGCGTGAACCTCGACGTGAAGCACGGCGCCGTTGTGGGACAGCCGATCGCGCAGCCGCTGCTCGGCGATCCCCGGAAGCACCAGTTGCGCAACCACGAGCACCAGCAGGACGACGCCGCCGGCCACGAGGATGGCGATGCGCCTCACGCGCGGGAACGTTATTGGACCGGCGCTCAGCGCACGCCGAGCAGATCCACGACGAACACCAGCGTCTCGTCGGGACCGATCACGCCGCCGGCGCCGCGCTTGCCGTAGGCGAGGTTCGGCGGGATCGTGATCCGGCGCCGGCCGCCGACCCGCATCCCGGCGACGCCCTGATCCCAGCCGGGGATCACCTGCCCCTTGCCGAGCCCGAACTTGAACGTGTTGCCGCGATCCCAGGACGCGTCGAACTGCTTGCCGTTCTTCCACGACACGCCCACGTAGTGCACCTCGACGACATGACCGGCCGCCGCCTCCTCACCGTCACCGAGGACGATGTCCTCGATCTCGAGCTGGTAGGACGGCGGCTCCTCGGACGGGACCAGCACCTCGGGCTTCTCGTTGGGCGCCACCGCCGCGCAGCCTATCCCAGGCCACCTCGGAGCGTCATTCATCCGCCATCGCCAGCAGCGTGGTGACGGTATTCCAGTTGCGGGCAGTCGCGGTCACCCCGAGCCGGCGGTCGGAGATCAGCTTCGCCAGCGCCGAGGCGTGGATCCCCTCGGGGTGCCAGGCGTAGATCTCGCGCCCATGATGCGCGAACCGCTCGGGCGCGATGTCGACGGCGGCGATCGCGTGGATCGCCTCGGCGGCCGGCTCGGCCGACAGGAAGCTGACCTGGTAGCGCTTGGGGTCCTCGGCGATGTCGCCGAGCGGATTGAGGGCGACCACCGTGGCGAGCTCGTCGCGCGTGCGCACGACGACACGGGTGTCGATCCCGAATCCGGACAGAATGTGGCGCTCGAGCTCGCGCTCGAGCCGGTCCGGCGACAGCCGGCTCGACAGCATCACGTTCCCGCTCTGCACGTAGGTGCGGACGCACCCGTATCCCTCGCCGGTGAGCAGGTCCCGCAGGTCGCCCATCGGCACCCGCCGGTTCGGCCCCAGATTGATGCCCCGCAGCAATGCGACCTGGACCGCCATCACGCCGCAGACTACGCCTCTCGCCACGCTGCTCGCGCGCTTCCCGGCCTCCGGCTCGATCCGGAGCGGCCGGCGCCCGTGGTGCGCGGTCTGGTGTTCCGCAAGCCGGTGGCTCTGCAGGTGCTGTGCGGTTAGCGACCGCGCGGCATCTTCTCCACGCCACCGGGTAGATTGAACGCCCATGAGCGATTCGTATACGGACGGGCCCGAGGTCCCACCCCCGCCCCCGGCCGCAGAGCCCCAGCCCGAGCACGAGCCGGGAATCGCACGGCCCTCGCCGGCGGCCGAGCCGCAGCCCGAGCACGAGCCGGAGATCGCACGGCCCTCGCCGGCGGCCGAGCCGCAGCCCGAGCACGAGCCGGAGATCGCACCGCCCGGCCCGCCCGAGCCCTAGATCCGCACCTGGCCCGCCCGAACCGTAGGCTCAGGTCAGCAGCGCGCGGGCGGCGTCGATGGCCGGCGCCATCACCAGATGCATGTCGAGGTCCGGCTCGCTGAGCCGGCGCACGATGAGGCCGTCCGCCAGGGCAAACAGGAAGCCCGCCACCGCGGCGGGGTCGGCCCGGAGGCGGAGCACGCCGGCTTCGTGCTTGGCGCGCAGCGCGTCGGCGAGATGACCGCGGGTGTTGCGGCCGAGCTCGGCCAGCTCGGCGGCGATCTCCGCGTTGCGCTGCGCCAGCGTGAGCATCTCGTAGAACAGCACAAACGTGCCGGGGCCCTCACCGAGGAAGTTCTCGAAGCTGCCGACGAGCGCGTTGACCACGTCCTCGGCGCTGCTCGCTCCCGCCACCGCGAGGTCGAGCAGCTCGCAGCGGACCTCGCACTCGCGCCGCACGACCTCGACCAGCAGACGCTCCTTGGTCCCGAAGTAGTAGTGCAGCAACCCGCGCGAGACTCCGGCCTCGCGCGCGACCTGGTCGAACGTCGATCCGGCGGCTCCGCGGGCCGCAACGCTGGCCCGCATGGCGTCGACGATCCGCGTCGCCTTGTCGCCCGCCAGTTCCGGCCTCGGCGCTGCTGCAGGTGAAGTCGCTGCCTCCACGGTACCCCCGATTCTAGTTGCCCGCCGGCCACGCCCCGGCCCAAGCGGCAGTTGCCGCAATTCTCGCAGAATCGCCACCGGCTAACGACGAAGACGCCCGGGATGCGGGCGCCTTCGGCACAGCGAAGATCGGGGCTTTCGGTCAGGCGGCGGAGACCGGCGATCCCGGAGGCACAGGGGTGGAGCTGACCGGCGGCGCGTACTCGAACTCCTCTTCGGCACCGAACAGCGTGTCGAGCACCTTTGAGCGCAGCGACTCCGACGCGACGAGGGCGACGCCGGTGCCGACGCCGGTGATGATCACGACGCGCCCGAAGGTGAGTCCCTTGCGCGCCTTCTTCTTCGGAGCGTCCGTCAGGGCCGCCGTCGCATCGCGGACGGCCGAGAACGCGTTCTGAAGATCGCGCTGCAGCTTCTTGTCGTCGATCAGCTTGGCCGGGGTCTTGCCGTTGGACAGGCGCCCGTAGGCGCTCCGGCCCGAGTCCATAGCGGTCGCGATCGAGTCACGCAGATGGGCATCCTCGATCAGCCGGTGGATGTACGGGTTCGACCTGACGATCTCGACGACCTCCGCCGGGTTGAACGCGGCGGCCTTCGCTTTGGCCTGTTTACGTCTTGACATGTCGCTCCCTCTAGTCCGTATTGCTCGTGCAGTCTCAGAATACGCGAAGACGATCGGCCCCCGCGAGCGGGAATCTACCGTGCACCCACCGCACCCAACCGGGTGCGCTGCCGTCCCCGGGGTCGCTCGAGCGCCGCGTCCAGCACCTGGCCGATCTCCGAGACGAACACGAACTCCAGGTTCTTGCGCAGGTGCTCGGGGATCTCGTCCACGTCCTGGGCGTTCAAGTCCGGCGCGATCACGCGCTTGATCCCGTAGCGCTGGGCGGCCAGCGCCTTCTCCTTGAGACCGCCGATCGGGAGCACCTGGCCGGTGAGCGTGATCTCCCCGGTCATCGCCGTGTCGGCGCGCACCTTGCGTTCTGACAGGAGCGACGCGAGCGCAGTCGCCATCGTGATGCCGGCGCTCGGACCGTCCTTGGGGATCGCGCCCGCGGGCACGTGGATGTGGAGGTCGTGATGGGCGAACCAGTCCTCCGGCAGATCCGGGAACAGCCCTGGCGCGTGGCTGCGCACGTAGGACAGAGCCGCCTGGGCGGACTCCTTCATCACGTCGCCGAGCTGGCCGGTGATCGTCAGCTTGCCGCTGCCGGGCATCGCGGTCGCCTCGATGAACAGAACATCTCCGCCGACGGGCGTCCACGCCAGACCGGTGGCCACGCCGGGGACCGCCGTGCGCCGCCGCGTCTCGGAGTGGAACTTGGGCTTGCCAAGCAGCTCCCGGACGCGTGGCCCGGTGACCGTGACCTTGCGCGTGGCCGTGCCCTCGGCGAACCGCCGCGCGACCTTGCGCGCGACCGATCCGATCTCCCGCTCGAGCTGCCGCACGCCGGCCTCGCGCGTGTAGTCGGCGATGATCGCTCGCAGCGCCGGGTCGGTGAAGGCGATCTTGCTCTTGGTCAGCCCGTTGCGCTCGATCTGCCTCGGCACCAGGTAGCGCTTGGCAATCTCGAGCTTCTCGGCCTCGGTGTAGCCCGCGAGCTGGATCACCTCCATGCGGTCGCGCAGCGGTCCGGGGATCGTCTCGAGCGTGTTCGCCGTGGTCACGAAGATCACGTGCGAGAGGTCGAAGGGAAGGTCGAGGTAGTGATCACGGAAGTTCGCGTTCTGCTCGGGGTCGAGCACCTCGAGCATCGCGCTCGAAGGATCGCCGCGGAAGTCGGCGCCCATCTTGTCGATCTCGTCGATCATCAGCAGCGGGTTCTTGGCGCCGGCGTCGCGCATCGCCCGGATGATCGTGCCGGGCATCGCGCCGATGTAGGTGCGGCGGTGGCCGCGGATCTCGGCCTCGTCGCGCACGCCGCCGACGCTGATCCGCTCGAACTTGCGCCCGAGCGCGCGGGCGATCGAGCGCCCGAGCGACGTCTTGCCGACGCCGGGCGGCCCGACGAACAGGAGGATCGAGCCGCGGGCATCGGGCTTCAGCGACCGCACGGCGAGGAACTCGAGGATCCGGTCCTTGACCTGCTCGATGTCGTAGTGGTCCGCGTCGAGCACCTTGCGCGCATGACGGAGATCGAGGTTGTCCTCGGTCTCGGTGTCCCAGGGCAGCGTGGCGATCCACTCGAGATACGTGCGGACGACGCCGTACTCGGCCATCGCCGGCTGCAGGCGCTCGAGCCGGGCGAGCTCACGGTCGACCTGCTTGCGGATGTCCTCGGGCAGATCGAGCGCCGCCAGCTGCTCGCGCAGTTCGTTCGCCTCCTGCTGGGCCTCGTCGGTCTCGCCCAGCTCCTCCTGGATCGCCTTCATCTGCTGGCGCAGGAAGTACTCGCGCTGTCCCTTCTCGAGCTCGGACTGGACCTGCGACTGGATCTTGGATCCGATCGCCACGACCTCGAGCTCGCGCGCGAGCACCTCGGACAGGCGCCGCAGCCGCTTGGAGACGTCGAGCTCCTCGAGCAGCGCCTGCTTCTCGTCGGTCTTCAGCCGCAGCGCGCCGGCGATCAGGTGCGAGAGGGTGCTCGGGTCCTCGACGTTGGCCACCATGATCTGCAGCTCCTCCGGGAGGTACGGGACCTCCTGGACGATGTTGGAGAAGGTCTGCTGCACGTTGCGCATCAGCGCCACGAGCTCGGGGCTGTGCTTGACGACGTCCGGCGCCTCGGCGATCTCGGCCACGAGGTAGGGCTCGCTACGCACCCAGCGTTCGATCCGCACGCGCTGGCCGCCCTGGATCAGGACCCGGAGCGTGCCGTCGGGCACCCGGATCATCCGGGCCACGACGCCGATCACGCCGACGTCGTAGAGGTCCTCCGGGCCCGGCGCCTCGAGCTCGGGATTGCGGCTGGCGACCATCACGATCGAGCGATCGCCGCGCAGCACGTCGTTGATCAGCTCGATGCTGCGCTCCTGCCCGACGTTGAGCGGGATCAGCATGTCCGGGAAGGTGACCGTGTCGCGCAGGGGGAGCACGCCGGCCTGGGCCGGCAGCTCTCGCGCGTCGCTCACGGCCGCCTCGCGCGGGCCGCCGTCCGGTACGCCGACCTCGATCACGTCACTCGCCGTCGGCTCGCTCGACTGACACCTGGGTGTGCCGCTCGGCCCGCTCCAGCGGCAGCTCGACGCGCAGCATGCCGTCCTCGTAGCGGGCCTTGGCCTCCTCGGCGCGCACGTCGGCCCCGAGCTCGACGACGCGACGGAACTGGCCGCGCTCGATCTCGACCTGCTGGTAGGAGTCGCCCTCGACCGCGGGCGGCCCGCGATGGCCGGCGAGGATCAGCTTGCGGCCCTGGATCTCGAGCTCGAGCTCGGAGATGTCGACCCCGGCCAGCTCGGCCGTCACGATTGCCCGCGGCGGGTCCGAGGTGTAGGTGACATCGACCGCAGGCGAGAACCCGGCGCGCCTGCGGGACAGTCCGGTGCGCTCGAAGACGTCGCCGAACAACTCGTCCATCTCGCGCCGCATGCGCTCGAAATTGGCGAACAGGTCACGCTCGGGCATGGACGGCTGTCAGGTTACCCCTCGGCCGAGGCGGCGGCGTTTCAAGTGCCCGCGGTCGAGCGACTACCGCTTGGGTCGACGACAAGAAGCTGCAGCGCGATCTTCGATGTCGACGTAGTCACGCCGCTCAGCGTGCACGACGGGGTTCACGGCGCGCCGGGGGCGAGGCCGCGCGTTACGATGGCCGGAGGTGAGCCGGGAAGTCTGGTCGGTGCCCGACGACCCGCGCGCCATGGTGCCCACCGACCCAAAGCTCTCCTGATGCTCCGGCTCTCGCCCGGCGCCGAGTGGCGACGCGAGGCGTTGCGGACCAACCTGTGGCTGGTGCCGGCGATCGAGGTCGGATTCGCCGTGATCCTGTACTGGGTCACGCACGCGATCGACCGCTCGGCCTATCAGGGCCACGTGCACCTGCCCACGTGGGTGATCGTCGGGAACGCGGATGCCGCCCGGCAGATCCTGACCGCGCTCGCCGCCGCGGTGATCACGGTCGTGGGCGTGGTCTTCTCGATCATGATCGTCACGCTCACGCTCGCCTCGACGCAGTTCGGGCCGCGGATGCTGCGCAACTTCATCCGCGACCGCGGGACCCAGGTGACGCTGGGGACGTTTGTCGCCACGTTCGTCTACGCGATGCTGGTGCTCGTCTCGATCTCGCCCGGCCCCCGCGGGCAGCCGGACTTCGTCCCGCATCTTTCGGTCACCGTCTCCGTCGGCCTGGTGGCGCTGTCGATGGGCGTCCTGATCTTCTTCATCCATCACATCGCGACCTCGATCCAGCTGCCCCAGGTGATCGCAAGCATCGCTCAGGATTTGTCCAAGGCGATCGAGCTCGAGGCCGGGACGGGCCGGCCGGTGCTCGAGGCCGGGCCGTCGGTTCCCGAGCTGCTGCGGCGCATGCGCGAGAGCGGCGGCTCCGTTCAGGCGCCCTCGAGCGGGTACCTGCAGTTCATCCGCCACGAGACGCTGACCGCGATCGCCACCGAGAGGGGCTCGGTCATCCACCTGCTGTACCGACCCGGCCACTTTCTCGTCGCCGGCCACACGATGGCCAAGGTATGGCCGGCCGAGGCGGCGGCCAGGGTCGCCCAAGAGCTCCGGCGCGCCCACGTGACCGGCCCGTTCCGCACCCTCACGCAGGACCTCGCGTTTGCGGTCGACCAGCTCGTCGAGATCGCGATCCGGGCTCTGTCACCGGCGGTCAACGACACGTTCACCGCGCTGACCGCTATCGACTGGCTCGGCGACAGCCTGTGCAAGGTCGCGAGCGGCTGGCACCCGACGCGGGTTCATCGCGACAGCCACGGCTACGTCCGCGTCATCACCTCGCACGTCTCCTACGCGCGACTGGTCGAGCGCGCGTTCGAGAAGATCCGTCAGGCCGGTCGCGGGATGCCCGCCGTGATGATCCGCCAGCTCGAGGCGCTGAGCAAGATCATGGAGCACGCCGCCACGGAGGAGCGCCGCGAGCTGTTGCTCGATCAGGCCGCGATGATCCTGCGGTCGAGCGAGGAGTCGGTTCCGGAGCCCGCCGACCGCGACGACGTCAAGCGCGAGTACGACGTGGTCATCGCTGGTGCCGTCCGGGTCGCCGCGGCCCAGCGGGCGGATCAGGAGCGGGCAGCCGCGGCCGCAGAGGCCGAGGCGGGCCAGTCCAGCTAGTTACGGTCTTTGCCCTGCTCGCCGCCGCGGCGCTTCGGGTCCAGCACCCAGCCCATGAACACGGCTAGGAGGACGAAGGCGATGAAGGCGCCGATCAGCGGCCAGTACATGGCGCGAAACATATCGGTCGGGCGGGCCGGATGCGCCCGCGCGTCGGGCGGGCGCGAGCGGGCGCGCCCCACCTACGCGTGCAGCGCAACTTGCTCCTGGGGCGACGGGAACGCCCACGCGACCTGCAGCCTGCGCTCCTGGCGGAACACGAACCGCATCTGGCTCGGCGGCCGCAGGCCGTCGGGATGGGCCGGGCGGAAGGTGGGACAGGGACCGGTTTCCGACAGCGCGCAGAGGAGATTCTGGTGAAAGAAGCAGCTCTCGCAGCTCGCCTTTGCTGCAGCTGTACGTCCGGTTGCCATGCCTGTCCTCGACCCCCCTGTTCCCTGTTCTCGTTTCGACTTGCGACGCTGCCATCAAAGCGGAACTCACCCCCCTCGCGCAATGTTGAATCTCGGAAAACGCAGGAACTTCCGCCGAGCTCGTAAACCACCAAAGAGCGGGACTTTTGTCGGCCGGCTCAGGAACTGCCCGCATTTTCCGTAGGTTTCGGCGAGCGCACGGTCTCCCTGCTCGAGCGGCTCGGATGCGAGGTCGAGTTCACCCGCGAGCAGACGTCATCGTATGTTCTTGAGCATGAACGTCCTCGTGACCGGCGTGACCGGCTCCGTCGGCTCACGCCTTGCGCCGCGCCTGAGACGCGAGGGGCACCTACTCCGGGGTCTCACCCGCAACCCGGCCACCGCGTCGCTGGACCCGGCCCTTGGTGTGGACCTCGTCGAAGGTGACGCGATTTCCGGGCGGGGGATCGAGCAGGCCCTGGAGGGGATCGATGTCGCCTACTACCTGATCCACTCGATGGAGCCGAGTACGAACGGGAGCTTCGACTCACTCGAGCGGCAATCGGCCGAGAACTTCGCTCGGGCCGCCAGCGCTGCCGGCGTCGGGCGCATCGTGTACCTGGGGGGACTCGTCCCCTCCTCCGGTCCCGGCTCGCGCCACCTCGCCAGCCGACTGGAGGTCGAGCAGATCCTGCTCCGGGCCGTCCCCGATTCGGTGGCCTTCCGCGCCTCGATCGTGATCGGCTCCCAGTCACGCTCCTTCCGGCTGCTCGTGCGCCTGGTCGAGCGGATGCCGGTGCTCGCCGTGCCGGCGTGGAGCACGCACGTCACCGCGCCGATCGACGAGCGTGACGTGATCGAGTTGCTCGCCCGCGCCGCGAGCAGCGACAAGGTGAGCGGCGATTCGCTCGATGTCGCCGGACCCGACGTAATCTCCTACGGTGAGCTGATCGACCGCATCCGTCACCACATGCTCGTGGCGCGGCCGACGCTCTCACTCAAGCGCCTCACCTTGACCCCGATCGCCAGCCGGCTCTCGGCCATGATCGCCGGGGAGGATCATGCCCTCGTCGGGCCGCTCATGGAGAGTCTGGGCGAGGACCTGCTGCCGCGCGACAATCGCGCGCCTGGGCTGCTGGGGGTACGGATGCACACGCTCGACGCCGCGATCGAGCACGCACTCCGTGACTGGGAGGGGACCGAGGAACTGGCCGCCCGGTAGGCGTCCCGCGCGATCGTGATCCGCGTTAGTGTCTGCGCCCCGCGATGAGCCTCGTCAACGCCAGGATCCAGATCAACGCGCCGATCGAGCGCGTCTGGGAGACCGTGATGGACCCCGATCGTCTTGGTGAATGGGTGACCATCCACCGTGCACTCGGCGCCGTCTCCGGCAAGCCGATGGGCAAGGGCTCGACGATGGAGCAGAGCATGCACATCCGCGGAGTCACCTTCAAGGTGAGCTGGACGCTCACCGACGTGAGGACCCCCAATCGCGCGCAGTGGGAGGGGCGCGGGCCGGCCCACTCCCGGGCATTCACCCGCTACGAGCTCTCCGGTGACAAGGACGGGCCCACCACGTTCGATTACACGAACGAGTTCACGACACCCGGCGGGCGGCTCGGCGCCATCGCGGGGAGGGTGTTCGTCGGTGGCCTCTCCGAACGTGAGGCGCACAAGTCGCTGGAACGGTTGAAGGCCCTCACCGAGCGCGCCTGACGGATCGTTGCACTGTCAATGGTGACGCGCCGGCACGCGATCGATTTGTGCCGGCCAGCGTGCCCGTCTTGTAACCCCTGTATCTTTTCCTCTTGTAACTAGACTGCAATGCGAGGAGGAGGGCCGTTTTGGCTGGCTTCGTTGATAGTACGGTCAAGGACATCGACGCGCGACTGCGCGAGCTCAAGGAAGAGACCGCGAAGCTGGAGGCCGCGCGGACGGCCCTCGTCGGTTCTCGGCGCGGTCCCGGCCGGCCGCCGGGATCGGGGTCAGGGTCAGGGTCGAGCAGCCCGCGCCGCACCGCCCGGCGCCCGGGTCGCCCACGCGGCCGGCGCGGCGGTAACACCCGCTCCAATCAAGCGCTCGAGCTGGTCGTGGCCCAGCCGGGGATCACCATCCCGCAGCTCGCCGAGGCGCTCAAGATCCAGCCCAACTACCTGTACCGAGTGATGCCGAAGCTCGTCTCCGACGGGCAGATCCAGCGCGAGGGCCAGGGCTGGTACCCCGTCGCATCGAGCTCGTAGCACTCGTCACTCGCCGCTTCTCGACCCGCGCCACCGTCGCCGGCGGCGCGGGTCGCGTGAGTGACTAGATCAGGCCCAGGTCCTTGACAGCGTCGCGCTCCTCGCCGAGCTCGGCGACGGTCGCATCGATCCGGGCGCGCGAGAAGTCATCGAGGGCCAGGCCCTGGACGACCTCGAAGGAGCCGCCCGAGGTGGTGACCGGGAAGCTCGAGATCACACCCTCGTCGACACCGTAGGACCCATCCGATGCAATCGCCATCGACACCCAGTCACCCTCCGGCGTCCCGAGCACCCAATCGTTCACGTGGTCGATCGCGGCGTTGGCCGCCGACGCGGCGCTCGACGCGCCGCGCGCCTCGATGATAGCCGCGCCGCGCTTCTGCACGGTGGGGATGAAGTCATTCTCCAGCCAGCTCTGGTCGCCGACGACCTCGGCGGCGTTCTGACCCTTCACCTTGGCGTGGAAGATGTTGGGGTATTGCGTGGCGGAGTGGTTGCCCCAGATCGTCATGTTGGTGATGTCCGATACCGCCGCGCCGGTCTTCCTCGCCAGCTGGGCGATCGCCCGGTTGTGGTCGAGCCGGGTCATCGCGGTGAACCGCTCACGGGGGATGTCGGGCGCGTTGCTCATCGCGATCAGCGCGTTGGTGTTAGCCGGGTTGCCGACCACGAGCACCTTGATGTCCGAGGCGGCGTGCGCGTTCAGGGCCTGACCCTGGGGCTTGAAGATGCCGCCGTTGGCCTCGAGCAGATCGCCGCGCTCCATCCCCTTCGTCCGCGGGCGTGCACCGACCAGCAGCGCGATGTTGACACCGTCGAAGGCAACGTTCGGATCGTCGGCGATGTCAATTCCGGCCAGCAGCGGGAACGCACAGTCGTCCAGCTCCATGGCCGTTCCCTCGGCCGCCTTGACCGCCGGGGGGATTTCGAGCAGCGACAGCCGGACGGGCGTATCGGGACCGAGCAGCTGTCCACTGGCGATCCGGAACAGGATCGCGTAGCCGATCTGGCCCGCGGCTCCGGTCACGGCAACTTTCACAGGCTGTGTCACTGGGTCATCTCCTCGACGCGGATCGCAGAAACATGGGTCATCTTCGTCCCTTGGCAGGGATGCGTGGCGGCTCGACACGGGGCGGGCGGACCGCCGTCTGGTCGATGCTATCCCAGCGCGACGCAGCGCTCCGCTACGCGCGCTCGCTGCCCGGAATCGCTCCGGCCCGGATCGCCATCTGGGCAGCTCGTTCGGCCGCGGCGACGTGATCGAGACGCCCGCCCGCGACCAAGAGACAGCCACCGACAACGGCGCCTACAGCCCGTACACATCCCCCAGCTTCGCCTTCAGGTACCGCACGAACGGCTGCACCTCGATCGGCTCTCCGACCACGCGCCGGAGCAGCTCCTGGGTCGGGAACTTCGATCCGTGGCGGTGGACGTTGACGCGCAGCCAATCGCGCAGCGGCGCGAGGTCGCCGGCGGCGATGCGCTCGTCGCGGTCGGGCACGTCGGTGGCGATCTTCGCCCACAGCTGGCCGGCGATCATGTTGCCGAGCGCGTAGGTCGGGAAGTAGCCGATCAGGCCGGCCGCCCAGTGGACGTCCTGCAGGACACCCTCGGCGTCGTCGGTCACCTCGAGGCCGAGGTACTCCTTGAAGCGGGCGTTCCAGGCCTCGCGCAGGTCGGAGACCGTGAGCCGGCCCTCGATCAGCTCCTGCTCGAGCTCGAAGCGCAGCACGATGTGCAGCCCGTAGGTGGCCTCGTCGGCCTCGACGCGGATGAACGACGGCGCCACCCGGTTGACGGCGCGGTACAGCGTCGCCGGCTCGAGCCCGGCCAGCGCGCCGCCGAACTGGTCCGCGACCAGCGGCGCGAGATAGTGGCTGAAGCTCGAGCTGCGGCCGACCATGTTCTCCCACATCCGGCTCTGTGACTCGTGCAGGCCGAGCGAATCCGCGCTGCCCAGGGGCGTGCGCGCCAAGGCCGGATCGATCCCCGCCTCGTACAGGCCGTGACCGCACTCGTGCATCGCGCCGTACAGGCCGGAGGCGAAGTAGGTCTCGTCCCAGCGGGTCGTGATGCGCACGTCGGCCGCGCCGACGCTGGTCGCGAACGGATGCACGGCATCGTCCATCCGCCACGCCTGGCTGTCGAAGCCCATGCGCTCGACCACCGTGGCCACGAGGCGGCGCTGGCGGTCGATCGGGAAATGACCGTGCAGGCAGGAGGCGTCGACGGCGCCGGGCCGCTGCGCGACGGTGGCGATCAGCGGCACGAGCTCGGCCTTCAGCTCGGAGAACAGCGCCGCCACGTCGGCCGTCTTCATGCCCGGCTCGTAGTCGTCCAGCAGCGCGTCGTAGGCACAGTCGAATCCTTCGAAGCAGTCGACGTAGCGCCGGGCCAGCTCGAGGTTGCGCTCGAGGTGGGGCTTGAACGCCGCGAAGTCCGACTTGCTGCGGGCCTCGACCCACGCCTCCTGACCGATCGAGCCGGCGTGCGCGAGCTCGGCCGCCAGCTCGGAGGGCACACAACGGGCCTTCTCCCAGCGACGCCACACGACCCGCACCAGGCAGGCGTCGTCGCTGTCCGGCGGGCTGCCGTTCAGCTCGGTCTCGGCGGCCTCGAGCAGGCGTCCGGTCTCGGCCGAGACGAACATCTGGTGGCTCAGGCGCTCGAGCGTGGCCAGCGAATCGGCCCGCGCCATGCCGCCGCGCGGGGGCATCATCGTCTGCTGGTCCCATTGCAGGAGCCGTCCCGCGTTGCGCAGGTCGACCACCTCGGCGAGCCGCTCCCGCAACTCTCCAACACGCTCACTCATCGGTTGCTCCTTGTCTCTCTCACATGCCCCGCTCGTCACCCTACCCGCCTGTGCGACCATTGCAGCATGATCAGGCGCTCAGGCTCCATCAAGCTGATGGACGCGTTCGGGATCCGGATCGGGGTCGACGCGAGCTGGTTCCTGATCCTGTTCCTGCTCATCTTCACCGTATCGGCCCAGTTCCGAACAGCGCTGCACAGCTCCGACTCGGTCGCCTATCTGACCACGGTCATCACCGTGCTGCTGCTGTTCGGGTCGCTGATCGTGCACGAGCTCGGCCACGCGCTGGTCGCCCGCCGGCAGGGGATCGAGGTCCAATCGATCGACCTGTTCCTGTTCGGAGGCCTGACCCGGATGAGCCGCGATGCACGCACGCCGGGAGAGGAGTTCAAGATCGCGGCCGCCGGCCCGCTCGCCACGTTCGGCTTCGTGCTCGTGTGCCTCGTGGTCGACCTCGCGATCGTCGGACCGCACCGCCTCACCCATGCCGCGGTGCTCGACGGCACGGTCACGATCACGCCGGTCCTGCTCTCGCTCTCCTGGCTCCTGTTCTGGAACGTACTGCTGCTCGTCTTCAACCTGGTGCCGGCCTTCCCGCTCGACGGCGGGCGGATCGCCCGGGCGATCGTGTGGCGACGCACCGGCGACAAGACCCGCGGCACGCGCGTGGCCGCCAAGCTCGGACAGGGGTTCGCGGCCGGCCTTGCGGGCCTGGGCATCTTCTGGATTCTCGCCACAGGCAGCCTCGCAGGGCTGTGGCTGATCGCGCTCGCCTTCCTGATCGGCTCGGCGGCTCGCGGCGCCCTCGTCCAGACGGCGCTGACGGAGCGGATCGAGGGTGTGCGCGTCGCCGACATCATGGATCGCCAGCCCGTCGCGATCCCCGGCGAGACTCCGGTCGCGCAGGCCGTCGACGAGTACTTCCTGCGCTACGGCTGGCCCTGGTTCCCGGTCATCGATCGTGACGGCCGCTTCCTGGGCATCGCTCGCCAGGAGCGGGTGCAGGCGGCGATCGACGGCGGCGAAGGTTGGCTCACCGTCGGCGCGGTACTCGACGCGGGGGACGCGGGCGCCTGGGGCGTGAGCGAGGACCGGCCGCTGACCGAAGTTCTCTCGTCGGAATCGCTCGGCCGGCTCGGGGCGGTGATGGCCGTCGACGGCGAGGGCATGCTGAGCGGCGTGGTCACGATCGAGCAGGTCCGCCGCGCGCTGCAGTCGGCGCTCGGCTCACCCGCGTCCTGAGCAGGAAGCCTCGCGGCCGGGCGCTTCGGGCGCCGCCGAGTGACCGGTTTATGGGGGCGGCTACCGCCGCCCTTGTTAGACCGGTCGACCGAACGTCGCGTCACGACCCCGGTTCCTCAGCAACATAACGTCACGTCGCGAATCGGCGATCGTCGGACCCCGGCTGATCAATAGAATCGCCGACATGCCCTCCCACGACGTCCTGATCATCGGCGCTGGACTGGCCGGCCAGCGAGCCGCGCTCGCCGCCGCCAACGCGGGCGCCTCGGTAGCGATCATCTCCAAGGTCCACCCCGTCCGCTCTCACTCCGTCGCGGCCGCCGGCGGCATCAACGCTGCCCTCAATCCGGAGGACTCGTGGGAGTCTCACGCGTACGACACGGTCAAGGGGTCGGACTATCTCGGCGACCAGGACGCGATCGAGATCATGTGCCGCGAGGCGCCCGACGAGCTGCTCTACCTCGAGCACATCGGGGTCACCTTCCACCGCTCGCCCGACGGCCACCTCGGCACGCGCGCGTTCGGCGGCGCCTCCGCCGCGCGCACCTACTACGTGGCCGACATCACTGGCCAGGCCATCCTGCACGTGCTCTACGAGCAGCTGATGAAGCACCACGAGCAGCTCGACCGCTACGAGGAGTGGTTCACCACCGACCTGCTCCAGGACGAGGAGGGCCGCTGCACCGGCGCGATCTGCCGCAACCTGCGCGACGGCCATCTCGAGGTGTTCAACGCCAAGGCTGTGATCCTCGCCTCCGGCGGCGCCGGCCAGGCCTTCAGGCCGACGACGAACGGGCTGATCGTGACCGGCGACGGGATCGCCCAGGCTTACCGCATCGGTGCCAAGCTGATGGACATGGAGATGGTCCAGTACCACCCCACCACGCTGGCGGGCAACGGCTTCCTGATCACCGAGGGCGCCCGCGGCGAGGGCGCCTGGCTGCTGAACGCGCGGGGTGAGCGGTTCATGGAGCGCTACGCGCCCAATAAGATGGAGCTCGCCTCGCGCGACGTCGTCTCTCGTGCGGAGCAGACCGAGATCGACGAGGGCCGCGGCTTCCCCGACGGCACCGTCTTCCTCGACGTCACCAAGGTCCCGCGCAAGCGCACGCTCGAGGCCCTGCGCGAGATCGTCAACATCGGCCGCGACTTCGCCGGTGTCGACATCACCCGCGAGCCGATCAAGATCCGCCCGGGCATGCACTACATGATGGGTGGGGTCAAGACCGACACCGACGGCCTGACCACGATCCCCGGCCTGTATGCGGCCGGCGAGGTCGCCTGCGTCTCGGTCCACGGCGGCAACCGCCTCGGCGCCAACTCGCTGCTCGACACGCTGATCTTCGGCCGCCGCTCCGGCGAGCACGCGGCAGCGCGGGCGAAGGAGATGCCGATGCCCACCACCCCGACGGCGAGGGTCACCGACGTGCAGGCCTCGCTCGACGCGATCATCAACCGTCCGGCCGGCGGCCGGCGCGTCTCGGCGATCAAGGACGAGCTCGGCACGACCATGAACCAGTACTGCGCCGTGTTCCGCGACGCCGAGGGCCTGGCCAAGGGCTACAAGATCGTCCGCCGGCTCAAGGAGGAGGCCCCCAATGCCTCGATCGACGATCACGGCACGGTCTTCAACCAGGACGTGATCGGCGCGATCGAGCTCGGCTACATGCTCGATGTCGCCGAGACGATCCTGGTCGCCGCGATGGAGCGCAAGGAGTCCCGCGGCGCCCAGTACCGCACGGACTTCCCCGCCCGCAACGACGACGAATGGCTCAAGCACATCGACATCTCGGCCAACGGCGCCGACGAGCCGAAGGTCGACTACTCCCCCGTCACGATCACCCGCTGGGAGCCCCAGGAAAGGACGTACTGACCGGATGCCCGAGTACACGCTGAGGATCCGCCGCTACGACCCGCAGTCGGGACAGGCGGCGCACTGGGACGACCACAAGGTCGAGATGGAAGGGCACGTGTCGGTGCTCGAGGCGATCCTCAGGGTCAAGGCCGACACCGACGGCTCGATCGGCATCCGCTGCTCGTGCCGTGCGGCGATCTGCGGCTCCTGCGGCGTGCGCATCAACGGCAAGCCGGGCCTCGCCTGTCACACCCATCTCGAGGACGCCGCCAAGCGGCCGACGAAGTCCACCGGCGGTGAGGACTCCGTGATCGAGGTCGAGCCGATGGGCAACATGCCAGTCATCCGCGACCTGATCGTCGACATGGACGCGGTCCACTGGAAGAAGATCCAGCGCGTCACCCCGTGGCTGATCAACAAGGAGCCAATCCCCGAGCGCGAGTACATCGTCCCGCACGAGAACATGGTCGATGTCACCCAGACGATGGCCTGCATCCAGTGCGGCGCGTGCGTCTCGGACTGCCTCTCGATGGAGGTCGATCCGCTCTTCGTCGGGCCGGCCGCGCTGGCCAAGTCCTACCGCTTCGTCGGCGATCCCCGCGACGCCGAGCACTACGAGCGCCTCAAGGACCTGTCCGAGGACGAGCACGGCATCTACGACTGCACGCACTGCTTCAACTGCATCGACGCCTGTCCCAAGGGTGTTGCGCCGATGAGCCAGATCATGCGCCTGCGCCGCGTCGCCGGCAACGACGAGCACATCGAGGATCGCAACAACGGCTACCGGCACGAGCACGCCTTCGTCAAGAACATCGAGCGCAACGGCCTCCTGCACGAGGCCGACCTGCTGCCCGACTCCTACGGCGGCAAGTTCCACCCCCGCGCCATGCCGGAGCTGCTCGGCTCGCTGCCGGTCGCGGCCAAGGCGCTGACGCGCGGGAAGATGAGTCTGAGCGGCGCGCTGCTGCACCCCCACAAGGCATCCCCGGAGGTCAAGCAGATCTTCAAGAAGGTGGAGGGCGAGCAGGAGCGCTACGAGCTGAATCTGTACGTGGTCGGGTACGAGGATGAGGAGGAGCCCCCAGCCACAGCTGCCGAGACCCCCACTGAAAGCGAGTCCGCATGAAGGTCGCCTACTGGCCAGGATGCGTGAGCCGTGGGTTCACGCCCGAGTTGCACGGATCGATGGCCAAGGTCGCCCCCCTCCTCGACCTCGAGCTGATCGAGCTCGATCGCGCCTCCTGCTGCGGCGCCGGCGTCATCGCCGAGCACAACCAGGAGCTGGCCGACACGCTCAACGCGCGCACGTTCGCGCTGGCCCAGCAGACCGACGGCGAGCTGATGATGAATATCTGCTCGACCTGCCAGGGCGCGCAGTCGGAGTGCCAGGAGCGCCTCGACGCCAACACCGAGTACCGCGATCACGTCAACCAGACGCTGAGCGACGAGGGCCTGCGCTACGAGAGGGGCCTGACCAACAAGAACTTCCTGTGGCTGCTGGTGGAGGAGATCGGGCTCGACACGCTCGCGGCGAAGGTCAAGAAGCCACTCACCGACCTCCGTGTAGGGCCGTTCTACGGCTGCTACATCGTGCGCCCAATGGAGCGTCTCGGGATCGACTCCGAGAACCCGCGCGACCGCTACCTGCACATGGTCATCGAGGCCCTCGGCGGAACCGTTATCGACTACGCCGGCGTGTACAAGTGCTGCGGCTTCCCGATCGTGACCATGAACAAGAAGGCATCGCTGACAATGGCCGGCCGCCACCTCGGCGACGCGATCGACGCCGAGGCCGACTGCCTCGTGGTGCCGTGCCCGCTCTGTCACCTGAACCTCGATCTGCAGCAGCCCGCGGCGGCCAAGATCTCCGGACGTGAGCTCGGGATGCCGGTCCTGCACCTGCCGCAGCTCGTCGGGCTGGCGCTCGGGCTCTCCGCCAAGGAGCTCGGGATGAACAAGCACATCGTGCGGCCAACCAAGGTGATCGATTGGTCAACCTCGGTGGTGGCCAGCGCGGGGGCTTGATCGCCGGCCTGCGACGCGCCCTGGGGACGGCCTTCGGTCGCCGGGGCGCCGCGGACGCCGAGCCGCCGCAAGCCGCGGGAGCGGGGCCCGCCTCCGGGACCCCGCTCACCGCCCCAACCCCCTGCTGTTTGCCCCTTGGCCGCCGCTGAGGTCGCCCCCGTCCTCGGCTGTCTTGCCTCCCAGCTCCTGCCTCCCAGCGACAAGCTCGCACAGCATGGTGGCGGGCGGCGAGGCCGCCGTCGTCCCCTCTCGCGGGTGATCTTGGGGGGACGCCGCGGTCCAGAACGGGTTAGGTGCGACTCACCCTTTCCCGTGATTTGCCGATACTCTGAGTGCGCGCTGCGGAGGCGACCGGAGCCGTGAGAGCCACGCATGGTCAACCGTCCCCCCATCTCCGTCGCCGTCGCCCGCTTCGAGGACGTCGTCAGCCGCGGCCTCCAAGCGCTGATCGACGAGGACGAAAGCCTCGTGCTCGTGGCCGCGAACGTGCCCCACGAGCAGATCTCCTCGGCGTTGGGCGCGTACCGGCCGAGCGTGGCGATTCTCAATTTCGGGTCGCTGAGCAGCGCCGCCGAGCTGCGCGATCTGCACCACGCCCATCCCGCGACTCGGCTCGTGGTCCTGGCCAACCGGCCCACGCCGGCCGAGTGCCGTCAGATGCTCGCCTTCGGGGCGACCGCGTGCCTGGCCAAGGGGACCCAGGCCCGCGACATCCTCAACGCGATCCATCTCGCCTCACGCGGACTCCACGTGATGCCGCCCGGCGGCGCACGCGACCATGCGCCCGACGGGCCCGACCTGCTGACCCCGCGCGAGGCCGACGTGCTCGAGCTGCTGCAGATGGGCCGCTCCAACGCCGAGATCGCCGCCACGCTCCACGTGGGGATCGAGACGGTCCGCACCCACGCGCGGCGGATCTATCGCAAGCTCGGCGTCAACACGCGGCGCGAGCTACGGGCGCGGCGCTGAGCCGGCGCCTAGGCCGCGGCCCGGGCCCGACCGAGCAGCCGACGCTCGATCAGCAGCTCGGCGATCTGGATCGCGTTGGTGGCGGCGCCCTTGCGCAGGTTGTCGCCGACCACCCACATGTTGAGCGTACGCGGGTTGGACTCGTCGCGGCGGATCCGGCCGACGAGCACCTCGTCGCGCCCGGCCGCCTCGGAGGCCAGCGGGTAGCGGCCCGCGGCGGGCTCGTCGACCACGATCACGCCCGGCGCGGCGGCGAGCAGCTCGCGGCACTGCTCGGGCGAGAGGTCGGTGCGCGTCTCGACGTTGAGCGACTCGGAATGGCAGTTGAGGACGGGAACGCGGGCGCAGGTCGCGGTGATCCTCAACTCCGGCAGGCCGAGGATCTTGCGGCTCTCGGCGATCACCTTGCGCTCCTCGGTCGTGTAGTCGTCACCGTCCTTGAACGTCTCCACCTGCGGCAGCACGTTGAACGCGATCCGATGCGGGTAGATCTCGGGCGCCGGCGGCTCCATCCCGTGCAGGATCGCGTGCGACTGGTCCTTGAGCTCCTCGACCGCGCGGGCGCCGGTCCCCGAGGTCGACTGGTAGGAGCTGAACACGATCCGCTCGAGCCCGGCCGCGTCCTCGATCGGCTTCAGGACCACCAGCGCCTGCATGGCGGAGCAGTTGGGATTGGCGATGATGCCGTTGTGCGAGTCGAGCGCCTCGGGGTTCACCTCGGCGACCACCAGCGCCACCTCGGGATCCATCCGCCAGCACGAGGAGTTGTCGACCACGACCGCGCCCTCGGCCACGAACTTGGGCGCCCACGCGCGCGACACCGACGAGCCGGCCGAGAACAGCGCCAGGTCGAAGCCGCCGATCTCCTCCTCGGCGAGCGGGCGGACCGTGAGGCCGTCGAGCTCGCGCCCGGCGGAGCGCTCCGAGGCGAAGGGGACGATCTCGGAAGCCGCGAAGCGGCGCTCGCGCAGCAGCTCGAGCATCGTCGTGCCGACGGCGCCGGTGGCGCCCACGACGGCCACGCGCGGATCGCTCATCGCGCGCCCTCCTCCTGCTTGATCTCGCCGGCGCCGAGCTCGAACGCGGAGTGCAGCGCCCGGACGGCCTGGGGGACGGCGTCGGCGCGGATCACGCACGAGATCTTGATCGGCGAGGTCGAGATCATCTCGATGTTGATCCCCTCGCCGGCCAGCGTGGTGAACACCTTCGCCGCGACGCCCGGGTGCGAGCGCATGCCGGCGCCGATGATCGACACCTTGCCGATCTCGTGATCGGTGTCCACGCGCGCGATGCCCAGGTCGCGCGTGACCAGCTCGAGCGCGCCCTCGGCTGCGGCCAGGTCCTCCATGGGCAGCGTGAACGAGACCTCAGCGTCGCGGCCTTCCTCGAGCGGCTCGTTCTGGATGATCGTGTCGACGTTGCAGCCGGCGTCGGCGAGGGCGCCGAAGATGGCCGCCGCGGCGCCCGGCCGGTCCGGCACACCGAGCAGCGTGATCCGCGCCTCGTCGGTCGCGTGGGTGACGGCGGTGATGAGTGGATGTTCCATCGTGTCTTCTTCTCCGACCACAACGGTACCCGGACCGTCCTCAAAGCTGGCCCGACAGTGGATCTTGACGCCGTGGTTGCGCGCGTATTCGACCGAGCGCAGCTGCAGCACCTTGGCCCCCGACGCCGACATCTCCAGCATCTCCTCGAAGCTGACCATCGGCAGCTTACGGGCCTCGGGCACGAGCCGCGGATCGGCGCTGTAGACGCCCCGCACGTCCGTGTAGATCTCGCACACCTCGGCATGTATCGCCGCGGCCAGCGCGACGGCCGTCGTGTCCGAGCCACCCCGTCCGAGCGTGGTCACGTCGCGGCTCGTCGACACGCCCTGGAACCCGGCCACCAGCACGATCAGGTCCGCGTCCAGCGCCTCGCGGATGCGATCCGCCCGCACGTCGAGGATCCGCGCCTTCGTGTGCGAGGTGTCGGTCACGATCCCGGCCTGCGAGCCGGTCAGCGAGATCGCCCGATGCCCCAGGTCGTTGATCGCCATCGCGCACAGCGCGCATGAGATTCGCTCCCCGGTCGACAGCAGCATGTCCATCTCCCGGCGATCGGGGTGCGGCGAGACCTCCTCGGCCATCGCGATCAGCTCATCCGTCGTCTTCCCCCGCGCCGACAGCACCGCGACGACCCGCCGCCCAGCCTCCCGCTGGGCCACGATCCGGCGCGCGGCACGCTTGATCCGGTCGGCATCCGCGACCGACGTCCCGCCGAACTTCATCACCACGGTTCCAGGCACGACGTGCAAGGGTACGAGGTCGGCGGGTTGGGGGATGGTGGCGGGATTCGCGGGGGGGCCTCTCGATCCCCCGCGGGGACGTCCACCCTGCCGCCGCCCCTTCGCGGCAGACCGACGCCCCCTACACCGCCCTCCGCCCCGCGAACGCCCGGCCGAGCGTGAGCTCGTCGGCGTACTCGAGGTCGGCGCCGACGGGGAGGCCGCTGGCCAGACGGGTGACGGCGATCTCGGGGCTGCGCTCGCGGACGCCGCCGGCGATGTGGTGCGCGGTCGCCTCGCCGGTGGTCGTGGGGTTGGTGGCGATCACGATCTCGCGGATGCCGCCGACCTCGATGCGCTCGTAGAGCTCGGCGATCTTCAGATCCTCGGCGTCGATGCCGTCGATCGGGGACAGAGCGCCCCCGAGCACGTGGTAGCGGCCGCGGAACTCGTGCGTGCGCTCGATCGAGATCACGTCGGAGGGCTCCTCGACGACGCAGATCAGCTCGGGATCACGGCGCTCGTCGGTACAGATCCGGCACCGGGGAGCGTCGGCGAGGTTGAAGCACACCTCGCACAGGCCGATCCGCTCCTTGACCTCGCGGATCGCGTCGGCGAGCGCGAAGGCGTCGTCCTCGGACGCGCGCAGCAGGTGGAAGGCGAGCCGCTGCGCGGTCCGGCCGCCGACGCCGGGGAGCTTCGAGAGCTCGGTGATCAGCCGTTGTACGGGAGGGGCGTACATGGTCACAGCACCGGCGCCCGCGGCGCCCTTCCGGCCGGCAAACAGCCGTGCGGAGCACGGCCCATCAATCTGTTAGAGGCCGGGTAGACCAAGGCCCCCCAGGCCTCCGAGGCCCCCGGCGATCCCGCCAAGCTTGGACGAGGCCAGCTCCTGGGCGGCGCGCATCCCCTCGTTGACGGCAGCCAGGACCATGTCCTGGAGCAGCTCCACGTCCTCGGGGTCGACCGCCTCGGGATCGATCGTGATCGACTTCAGGTGCAGATCTCCGGTCACCTGCACGGTGACCACCCCGCCTCCGGCCGACGCGTCGACGACCTCGTCCTTGAGCGACTCCTGAGCGGCCATCATGTCCTCCTGCATCTTCTGGACCTGCTTGAGCATCTGCTGCATGTTCGGCTGGGGCATGAGCGTCTACTTGTCCTCGGGTTGATCGGGGTCGTCGAGGAGCTCCTCGGCGTTGAACTCCTCCATGAAGCGTTGCACGAGCTCCTCTCCGGTGAGCACGGCCTCCGCCGGGTCGGCGGCCTGCTCCTCCTCATCGCGCAGCTCGTAGCGGAGCACCAGCGTGTGGCCGGTGACCGACCGGAGCGCCTCGGCGGTGACGCGGCGGTGGTCGTCCTGCTCGGCCTTGCGCTTGAGGAAGGCGGCCCCGGTCGGGAACGCCAGCGTGAGCTCGCGCTCGGTCACGACCACCGGTCGGGCGTCGGCCAGAAGCGCGGCGAGCATCGCATTGCCCTCCCGGACGGTGTCGACGACCGCCGGCCACAGCTCGGCCGCGGTCTTCACCTCCAGCGCAACGGCGCCCTGCTCGTCGGTCGCGGCCACGACCGTCGCCTCGGCGGTGGCGGCCTGGGCCGGCGCGGAGCCCCCGGACGTCGGGGGTGCGGGCCGGGGCGGCGCGGGCGCCGGCACGGGCGCGGGCGCGGGCGCAGGAGCAGCGTCGGGTTCGGGCGTGGGCACCGGCTCGGGTGGGACGGCCACGGTCACCGAGCGCAGCGAGCCCGCGGGGCGCTCGCCGGCCTCGAGGCGCTCGATCCGGGCTTGCAGCGCCTGGGTGGAGGGGTCGAGCTCCGGAGCGGCCGCCTTCACGAGCACGAGCTCGAGCTGGATCCGGGCCTGGGCGCCGTTGGTGGTCGCCTCGAGCGCGCCCGAAACGAGGTCGAGCAGCCGCACGGCGTCGGTGCGCGACAGGGCCTGGGCCTGCTCGGCCAGCCGCCGGTCGCGCTCGGGCGTGACCCGGAGCTCCGCGGGGACCTCATCCAGCACTTGGACGGCGAGGAGCTCGCGGCCGTGGATCTCGAGGTCGCGCAAGACGTGGCCGGGGTCGCGGCCCGATTCGGCCAGCCGTGCGGCGGCGCGCATCGCCTCGGCCGGTTCTCCGGCGACGATCGCCTCGACCGCGGCGAACAGCTGCTCGGAGTCGGCGACCCCGAGCACCGCGAGCACGTCGGCGGACGTGATCTCCTCCTCGCCCGCGTAGGTGACGAGCTGCTCGAGCGTGCCGAGCGCGTCGCGGAAGCTTCCGGTGGCGTGGCGGGCGACGAGCGCGAGCGCCGCATCCTCGATCCTGATCTGCTCCTCGGCGGCGACCCGGGCCAGCACGGCCACGACCTGCTCGACCGTCGGACGCCCGAAGTCGAAGCGGTGGCAGCGGTCGACCACGGTCGGCAGGACCTTCTGGGCCTCTGTCGTCGCGAGCACGAAGATGGTCCGCGGCGGCGGCTCTTCGAGTGTCTTCAGGAACGCGTTCCAGGCCTGGGAGGAGAGCATGTGCGCCTCGTCCAGGATGTAGACCTTGTGGCGGCCCGAGACCGGCGCGTAGGCGACCTTCTCCCGCAGCTCGCGGATGTCATCGACCGAGTTGTTGGAGGCGGCATCCATCTCGATCACGTCGAGCGAGGTGGCGCTGGCAATCGAGGTGCACGACTCGCACTGTCCGCACGGCTCGATCGTCGGCCCGCGCTCGCAGTTCAGGCACGCGGCGAGGATCTTGGCCATCGAGGTCTTGCCGGTTCCGCGCGAGCCGACGAACAGGTACGCGTGGTGGACCTTGCCCTGCTCGACGGCGTTGCGCAGCGTGCGCACGACGTGCTCCTGACCCACGACGTCGGCAAACGTCCGGGGTCGATGGCGGCGGTAGAGCGAGGGTCCGGTCGACAAGGATTCCGAGTCTAGTGACGCCGTCGGCGGGGGTCGGGGCAGCCCACCGGACGGGCCCGAGCGGCCGCGAATAGTGGATCGTGCACCCTCCGTCGAAGCCGGTACCCGGGGCGCTGCCACCACTTCTCGGCTCCGGTTCGGCGTCCCCACAGCGCCTGGAGGTGACCGCTTAAGGCTGCTTCCTTCCGGACCTGACCTGGTTCACGGGTCTCCATCGCGGCGGGACCGGACCATCATCGCCTTGAAACGCGGCGCTGACCCCGGGGCCTGTGCCCCTCGAGAGGGAATTCGGCCCCGCTAGAGCGGATTACGGGTTCAGGGCACCGCTATCTCCCCGCCTAGCACGATCCACCAGCCATGCTAGTGGGTCCCACCGCAATGATCCACCGGAATTGCACGGCGATCCGCTGCTAGTAGTTTCGGCCAGCGTGCGCACGTGCGCGCGAGCCCGGCGCTACAGTCATCGCCCATGACGGTTGGAGTCATCGGCCTCGGTTACGTGGGCCTGCCATTGGTGGTCGCCTTCGCCGAGGCCGGTGAGCGCGTCGTCGCCGTGGACGTGGACGAGCGCAAGGTCGAGGCGATCAAGCGCGGCGAGTCGTATATCGAGGACATCCCCTCCGACCGGCTGGCCGGGGTGCTCGGGTTGATCGAGGCGAGCACCAAGTTCGCGCCGCTGGCCCGCGCGGACGCGGTGCTCATCTGCGTGCCGACCCCCCTGACCCGCAACCGCGAGCCCGACCTGGGCCCGCTGACGTCGGCGGCGCGAAGCCTCACGGCCGTGCTCCAGAGCGGGCAGCTGGTGGTGCTCGAGTCGACGACCTATCCCGGCACCACGCGTGAGCGCCTGGTGCCGCTGCTCGAGGAGTCGGGGCTGCGGGTCGGCGAGGGGCTGAACGTCGCGTTCTCGCCCGAGCGCGTCGACCCGGGACGCACCGACTACACACTCAAGAACACGCCCAAGGTGCTGGGCGGCATGACCCCCGAGTGCGCCCGGCGGGCCGAGGAGCTCTACAGCCGCGTGTGCGACCGGATCGTGCCCGTCTCGACCCCCGAGGCGGCCGAGCTGACCAAGCTGCTGGAGAACATCTTCCGGTCGGTGAACATCGCGCTGGTCAACGAGATCGCGGTCCTCGCCGACCGGATGGGGATCGACATCTGGGAGGTCGTCGACGCGGCCGCCACCAAGCCGTACGGGTTCATGCGCTTCGAGCCCGGTCCCGGCATGGGCGGGCACTGCCTCCCCGTCGACCCCTTCTATCTGACCTGGCGCGCGCGCGAGTTCGAGCTCTCGACCGAGTTCATCGAGCTGGCCGGCAAGATGAACCAGCAGATGCCGTACTTCTGCGTGGAGCGGATCGAGCGGGCGCTCAACGACGTCTCCAAGCCGGTCAAGGGCTCGCAGATCGCGATCCTCGGCGTCAGCTACAAGGGCGGCGTCGGCGACATTCGCGAGTCCCCGGCGCTGCGGATCATGAAGGTGCTCGGCGACCGCGCTGGGGCGCTCTCCTATCACGATCCGTTCGTGCCTGAGCTCGAGGAGTTCGGCCTGCGCAGCGTGCCGCTGGACGAGGCGGTGAGCGATGCCGATGCCGTCGTGCTGGTCACCGCGCATCCGGGAATCGACTACCGCGCTCTGGCCGACGAGGCGTCACTGTTCGTCGACCTGCGCGGCGTCACCCGCGGCCTAGACGCCGGGAACGTGATCCGGCTGTAACGCGTGGGGAGCGGGAGCGCTACCGGCTGCCATCGCGGCAGCAGCCGGGTCTGCTGCCGCGATGACTCGCCGGGCACGTGGCGTCTCGGCCGTCCCTTAAGACGCTCTTCCCTGCCTCGCCCCTGGTCCTGATATCGGCGCGGGAGTGCCCGGGGTTTAGTGCCCCGGTTCGCACCGTCCGCTCCCTGACGGGGCGCCCTACCCGTAGACCCGCAGCGGCACGGCGCTGTGCGGGGCAGGTAGGAAGGTCAGGCTCGCCAGCCGCGGCCGCCGGAATCCCTGCGCGTCGCCGAGATGCGGCGCGCCCGCGTCAGCCGCGCCCGCCGGCATCGCCGAGACGCGGCGCGCCCGCGCGAGCGCGAGCGCGCGAGCAGTAGCATCAGCTTCGACGGGGCGCGTAGCTCAGTGGGAGAGCGCTCGCTTCACACGCGAGAGGTCGCTGGTTCGAACCCAGCCGTGCCCATCACGAAAGTCCTGCTAATTATGATGTTTTTGGTGATCTCGAAGTCACGCCGACCGGGGTCCGTAGCATGGAATCGGCTTGCGGCGTTAATCACGGCGTTAAACCCTAGGCGTCACTCGGCCGCCTCGCCATCCTCGTCGGTGTAGCCCAGCTGCTCGACCGCTCGATCGAACTCGCCCTTCTCAACGTTGTGAGAGCCGCGAGAGTCCCCGCTCGCCAGCCGCGTGATCTGCCGACTCGTGGCGCGCTCTGCGGGCTCATCGGCGAACCGCATCAGCGTCCAAACGGCCTGCTCGTCGATGTACCGCCGCGTTGCAACCTGCTGGTAGACCGAGAACGTGAACGAGGGGCTGACATGCCCGATCTGGGCAGCGATCCACTTCGGGTCACGGCCTATCATCGCCGCGAACGTCGCCCAGGTACGCCGCAGCGAGTGCGGCGTGATCTCGGGCAGCGGCGCCAGGCCGCTCTGCGCGCGGTTTGAGTTCGCTCGCTCGACCGCGCGAGCGAGGATGCGGTCGCGGAACCGATCGGGGTCGCGCCGCCTGCCGGTCGCCGTGCCGAAGAAGTGGTCCGACGGGCCAAACGGCAGGCCGCGAGCCCGGCGGTCCATCGCGTGCTGGAGCAGCTCGTCTCGGAGGTAGAGCGTGATCTCGACCTCCCGCACACCAGCCTCGGTCTTGGCGTCCGCAAGCTTGAAGCGACTGCGGATCAGATCCACCTGCGCGACGCGCAGGTCCATCAGCTCGCTGATCCGAAACCCCGCAAGCCCAAGGGTGGCGAGCATCGCGCGGCGACCGAGGCCCTTGAAGTCCTTTCGGGCCTCCGCCTCGAGCTCGCCCGCGGCGTCGAGCAGCGCGTGGAACTCGTCAACTTCGAGGAAGCTGCGATTCGGGCGCGCGCGCTTGAGGAACCGCGCCGAGCGGCCGCCGACGCGCACCGGGTTTCGAGCGATCAGCTCGTAGTCGACCGCCTGCTGAAGAATCTGCCCGAGCAGCGTGATCATCGCGTTGATCGACGTATTCGACAGCGGCCGGCGCCGGCGCTCGTAGGTCCGCCCGCGCTTGTCGGTCACGGTCTCCATCAGCGGACGCCGCCCCGTCTCGGTGCGGGCACGCTCCCGAGCTCGGCGGATCGTCTCGGCCTGCTCGTGGAGCTCATCCCGGAATCGGTCGACCAGCCTCGGTGTGATCTCGCCCAGTCGGTAGCGGCCGAAGAACCGCTCCAGGTAGCCGAGCCTCCACTCATAGTCGTTGACCGTGTCCTCGTCGAGGCCGAGCTGCTTTGACCGCCACCACCGCTTGGAAAACACGCGGAAGGTCTCGTCCACCTGCACGCCGAGCGCCGCCATCGCCTCCTCGAGCCGGTCCTCGCGCGGCTGAAGCCGCGGCGGAACCCATGTCCCTCGCTCGATCTGCTGCATGATCCGTTCGGTCTCCAGCTCAGCCCGCGTCCGGTTCCAGCCCTGCTTGTTGGTGCCGAACGTGACCTTCTCGTAGCGGCCGTAGGCGCGCACCTGCGCGCCGTAGCTGACCGTCTTCCCGTCCGCCCACGGGCGCTCGACGACGTAACCCTGCGTCGGCCGGGGCATCAGAGAAAGCTCCGTTGGATCTCGCGCTGCATGGACATCGCTCGGGCGGTTGCTGGTGCCGGCGCGCTCGCCCGCTACCGGGACCGTGGCACGAGTCTTCATCGTCGCACACGCACTGCCACGGTCATTCGCCCGATCAAGCACATTGGACCGTTTGCCTGAGACCACCGCGTCCAGCCCTGACGAGCGGAGCGCTGCCGACGATCCGCCACCTGCTACCTCCGACGCCTGCCGTTGAATCTCCCTGCCCTGGCCTCAAGCGCCTGGCGCGCGCGGTCGAGATCGAAGCGGATGCGTGCCTTGGGCCCGGAGCCGAGGCGCATCGCGCCGAGCTCGGACGCATGGGCATACACGTAGTCGAGGGATACGCCAAGGTCACGCGCAAGTTGCCGCGCATCGACCAGCGCGAACGTCCCGGGCGACGCGCTGACGATCTCAGCGAGCCTTGCCGCCGTTGCCTCCGCGATCGCCTCGACGTCGCCGTCGGTGAGGACCCGATCTTCCACCGCCGTGTCGATCGCTGATTCGGTGTGGTGCTGACTCATGGTCATGTCTGCTCCGCTGGATCTGCGTGGCGGTCGTCCTGCGCCAACGCGGCTCGGGCGCAGAGCAACGGGATTCCTGTGGACTTCAGGTATGTCGTCGGCATCGAAACACCCCGCCCGTGCGACGCGCAACACGCGGACCGCGGGGCCTCGGCAGCGGAGCGCCACAGTCGCGGTCGCAAACCGATCGCCGGCACGCGTGCTGCTACTCGGGTTCTGAGGCGCGTATCCAGAGATCGTCGGGCCATCCCGAGCTTGTGCTTCGGCGGCCCTTGAGCACGGCCATTGCGTAGAGCACGCGATCGAGGTCTTCGCCGTCCAGCTCTGCGAGCAGCTCGCTCAGCGAGACTCCCTGCTCGCGGCCATACAGCTCGGCTGCCACCTCGAACAGCAGCCGCTGCCGGGGCTCGCCGTCCTTCGCGACGAGCCGTTCGAGGCGGCCGAGATCGATCGCCCGGTCGGCGGTGAGGCAGGCGGCGGTGAACGACGCGATCCCGGGCGCTCCGAGGACGTGGTAGACAGCACTGTGCGCTGCGTCGAGCGTGAGCTCTGCGGCCATCCCACGCGCGAGGACCTCCTGGTGGCGCTCGAACCATGGGTGCAGGTGCCGGCCGCTCTTGCCGAGCTCGCGCAGCCGCTCGTGTGCATGAGCCGCCTGCCGTCGGTGCTCCTCGGCCCGATCGACTTGCTCGGACGCATCGGCTCGCGCCTGCCGCCGTCGCCGCGAAGCCAGCGCCCACCGCTGCCGCCGAAGCAGCAGCTCAGCCTCGCGCTGCAGGTCTCCCGCGAGTCGCGAATGCCGTTCCCGATCCTCGGTCAAGGTGACCGTTAGGCGCGCGCCCTCCTCGTCAAGCGAGCCCGCAACCGCGCGCCCTCCGCGGCGATCGCCGCAAGCTGCTCCTCGTCCAGGCCACACAGCTCCTCCCTCGCCCGTCCCGCGCGGCGAACAGCTGCATCCGGTAATAGGGGCCGATCGAGTCGATCAGCCGCTGCCACGGCTCCCAGCGGTTCGTCTGGCCTTGCTCGGACACGGTCAAGTAGTTCGTGAAGCACGATCGTATGGCGCACGTGGGCGTCTGTCGCCGGCACCCGTCTGCTCCGCAGCCTCACGCGCGACAGCCCAAGTTCCGAAAATGGCGTTGACCACGCTAGCCGACGGCCAGTGCCCCGCCCCCAGACGCCGCAGTGCGTGCTCGCCGCGTCGGTGGGCGTGGGTGCGCGACCAGTCGTAGGACGACGGCCATCGGCCGTAGCGCTCGCGCCACTCCAGCATCGCCGAGATCAGCAGCTCCCGCGTCCAGCGCCGCTGGATCGCACCGGGATGGCAGCGCTTGCAGTACGCGTAGGCGTCGCCTTTGCCGTTGCGCGCCTGCGTGTACGCGCCGCAGCCACGGCACACGCCCACGTGGCGCGCCTTGACCGCGCGTGCCTTCTCGCCGATCGGGTCCTAGGCGCCTAAAGGGCGTTAGTGTCCGGTCGAGAGGGGTCGTATGTCGAAGCCGAGAGATGTCGTGGTCGTCCGGGTGAGTGAGAAGGGCGATCGGGAGGACGAGCGCTTTCACTCGCCCGAGGTGCAGATCGAGGCCGCGAGGCGGTGGGCGAGGGATCGTGGTGAGCGGCTTGTTGCCTCGCCGATTCCGGAGATCGATGTGAGCGGCAGGCTGCCGCTGTCCAGGCGCCCGGGGCTGTTGGTGGCGATTGAGATGATCGAGGCTGGCCAGGCGGACCAGCTTGTGGTGGCGTATTTCGATCGGCTGGTGCGTTCGCTCAAGGTTCAGTTGGAGGTGATCGAGCGGGTGGAGAGGGCGGGCGGGGAGATCTTTGCGCTCGATCACGGCAAGCTGACGAACGGGACGGCGGCGCAGCGCCTGTCGACGAACATGCTCGGGTCGGTGTTCCAATATTTTGCTGAGATCACGGGGGAGAAGGTCACGGCGGCTCAGGCGCGGGCGGTGGCGCGGGGTGTCTATCCGCACCCGAAGGTCCCGGTCGGGTATGTGCGCGGGGAGGACGGCGTGCTGACGGTGGAGCCCGCGGCGGCGAAGGTCGTGGTGCAGGCGTTCAAGCGCCGTGACCGCGGGGCGTCGCTGGTGGAGATCCAGGCGTTGCTGGCCGAGAATGGGATCGAGCGTGCGCTTTCGGGTGTGGCGTGGATGTTGCGCTGTCGGATGTATCTGGGCGAGGTCCACTTCGGCGAGTTGCACAACCCGCGGGCTCATGAGGCGATCGTGAAGGATCGCGGGCTGTTTGAGCGGGTGGCGCGGCGGACGGTCTCGCGCGGGCGCCAGGCCAAGTCAGAGCGGCTGCTGGCCCGCCTGGGGGTGCTGCGCTGGGGGACGTGCGCCTCGCGGATGGTGATCAACTCCGACAGCGGCAGCTACCGCTGCGGCGACACGAGCGCGAACCGGTGCCAGCAACGAGCGGCGGTCAAGGCCGACCGGGTCGAGGAGATGGTGCTGGACGCGGTCCGGGCGTACTGGGCCACGGCCGACGCGCACGGACGCGCGTCGCGCAGGCAGCAGATCCGCGTGGCGGACGAGGCGATCGAACGCGCCAACGCGGATCTCGATGACACGATCCGGCAGCTCGGCGAGCTTGGATTGTTGGGCCGGCCGGCGAGCCAGGAGACCTTGGAGAAGCTGACCGCGGCGCTCGATGACGCGCACACCGTCCGGGCCCGACTCGGCGATGGGGGCGAGAGCAATGTCATCGGTCCTGACGACATCGACAGACTGCGTGAACCGGCGAAGCGGTTAGCGGCTTGGCGACGGCTGATCACCGACACCGTCGAGTCGGTTACGGTCGCGCCGGCGATGACCGCCGATGGGCGCCCCAGTCGCCTCTGGGACCCTCGCCGGATCGACATCAGGCTCCTCGGCCAGCATCCATAAGGACGCCGCCAGCAGCGACTCTCGCGCGTCCGTCGACACCCTCGGGTCGTACGATTAGCACATCTCTGCCGACGGTCGCGGAGTCGGACATCGTCGTCGGGCACGACTCCGCAACCGAACGAGAAGCAGCAGAGCGAGATCGGCGTCGCCGGCCGTGCGAGATTCGTCCGTCGGAGAGGCGCGACGCCGCGAATCCGCGGTCGTCTGTCAGCAGCCGCCGGTTGTGGGGAGCACACAGTTCGGTGGTCGCCGGCGGTCACGGCCACGGGGGGTCGGCGCGACTATCCCAACCGTGGCGTTGCGATAGCGCGGCCCGAGCAGCCGCGAGAGCCGAAGCAGTCGTGCCGCGCCCAGGTCGCGCACGGTTGGATGTGGGCGATAGCAGCACGCGATCCGGCGGTCGGCGGCGTTCGTCGCCACCTTGGGACCAGCATGGATGCCCCCGCGCGGACTACTGCTTCGATCAGGGCGCTAGCACGAAGGCGGCAAGCACCCGATGCGCGTTTGTGGCGAGTTGCCCGTCTCTGGGCGATCGGGGGGCGGGTCCTGCGTTCGGATCAGCGCAGGCATCCTGACTGCCGCATTGCTGGAGCGATGCGAGGTTCTCGACGGCGCTGTGCGCGTGCCCGCTTGCCTCGTGATGCTGCCGTCGCTAGCTTGCGCCCATGAAATTCGTCGTCGCCGGGGGCGGCGTTGCGGGGCTCGCGGCCGCGCTGGCGGTCGCGCGAGCAGGTCATCACGCGGTGGTGCTGGAGCGTGATCTCGTCGATCCAGGTGGATCGCCGAGCGAGGCTTTCGATCTCGAGCGACGGGGGATTCCGCACTACTTTCAGCCCCACGCGTTTCTCCCCCGCGGACGGCGGTTGCTGGGAGAGTGGGCTCCGGATGTTCTGGAGATGCTTGTCGAAGCGGGGGCAGATCCGCAGGATCTCGCCCTGAAGCTCCGCGGCGTACCTGAGCCGGGTGATGAGGACCTCGTGTACTTCTGGGTCCGGCGGCCGGTGATCGAGTGGGCGCTGCGGCGTGCCGCAGCCGCTGAGCCCGCGGTTGAGCTACGCCCCGGCGTTCGGCTGGCAGGACTGCTGAGGAGTGGGAATGGAGCTTCGTGTGCGGCCGGTGTCGCGGTGAACGACGGCGAAGTGGTCCATGGTGATGTGGTGGTCGACGCACTGGGTCGCTACCGTTGCCCACCGGATTGGCCGCGGGACGCGGGAAACCCGACTGATTCCGGAGCCATCTACTACTGTCGCTACTTCGAGCTTGCCGACGGGGTTGAGCACCTCGACGCGCCGATTCTCAACCCGCGTGGGGACCTCGGGTATATGGGCTTCAACACGTTCCGTGGCGACAATCGCACGTTCGCGGTGATCGTCCTCGCACCGACCGCTGACCATCAGCTGCGAGTGCTGCGGCATGAACAGGCCTGGATGGCAGCCTGCGCGGCGATCAGGCCCTTGGACGTCATGACCTCAGCCGAGTACGGTCGGCCGATCACCGATGTGATGCCCATGGGTGGGCTGATGAACGTCGACCGGACCGGGGACCCGGGTGTGGCAGGGATCATCGCGGTCGGCGACGCGTTCTGCCACACCGACCCGGCGTTCGCCTACGGCCTTTCGTTCTCGTTAGCCCACGCACACGCGCTGGGCTGTGCGGCGGCCGAAGCCCCAGACGCAGCGGCGGTCGCGGAGCGCTACCGCGCCGATGCCGGCCCGGAGGCGCGCGAGCGCTACGCGCTGGCATGTGCCACCGACGACGCCCGGGCGCGGCGCTGGAGCGGCGAGCCACTCGACATCGGCCGGCGCGACGGCTGCTATCCGCTGTTCTCGTTCGTCGGCGCCCTGGCGGCCGCGCCTCATGACGATCTGGTGCTCCGGCGCACGATCCGTCGCATCGGTCTCCTTGACCGCACCGCAGTCTTCGACCAAGACAACCTGCTGCACGATCGGATCGAGACGATCCTGCAACGACTCACCACGAGCCCGCCATCGCCCCCTGGTCCGCCGCGTCAAGAAATGCTCGCCCGCCTAGCAATCGTCGTGCCGAGCGCCGGGCCCGGTGGTCGAGAACGCCAAGGCCGGCGTTCGGCCTCTTGATTTTGCACAGAGATGAATCACCTGCGCGTTGCGCAGCGCCGAAGGCCGGTGGTCCGGGCCGAGCTCGAGCGCCTCGACCGCGTCCAGCTGGCGAGTCGGCGCGCCGCGGCCCTGATTCCTGTCCGTCGAGACTCGCGTTCGCGAAGCCACGTGCATCTCGACCCCGCCGCCGACTTCCCTCAGTTGCGCGGCAAGGGGGCCTACCGCGGCTCCGGCGCTGGCACCAGCCTGCCTCGCCTTCCGCGCGCAACTCAGGTGCGGCGCTCGCAAGGGCGGGATGCTCGTGCCGGGAACAGAGGAGGACGGCGCGGCGGTACCGTTTCGGCGAGTTCTGGTCAGGTGCGCGTTACGCGTTGGCAGGTTCGGGGATCGGATGCGACTGGGCCAGCGGCGGTCCGAGGACGATCATTCCCTCTTCGGGTCCGAGGGCGCGGAACGACTCGGGATTTCGCTCGGTTTCGGGCAGCGCGGCGAAGCGTTCGAAGAATCGCTCCACGCCTGCCGGTGCGATTACGCAGATCAGGAGCCCTTGCCTGCTGTCCACGTTTTGCCAGCAGTGCGGCACGCCGCGGGGAATGAAGACGAACGAGCCTGGCGGTGCGGGTACGACGTCATCGTCGACGCGAAATCGCATCTCGCCGTCGAGCACGTACAGCCACTCGTCCTGATCCTGGTGGAGATGCAGCGGCGGTCCCTGCCCGGCTGGGGGCCGGGACTCGAACATGATCATCGATCCGCCGGAGGTCTCCCCGGTCAGCTTGAAGGTGATCGGCCCTCCGATTAGGGTCGGGACACGCTTCCCCGCGCCCGGTTGCAGCGTGAAGGGTTGCGTCTGTGTGGACATCTCGTCCTCCTCTTGCGGACAGTTGCCTATGGGTCGTAGGCAAAGTTATGTGCGCTCGCGTGGGGCGTCATCAGTGCGATTGCGGGTTCGCTACTGAATCCGCTCGCGCGCCCAGCTCGCGAGCTGGGTGCGGTTGTCGAGGCCGACCTTGGCGAGCACATGACGCACATGGCTCTCGACTGTCCGTACCGACAGATGCAGCTCGGCGGCGATCGCCTTGTTGGCAAGGCCGATAGCGACTAGGTTTTTCTTGCGGTGATTTCGGCGTTTTTTGCGATCTCTGGATCGAGGCATGGATTTGACCCGATTCGGGTAAAAAGCACTACTAGACGGACGACTTCGAGCTCTCGTGCGCTTAGCTCCCCGGGTGCCGGTGCGCGTGGGCTGCGCGTGCCGGACGCGAGCGCGATCGCGTCGTCGAGACCGAGTCGTGAGCCCTGGGCCCAGATCGACTCGGCCTCGGTGCCGATTGCGATCTCGCACCTCGTACGGGCTCGTTCCGCGAATGCACGGAACAGCGGCGCGAATTCACCGCCGATCCGCCTGCGGTTGCTCCATGCCGCGGCCACGACCCTAAGCGCCCGCACCGGATCGCGCCGCGCGAGCGCGTTCGCCTGGCCGATCAGCGCAACGGGAAGCAGGCTCGAGTCTCGATACGGGCGCAGGCACGCAATCGCGTCGCGGTAGTGAGCGAGGGCCGCGGTCGATCCCGGCGCGACGGCGTCCCCGACGAGCCCGAGGTAGAGGTGCGCCTGACCCTGCCCCCAGCGATAGCCAGCTGCGGTCTGGGCGGCGAGCGCGGGTTCGAGAAGCTCCGCGGCGTGGGCGGTGTTGCCCGCGGCGAGATACGTGAGCCCGAGCGTCGCGCTCGCGTGGGCGGCGCCAATCTGGATGCCCGCGCGTTCCAGCAACTCGCGGGCTCGCATGAGGCTCGGGCGCGCGGCCTCTGCGACGCCGCCGAGGGTGTCAGCAAGACCGTGGAAGAAGTACGCCCAGCCCTCGAGCCGCGGCTCGGCGAGCGCGACGGCGAGCTCGTACGCCCGCTCGTGAGCGCGCTTCGCCCCTGGGACGTCGGCAACGAGCATCGCCAGCACCCCGGCCGTGATGAGCAGCTCGATACCGGGCGGGTCACGCGCCGGGCAGCGCTCAAGCAGCAGATCGGCGAGACGGCGCCCGTCGGCCTGGCCGAGCATCAGGAACAGGTCACGCCGCGCGAACAACAAACGGGCGCCGGCATACGGGCTCGACGTCGCCGCCCACTCGAGCGCGGCGACGACGTTGCCGTAATCCTGCTCGAACTGGTCGAGCACCTCGATTGCGCGTAGCGACGGCCATCCGTCCCGGATGACGTCATCCTCGGGCACCGAGAAGTGGCGCAGGTGATGCGCACGCGCAGCCTCGAGCTCGCCGGCTTCGGCAAGGCGCTCGTGCGCGAACTCGCGGATCGTCTCGAGCAGGCGGTAGCGCGTCCCCCCGCGAGCGCTCTTGCCGACCGTCACGATCGACTTATCGACCAGACGCGCGAAACATGTCGAGCGTCAGGCCGGGAACGACGGCGAGCGCGGCACCTGCCTCGAACCCGCCCACAAACACGGCGAGCGACCGGAACGCTCGCTGCTCATCGGCGTCGAGCAGCGCGTGGCTCCACTCGATCGTGGCGCGGACGGTGCGGTGGCGCTCGGGAAATGACCGCCAGGTGCCGCCGAGCGGGTCGAGCCGTGCGTCGAGCGCAGCGAGGATCTCTGCCGGGGACATCACGCTCACCCGCGCTGCGGCCAGCTCAATCGCCAACGGGAGATGATCGAGGCGAGCGCACAGCACCGCGATCGTCATCTCGGTCTGCTCGCCGGGAAGGAAATCGGGTCGGCGCTGACGCGCTCGCTCGACGAACAGTCGCTGAGCGTCGTGAGCCTCGAGCGGATCCAGCCGCCACACGGTCTCGCCGCTCACGCCGAGGAATTCACGACTGGTCGCGAGAATGTGAACGCCGGGACAGGCGCCGAGGAGGCTGGCCGTCAGTTCAGCGCACGCATCGATGACGTGCTCGCAGTTGTCAAGCACGAGCAGGACATCGCGATCGGCCAGGTACCCGCGCAGGGAGTCCGTCGGCGACGCGCCGCTGCGACCACCGACCGCCAACGTTCGCGCTACCTCGGCGGCGGGATCAGGATCCGCCGCAGCGGTCAGATCGACGAGCCACACACCATCGGCGCGGCGACCGATCTGCCGGCGCGCGAGCTCAATCCCGAGCCGGGTCTTGCCCGCACCGCCGGCACCGGTAATCGTCACCAGGCGGCTACGCCGCAGTGTCTCGCCGACCGCATCGAACTCGCGAGACCGCCCGATCAGCGGCGTGAGCGCGACTGGCAAGTTGTGCGCCTCTCCCACGCGGCGATCATCACACACAGGCGGGCTCAGTCGCCAATCCGCGTTTGCGCTGATGATCGTACGGCGGGCGTTCCCGACAGTGCGCCGATGAGCAAACTCGATGACATTCTGGGCACCTTCGTTCCGGCGCAGCTCCGGGCTCAGGAAGCCATTTACAACGGTGACGTCGGCGCCACGCCTAGAGCTCTGGTCCCACGAGGACCCAGTCACGCTGTTCGCCGCGGGACCGTGCAACAGCGGGCGGAACCAGATCAGCCGGACCTTCGACTGGGTCGCATCGCGCTTCTCTGACTGCGCCGATCACCGCTTCGAGCTCGTTGCCGCCGACGTCAGCGCTGATCTCGCCGACACAGGCACCACCAGAAGGCCTGGCCTGGATCGGGCTGAGCGAGCGCTTGGTCGGCGATCGCGACGAGCTCCTCGGCCTAGGGCACGGAGGCCCGCTTAGGCGGGCACTTCGTCGCCTGTGGCGTACAGGAACGGTCCAGTGGGCGGAGTCTGCTGAGTGTCGTCGCATCGTTCCGCATCCCAGCGAGCGCAGCTGCGTGCGGGACTTACGCCGTGCGGCAGACCGCTTCGATGTTGTTCCCGTCCGGATCCCGGACGTAGGCGGCGTAGTAGTTCGGGAAGTGAGGTCGGATGCCCGGCGCGCCGTTGTCAGTGCCGCCCGCTGCGAGCGCAGCCTCGTAGAATGCGTCCACTCCTGCGCGGTCCGTGGAAAGCGCCACGTGCACGGGGCCGCGGTACTCGGTGCCCCGACGTAGCCCGACCACCCCCTGCCCCTGACCGCCCCCGAGCGCGATTCCACTGGGGAACTCGGCCACGAGCTGCACGCCAAGCGGCGCGAGCGCCTGTTCGTAGAACGCTCTCGCGGCGGCGAGGTCCGTCACGGGAATCGAAACGTGGTCGATCTGCATGACATCTCCTTCTCTCGCGTGACAGGGCCATTATCCGTCGTCGCGTCGGTGCGTGCCCGTTTTCCGCGCGGATAGGAGGACGCTACGCCCGCTTCTCCTGCGCGAGCGGTAGCCAGCCTCGCCGCCGACCACGTGCTCGCTCCGGACGATGTTGCGAGCCTCCGCCGCCTGCGTCGGCGGACTGCTCCCTCCGTGACGGAGCAGTCACGTCGCGTGCTCTCGCCGCGCTACCCCGTTAGGCGTCGAGCAGTCACGGGAACCGCTGAACGCAACCGGCTTGGGCCGCAGTCCTGCTTTGGTCACCCGACGAGCATGTCGCCGGCGGCGGACTCAGTCTCGGAATGCGCGGAACTCGAGACCGTCGCGGCCCGCGTGCTAGCCAGGAAACTGCAAACGCTGCGGACCGGAGAGTGCGCCTTTGCCGCGCATTGCGGGGAAGTCGGCATTACGCCCGGCATGCCCGTCGCGCAGTCAAAGCAGGGCTCGCGCCCGATCCGATGAGGGATTGGATTAGGAAGGGGCGGCAGTGCACGAATACCGGGGCCATGCCGTCCCCGTGGCCGCATCGCCCTGCGATCGGAAGCGCGAGCGGGGGATCGCAATCGTGACCGGGCACTAGTCAGCGCTGGTGGCGCACTGCCGATCCTCGGTCGCCAGGTACTCGCGCGAAGTAGGAGCGAGTCTGCAGGCCCGCCGGCGTGATTCGAGGGCCACGTAGCGCGGGTTGGTCCCGGATCGCGAAGTTCGCAGCGCTCGCGTCGTTACGGTCCGAGGACCCGGGGGGCGTGCCCGGAGGAATAAACAGCGTTGCGGGTGATCTGACCGTCTCGGCAGTTGATCACGTCGAGTCCGTCCCACTCCAGGCGCCGCCCGTCCGGCGCTGTCCCCCGAGCAGTCCATTCCGCAACTCCGATATCTGCGGTGAGATACAGCGCGTGCTCCTCGAAGGCCAAGTCCGGCCAGCGCTCGTGAATCGCGGCCACGTGCGCCCGGAATGCCGCTGCGCCCTCGACACGTTCCTGCGCCGTGACGTTGTGGAACACGATGTCATCGCTGACAACGGCCATGATCGCGTCGACGTCGTGACCAAACCACCCGGCTCGATAACGGTCGACAAGGACTCTTACGTCGAGATCTGTCATGCACACATGATTCTGAGCGCTCCGACGGCTACTTCGCTGCCACCGCGCAGGTTACTGAGGCTCTGTTATGCGCGTGCCTCGAGGATCCGGGAAGCCGGCCCCGGCTGGACAGAAGGGCAACAGACGATGAGGCAGCCTGCCGTCAGCGATCACGCGGCGTTCATGGACGCGCTCGCCGACAAAGGCGTAGTCCTGTGCGCAGGCGCGCTTGCTGGCACCGAGGACGGGCGCCTTCGCGCACTGCTTGTCATCGACGCGGACGGCGAGGCCGAGATCAACCGCTACCTCGCCGATGACCCTGGACGTCCACTGGCCAGCTGGTGATCACAAGCATCGAGCCGTGGACGTCACCGTCGGCGCACAGCGACTCTCGACGGTTCTCAGTCACCAGCGGGACCCCGGCATGAATCCGGCGTGCGCCCGGGTCCGCGGGTCGACCGACGAGCGGCTCGTCGCGAACGAGCCTGGACAGGTCCCGCTCGGCGCGCGTGCGCCAGACGACGCAGCCGAAGGTGTCGTTGAGCTGGATCGCATCCTGGAGGTGGCGTATCGCGTGGTCCTTGCGGCCGAGCAGGTCGGCCAGGCGGCCCAAGGTTCGGTCGACCGCTCCGAAGCTGCAGGCCGCGCGTCCGGCGGTGACCGGCCGACCCGCGTACGGCGCGAGCCGCTCGTACAACGTGGTTGCGAACGTGGCGTCTCCGAGCAGCACGCTCGCCTCTGCGAGCTCGGCCTGGAACGAGAGCCAGTTCGCGTCGAATGCATGGGTCAGCTCCATGGCCGCGTGGAGCTGTTCGCGAGCGCGCTCGGTCTCGCCAAGCCCGGCGAGCATCCAGGTGTACCCACCGCGGTAGGCGACGCCAGCCGGCGAGTTGGCGATCCTGTCCTCGACGAACGCGATGTCCATTTCGTCGAACGCTTCGCGCTCGAGGGCCGAGCTGAAGCGCACGATGCCGGCGAATACGCGCGCGTTGCGATCGCCAGCGCGCATGCCCGCATCCTCTGCGTCGGCGCTCAGGCGTTCTGCGTCTTCGTAGCGGCCGGCGAGCATCGCTTCTGTCGCCGCCCATAGCGGTGTGTACCACTGAAAGGCGGGCAGGCGGAGCTCCTCGGCGAGCCGCGCGTGCCGTGCTGTCTCGTCACGCCATGCCCTCATCTCGCCGAGCTCGAACAGGTCGGCAACGCGGGCCCGTTGCGGGCCTGCAGCTCGGCGTGGCGGTCGCTGGCGCCGCGCGCGGCCGCGATGATCTTCGTCAGCGACCGAAAGCCGCTCCTCGATGCGGTCGGGCCGCCACAGCGCGACATGTCGCGCGCTCAGGGCGGAGGCGAGCGCGCCCGTGTCGCCTGACGCCCGCGTGGCGGCGACGGCGGCCGCGCTGTGGAGGTCTGATCGCGTACGGTCGGGCGCGTAATAGAGCTCGACCGCAAGACGCGCCTGGACCCGGGCGCGCGGCGGGCCATCCTCGACCCGCTCCAGCGCCTCCTCGAGCCGTGTGATCGCCTCGGGGTCGAGGTCGACGA